>JAJUIK010000001.1 GCA_029267635.1 Moraxellaceae bacterium | reverse complement strand
TTCGTCAGCATCAAGCTAGGTCGGCTATACTACTCTGTTTATCCAGAATGTCAACTCTTAAATTTAACTTATTTCCAATCGCTTGATTTTCAACAAGTTTTATTCAACAGTGCCGCCGATGAGGTCGCATTATAGGGCATTCTCAGACAAGCACAACCCCTTTTTTAAATAATAATTCTTTTTGTTTATTTTTTACTCGTTTTATATTTTTTTCATACATTTTTTGCTCTAATCGGTTTTAATACAGCTTGATAAGGAACTGTATAACTTATGAATTGTTCTTTATTGCATGATTTGAATATGAAAAAGCTTTCAGGAATTCCTATGCGCCACTCTCATTTATTCGGGGTAAGTTTATTATCAATAGGATTGATCAGTCCTGTTTTTGCCCAAGACCTTGCAGCTCAAGCTGAAACACCAAAGGTCGATACCCAAAATGCAATAAATAGCGAGGAAAGTTCTAAAGTTTCACCCTTACAGGCGATTAAAGAACTTAAAAATATTAAAGCCAGTCAATTAAAAGTAAATGCTAAGGCCACTCAACCTGAAGAAGTTAAAGATCCCCTACAACCACTCAATCGTCAGGTTTATGAGTTTAATGATTTTTTAGACCGGAATATTTTGCGTCCAGCGGCAGTGCAATATAAGGAAAAAACACCCGAGCCGGTACGTAATTCTTATCGTGCATTCCGAGATAATCTCGGAGAACCATGGAATGCTGTCAACCAGCTAATCCAGGGGCGCCCAGCACGTGCGGCCAAAACACTCGGCCGTTTTAGTATCAATACGCTTACCAGTTTAGGTTTTGCCGATCCGGCCCGACGCTTGGGCTTGCCTGCTGAAGATGAAAACTTTGGTACAACCCTCGGTTATTACGGTATCAGTTCCGGTCCATTTGTCATGTTGCCATTCTTAGGCCCAAGTACGTTCCGTGATGGCATCGGTTTTGTAATTGATCGTCAAGCACGTCCGCAAAGTTATCTGCTAGAAGATGATCAGGGGCTGTTATGGACGGATAACGTTTTAGGCGCTGTTGATCTGCGTTCACGTTTACTGGATGCGGAAAGTGTATTACAAGGGGATAAATACGCCATTATTCGCGATATTTATTTACAGCGTAAACATTTTGAAATTTCCCAGAAAAAAGGTGTGCCTTTAGAAGAGATCGCTTTCCAGGAAGAAGATGACATCGAAATGGATGACGAACCTGAGCAACAGGAAGAATTTTCACCATCGACAGAAGAATAATTTGTAAAAAATCATGCTAGAGAAAACTTGGCTTTCCCTAGCAATAGTTTGATTTATATAGTACATCTACTATTATCACTTTTGCTTTACTATTCTAGGGATACACCACTTTTCTATGTATTTCATTCAGCCTACTCGCACCATTCCTTATTTAGACCAAGTGCTAAGTGTGCTTCCGAGTCTGCAATTGATTCGCATAGAAGATATTGATTTATATGACCCTACTATTATTGCGATTGCTGATGTACAGGATTTTTTAAAACACCAGTGGCATTTACCGACTGTGGTCATTGCCTTTGAAGATGAAGGAACAGCACTGGCACAAGCCTGGGAATTAGGCGCCCTGGCAGGTTGGGTTTGGAACCGTTTACCAGCATATCCCACACATGCCTTATTAAAAATTGATGCCCAATATAAGCGCAATCAGGATAGCCGTGATCTTCCGGCTGCTGCGGAATTGCAAAAACGCTTACTGCCAAATCCGATTGAACTCCCGCACTATAAAGTAGAAACCTTATTTAAGCCCTCTGCCTATCTCTCCGGTGACTGGTACGATTATTGGAAACTCAATGACCGGGAAATTATCTTTTATCTGGCGGATGTATCTGGTCATGGTGTCACGAGCAGTTTACTCACCTCCTGGATGGCTGCGTTTCATGGTCGCTCTAAAACACCCAAACAGCTGATACAGAAACTGAATGGAATGCTGGTACAGGAAAATATTGAAAAACATATCACCATGATCGCCGGAATCCTGAATTTTGAAACCCACAAGATTCGCTGGTGCAGTGCCGGGCATTATCCACCACCAATTATTTTTGAACCGAGGCAGCCGCCAAGAATTTTAAATACCAGCAGTTTCCCACTGGGTTTGACTGAAGACCTACAAGTGGAAGAATATGAATGCACCTTAACGCCGCAAGCACGGTTCATTATTTGTTCAGATGGTGCACTTGAACCCTATGATGGTGGTTTGAACGAACAATTCGAACAATTGGTCTACCACTTGCAAAATCAATCATTTCAGGCGCCTGAACATGTGGCGGACGATATTGCCATTCTTAGTCTGCGCAGAATGAATTAATTTTATAATCAATGTGTTGCTGTTAAAACAAAACATCTACGACTGTGGACTACTTGAGTCTACGGTTGCCCTATGTGATAATTTTCACATCCTTCTCTGCAAATGGCATTTATATGTCAACAGGTCATGTTGAATATGCAAGTTTGAATGGAACGCATATCTTCAAACTTATTGGTGAAGTGCGCGCGCAATCTTGCATCAGTCTAGACAAATTACTGGGAAAAATTGAACAGCAAGCCAATGTCATTGGTGCGATTGTCGATTTGACCCAAACCACGTTTATTGACAGTACAGTACTCGGCGTACTTGCCAAACTGGGCCTCAAGCTCAAACAGATCCATCATATTCAGGCGGTCATGCTTTCGACCAACCCCGATATCACTACACTAGCCAATAGTATGGGGCTTGGGCAGGTTTTTGTGATTCTGAATTATTGTGGTGATCCAAATGTGTGTACCCGCGCATTAATGGAAGAGCATGTGACCAACAATACGATGCTCAGCACCGTACTGGATGCACATAAAACCCTGATGAAACTGAATGAAAGCAACCAGAATATGTTTGAACCACTGGTGAAACAGCTGCAAAAAGAACAAGATACTTTGGAAAAAGTATCGGATAAGCAAAATGGCTTAGCCCACCACTAATCAGGACCCATGATGACTTTACTTTCTGTTGCGCAGATGAACTCGCAAAATGATATTGAAGAGAACTTCCGTAACATTGAGTTATTGATCCAGCAAAGTAAAGCGCAAGGTGCCGAACTGATCGTTTTTCCGGAAAACTTTGTCTGCTTTGCCGCAGGCAAACAGCGCGAAACCGCTGAACAGTTTAAAAGTTTGCAACAACGTCTGGAACAGCTTGCTCATCAATATCAGATCTGGATCGTCGGGGGTACTCTCCCTTGCCCTTTCCGTCCGGATGGATCAATCATTCGTGATGGTCGAGTTCGCACCGTGAGCCTGTGTATCAGTCCTGAAAAAACTGAAGCACGCTATGACAAGATTCACTTGTTTGATGTACAGGTCGGTGATTCGGTCGGTGGCTATCAAGAGTCTCAGTTTTTTGAACCCGGCACAGATATCGTCGTAGCGTCCACTCCATTTGGCAATATCGGCTTAATGGTCTGTTATGACTTACGTTTCCCAGAACTGGCGCTCAAATTACGTCATCAAGGCGCCAACATTTTAACAGCTCCCGCCGCTTTTACTTACACCACTGGGCAAATGCATTGGCAATTACTGTTGCAGACACGTGGCATGGACAGTCAGTGTTTTGTATTAGGTGCCGCGCAGCAAGGTTGGCATGGACCAAAACGGCAAACTTGGGGTCATGCCGCGGCGGCAAATAGCCAAGGCCAGTTATTGGATGTGGTTCAACAGGAAGGTACCGGTCTCATTACCGTTGAATTTGATTTGGCACAGCAGGAAGCCGTGCGCCAATCCATGCCCCTTATGCAACACCGTCAAATTATTCAGTACTAAGTTTTTATTTTTCTATGATTGACTCTCTCCTGCGCTGTGCTGTGATTTTCAGCTTGGCGTCTAGCAGTTATGCTGAAGTTTATTTGACAGAAACAGCCCATCCCGTACACATCCTGATCAATCCCAAGATTGCCCCCTTACCTCTACCGGCTACGCCACATGATATGCCGGTCGCAGAATTTGGCCTGCAGGTGATTGGCTGGGGAGTAGGTGCAGAAGGCGCCCAACATCGCTGGCAAAACTTAAACAGCGAAGATGTGGAAAAAATCAAGCAGTATGGCACCACGCTAGACATGGTACGCGCCTGGCAAACGTATTATGAGAATGAAACGATTCGCAACCTGAGTAACCCGGCAGCCAAATACCGGGCGCGGTTAATGAAAAAAATAGCTGAACTCTGGTAAATGCCAAACATCATGAAGTTGCGACGTTAATCCGCCGATTCATTGGTGACCCGTAAAACCTCCTCAAGCGTGGTTTTACCCTGCAAGACTTTACGCAGACCATCTTCACGGATGGAACCGGAAGATTGACGGGCATAATTTTCCAGTTCATATTCTGCTGCATTGCCATGGATCAGACGACGCATCTGCTCATCTACCGCTACAATTTCATAAATCGCGCTACGGCCACTAAATCCGGTATGTCCACAATGTTCGCAACCCTTCGGTTCTGGCAATTTCAATGGTGTCACTGAATTTAGTGTGCTAAAGAGCGCTGTTTCAACCTCATCAGCATCATGCCAGCCCACACAATGTTGACATAAGGTACGTACCAAACGCTGCGCCACCACGCCAATCAAGGAACTAGACAACAGGAAAGGCTCAATGCCCATATCCTTTAAACGTGTAACTGCACCAATTGCCGTATTGGTATGTAAAGTGGAAAGCACCAAGTGACCGGTTAGAGAGGCTTGCACCGCAATCTCTGCTGTTTCCAAATCACGAATCTCTCCGACCATCACCACATCAGGATCCTGACGCAGCATGGCTTTTAATGCCCGGGCAAAGGTCATGTCCACTTTGCTGTTCACTTGGGTTTGACCTATACCTTCTAGCTGATATTCAATCGGGTCTTCTGCCGTCAAAATATTGCGGGTATGATCATTCAGATCAGACAGAGCTGCATACAAAGTGGTGGTTTTACCCGAACCGGTCGGTCCCGTGACTAAAATAATGCCATGTGGACGATGCACCAGCTGCTTCAAACGTTCATAATCATTCGGCATTAGGCCCAGATGGGTCATATTCAGACGACCGGCCTGCTTGTCGAGTAAACGCATTACCACCCGCTCACCATGTGAAGATGGAAGAGTTGATACCCGCACATCCACTTCACGCCCAGCGAGACGCAAAGAAATACGGCCATCCTGCGGAACACGCTTTTCTGCAATATCGAGACGAGCCATGACTTTAATCCGTGACACCAATAACGGTGCCAGTTCACGACGTGGTTGCACGATTTCGCGTAACTGACCATCAACACGCAGACGAACGGACAGTTTCTTTTCAAAGGATTCAATATGAATATCCGAAGCCCCGACACGGATGGCTTCCGAGAGTAAGGCATTAATCAGACGTACAATCGGAGCATCATCTTCCTGATCCATCAGATCTTCGGTTTCAGGTACCTGATCGGCCAAGCTCAACAAATCCGGATGTTCCTCCAAGCCCGCAGCCACCTGCTGCGATTCACCCCGATCTCCCGCATAACTTGAACTCAGCAGGTTATTAAATTCCTGCTCGCTACAAACTTGATGATGGGCAGGCTTGCCCAAAAAACGGCGGGCTTCCTGCAAGGCAATCAAGGAGGTATTTTCACGTCGTACAATAAAGACTTGATCACCATCATAACGTAAAATCACACCATGACGCTTGGCAAAACTATAAGGAATTTGGAATTGTTTCAGAATTTGCATCACAACTTAGAATGATGAATAAATTGTATTTGAGTGTACGCTAAGCACATGACAGCGTGAAGTCTGTCTATGTCCCCCTTGATAGAGGAAATTTGCTGTTGTCCAATATGAATGAAGCGTTTGAACCTGATCTGCCTCCACTAAAATGGTGGGGTGAGCAACATTTCGAACTCAACCAATCCCGTGCCTGGCAATTTGGTTCCCTGCTCTTCCGTCTCACCCGCAGCTTGCAAGAATGGCGTCTGGAATATCATCGTCCCCAAGTGCAGTATGACTATGAACAGCAATGGCAGACGATTAAAGAAATAGACATGGCATTCCCTGCACCACTAAAAATCGAACGCTATATGTTTGCACGAACAGAGGCCAATTTTCAGCTCATGCCGCGTCTGGCGGATCGATCTGTAGTGATTAAACCGGTGGACCCGATTTATATTCCAGCTGGGCAACGCGGAACGCTTTATATCAGCACCCCACTCTGGATCGCTGGTTTTGTACCCGGACAACGTGATCCTTTATTTGATTTACCGGTAATTTTACCCAAAGACACCTGGTTTGGTCCTCATCCACGCACCGGAGAAATGTGTTATGCCACCTCGGTGGATGGCCGTACCGATTTAAAACTACTAAAACCACGGGCTTTCCGTGCAGTCACGCCGGTCGATTTTCACAATATCAGCAGCCAGCAATTACGTTTTGACCGGATGAATGTGCCTGTACCTGCCTTGCCCTTATTTTACAGCCCTAGTACCGGACGTTTATGGACCTCACAAATCAAGGTATTACATGAAGGATCGGACCGTCCGCCACGCATCCGGATTGAAAACCGCACACCACCTTTGGCCGGAGAAGTCATACCTGTACATCCGCCAAGGGATCCGGGCAGTACCCTGTTCAATATGTTTGATTCATTCTTCTAGGGGACAATCATGGCAGAATCGAATTTAAGCAAGGATATTGCAGAGAGCCTGAAAAGTATTTTTACCAGCATCAACACCGAACGGCTCAGTGAAATTCTGGTTGCGGTGGTGTTGTGCCTGATCGGCTTTTTACTGGCACGGGTGGTCTCAAATACCTTTATCCGCACCATGGGCGTACGTTTGAATGCTCACCAGCGTCTGGTCTGGCGCCGCGGAATTTTCTACTTTATTTTTATGTTGTTTGTGGTGGCCGGCCTGAAAGAAGCTGGTTTTAAACTCAGCGTGTTTTTGGGTGCGGCCGGGATTCTCACCGTAGCATTGGGTTTTGCTTCGCAAACGTCCGCCACCAACCTGATCAGTGGCCTGTTCCTAATCGGGGAAGGTTCTTTTGAAGTGGGCGATACCATCCAGATCACCCTGATCCGTGGCCATACCATCGAGGGGGAAGTCATTTCGATTGATCTGCTCTCAGTCAAGTTACTCACATTAGACAATGTCTATGTGCGTTTACCCAATGAACAGCTGATCCGTGCGCCCGTACATAACCTGTCGAAATTTCCGATCCGGCGTATTCCGATTACCCTGGCCATCGACTTTCATGAAGACATCATCAAAGTACGTGAAGTGCTGCTGGATGTTGCAAAAAAACACCCTTGGGTCTTGGATGAACCGAAACCTGCGGTAACGGTGACTGCATTTCGTGAATCATCCATTGAACTACTGTTTGCAATCTGGTGCCGCCGGGAAAATTTCCTGAAAGTTCGCGATGAAATGCAGGAACGTATTCGCAACGGCTTTCTGGAAAATCATATTGAAATTCCGGTGCCGAAAATGGGATTTGTGGATCGTCCGCCCATCCCTGCAGTGCTCAATAATGAAGATATTGATCAATATAGCAATGCTGCCGAAATCAAACGTGAGCCTAAACTTTAGGCTCGCCTGAGATCGGTGGTAATGGGGCGAGATAGGCAATGATCAGCATCACGCCACCAGCGCCGATAAACGAAAAAACCCGGGTCAGGGTCGCGCTTTGCGCCAGATCAAGTAACACCAGTTTTGCAACCACCAACCCCAGCAGTGCGGCACCAACAAACCAGACTTGACGCATGACACGGCGGCTTGAAAAGGTCATCAAGACAAAAGCCAACAACACCCACAACAAAGTCAAGCTGAGCTGCACAGTACCATCGTGCCAAACCGCCCAGCTCCACAGCGGAGTTTGCAGATAATGATGCAAAGCCCGCACCACCACACTGCTCAGTACAAACAGGCCTAATAAAATGATGCTGATCTTGACCCGCCATTCCTGCTGCAGATTTGTAAAAGTCTGGCGGTAAATAACAGCTATCAATCCCATCATCATCCCCAATGTGAGCAAATCGGTCAAATTGAACAGTGGCAGCAGATAAAAGTGCGTTGCAGCCACCACATCAAGATTTGCCCAGAGCAGCCACAAACCACTCCACAGCCAGATGACAGGTTGTTGCAGCCATCGTTTTTGTTGGGTTTTCCATAACCATATACCATACAGCAACGGTGCCAGACCCAGTGCAATCACGGGGTTTTCAGGTAAAATTGCCAACCCGATCATTGCCAGCGTCAATCCAACCAGGCTCGCCCAAAAGGGAATCCATACAATATTTTGCTGTGCAGGCTGAGCCCGCATCACCAGCAAACTCATTAAAGATGCCGCCAACAAAAAACTCCACTGCTGCAGTCCATTGGGCCAGGCCAGCTGGCTAAACAATTGCTGCTGCAAGGTTTCAACAATAAATAAAATGAGAAATAAGGTATGAATCCAAAGCTGTGACAAATTCCACAATACCTCTGATTTGAAGAACTGCATCCATGCGTAAAACAGGGCATACAAAGCACTGGCAATCATCAAATAAGGACTTAAACCCTGTCCCTGCCAATCCAGCCCCTGCACTCCGGCAACGGATCCAGCATACAAACCCAAACTCAAGAATAAACCACCGAGCATGTGGGTATCGCAAACTGCCCGCTGCTCCGCATCTTTCTGTAACAGGTAAAATGCTGCGATCAATTGGCACACGGCATAAATCGAGGTACTCAACAATGGAAACTCTGGGTCAGTCCAGATCTGACTCAACAAGGTCACCGCGCTCAACAGCGATAACATCATGCCACTGTACAGGCTCAATCGATCACGCTCACTGACACCCCACACCATCAGTGCGGTTCCCTGCACCACCCAACCGATCGAAGTCCAATGTGCACCTTGAGCCAGCGGAAAAATTAACGCAAAAAATGCAACAGCCAAAATGAAGAAACTTTTGGCCAGCAAGGACAGCTGCGACTGTTGATATTTGATCCAGAAGGTTAAGGCGCTATAAATTCCCGCCAAAGCCGCCGCACCAGCTGTCAAGGCACACGTGGAATCATGTAACAGCAGCGCATGAATGGAAAAACCCAGCACTGGCACACTAAAAACCAGGCCCACATCAAGTAAAGGCTGCAAGCGTGAGGCATTCTGATTCTGCTCCAGCATCAACTGGCTATAACGCAGACTCAGCCAGATAAACAATGCAATGTGCAACCATAAAACTAGATCCAACCACCATTTTTGTGTATCTTCGGCATACATCCAGATGATGGTTCCACCAATCAGCATACTGACAGAAAAAGCGATGTAACTCAGTACCTTCCAAGGCTTAATAAAATTGACCAACGCCACCGCAAGATTGATCAGCAAATAATAGCTGAACAGGAACAGCGCATCTGGATGGTATTGCGGGATCAATAAAGGGGCCAGATACGCCATGCCCAAGGACAGGATCACCAAAGACAGACTGTCCTGTTTCAGACTCAACACCGTGCTGAGCACTAGCAGGCCGGCAAAACAGGCACTCGCGACAGTCAGACTGGCGATGACCGCATAATGATGGACAAATACCAAGGTCAAGAACACAACAGCCAAGCCCACGCCCTGTAAAGTCACCGCAAACAAAGCATTGCGTTTCCCCAGGTAATAACCGAACGCTGTCAAACCCGCACCCGCTCCTGCAATAAACAACAGTTTAATGCCGAGACTCAGCTGCCAATGTTCGCTCGCAAAGCGCAACAGTAGAATCACTCCCACCATTAACACTGCAACTGCGACACGCAAAATTGGATTGCCATGCAGCATCCAGTTCCAGAAAGGCTGCCACCAGGCAGGCTCTGCCGTAACGGTCTGAACAGGAGCTGTAACATAGGGAGAGGTTGTGTGAGTCTCTTGGGATAGGATAACCGAGCGCTGCTCCTGTACTTGCGACTGTTGCATCCAGTCTGGCGTTGTAGCAATAAAAGATTGGGATTGCTCATCGACTTGTGGTGCTGCGGTACTTGCTGCCAGCAGAATATGATGCTCTTCCAGTCGGGAAACCCGAATATGCAGTTGATACAACACCTGAATCAGACACAGGCCAAAACCGAGGATGGCGGCCACACTCCAGCCCATATGCTGTTGCACATAACCCAACAGGCCCACCAGCACACTGGCATATAAAATGATCGTCTGCAGAGATAAATCCGTAGCCGAATAGCCAAGCTGTTGCTGCTGTTCCAGACGCCGAATACGCTGATGCAGCCTAGACAACCAATGAATGACTACGATGGCCAAGATCCCAAACAAGCCGACGATAATCATTTTGAGCTCCGGTTTCAGCATCAGGCTAAAGCCAATCAACACTGCCAACAACAAGAAAATAAGTAATCCTGATCCGCTGATAACCTGCCATAATCCCAATTTATCTTTGTTATACATGGGCCTTTTCGCTTTTATGTCTTTCCAGTTATCTTAACGCATCTTGTCCCGGATCCATCAAGCGATCTCGTGCGGTCCAGTAAAATTCATGTTCAGCAGACAAGATAAATTTCACGTAGAATAGGCCCATTCAAAAATCAGGAAATTTGCAATGCCACCATTTGTTTTGGTCGATGGGTCTTATTTTTTATTTCGTGCATATCACGCACTGCCTGCCTTAACCACTTCAACCGGATTGCATACCAATGCCATCCGTGGTGCCATTTCCGCCATCCAAAAATTGATGCGTCGCATGCAACCGACCCATATGGCGGTGATTTTTGATACGCCTGAACCGACGTTCCGTCATGAACTCTCGCCGATTTATAAGGGTGACCGTCCAAGTATGCCGGAAGAGTTGTCCGAACAGATTCCTTATCTGCATGCCCTGATCCGTGCACTGGGTATTCCGCTGTATATGCTGCCGGGAGCCGAAGCCGATGACATCATTGGCACATTGGCCAAACGCGCTGTACAGGAAGGTCATGATGTGCTGATCTCCACCGGTGATAAAGACATGGCACAGCTGGTCAATGAACACGTCAAACTGGAAGACAGCTTTAAAGACCGTGTCATGGACATTCAGGGTGTGTATGACAAATTTGGCGTCTGGCCCAACCAGATTGTCGATTACCTGACACTGATGGGTGATGCTTCGGATGGCATCATGGGCGTACCGGGTGTGGGTGCCAAAACTGCTGCCAAATTGCTGAATGAATATCAATGCCTGGGTGGCATTCTGGAAAATGTCGACAAGATCAAAGGTAAAGTCGGTCAGAATATCAAAGACAATGTCGATGGCATCGCAATTGACCATCAACTGGCCAGTATTGTCTGTGATCTGGATTTGGCCCTGTCCTGGGAAGATCTTAAACTGGGTCATCCGAATGTCGAGCAATTGCGTCATCTCTATACCGAACTGGAATTCCGTAACCAGTTACAATCGCTGGATCATCCCAACAACCCCAATAACAATACCTATCAGCAAAACACGCAAGCGATCGAACTGACTGCCGCTGTACCCGCGCCCATCCAGACCGAAGATCATGCCAGCCTGAGCAGTCAGGATGACCATCTGGGCAATGCCAATTATCATACCGTTCTGACCCAAGAAGCTTGGCAAATATTGTGGCAACGCTTATCGACCAGTTCACGTTTCGCCATTGATACCGAAACCACCAGTCTAGATTATCGTGTGGCAGAGTTGGTCGGTTTTTCCGTGGCTTTTGATGCACAAGATGCCTATTATGTTCCGCTGGCCCATGATTATGACGGTGCACCGCCTCAACTTGATCGCGGCAGCATTCTGGCACAGATCAAACCCGTGCTGGAAAATGATCAGGTACAAAAAATTGGTCATCATCTGAAATATGATGCGCACATTTTTGCTAATCACGGCATCCGCCTGCAAGGCTGGTATTTTGACAGTATGCTGGCTTCTTATGTCCTGAATTCGGTTGCTACCCGCCATGGCATGGATGATGTTGCACGTTTATACCTCAGCCACCTCACCACCACCTTTGAACAGATTGCCGGCAAGGGTGCCAAACAGAAAACCTTTAACCAGATTGAGATTGAAACCGCAGCCCACTATGCCGCGGAAGATGCCCATGTCACGTATCGTCTATATGAAGTATTGTCAGAAAAATTACAGGCTTTCCCGGAATTGCTGAATATTCTGCATAATATCGAAATGCCGGTGGCGCGCATCCTGACCGATATGGAAGAAGCCGGCATTAAACTGGATCTGGCTTTTCTTGATCAGCTCAGTGTGGAATTTGCCAAAAGCATGCAAGGACTGGAAGATCAGACCATGCAACTGGCAGGAGAAAATTTCAACATTGCCTCACCGAAACAGGTCGGTGAAATCCTGTTTGAAAAACTCGGACTCAAAGGTGGCAAAAAAACCGCGACCGGTCAATACAGTACCAGCGAAAGCGTATTGGAAAAAATTGAGCATCCGATCACCAATACCATTCTAGAACATCGTAGCCTGTCCAAACTGAAAAGCACCTATACCGATGCCCTAGCCAAACAGTGCCATGCGGAAACTTGTCGTGTGCATACCAGTTATCATCAGGCGCTGACTGCTACTGGCCGTTTGTCTTCTTCTGACCCGAATCTGCAAAACATTCCAATCCGCAATGAAATTGGTCGCCAGATCCGTAAAGCCTTTATTGCACCGGAAGGCCGTGTTTTGCTGGCTGCCGATTATTCACAAATTGAATTACGCCTGATGGCACATTTCTCACAGGATGAAGCACTGGTACATGCTTTTCAGCATGGTCAGGATGTGCATCGTCGTACCGCGGCAGAAGTTCTAGGCATTCCCCTTGAGCAAGTCACGGCCGATCAACGTCGTCAGGCCAAAGCAGTGAATTTTGGCCTGTTATACGGCATGTCCGAATTTGGTCTGATCCGTCAGCTTGGGTTTACGCGGGAAGAATCGCAAGACTATATCAAGCAATATTTCCGTCGCTATCCGGGTATTTATGAATACATGCAACGCACGCGTCAGGTGGCTTTAGAACAAGGTTTTGTCGAAACTCTGCTCGGTCGTCGACTGTATACACCCGATATTGGGGCGCGAAATATGATGGTACGTAAAGCAGCCGAACGTGCCGCGATCAATGCACCGTTACAAGGCAGTGCAGCCGATATCATTAAACTGGCAATGATTGCTGTCGATAAAATGTTACCGAAATCCCAAGCCACTTTATTGCTACAGGTACACGATGAACTGGTACTCGAAGTCGATCAGGACATTGCCGATGAACTGGCAGCAAAATTAGCCGACGTTATGCAGTCCGTGCTGGAAATTTCCGTACCGCTAGTCGTAGAAGTCGGTAAAGGCCACAACTGGGATGAAGCGCATTAATCACATAGTATAAAAAAGGACCTCACTTGAGGTCCTTTTTTATAGATTTTTAAATACTTAGAGACCCGTCAACAAAATTTTTGCCACTTCATTCATCAGGATTTCTGCAATATATAAAGACAGGAACGCCAGAATCGGTGACAGGTCGATCATTCCCATATTCGGCAACAGACGACGGAAAGGCGCCAGTAAAGGCTCTGCCAGTTCCTGAATCACCTCAATATAGGGTGAACGGGATTGGGTCAGCATGGTCACCCAACTCAAAATGATCGTAGCAAAAATCAAATAGCGGCAGAAACGGATCAAATCCTGAATCATGGTAACAAAGGTCAAAATCAGCAAATGTACCGGACTGTTCGGCATGGCACCATTCAGGTACATCACACCAAAAATCTTTAACAAATACAGCACAACCAGCAAAACCAAAGCCGCTAGATTGACTCGTCCTTTACCGATGGTCGGTAGAATTCGTCCAAATACATCCACAATTTTGGTGGCTTTCACGGTGGATAACACCACCGGATTGTAAGGGCTGACCGCAGCCAATTGCATTAAGAAACGGAAGAATACGAGCAAAATCGCAACGTTAATGATAATGCCAAAAATTAGCGCAGAACTTGCACCCATATCAGAACTTTCCTAATCAAATCAATTTATTTGCTATTGTCACTGAGCTCTTGGGCCAGTTCCTGACTACGTTTTTGTGCCGCAGCTAAAGCGGTTTGAATATTTTGGGAAATTTGCGCGCGATCAAATACTTCTAGGGCCGCTTGTGTCGTACCGTTCGGAGAAGTCACATTTTTACGCAATTCTGCCGGCGTATTAGCACTGGTAATCGCCATTTGTGCCGCACCCAACGCCGTTTGCAAGGTCAATGCCGTCGCGGTTTTTTCATCCAGTCCCAAATTTTTACCTGCACGAATCATACTTTCCATCATATAGAAAAAGTACGCCGGTCCTGAACCCGAAACTGCCGTCACAGCATCAATCTGCGCCTCAGAACTCACCCAGATGGTCAGACCTGTTGCCGCCAGGATCTGCCCTGCCAATTCACGGTCTTTTGCAGAAACGGCCTCAGCGGCATAGAGACCATGGGCGCCAGTTTGTACCAGTGCAGGGGTGTTCGGCATGACACGTACAATACGCTCTGCACCACCGACCAGTTTAGAAATGGTACTAATCTCGGCACCCGCCACAATCGATACAATCAACTTACCCGCAAAAAGGCCCGCCAAAGGTTTTAATACACTGGCCAGCACTTGTGGTTTTACTGCAAGCACCACCACATCAGCATCCTGAATAGCTTCGACATTATTATCTGTCACATGCAGATCTTTTTCTTGTAATAACTGACGGACTTTTTCCACCGGATCAGAAACTGTAATACGTGTTGCCGGTAAGCCGCGTGACAACAAGCCACCGATCAAGGCTTGCGCCATATTGCCGCCGCCAATAAAGCAAATATTACAATTTAATGCTGTACTCATGATAACGCTCAAAGTTTAGTTACTTGTGGCTGAGAAATTAAATTCGGTTGCCAGCCATCCCGTTCACAATACGGTGATTGGGCCAACCAAAATCCTTTCGGTGTAAAGACACCAAGCATAACATTATCTATGCTAAATATTTGTATTGTATGACGCAACCAAGGAAAAATTTGCGCCTCCTGAATAGCCTTCTTTAAAGGCCAACTGCCCACCCGACCATACAGGTGAATTCTCTCGCCGCCCTGACGCTGCTGTAACTGCAAACCCCGTCCCAACAAGTCAAATGATAGGCCCATCTCCTGCTGCTGAACCTGAAAATGTCCGGCAGGAAGTAGGAAAGATTGTCCTAACCTCAAAGCAATAGTTTGTTGTAAAGGAACCGAACAGTTTTTTTCTGCCAGATATTCCGCTGCCGCCAGACGATATAACCGCCCCTGATAACGCAGATAATAATGCTGATTCCAGTGCAAAGCTGCCTGAGCATCGGCTTTGGCCTGAATCACTTCTGCTTGTATGCGCTGCACCATCTCAAAGGGTGGCCGATACTGCCCTTCGCCTTTCATCCAGGCAGACAATAACTGACGTTGTCGGGCCTGTGATAAAAGTGAGAATTGCGATAAATCCAGCTGTCGGGCATCTCCACAGTTCTGCCAGTCTTGTAACAGGACTTGCTGCAGAATATCTTCTGCATCCTGCATGAGATAACTGCTTCGGCTCAATGCCTGCTGCATTTTGGGAAACCGGCTCTGCAAGATCGGCCATAATATTTGCCGACACCACGCCCGATCATAATGTGGGTCTAAATTGCTCGGATCATCCACGTAAGGCAGATTCAGTTGTTTAGCCCACATGGCAATTTGTTCGCGAGACATATCCAGCAAGGGCCGCCAAATGATGAGTTGTTCACGCCGATCTACCTGCTGCATGGCGGCCAAACCATGAATGCCCGCACCGGAAAGCAACCGCAGCATGAGCGTTTCGGCCTGATCCTGCTGATGATGGGCTAACACCAAAACTTCATCTGGTTGTATATGTTGCTGAAAGGCCTGATAACGGGCTGCACGTGCCTGATTTTCCAGATTACCGGAAGAAGCCACCTGCACAGGCTGAATCACACAGGGAATATCCAGTTGCTGACATTGGTCTGCCACCACCTTCCCCCAGTTTCGGCTAGGAGACTGTAACTGATGATCGATATAGATCGCGCGAACGCGCTGAGGGTAAAGTTTGGCCATTAAATATAAAAGGAGCATGGAATCCATGCCCCCACTACAGCCAATCAGAAAATGTGTTTCAGCAGAAAATTGCTGTAACTGGCTTAAGATACGATCCCGGCATTGTCGCTGCCAAACTTCATTAAACGTTGATAACGTGCTTCGCATCGTTCTTCAGCATCCATACCTTGTAGTTCATTTAGCGCTTCACGCAATACCAGGGTCAGATTTTGCATGACTTGTTCAGGATTCAAATGAGCACCCTCACCTTCATCCACCACATATTCCACAATGCCCATCTGCTTCAAACGGTCCGCAGTCAATGCCAAGGCTTCACTGGCCTGTTCCGCTTTTTCTGCCGTTTTCCACAAGATCGACGCACAACCTTCTGGCGAAATGACTGAATAAATACTGTGCGACAACATGATCACACGATCCGCTACGCCAATACCCAACGCACCACCGGAACCACCTTCACCTAACACGGTCGCGATGACAGGCACTTTCAAGCTGGACAACTGCGCAAGGCTGGTCGCAATCGCTTCTGCTTGACCGCGTTCTTCTGCACCCACACCCGGGTACGCGCCCATCGTGTCAATAAAGGTAAAGACTGGCAAATTGAAACGTTCTGCCATATCCAGCAAACGCTGTGCCTTACGATAGCCTTCTGGATTCGCCATACCGAAATTGTGATGTAATTTTTCACGTGTGCTACGGCCACGATGCTGCCCCACGATCATCACTGGCTGACCTTCAAAACGAGCAAGACCACCCACCATGGCACCGTCATCACCAAAGACACGGTCGCCATGCAGTGCGTCAAACTCTGTGAAAATTTCGTTCACATAATCCAAGAATTGTGGACGATCTGGATGACGGGCAATTTGAACCGTTTTCCATGCTTTAGATTGAGCAGCTTTGTTTTTCATAGGTCGAGCATTATCCCTAAATTCATCAAATCGAGTTAATCGATAAACTGTTCCGACTGAATATTCAATTCAATGTCCCAATGCTTAAATTGCACTTGCTCATCATGCAGATCTGCAACGAGCAATGGCCATTGTTTGGCATCACCAGAAACGCTGAGTTGCCATTGTTGCGCATTAATCACACTTAATTCAATGGCAGGAAGCATCTGATCGCTGCGACTATGATTGAGTAAAACCGCCAGACGAAGCAACAGGCAAAGATAGAGCAGTTTCTGACCACCCACTCTTAAGACATCAATTTTGGCATCACTGCGCAACTTGCGACGATGGTAACCGACCAGGTGCGACAAATGGTTTTGATCAATTTGTGAAAAACCAGGAATATCGGAATGTTGCAGCAAATAAGCACCATGACGATGATATCCGCCATGACTGATCGCTAGGCCAATTTCATGCAAATAAGCGGCTCGACGCAGTAAATCACTGTCTTCACTGGTTAAATTCAGTGATTTGGCAACATTTTCAAACAAGTGCTGAGCCGTATTCACCACACGCTCTGCCTGTTTAGGATCGGCATTATAACGACCCATCAAAGCCTGTACACTGCGGTCACGAATATCCTCGTGCTGGAAACGGCCCAGCAAATCGTACATGACCCCTTCGCGCAGGGCGCCATCGGAATAAGTCAGTTTATCGATACCTAAAACTTCAAAAGCCGCATACAAAATGGCCAGACCGGCTGGCAAAACTGCTCGACGGTCATCTTTCAGACCTTCAAAACTGATTTCTGAAACATGCTTAAATTTCAGCAATTTGTCTTTGAGCTTTTCCAGACCGTCACGCGTGACATTTTCCTGATCATCACTAAGTCCCATGTTGACCATGATCTGACGACAGGCTTTGATGGTGCCACTGGATCCCACCACGGTATCCCAACCTTCTGCTTTATATAGCGCCGCAATCGCAGTCAATTCCTTACGTGCAGCAACCACTGCCTTATCAAAAGCTTTGGCATTGATTTCGCCTTCCGGGAAATAGGCTTTAGTATAGGCAACACAGCCCATCTGCAGCGATTCAGTCTGCAACGGTTCAAAATGTTCACCAATAATGAATTCTGTGGAGCCGCCACCAATATCGATCACCAGACGACGACCACCATTAGCGATAGTGTGCGAAACACCTAAATAGATCAGACGCGCTTCTTCACGTCCTGCAATAATTTCTATCGGCTTGGGTAAAATTTCTGCTGCTTTCTGAATGAATTCATGGCCATTTCTGGCTTGACGTAAGGCATTGGTCGCCACGATACGCAAACGGTTTGGTTGCACCGAACCCAAACGCCCGACAAAACGTGCCAAACAGGCCAAACCGCGTTGTTGTGCCGCTTCGGTTAGATTTTTATTTTCATCAAGCCCCGCAGCAAGCTGCACTTTTTCTGACATTGAAACTACTTTTTTAACTTCACCATGATCAACGCGTGCAATTGCCAGGTGAAAACTGTTTGACCCCATATCGATGGCAGCAAGTAGTTCTTCATCAATCAAAAAATCAGACATTATTCAAACAAACCCCTACAGAATTGCTGCCTAGAGTAATTCACCCGCCGTGAATTGAAAAGTCATTCCCATAAGATTTGAACGAGTTTTTATTTTCTCGAATTTTCTATAATGACTTAACACGATTAAAAGTATCGTGAACATCAATTGGACAAAACCCTGCAGAAGCCGGAAAATTTACACATTGCACTACATTGTTCTAGATGGCTATGTAATACTTATATTTATATAAAGGTCATATCCATCTTAAAAATCATTCGGAGCGAATACCATGTCTGCCAATATTGTCAATACTACTGATGCCAACTTCCAAGCGGATGTACTTGAGTCAGAAACGCCTGTTCTTGTCGATTTCTGGGCAGGCTGGTGTGCCCCGTGTAAAGCGATTGCACCGGTACTTGAAGTGCTTGCTGATGAATACGAAGGTAAAGTGAAAATCGTTAAAGTAGACGTGACTTCTTGTGAAGCAACTGCTGTGAACTACAACATTCGCAACATCCCGGCTTTGCTGATGTTTAAAAATGGTGAAGTTGTCGCACAACAAGTCGGTGCTGCGCCTAAATCTAAACTGACTGCGTTTATCGAAGAAAACATCTAATCTATTTTTTCGATCTCAACCATCCAATACGCCATCTCTGTCATGGCGTATTTTTTTTGCCTATAAATTGACAAATTATCCATTCTCACTTATAGTCCCCTTTCAGGAAAGCTCAAGGTTCATCCCTTTCTTGCCTTCTTAAAAGACACAACACATAAGATCGCCGCTCGGCAATAGAAATTGTTTTATACATTTCTCTTCGAAACAATGAATCAGATATTTGAGTTTATTATTGTGCAAATACGATAATCTTCTCATATTGTATGCGGCTGACTTTTGCATCTTTTTCTTATCTGTAATCCACACGTCCTTATATCATTCTGACCATCTATGAACTTAACCGACCTCAAGAAAAAACCGATTGGCGAACTCATTAAAATTGCCGAGTTTATGGGCCTCGAAGGCATGGCCCGTAACCGTAAGCAAGACATTATTTTCGCCATTTTGAAGCGTCACGCCATGAATGGCGAAGAAATTTTTGGCGATGGCGTACTTGAAATTCTCTCTGACGGTTTTGGCTTCCTGCGTTCGGCGGCGGGTTCATACCTTGCTGGTCCAGACGATATCTATGTCAGCCCATCACAAATCCGTCGTTTTAACCTGCGTACGGGTGACACCATTACTGGTACCATTCGTCCACCAAAAGAAGGTGAACGCTATTTTGCCTTATTAAAAGTCAACCAGATCAATTACGATACGCCAGAAAATTCGCGTAACAAGATTCTGTTTGAAAACTTGACGCCATTGTTCCCAACCGAACAGTTGGTGATGGAGTTGGGTAATGGTACGACTGAAGATTTAACAGCACGTGTGGTAGATTTGGTCGCACCGATTGGTAAGGGTCAGCGTTCGATTATTGTGGCACCGCCTAAAGCCGGTAAAACCATGCTGTTACAAAACATCGCCCAGTCGATCGTGCGTAACAACCCGGAAGTTTTCCTGATCGTTCTATTGATTGATGAACGCCCAGAGGAAGTCACGGAGATGGAACGCACAGTTCGCGGTGAAGTTGTAGCCTCAACCTTTGATGAATCACCAGCACGTCACGTACAAGTGGCTGAAATGGTGATTGAAAAAGCCAAACGTCTGGTTGAACACAAAAAAGATGTGGTGATTTTACTCGACTCGATTACTCGTTTAGCGCGTGCCTATAACACCGTGATCCCATCTTCCGGCAAGGTGCTGACCGGTGGTGTGGATGCACATGCACTTGAACGTCCAAAACGTTTCTTTGGTGCAGCGCGTAATATTGAGGAAGGTGGTTCGCTTACCATTATCTCTACTGCGCTGATTGAAACTGGCAGCAAGATGGATGACGTGATCTATGAAGAATTCAAAGGTACCGGTAACCAGGAAATCACCTTAGATCGTCGTATTGCAGAAAAACGCGTCTTCCCTGCCATGAACATCAAGAAATCGGGTACACGCCGTGAAGAACGCCTGATGGATGAAGATAAACTGCGCAAGGTCTGGATTCTGCGCAAGCTATTACATCCAATGGATGAATTGGCGGCGATGGAATTCTTGCTGGATCGCATGAAAGAAACCAAAACTAATGATGATTTCTTTGACCAGATGAAACGCAAACCGTAAGCGAATATTTCTCAGGCCATCTATAACGATGGCCTTTTTATTTGGTTGACATCGGTTACACAAACGAACAATTCATGTGTTTCTATGTAAACTTATATACAAGTTTTTGATTCTAAAAAAAATCATTTTAAAAATTCTATGCTTTTTAGAGACTAATTTAGCATTTATCCAATATAAACTAAATCTTTGATTGTTATTTTCTGTTAAAAATTAAACGAATTTACTGCTTTTTTTGCATTTTTTTCAGTGACGCTAGTGGTATTTCTACATTTGCAGTGATAGCATATTTGCAGACCAGTTAGCCTGCTCCATGCGTTGTTTACCTATCTAACGTTAGGAATAATAAAAGCACAAACAGTCTGACTTGGGTTATTTTTAATCTCAATTTTTTTATGAGAGTGATGCCATGTTATTCAAAAAATTCGCTGTTGCTGCTGCAGTTGCCACTACTTTAGCTTTCGTTGGTTGTGCTAAAAAAACTGAAGAAGCTCCTGCTGCTGCTTCTGAAGCTGCTTCTGAAGCTGCTTCTGAAGCTGTAGTTGCTGCATCTGAAGCTGTTGACGCTGCTGCTGCTGCTTCTGAAGCTGCTTCTGAAGCTGTTGACGCTGCTTCTGACGTTGCTGCTGTTGAAGCTCCAGCTTCTGAAGCTAAATAATCTAACTGATTATTTAGTCAAAAAAGAGAGCCTTTTGGCTCTCTTTTTTATTGTTTATTTTTTTATAAAAATGATTCAATCCATATATTGCTGCTTTTTTCTTTACTTCATTTCTGTATGTTCTAATCAAGCAATAAAAATAGCATCGAAATTATTACTTATATCAAATCTGACCATGCACACCTTAGCTAAATCAGCTATGTAGATGAAAAAAGAGCAGATCAATCGATCTGCTCATTTCCCACACGTTGTCTAAATTTTTGGCCTGCTCTAAAGGTCACCACACGGCGTGCAGAAATTGGAATCTCTTCCCCCGTTTTCGGGTTACGGCCTGGACGCTGGCGTTTATCGCGCAGCTCGAAGTTACCAAAACCCGAAAGTTTAACGTGTTCCCCTTCAATTAAAGCCTGGCTAATTTCATCGAAAAACAACTCGACCATCTGCTTCGCTTCACGACGATTTAAGCTCGTGAGTTCGCTTAAATGGTCCGCCATTTCTGCTTTTGTTAATGCTGTCATGAGGCCCTCAATGTCGCTTGGTAAGTGTTTTGCAACACTTCAATAATGTGATCCATACCCGATTTAATTTCAGCATCTTCGAGCGTACGTGATGGGTGTTGCCACAACAGTGCAAATGCCAATGAGCGCTTGCCTTCTTCAACCCCTTGTCCAGTATACACATCAAACAACCAGGTAGAATCAAGAAGTTCACCACCGGTTTTTTGGATTAACTGCTGAATATCTCTCACATTAATCTTATCATTGATTAAAAGCGCAATATCACGTCGAATCGATGGAAAACGTGATAATTCTGTAAAATTAGATACATAAGATTGCAAAATGGCATTTTGATCCAGCTCAGCTACCCAGGTTGTACCCAAATCCAGATCATTTTCCAGTGAAGGATGCAGACGACCCAAATAACCAATCGACTGACCATTGACCAGAATTTCAGCAGACTGTCCCGGATGCAACCAAGCACGTTCTGAACGTACATACTCTACCTTGACACGACCCGCCGCTAAAATCTGTTCAACTTCGCCTTTCAGGTCAAAGAAATCCATCGCCTGTGCCTTGGCATGCCATTGCTCAGGAACACGTGGACCAACTGCAATTAAGGCCAAGGTTGGAATCTGCTTAAGATCTTCAATACCCTGCGCATTCTGATAGTCAAAACGTAGGCCCAATTCAAAAAAGCGGACACGACTTTGCTGACGGTTCAAGTTATATTGCACACATGGAATCAGGCTTGACAATAAGGTGCTACGCATCGCTGCCAGATCGCTGGAAATTGGATTGGCCAACATCAATGGCTGTACCGCTGGATTAAGTTGTTTTTCCAGTTTCGCATCCGCGAAGCTAAAGCTGATCGCTTCTTGATACCCCAAGGTTGCAACCGTTTGACGCAATTGTGCCACTTCAAAACGGTCTTGATACTGCGCTAGTTTCACATCAATTTGCGGCAAGCTGATCTGGATGTTGTCGTAGCCATGAATACGCGCAACTTCTTCAATCAGGTCTTGATAGATCGCCATGTCAAAACGGTGTGATGGAGGCACAACCAGCCATTCACCTTCAGCTTTGCTCTCCACCTGACAACCTAGACGTTGTAATGCATCAGCAATAAAGGCACTGTCCACCGGATAACCAAGTAACTGATCCACTTGTGCTTGATTCAAAGCAATCGCTGCACGCTTTGGCAAAAGCTCAGTTTGCTCAACAGTGGTAATCGGACCGAACTCACCACCTGCCAGTTCTTGAATGAGTTGTGAAGCACGATCCATCGCCAGTTGAGGCAATTCAAAATCAACCCCACGCTCATAGCGCTGTGAGGCATCGGTATGTAGGCCAAAACGACGTGCACGTCCTGCAATCGCAAGCGGTGCAAAGAATGCAGACTCCAAGAAGATATCTTGAGTCTCATCACTCACGGAAGAAGCCAGCCCCCCCATGATGCCGGCAATTGCCAAAGCTTTGGCATCATCTGTAATCACCATCACATCTTCAGACAACTCAACTTCTTGCTCATTCAGCAATTGCAGTTTTTCTTGAGCTTTGGCTTGACGCACCTGTACGGCACCTTCGATTTTAGCCAAATCAAAGGCATGTAACGGCTGGCCAAGTTCCATCAATACGTAGTTGGTGATGTCGACCAATAGACTATGCGTACGGATACCTGAACGAGATAAGGCTTGCTCCATCCACTCTGGTGTCGCTGCTTTCACGTTCACATTCTTGATCACACGACCCAAATAGCGTGGTGCACCCGGTGTGGTCACAACCACAGATTTTTCATCTGCAATAGTCGCAGCAACCGATGTGATGACCGGAGCATTGACAGGCAACTGGTTAATCACCGCAATTTCACGCGCCACGCCACGGATACTGAAACAGTCACCACGGTTTGGGGTAATACTGATATCAATCACGTGGTCATCTAATTTGAGGTATTCACGGATATTGACACCTACCGGAGCATCAACTGGAAGCTCAAGCAAACCATCGATCTTGTCTTCTAAGTCGATTTCAGAAGCACCACAGAGCATGCCTTGTGATTCGATACCGCGTAATTTGCCTTTCTTGATTTTGAAATCGCCCGGCAAAACCGCACCAATCAGTGCAACAGGCGCTTTCATGCCTGGACGCACATTCGGTGCGCCACAAACGATTTGTAACGGTGCTTCCAAACCTGCATTCACGGTGGTCACACGTAAGCGGTCTGCATCTGGATGCTGTTCAACGGTAAGGACTTCACCCACCACCACACCGGTAAACGGTTTGGCCACGGGTGCCATGTCATCCACTTCCAGTCCGAGCATAGTAAGCTGGTTGGACAACGTGTCGCTATCAATGGCTGGATTGACCCAAGTGCGTAACCAATTTTCGCTAATTTTCATATCTATTAAACCTTATACAATCCTGAAAAATGTCTTAAGCAAATTGGCGTAGGAAACGCACATCATTCTGGTAGAACATTCGTAGATCATTGATGCCATAACGCAACATGGCAAAACGCTCAACCCCCAAACCGAAAGCAAAGCCTTTGTATTTATCTGGATCAATACCCGCAGCGCGTAGTACGTTTGGATGCACCATACCGCAACCCAAAACCTCTAACCAGCGACCACGTTCATCCATAATGTCCACTTCCGCACTTGGCTCCGTGAATGGGAAATACGACGGACGGAAACGGACTTTAAGATCCTTTTCAAAGAACTCATTCAGCAAGTTCACCAACAGACCTTTTAATTCAGCAAAGCTGGTATTTTCAGCCACATATAAGCCTTCGATCTGATGGAACATCGGCGAGTGGGTCTGATCCGAGTCACAACGATAGACACGGCCCGGGCAGACAATACGGATTGGCGGCTCCGAGGTTTCCATGGTACGGATTTGCACGCCTGAGGTATGGGTACGCAGCAAATGCGTCGCATCAAAATAGAAGGTATCGTGCATGGCACGTGCCGGATGGTGACCCGGGATATTTAATGCTTCAAAGTTGTGATAATCATCTTCCACTTCAGGGCCAGTCGCTACGGTAAAGCCGGCTTTGGTAAAGAACTGGCAAATACGTTCTTGAACCTGAGTGACCGGATGGATACTTCCCATATTTTGGCCACGGCCAGGCAAAGTAATATCAATGGTTTCACTGGCCAATTTTTCTTGTAATGCGGCTTGTTGCAATGCACTTTGACGCTCAGTCAAGGCACCGTTAATCGCTTCACGCACGGCATGAATGGCGGCACCTTGAACTTTACGCTCTTCGGGATCCATTTTTCCGAGTGCTTTTGACTGCTCTGCAAGCTGGCTTTTTTTGCCCGTAAATTGAACTCGCACTTGATCGAGTGTAGCAAGGTCTTGAGCCGCTGCAATTGCAGCTAGCGCTTCAGTGGTCAGGGCTTCCAGTGACATAGTAACTCTCAAAGCAACAAAGTTAGAAATATAATAAAACTCGACATTCTAACAGTTTTTCTGTGCTGTGATGAAGATTCAACTCGAGGAAAATTTATTGGCGCGATGATTTATAAACAGGATAAGATACGTACAATCTTGCTTTCATGAAACACTATGGCTCTCGATCAGATCTGGAAACAGCAACTCACACTAGTGAGTTATGGCAATGAATATCTGCAACAAAATTTACCGTTCAGCCGCTGGTTACAACATGCGATCTTTTTTCAGCATACATTTGAATTTCGCGACCTGCTCTCCCAGCATTTGCTGGCACAACATTTTCAGGTCTGGCTGGAAGGCTTAAAAAAACAAGGTGTATCACGTTTAAGCCTGCATTTGTCAGCCATTTTAAATGAAGAAAAAAATCCAAATGGCAATGTCGAGCTTTTACCCTTTTCCCACTTTATTGTCAGTCATCAGGGCAATAAAAAAACCGCCTGGATTCTCGGACAGGAACTGGCGGAATGGTACACGGCTGAAGATGCATTTGTTGCGCCATTACATCAACGCAGTAACATCCAGCAAACATGTTTCTGGCGTTTTGAACTGAATAGCAAACTGACGAAAAAAATTGAGGTGGATCTACAAGGCGCCGCATGGGCGGAAATCCAGAAATATACCGCACAAGAATTATTTCAGCATCCGCTGGCGCAAGGCTATGTTGAACCTGCACAACGTGACTTGCCCTATTATGGTATAGAGCGCCAACAGGTTGAAGATGCTGAAGGACATTTACTCGACCAGATTCAGTATTTACCGTTATTGCCAACAGATTATAATGCTGATCTTGTCCATCATCTATTACATCGACTTGAAGCGCTTTCTACATTTGTTGAAGAAAAGAAAAAGCATCCTTATGCAGAAAATGGCGAAATCCTCTCACCGGAAGAACAGCTCAACCTACGACATTTCTCGCAGAAAATAGATGATCTGTTTGCCAAACTGATTGTGAAAGCCGCCAATCATTATCAATCGGCAGGTTTAAGCAAAGTTGAGACCACCACACCATTAGATACGGCTGCAACAACTCATCTGTCTGCTCAACCGGTCACCGAAACACCAACCACAGCTCAGGTAACATCACCTCAATTACCCCATCATCACAAAGTCAGTAGTTCTTCTGTGATCAAGCTGGTTCTACTCACCATCGTCATCTGTGTGCTGGCGTATTATTTCGGCCTTTAAAGCTGAATTTCAGGCATAAAAAAGACCGCATCAGCGGTCTTTTTTAAATTCTATACAGAATTAAGCAGCCAAAGCAGATTTTGCTTTCTCAGCCAAAGCAGCAAATGCCACTGCATCATGCATAGCGATGTCAGCAAGTACGCGACGGTCGATGATCACTTGAGCTTTCTTCAAGCCATCGATCATACGGCTGTAAGACAAACCGTTTTGACGAGCACCCGCGTTGATACGCGCAATCCATAGAGCACGGAATTGACGTTTTTTCTGACGACGGTCACGGTAAGCGTATTGACCTGCTTTGATTACCGCTTGGAACGCTACACGATAAATACGTGAACGCGCGCCATAGTAACCTTTAGCACGAGCAAGAATTTTTTTATGACGGCGATGAGCCTGTACACCACGTTTTACACGAGCCATTTATAAATCTCCTTAGATGTATGGGCACATACGGCGAACTGAAGCAACGTCACTCACGTGAACCATTACACAGCCGCGTAATTGACGAATACGCTTAGCAGATTTTTTGGTCAAAATGTGGCGTTTGAACGCTTGTTTACGCTTGAAACCGTTAGCAGTCGCTTTGAAACGTTTAGCTGCACCACGGCGAGTTTTTAACTTAGCCATAACAACCTCTTTAAGCACCTGTTCGGCACGTTTGCACCATTGCAAAAACGACCTGCAGGTAAGGAAGGCGACATTTTATAGCAAGTTTGTATAAAACAAAAGCATATCCGGATAATTTTAATGGTACACGTTCAGATCGATCCGCCTATTTTTTCAGGGTAATTTACGTTTTTGGCTGAAAAGTCCACTTTTATTCAGGCATATAATGATCACAAAAATCTACCCATTGCATGTTTATGTCTGCTCAACATGACGCGTTTGCGGCCTTACGCTTTCGCGATTTCTCGATCATCACGATTAACCAGTTCTGTTTAGCCATCGCCATCCTGATTCAGGAAATCATTGTGGTGTATTCACGGTATCAGACGACCAAGGATCCACTCACATTAAGAACACGATAAAAGACTGGCATCTTCGGACGCTTATTCCTATTGCTGACTGATTGAAATCAGTGAATACTTAGCAACCTGATCCAGGCCTGTCCCATTGATCTTACATCTTCGAATATAAACAATGACATGAAATTTATGAAACCAACACTTCCTTTGCTCTTATTGTCCGGCATCGCCGTTTCAACACTCCATGCAGCTGAGCCGACTATAACAAAAAAGCTCAACATACAAAAAAGCACAGCACTTCCTGCCCATCTGACCACCCGGATTCAGTGGAACAAATTTCCGCAACCCCAGTATAAAAATGAAGATTTAAAAGAACAAAACCGTGCCGCAATCGTGCGTATTATCACGGATGAAGAAGGACAGATCAGTAAAGCCACAGTACAGGAAAGTACAGGTTTGGCACAACTCGATCAGCTGTTGTTAAATGCTGTAATGCAGGCTCAGGTTAAACCTTATCTGCAAGATGGCGTGGCATTACCCGTGATTGGCTATCAGACTTTTAGTCTGAATCTCATTAATGAAGAAATGCCTGTGACACCAACAGTATGCCAGTATACTTTTACTTCAAAAAACTGGTTAGCTCAAAAAAAGGAAAAATCGGTCCCTTTTTCTTATCGTAGCCAACCAAAAACGCTACAACTGCAAGCTGCTTTACTTGAACAGAAACCACGTTTGGTCAAATTTAGTTTTAAAGTGAATAAACAGGGTGAAGTACAAAAGGTTAAACTCAAAAAAGGTTCAGGCAATCAGAAAATCGATCAGCAGCTGATTCAAGCTATTTCACAAAGTAAAGTGGATGTGCCGCGTAAATTCTGGATCTATAAACCGTCCAACTTACAAGACCAAATCATGCTGGACCCGCGGCATTGCACATCATAAATAAAGATATCAGCCATTTCGCTTGGCCCTCGTTCAAATTATGTACGAGGGAAAAGCATTGGTTTATATGGTTTCACGCGATTTTAATCGATAAGGCTCTTTGGACTGCCGGACGAATCGTGAGACGATCTACATATTCTTTCACATACGGATAATCTTCCAGCTCAATATTCTGCCAGTCATGACGTAACACCCAAGGCAGAATCGCCATATCAGCAATCGAGTATTCTCCAGCCACAAACTTCTGCCCGATCAATTGCTTATTGAGTACGCCATATAAGCGTTTGGTTTCATTACTATAACGCTCGATTGCATAAGGGACTTTTTCCGGTGCATAACGGCTAAAATGGTGATTTTGTCCCAGCATAGGACCAAAATTTCCCATCTGCCACATCAGCCACTGTTCCACTTCAACCCGCTCCTGTTCATCCTCCGGATAAAACAGTCCGGTTTTACGTCCCAGATACTGCAGGATCGCGCCCGATTCAAACACCGAAATCGGCTCGCCACGTGGCCCTTCCTGATCAACAATCACAGGGATTTTATTATTGGGCGAAATTTTTAAAAAATCGGGCTGGAACTGGTCATTTTCCTGAATATTAATCGGAAAAATTTGATATTTCAGCCCCATTTCCTCCAGGGCAATGGTGATTTTATGGCCATTGGGCGTCGGCCAATAATATAAATCGATCATCTAGCTTCCTTATCTCTACCCAGATTTTATTGATCTGTTCTTTATCTTCTGTGTTGTGTTTATACCATGAATCCCGGCAGGTAGGCAGCGCTTCTATATGGGTTTCTGAGTATTATCCCATCTATTTAATATTTTTAATTGATATAAGAATCATATATTTAACAATACAAAACAAATCCCAACATGCATTCCCTTGAAAAAAAATCTAGATCTTTAATATTAAAGCAGAGGCCATTCACAGTTGAATGATTACAGGTAATCAAGGAAATTCAGCCTCATTTTTTATTTTTAACCATTTGCCCAACCTGATCAGGAGGTGATTGCAATGAGTATCAGTAACTTAAGTCCGATGTTTAGACGTAACATGGGTTTTGACCGACTCAATGATTTATTTGAATCTATCATGCCTGGTGAAAGCCATTATCCTCCCTACAATGTCGAGAAAATAGGAGACGACCAATATCGTATCAGCGTATCAGCTGCGGGTTTCTCACCCGATAATCTGGAAATCAACCTAGACAATCAGGTCTTGACCATTACCGGAAAATCCAGTCAGGAAAGCAATGACAAGACTGCAGAGTATTTATACAAGGGGATTTCTAACCGCTCCTTTAAACTGTCTCTACAACTTGATCCGCATGTTGAAGTAGAGCAGGCAAACTGCGAACATGGCCTATTAACCATCAATCTCAAACGTGTGACTCCAGAAGGCCAGAAATCGCGACAAATCCCAATTGGCCAAAAAGCTTCATCTGAAAATTCTGCACAAACCGAAAATATCGAAGCGCCACAAGGGCAATAATATGATCGCTGGCATAAAAAAAGCACTGCTTCTGCAGTGCTTTTTTTATGCTGGAAAGCATTACTTTTTCTTTTTCGGTCCAAGTAACATGCCCATTTGACGGCCTTCCATTTTTGGTGCCTGTTCAACAACACCAAATTCTGCCACATCGGCTTCAACTTTTTGCAGTTGAGCTAGACCCAGCTGTTGATGCGCCATTTCACGACCACGGAAACGTAAGGTAATTTTCACTTTGTTGCCTTCTTCCAAGAAACGCAGAATAGCACGCAACTTCACTTGGTAATCACCTACATCCGTTGCTGGACGTAACTTGATTTCTTTGACTTGCACCTGATGCTGTTTTTTCTTGGCATCTTTTTGCTTTTGCTTTAGGTCAAACAAATGCTTGTTGTAATCCATGATCTTACAAACAGGTGGCTCAGCATTGGCCACGATCTCAACAAGGTCAAGATCAGCATCTTCTGCAGCACGCAACGCTTCCGCTAAAGAAACGATCCCTTTTTGTTCGCCATCCTCAGCAACGAGGCGTACTTCTTTTGCACGGATCTCGTCGTTAATCGCAGGACGGTTACTCTTAACACCTTGTTGCTGGTTACGGTCAGGCTGTTTAATCTTTCTTACTCCACAATGTACCGGCCGCGTTCGGCTACGGCGACTTTCACTAGGTCAACGAATGCATCAATTGACATAGTACCTAAATTTTTTCCTGAGCGAGTACGGACATTCACGGTGCCCTCCTCAACTTCACGGTCTCCAAGTACCAATAAGTAAGGAATTCGCTCGAGTGTACGTTCACGAATCTTAAAGCCGATTTTCTCATTTCTCAAGTCAGAAATAGCGCGAATGCCATTTTCTTTGAGTTTAGCGACTACCTGTTCACAGGCTGCACCTTGAGCATCAGTAATATTCATGACACAAGCCTGTACTGGCGCCAACCATGGCGGCATAAAGCCTGCGTAGTGTTCAATAAGTATACCAATAAAACGCTCAAAACTGCCAAGAATTGCGCGGTGCAACATGACTGGTTGATCACGGTCATTATCTTCAGTCACATAAGAAGCATCTAGGCGTACTGGCAAGTTGAAGTCACACTGAATCGTACCGCACTGCCATACACGGCCCAAGCAGTCTTTCAATGAGAATTCAATTTTAGGACCATAGAATGCACCTTCACCTGGTTGCAGCTCCCATTCTAGACCGGCAGCATCCAAAGCATCCGCTAAAGATTTTTCTGCCAAGTCCCAAAGTGCGTCATCACCCACACGTTTTTCCGGACGTGTCGAGAGTTTCATTTGCACTTCTTCAAAACCAAAGTCTTTATAAACGTCCAAAGTTAACTTGATAAAGTCTGCCACTTCCTGACCAATCTGTTCTTTGGTACAGAAGATATGCGCGTCATCTTGGGTAAAGCCACGTACACGCATGATCCCGTGTAATGAACCTGATGGTTCGTTACGGTGACATGAACCAAACTCGGCTAAACGGATTGGCAAGTCACGGTAAGATTTCAAGCCTTGGTTGAATACCTGCACGTGACACGGGCAGTTCATCGGTTTTACCGCATAGTTACGGTTTTCCGAATGGGTGGTAAACATGTTGTCTGCGTAGTTGGCAGCATGGCCCGATTTTTCCCACAAGGTGAAGTCCACCACTTGCGGGGTACGGATTTCAAGATAGCCATTTTCCTGCTGCACTTTACGCATGTATTGTTCAAGCACTTGATAAATGGTCCAGCCATTTGGATGCCAAAACACCATACCCGGTGCTTCTTCCTGCATGTGGAACAGGTCTAGCGCCTTACCGATTTTACGGTGGTCACGTTTTTCCGCTTCTTCAATGCGTTTGATATAGGCGGCAAGCTGTTTCTTGTCTGCCCAAGCGGTACCGTAGATCCGTTGCAGCTGTTCATTCTTGGCATCACCGCGCCAGTAAGCGCCAGAAATTTTGGTGAGCTTGAACGATTTTAAAAATTTGGTATTCGGTACGTGCGGACCGCGGCACATATCCAAATAGTCTTGATGATAGTACAAGCCCATTTGGGTTTCATTTGGCATGTCTGCGATCAAGCGTAATTTATATTCTTCGCCTCGCGCCGTGAATTCTGCAATTACTTCGTCACGTGGAGTCATTTTTTTGATGACATCATAGTCCTGATCAATGAGCTTTTTCATGCGCTCTTCAATCGCGGCCATATCATCTAGCGTGAAAGGACGTGGCATCCAGATGTCATAGTAGAACCCTTCCTCAATAACTGGGCCAATCACCATTTTTGCTTCTGGGAACAGTTGCTTTACTGCATGGCCAACCAAGTGCGCGCACGAGTGACGAATAATCTCGACACCTTCTTCATCTTTTGGGGTGATGATTTGCAGTGTGGCATCTTCGGTGATCAGGTCACATGCATCCACCAGACGGTCATTGACACGACCGGCAACGGTATTTTTAGCAAGACCAGGACCGATGCTTTGAGCAACGTCCATCACGGATACCGCTTGATCGAACTGTTTTTGATCGCCATTTGGCAAAGTGATAATTGGCATAAGAAAATCCTTAAGGAGTGATGCCCCGTACCATGGAGCATGTCACCGCGAGATTATGATCGAGGACGGACCTCAAAAGATAAAAACGGTGGGTAAAGATAAAATCAGTCGGAATTTTACACCGGTTCATCGGGTGAGAAAACTCCTTCACCGAGAAAAACCCGAGAAACTCAAAACGTGCAATTTAACAAGAGCATCAACTGAACTGTCGCGTCACCCTGATAAGAATAGATACAAAAGCAAAAAAACACCAAAAAAACTATCATAAGATATTGATTTTATTTATTTAAAAAATCAAATACACAGCTCCACAGAATTCAACCTAAGACTAAAGCCTAAATGTCCTTCCTACTGCGAATGCATATCTTTTAATCAAGGGTCATACATAATAAATAACACGGAGTTTATAACAACATGGTCAGTGCCTACGACGAATTACCGCGCACCGCTGCAAATTTTGTGACTTTATCCCCTTTACGTTATCTCGAACGTGCTGCCTATATTTATCCGGATCAGGCAGCCATGATTCATGGCAAACGTAGTATCAGCTGGCGGGAAAAATATCAGCGTTGCCGTCAGTTTGCCCATCAGTTACAGAAAATGGGTGTGGGCCGGAATGATACCGTGTCAGTTTTATTGCCAAATGTGCCTGCCATGCTCGAAGCACATTTTGCCGTACCTATGGCCGGCGCCGTTTTAAATACTCTGAACACCCGTTTAGATGCCAAAACCCTGGCTTTTATGCTGGATCATGCAGAAAGCAAGGTGCTTCTGGTCGATCCCGAATTTTCAAGCTTGGCACAAGAAGCACTCGCCTTGGTACAGCATGAAATTTATGTGATTGATGTGGAGGATGAAGAATATGAAAACTGCTTCAATGCCCCGATTGGGCAAGTCGAATACGAAGACTGGCTGGCACAAGGGGATGCCAATTTTGAATGGCATCTACCTGCAGATGAATGGGATGCGATCAGCCTGAACTACACCTCAGGCACGACAGGCAATCCTAAAGGTGTGGTCTATCACCATCGCGGTGCTTATATTAATGCGGCCAGCAATATTATTGCCTGCGGCATGACACCTCGCGGCACCTACTTATGGACACTGCCTCTTTTCCATTGTAATGGCTGGTGTTTCGCCTGGACCATGGCGGCCAATGGCGGCACCAATATCTGCTTGCGTAAAGTCGATTCAGAACTGATTTTTAAACTGATTGCTGAGCATAAAGTTGATTATTTCTGTGGCGCACCGATTGTGTTATCCATGCTGATCAATACCCCGGCCGAGAAGAAAATTCCGTTTGAGCATCGCGTGGAAGTCATGGTCGCTGGTGCAGCCCCTCCTGCTGCCATTATTGAAGGAATGCGCCATATCGGCATTAACGTAACCCATGTCTATGGTCTGACCGAAACCTATGGCCCATCTGCGCTGTGTGCCTCTCAAGCAGGCTGGAGTGAGCTCTCGATTCAGGAACAGGCGCAATTACATTCACGCCAAGGGGTGCCCTATCCGTTACAGGATGCGATGAAGGTGCTTGATCCTGAAACCATGCAGCCTGTCCCGCATGATGGCAAAACCATGGGCGAGATCATGTTTCGCGGCAATATTGTCATGAAAGGTTATTTAAAAAATCCAGAAGCTACCGCAGAAGCATTTAAAGGCGGCTGGTTCCATACGGGCGATCTGGCCGTCTGCCAACCGGATGGTTATGCCAAAATTACCGATCGCTCTAAAGATGTAATTATTTCTGGGGGAGAGAATATTTCATCGCTTGAGGTCGAGGAAGTCTTGTATCAACATCCGGCGGTCCTGACTGCTGCGGTGGTGGCGAAACCGGATCCGCGCTGGCAGGAGGTTCCCTGTGCCTTTATCGAACTCAAGGATGGTGCTTTTGCCTCCCCACAAGAGTTAATAGAACACTGCATGAAAGGTCTGGCACGTTTTAAAGTCCCGAAAGACATCATCATTACTGAAATTCCAAAGACCTCAACCGGCAAACTGCAAAAATTTGTGCTGCGTGAATGGGCCAAAGAACGTGCCAGCAGACATTTTGGTTAAGACTAAAAATTTCTTGTTTTTGCTCATTCTGGCTTAATAGCGAGGATTTCTCTCTCGCTATTTTGAGCATAAAAAGCAGGATGGATTGCAATAAAAAACGGCCTGAATCGGCCGTTTTTTTGATGTGCACAACGTTACTTGGCATTATCCGAAATTAGGGCCACCTGTTGTACATAGTTAAACAGTTTTAACTTGGATTCCGCCAACTCAGCTTCTGGCAGCGCTTTGCTAATATCCCGTTGAATGCGCAAAAGATGCTGGCGTAGCGTATGACGTTCCGCCGCATTATAGATTTTGGCAAACTCGTTAATCACCGGATCACCTTGCGCAATGATGCGGTCTACCCAACGCTGCAATTGCGCTGTTTTCTTGGCACCCTGCTGTGGCGTCAGGTAAGACAAAATCACCGTCTCATCTTCATTGCGTAGCAGTTTCCCTACACGCTGAAACTGGCGGCGACGTGCTTCGTGTGAGGTAATATTCTGCACTTCCAGCAAGGCATCAATTAAACGTTCATCCACAGGAAGTTTCTGGATTTGTTTCGGGTTCAGCGTTGCCAGCTGCTCACCTAAAGCGGCCATACGTTGCACCGCTTTTTTCTGTTCGGTTTTACTTGCACGTCCTTCTAGAATTTCAAAGTCTTCTTCAGTAAAACGGGTTGGACGACGTGCCACAGTTATTCAGCCTCATAAAATTTTGCTGCAAATAATGCCTGAATTTCTTCCAAAGCCTGAGCCTCATCCGAACCTTCAATCACCATTCGCAAAGTAGTTCCCTTGCCTGCACCCAGCATGAGCAAGGACATGATATTTTTTGCATCCACCAGTTTCTCGCCCTTACCAATTTGAATCGTGGAACGAAACTTGGTAGTGACTTCGATGAGTTTACCGGATGCGCGCGCATGTAAACCTAGTTTGTTAATTACGTCAACAGTTGTGTCAATCATGACCAGTGCTTCATTTCTCGATGTAAGACCTGAATAGACCATTTTGCCTCAAGAGCCTTTTTGAGTCTATCCACAATATAAACAGAACGGTGCTGCCCACCGGTACAACCAATCGATACCGTCATATAATGCCGGTGCCCTTCAGCAAAAGCCGGTAGCCATTTATCTAAAAACTGATAAATATCATTTAGCATTTCATTTGTCTGCTGGCTTTCCTGCAGAAACTTGCGCACCGGTTCATCCAAACCGGAATATTTACGCAATTCCATGTCCCAATGCGGATTAGGCAAATGGCGCACATCAAAGACATAGTCGGTGTCGAGCGGAATGCCATGCTTATAACCAAACGATTGTAAAATCACAATCAGGTTATCCGACTGCCCCAGTTTGGAGAGCAAAGTGTGTTTTAGGTCATGCACACTTTTATCCGTGGTGTCGATATGTACTGTGGCGCACAACTGGATTGGCAGCAGCAACAGCTTTTCTTCCAGGATACACTGGGTCAGGCTTTTGAAACGGTTGGCCAGCGGATGTGGACGACGCGAGGCACTAAAGCGTGCAATCAGCTCCTGATCCTGTGTGGTCAAGTAAATAATATCTACCGAACCATGGGTTTTTAACTGTTCAAAAACCTGGTCAAATTCCTGCATATCCTGGCGGGTACTGCGTACATCCACCCCCAGTGCCAGCTGTTCCAGACTATTTTCACGGTCTAGCTTGGCAACAATTTCAGGGAGCAAGGCCAGCGGCAGATTATCGATACAGTAATAACCCAGATCTTCCAGAATCTGCAAAGCAGATGATTTTCCTGAGCCGGACTGTCCTGTCACGATTAAAATGCGCTTCATAGCAGCATGATCCCTTTTTTAGTCTTTAAACAGGTTGATGTTTCACCTGCAAATTGTCAATCAGACGCGTATTGCCCAGTTTCGCCGCAACAAATAACACAAGATCTTGATTAAACTCAGCAATTGGCTTGAGATCTGGTGTACGCGCTTCCACATAGTCCACAACAAAGTCCGCCTGTGTCAATTGCTGCTTCATATTTTCTAACACTTCAGCTAAAGCAATACCTTGCTGTAAGCGCTCTGCCGCTGTTTTCAGACTTTGATAAATCGTCGGAGCAACCTGGCGTTGTTCTGCTGTCAAATAGCCATTGCGCGAGCTCAAAGCCAAACCATCTTCTGCACGTACAATCGGCACACCAATCACTTCGAGCGGTAAGTTCAGATCGCGCACCAACTGACGGATCACCGCCAACTGCTGATAGTCCTTTTGACCGAAGAAGGCGAATTTTGGCTGTACCATATTGAACAGCTTGGTTACCACCACGGCCACCCCATCAAAATGACCTGGACGTGATTTACCACACAAATCATCGGTGATCCCGCTGACACTGATATTGGTCAGACGCGGTTGATTGCCATACATCTGCTCGACACTTGGCGCAAAAATAATATCACAGCCGACCTCTGCCAATAATTGGCTGTCTTGTTCCAGAGTGCGTGGGTAATTGGCAAAGTCTTCATTCGGACCGAACTGAATCGGATTGACAAAAATGCTGACCACGACAACATCACAGATCTTACGTGCTTCCCGTACCAGATTGAGATGGCCTTCATGCAAATTGCCCATAGTCGGTACAAAACCGATAATTTTTCGCGCAGCTCGTGCCGGGCTTAATGAGGCGGTCAATCCCTGGATCGTAGTTTCTGTTTTCATCTGTTACAGCTCGACTTGGAAAGTATGTTCTTTAGCGGGGAAGCTTTGTTCCTGTACCGCAGCATGATAGGCCTTAAAGGCATCGAGAATGGCGGTTTCACCGGCCTGTTCTTTCATAAAATTCCGCACAAAACGCGCCACACGGCCAAAGGTCAGGCCAAGCATATCTTGTACCACCAGTACCTGACCATCCGTGTCGGCACCCGCACCAATGCCAATCACTGGCACTTGTGGAAATAATGCTGCAATTTCTTTGCCCAGTTGTGCTGGTACGCATTCCAATAACAATAGAGCCGCACCAGCATCCACTACAGCCTGACAGTCGGCAATCAGCCGGTCCGCTGCTTCACGGGTACGGGCCTGCAATTTATAGCCGCCAAACATATGTACAGATTGCGGCGTAAGGCCTAAATGCACACATACCGGAATACCGTTACGTGCCAGCACTTGAATGCTCTCGCTCAGCCAGGCTCCGCCTTCCATTTTCACCATCTGGGCGCCCGCCTGCATGACGGTTTTGGCGCTTTGTAGCGCATCTGGCAAGGTGGCATAACTCATAAATGGCAAATCGGTCATGATAAAAGCATGCTGGTTGCCGCGGCGTACAGCTGCAGTGTGATACGCCATATCTGCAACAGTCACCGGAAGTGTGGAATCCAACCCCTGTATCGACATCCCCAAAGAATCGCCAATTAAAATACTGTCAATTTGTGCAATTTCCATAGCCTTGGCCATACTTGCATCGTAGCAAGTCAGACAGGAAAATTTGCGTCCTTCAGCTTTAAATTGCCTTAAGTCACTTAGACTGATCATGAAGATGTTCCTCTACAGGATTTCCTTCCAACATTGGAAATATTTTTTAACGACTGGCCCAATCCTGATCCGCCACCACCGTTAAGGTCGGTTGCTGAACCGGTGCCACATTTTTTAGTGTTTGTCCCTGAATCTGAATATTTGGATCCAAATCAAGCAGCGGAATCAAGACAAAATCCCGTTGTAAAATCCCGACATGCGGAACCGTCAAACGTTCATGCTGAATCTGTTGTTCACCATACAGCAACAAATCCAGATCCAGGGTTCGCTCTCCCCAGTGCCGCAGTCTAACCCGACCCGCTTCCTGTTCCAAGCGCTGCAGCTGATCCAGCAAGTCGAGAGGAGCAAGTTCGGTATCCAGTTGTGCCACCGCATTCAAATAATGTGGCTGATCTTGCGGCCCCATTGGTGGACTCTGATAAAGCTTAGATACTTGTACGGCACCCAATGTCGCCAGTTTGCTCACAGCTTCGGTCAAGATCTGGCGCGAATCGCCCAAATTACTGCCCAGTCCAATATAGCTACGAATACTCATTGCGTTGGCCCAAAAATCACTTGGCTCAGATCACGTTGCACGCGTTTGCGTTTCAAGATCGGATGATCTGCACTGATGCCCGGGGCAATTTCAGTGCTACCCGCATTTTGATGCTCGGTACGCTGCTGCTCATTGGCACGTGCCTTGCGCGCACGACGGCTACGTGGCTCAGGTTCGTTCACCAAAGGTTCCAGCTCAACAACAGCAGGCTGCTGCAGTTCTACAATTTCTTCGGTAGCTTTACGGCGGTTTTTCGCACGCTGACGATTGTATTTGCTAATTGCCTGTTCTTTTTCATCGCTGCTCATTTCCTGATAGGCTTCCCACCAGCTGCCCATGCCTTGAGTGGCCTGATCTCCGGATTTTTCACGTAACAACAAGAAGTCAAAACCGGCACGGAAACGCGCATGACTGGATAATGCTTCAATCTGTTGTGGCTTTGGATTCAGCAAACGGGTTTGCATTTCCCACACTTCACGAATAAAGGTTTCGGCAAAACGCGGAATCACGGTACGGGTTGCCTGGCGTTTCAGCACATCCAATCCGGCCTGAGCACGTGCCTCAGCTGGAACCACACCTTTACTTAAATAGAAATCACAACGCTCTAAAAACGGCTGCCATAACAGCACGGCATAGAAAAAGGCCGGATTGATGGTCTTGCCAATCTGGATACGCTGGTCGGTATTCTTGGCTGCACGTTCGATAAATGAGGTAATGTCTGGACGGATATCAGCAAACAGCTGTTTCCAGATGCCAAAATCGATCAGCATCGGTAAAACACGATGCAAATGTCCCATGGTAAACAGTTTTTGTGACTCGTCATAAAGGCGATGCGGTGACACATCGCGCAATAACTGGGTCATCTCCAAAGTGAAAATTTTCAGAATGTCCGGATCAATCTGGAAATTCAGTTTGGCTGCAAAACGCAAGGTCCGCAGCATCCGCACCGGATCTTCTTCAAAACGTACCGTTGGATCGCCCAGCAAACGCAAAGTCTTATGCTTGATATCATCCACTGCATGGCAAAAATCCAGCACAACACCTTTGCGTGGCTGATAATACATAGCATTAATGGAAAAATCGCGTCGTACAAAGTCCTGCTCAATCGTACCCCAGTTGTTATCACGCAAAATCATGCCCGCTGCACTGGTCATGGCTTTTTTAGGGGGGGCGCGGAAAGTGGCGACTTCAACCAGTTCACGTCCAGAATAGACATGCGCCAATTCAAAACGGCGTCCAATAATGCGGCAACGACGTCCAAACACCTCTTTCACCTGTGCTGGCGTGGCATTGGTCACCGCATCAAAGTCTTTGGGATGTAGCCCCAGCATCATGTCGCGGACACTACCACCGACAATATAGGCTTCAAAGCCTGCCTTGGTTAAGGTATCAATCACATCTAAAATATAAGCAGGTAACTGAGCAGTGGATAAACCACATTTGGACGCGCGCAAAGTTTGCAAAAGACGCTGTCTCCTACGTCTGGACGTAAAATTCAAAGATGCCTAATCATATCTCTAACACAATCAAAGGGCAATTTGATTCTGGAATCAATCCGCAATTGTTGACTGCTTCCGTGACAGCGCTTTGCAATCCCCTTACAACCCCAAACGATCCCGATTTTTTGCCAATAGCTTCGGCCCGATCCCTTTAATATTTTGTAGTTCATCAATACTCTTAAAGCCGCCATTTTTCTGTCGGTAGTCCACAATAGCCTGGGCTTTTTTCTCGCCGATGCCATTTAGTTGCTGCAGCTGCTCCAAAGAGGCCTGATTCAAACGAATCTTTTCACTCGAAGTACTTTGTTGCGTAGGCCGCGCAAGATAATAATTTTGCAGCTGTTTTTGTTTCAGGCGATCATCATGCGCCTGCTGTTCGGCTTTCCATCTTAAATAGGATTGATCAAAAGACGGTGCTTGTGCCCAGCTGATACCACAGCACAATAAAAATAAAAGTCCGAGCCAGGATGCTCTAATCGGTTTTTGTCCCCAAAACAGGTGATGTTGTTTCATGCTGTTGTGCCTTTTGTTTTAATTGTTGTTTAGCTTGCTCCCAGAGCTGGTCCATTTCTTCCAGGCTCAGTTCATGCAAAGACCGTTTTTGTTGTTGTGCCTGATCTTCAATAAAAGCAAATCGGCGACGAAATTTATCAATCGTACCCAAGAGTGCCATTTCACTCGACAGACCTAGTTTACGGCCAATATTCACCAGAGAGAACAAACAATCACCAAATTCCGCTAGCATTTCATCGGAATCTTGCTGTTGCACTGCTTCATTAAATTCTGCCAGTTCTTCCTCCAGCTTGACATAGGCATCCTGTACCTCAGCAAAATCAAAGCCCACTTTCGCTACATTTTTCTGGATCTGTTCAGCCTGATTTAAAGCCGGTCCCGGTTTAATCTCATCTAAGCGTGACCGTGGTTTGCCCTGTTTTTCCTGCTGCTTGATCTGTTTCCATAATGCAGATACATCTTCCTGGCTCAACCGGGCAAACTGTTCGGTCTGAAATACATGCGGATGACGGCGGATCAGTTTTTCACTAATCGCATTGACCACATCCTGAAAATTAAAAGCCCCTTGCTCTTGATACATTTGCGCCTGAAACACCACCTGTAACAGCAAATCCCCCAACTCATCACGCACGTCATCGGTATTGCCGGAGCGTACTGCAGCTTCAACCTCATAGGCCTCTTCAATTGCATATTTGGTCAAGCTCTGTGGGGTTTGTGCCTGATCCCACGGACATTTTTCACGCAGCTGCTGCATAATCATTAATAACTTTTCCATGGAATCCTCTTTTTCTTTGCAATTTTGAATAAGACGCCAATCTCGTCAGTTCGATACAGTTTGACGACTGCCCTGCTATAAAAAAAACCTGCCGTAGCAGGTTTTTTTTATGAATCTCAATTAATTGCCTTGTACCAGACGACGCGCACTGATAATGCCAGGCTGTTGCTCTAAACGTGCCAACAAGCGCGACAACTGCGCCAAGCCTTTCACTTCGATCAGCAATTTCATGTTGGCAATACCATCCGCTTCGGAAATGGTATTGACCTGACGAATATTGATCTGGTCGGAAAAGATGACCTGAGTGAGATCTTTCAGCAAACCACGGCGGTCATAGGCTTCCACCACGATCTGCACGCTTTGGCCACGGGTCGGTTGCATTTCCCAGTCGGCTTCGACTGCGCGTTCCGGTTCTTGAGTAATCATGCGCTGATAATCCGCACACCCCACTTTATGGATGCTCACGCCACGATTGAGGGTAATATAGCCGGCAATCGATTCACCATGCACCGGCTGACAGCACTGCGCGATATGCAGCTCAACATTGTCCAGACCATCAATCAGAATCCCATGCGCCGACAAGGTATGGCTGGCGCGCGGATTCAGTGCTGGTTTCAGCACCAGCTCAGGCTCATCCTGATCCAGATGCATGTGACGGTTGACCTGATTAATCAAGGCATGCAGGCTGATATCGCCACTCACCAGATTAATCAGAATATCCTCACCCGATTTGACATTGAAATGATTGCAGTAATCATTTAGGTCAATACTTTTCGGGTGAATCGCCAGACGCGACAATTCTTTATTCAGAAGTTCACGGCCAACTTCCAGGTTTTTGCTGCGGTCCTGCTGTCGGAACCAGTGGCGCAACTTGTCACGTGCACGTGCGGTCTTGATATAACCCAGCGAGTTAACCAACCAATCGCGGTTCGGTTCACGATCTTTCTTGGTCAGAATCTCAATCTGCTCACCGGTTTTTAAGGTATAGGTGAGCGGCACATAACGCTGGTTGACCCGTGCGGCATAACATTTATTGCCGACTTCGGTATGCACATGGTAGGCAAAATCCAGTACGGTGGAACCGCGTGGCAGTTCCTTGATATCTCCATCGCGGCTGAATACATAAATTTTCTCGAAACCTTCAAATTCCTGAATGTGTTCAAAATTTTCGGCTTCATCATCCGCTTTATGTGCACTGGCTTCATTGCGTTCCTGATAATGCTCCAGCACGGCACGCAATGAATGCAGGCGATGATTGAAAGAATGATCAGTATTTTTCGCACCTTCTTTATAGTTAAAGTGCGAACAGACGCCCAACTCGGCTTCTTCATGCATATCCAGGGTACGAATCTGCACTTCCAGCGATTTGTTTTCGGCAATCACGGCAGTATGCAGAGAACGGTAACCATTGGCTTTCGGGTTGGTAATATAATCATCAAACTGGTGCGGAATATGGCGCCAGATCTGATGTACGATACCCAAGGTGTGATAACACTCCGGTACGGTTTTGACCAACACACGCACCGCACGAATATCATAGAGCTGGTCGAAACTTAGATTTTTGCTCTTCATTTTTCGATAGATCGAATAAATGTGCTTCACCCGACCGCTAATTTCCGCCTCAATGCCGTAATTGGTCAGTTCACCTTTCAGCTTGTCAATCACAAACTGAATATATTGCTCACGCTCCAAGCGTTTTTCGTTCAGCAACGAAGCAATTTCTTTATAACGGTCCGGCGCCAGATAACGGAACGCCAGATCTTCCAGCTCCCATTTGAGCTGGGCAATACCTAAACGGTGTGCCAGTGGTGAGTAAATGGTCAGAATCTCGCGCGCCACTCGCTCCTGACGCTCACGGCTGGAGTCCGCCAATTCACGCAAGGCAAAAGTACGTTCCGCCAGCTTAATCAGCACGACACGTACATCTTCCGTGACCGAAATCAGCATCTTGTAAATGCCGGTTAAATGTTCGCGCTGGTTATTGTTAAAGTGATCTTCCAGGCGTTTATTTTTCTCGATCAGCTCGGACAATTTACCCATTGCCAGGGTGCCCTTGACCAGGTTGTAAACCTGCTCGCCAAATAGGATTTTGACATCTTCTAAAGGAGTAATGCCTTCACGCACACTACGATACAGTACCGCCGCAGACAGCGTATCTTCATCCACATACAAGTGCGCCAGAATATCCGCCATGCCAATACCGGTGGTAAAGGTATTGCTGCGATGATTGACCGTCGTTTCCAGCTCTTTTTTTAAAGTGAGCTGTGCAACCTGTTCCAGACGCTGTAATTTTGCCCCATCATAACTCTCACGTACCCGGTCTAACCAGGATGCCAGTCCTGTTTGGGCTTCTGCGGCATGCTCTACAGTCGCGTCCTCTGACAACCCTGTGAGTTGTCCAGGCAATTGTTCACGTACTGTGACCATACCTTTCTCCTGTGAATGAAAAACTCATATTTTTAATCGTTGATCTCTGCAATTTTTTCAAATAAAGCAATGGATTCGACATGCCCGGTATGTGTGAACATATCCATGACGCCTGCTTTTTTTAGTTGATAACCGTGCTGAACCAAAATACCCGCATCTCTGGCCAAGGTAGCCGGATTACATGAAATATAAACTATTCTTTGAGCATTAAACTGAGGAATATATTGCATTACCTGTTCCGCACCCGCGCGTGGTGGGTCAATCAATAATGCATCAAATCCCTGTTTGGCCCAAGAATGATGCGAAAAGTCTTTTGTTAAATCTTGTGAATAAAAATTCACGTTCGACATGTGATTACGTTCGGCATTTTCACGACCACGTTGCACCATGTCATCACTGCCTTCCACAGCGACCACCTGGCCCGACTCCCCCACGCAACGCGCAAGTGGCAATGAAAAATTACCCAAACCACAAAACAGATCCAGCACCCGTTCGCCTTTTTGCAAATTAAGCAATTCGCATGCCAGCTTCACCATTTGCGGATTCACAGTAGAATTGACCTGGGTAAAATCCAGCGGTGAAAAGCCGAATTCCACAGCAAAGTCATCTAAACGGTAATGCAAACGCATTGTTGCAGCCGGGTCATCGACCCGATGTACACTTTCCGCTGTGCCCGGTTGCAGATACAATTGCCATTGCTTCTGTAACGCAAATTGTTTTAATTGGTTGACATCCCATGTCGACATTTTTTCAGTATGCCGCACCAACAGTGCGACTTCACGATCTCCCATCGCCAATTCTATATGACCAATCACCGCTTTGCCTTTTAGACTTTCGAGTAATAGTTTCAGCTCAGGCAAGGCATCACTCAACCTTTGGTCAAGCACCTTGCAGGTCTCAATCGTTGTCAAACGGTTGCTTTGCCGTTCTCGGAAACCCACCATCAGCTGTTGCTTTTGCGGCAGATAACGCACCCCAATACGCGCCTTGCGCCGGTAATCTTCCCGAGTGGAACGTAATGCAGGTAACCATTGTTCCGGGGCAATCCCAGCAAAGTGTTGGAAATGCGATGCCAGTACCTGCTGCTTCAAACGAATCTGCTCATCTTCTTGTAAATGCTGAAGATTACAGCCTCCACAGATGCCAAAGTGCGGGCAAATCGGTGTAATACGCAAGTCTGAAGGTTCGCTTAACAGCTGGACACAATCCGCTTCTTCTAGACGTTTGGTTTCATGCGTGATCAGCGCCTGTACGGTTTCTCCAGGCAATGCATAGCTGATAAACACTTTCTTGCCGTGTTTTTCGGCAGGATGGTCCGGATGAGTGCCATAATGGGCAATGCCACGCCCTTCATGCGACAGTGACTCTACCTGAAAGGTATAACAAGATGACTGAACAGGACGTTTGGCACGATGTTTCAAAGAATTAACCTAAATCTGGGGAAGAGGAAAAATGCTGCAAGCTAAACGGGGTATGCTGTGCACTCTGGCGCCATAAAGCTAAAAACTCGGCCTGTTGTGGCTGATGCTGCTGTAAATAATCAATCGTGGCTTGAACCCAGGCCTGATGATCTTCCAGCAATAACTGACCTTTCAGCAACAGCCAGCGCAGATAAATCAGCCAGGTATTCAGCACGTCACCTTCGCAATACGAGGTGAGTTGCGGCCATTGCTGCTGCCGTATGTATTCCGGCACCTGATAACCTGCACCGCGTTTGCCCGGAAAACCGAGCAACTGCGCGATATCATCCAATTTCTGAAAGTTACGGCCATTAAACATAGCCATCACATCCATTAAATCGACATGACGCTGGTGATAACGGTTCTGGTAATTATTATAGCGTTTTTGCGTATCAATTTCGCCCTGATCAAACAGGCTCGGTGCAGATAGGCCATGATACATGGCACGGAACAGAATCACCGGCAAATCAAACTGTGTGCCATTCCAGCTCACCAGCACCGGATGGCGCTTGTCAAAAATCGACAAAAACTTTCTGAGCAGCTCAGCTTCACTGTCCTGCTGCTGACTAAAGGAAAACAGCTTCATGCCATGTTCATCAATCCACAGTCCGGAAATACAGACAATTTCATGCAGCGGCAAACGCTGAAAATCGGTTCCCGCTTCCTGACGGCGCAGCTTAGTCAGCGCCTGCTCCAGGTCGGCTTGCGGTAAATCCAGGTGATATAAATGCGCGCCCGCCTTTAGATCAGTCAGGGTTTCAATATCAAAGACCAGGACAGGAAAACGCATAATCACTCATCCTTTATTCTGGATCCTGCACCGAGAACAGACCGGTCGACAGATAGCGGTCACCCCGGTCACAGATGATGCAGACAATCACGGCGTCCGGATTTTCTGCAGCAATTTGCAAGGACGCCCACACTGCACCGCCAGATGAGGTCCCGGCACTGATCCCTTCAACTTTGGCTAGTTTACGCATGGTTTTTTCCGCCTCGATTTGCGGAATATCGATAATGCGGTCAATGCGGCTGCGGTCAAAAATGGTTGGCAAATAGGCTTCCGGCCAGCGACGGATTCCAGCAATACTCGAACCTTCGGAAGGTTGTAAACCAACAATTTGAATGTCCGGATTTTGTTCTTTTAAATATTTCGACACCCCCATGATGGTGCCCGTGGTGCCCATCGAGCTGACGAAGTGGGTAATTTTACCGCCGGTTTGCTGCCAGATTTCCGGACCTGTAGTCAGATAATGTGCCTCGACATTGTCCGGATTACCAAACTGGTTCAACACTAAACCTTGACCTTCGCTTTGCATTTTTGCGGCGAGGTCACGTGCACCTTCCATGCCCTGTTGCTGGGTCACTTCAATCAGCTCGGCACCATAGGCTAGCATGGCATCTTTACGTTCCTGGCTCATGTTGCTCGGCATGATCAGTTTCATTTTATAGCCACGCATTGCCGCAACCATGGCAAGGGCAATTCCTGTATTTCCACTGGTCGCTTCGATTAAGGTATCGCCCGGTTTGATCTGGCCACGCTTTTCTGCCTGCATGATCATATTGTATGCAGGACGGTCTTTGACCGAACCTGCCGGGTTATTGCCTTCTAATTTTGCTAATACCGTGGCTTGCGTGTGACTGGCCAGACGCTGTAAACGCACCAAGGGCGTTTTACCCACATAATGGTCCAACAAAAATTCGTCTGCGAGGAAATCAGGATGTGTATTAGTCATTCTATGCACCTATATCGAGGTGAGCGCTATTGTATGAAAAAATGACTGGTGCTGCACCCATTTCACCGGCTTTATTTCAAAACTGATTAAAGCATCATCAGTTTGGATTAAAGCATGCTAATATCCGCTGCATGGGGACACAATTGCTTTAACCATGTCAAATTTTGATAAAAAACTTTTTAAGCGCCTGCACTTAAATCATGCCTATGGGCAACTGATTGCACTGATTTTTGTGCCGATTACGATTCTGGCCGCTGTAGGAACCGAACTGGTTCTCAGTGAAACCTCGAATGCTGCCCGTGCCAAGCAGCGCCAGACCGCTTTGGTGATTTTGACGCGTTATCAGTCTACTGCGACGCAACTGCTGAACAATCTTAACGCTCAATCACAAAGTCAGGATCAGGCCAAAGAAGTCATGCGCAGCATGCTCAATGAGCAATATATGTCTCGTGCTGCGATTATTGATCAACATGGTAAAAATCGCCTTAGCGTAGGCTTACAAATCCAGCATGCCTGGCCGGTATTTAAACAGGATGCCACCTTTTTTGGTCCGATTGCCGCCAATGGCAATCACGTCTATGGCATCCGGATTAACAACCAGATTCCCCATCCGGCCTGGCTGGTGATTGAACTGGACAATCAGCCGCTAACGATTGCCCATTACCGGATTTTGATTGTCCTGGTCGCGACCGGTCTAATTACCTTACTGTTACTGTTGTTGTGTCTGAACTTTTATTCACGGCGCTGGATTGCCCCGATGTATGAAATTCGCATGCAACTGCAGCGTGTCAATGCCGATACGCTGGATCAGCACATGGTGATCAACAGTACCGGTGAGCTACGCCTGCTACAGCGTGATATTGCCAATGTGGTGAAACGCCTGCATTTTAGTTTTCAGGAACTGCGCGAACATACCGAACAGACCGAAGATGACCTGCGCCGCACTTTAGATACCCTTGAAGTGCAAAACATCACTTACCGTCAGGCACGCGATCAGGCGATTTCCGCCAACCAGTCCAAATCGGTGTTTCTGGCCAATATCAGTCACGAATTGCGCACGCCACTGAACAGTATTGATGGCTTTATTCATCTGATGTTGCGTCAGGGCAATCTGAGCAATGAGCAAAAACTGTATTTACAGACCATCCGCAAATCTTCGGCGCATCTGCTGGCCCTGATCAACGATGTACTGGACTTCTCCAAAATTGATGCCGGCAAGCTGGAACTGGAAACCGCACCGTTTGATCTGGAAGAAGCAATTTTTGATGTCATGGATATGCTGTCACCACTGGCGGCACAAAAACACATCAACATGGCATTTTATTATGCCGACAATGTACCGCAACAGGTGATTGGCGATGCCCTGCGCTTCAAGCAAATTCTGACCAATCTGATTTCCAATGCCATCAAGTTTACTCCGGATGGCGAAATTATCGTGCGTGTGCGCATGGAACATGATGATATCGGGCAATGCCTGCTGCACTTTAGTGTGCAGGATAGCGGGATTGGCTTAAGCGGGACCGATCGTAAAAAACTGTTTGAATCTTTCTCGCAAGGCGATGCGTCAGTCACTCGTCAATTTGGTGGTACCGGTTTGGGTCTGGCGATTTCCAAACAGCTGGTACATTTGATGCAGGGTCAGATTGGCTTTGAAGACAATCAGGAACGCGCCCCAACCGAAAAAGGGTCGACCTTCTGGTTCACCGCCATGTTTGGCGTGGATGAAGAAGAATACGTGACCCATCCAAGCTTTGCAGAGTTAAAGGTTATTTCCTATCTGGCCCATCCGGCAACCGCCAATATCCTGCGCCATTATCTGGAAGATTATCAGGTGCAGCATATTGAAAGTGCTTCCATTCTGGACCTGTTCAGCCGTCTCAACCAGTTACCGCAACAGGTGGACAATACCTGGCTAATCGTTGATCACAGTGGTGATAGCGAGGCACTGCTGCGAGAAATCCGTAACCGCTATCATGGCAATCTGGCGGTTTATGGCTACCAGATGGAACTATCGCCAAGCATGCTGAATGATTACCGTGCGCGTGCGTTATACCAACCGCTGAGCCGTCAGGCGCTGATCCAGTTACTCAGCAACCAACCAATCTTTGAAGACGAACAGCAGAAGGCTTTTGATGGTCAGGGTTTACATATTTTGGCCGTCGATGATCATTTACCCAACTTGATCGTGCTGGAAGCTTTACTCGGTGAACTGAATGTCACCACCAGCAAGGCGCAAAGTGGCCAGGAAGCCCTGACCCTGATTGAACAGCGTCTGAAACGTGGCGAGCCGGCATTCGACCTGATTTTTATGGATATCCAGATGCCCGTCATGTCCGGCATTGATACCACACGTGCTATCCGCTCCCTAGAATCGACCCTGGAAAATGTCCGTCATCCGATTATTGCCCTGACCGCCCATGCGTTGGCCGATGAAAAACAGAAACTGCTGAAAGTCGGTATGGATGATTACGTCACCAAACCAATCCAGATTGAACAGATCATCCAGATTTTGACCGAATGGACCAACAACCAGTTCAACCAAAGCAGCAAGAGTGTGGAAAATAGCGTGGTCATTGAAGCCCTGGATCCAGACATTCTGGACTGGCAACAATGCGTACAACTGGCTGCCAACAAAGAAGACCTGGCCCTGGATTTACTAAAAATGTTGGTCGACAGTTTTGCTACCGAGCTGGCAGAAATGCAGCAACTGGTCGAACTGGAAGATTTCCCACAGCTTGAGCATGTACTGCACCGGCTATATGGTGCCACGCGCTATGTCGGTACGCCAAAACTGCAACGCGTTAGTGGCGAGTTTGAGCAGTTTGTTTCCACCTTGCGTAAAGAACGCCGTCGTGCCGATGAGGCCTTTGTGCAGGAAACCTTGCGTCGTCTGGATGATCTGCAACTGATCATTCAGCAGGTCACGCAAGCGGCTCAGCATCTCCTGAGTAAACAGGAGATATAAAACCCATACGACTCGACTAAAGTCAGGTGGAGCACCACTTTTATCGTGACTCAGCTGTCATGTATGCTGCTCAGGTGCATGCTATGCTCAGACCTGAGCACAATAAGAGTCCAACTCCATGGCGTTATTACATCTCGAAAACAACAATGGCATTGTGACGGTCAGCTTAAACCGTCCTGAAAAACGCAATGCCATGAATTTTGCCTTGTTGCAGGCACTGGTCAGCACTGCACAACAACTGAAAAAAGACCGTGCTGTACGCTGTGTGATTTTAACTGGCGCAGACCAGGTATTTAGCGCCGGAATTGACCTGAGCGACCTGAACAATCCGAAAAACCGGATTTATGCAACCTGGGAATTATTAAAACCCGGAACCAGCCTGTTCCAAAAAGCCTGTTTGATCTGGCAGGAAATGCCTTTCCCGGTGATCGCTGCGCTCGAAGGCTTCTGTTTTGGTGCCGGCATGCAACTGGCCTTGGCCGCAGATATCCGCATCGCACATCCCCACACACAAATGTCGATCATGGAAAGCCGCTGGGGACTGGTGCCAGATATGGGATTAAGCCATTCCTTAACCGGACTGATCGGCATTGATCTCGCCAAAGAACTGACGTTTAGCGGCCGTATTTTCTCTGCAGAATATGCACATTCGATGGGTCTGGTCAGCCATTTAGATAGTGCACCATTAAACCGTGCCTCTATGCTGGCTGAAGAAATGGCGCAACGCTCCCCTGATGCCCTCATCGCGGCCAAACAGGTGTTGAACGCCATGCTGCTGCAGCCCAACAAGGCCTTGCGTCTGGAAAAAATCTGGCAACTTAAACTACTGCTGGGTAAAAACAGCCGCCTCGCCCGGCAGAAAGACCAACAGCCAGACGTGCAATTTTTACCACGCCAATATCAATAAGAGAGATGCCATGATTTTCGACCGTCATACCAAAATCGCATTTTTAGGCATGGGCCTGATGGGCAGTCGCATGGCCAGTCGTCTGGTGCAGGCCGGATTTAAAGTGGGAGTCTGGAATCGTACAGCTTCCACGTGTGATCCACTGATCAATATGGGCGCCGAAGCGCTCGAACTGTCCAATATTGGCAAATATCAGGTGATTTTGCTGTGTCTGGCCGATGATCATGCAGTTGAATCAGTCTATCGTCAGCTGAAGCCTTATCTGAAACGCAATCAGGTGATTGTGGATTTCTCCAGTTTATCTGTGGATAAAACCAAACAGCTGGCACAGGCTGCCCATCAACAGCATGTAACCTGGATTGACTCACCGGTTTCCGGTGGTACAGCTGGTGCAGAGCACGGCACCTTAGTGATTTTCGCCGGTGGTCATGCAGCAACCATTGATAATTTGAGCCTGATTTATAATGTATTGTCACAACGCGTTACCCGGATGGGTGATAGCGGTACCGGTCAGGCCACCAAAATCTGCAATCAACTGATCGTCGCTGCCAACAGCACCCTGATTGCCGAAGCAGTCGCACTAGCAGACCAGGCCGGCGTCGATACCCGTCTGCTGGCACCAGCGTTGGCCGGCGGTTTTGCCGATTCGAAGCCGTTTCAAATTTTAACCCCGCGCATGGCCACACACACTTTTGAGCCGGTACAATGGAAAGTGCAGACTTTATCTAAAGACCTGAATAATGCGGTCAGTTTGGCCCACAGTCTGCAGCTGGATATTCCGGTGGCCCAGCGTGCCCTGGCACAGTTACAGACCCACCAGCAAAATGGCTATGCGGAACAGGATCTAGCCACCCTCATTGAACAGGTTGAACCCTAACTCTTTTCTAATGGAATGCAGCACATGAGCAAACTGGCGGTCAATTTATCCATGATTTTTACCGAAGTGCCATTGATTGAGCGCTTTGAGCAAGCACATGCACATGGCTTCAAGCATGTGGAAATCCAGTTTCCTTATGAGTTGAGTATTGAACAAATTCAAGAGCAACTAGACCGTTATGCGCTGAGCCTGTGCCTGATCAATGCCCCTGCAGGCGACCTGATGCAAGGCAGCAATGGGCTTGCTGGCATTCCCGGTCAAGAAGCAGCCTTTTATCAGGCAGTCGAGCAGGCGATTGTCTATGCCAGTGCGCTGAATGTCCCAAGCATCAATATCCTGTCAGGCAAACAGCCTCTGGATGCAGACCTTCTCCCTTGCCTGAATACCTTGGCCAAAAACCTAAAACTGGCGACACATATGTTGTCTGATTACGGCATTCAGCCTGTGTTTGAAATGATTAACGGGACTGATATGCCACGTTTTCTGGTACAAAATATTGCTCAAGCCCAGGAGATGTTGGAAGCAGTCAATCATCCTGCATTAAAAATGCAATATGACTGCTATCACATGGCCATGATGGGAGAAGATGTGTTACAGGGCCTACAGGAAAATATCTCGCAAATCGGCCATATCCAGTTTGCCGACTGCCCGGGACGGCATGAACCGGACACTGCACAAATCGACTATGCGGCGATTTTTGACTGGCTCAAGCAGAGCGATTATCCAGGCTATATTGCCGCAGAATATAAGCCGCAAGCCCATTCCAGCCATTCTTTTGCCTGGAAACAGAAATATTTTGCCGATCATTTACAATTTTAATTGACCCAGCGGATTTGAAATTTTAGCGTAAAGACGCTATATTAAATGATGAGTTATTGTCAGGAAATTATCCCCTTTATGAATTTGGAACCATCGCCCAGCGCTTCTAATTCTTACGATCTCGCCATGAATTCTCAAAATCAACATGTTCAGACTTGCTTAAAAGTTGTGCATGATGCCTTAGTTGATGTCAAAGCCAAAGATATTATTGAACTCGACGTCAGCGCCATCAGCAACGTTGCTGATGCCATTGTGATTGCGAGCGGTACATCCACCCGTCATGTCAAAGCCCTTGCGGATAACGTTGCTGATGAAGCACGTAAAGCCGGCTTCCGCCCGATTGGTATCGAAGGCGAACGTGATGCAGAGTGGATCCTGATCGACCTCGGTTTTGTGGTCGTTCATGTAATGTTGCCCACTGCACGCAAGTTCTATGACCTAGAAAGCTTATGGCGCTCAGCACCAGAATCTTCTGTGGCTTAAGCTCTCCGACAGCCAGCCCATAGCAAGAAAGCGACCATCAGGTCGCTTTTTGTTTTTAACTATTTGGATTTTTACAACCATTTTTTCTTCACAACTGAGGTACATCCACATCCGGGAAATCGCCCTTAATTTCCAATTTGCTTTGTGCATACAGCTGGCCGGCTTTACCCGGCTTATAAAACTCGCAATAAATCTCATATAAAGAGGTCACCATTTGGGCATAATAACTCAAAGAAATAAAGTGCCAAAATTCCGGTTCATGCAGCTTCTATCCCGAATCCACCACTACTTTAGAGGCCTTAAACTGCTGTTTTCAGCTGCCGATCAAAATCAGTAATATCAATAAAAAACCACCCGAAGGTGGCTTTTTATCAGTACACATCTATTGTATTTAGTGACCTGTACCATTGATGGCTTTGGTCATATCTTCCACGACCTTCTTGGCATCACCAAAGATCATCATGGTTTTGTCATTATAGAACAAATCGTTATCCAGACCTGCGTAACCGGTTGCCATCGAACGTTTGATCACCATGATCGTGCGCGCTTTATGGGCCTCCAGGATCGGCATGCCATAAATCGGTGAACTTGGATCATCTTTGGCTGCAGGGTTAACCACGTCATTGGCACCAATCACCAGCACCACATCAGTTGCCGGAAAATCCGAGTTGATTTCATCCATTTCCAGAATATCTTCATACGGCACGTCGGCTTCTGCCAGCAATACGTTCATATGACCCGGCATACGGCCTGCTACCGGATGAATCGCAAAACGTACGGTCACGCCCTGCTCTTTCAGCAAGTTCGCCAATTCTTTCACCGCATTCTGTGCACGGCCTTGCGCCATACCATAACCCGGCACAATCACCACACTATCGGCATTTGACATCAGGAAGCCCGCGTCATCGGCTGAACCGGAACGATGGTTACGCTGTACCTGAGCACCAGCATTGGCAGCAACCGCTGCACCGCCACTCATAGCACCGCCAAACAATACATTGATAATGCTACGGTTCATGGCCTTACACATGATGTAAGACAGGATCGCACCAGATGAGCCCACCAGAGAACCTGCCACGATCAGCATGTTGTTTTCCAGGGTAAAGCCAATTCCGGCAGCCGCCCAACCCGAAAATGAGTTCAGCAACGACACCACCACAGGCATATCACCACCACCGACTGGCGCAATCCAGACCCAGCCAAAGATCAGTGCCAACGCAGTCATCGCCCAGAACGCCTGCATGTTGCCTGTGGTAAAGAAATAGAAACCACATGCCAGCATGGCAATAAAGATGATTGCCTGCACTGGCTTGACCCAGGCACCTGAAATGGTTTTGGCCCATTTTTTCGCAGCCAGCTTGCCATAGGCAAATACCGATGCAGTAAAGGTAATCGCACCGACAAAACAGCCGACAAACAATTCAAACAGGTGTACTTTGCTCATGTGAGCCTGTTCCACACCCGCCGCAGTCAAGGCAGCTTCATTCTGGGCAAACAATGCCGTCAACTGGTTGTTATGCAGAATCGCAGCAATCGCAATCAGAACCGCAGCTAAACCCACTAGAGAGTGCATCAAGGCCACAGTTTCTGGCATTTGCGTCATTGGCACAGTACGCGCGCGTGCGATCCCCACCACCGCACCGAGCGCCATCGGCACTGCAATCATCCAGATCACCGGATGTTCTGCGACAAAGAACGTAGTAATAACAGCAATCGCCATCGCGATCATGCCGTAGCGATTACCGGCAATTGCGGTTTTCGGGCCAGACAGACCACGTAGCGTCAAGATAAAAAGAACTGCCCCAATCAGGTAAAACCAATCTGCATTCGCTCGGATAAATTCCATGTTTTGCCCCTTATTTCTTCTGCTTCGGCTTGAACATTTCGAGCATGCGTGCAGTTACCGCAAAGCCGCCAAAAATATTGATACTGGCCAGGAACACTGCTATCGCCCCCAAGACACTGACCACATTCACGCTCTGGAACTGCACATTGGCATCGATCCCCAGCACAGGTAAGCCAACGGTCTGTAGCATGGCACCCACGATAATGATCGATGACAGTGCATTAGTCACCGCCATCAGAGGCGTATGCAAAGCCGGTGTAACGCCCCACACCACGTAATAACCCACGAAAATGGCAAGGACAAAAATTGTAATTGTTTCAACCATGAGGAATCTCCTTAACCACGCTTCAACAGGACTTGGCCGGCATGCGTCACCAGCAGGGCTTTTTGAATTTCATCATCCTGATTGATCGCAAAGTTTTTCTCTTGATCAAACAGGGTTTCGACAAAATTGAAGACGTTACGCGCATACAGTGCAGAGGCTTCGGTGGCCACGGTTGCCGGAATATTCGGCACACCCAAAATTTTCACGCCATTCGCAGTCACGACCGTTTCACCCACTTTAGAGCCTTCCACGTTGCCACCGGTTTCTACCGCCATATCCAGAATCACCGAACCCGGTTTCATCTTGGCAACCGTTTCCGCCTTGATTAGACGCGGTGCATCACGACCTGGCAGTAAAGCTGTAGTAATCACGATGTCGGCATTCGCTACGGCCTTATCGACAATTGCAGCCTGGTCTTTGATGTACTGCTCACCCGGCGTCCAGCCATAACCATTCTTGGCGGCTTCGGCAGCACGTTGCTGTTCTTCTTCAGACATTGGCACATCCAGCCATTTACCGCCTAAAGATTCCACCTGGTCTTTGGCCGTCGGACGCAAATCCGTCGCTTCAACCACAGCCCCCAAACGTTTTGCGGTGGCGATCGCCTGCAGACCCGCAACGCCTACGCCCATGATGACCACACGTGCCGGCTTGACGGTACCCGCTGCTGTCATCAGCATCGGAAACATACGCTGGTATTCATTGGCTGCCAGCAATACCGACTTATAACCCGCCAGGTTGGCCTGCGAGGATAAAACATCCATATTTTGTGCGCGGGACAGTGTGCGTGGCAAAAGCTCCAGGGCAAATGCAGACACCTGCTGAGATGCAAACCGGTCTAATTCGGGATTACGGTAAGGATCAAACATCGCGACCACGATGGTATGGGCTGCAAGTTTCTCAATCTCTTTACCTTGCGGTGCACGAACTTTTAAAATCAACTGGCTGCCGGCGTAGGCATCTTCAGTGATTTTGGCACCAGCCTGTTCATAAGCACTGTCGATATAGGCAGCGTTCACCCCTGCACCACGTTCAATAACCACGTTATGACCAGTACTGATCAACTTCTTGACCGTTTCTGGTGTAACAGCGACACGATTTTCACCGACAACAGTTTCGGCGGGTATTCCGATCTGCATGAGCGTTCCTCAAGCTAGGGTTTTCTTAAGTAAAGGCAGCATCGCGGATAGCCATGTTGCCCTCATGATGTATTTTTGTTGACTTTTTGGATTCTAATTAAAGTTTTTTAAATTACTACCCAGTATTTATTTAATAAATGATGACATTTTAAATAAGTGATTCAGAAAAATAATTTTGAAATATATAATTCGCTGCTTTTGCTTTTTTATTTTGAGCAAAAATAATTCAAAGTCCAATTACATGAAAATATCCTTATCTCGTACACAACTCGGCTCATTATTCGCCCTGTGTGCTGCATTTTTATTTAGTACTAAAGCTATTTTTATCAAACAAACCTATGCACTTTCACCGCTGGTTGACGGCACCGTATTAATGGCATTACGCATGGCCAGTGCTCTGCCGTTTTTTCTACTGATCTGCTGGTTTTCAAGACATCGCAACAAAGGAATCAGTAAACAGGATTTCCTCTTGCTCACCCTGACCGGCCTGCTCGGTTACTATTTTGCCAGCTGGCTGGATTTTGTCGGCTTAATGTACATCAGTGCTTCGCTTGAGCGAATTATTCTATTTCTTTATCCCACGCTAACAGTGCTGGCTTCAAGTGTCATTTATAAACAAAAATTAAATGTAAAAAGTTTTTGTGCCATTTTGTTAAGTTATGGTGGCACCCTGCTGGTAATGTTACAGGAATATAATAACGCACCAATTCAGGGCAATTTCTGGTTGGGAGCCAGTTTGGTATTTGCCAGCGCGGTGGCTTTTGCCGGTTATTTGCTCATCACGCCACGACTGATCCAGAAATTTGGTTCCTGGAATTTTACCGGTTTGGCCCTGAGCATTGCCTGTATTGGTACCTTGATCCACTATTTTATTGCCACACCGCACCCCCTTGCTTTACTCATGCAACTGCCTGCCAGTGTGATCTGGTATGGAGTGGGATTAGGTTTTCTCGTCACCGTACTTCCCACCATTTTCCTGATGCAAAGTATTGAACGGCTGGGTGCGTCGCAATCTGCCATGATTGCCTCGATTGGCCCGATCCTGACAATTTTACTGGCTGTGCTGTTCCTGAATGAGCACCTTAACCTGTGGCAATGGCTCGGCTGCATACTAAACATTGTAGGTGTCATGATGATTACCCTGAGCAAGAAAAAGTTAAAACATTGATCTACTACACTTTATCTTTCACTCAGCCATGACAAGTGATCGGCTAGTTGCGATCAGGCTAAACTCGTCCGTTGTCATGCGTCATTCACGAGTACCTTTATCTGGTGCAGGATTTTGCCTATAGTGCGAATTGATTTAACCCAACGGTTCACCTGCAGGAGTACGCATGTCCACAACCTCAGATATTAGCCAAAACAAACCTTTGCTGTGGCTGATGGCAATTGCGTGTGGACTTTGTGCCGGTGCCAATTATTATTCCCAGCCCTTGATTCATTCCATTCAGCAATATTTTGCAGTGAGTGAAGCTTCTGCTGCATTAACCGTGACCTTTGCGCAAATTTCTTATGCCCTGGGCTTGTTACTGATTGTGCCTTTGGGCGATGTCCTCAATAAAAGCAAATTCATTCCAGTCTTAATGGCTTTAGCGGCCTTAGGCCTGTTTCTATGTGCCTTTGCAGTGAATTTACCTATGCTCTGGCTGGGAACGATCCTGACCGGTTTATTTTCTGTGGCCGCACAGGTACTGATTCCTCTCGCCACTATGGCCGTCAAACCCGAAAAAATCGGAGAAGTGGTGGGTTTCCTGATGAGTGGTCTTCTGGTCGGGATTCTGCTGTCCACCAGCTTTGCCGGATTGTTCTCCAATTTATTGCACTGGAAAGTCATTTATGCAGTGAGTGGTCTTCTGCTGCTCTGGCTCGCTTGGGTATTACGCGGTCGCCTGCCTTATGTCTTGCGTCTCGATCTGCATTACAGTCAGATCTTTCGTTCGATGGGTCAGTTGCTGCAGGAAGAAAAACGTTTGCTGATACGTTCGCTGGTGGGTGCCTGTGCCTTTGCCTCGATGAGTACGTTATATTCCACTTTTGCCGTGCTGTTATCTGTGGCACCATTTTATCTCAGCGATTTTTTTATCGGTCTGATTCCGTTAGCAGGACTGATCGGAGCATTATCGACCAAGTGGACAGGTAAATGGGCGGATCAAGGCCATACCAATCAACTCAATGGGATGGGTGCTGCGCTGCTCTGTTTGAGCTGGTTATCCTTGTACTTCGCCCAACACGGTTTAGTGTTTTATATTTTCGGTTTCGCACTACTCAATTTAGGTCTGGCAATCACCCATAGTTGCAACCAGAATATTATTTTCCGCTTACGCCCCGATGCAAAATCCCGTCTCAATGCCATTTATATGACCTTATATTTTGCCGGTGCCGCAACGGGCTCTGCTTTAGGTGTGTATGCGTGGCAGCATGGCGGCTGGTTTATGACCTGTCTGGCAGGCTTCATTTTGGCACTCTTGTCGGGCAGTTTTGCCCTACTGGACCACGTACTGCAAAAACGGATATCTGCTGTTTAAAGGATGCGTTACGCAAACGCATCCTTTTAAGAAAATTGCACGACCGGATAAAAAGGCTGGGCCCAATCCAAGGTCTGGGCATTTTCTAACAGGACAAACATAAAGGTCGAGAGTAGTCCCGATAACACAAAACAAGCCTCAGCAAGCTGTTTGCGGTTCATGCTGCTCTGGCAACTGGCACCACCCGACATCATCTGTTGACACAAAGTCTGCATGCGCTGGAACACTCCCGATAAAATCTGCAAAGAATCTTTTTCCTGCCAGGCCTGCTGCCATTGCTGCTGATCCTGCCTAAAGGCTTCTTTCCAGGCCGTTTGACTGATTTTATGGTTTTGATAATCCCAATAGGACTGAAATGCATAAGGCGTCTCCAGCAATAAGCGGATAGCTTGGGGAAACCTGTTCCAGATCATGTAATCAATCCGGTGCGGTAAATCATGCTGGAACATTTGCGTTAAAAATGCCTGCAATGAATTTTCCCCGGCACTGCTTTCCCGCGCATGAATCGCCTTGAATGCCACCCACAGACTGATAAATTTTAAATCCAGCTGTTGCTGATCGAATTGCAAGGCTTGCTTGAACCAGCTCAAGCCGCGCTGCATGCGCAAATTAAAATAATCAGAATATTCAGCCTTTTGACTGCGAAAAATCATTTCAACCACTAACATGGCTACCCCCCCTTCTTTATCTTCTTTATTCTGCTCATTACTGAGCATCACGACACAAAATTCAGCATACAGTGCATAAATAATCAAAAAAATTACATCATGTAACTAACCACAATGATTGCAAAAGTGTTGCAAAAAACATGCCGTTACTTTTTCCATGCCGGACTATTGTATTATAGCCAAAGCACGTATAATTTTGCCCTCTCGATTTTCTGCGGTTTAGGTTTTTCTCATGCAATCCACGCCATCGATTCAGCCTCGTATTTCCGTCGCCCCCATGATGGATTGGACGACCAAAGATTATCGTTATTTTGCACGCCTGTTTAACCCAAATGTGGTGTTGTACACGGAAATGGTGACCACCGGTGCCATCCTGTTTGGCGATGCGAAACGTCATCTGGACTACAATACTGAAGAGCATCCGATTGTGTTACAACTGGGCGGTTCCAATCCCAAAGACTTGGCCACCTGCAGCAAAATGGCGGAAGATTGGGGCTATGATGAAGTCAACTTGAATGTGGGCTGCCCGAGTGACCGGGTGCAGAACAATAAAATTGGCGCCTGCCTCATGGCTGAACCGGATCTGGTTGCAGAATGTATTGCTGCAATGCAGCAGGCGGTGAATATCCCGGTGACGGTTAAACACCGGATTGGCATTGATGACATGCAGTCTTATGAAGAAATGCTACATTTTGTCGATACCGTCGCCAAAACTGGCTGTACACACTTTATCGTCCATGCGCGGATTGCCTTGCTGCAAGGCCTTTCACCAAAAGAAAACCGTGACGTGCCACCGTTGCGTTATGAAGATGTTTACCGTTTAAAACAGGATCGCCCACAGCTCACCATCGAAATCAACGGTGGTATTAAAACCTATGCCGAAACGCTGGAACATCTCAAGCATGTCGATGGCGTGATGATTGGTCGAGAAGCTTACCATAATCCGTATTTACTGGCTGAACTGGGGCAACTGTGGAATCTAGAAATGCCAGACCGTTTCGAGATTATGCAGCAGATGATGCCTTATATCGTGCAACGGCTGGCTGAAGGTGCACCGCTTTCGATTATTACCCGGCATATTTTGGGCTTGTTCCAGAACTTGCCCGGTGCACGCAAATGGCGTCAGGCACTCAGTGGTGGCAATGCCAAAACCTTAAAAGATGTAGAAATGGCTTTGCTCAATATTCAAGAGGCCATGAAACGCACGGAAGATTATTTGCGAGAGCATCAGGTTTAAATTTCAAAAGCAAGGAAAGACAAGTTTTAGATGATTTTAAAGTTGTCTTACGGCAGAAAACTGAACTGCCCCCACTCTCTAGATAAATATCATCTCTTCTTTCTGCATAGAAGAGAATATTTTTTAGCCAGATCTGTACGCCGTGGCGCACATGAATTTAGGGATTTTGCGGATGGATGATCCACCGCTTTTTACTTATGATGAAGTCATACAGGAACAGGATGTTCCGGGAACAAAAAACAATAATGATAAGTTCTTGCACCAGGATCGTGAGGTAGAACAGCAGCCCTACCTAGCAGTCAAACACGGAAAAGCCCAACAGAGGATGTTGGGCTTTTTCAATCACATAAAAAAAATTTTTTAAAAATGTCTTTTTCTCACAATTGAGTAAATAAAAAACTATTGTTCTCCATCAGCTTGCGATGGACCATTTTAATAGGCTGCCAGATTCATTTGGATATGCGAAACACAAGGTGTTTCAGCTAATATCTTATTTCCTCGACTGACACGAATCCCCGCTGCTTCTTCACCACTAGCTCGATGTAAAGACCACCAGCCTGTATAGATGTTACCATTAAATTTTAAGTTAATTTCTTGAGTCAACCACCAACTCCCCCCTCCTAGGGTGTCGCTTCCATCATCAATCGAACTTGCAATGCGAGGCACAGAAAACGTCAGATCAGGAGAATGGGCCAACTTACTATAGTTATATTTAATTGTTTTCCCAGAATTGATAAAGCTAACTGTTTTTCCACTTTCTGTTTTACAAGAGAAAATCACCTGATCTGAAGCATTAGCGTAGCTGATCATAGATAGGCTTAAAGCAGTGAGTACAGTAAAAATTCTGCGATGAAATATAGCCATATTACTCAAATCATTCTTATATTGGTTATTCAAAAGTGTATAGTGATTTTTATCCCTTGCATACAAAACTTATCGATGGTTTTTTAAAAACTGAGTTTAGTTTCTAAATCAATATCTAAACCACATGCTCATCCTAAATAAACACTCTCATAAACCACCTATGATCTAAAAAATCGTTAGTTTAAAAGGACTTAAACTTAAGCCGACTGAGGCGTTATATAAATTTCAGCAGTGCCTGAAATACAACTTTTCCCTTTTGAGTTGGCTTGTATTTGAAAAATCAACCGGTTTTTTTCAGGTAGTATTTCAGAAATTTCAACTTTAAATTGCACAACTTCATTCAAGTAGATCGGCTTCAAGAAATTAATATTTGATTTTAGATAAATACATCCTGGGCCAGGCAATACATTGGCAAAGAGTGTCGAAAACATGCTGGAGGCGAAGGCCCCATGCACAATGCGATGGCCAAACATGGTAGTTTGGGCATAATCTTCATCCAGATGTACCGGATTGATATCTCCGGATAATTTTGCAAATAATTGCACATCTTCATCGCTAAAGGTTTTTTCTAGTTCGGCTGACATGCCGACCGTATATTGATCAATAGATAGCATCATTTTTTCTAGTCATTGAATTATTATTTGCTGCAATTTATCACAATGAATCTTGCGCTCAAAGACTATTTTTTATACAAGAAATGACCTTTCCAGTCATTGTATGTCTAAGCTGAGCCAGCGAAGCCTATTGCTTCGCTTTAATTGTTTGTAATTTTTTCAGCACTTCCGCTACTGCCACCATGGCAAAACTTGAGGTCACCACCACGGCAGAACCATAGCCGCCACAACGTAGCCCGGCACTTGCGCACACCTCGGCACTGGAAAATGGATTATCGATGGAGTAAATACAGGTAATACCAAATTTTTCTTTCGGCTTTTTACAAATGCCTTTGGCACGTAACTGGGCACGCAGTTTGGCCAACATCGGATCCTGTTCGGTTTTCGATAAATCTGCCACCCGGATTTTTAAAGGATCGATTTTTCCCCCCGCTCCCCCCGAAACAATCAACGGAATTTTATTAAAACGGCAATGCAGCATCAGGGCCAGTTTAGCTTTTACATCATCAATACAGTCCAGCACCAGATCCGGCTGACCAGCCAAAATTTCTGTCACATTGTCCGGAGTCAAATAATCATCAATCACATTGACCTGCATCCGGGGATTGATCTCACGGCACCGCTCTGCCATCACCTCAATTTTTTCTCGCCCCAAGGTTGAGGTCATGGCCGGTAATTGACGATTGATATTAGATGCAGCCACCACATCCATATCCACGATGGTCAAGGTTCCAATGCCGGAACGTGCCAGTGCCTCAACTGCCCAACTACCTACACCGCCAATGCCAATCACCATCACATGGCTATGCTGATAATGGCTAAAAGCTGATTCTCCATAAATTTTTTCAACTCCGGCAAAACGGCGTTCATATTCATCATCTTGCAGCAGATCAGTCATGGCTCATATCAGCATAATTTACTTGATGCTATTTTACTGATTTTCCTCGCAGTCGTCTTGTCTTGCCTGCGTAAAAAAGCCCGGCATGTACCGGGCTATGTTTATGGGGAATTTAAGAGGCCAATAAATGACGTAAGACATAATGCAAGATACCACCAGCCTTAAAGTATTCCACTTCATTTAAGGTATCAATCCGGCACAAGACCTGAAAATTGGCCTGCTTACCATCTGTATACTGAACATCAACCTCCAAAACCTGATGAGGTTGTAATTGGTCGGACAAGCCACGGATTGAGAGAATTTCAGCACCGCTTAACTGCATACTTTGCCGATTCTGTCCCTCCATAAACTGCAAAGGTAATACCCCCATGCCAATCAGATTGGAACGATGAATCCGCTCGAAACTTTCTGCAATTACGGCTTTTACACCGAGCAAATTGGTACCCTTGGCTGCCCAGTCGCGTGAAGAACCGGTACCATATTCTTTGCCCGCGACAATCACTAACGATATCTGTTCAGACTGATAGCGCATCGCAGCATCATAAATCGACAGCTTTTCTCCGCTCGGAATGTGCAAAGTATTTCCACCTTCCTCACCACCCAGCATTTCATTTTTGATACGGATATTGGCAAAGGTACCGCGCATCATCACTTCATGGTTACCGCGGCGTGAACCGTAGGAGTTAAAGTCTTTGGGATCAACACCCTGCTGCTGCAAATAGCGTCCGGCAGGACTGTCTTTTTTGATATTTCCGGCAGGAGAAATATGGTCGGTCGTCACTGAATCGCCCAAGACCGCCAAAATCCGGGCACCTTCGATATTCTGAATCGGTGCAGCTGGCCGGTCGATGCCTTCAAAAAACGGTGGATGACGGATATAGGTCGATTGCTCATCCCAGGCATAAGTTTTGCTCAGTGGAATCTGAATGGCTTGCCATTTAGCATCACCTTCAAACACTTCGGCATATTCCTTATGGAACATTTCAGTATTGACGCTTTGCAGGGCCGTATCAATTTCGGCCTGGGTTGGCCAGATATCTTTTAAGTACACCATCTCGCCATTCGCGCCTTCACCAATCGGCTGCGAAGTGAGATCGGTACGGATATTGCCCGCCAGGCCATAGGCAATCACCAGTGGCGGCGATGCCAACCAGTTGGTTTTCACCAGAGGATGTACCCGTCCTTCAAAGTTACGGTTCCCTGAAAGGACCGAAGCCACATTCAGATCAAAACATTGCACGGCTTCTTCAATGGCTTCCGGCAAAGGCCCGGAGTTCCCGATACAGGTGGTACAGCCATAACCAACCAAGTTATAACCGAGCTGATCCAGATAAGGCGTCAATCCGGCAGCATTCAGGTAATCCGTGACGACTTTGGAGCCGGGTGCCAGTGAGCTTTTGACCCAGGGTTTACGCTGCAAGCCTTTTTCTACGGCTTTTTTCGCCAACAATCCGGCGGCCAGCATGACACTTGGATTCGAGGTATTGGTACAGGAGGTAATCGCGGAAATCACCACATCCCCATGTAGCAATGGATATTTCTTCCCATCAATCACACAGAAGGCACTTTCATGCGGCATATTGGCCTGTTTGGCTTCTACGGCTGTTCCGCCGCCGCCTTCATTTTCCAGCCGTTCCTTTTCCTCTTTGGCAGGTTTTAAAGTCAACTCCATCAGGGCATTAAAGGTTTTAGGTACTTGCACGAGCGGTACACGATCTTGCGGGCGTTTGGGTCCAGCCAGACTGGCTTCAACAGAACCCATATCCAGTTCCAGTGTATCGGTAAAGACTGGTTCATCTCCCGGATTGCGCCACAGTCCTTGTGCCTTGCTATAGGCCTCGACCAGCGCAATACGTTCCGGATCACGTCCAGTTAAACGCAAATAGCCCAGCGTTACTTCATCGACCGGAAAGAAACCACAGGTAGCACCATATTCAGGTGCCATGTTGGCAATGGTGGCCCGATCTGCAAGGGGTAAATCGGCCAGTGCATCGCCATAAAATTCGACAAATTTTCCGACCACGCCTTTTTGCCGCAACATCTGGGTAATGGTCAGCACCAGATCGGTAGCGGTAATGCCTTCATTGAGTTTGCCGGTGAGTTTAAAACCAATCACTTCCGGAATCAGCATGGAAATGGGCTGTCCCAGCATGGCGGCTTCGGCTTCAATCCCGCCTACGCCCCAGCCCAACACACCCAAACCATTAATCATGGTGGTATGCGAGTCGGTGCCGACCAAAGTATCCGGAAAGGCAAAAGTCTGTCCATCTACATCATCGGTCCACACCGCTTGCGCCAGATATTCCAGATTGACCTGATGACAGATCCCGGTTCCCGGCGGCACCACACGAAACTGGTTCAGTGCCGATTGCCCCCAGCGTAAAAACTGGTAGCGCTCGCCATTACGCTGCATTTCAATCGCCACGTTGTCTTCAAACGCGTGCGCATTGGCAAAATGATCGACCATCACCGAATGGTCAATCACCAGATCCACCGGCGACAGCGGATTAATTTTTTCCGGATCACCACCGGCTTTGGCGACTGCAGCGCGCATGGCCGCCAGATCAACCACGGCAGGCACACCGGTAAAATCCTGCATCAGTACCCGTGCCGGGCGATACTGGATTTCCTGTTCTGAGGTTTTATGCTTTAACCACTCCACCAAGGCATGGATATGTTCAGTTTTGACCGTGAGTTGATCTTCAAAACGCAGTAAATTTTCCAGCAATACTTTCAAGGATTTGGGCAGTCGGGACAAGTCGCCACACTGGGCTTGCAATTTGGACAGGTTAAAAATCTGGTAGTGTTTTGAACCGACAGTGAGTGTCTCTAAGCTATTAAAACTATTGAGGTTGCTATACTTGGCCATCGATTATCCCTCCGGCTGGGCATGTTATTGTTCTTGCTCTAAAAAATCAGCATCTTTTATTTACTGTATGCCAACTGGGTGCAGGCTTTGTTATTGATTGGTAAAGATTGCGTATGGGATGACATTAAGTGGATAAATGCAGTGCATCTAGCGAGTTTTTCCACAAGACCTCAGCCAGTTCTGCTTCTGGTATCGATAAGGTTTCCGCTAGACCATGCAGGACATAGGGCAGATTGACCGGGGTATTGCGCGTGCGCTGCTGGGTCGAAATCTGGCAGCACAATGGGGTCATATCAGGACAATCAGTTTCCAGTACCAGATGTTCTGCACCCACCTGCTGTACCACCGAGCGCAATTTTTTTGCGTTTGGATTGGTAATCTGGCCGGTGATGCCAATTTTAAAGCCCAGCTTGATAAACGCCTTGGCCTCTTCGATTCCCCCACTAAAGGCATGGGCAATCCCGCCAAGCTGAAACTGCTGCTGTTTCAGTAGCTTTAACGCCTCACCATGGGCTTTACGGATATGCAGCAGGATTGGTTTATCATATTGTCGCGCCAGTTCCATCTGCGCCGCAAAATAGTGTTGCTGCTGTTGCAGACTTTCGGGCTGTTTATGTTGCGGCAAAAAAGTATCCAGCCCGATCTCCCCCACCGCTACACAATTTTGACTTTGTAACAACTGTTCGAGTTGCAGCAAATGCGCAGACCGATGCTGTTCAATATAAATAGGATGTAAACCTGGTGCCAGATAGCTGCGCGGTGCAACAGCCAGCTGTTGCAGTTCAAGATGAGTTTGCAACAGATCAGGAAAACGCTCTGCCAGAAAGCCAATCAAGATCAGTGCTTCTACCCCAACGGCTTTAGCCTGTGCTGCCAACTCTGCACGATCAGGATCGAACTCGGCGACATCAAAATGGGTATGCGTATCAAACAAACGGCAATTCGGCATGGTTAAGGTGCTGTTTTTTCCACAGCTGGTGCAGACTTAGTTTGTTTTTTATTGTCTGATTGAGGCAGATATTGCGGTTTTAAAATCGACTGCAATTGTGCATACGGCACGACTAAACGCGGCAAACCCACCACATAAGGACCAATTTCATATTCGCCATATTGCAAAATCAGGCCCTGTTGCCCCAAAAAGAAATTATTTGAAAGCTTAAATGGCCAGACCTGCTCATAGTCTTCCACGCTGTTGGCCAGTTTGGCATCGATCACCCAGCGTTTAAATACCTCATAGGCCTGCTGTTTTAATGCCGCCTGCTGTTTGTCCTGTAAAATATCCGCGAGTTGCAACTGTTTCTTTTGAGTTAAATCAAAATGATAATACTGCTGTGCAGCCGCCCCATGGGCACCGCCCAAATAGCTGCTGCTATTGATCACCACCGTCACCATGGGGCCTTGCGCATCCAGAATTTTCGGCTTGATCATCAGGTTGATGGCATGCGTCGCTCCCAGCTGCTTGATTTCCTGATCCAGCTGCAAAAAGGCAGTGGTATATGGTTGCACTTGGGACTCGAGTTGCTGTTGCGGTGTGGCAGGCACGGTGGTGTTGGCGACTGTCGCATGAGAAACGGCAGGTGTACTTGCCTCGCTGGCCGCATGTTCTAAGGGTGTGGTCTGGGCAATCGGCGCTGCGATATCCAGCATCTGCTCCAGCTGGCGTAATATTTGCTGATCAATGATCTGATCAATAAAAGCCTGATTACTTTGCAAACGCTCGATGCTGATTTCCGGGCAACTCTTACCATCACATTCGGGCAAGGAAAGCTGCAACTTGACGATTTCCCCTTCCAGGCTCGGGATCGCTGGCTGATTTTGCTGGGCCGATAGCTGCGGTTTTTCTGACTCAGCATCCGACTTAGAATCAGATTTGGGCTGACAGGCACTCAGCCCAAGCATGCTGGCCAAAACAGAGAAAACCAATATTCTTGCAGAACTCAACATTGCAGCAACCTTCGTACAGGGTCATTGGAGAAATATGCTTTAAGCCTAAAAGGTTGTTGACGGCAACTCAATCATGTTTTGTATCAAGCTTAAAACATTTGCTGATAAATTTCAGGCTTTAACAATTGTTGGCTCTGTTCTGGAGTGAAATAAATATCCAGCTGTGTGGCATCTTCAGCAATTTGATAGGCACGAAAATGCAAACCAATGCCTTCCGCATCAAAGAACCAGTCCGCCTGACCCCAATACAGTTTTTTCGGTGCCTGTTTCTTCACCTCAGCCGTCTGCTTTTTAAGCCAGTCCTGATAATGCTGCTGTACCCAGGCATTCATGCGGGTCTGTTGCTGGGTTTGCAACACGTCCAGAATACTCAGGTTCTTTTTCAGCTGACGATCGGCCACAAAAAAATAATGCCGATCTTTTACCGTAAGTTCTTCCTGTTTGGAATCCACCGCAATCTGCAGCAACACATATTGTTGTCGTTGCGAGGCAATACGGGTCTGCAGATGCAGTTCATAGGCGCGATGGGCTTTATTTTCTGTTTGCCATTGATCGGATTTTTTTACATAGGCATCAATCGCCTGTTGCAAGCTCATATTCTGTTTCAGCCCAATCTGCTGCTGAATCACATTGGCCTGATGGCGGCTAATCCAGTCATTCAGCCAGTTGTCCTGGGTCTGGATACTCTGAATTTCGATCTCGATACAGTTTTTATTTTCACAAAATGGTAAGGCGTAATTCGCCGGCTTTTCCTGAATATGTAAGGCCGCTAGTTTTTCCGGCTGGCTCTGAAAAATCGAACCTTTTTCATCTGTATCTTGAGATTGTTGAGAGGAGTCACAGGCGGTTAATCCACACAATGCAAGTGCCATACTCAAAGTCATGAACACGGGTTTCAACATGGCTGGGCTCCTTAATTCTCAACAGTCATTCAAAATAACAAAACAGCTTCACGAAGAAGCTGTCAGGTTGGCAAATTAATGTTCGCGGGTGGCACGGAATTGGATGTCCGGATAGCGTTCCTGCATCAATTGTAAATTGACACGGCTCGGTGCCAGATAAGTCAGGTGACCGCCACCATCGACCGATAGCTGGTCATGGGCTTTTTTCTTGAACTCATTGAATTTTTTCTCGTCGTCACAAGACACCCAGCGTACCGTGTTGATACTGACCGGCTCATAAATACAATCGACCTTGTATTCTTCTTTTAAGCGATACGCGACCACTTCAAATTGCAGCACACCGACCGCACCCACGATCAGGTCATTGCTGTTTTGCGGCATAAATACCTGGGTTGCCCCTTCTTCTGAAAGTTCTTTTAGACCTTTTTGCAACTGTTTGGACTTCAAAGGATCTTTCAGGCGTACACGGCGGAACATTTCGGGCGCAAAGTGCGGAATACCGGTAAATTGCAGTTTTTCACCCGAGGTAAAGGTGTCGCCAATCTGGATGGTGCCGTGGTTGTGCAAACCAATGATATCGCCCGGCCAGGCTTCTTCGAGATGCTGACGGTCACCCGCAAGGAAGGTTAAGGCATCGCTAATCCGCACGTCTTTATCGATACGTACATGCTTCATTTTCAGGCCTTTTTCGTACTTGCCCGAACAGATGCGCATAAAAGCAATACGGTCACGGTGTTTCGGGTCCATATTGGCCTGAATTTTAAACACGAAACCGCTAAAGCCTTCTTCCTTGGCATCCACCACACGGTTTTCGGTCGGATGTGCTTTGGGCTCCGGTGCCCAGTTGATAAAGGCATCCAGCACATGGTCTACACCAAAGTTACCTAAAGCGGTACCGAATAACACAGGAGTCTGTTTGCCTTGCAAGAATAGCTCACGATCCAGTGGCTCATTCGCCATCTGCACCAATTCCAAGGATTCTTCAAACGCAGCCCAGGCCAGATCACCGACTTTTTCGCGAATGTCCGGATAATCGTAGCCTTCACGCACTTCAATATCCGTGATGGTCGAACCAAAACCGGCTTTATACACATACAATTTTTCTTCCAGCAGATTGTAGACGCCGGCAAAGTCACGCCCTGAACCCAATGGCCAGGTAATCGGGACACATTTAATTTTCAGGACGTTTTCGATTTCATCCAGCAGTTCTAATGGCTCACGGATTTCACGGTCCATTTTGTTGACAAAAGAGATAATCGGCGTGTCACGCATACGACACACATCCATCAATTTGATGGTCCGTTCTTCGACCCCTTTTGCCCCGTCAATCACCATCAATGCCGAGTCGACTGCAGTTAAGGTACGGTAAGTATCTTCCGAGAAGTCTTCATGTCCCGGGGTATCCAGCAGGTTGATCATGTGATCTTTATACGGGAACTGCATGACCGAGGTGGTAATCGAGATCCCACGCTCCTTTTCCATTTCCATCCAGTCTGAAGTCGCGGCACGATCCGATTTACGGCTTTTTACCATCCCTGCCACCTGAATCGCCTGGCCCCATAGCAACAGTTTTTCTGTCATGGTGGTTTTACCGGCATCGGGGTGGGAAATAATCGCGAAAGTACGACGCTGCGCGACCTGCGCCGCTAACTCATCTTTAAAACTCATGAAAGACACCTACTGCGCAACGCAGTGTAGAGGATCAAGACCTGATCAATAGCAAAAATTGGCGATATTGTAGCAGATCAGCATGCTTTTTAAATGGATCATACACCTTGCAACAAGGGATAGGCGGTACGGTCAAGATCGGATAGAAAGATATTCAGGCGCTCGAGATCTACTGGCATGCCCAATAAGAAGCCCTGCAACTGCTGACAGCCCAAACGGGTCAGGATTTCGGCCTGTAACGGCGTTTCTACGCCTTCTGCCGTCACTGTCAGTCCCAATTTAATAGCCAGCTGGATAATGCTTTCCAGGATCATTTCATCCTTGGAACCGGCCTGCAAATCACGGATAAAGCCGCGGTCAATTTTCAGTTCATCCACCGGCAATTTTTTCAGATACAAGAAACTGGAATGTCCGGTACCAAAATCATCAATGGCAATACGAATACCCATATGACGCAAGCGTTCAAAGGTGCGGATACTCAGCTCGATATGATGCATCGCGGTAGATTCGGTAATTTCAATAATCAGATGTTCCGGCTGAATCTTGTATTGGGCCAGCAATTTTTCCAGGGTAGTAAACAGGTGTTTATGCTCAAACTGAATCGCGGACAAATTCACTGCAATCGGGAAAAAAGGTTCGCCAGACTGCTCCCAGGCATGAATCTGCTTACAGGCCTGTTCCAGCGCCCAATACCCCATACGGATAATCAGCCCGGTTTTTTCTGCACCCTGAATGAACATATTGGGTGTCAGTAGTCCTAAGGTCGGATGTTTCCAACGGATTAAGGCTTCTACCCCGCAAATTTTATAATCGGTGGTGAATTTGGGCTGGTAAAACAGCACAAACTGTTCTTCTTCCACGGCTTTATAAAGGTCATTGATGAGTTTGGACTGGCTTTTACTTTCCTGCTGATCCAGCGTGTAGTTGAACATTGAATAGGTATTTCGTCCCTGCTCTTTCGACATCAGCATGGCCGCATCGGCATTGATCAATAAATCCTGCGGATTATTGCCATGTTCCGGATACATGGCGATGCCAATACTGGCCGAGATATTGATATCCTTGCCAGCAATCAAAAAACCGTCCTGAATCCACTGTAAGACTTTTTCTGCCATCTGGATGGCTTCTTCAGGGCTACTGTTTTCAGCCACCAGCAAAAACTCATCTCCCCCGATGCGCAGTAGTTTCTGTTCATTAGTTAAATGCCGCTGAATGCGGCTGGTCAGATGGGTCAGTAACTGATCGCCAACATGATGGCCAAAAGCATCATTAATGGCTTTAAACCGGTCCAGATCAATATAAATCCAGGCAATTTTCTGCGCTGAATCACGATACTCATTCATCAGCATCTGCGCATAATCAATGAGAAACAGACGGTTGGGCAGCTTGGTCAGATTATCCTGCATAGCCAGATTGGCCAGTTCTTTATTGGCCGCTAACAGCTGGTTATTACGCTCTTCCAGACGCAAATCCAGTATTGCTACAGCAAAAACCGCTAATAAAATCAGGCTGGTAATAAAAATGATAGTAAACAGTAACAGTCCTTGCCCTGCCGGCATCTGCCCGAGGATCGGCAGAAGCTCACTTTGCATATGAAAATGTGCCGCAGCCATCCCCACATAATGCATAGCCACAATACTGAGCGCCAGCATCGCCGTAATGCCAACTTTGAGCTGCCATTTATAGGGGGCATAGATCATCTTGTACTTAAATGCCAGCCAGAAAGACAAACCCGAACCGCTCATGGCAATCAGCAGCGAACACACCACCAGTACAGCATCATACCGCACTTGATGATTAGGCAGAATCAACCCAAGCATACCAATATAATGCATCCCTGAAATTCCCAGTCCCATGAAAATCGCCCCGATGATCAGTCTGGGCATGGGTAAAGTGGAACGCGTCGTCAACCAGATACTAAAGGTCGAAGCCACAACCGCGACGATATAGGACAATACAGTCAAGGCCGGGTCAAAATAAAATCCGGCGGGTAACTGACAGGCCAATATGCCCACGATATGCATAGACCAGATGGCGAAACCTAAAAACAGGCCACTGGCAAGCAACACTGTTTTTTCGTGCTTTGTATATAATTTCTGAAATAAAAACTGCTCGACCGAAAAGGCAAGATAACTGGCGAGAAATGCCACGATCACAGAAGCGATGACTAAGCTGCTATCGTAATCTACATCCACCATATCCCAGTTCCATCACCCGATCTGTTTTTGTTTTTAATAGTTCGTTTATTGCATAAAATTAAATAGTTAACATGTACTACAAGAAACGATTTGCAACAATAAATTTTTCTGCTACGAAAATAACATCATCCAGTTGAAGGTCAAGTTTTATTTGGCCGCTTGTACTGAAATGTCACCCTGCATTTTGAGTAATAAATCTCACTCTCAGGTACTTTTAAGCCACACACAACATATCCGGTTAAAAGATAAGTTAAAAGTTTTCATATTTACTACACTTTTCTTATTTTCTATTATCTTGGCTCCACATGTTTACTGGTTTTTAAATCGTTCAGCTTATCAATTAATTATTGAGCTCTTTTACTTCCCGAACTTATGCTTTTTAAATGAACCGATGATGTGGATTCCATGCACTGGCATAAAAAAAGCCTATCGAAATAGGCTTTTTTGAACAAATAAATGCGTTAAGACTTTTGCAAGTTGGCATAATCCAGCAGGATTTGTGCAGCCTCGCTGACAAATGCTTCCTCTTCAGGCAACGTTGGACGCTCTGCGGCTTTCATCTTGGCACGTGCTTCTGCCAAGGACTCCAAGGCTGCCTGATAACTTTCCCAGTTGGCATACGGTTTTTGCCCGGCCGCCTGACGACGCTTGTTTTCAGCCTCCAAACTCTGGGTTTCCAATCTCAGTAATTCCGCCTTACGCTGGTCGATATCCAGCACCACACGTTTTTGTTCGGCAGTTTGCTGTGCAATCTGCTTACGCTGGTTCAGATAGTTGAATTGTGGATCTTGAGCTACACGCTGCATGGATAATGCGCTTAAACGGCTGACATACGGTTGCACCGTTCCTTCACGCTTAAAAGGTGCGGTGGAAATGGTGTCCCATACCAGCGCATTCTTGGATTTGCGCTCACCAAACTCGTCATTATAGATATCGACCAGTTTGATATCCGGCACAACGCCTTTGTTCTGGGTACTGCCGCCCGTTACCCGATAGAACTTGCGCTGAGTCAGAGTTGCCTGACCATAAGCCAAAGTATCGAGTTGCACCTGCGCTGTCCCTTTACCGGTTGTGGTACTGCCAATCACAATGCCACGCTCATAGTCCTGAATCGCAGCAGAGTAGATTTCACTAGCCGATGCAGAAGCCAGATTGACCAGCACTGCAAGCGGACCGGCATAGGTTTGCGCACCACCATCATTGTCTTCGAATACACTGACATTGCCATTGCCATCACGGATCTGTACCACAGGACCGGATTTAATCACCTGCCCCAGCATGCGTGCGACTTCTTCCAGCGAGCCGCCCGGGTTGTTACGCAAATCGACAATAATCCCTTCGACATTTTTTGCAGCCAGTTCTTTCAGCGCATTATTGGTGTCTTCAGAAACAGAGCGGTACTCCGTTCCGGCACGGCGGGCACGGTAATTCAAGTAGAAAGAGGGGATTTCAATCACCCCAAAACGGTGCTGTTGCCCATCACGCACAATATTTACAGTACGGGTACGCACGCCAGCATCTTCTTCCTTAATCACATCACGCACCAGCGTGACACTGCGCGCTTGCCCCATAGAGGCGCCTGGTCCCAATAACTTCAAAGTCACTTTGGTCCCGCGTTTACCGCGGATCAAACCGACAATTTCAGTACTTGGCCAGCCAATCACATCCACCATTTTTTCACCATCCTGTGCGACCCCAATAATGCGGTCACCGGACTTGATCTGGCCTGACTTGTTGGCCGGACCGCCTTCTACGATGGTTTCGATCTTGGTGTAATCTTCATTGCCACGATCCGGACGAATCGACACCCCGATACCTTCAAGCTGTAAGGTGGTTTGACGATTCAGCTCCATGGCATCCACAGGCGGAAAGTAATTGCTGTGCGGATCATAGGTCGCCATCATGGCATTCAAGGTTTTTTCCAGCACCTCATCACTCTTGATGCGGTTAATGCGTTCCAGCTGACGGGTATAACGCTTGGTCAGGGTTTGTACCGGCGTCAGATCTTCTGGACTGACGATATCCTGCCCGTTGGCCAATTCCGGATTTTCTTTTAAGGCTTTCTGTTTGGCCAGCTCTTCTTCTTTACTGATGGTCAGGTTGATCAGCTGTGATACCAGCATTTTGCGCCAATGCGCCTGCTGCTCTGCAACACTTTTCGGGTACGGCGCCTTTTCACGGTCGGTATCAATATAGACGTCGCGCTGTTTCAGGTTTTGCGGTTTTTTCAATTCGGCCAGCATAAAGCTGCTAAAGTTTTTGAGGCGCTGACGGTATTGCTGATGAATCGCATACGGCCCCGATAAATCCCCGGCTTTGAGCGCAGCACCAAAATTTTCCCCATATTTCTTTTTATATTGTTCAATATCCGAAGCCAAAAATAGCGAATGATCCGGATCAAGACTGTCCAGATACATCTCCAGAATACGATTGGAAGTTGTGGCATCAAGACGCATATTTAAATAATGCTGACGGTCGACCAGTGTCGCCAACTGACGGGAAACTAAAGCCTGTTCTGGACTTGGCTGGATGGACTGGCTGGTTGCAGCAGGTTGGGTTGCCGCAATTGCCTCATTCATCGCATGACTGAAAAACAGGCCACCGGTCGCGATGGCAACTGCACAAGCTATAGTTTGAAGTTTCATAAAAATTCGTACTTCCTGGGTTTTAACCAATATTACAACGCAGTGGAGTCAAAACAAATCTGAGCGCTGCAAAATCTTAAACGATGAATTCTGTTGATCTCGTGTAGTTTTAGCATATTCTGTGCTGACAAAATGTAGCAAATCATTGCAAAATTCAGGTATTGTTTTTCCCTAAAATTCGCACACGGATACCGATATGATTGGCGCACTGATGCTTGACATCGCCGGCACGACCCTCACTCCCGAAGATATTGAACTCTTACAGGCTCCGCAAGTCGGCGGCATGATTTTATTTGCGCGCAATATCGAATCTCCCGCCCAGGTCCGTGCCCTGACCGATCATATGCGTCAGATCCGTCCCGATATTTTAATTGCCGTGGATCAGGAAGGCGGCCGGGTGCAACGCCTCAGAAATGGCTTCACATTACTCCCGGCGATGGGACGCTTTGGTGAACTGTATCAAACCCAGCCTAAACAGGCCCTTGAACTGGCTGAGCAATGTGGCTGGCTGATGGCCAGCGAAGTGCTGGCGGTCGGGATCGACTTCAGTTTTGCCCCAGTGCTGGATCTCAATGCCATCAGTGATGTGATTGGCGACCGTGCGTTTGCCCAGAACATCGACGATATTATTCCGCTGGCCCGTGCCTTTTTAAACGGCATGCACCTTGCAGGGATGGCCTGCACTGGCAAGCATTTTCCAGGCCATGGCTCGGTCAAGGCAGATTCACATATTGCTGCAGCGATCGATTCGCGCAGTTATGACGACATCTATCAACAGGATATGCAGAGTTTTATCCAGCTCATGCCGCAACTCGATGCTCTGATGCCGGCGCATGTGATTTATGATCAGGTCGATCCAAATCCTGCCGGTTTCTCGCCGTACTGGATTCAGCAGGTATTACGTCAAGAGCTGAAGTTTGATGGCGTACTGTTCTCTGATGACCTCAGTATGCAGGCTGCCTGTGTGGCTGGTGGTGCCGATGCACGTATTAAAGCTGCCTTGGATGCTGGTTGCGATATGGGCTTGGTCTGCAATGACCGTGACGCGGCGTGTATCGCGCTAGAAGCGATTCAGGATCTGCCTTTACCGAATCAGGCGCGTCTAGAACGTATGCGCGGCCAGATTCCAAATATCAGCATTGCAGAAAAGTTAGATTTGGGCGAACACTGGAAAACGGTTAAAACCCGGATTGAAGCCTTTAAAAACAATATGTAAACACCTCTCCCCAGTCCATCCGTTTTGCTGTGCTGGGGATTTTTCGCTTAACTAACTTATCTTGGTCACTGACCACTTACCCAAACGAGATAGATTCACTCTCGCCCTCTATCTGACCTACGGTTTCTGTCAGAAACACCGCAAACTTTCCAGACCATCTGACAAATCCACCCTGTATCCTTTTAAGCCGCAAACCGTGTTTTTTCCGGGAAATACTTTATGGGGTGAGCAGAGACTGCTACTATCTTTAGTGAAAGTTTCTAAGTGATCAAACCGCTATGCAAGATTCAATTGAACAATACATGCAAACGGTAGGACAGCAGGCACGCCAAGCATCGCGCGTGTTATCGAGTGCGTCTACCCACATCAAAAACAATGCATTGTCTGCTATTTACACCGCTTTGGAAAATAGTGAAACCCAGATTTTGGCTGCCAACCAGGTCGATATGACCAAAGGTCGCCACAATAATCTCGACAGTGCCTTGCTTGATCGCTTAGAACTAACGCCCGCACGCTTTCAAGGCATGTTACAAGGCTTAAAAGATGTGATTAGCCTAATCGACCCGATTGGTGAAATCACTGATCTGGCTTACCGCCCTTCGGGCATCCAGCTCGGTAAAATGCGTGTACCTCTGGGGGTAGTCGGCATGATTTACGAATCGCGTCCGAATGTGACCCTCGAAGCTGCAGCCCTGGCATTAAAATCCGGCAATGCCATTATTTTGCGAGGCGGTTCTGAAGCACTCGAATCCAACAAAGCGATTGCCGAAGCCATCCAACATGGTCTAAAAACTGCTGGTTTACCTGAAGCCTCAGTGCAAGTGATTGCCACGGCTGACCGTGCTGCTGTGGGTCATCTCATAACCATGGCAGAATATGTGGATGTGATCGTACCACGTGGTGGCAAAGGACTGATTGAACGCATCAGCAATGAAGCGCGTATTCCGGTGATCAAACATCTCGATGGTAACTGTCATGTGTTTGTAGAAGCACAAGCGGATTTGCAAAAAGCCCTGCCGATTGCCCTGAATGCCAAAACCCATCGCTATGGTGTCTGCAATGCCATGGAAACCTTATTGGTCGATGAGAAAATCGCTGAAATTTTCTTGCCACGTATTGCCGAGCTGTATGCAGAAAAACAGGTTGAACTGCGTGGCTGTCTGCAAACCCGTCGTATTTTGGGCAGCAGCGTGATCGCGGCCAGCGAAGAAGACTGGTACACCGAATATCTCGGTCCGATTCTGGCGGTGAAAGTGGTCAGCGGCATGGCTGAAGCGATTGAACATATCAACAAATATGGCTCGCATCATACCGATGCCATCATTACCGAAAACTTTAGCTTGGCACGTCAGTTCTTGGCTCAAGTGGACTCTAGCTCGGTCATGGTGAATGCCTCTACTCGCTTTGCAGATGGTTTTGAATACGGTTTGGGGGCTGAAATCGGCATCTCCACCGATAAAATCCATGCCCGTGGTCCAGTCGGTCTGGAAGGCCTGACCTCACAGAAATGGATCGTGCTGGGTGATGGTCAGATCCGCCAATAACTGACAAGATTCATCCATGTTTTATCTCCAGTTCCTATGCGTAGGGACTGGATAGCCTTCAGAAAATTCATATTATTTTAATAACATATAAATAAAGGAGAATCCGATGTTCTTCTATTTACTGATCAGCACGTTCATTTTAGCCTTTCTGGTTTCCTTCATTGTCATGCAGTTATTTTCCGGCTCAATCAACAATATTTTGGCACGGATTATTCATGACCCGATCCATAGCTCCTGGGCCAAGTACACCAAATTTGCCGGCATGGTGGTGGGTATTTCATCGGGCGTACGGATTTATGATATGGAAAAATATATCAACCCCATGATGTACACGCCTAAAAATGAACAAGGGATTATCCTGCAACTCACCACGGAACGCTGGTTCCTGGAAATTTACCGCACGATTATTGAAACCCTGCAAGGTCTGGCCTGGATGATGCTGGTGTTTTTTATGGTGGCGCTAATTGCGTATGTGATTGTACGCTGGTCAGAAATCAAATATCGTCAGGCAGAAGACGAGAGATAAAGTTACAGGAAATTACAAAAACAGCCTTTGCGGCAGCTTATATTTGGACGGGTGACAAGAAGAATTGAAACAGAAAAAAATCAGTGGATGATTGATTTTAAAAACTTTAATAAGTAAAAATAATCAACTGATAAATATTAGCTATTAAGCATTTTCGGGTCGATAGTGCTTAAGTCTAATCTGCTAAAGTCTATCTTGGACAGAAAAAAAACACATGATAAAACATCCTTACTGATCTAGATTGCATCCATTTTGTACTGCATATAGATCAATCTAGGACGACTATTTCAATTAGAATTTGGGTAATAAAACGTGTCTACATCAGTATTAGTAATTAATTGCGGGTCTTCTTCTCTTAAATATGCTTTGGTATCTGAGAATCGTGAAGATCGAATCTATGGTTTGGCAGAAAACTTAGGTTCTGCTGATGCGCGTATCAAAGGGATTACGGCCGGCGGTCAACCTCTTGAACTTTCAATTCCAAATGCTGGTCATGAACAGGCATTGGAAACCATCCTTGAGCGTTTAGCACAATATAAGCCTCAAGCGATCGGTCACCGCGTCGTCCATGGCGGCACGTTAACCAAAGCAGAATTACTCACTCCTGAAATTGTAGAACGTATTCGTGCAGCAACGCCGCTTGCCCCATTGCACAACCCTGCTCACTTGGTGGGTATCGATGCCACCATGCGTCTGTTCCCAGAACTGCCACAAGTGGCGGTATTTGACACAGCATTCCACCAAACCATGCCAGCGCATGCATACCGCTATGCTGTGCCAAAATTCTTGTACACTGAACACAACGTACGCCGTTACGGCTTCCACGGTACCAGCCATGCTTATGTATCTGAACGCGGTACTGAGCTTGCAGGCAGCTTCAAGCAAGGTGGCTGGTTGACAGCGCACTTGGGTAATGGTAGCTCGACCTGTGCCATCTGGAACGGCCAAAGCGTAGATACCTCTATGGGTCTGACACCACTTGAAGGCTTGGTCATGGGTACCCGTAGTGGTGATGTTGATCCAAGTCTGCACAGCTTCCTGGCAGCCAACCTGGGTTGGGATGTCTATAAAATTGACAAAATGCTGAACAAAGAAAGCGGCTTGCTTGGTTTGTCTAACAACCTGTCAAATGACATGCGTACCCTGATTGAAGCTTCTGAGCAAGGCAATGAAGATGCGACGCTTGCGATTGAAGTGTTCTGCTATCGCTTGGCCAAATCACTGGCTGCTCTCAGCTGTGGTCTGCCACGCCTAGACGGCTTGATCTTCACCGGTGGTATTGGTGAAAACTCGGCGTATATCCGTGAAAAAACCATGAGCTATTTGCCACACTTCGGTTTCAACCTGAGCAAAGAACAAAACAGCGGTTTAAAACGTGGTACGGAAGGCCGCATCGATGCCGGCACAGGCCCACAAATCTGGGTCATCCCAACCGATGAAGAAGGTCGAATTGCCAAAGAAACCAAACAAGTGGTTGAGCAAGAGATTCTTGCTGCAAAAAAGCCTGAAGCAATGGTTAGCTCTGCGTAACCATTGACCACTACCCAATTAAATTACAGCGATATTTAAGGTCATTATGAATACCATTCTATTGATTCCTACTGGGGAAGGTGTCGGTTTAACTTCTGCATGTCTGGGCATGGTATATGCCCTAGACTGCAATGGTGTTAAAGCAGGCTTCTTGAAACCTTTTTCACAAGGTCCACAACATACCCGCGATGGCACTACGGCATTATTCGAGCATTTATTTCAGGGTAAAACTGCGGCACCAATTGCCCACAAAAAAGTATCGCAACTGGTGGCTTTAGGCCAAACTGATGAATTGCTGGAAGAAGCAGTCAGTCTGCATCGTGAAGTTGCAAGTCATTATGATCTGATCATCGTGGAAGGCTTAATGCCCAATGGTGAAGACCATTTTGTCAGCGAAATGAATGCCTGCCTGGCGCAAGCACTTGATGCTAAAGTCGTCTTGGTCAGCACCGCCGATATTCAGAATCCACAAAAAACCGCTGAAAAAATTGAAGCCAGCTTACGCCAGTTCGGTGGTACCAATTCTACCCGTACCGCAGGGGTTTTACTCATGCGCACCAAGGGTTTGCCAGAAGGTTCGGCGCAAATTCCGGTAACCATGGATTCATCACTGCGTTTAACGGCGGAAATTGAAAGTTTCACCACTGAACTGCAACAGTACAACCGTTTTATCGGTAGCGAAGCCTTGCCGATTATCGGCATGGTTCCATTCAGCAACACGCTCAGTGTGCCACGCACCGTAGACATTGCACCGCTCATCCAAGCGGAATGGATTCATCAGGGTGAAGCCAAACATCGTCGCGTCTTACACAGCAGCCTGATTGCATCCAACATTGAAAATGAACTGAATAAGTTCGTAGCTGGTGAGCTCATCATCAGTGCCTCTGAACGTACCGACGTATTACTGGCCAGCAGCCTTGCGACCAGCAATGGTATTCCGTTGGCAGGTGTTGTTTTAAGTGACCGCCAGGCACCAAGCACACAAATTCTCGATTTCTGCCAGAATGCCATTAAGCAAGGTTTACCGATCCTGCATACCGCATTAAGCCCATTAGAAACCGCCTTACGTCTGAGCAATTTCTGCAGCGAAATCCCAACGGATGATATTGAACGCGCTGAACAAGTCACTCACTTTGTTTCGAGCCATATTGATGTCAACTGGTTGCAACGCTACAGCCAGAAAGGTGTAAAACCACGTCTTTCTCCTTCGGCTTTCCGCCACGAGTTAGTGCAAAAATCCATTGCCGCGAAGAAACGTATCGTACTGCCTGAGGGTGATGAGCCACGTACCATTGAAGCGGCAGCGATTTGCCAGGCGCGTGGCATTGCACACTGTATCCTGCTGGCCAAGCCAGAAGCAGTATTGGAAGTGGCTAAAGCACGCAATATCGAACTGCCGGAAGATTTGGAAATTATCGATCCGGACACTATCCGCGACAATTATGTAGCACCAATGGTCGAGTTGCGTAAAGGCAAACTCACTGATGTACAAGCCAAAGATCAATTACAAGACACGGTGGTGCTGGGCACCATGATGCTGGCGCTTGATCAAGTGGATGGTTTGGTTTCAGGTGCAGTGCATACCACGGCAAATACCGTACGTCCTGCCTTCCAGCTGATCAAAACTGCACCAGATTATTCTCTTGTGTCTTCAGTATTCTTTATGCTGTTGCCGGATGAAGTCTATGTGTATGGTGACTGCGCGATCAACCCGGATCCAACGGCTGAGCAATTAGCTGAAATTGCCATTCAATCGGCAGATTCTGCAAAAGCCTTCGGTATTGATCCACGCATTGCGATGATCAGCTACTCAACCGGTACCTCTGGTGCGGGTGCAGATGTTGAAAAAGTTAGCGAAGCCACGCGTATTGCACAAGAGCGTCGTCCTGATCTGTTAATCGATGGTCCATTGCAGTATGACGCAGCCTCTGTGGAAAGTGTGGGCCGTTCTAAGGCACCAAACTCTCCAGTAGCAGGCCGCGCCAATGTATTCATCTTCCCAGATTTGAATACCGGTAACACCACTTATAAAGCAGTTCAACGTTCTGCCAATGTGGTCAGTGTCGGTCCGATGTTACAAGGTCTGAACAAGCCTGTGAATGACTTGTCTCGTGGTGCATTGGTGGATGATATCGTGTTTACCATTGCATTGACTGCGATCCAATCAGAACAACAAGCCGCAGCAAAATAATCTTTAACTCCGCTGATAGCCATTCAATTGCAAAATTGGGTGGCTTTTTTTATGGCACTCCCTCTACTCTCAACCTCTCTACAGCTTGTGCCAGCCACACCGTATGCCCTGCACATTCAGGATCATTTATTCGCATCTCAATCAGCTGAAAACCATGTTGATAAAGTAACTGCTCATATTCTGCTGGTGCTAGACTGGCATGGTATAACGGTTCTCCTGCAAACTCGCCAATCGCTTCGCCATGTTCAGGACCACTGCTAAACATCAAAACCGTGCCTGTTTTGGCATGTTGCTGAAAGATACCAAACATCAGTCTTTGATCCTGATGGGTTAAATGAAAAAAACTGTCCCAAGCCAGAATGCCGTCAAATTGCTGTGCTAAATTCAGACTACGCATATCGGCCTGCTGCCAACTATGCTGAGGAAAGCGTGCTTGCGCCAGTTCCAGCATGGCTGGAGCACTATCAATCCCCGTCACCCGAAAATGATGCTGAATCAACACTCCTGCGATCGGCAATCCGGAACCGCAACCCACATCCAGAATCGCTCCCCGTGCAGGCAACAAGGCCGTAAATCGCGCCAGCCAACCCTGCTGATAATTCTGTCCACGACGTACGTCATCCCACTGCCGGGCATAGTTTTGATACAGTGGAATGATCTGTGCGGCAAGTGCGTTCTGATCTTGCATTTTTACCCATTTATTCCTTTTCTTTAGACACCGACGAGCCAGCTATTTCCAGGCTTCTTGGTTACTTATCAGTCTGATTAATTTATTAAACTTTTGCCCAAAAAGCAGTTTAAACGCCCACAAATCCTGCTTTTTATCTTATAATTTGCCCGCTAGCTTTCAGCCCGCTCAAGAGAATTCTGATATGACCACTATTATCAAGCAAGATGACTTGATCACATCGATCAAGGACGCGCTACAGTTCATTTCGTACTATCACCCACAAGACTTTATTCAAGCAATGTCTCGTGCCTATGATCGCGAAGAGAACCAGGCGGCCAAAGACGCAATTGCACAAATCCTGATCAACTCTCGCATGTGTGCAGAGGGCCATCGTCCGATCTGTCAAGATACTGGTATTGTGAACGTATTCCTTGAAGTGGGCTTAGACGTTAAATTTGATTTAACCATGAGCTTGGATGATGCGATCAACGAAGGTGTACGCCAAGGTTACCTGGAAAACAGCAACGTACTTCGTGCTTCTGTTTTGGCAGATCCTGCTTTTGGCCGTAAAAACACCAAAGACAACACGCCTGCAGTGATCCACTACAAACTCGTTCCAGGCAACAAAGTGGATATTACCGTTGCAGCCAAAGGTGGCGGTTCAGAAAACAAATCTAAACTGGCGATGTTGAACCCATCTGACTCAATCGTGGATTGGGTATTGAAAACTGTTCCAACTATGGGTGCAGGCTGGTGTCCTCCTGGCATGCTCGGCATCGGGATCGGTGGTACTGCAGAAAAAGCCATGATGCTTGCGAAAGAAGCATTGATGGAAGAGATCAACATGGACGAATTGCTTCGTCGTGGTCCACAAAGCAAGATGGAAGAACTTCGTATCGAAATCTTCGAGAAAGTGAATGCACTCGGTATTGGTGCACAAGGTCTCGGTGGTTTAACGACTGTTCTTGACATCAAGATCAAAGATTACCCTTGCCACGCAGCAGGCAAACCAGTCGGTATGATCCCGAACTGTGCAGCGACTCGTCACGCACACTTCCAGCTTGATGGTTCAGGTGTTGCGCATATCCAAGCACCTAAACTTGAAGACTATCCACAAGTGACTTGGGATGCCTCTAAATCTAAGCGTGTGAATCTAGACACGATTACCCAAGAAGAAATGAACTCTTGGCAGCCAGGTGATACCTTGTTGCTCAGCGGTACCATGTACACTGGTCGTGATGCAGCACACAAACGTATGGTTGAAATGATCGACAATGGTGAAGAGCTTCCTGTTGATTTGAAAGGCAAGTTCATTTACTACGTAGGTCCAGTCGATCCAGTCCGTGACGAAGTGGTTGGTCCTGCTGGCCCTACAACCGCAACACGTATGGACAAGTTCACGCGTAAAGTGCTTGAGCATACTGGTCTGTTCGGTATGATCGGTAAAGCGGATCGTGGTCCTGCTGCAATCGAAGCGATCAAAGACCACAAAGCCACTTATTTGATGGCCGTGGGTGGTGCAGCTTACCTCGTGTCTAAAGCAGTACGTCAGGCTGAAGTTGTTGCCTTTGCAGATCTCGGTATGGAAGCGATCTACAAGTTCGTGGTTGAAGATATGCCGGTTTCTGTTGCTGTAGACGTCAACGGTACTTCCATCCACGCGATTGCACCAAAAATCTGGCAAGCCAAGATTGGTAAGATTCCAGTCGTAGATGCTGCTGCTCAGTAATCTCTGAATAGACATAAAAAGGCACCTGAATCAGGTGCCTTTTTATTACAGAGAAATATTTTCTTTCTACAAAAAAGAAAAAACGTGTAGCATCCTTTCGACACTACACGTCCTTTCAGCACACAATCAAAACTTAAGCCGATTTAGAATCAATCACTTTAAGATCTGATTTGACTACTTCTTCAGTTTCTACTTTGGGCAAACGCTCTGGCTTAAATACTGGCTCAGCTGTTCCATTGATCACCGCTTCATTGATCACCACGGTGCCAACATCGCTACGGCTCGGTAAGTCATACATGGTTTCAAGCAGAACATTTTCCAAGATCGAACGCAGACCACGCGCACCGGTATTACGTTCCAGGGCTTTTTTCGCTACCGCACGTAAAGCCGAATCCTCAAAGACCAGATCCACATTTTCCATGCTGAACAAATATTGGTATTGGCGAGTCAAGGCATTTTTCGGCTCAGTCAGAATCTGCATCAAGGCTTCTTCATCCAGCTCTTCCAGCGTCGCAATCACCGGCAAACGGCCAATGAACTCCGGAATCAAGCCAAATTTGACCAGGTCATTCGCTTCAACCTGACGGAACAGCTCAGTGACTTTCTTGCCCTCGTCTTTTTTCTTCACGTCCGCATTAAAGCCAATGCCACCTTTTTCCTGACGCTGCTGTACGATCTTCTCCAAACCAGAGAAAGCACCACCACAGATAAACAGGATGTTCGAGGTATCAATCTGGATAAACTCTTGCTGTGGATGCTTGCGGCCACCTTGTGGTGGAATAGACGCCACAGTCCCTTCAATCATTTTCAGCAAGGCTTGCTGTACACCTTCGCCGGACACATCACGGGTAATTGACGGATTTTCCGACTTACGGGTAATCTTGTCGATTTCATCGATATAGATAATCCCTTTTTGTGCCTTCTCGACATCGTAATCGGCTTTTTGCAACAGCTTCTGCACGATGTTTTCCACATCTTCGCCGACATAACCGGCTTCGGTTAATGTGGTGGCATCCGCCATGGCAAATGGCACATCCAGCAAACGTGCCAGTGTCTGTGCCAATAAAGTTTTACCCGAACCGGTTGGACCGATCAGCAAGATATTACTCTTGGCAATTTCCACACCCTCTTCGGCTTTATGGCCATGATGAGTAACCTTCAAGCGTTTGTAATGATTATACACCGCTACAGACAAGGTCTTCTTCGCCATGTCCTGGCCAATGACATACTGATCCAACGCTGCACGAATTTCATGCGGTTTTGGTAATGGACGACTGGCCCAATCACCGGACTCCACCTGTTGGCTGGTTTGTACCAGATCCAAGCATACGTCTACACATTCATTACAAATATATGCGTCCTCGCCTGCGATCAGTTTCCCGACTTCAGACTGCGTTTTACCGCAAAATGAACAATGCTTTTGTCCTTGAGGATGTTCGGACATATTTACTCCAATAATCTAATCTTGAGCTTACGGACGTTTGCTTAATACAGCATCCACCAAACCGTAGTCTTTAGCTGCCTGAGCCGTCATAAAGTTGTCACGGTCGGTATCGCGCGCCACAGTGTCATAGTCCTGACCGCTGTGCTGTGCCATTAAGCGGTTGAGGCGCTCTTTAATAAACAGGATTTCACGGGCATGAATTTCAATATCTGATGCTTGACCTTTAAAGCCACCGAGTGGTTGGTGGATCATCACACGGGCATTTTCCAGGCAATAACGTTTGCCTTTCGCGCCAGCATTCAGCAAGAAAGCACCCATAGAAGCCGCCTGCCCCATACAGATGGTCGACACATCCGGCTTGATAAATTGCATGGTATCGTAAATCGCCATCCCAGCAGTCACTGAACCGCCTGGCGAGTTGATATATAAATGAATATCCTTATCTGGGTTTTCCGCTTCCAGAAACAACATCTGTGCGACAATCAGATTCGCCATGTTGTCTTCCACTTCACCTGTCAAGAAAATGACGCGCTCACGCAACAAGCGTGAAAAAATATCAAATGACCGTTCACCACGTGATGACTGTTCAACCACCACCGGAACTAAAGCATTTTCAATACCTGGAACATACATACGTTTATTTATTCCTAAATTTTTTGTTACTTAACCCATAGCAACAATATGAGGGATAATACGCAAAATTGCAAAATTATTCCGAGTAAAATGTTAGATAATTTCTGCATCAGCAATGCGTTCTGAGTGCTTATCATTCGATAAAAAAAGGCGCTCAACGCGCCTTTTTTTGACTCAAGTCAAACTTAGCCTTGTTGACGAGCTTGTTGCTCTTTCAACAAGTCTTCGTAGCTCACTTGTGTATCCGTTACTTTTGCAGCCGCCAAGATGTGATCAACCACTTGGTCTTCAAGCACAACTGCTTCGATTTGACCACGTTGTTGCTTGTCGTTTTTGAAGTATTCGATCACTTCATTTGGATCTTCGTAAGAAGATGCCATATCTTCAATATAAGCATCAACACGTGCTTGGTCTACTTCAAGTTTCGCGTCTGCCAATACTTTGCTGACCAATACGCCAAGTTTTACAGATTTTTCAGCTTGCTCTTTGAACAATTCGTCTGGAAGCATGCTGGAATCAAATGCTTTCGCACCTTGTGCACCAAACTGCTGGGTGAACTGCTGAATCATTTGCTGGCGTTGACGATCCACTTCTTGTGCAACCATCGCTGCTGGAAGTTCTACTTCGTTTGCTGCTACTAGCGCATCAAAAGTTGCTGCTTTCACCTGGTTACGCAAACCGTTTTTCACTTCACGTTCCATATTTTTACGAACGTCAGCTTTTAGTTTTTCAATGCCTTCTTCTTCAGAAAGACCGAACAATTTCAAGAATTCAGCATCGATTTCTGGAAGTTTGGCTTTTTCAACCAGTTTCACAGTGATTTTAAACTGCGCTTGTTTACCCGCAAGGTTCGCAGCTTGGTAGTCTTCAGGGAAAGTAACATCAATCACTTTCTCTTCGCCTTTTTTCATGCCCACGATGCCGTCTTCAAAGCCCGGGATCATACGGCCAGAACCTAGCACTAGTTTAAAGTCTTCAGCAGAACCGCCTTCGAATTTTTCACCGTCGATAGAACCTTCAAAATCGAAAGTCACTTGCATGTCTTTTTTCGCCATGCCTTTGGTTTCAGCCCAAGTTTGACGTTGTTTTTGCAAGTTTTCGATCATCTGGTCAACGTCTTTGTCGCTCACTTCAGATGATTTACGTTCAACTTCAAGACCTTCGAATTTCACGTCAACTTCTGGATAAACTTCAACAGTCGCTTCATATACCAAAGCGTCATCTTTCATCTCAGTTTTTTCAATGTTCGGCATGCCAACCGCATTGATTTTTTCTTGCTGGATCGCTTCGAATACGGTGTCACGAATAATATCGTTCACCACTTCTTGATAAATGCCCGCACCGTATTCACGACGCACCACATTCACTGGCACTTTACCAGGACGGAAGCCGTTGATCTTCACAGTTTTGGCAGTGCGTTTCAAGCGAGCTTCAAACTGCTCGTTAATACGGCTCGTCGGTACAGATACATTTAAACGACGGGCAACGCCCGAAACCGCTTCAGAAGTTACTTGCATGGCTTCCTCGATATTTAGTAATAACAGTTTATAAAAAGTGCCATATTATATGACAACATTGGAAGATATACAAAACACCTTTATTTCACCATCTTTTTACGTTTCTTATGCGACTCATCACACTCAAAAATCTCAGAATTGAAACATCCGCCTGAACAAACCCATCCATACGCATAAAAAGTTACACTGCTGGTAGAATCGCATTTTATTTCTTCTTTATGCTCTACAATCTTTAAAACAGCTCAGCAATTATTCTCAAAAATTGATCCAGGTTTATCTTTTTTGTGAGTCACGTCTAAGAAATAACGAGAGCGACTAACACAGCATTCAAAATTCCTTTCAAAAATAGTGATAAACAGCACATTTTGAGTCTTTTTTACAATTTTAATAAAAAACAGTATGTTAAATACAAATTGTTACAATGTGCCATTTTTAAAACCTATCTTAATAGAATTGTTAATCTAAAGTTTCAATTAAATGAAGCTAGTATTACAAATAAGAATCACTATTATTTACAACATCAAGTAATTCTCATTTAGAGCCGATTATGTCATTCATCAAAACCCGCAAAAAGATTGTATCTTCAGCGATCGCTTCCTCACTTTCCGTGATGGCAACAGCCGCAATTGCGCAGGAAGATGTTACCCAGCTACCAACGATTCAAGTGGCTGCAAATGCTCAGGAACAGCAAGGCTTAAAAGTTGATGCTTCTGCAAATGCGAAGTATGTTGCTCCCCTGCTCGATACCGCAAAATCAGTATCAGTGATTTCTAAGCAACTACTTGAAGATACCAAAGTCACCACATTGAGCGATGCTTTACGTACAGTTCCAGGGATTACCCTCGGTGCAGGCGAAGGCGGTAACCCAAATGGTGACCGTCCATTTATTCGCGGTTATAACTCTGAAAGTTCAATGTATGTGGATGGCATCCGTAATGCGACTTCACAAAACCGTGAAATGTTTGCGGTAGAACAAGTTGAAGTGACTAAAGGTTCTGCATCTGCGTTGGGTGGTGCAGGTACAACCGGTGGTAGCATCAATATGATTTCTAAGGTCGCTAAAGCCGGAGACCTGTTAGAAGGCTCAATGGCTGTTGGTACAGATAGTTATGCACGTATTACGCTTGATGCCAATAAAGATTTTGGTAACGGCGTAGCAGCACGTGTTGCGGTTCTTGGTCATCAAAATGAAAAAGCCGGTCAGGCGGATGGTACAGAATACAAACGTGCTGGTATTGCGCCAAGCATTACCTTTGGTTTGGATACCCCTACCCGTGCAACACTTAGCTATTACTACTTAAAAACGGACGATACACCAGATTCGGGTATTCCATTTAATAATCCGTATACAGCTACCAACCAGCCAACACGTGTTTGGCAAAATGGCAATGGTAAACCGATTGATGTTAAACAAGGGATTTACTATGGTTGGAAAGATCGTGATTTCCAACAACAGGAAAACCAAATTGGTACTCTCAAGTTAGAACATGATTTGACTGATGATCTGACAATTACCAACACAGCTGTTTATTCTAATTCAAAAAATGATTATCTCTGGACTAATCCAGATGATTCTAAAGGTAACATTTACGACAAAACGACAGGTGACTTAACGGGTTATGTTTGGGCGCGTGTCAACTCTCGTATTGCGGATACCGATACCTTTACCGACCAGCTCGCATTAACAGGTAAATTTAATACCGGTCGCTTAAAACATCGTTTTAACCTGGGCGCCGAATATAGCGACCAAGAAACTGATCGTACGCAATATATTATTAATGGTGACAATACCACGGGTAACTATCACCAATATTGTGACAAACCAGATTCTATTGGTTCGGGTTGGTGTACTCCAGTACAGAATCCAAACCGAGGTGCATGGACGGGTTCAATCAGCACCAATGGTGCAGATCGCTACAATATCCAAACCAAGTCAACATCTGTCTATTTCCTGGATAACATTGAGCTGAATCCACAATGGCTTTTGGATCTAGGTGTTCGTTGGGACAAGTTCGATACAGAACAAGTTATGACGTATGGTGCACGCAACACAGCCGTATATAAAGACAAGACAAAAGTAGCGGGAGAGAAAGTAAGAACTGAAAGTGATACTGACTTCTTTAACTATCAAGCAGGTATTACCTTTAAACCAGTAGAAAATGGCTCAATTTACGCCAGTATTTCAACCTCAGCTAATCCAGTAGGTGTGGATGCTGGTGATGGTTCAGAGGCAATTGGTACCGCTTATAGCAATCTAGATCCGGAAGAAAGTCGTACTTTTGAAATCGGTACCAAGTGGGATCTCTTTGATGACCATTTGAATCTTACTGCTGCAATTTTCCGTACCGAGAAACAAAACGCCCGTGTTCAGACTGATACAACCAGCTATGCCAACGTTGGCGAAAGTCGTGTCGACGGAGTTGAGTTAGGTTTAAATGGTCAAATTACAGATAAATGGAACGTTAGTGCCGGCTATACTTACCTGGATAGCGAATTAATTGATGGTGGCTTAACTAATCTGGGTAGCACTGGCTCACCAAATTGGCAAAATAATCCATATCAAGGTAACCAACTTCCGAATGTTCCAGAACATGCTGCAACTCTCTGGACGACTTACCAAGTTCTGCCTCAATTCACGATTGGTGGCGGTGCAACCTATATGGATAAAGTTTACGGTAACCCTGCAAATACCAAGTGGGCTCCATCGTATGTTCGTTATGATGCAATGGCACGTTACAACGTAGATAAGAATATTGATGTGCAATTAAACGTCAATAACTTGACAGATAAACGCTACTTCAACAAAACGTATAGCAACCACTATGCCACTGAAGCTGAAGGCCGCAGCGCAGTCTTGTCTTTAAACTTCAAATATTAATTCAACCGAAAAATCCCATAATCAATTTATGGGATTTTTCACTCATAGCCTCCTCATGTGAGGCTATTTTTATATACTGTCTATATCCATTTACACAGGTATACAGCCGTGATCCATCATATTCCGAATGTATTAAGCACAGAACAAGTCCAATATTTTCGTGAGGAAATGAATAAAATCGAGTGGGTCAATGGCAAAGTGACGGCCGGTACCCTGTCTGCAACCGTCAAACAAAACCAGCAACTACCAGAAGATCATCCTTTAACCCATCATCTTAGCAATATCATTCTAGAATCTTTAGGCCAGCACCCACTGTTTTTATCTGCGGCACTTCCGCTCGATATTATTCCACCGCTCTTCAACCGTTATGAAAATAATGAAGCCTTTGGTTTTCATGTCGACAATTCCATCCGCCGAATCCGTGGCACCAATGAACGTCTAAGAACCGATCTATCCTGTACCGTATTCCTGAGTGAACCCGATGAATATGAAGGCGGTGAATTAGTAATTGAAGATACTTATGGCTATCACGAAGTCAAACTGCCGGCTGGCGATATGGTGCTCTACCCTTCAACCAGTCTGCATGAAGTGACCGCCGTTACGCAGGGCTGCCGAATTGCTTCCTTCTTCTGGGTACAAAGTATGGTACGTGGTGAAGCCGAACGCCACATGTTGTTCAATCTGGACCAGACCGTACAAAACCTGCGAGTAGAACTCGGTGATAGCCATGATGAAGTCATTCGCCTGACCAATCTGTATCATAACTTGATGCGTAAATGGGCTGAGCTTTAACGCTGTCCAAGTGCTCTTGATCTCTAAAATGATCGTGCAATACAGCCACAGTCTATTTTAGAGATCATTTGCTTTTACTCAAAAAGCATTTACCACGCCAAGCAAAACAGAAAAAATTTCTCATATTTATTAAAATAATGAAAATATATTTTTATAAAATTTAAAAATGACTAAAAATCAAGAAACTTTTTCCCTTTATTCTGGTTAAACTCTATCTTATAAATGAACAGATAAGCATCAATTCGATCCAGCTCAACGCGATAGCCCAAAAAAGCTTGGAAATTGACTGCATAGACACAATCTATATTAGTAGAACGGCAGTTTGAGTGAGAACTAAACTACTGAGACTACACAAGGAGTTCCCTCATGATGTTGGCTGATCCAAGTAAAAAATATCGTCGCATGTACCAGCGTGTGGACTTGCCTGACCGTCAGTGGCCAAATAAAGAAATCACCCAAGCGCCGATGTGGATGAGTACTGACCTTCGTGATGGTAACCAGGCCATTTTCGAACCGATGGATATGGAACAAAAATTCAAAATGTTCCAAATGTTGGTGAAAATCGGTTTTAAACACATTGAAATTGGCTTCCCGTCAGCATCGCAAATCGACTTCGACTTCACTCGCAAATTGATTGAAGAAAGTCATATTCCAGATGACGTGTATATTGAAGTGTTGGTACAAGCCCGTGATCACTTGATCCAACGCACTTTTGAAGCGTTGGAAGGTGCAAAGCGTGCGATTGTGCATATCTATAACTCCAACTCACCAACTTTCCGCAAGAAAGTTTTAAATGTGGATGTGGAAGGTGCGCGTCAGTTGGCGATCAATGCTGCACAAAAAGTGAAAGAATACGCGGCCAACTATCCTGAAACTGATTTCATTTTCCAGTACAGTCCAGAGTGTTTTTCTGCCACTGAATTGGAAGTGGCCAAAGCAGCCTGTGATGCAGTGACTGAAGTTTGGGAAGCATCGCCAGAAAACAAAGTGATCTTGAACTTGCCAGCAACGGTAGAAGTTTCTACCCCGAACGTGTATGCCGACCAAGTTGAATGGATGCACCGCAATATCGAACGTCGTGATGGCGTGATTATTTCGGTTCACTGTCACAACGACCGTGGCTGTGGTATCGCGGCATCTGAATTGGCGATTATGGCTGGTGCTGACCGTGTAGAAGGCTGTGTGTTTGGTAATGGTGAACGTACCGGTAACGTCGATGTTGCTGCAATTGCCTTGAACATGTATACCCAGGGTGTAGCACCGAACTTGGACTTCTCCAATATCAACGAAATCATCGCGACTGTTGAAGAATGTACAGGTTTGCCAGTACATCCACGCCATCCCTATGCGGGTGACTTGGTATTCACGGCCTTCTCGGGTTCTCATCAGGATGCGATTAAAAAAGGCTTTGAATTCCAGAAAAATGAAGAAATCTGGGATATGCCGTACTTGCCAATCGATCCAAAAGACTTGGGCCGTGACTACGATGCGGTGATTCGTGTGAACTCACAGTCTGGAAAAGGCGGGATTTCTTACTTGTTGGAATCCAACTATAACGTGGTGTTGCCGCGCCGTTTACAAATCGAATTCTCGCAAGTGGTACAACAGCACACCGATGCAACTGCAACTGAAATTTCAGCACAAGAAATCTGGAACTTGTTTAAAGAAACTTATGTTGAAGTGAAGAATGCCAACTACACGGCGAAAAACTATAAGTTGTCCGACAACAATGGCAATCAAATTATCGAACTTGATGTGGTGACCAATGAACAAAGCCAACAACTTCGTGGTGAAGGCAATGGGCCAATCTCGGCGATCTTGGATGCCTTGAACTTGCCAATTGATGTGTTGAACTATGAAGAACGCAGCATTGGTTCAGGTGCGAGCGCCAAAGCCTTGGCTTTGGTGGAACTTCAAGTGAAAGGTACCGGTAAGTCCGCATTTGGTGCCGGCTTGCATGACAATATTGTGACTTCTTCTATTGAAGCGATTATCGCGGCGACCAACCGATTGATCGAGCAAGGCGTATTGAGCACTGAACAAGTCGTTGCTTCTGCAGTGTAATTGACAAAAAAACCTTTTGAAAGGATACCCTTCGTTGGTATCCTTTTATTTATTCTTCATATTAAAGATTTAAGGCGAATTACTCCCGTGTCTTTTCCAGCTGACTCCGTGGGTCTGGTCACCCCGCAAAAATTCCAATTCGAAGAACCGCTAGAATTAGAATGTGGTCGTATCCTGCCACGTTTTGAGCTGATGGTTGAAACCTATGGTGTGCTCAATGAAGAAAAATCCAATGCGATTCTCATTTGCCATGCGCTGTCAGGTCATCATCATGCTGCAGGATATCACCATGCGGATGACAAAAAACCGGGTTGGTGGGATTCCTGTATTGGTCCGGGGAAAGCCATTGATACCGACAAGTTTTTTGTCGTTGCATTGAATAATATTGGCGGTTGCCATGGCTCTACCGGCCCGACTTCTCCAAATCCGGAAAATGACAACCGACCTTATGGCCCGGATTTTCCTTTAGTCACCGTGCGTGACTGGGTGAAAACTCAAGCCATGCTCTCTGATCGCTTAGGCATTGACACCTGGTATGCCATCATTGGCGGTTCACTCGGTGGCATGCAGGCCCTGCAATGGTCCGTGGATTATCCGGAACGTTTAAAAAATTGCGTGATTATCGCCAGTGCACCCAAGTTATCAGCGCAAAATATTGCCTTTAATGAAGTGGCACGCCAGTCGATTCTCTCCGATCCGGACTTTTATAACGGACGTTATCTGGAACACGACAGCTATCCGAAACGCGGTCTGATTCTGGCGCGTATGGTCGGTCATATCACCTACCTGTCCGAAGAAGCCATGAAACAGAAATTTGGCCGCGATTTAAAATCCGGCAAATTCATGTATGGCTTCGATGTCGAATTCCAGGTGGAAAGCTACCTGCGTTATCAGGGTGAACAGTTCAGCCGCAACTTTGATGCCAATACCTATCTGATCATGACCAAGGCACTGGATTATTTTGATCCTTCGCGTGAGTATGAGTCTTCCTTGAAAAAAGCCATGGCTCATACCCAATGCCGTTTCTTGGTGATGTCCTTTACTACTGACTGGCGTTTTACTCCAAGCCGCTCTCAAGAAATCGTCAATGCACTGATCAGCAATCACAAACCGGTAAGTTACATGGACATTGATGCCGAACAGGGCCATGACTCATTCTTGTTCCCAATTCCACGGTATGTCAAAGCCTTGCGGGCATTCTTGGGCGGTAAAGAACATTTGGCATCAACCCGAGTGGAGACTGTGTAATGCGTATTGATCAACAACTGGCAGAGAAATGGATCAACCCGGGTTCCAGCGTTTTAGACCTCGGCTGTGGTGATGGTGAACTGCTCGCGCACATGAGCCGTAAGCATCAAATTCGTGCGTACGGTTTAGAAATTGATCAAGAAAAGATTGCAATTGCGGTCAGTCGCGGTTTAAATATTATTCAACAGGATTTAAATCTTGGCTTAAGCCGTTTTGCCGACCAGTCTTTTGACTATGTGGTGATGGCACAAGCTTTGCAGGCCGTAGATGCACCTGATGTGTTGTTACGCGACATGGTGCGTGTGGGGAAACAGGCCATTATCACCTTTCCGAACTTTGCCTACTGGAAGACGCGTTCTTTTCTGGCAATGAAAGGTAAAATGCCGGTTTCCGAAGCCTTACCTTATATGTGGTATAATACCCCTAATATCCATCTGTGTACTTTTAAGGATTTTGAAGCACTTTGTGCGGAAAATAATATTCAAATTATTAATCGACTTGCCGTCAATGGGAATCAACAAGGCAGTTTACTGAGTAAACATGCTCCTAATCTGTTTGGTGAAGTCGCAATTTATCGGGTGAGCGCATTATGAAAAAACTATTACTTAGCACACTATTTATTGGACTTTTTAGCCTCCAAGCCCATGCAGACTATATTCCGCAGCCACAATCCACTTCTGCACAGGCAGCACGCTATTCAACCATGCCAATCGATGATTTGATGCAGGCAGCGAAAGCAGGTCAGGCCGGTGCCCAGTTTTATTTAGCCAACCGTTATCAATACGGTAAAGATATTCAAAAAGACGAAAAACAGGCTTTTGCATGGTACAAACTCGCTGCTGATCAAGGTCTTTCTGCCGCACAACTGAATGTTGGTCGTATGTATGCGGATGGCATTGGTACACAAAAGAATGAATCTTTGGCACGCAAATATTTTGAAAAAGCCGCCAGCAATGGTGATAACCGTGCCAGCTTTAATCTGGCCATGATGGAAGAGCAGAAAAAAAACTATATCGGTGCTTACCAGTGGTATGAACTGTCTACCCGTGATGGCATGCTTGATACTAAAGTCATCAATTTGTCTGAAGGTAAAAAAACTGTATTGGCAGCCAACTTGACCCAGGAACAGATCCGCATGGCACGTGACCGCGCTGATCAGTGGATTCAGGCGCAATAAGCCTCTCATCATCCCATTTGTTCAACAATCAATATATCCTCTTCAGGCTTACCTTTTGTGTAGGCCTGTTTGTTTTTAGGCGTAAATCGCAAAATACGTTACCATTAGATCTTTCTATTTTTACTCTTATATCCCTATGTCTGCTTCCAATGCTTGGCTCTCCCAAGGCACTTTAGTGCTGGCGAGCAATAACAAAGGCAAAATTGCCGAATTCGAGAATTTATTCCAGCAACTGCACGTGCCGATTGAGGTTATCCCACAAGGTCAACTGAATATTAACGACGCGGTGGAAGATGGCTTGAGCTTTGTTGAAAATGCCATTATTAAAGCCCGCCATGCCTCGCGTATTTCTGGCAAACCAGCGATTGCCGATGACTCGGGTATTTGTGTACCAGTTCTGGGCGGTGCACCCGGGATTTATTCGGCACGTTATGCCGGAGAGCATGGCGATGATGCAGCTAACAATGCCAAATTGCTCCAAGATCTTCTTCCTTTCCGACAAGAAGGTAAAGCCATAGAAGGTATGTTTGTCTGTGTCTTGGCTTTGGTACAGCATGCTGATGATCCACTACCACAAATTTTCCAGGGGATTTGGCAGGGCGAAATCCTTGACGCGCCGCGCGGTGAAAATGGTTTTGGTTATGATCCCTTGTTCTGGCTGCCTGAACTGGGTATTTCCAGTGCTGAGATGTCGAAACAGGAAAAAAATCAGATCAGCCATCGTGGTCAGGCCATGCAAAAATTCCGTGACAGCCTAAAACACGGCTAATTCAGCATCAATCTCACCCGGTAAAATCCAGGCTTTATCGGTTGAATCTTAAAGTAAATGTAATAAAACACCATACAGCAGTACGATCAAACAACTCACTATCGTTCCAGAAGCAATATAAGCAGCCGAACGTCCAGTCCCCTGATAATGGGTTTCGAGTGCAACAATATTTGCGGCAGGAGGTAAACAGAATAATAAGAACATCACCCCGATAAAGGGTTGCAAGGTCGCCACCATATAATAAGCAACACTACACAGCACCATCCCACAAACCAATTTTATGATAGCTATTTGAGTACTACGCCAAACATCTTTCCAAGCCACTTTGGTGTGCCTAAGCCACATGCCTAGTACACACATTCCGGCAAAGCTCATCCCCCACTTGGCCGTTAAATATATCCATTCCAACACCTGAGTATTCTGGACGTCTTGCAATCCGAATAGACGTGCCAATCCCGCAATTAAAAGCGCGATAACTGGAGGTGATCTCATTACTTTTAATGTAATTTCTGCTCCAGGTTGAGGAACTGAGCAAACTGCAGTCACGGCCCAGATATTGCCGAAAATGGAACCGCCGATATAGAGTGCAACCATAGCGGCACTGATCTCTTGCCCGAACAGCGCAATTGCAAACGGAAATCCCAGCCAGGCAAGATTGGCATAACTAAAGCACAAGGCGCTGAGGCGATCACGACTAAAATAGAAAAACAGTGCATACAACACAAGTGCCGAGCCAAAACTGAACAGCATCAAGCCTAGACTACCCGGCTGGTAAAATACCATATTGTAAATAATGACTAGCGGAATTAAGCAACGGGCTAACAGACTGGCCAGAAAAGGTTTCAGCCAGGTTGCCCAATGAGTCAGAGCCAATAACCAGCCACAAATAAATGCCATCAGGGCGACCAGCAATGCCACGCTCACAATCCTTGGTTTAATCCGGAACGTGCCATCCTAACATTTTATCTATTGATATCTCATCACTTTACCTGATTTGCCTGTCTTTAAATTGCAACCTCTACGTCACCGATTTGTCATCTGCAACTGTTGAGATATGGCTAAAATTTGAGGAGTAAAAATATGGCCGGTTTATCAATTTGGCATGTGTTAATTTTCGCTATTGTCGTCATTTTATTGTTCGGCACATCAAAATTAAAAAATCTGGGCAAAGATGTCGGTGGTGCCGTCAAAGATTTCAAGAAATCCATCAAAGAAGATGAAACGCCTGCCGCTACTTTAAATGAACCACGTACCATTGAACATCAAAGCAATAGCGATGTGAATTCCAGCGTTAAACACTAAGTCAGGAAGCGCCGATTATGCTCAATATTGGCATGTCTGAACTGCTACTGTTCGGGATTATTGCATTACTGGTATTAGGCCCGGAAAAACTGCCCGAAGCAGCACGCTTTGTAGGTAAATGGTATGGCAAGCTTAAACGTATGGTCAGCAATGTGCAAAATGACATTGATCGTGAATTACGGATGTCAGAATTACGCGAGCAAATGCAACAGGAAATGCAGCGTATCCAGGCACTTGAATTAAAAATGCAACAGCAGATGCAAGAATTGCAGCAACAATCCATTAATGTTGAAGCCTCTCCTAGTACTCAAAATATCCAAAATAAAAACTCAGCCCTAGCATATTACTATCTGGCTCAACCAGTACCCAGTGTCTATTGGCCACAACATTGGCATCACAGATATCCTTTATCTCTGCAAAACGGGATGATGGTGACTGCTTTTACCTGTACTTTTTCTGAACTCAAGGTCGCTGTATGACTCACACTGCCCCTCCACAGCCACCGGTACCTGCGCCTGAACAGCAAACCTTAAATCAACAACTTGAAGAACTGCCGATCACTAAACATTTAATGATCTTGCGCCAGCATCTTTTCAAGATTGTCGGGATTTTGCTGATCTTATTCTTATGCTTGTTGCCATTTGCTAACAGCAGCTATCAGCTTTTATCAGAACCATTAAGAGCGCAATTACCCACCAGCTCATCCATGATTGCCACCGATGTTGCCGCTACATTTATGGCACCCTTCAAGCTGAACTTTTTTGTTGCCTTGATGATCGCCATGCCTTTTATCATGTATCAGCTGTGGTCATTTGTGAAACCCGCCTTATATGAGAAAGAAAGATTTTTGGCCCTTCCTCTGCTTGTAGGTAGTATTGTGCTGTTTTATGCCGGGATCGCTTTTGCGTATTTTATAGCCTTACCTTCAATTCTGCATTTTTTCATTAGTGTTTCTCCGGAAACCGTGGCCCCTATGACCGATATTAACAGCTATCTCGCTTTTTGCTTGAAACTGTTTTTGGTGTTTGGGATTACCTTTGAAATTCCGATTGTTACTCTAATCCTGATTTTGATTGGTGTAGTCAGTACGCAGACTTTAGTAGAAAAACGCCGTTTTATTATCGTAGGGTGCTTTTTTGTCGCCATGTTTGTAACACCACCCGATGCTCTATCCATGCTTATGCTAGCCATTCCCATGTGGCTCTTGTTTGAGCTGGGACTATTTTTTGGCAAGATGCTCGAAAAACGTCATCACGCCTAATACTATTTCCACCCTATTCAAAAAGCAGGATACTTACCAGTTTCCTGCTTTTTCTTTACATATATCTACCAAATTAAAACATTCTTTTTCATCATCCTGTCATTAAAAAGTCAATACCACGTCACATTAGCTCTCTAAGTTATAGAAAACTTTAAAATGATCAAACTACTTAGGAAACTTCCATGACTGATCTGTTTCAATATAATGAAGAGCAAGAGTTAGACAATAATACCTCTGGTAATGTCCATTTCCGTGACATTTTAGAGCAAGCAATTACACGTCGTAGCCTCATTACCAAAACTGCAAGTGGTGCTGTGGCTTTGACTTTAGCCTCAACCTTAACCGGTTGTGGTAGCGATAGTGACTCAACTCCAGAAAATAATGATCCTGCAAAATTACCGACAAAGCTAAACTTCACACCCGTTGCCAAGAACCTCAACGATATCGTGACCGTTCCAGAAGGTTATGAAGCCAAAGTATTGTATGCGATGGGTGATTCCATCAATCAATACTATGGTCCATGGGATGACACTAATGTCCCTTCAGGCCCAAGCTTCCAGTTCCGTTCTGGTGACTGCCATGATGGTATGAGCTATTTTGGCTTAAACACCACAACTGGCCGTTATGATGATACTAAATCGGATCACGGTTTATTGGTACTGAACCATGAATACATCAACCAGACCTTCTTACACCCTGAAGGTCCAACTACAGATGCGAATGGTCGTCGCCCTGAAGATCAAGTGATCCGTGAAGTGAATGCGCATGGCGTGTCGATCGTTCATGTAAAAAAAGACAGTAAAACCCAAGCGGTTGAAATTTTGAAAAATTCAATTTTCAACCGTCGTATTACTGCTTCTACAGAAATGACTTTTGCGGGTTTAGTTGCTAAGTCACCTTTACTTTCAACCCGCTTCTCTCCATCGGGGGTAAAAACCCGTGGCACGCAAAATAACTGTGGTAATGGCTATACACCATGGGGTACCTATTTAACTGCCGAAGAAAACTTTATCGGTTATTTCTTCCGTTCAGGTACAGATCAATATGCACGATCTACTAATGAAAATGTGGCATTAGGACGCTACGGTTTAGGCTTAGAAATTTCTTATCAAGATGCAGAAAAGACAATTGAAAATAAGGATGCTCTAGGACGCACTCTTTATAAAGATAAAAAATCGCGTTATCAATGGGAAACGGCTATTGCTGGTGTAGAAGATCAGGATATGTATGACCGCTGGAATGCTTCAGTGGTTGGTACATCTGCAAGTGAAGATTATCGCAACATCCCGAATAATTTCGGCTGGATCGTAGAAATTGATCCATTTGATAGCCGTCAAGCTCCTGTAAAACGTACCGCACTTGGCCGTTTTGCCCATGAAGACTGTCGCTCTAGCCGTGCCATTGAAGGTCAAAACCTGGCCTTCTATATGGGTGATGACTCGCGTGGCGAATACATCTACAAATTCGTTTCTGACGCGCAATGGAATCCAAAAGATGTTAACGGTGGCTATGCAGCCGGCGATAAATACATGAATAGTGGCAAACTGTATGTTGCCAAATTCAATGCTGATGGTACAGGTCAATGGCTAGAGTTATCGATCAGCAATTCAGCAATTGCTAATTACGCAAAATATGATTTCGTTGATCAAGCAGACGTGCTAATCCATGCACGTATCGCTGCAGATGCCGTAGGCGCGACCAGAATGGACCGTCCTGAGTGGGTTGCGGTCAATCCAAATAATGGCGAAGTCTATGTCACTCTCACCAATAACAGCAACCGTGGCAGTTCAAAATATCCAGAGCAACCAGTAGATGCTGCCAACCCACGTAACTACAGTGATACCGCAGAGCAACTGCCTGGTAAAGGAAACGTGAACGGTCATATTATCCGTTTCCGTGAAGATGCTGATACCACCACCGCAACCACCTTCAAATGGGATATTTACCTGTTTGGTGCTGAAGCAAAAATGCTTGAAAATGTTAACCTGTCTGGTCTAACCGATAACAATGACTTCTCTAGCCCGGATGGTATGTGGTTCGATCACCGCGGTGTATTGTGGATTCAAACCGACGATGGTGCTTATACGGATACCACTAACTGTATGATGTTGGCAGCATTACCAGGTGCATTAGGTGATGGTGGCGAAGCTACAACCTCTAATGGTCAAGCTACGATCATGGGTGCCAAAGTGACTGATGAAAATCTACGTCGCTTCCTGACCGGTCCAAAAGATTGCGAAATTACTGGCGTGACCATGACACCAGACTACAAAGCAATCTTCATTAACGTTCAGCACCCGGGTGAAGATTCACCTGCTTATAATGATGCAACCAGTCATTGGCCTGCAACTCAAACGGATCCAACCAACTCAACAGCACGTCCACGTTCAGCGACTGTTGTAATTACCCGTAAAGATGGTGGTGTGATTGTAGGTGCTTAATCTACTTTCACGCTGAAAAATACCGGCTCTTGAAGCCGGTATTTTTTATTTTATTGTTTATCCGCTTAACTGAATCTGCTGCTGTATGATCTGGCCACAATCTTCTCCCTGCTGTGTTTTTTCCAGCCAGATCAATTGCTGCGGTGTCATCCGTAAAAAATTGGAACAGCGCGTGCCATAATCTGCACTCTGGATAAACGTGGAAGACAGCAATTGCTCCATGTCGGTCGCGACTCCAGTCGAAGGCAGCAATTCCACAGGCACTTTACGTTCATCTTCCAGCAGATCCCAAACCGCAGCCTGCCGTTCACTTTCCGCCAACTGAGGTAACTGCAACATCGGTAAAAACTCCTGGGTAAAGCGTTTACGCAAATGCAAGGTTTTCTGCCAAGGATCATGCAGCAAGCCATTAGAAATGACATACACGCCATTTGCCAGGATCTGCGGTGCTTCACCGCGGTTACTCATATAAACGGCCTGTTGCCGGTCGCCAATGATTAGGTTAAAGCCGGCGTAATCGCGCTGCTGTTGTGTCTGTTGTTGTGCAAAACGAATCGGTGTTTGCTTAGACTCTAGAAATGCCTGAATCAGATGACCACGTGAAGTGGGATATTGTTTTTTATCCTGGCCATCACGAAAATTAGTCACCACCGCCCAACGTCCGGAAGCGGTCACTCCCATCCATGTGCCACCTGACTGTAAATCCTGACCCGCCATAATGGGACTATTCGGCCACTGGTGCAGTCTGGTTGTAGGGCGCTGGTAGAATTCATCACGATTGGAAATCAGGCATAAAGGCGTTTGATCCAGCACCTGCCAAGCCAAGGCCACAATACACATAATGCACTCTCTTGATCTTTACACATTGAATGTACAACATTTTTAATATCATTCCGCTAGAATCGAAACAAAATATATCCATGAGGAGCAGGAATGCTAACCTATCCTAACATTGATCCTGTTGCGATCTCGCTCGGACCGTTAAACGTGCATTGGTATGGGCTGATGTACTTATTGGCTTTTTTGTTTGCCTGGGGGCTGGCGACTTACCGTGCCAAACAACGTGACGGCTGGACCGCAGACATGGTCTCCGACCTGATCTTTTACGGCGCACTGGGCGTCGTGGTAGGCGGGCGTGTAGGTTATGTCTTCTTCTACGGCTTTGAACAGTTTCTGGCCAATCCACTCTGGCTGTTTCAGGTCTGGACCGGCGGCATGAGCTTCCATGGCGGTTTCTTGGGCGTGATGCTGGCCATGTTGCTCTGGTGCCGTAAATATCAAAAAACCTGGTTTCAAACCCTGGACTTTATTGCCCCTTGCGTACCCACCGGTTTAATGTTTGGTCGTATTGGCAACTTTATTGGCGGTGAGCTGTGGGGACGTCCGGTAACCAATCCGGATTATCCTTTTGCTATGGTGTTTCCGCATGTCGACAGTTTGGCCCGTCATCCGTCACAGCTTTATCAGGCACTCGGTGAAGGACTGATTCTGTTTATCGTGTTGTGGTGGTTCAGCTCCAAACCACGTCCGCGTATGGCAGTTTCTGCCCTGTTCCTCATTGGCTATGGCATCGCGCGTTTTGTGGTGGAGTTCTTCCGTGAACCGGACCATGGCCAGCTGTTTATTGCCTGGATGAGTAAAGGGCAATTCCTGTCCTTACCAATGATTTTGATTGGCTTCTGGATGATGTGGTATGCCTACCAGAAGAAAATTTATGACTGGGGTCCGCAAAAAACCAAATAAAAAACCACGCAATCATTGAGGAGCACATGCTCCTCTTTTTTATGCTAAAGTCAGCGCGATCATGTCAGAAAATCTTTCGCACTCATGCTTGAATTTTGGTTCTCATCGCAACTATCCCCACTCCAAAAACTGTTGATTGCTTGCACCATTCTTATCCTCAGCATTGTGCTTTATCTCAAATTTCCAATCGCACCAACCAGTATGCTGATGTTTTTTGCAACGGGCTTGCTGTTTCTGATCTGCCGTTATGTCAGGTTGCATTTTCTGCAAGATCAACCTGTGAGTATTTGGGCTCGGCTCATGACCTGGATTCCCTTGGCCCTGCTGTTTGCCGTGATTTTTATGCAGCATCAGCAACGTGACTTGCTCATTTTTGGTATTCAAGGGATCTGTTTTATGGCCTTGGGGATTTTTCTGTTTTCTCCGCAATATTTGTTTCTCTCTCATCCACCTCAATCATCTGAATCGAAGTGATCACTTATGCTGCAATACTGGTATTCAGAGCGCTGTACACGACAAATCAAGCTGGTTATCAGTATCTTGACTATTGCAGTGACCTTATACTTTTCTGAAATTTCCAAGCTATCCACGACTTTAACGCTGTTCAGTTTGTTGCTGGGTTTATCGGTTCATCTGTTGTATTGCGCTTATCTGAAAATTCAGCTCGACTATTCTCATCGCCCTATCTTAAAAATTCTATTCGCTATCATTCCGTGGATCGCTGGCCTGATCCTGTTTTTACGGCTTCCTGATTTAGGAAAAATCGCTCAAGCCGTACAGATCTTGGGTTTTAGCCTGATTGGTTTTTATATCGTGTCAATGTATGGGAACCGAGCGCCTCGCAACTCATCATAAAAATCAGCCAAGACTAATTGGAAGCCAAACATAATCAGGTTATTATTATCGGTTAACCTGCTATTACCTCCTGGATCGCAGAAATACATTCTGTTCTCATTTGGCAGCATCGGGTCCAAGATTCGATTCAATCCAATTGAAAGAACTTTGAACTCAGACAGGGCACACATATAAAATTTTAGAGATCGTTATGCGCGTTTATTTAGACCTTCTACAACACATCCTCGACCATGGTGGCGACAAAGGCGATCGTACCGGTACGGGAACACGATCTGTTTTTGGTCACCAGATGCGTTTTGACCTCTCGCAAGGTTTCCCGTTGCTCACCACCAAAAAAGTACATTTCCGTTCGATTGTGATTGAATTGCTCTGGTTCCTAAAAGGGGATACCAATGTTCAATATTTACAGGATAATAAAGTCAGCATTTGGGATGAATGGTCAACAGCCGAACAGACCGCACGTTTTGGTCGTCCTGCAGGTGAATTGGGACCGGTTTACGGTCATCAGTGGCGCAATTTTGGTGCCACAAAAAATGTCGATGGTTCGTATAACTCAGATGGCTTTGACCAGATCAAATGGCTAATTAACGAAATCAAAACCAACCCAAATTCGCGCCGCCTGATTGTTTCTGGCTGGAATCCGAATGAAGCGAGTCAAGTCGCGCTGCCGCCTTGTCATACCCTGTTCCAGTTTTTTGTGCAAAATGGCAAGTTGTCCTGCCAGCTATATCAGCGCAGTGCTGATGTTTTTTTGGGTGTGCCGTTCAATATCGCCAGCTATGCGCTGCTCACGCACATGATCGCTCAGGTCTGTGATCTGGATGTGGGCGAGTTTATCTGGACCGGTGGCGATACCCATTTATATGCCAACCATTTTGCCCAGGCACAAGAACAGCTTTCGCGTGAACCCTTGCCGCTGTGTCAGCTCAAGCTAAATCCTGCGGTGAAAGATCTGTTTGATTTTAAATTTGAAGATATCGAAATCATCGATTATCAATCACATCCTGCAATTAAAGCACCGGTGGCCGTATGAGTTATCAAGGTTTAGAAGTTGTTCATGTCGTTGCACTCGATCAGCAACGCTGCATCGGCAAAGGCAATGATTTACCGTGGCATATTTCTGCGGACCTCAAGCATTTCAAAGCCATCACCCAAGGCGGTGTGGTAGTCATGGGACGCAAAACACTTGAATCAATGGGCCGTGCCTTACCCAAACGCGTGAACTGGGTGATTACTCGTGATCCAGACTGGTCATTTGAGGGTGTCAAAGTCGCGCATAGCATTGCTGAGGCGTTGCAACAGGCCGTGACTGATGTCCAAGTCAGTGAAAAACCGGACACGTTATTTATTATTGGCGGCGGTGAAATTTTCCAGCAGACGCTAGATATTGCAGACCGCCTAGAACTAACGCATGTCGAACTGGATGTTCAGGGCGATGCCTACTACCCGGAAATTCCAGATGAATTTCATAAGGTGTCCAGTGAATCCCATGTCGATGAAAGCAACGGCATTTCCTTTGAATTTGCCCGTTACCAGAAATAAGATTCCAACTAAACAAGACCTTACCCTGCTCAGGATGTGTATAAGTAGCTTCGATACACGTCCTGTGTCGCGCTCTTAGCCTGAGCACATCTTATATCTACCTGGTTCGTGAGCTACATCACAAGCACAATTAAAACTATTGACTAAAAACAAATAAATTCATACAGATAACACTAGAGTCTGTCATCTTTTTCTGTTTTGATAAATTCAATCTTAATCATTCAGAATTTTTCTCATGTTCAAACCTTTACTTGGCACACTTATTTTGGCCAGCACTATCGCACTCAGTGCCTGCAACACCACTCCATTCAGTTCAGATACGCCGCAGACACACTTAACCCAATTGCAAAATCAGCGCTGGGTGGTCACACAGATTGGTTCATTACAGATAGCCGCCACTCCAAAAAACCAGCATGTGCCTTATATACAATTGGATGCGATCAACCGGCAGATCAGTGGCTCGGATGGCTGTAACCGCATCATGGGAACCTATCAGACCACAGGCAGCCAGCTGTCCTTTAGTGAACTGGCCAGCACTAAAATGATATGTCTGGATGCCAACATGCTCCTGGCTTCACAATTCACCGAGGCTTTAAGCAAAGTCGCACATTATCAGGTCTACAATCACAGCCTGAAATTGCTGGATCGCCATGGCAATGTCCTGATGCAGTTGAGTAGCCGTATAGCTACACCTTAACTTTTGGAAAATTTAGCAAATCAGGTATTGTTTCAATTGCTTATACTCATTTTTATGAGCATGAAAAAATCATTTATTTCGTCATATGAATTAACTACATAGGATATCACGATGCAACAGGCTTTATTGGGCGGTGGCTGCTTCTGGTGTGTAGAAGCCGTATTTTTACAACTACAAGGCGTGACACAAGTGGTCAGTGGCTATGCTGGTGGACATACCGCCAATCCAACCTATGAACAGATTTGTGAAGGAAATACCCAGCATGCAGAAGTCATCCTGATTGATTTTGATGAAAGCCAGATCAGCTATGCACAACTGCTCGACGTGTTTTTTGCAACCCACGATCCCACCACGCTGAACCGTCAAGGCAATGATGTAGGCACACAATATCGTTCAGTTATTTATTATTTCAATGAACAACAGCAGCAACAGGCACAACAGATGATCGAGCAGCTCAAAGCGGAGGGTTTGAATATCGTGACTGAACTGAGTCCTGCACCAACTTTCTATCCGGCTGAAGACTATCATCAAAATTTTTATGGCAAGAATCCTCATCAGGGATACTGCAACTTTGTGATTCCACCCAAATTAATGAAACTGCAAAGTAAGTTTCAGCATTTACTCAAATAACCATCCAGAAACAAATATAAAAAAAGCGACTCAAACGAGTCGCTTTTTTGTCGCTTGCAGTGCAATCAATTTTCACTGACAAAAGCAATATCACTGAGCCCGGCTTCGCTCGCACGTGACATCACTTGGGCAACGTTATCATAACGTGCATCTTTATCTGCACGCAGTTGCACGGTCGGCTTACGTTCTGCCTGACCTGCTTCGTTAAAGCGCGTCTGTAAATCATCCAGCGAGATTATCTGGTCATTCCAGGCCACTTCACCATTGGCATTAATGCTGATGGTAATGGCTTGTGGTGGCGGATCAATAATGTCCGCAGTGGTTTTTGGCAAGCTTAATGGAATCGATGGGTTGGCAACCGTGGCAGTCACCAGAAAGATGATCATCAAGACCAGCATAATATCGATGAGAGGAATGAGGTTCATCTCATTCATGCCCACATCATGATCTTCACCCAGTTGAAAAGCCATTAAGCCTGACCTCCGACATAACCTTGTTGTGCTGTTTTCACTTCAGCTTGCTGTTCAGTGCTGTCCTGCTGCAACATGGTATCGATCAACAGACTATGTGCCTGATCTTGCAATTCATGTGCCAGACCACGATTGACACGCACACAAATGTTATAGGCCAACACCGCAGGAATCGCCACCGCAAGACCCAAACCAGTCATGATCAGCGCTTCACCCACTGGTGTTGCCACTTGTGCCAATCCAGCCTGGCCACTTTTACCCACGGCAACCAGCGCATGGAAAATGCCCCACACCGTACCAAACAAACCCACGAACGGCGCAATCGAAGCAATCGTTCCCAATACTGCCACACCTTTTTCCGCATTGCTTTTCTCTGCAGAAATCTGACGCAACAAAGCTTGTTCCGCAACTGATTTACGCTGTTCAAAACTTAACGGTGCCAATTTGGCTTTCAGCTTGGTCAGGGCTTGCGCGAGTTGAGCATAAGCTTGCTGTTTCAATTGGCGCGTGCCCATCAAACGTAAAATAAAGATGGTCCAGGTTGCAATCGACATGGCCAGCAAGATGAAGTACAAGGTCTTGCTGACTGCATCGGCATGTTGCCAATAAACTGAAAAGTTCATACTCGAACTCCTAAAAATGTTAGCCGTTAGGATTCAACGTTAATTCAAATGGCTGTTCGGCACGAATTGGATAGGCCACACCATTTTCCTTATACGGTTTGAATTTTGCACTACGCACTGCGCGTAAAATCTTTTCATCTAGAGCTGCAAGGCCACTGCTGCGGGTAATCCGGGCATTGGTAATGTTGCCTTGTTCATTGGCTTCAATCAGCACGACCACGCGGCGACTTTCACCTTGCAGATCTTTATTGCTATAGTTTGGTCGTGGTGTACGACTCCACTGCACGCCAGAACCACCGATCGAAACACTTTTTGGCCCAGCAGGAACAGGAGGAGCTGGCGGTGCAACAGGCTGCGGTGCCGGTTGTGGTGCTGGAGTTGGAGCGGTCTTGGCCACTTTGGTTTCTGTCACTATCGGGGCGACGACCGGAGCTACCACAGGTTTAGGTGGTGCCTGTACTGGTTTATTTACCAACGGTTTAACCGCTTCAGCCTTTTTCACCTGCTGTACTTTTTCCACCTTTTTTGGTGGTGCAGGTTGCGGCTTTTCAACCACCTTCACTTCTTTCACCGGCTTGGGTGGCTCGGCTTTTTTCGGTTCTGGTTTTGGTTCGGGCGCTAGAGGCTTCGGTGGCTGCTGAATTTTGACAAAACGCACCTGCAACGGTTCTTTTTCAATTTTTTTGAGTTCCGGTGTTTTAAGATGGCTGACGGCCCACAACACACCGATATGACCGATCACCACAGCAACAAGTGCAGAAATGACTTTTTTCTTCATCGGATGCGCAGATTGCGAGGTGAGTGTGGAAGATGAACTCATTGGAATTTGTTACCTAAGGCAAGGCTTAATCATCTGCCGATCACTTTAGCAGATCAAGCTCATCGGCGAATACTATAAACTAGCGCAATAATAAATGAGAAGTGTTTTCATTTGCAACTACTTTTTTACTCTTTCATGACACCTCAATCGTACTTTAAAAAATGGCTTCTTAGACTTTGCCATAAGCCAATTCGCTACTGATCAGATTCATGCTGCGTCAGCTTAACCGAATGCTATACGTTATAATATAACATCACAAAAATCTAGCATAAAAAAAGCATGTGCGAACACATGCTTTTACTCTTTCCAACACTGTTATTGGAACACAACCGTTTTATTACCATCCACAATAATACGGTCTTGCAGATGCCATTTCACTGCACGCGCCAGTACATTACGCTCGACATCTTCACCCAGTTCGCGTAGCTGCTCAACATTATAATCATGGCTGACGCGTTCTACATCCTGCTCAATGATGGGACCTTGATCCAGATCTGCCGTGACATAATGCGCCGTGGCCCCGATCAGCTTGACGCCTTTTTCATAGGCTTGTTTATACGGATTGGCACCAACAAAGGCCGGCAAGAAAGAGTGATGAATATTGATAATTTTCATCGGCCATTTGGCGACAAACTCTTCACTCAGAATTTGCATATAACGCGCCAACACTAGCAGGTCATTGCCCTGCATCATTTCATCAATTTTGGCATAGGCTTCGGTTTTGTTTTCCTTGTTCACCGGCACCACTTCAAAAGGAATACCAAAGTTTTCCACTGCTTCACGCAAGGTTTCGTGGTTGGACACCACTTTGGTAATTTCACAAGGTAGACCACCACGGGCATGACGCCACAACAACTCCAGTAAGGCGTGATCCACCTTAGATACCAAAATACCGACTTTTTTCACATCACTGACCAGGGCCAAACGCCACTGCATACCGTAACGTTCTGCCACATTACTGGCAAAGGTGTGTAACAAGGTTTCTTTACGGGTACGCAAATGCTCCAGCTCAAATTCAACACGCATGAAATACTGCCCACCCTGCGCTTCTGTCGCATATTGATCCAGTGCGGTAATATTGGCACCCTGATGATACAAAAAGCTTGATACAGCTTGCACAATACCCGGCTTGTCTTCACAAGTAATCAGTAAACGTGCCGTATTGGCAGTGGTCATGTTCATGTTATCAATATCACTTATCAGTTAATTTTTAATATAAGTTCAGCATTCTAACCGTTTTTCTGCGCTGGCTAAATACTCGGCTCAGATTCGCCCTTGCTCAAAGACAGGCTGGCAAACAGCTCTGAAGGTCCAAATGTTTCCAGTAACCGTTCATAGGTTTCACGGCTTTCCCCCATCAGATAAGGACCTTCCAGGAACACCATCTGGCGCAATGCCTGCCAGACCCATTTTTCTTCCAGATGGTTGCTGTCACTGATATGACCGGACATATAGAGAAAATTGGTCCAGTTGGTCAGTACAATCCACAGATTGATAATCAGGGCTTCAATTTCTGAAGGCGTCATTTTCATCAGGCCAGCATCCACAAAAGCCTGATAGATTTTTTGTCCCTGCTGCATCACCTGCCCAGCAAAACGCGGGTAAATTTTACGAAAATCATTATTATTTTCAACCAGATGATACACATCACGATGTAAAAACCGGTATGCCCACAACTGGCTGCTTAATACCTGAAAATAACGGATTTTATCATTGGCATTCAGTGGCCGATCTTCCGGCAAGGACAGCATTTGCAGAGTTTCTTTCTGGTATTGCTGCATCAATTCCTTGATGATTTCCTGCTTATTGCGGAAATGGTAATATAGATTGCCCGGACTAATGCCGAGCTCTGCTGCAATATGATTGGTGGTCACGGCACGTTCGCCACGCTCATTAAACAATTGCAAGCTAAGATGCAAGATGCGTTCTCTGGTTTTCATCGTTCTGGAATGCAACATTCTCAATAACCATCTATTCGATACCCGTGCAGACTAACATATCTGGCACTTGACTCTTTAGAGTTTTTACTCTAAACATCTAAACCTGATCGATCAAAAAATGGCAGCCGGTCATGAACACTTCCACTAAAACGACAGCAGACGTCTCCTCTTCATCCGATATTCAGCATTTGCATACGGTTTTGGCCTTGCAAAAAACCGCCTATCAAAATAATCCGCTGGCGAGTGCCAAGGAACGGATCGAGCGTTTAGCACGTTTAAAAACCGTTTTAGTTAAATATCAGGATCAGTTTGCTGAAGCCATCAACCACGACTATGGTAATCGTTCAATCGGAGAAACCAAAATTGGTGAACTCCTCACCTGTTTAGAACATATTCACTATTATAGCAAGCATTTACGCGGCTGGATGCGGCCCTCCAAACGTCACATCAGCATCCTGCATCAACCAGCCAAAGGCTGGGTGCAATATCAACCCTTGGGCGTGATCGGCATTATGGCACCGTGGAATTATCCCCTGCTGCTCTCGGTCGGGCCGCTGATTTGTGCCCTGGCAGCCGGCAATCATGCCATGATCAAAATATCCAGCGCATCAGCTAATTTTGGCCAGGTACTGCAACAGGCTTTGGCAGAGGCTTTTCCAGCCGAACTGGTCAGCGTAATCAATGGCGGTGGGGTTATTTCCGATACCTTCTGCCGTTTGGCTTTTGACAAACTCGTGTTTACGGGCTCAACCACGGTCGGTAAAATCGTGATGGCGGCAGCAGCGGAAAATCTGGTCCCGGTCATTCTGGAGCTGGGGGGGAAATCTCCTGCGATTGTCCACTCCTCCATGTCAATATCGGTTGTTGCACAACGTATTGCGGTGGGCAAACTGTGGAATGCAGGACAATCCTGCGTGGCCACGGATTACCTGTTCTTGCCGCGTGGCAAAACAGAGGAGTTTATTGAAGCCTTTAAAGCCTTTGCCTTAGAAATGTATCCCGAACTGGCGGAAAATCAGGATTACACCTCGATTGTCAACGAAAAACAGTACAGCCGTCTGCAAGGCTATCTTGAGAATGCACGGCAAAATGGTGCCCAACTTATTGAAATTAATCCACATGATGAAGACCTTGGTCCAGTACGCAAAATCGCGCCAACGCTGGTGACTCAAGTCACCCCAGACATGGCATTGATGCAAAATGAGATCTTTGGCCCGATTCTGCCGATCATGGAATATGATCAAATTGACGAGGTGATTGAGTTTATTAATCAACGTCCGCGTCCACTTGCGTTATACTATTTCGACTTTGATACAGCGCGTGCTGATTCTCTAGCACGGCGTACTCATTCAGGGCATTTTGGCCAGAATTCGGTCTTGACCCATGTTGCACAGGATGACCTGCCCTTTGGCGGCATTGGTGCCTCAGGAATGGGAAAATATCACGGTCCGGAAGGCTTTTTCAGTTTGTCGCATGAACGTTCAATGATGTCAAAACCTAAACTGTACAGTTTAAAATTTGTTCTACCACCATTTAACAAACCATTGCATAAATTGATTTCAAAATGGCTTCTGCACTAAGTGGTCAAGGCATGATCTATCACACAGCATCATGTTGGGTTTTAGCCTAATTCGCTTGTCTTTTAATCGTATTTCTGGTATAAAACGCCCCTTGAATGAATTCATCCGTTTATTTTATGACTGGCCACAGATTTGCTGCTGGCTAAATCAATGGAGTTCCACCATGTCTAAGGTTTGCCAAGTTACCGGCAAGCGTCCAGTCGTTGGTAACAACGTCTCACACGCCAACAACAAAACCAAACGCCGGTTCGAGCCGAACCTGCATCACCACCGTTTCTGGTTGGAAAGCGAAAAACGTTTCGTTCGTCTTCGCCTTACAACTAAAGGTATGCGTATCATCGACAAATTGGGCATTGAAAAGGTTGTAGCTGATCTTCGTGCTCAAGGCCAAAAGATCTAAGGAGTCAGTACAATGCGTGACAAAATTCGCCTAGTTTCGACTGCTGGTACTGGTTATTTCTACACCACGACCAAAAACAAACGTACCATGCCTGAAAAAATGGAAATCAAAAAGTTTGACCCAAAAATTCGTCAACACGTGATTTTCAAAGAAGCTAAAATCAAATAATTTTAGCTTTTTCAGAAGAAAACGATCTCTCTCGAGGTCGTTTTTTTTTGCCTTTTTTTTCCTCAGCTTGTTAATATTTTCAGCTAACGCTTTGTTGGCATTATTTATGCTTACTGTCTCTTAGCCTTAACCCACGTTTAAGGAGTTTTTAGTGCCCCATGATGTAGACCTCATTATCTTACTGGCCGTCGGTTTTGGTATTGCACTGATTTTTGGCTATCTGGCCGCCCGTTTACGCCTGCCTCCGCTCATCGGTTATCTGATCGCCGGGATTATTATCAGTCCGAACACTCCTGGAATTGTGGCCGACATTCATCTCGCCAATCAGTTGGCAGAACTGGGCGTGATGTTCCTGATGTTCGGCGTCGGTATGCATTTCTCCTTAAATGACTTGCTGCAGGTCCGCAGGATTGCCTTACCGGGTGCGGTCTTACAGATTGCAGTGGCAACCTTGCTGGGCATTGGGGTTTCGATGCTGTGGGGCTGGGAATTTGGCTCAGCACTGGTCTTTGGTTTAAGCCTGTCCTGTGCCAGTACCGTAGTGCTGCTCAAGGCCTTGGGAGATCGTGGTCTACTGGATTCGGTCAACGGTAAAATTGCCGTTGGCTGGCTGCTGGTTGAAGATCTGGTGATGGTGCTGGTCTTGGTGCTGTTACCGGCTACAGCGGTGTTGCTGGGCGGTAAAGCGCTGACTGACACTGGTGATAGCAATATCTGGCTAACGCTGGGGCTTACCTTGCTCAAAGTGGCCGGTTTTATTGCCTTTATGCTGATTATCGGCAAACGTCTCGTCCCGCTGATTATGCAGTTTGTGGCACGTTTGGGCTCGCGTGAACTGTTTACCTTAACCGTCGTGGCTGCAGCAGTGTCGATTGCCTATGGCTCTTATGCGGTCTTTGGCGTGTCCATGGCGCTTGGTGCATTCTTTGCCGGGATGGTGGTGAAAGAATCAGACTTTAGCCATCGTGCTGAAGAAGAAACCTTACCCTTGCGGGAAATCTTTTCCATCTTGTTTTTCGTGTCGGTTGGGATGCTGTTTGATCCACAAATTCTGGTTGAACAGCCGCTACACATTCTAGCGGTTGTCGCCATCATCATGATTGGTAAAACACTGGCCGCCATGGCCCTGGTATTGTTCTTCCGCTATCCGATCAATACGGCGCTAACGGTCGGGGCCAGCCTGGCACAAATTGGCGAGTTTTCATTTATTCTGGCGACGCTTGGGGTCTCCCTGAATTTGCTCAGTCTGGAAGGACAAAACCTGATTCTGGCAGGGGCTTTAATCTCGATTACACTCAATTCTTTCGTGTTCTCGGCGATTGAGCCGGTGCAACGCTGGATTCGTGAGCGCTCTCATCTGGCACGTTTGTTGGAACGTAGTGGTGACCCGCTGGCGATGTTACCCGATGAAGTCTCACAAGATTACCTGCGTGATCAGGTGGTGATTGTTGGGCATGGTGAAGTGGGCCGTCGCATTACCGAAAATTTGATGGCTCAAGACATCAAGGTGGTCATTGCGGAAGAAAACCGGGAAATCGTAGAGAAACTGCGTGGCAAAGGCATCGCTGCCGTGAGTGGGGTCGCGACGGAACCCAGTGTTCTGATTCAGGCACATATCATGCATGCACGGCTACTGGTCATTTCCCCGATGGATATTCTGGATATTCACCGTATTGTCGATATTGCCAAGCAGCTCAATCCGCAGATTCAGGTGCTAGTCTGTGCCGAGAACAAGGAAGAAGCCGAAGTCATCCGTCAGGACAACATTGGTGAAGTGTTCTATGCCAAAGAAGAAATGGCACGCAATATGAGTGGACATATTCTCGACCAGATTGCACTTGCGCATAACCATAACGGCAACTCACACTAGAACCGGGCAACAAAAAAGCGGCCATCTAGCCGCTTTTTTTTAACTGAGGTATTTTGGTGGTTCATCCACCACTTCCGCTTGCCATTGATGAACCTGTTTTTCCATCAGGCCAAACAAGGCGGCTTGAATCATGTGCTGCGCCACCAAGGCGGTTTCATCGCCAAGCAAGGCTTTGATTTCATCATTGAATTGAATCTTCACCAAGGGCTCTTTCTCTGAACCTGCATTACGCAATGCCAGCTCGCCACTTTCTAGTTGAACCAATTCTAAAATCGCTTCTGGACTCCCGAAGAGTTCTTTCAACTGTTGAATAGACATACATCCTCCATGTTCAACATGGTGGCAAAGAGCACCTGCACTTTGCTTCTCTTGATTTTATATAGGCCCGACCGACCCAAATTTCAAGTCAGGTGCTCGTTTTGCCTTAAAACTCCACCATTTCGTTACGAAAACCATCGATCAGCTGGGTCAGGTCACGATGCCATTCACGTAAAATTTTCACATCCGGCAACCAGGCTTGCGGTCCTTGCGTGACTTTGATAATCAGATTGGATGAGGTTTCTTCTTCCGGCGTCGGCTCAGTCGGCTCCGGTGCATACTGGCACATGCGATAGGCACGCTTTAACTCGGCAATAAAGCCATTTTTGGCCAATTGCTGCATCACCGAGACTTCCGGCGAAACCTGACCTTTGGCCGCCATAAGCTCTTCAATGGACTTCAGTGTTGGCTGCAAGTCATTCAAACGGTAATAACGCACCAGTTCCTGCAAAAAGGCCAGTACTGCCCCATGCAAATGGAACACTGCGGCTTCGCGATGTGCTTGTGCTTGTTGAACATGTTCGGTCTGCTCAGCTTGTTGACACGACAGGCGTGCAAAATACAGTTTCTGATTGGTACGGTCAGCATGATAACGAGCAACGCGAGACATAGTTTTTCCTTAATCTGGCAACATCAACAACAAGATAGGTGAATAGATTAACCACAGCGGGCGCATTTGAATATCATTTTTTTGATTGATCCCCGTAAAAAGAGGAGCATTTGCTCCTCTCTTACTCTTCATGTTTCCCGGTTGCAACAGACGGGCTTATTTCGCCTGCTCTTCCGCCGCCTTCACCCGAATGCCCACGCCATGCACCCGCAGCGTATTCAAGCCCTTAATCGCCTTGATTGCTTCACGCGGATTAGGCATTTCCACAAAACCAAAACCCTTGGATTTTCCGGTGTCTGCATCCATCACCAAGGTACAGCTCTCCACCTTGCCATAAGCTTGAAATAATGCCAATAACTCGGCTTCTGAAACTGAACGCTCCAAGCTGCGAACCAAAATTTTCATACCTTCATCTTCCAATAGGCAAAACCATCAAAAAGCACTCGCCTACTCCACTTTTTGAACGCCTCGGCGCAATGTCGCTAGTTTAATCGAGATCGAGTCCAAAATCTAAGTTTAATGCCTGCCGTTCAATCAGGGCACTCTTCACCGTTTGCTGGCGTGCCTTGTAATGGATTTCCTGCGTGCATAGATTTCGGGTCAGATCATTCAGAAAGTAGCTCTCGATACGTCGTCCCTGCTCATCCATCAGTTCTTTGGCCCAAAGACTCAGATTCTGTTTGGTCAGGATGAGTTCATTCTGCGCACGGGTCAACGCGACATATAAAACCCGACGTTCTTCTTCGACTTCATGAAAATCCCCTTGCGCACGCGCATGCGGATATTGTCCGGCGGTGACATTGGCCACATAACAGACTTTTTGCTCAGTACCTTTAGCAGAGTGAATGGTAATCAAGGTCACCACATCCTCTTCCGACTGGCGCTCAATCTCACTGATCGAAATCGGATCGAGCACATACTCTTCCAGAAATTCGTTCAACTGCTGGTGTTTGACGGCCAATTGCTTGACCAGTTCAAAATCACCTAAACGTTTTGACCAGTCTTTTTTGGCATAATTTTCTTCGAGCTGTTCACGCAATGCATCAATGCCCAGCTGTACACAGGCTGCGACATCATGCCGCAAGCTGACCATTTGTTGCATCAGTACCATGCTCGGCTCTGGAATGCGGCCAAACTGAATCAAGGTCAGCAGGATGGCATCGAAATCCGTCTGCTCAAGCAATTGTTGCGACAGCTTGCTGGCACTGACATCACCCACCCCATTCCACAAGGTTAAAAAACGCATCCAGGCAATATCATCGCGCGGATTGGCAATCACCCGCAGCAGACTGAGCAGATCCTTTACATGCGCAGTTTCTAATAGTTTCATCCCGCCAATAAAACGGTACGGGACATTGGCCTGAATCATCGCGGCTTCAATATGCCGGGCGGCAAAACCCGAACGTACCAGTACCATGTGATCTGACCACGGTGCACCTTCTAGCAAATGTCGTTCTTTAATATCAATCGCGATCCATTTGGCTTCATCAAATTCATTGGGAAAAATATGCAGCTTCGGCTTGAGACCATCGCCGCGATACGCCTCTAGTCGCTTGTCATAAGCAATCGGGCTTTGATCCAGCAACCAGTTGGACAAATCCAGAATTTCCTGGGTCGAACGGTAGTTTTGCGAAAGTTTGAAAATCTCGGCATCGGGTACCCGCTCTTTAAAATGATGAATATTTTCAAAGTCGGCTCCGCGAAAGCCATAAATCGACTGCGCATCGTCACCCACACAAAACAGGCTGGTTTTACCCAGTAAAGGTTCTAGCAGGGCCCATTGCAAGGGATTGGTATCCTGCATTTCATCGACCAGTAAATGTCGACAAATGGAAGCTACCCAATCCGCCAACGCTTCCGATTGTGCCAGAGCGGCTGCTACAACGGCTAGAATATCATCATAATCCAAAAATGCCCGTGCTCGTTTACGCACTTCATATTCCTGCATGATGGCAGCAATTTGCGGCTTAAAAGCTAGAAATTCCGGCAGCTGCTTTTCCAGAGCCACACTGAGTTTTTGCCGGGTATTACGCGCATAGGAGTACAAATCGCAGAGTTGCTGTGGCTTGGGTAACTGGTTTGGATTTTTCTTGTCATCCTTGCCGCGCAACAGGCGGAACATCATCAACTGATCATCACGATCAATAATCGAAAAGCTGTCCAGCCCAAAGGCTTTCGGCTGACGACGCAGTAGATACATACAAAAAGTATGAAAGGTCGAAGCACGTAAACCTTTGGCTTCTGCTCCCAAAGCCAGCTCGACGCGCGCTACAATTTCACTGGCAGCACGCCGGGTAAAGGTGAGAATCTGGATCTGATTGGCCGGAACGCCTTGCGCAATCAGGTAAGCCGCACGCGCCACAATGGTTTTGGTCTTGCCACAACCCGCTCCTGCCAATACCAGACAATTTTGCGTCTTAGTCGTCGCTGCTTGCTGTTGTTGCGGATTTAACTCGTCAATCAGGCTTTCCAGACTCATGCCAACTCTTCACACTTTTATTTACAGCGTAGTGTAACAGACTCGGTCCACGCTGATGGCAACTGCGAAACACAGCCCATACCAATAGAAGCCGAACTCACCTGAAGTGATGATCCAGACAAAAGTTGGACTTAAAGATATTTAACAATCCGCTGAACTGGGTGGGATTCGCCCGATCACCACAGCCAAAGTCAGATAATTTAAACCTTGAAATAAAATGTCGATGGCCAAAAAGAAACCCAAAATCCAAAAGGGTGCCTCAGGTGAAAGAAGAATCAACATGCCGCTCAGCAAGGTCAACATGCCCGACCACAAGGTCCAGCCCCATCCGGCCAGAGGCCTGAGTAAAAATGCATGCAGCATTCGGATCAATCCGGCAATCACGAGAAAAATAGCCAGCAGATGGGTCAGTACAATGGCTGTTTTAACCGGTGTGATAAAAGCATAATAACCGGCAATAAAATACAGCATGGCAAAAAGCGCCCATAACCAGCGAAAACCCCCGACAAAAATTTTAAAGGCTGCCAGCAGATGCACCACACCGCCCAGCATCATCAACACGCCAAATAAAAACACCACCGATAAGGTCGCAAACGGTAAAGCCGCCAGCAGAATTACCGCAAAAAGTATCAGCAGAATTCCCAAGGCCAGATACCATTTACGGTTTTCATGCAGTTGATGACGAATCAAATCATTGCCGGCCGTTTTCATCGCCTGCTCACCCTGATTCTTTTGTTATTTTTTGATTGTTCTGCCCAGCTGAGGACTTGTCCAGCGGCAAGATGCATCGATTTATTGCAAAACAGGGATCCTTTGTGGATAAACAAAATGTTATCCACAACTCGGTTTATTTTTTCCAGCCAATTTCAATTGCGGTGGCGATATTCAGGCGTGTTTGCGCCAGATTTTCCGCCATTTTGCTTTTATTTGCGGACAAGGCGATATGTCCGGCCATAATCTCGGCATACTGCTGGGGATAAAGCGGCTGTTTTTCTGGTTCAGCATAGCCTTGTGGATAAAGCGGCTGTCCGCTGTTTAAATCATATTTGTCACTGGCACCAAAGGCATGTAAGAGCTCATGAACCAGTACAATCTTGTTCTGCTCAGACTGTTTATTCGAGGCAAACAAATTGACCGAACCAATGCGGCCTTTTTCCAGTGCTGTAGAATGCTTTAGAACATGAACAGATTGAGGATCATAATAGTTCAGATACAGACGCACACTCGGCGCTCCATCGCTCGATTCACTCTGTTGCCAGGCATAGTAACGGAATTTCAAACTCCATAACATGATATCCAGCATCGAACCTTGTTCTGGCACTTTGGGGGGTAACTGTTTAATTTCACGTCCCAACTGAAAATAAAAATACACCGGCTGCCCACGATACTGTGCTGCTGCAGCCTGCAGATACTGCTGGGCATCCTGCAACTGCTGCATGGAAAGCTGTTGAATATAGCGCTGGGTCGCGGCTTGCCCATCGGCATTGACCGGATGCAATAGCACCATCACCGGTCGTGACCAGTCCTGATTCTGGTCACGATAGGCGTTCACCGCGACCACTAGCAACACCAGCAATAGACACAAAATCCTTATTTTTTTCCACATTAGTATTCCCCCCTCTTAAATTTTATCGGGAGTTCTGACACCCAATAAAAAATGCTAGTCAAGCTAGCATTTTTGTTATTTGGTCGGGAACTTAGGCCTCTGCCCATTTCCCATCTTGAAACACGATCGACCATTTGGTCGGTTTGCCTTCCGCCGTTTCAGAACCAATATATTGTGACTGGTTCTTACGGCTGAATTTCACCACAGTCGGGTTGCCTTCAGGATCGACATCCGGGGCTTGTAGCAGGAACTGGTATTTGGCATCCAGCTGATCCGCAACAGTACGCAATTCAGCTACTTTCGGCGCACGGGTTTCCCGGATTTTCGGGAATTTGCTGGCGGCCAGGAATAGGCCGGCAGCGCCATCACGCAAGACAAAGTAGTCATCATGCTTGGTTGAACGCAAATGTTCCATCTTGATTGGATCGACACGCGGTGGTGCAGGCTGACCATTTTTCAGTACCTTACGCGTGTTGTCACAACTGGTGCAGGCAAAATACGGACCAAAACGGCCAGTTTTCAGCTGCATCTCGCCGCCACATTTATCACACGGAATGGTCGGGCCATCATAGCCCTTGATTTTGAATTCGCCTTCTTCCACTTCCGAACCATCACAGTCCGGATTGTTGCCGCAAATATGCAGTTTACGGCCGCCATCAACCACATAGCTGTCCATCGCCGTGCCGCATTTGGCACAACGTTTTTTCGACATCAGATCGGCAGTTTCCGCGGCATCGTCATCCGACAGAATAGCCAGCGATTCAACTGGGGTGAGATTCAACGTACCTTTACAACGTTCTTTCGGTGGCAGGTTATAACCTGAACAGCCGAGGAAGACACCGGTGGTGCCGGTACGAATCTGCATCGGGCGGCCACATTCCGGACATTTGACTTCCGGCACTTCAATCGGCTGGTTACGGCGCATGCCGTGTTCGCCCTGAGCCGTGGTCAGACGTTGCTTGAAATCACCATAGAAGCTGTCCAGCAACTCCGTCCAGTTGCGTTCCCCTGTCGCCACCTTGTCCAGCTGGCCTTCAAGATCCGCGGTAAAGGCATAATTCATCAGGTTATTGAAACTTTCATCTAGACGATCGGTAACGATCTCACCCATTTTTTCCGCAAACAGGCGGCGGTTTTCCAGCTTGACATAGCCACGATCCTGAATGGTCGAGATAATCGCCGCATAGGTAGATGGGCGGCCAATGCCACGTTTTTCCAGCTCTTTCACCAAAGAAGCTTCGGTAAAACGTGCCGGTGGCTTAGTAAAGTGCTGGCTTGGATCCAGTTTTTCCAGTTTCAGAATTTCACCGACTTTCACCGCAGGCAGCAAAACATCATCATCAGACTTATTGGCACCGCGAACTTTGGTAAAACCGTCAAACACCAGTGTACGGCCTTTGGCTTTTAGCTCCACCCCATTGGCATCGACTAAAATCGTCGAGGACAAATATTCTGCCGAGGTCATCTGACAGGCGACAAACTGGCGCCAGATCAAGTCATACAGACGCTGCGCATCACGTTCCACGCCAGCCAGATCAGTGCCAGTTAAGGCTACGCTCGATGGACGAATGGCTTCATGCGCTTCCTGTGCGCCGGCTTTGTTGCCATAACGGTTCGGCTTGGCAGGTAAGTATTTTTCACCATATTGCTGTTCAATATAGCCACGTACCATATTCACCGCATCATCGCTCAGAAACGTCGAGTCGGTACGCATATAGGTGATAAAACCAGCCTCATACAGACGCTGCGCCAGCATCATGGTTTTCTTTACCGAGAAGCCTAAACGGGTACTCGCTGCCTGTTGCAAGGTCGAAGTGATATACGGCGCACTTGGATTGACCTTGGTCGGTTTATCTTCGCGCTGTGCAACTTTATATTCAGCATCTTTCAGCACGGCCAACAAAGCATCGGTTTGTGCCTTGTTTTGCAGTTTCAGGGTCTTGCCGGCCTGCTTGACCGCTTCAAGGCGGATCTGGTCTTTTTCTGCCTGTGTATCTGCAAAGACCTGCCAGTATTCTTCAGGAATAAAGGCACGAATTTCGCGTTCGCGCTCGACCACCAGTTTTACCGCGACGGACTGCACACGACCGGCCGATAAACCACGGGCAATTTTTTCCCACAGCAAGGGGGAAATCATAAAGCCCACCACGCGGTCGAGGAAACGGCGTGCCTGTTGTGCATTGACTTTATTGGTATCTAAACGGGCCGGATGCTTAAACGCTTCCTGAATGGCATTTTTGGTAATTTCGTTAAACACCACACGCTGATAGCGAGAATCATCACCGCCAATCACTTCTTTTAAATGCCAGGCAATCGCCTCCCCTTCACGGTCCAAGTCCGTTGCGAGATAGATTTCATCAACCTGTGAGGCCAGTTTTTTCAGTTCGGCAACCACATGCTCCTTGCCGGGTAAAACCTCATACTGGGCTTTCCAGCCATGCTCTGGGTCGACACCCATACGGTTGACCAGCGCCTGCTGGGCTTTTTGCGCTTTTTCTGCTTCAGTCAGTTTGGCCCGGGTGGCTGGTTTTTTTTCTGTGCTTTTGCCACCACCACTTGGCAAGTCCCGTACATGACCCACGGACGATTTAACAATATATTGTGAACCTAAATATTTATTGATGGTTTTCGCTTTTGCAGGCGACTCCACAATCACTAAGGCACGCTTGTTGGCAGCACTAGAGGTTTTTGCTGTGGTGCTTTGGGTTGTGGATCGAGGAGCCTTCGCCATAATGAACCGTTATTCCTGTTGATAATATAAAAATTAGGCTTGAGCCAAACTATGTAAAAAGGTCTTGATATCTTCCAGTTGAGTTGCTCTCAAATCAGCTTCTTCATCCCAGTACAGACCGACACAGTTTGCCTGCATATCAATAGCATAAATCCCTTTTAATGCAATGGGCGAATCATTCAATTTGTCATTACCTTGAATAACCTTGAGCTTCTGGTCTTCCACCCGGGCACGCATTAAAGGAAGGCGAGCATCTGGAATCAGCACACTATAATAAGCCACCATGCTGGCACGACTCTCTGAGGCCATCGGGACTTTGGTCCACTCCGGCGCGGCTACCAGACGCGGATGCAGGCCCATCTTTCTGGCTTTATCGCGCATGATTCCGAGGGCTTTTTCACGTGGACTGACGCGCAGACCAAAAATAGAACCCAGCACAAAAACGATAATGACAACTGCGACCCAAATTCCAGTGTTTTCCATAGCTCACCTTTTTATTCCTTTATTAGAGTTGCACAAGCTCAATAGAAAACGCAAGCTTCGCTGATCAAATTAGCTTCCCATAAGTTCGGGACTGTAAACAGTTTTGTATTTAATTATCTGTATTCATTTATTTTTATAAATAGATCAGTGTATTTTCACCGAACACAAAGCACAGCAATTCTGTCACTGTTTTTAGATTAAAATATCAACTCATGAAAACATGCGGGGAACATTAAACCTAAGCCTGTATTCAGTTTTTAACAGTTATTCGCTTTAGTTTGCTTTACTGCAACAGCAACTCGTGACTATATAAAACTTCATGACCATTCCAGTAAATATAGCCTTTTTCCAGTAGTTCTTTAAGTAGACGTTTAATGTCCGCTTGCGGGTAGATTTTTTCCAGCAAATCGCGTAACTCAAAAATATCTTTAGGTTTTTCTGACTTGAGCCGCCCAAGTTGCTGCACCATTTCCCATTGCAGTTCATCAATCTTGGCGAAATCTTGCGGTGATTTTTTAAGCAGATCTTGAGCTGTTGTATCACGCTGTTGTTGCAATAAGTCCTGAAGGGAACGGTGCTGGGGAATCTCTTTTTCTGTCACCACTGCTGAAGCCGCATTTGCTACCGCATCTTGCGGAACCTCTTGTAACACATCATCCAATTTGAATTGCAACCATTGCTTTAATACCTTTTTACGATAGCTCACCTGCTCATCATAGCGTTTGACAATTTTCAGATTAATCAGCATCCCGACCAGTTGCTGGGCTTTGTCCGGCATGACCTGCAAAATATTACTCAGCGAGTTTTTCAAGCCCTCCAGCGTGGCCGGTTTTCCGGCCATTTTTCCCAAAGCATCACAATATTTTTTGACCAGCTGCAAAGCAGGTTTGTCCTGAAACGCCTTGGCACTCGGTAGCTGATATTTACTTTTAGTTTGGGCAACAGGGGATTCTTTTTCTAACAAAATCAAGGAAGCAAAGAGTCCAGCTGCCTCCAGCAATTGCATCAGCATATCAATACTCGGGATGACGGAAATCACTTCAATCCGGGTATCAGACTCCAACAAAGCCAGCAATTGCCCGACTAATACCGCGTATTCATATTCCTTATGTGCAGTTTTTGGTACGTCCAGCACCACAATCTGACCACTGCTGAGCCAACTGGAAAATTCAGTGAGATCGTCCAGTGCATATTCAAATCTGCCCTGACAGTTGAACAGATACACCATCGGATAATGCCGGAGCAACTCGCGGAATAGATCGGCCGTCGGTGGATTTTGTTCAAGATCAAGCAGGACAACTTTATTCATGGGAGGTATAAAAAATCGACATCTCAAAAAGTAGACGCATTACAGCGTTTCACATCCGAAAGGTCAAATAAAATTAATAATGCGGTGGCTTGTTGGTCATCGGGTCAAATGGTGCAATGCCTTCTGATAAGTCAGCGGCTTCGACACGTGCATACAGCAACTGCATTTGTTTTTTTAAATCAGCAAGTTCCAATGTCTGCAAAGCCAACTGCTGATTCAGCTGCTCGACTAAATCATCCAAAAATGCAATTCGCACTTGCAAATCTTCTATGGGTGCGGAAAATGACGCTTGATCATCGAAGTTAGCTGCTTGCTTTGTCATTTAACACTTCTCATCTGGGATTTTAAGGAACACTATGGCCTATATTACTTTAAGGGATGTCCAACTTGCGTTTGGTGGACCTGCCCTCCTCGACGGCGCGAACTTTAACTTGGAACGTGGCGAACGAGTGTGTTTAATCGGCCGTAATGGTGAAGGTAAGTCTACTTTACTTAAACTCATTGAGGGAAGCCTTCAGCCGGATCGTGGCGAAGTTTCCATTCAAAATGGCATTACCATTTCCATGCTGGCGCAAGACGTGCCGATGGACAGCGGCAAAGTGGCTGACATTGTCGCTGAAGGGGCTGGCGAAGCTGCACGGGTGTTGAAACAGTATCATGAAGCCAGCGAAGCCTGTGTACTCGGTGATCTCGATGCCTGTGACCGCATGGGACATTTACAGCATGAAATGGATCAGCTGGATGGCTGGTCACTGGAAAACAAAGTCAACACTATTTTAGGCAAAATGGGACTGGACCCGGATGCCGATCTGGCGGATTTGTCCGGTGGTCGTAAACGTCGCGTGCTGTTGGCGCGTGCCTTGTTGACCCAGCCTGATGTGCTATTACTGGACGAACCAACCAACCATCTGGATGTGGAAAGTATCGAATGGCTGGAAAAATTCCTGCTCGATCAAAACAACCTCACCCTACTATTTATCTCGCATGACCGTTCTTTTGTGGATCGTCTGGCAACGCGTATTGTCGAACTGGATCGTGGCCAGTTGCGCAGTTTTGAAGGCAACTATTCACGCTATTTAGAACTCAAAGCGCAGCAGCTGGAAGCCGAAGAAAAACAGAACGCGCTGTTTGATAAAAAACTGGCGGAAGAAGAAGCCTGGATTCGCCAAGGAATCAAGGCGCGCCGTACCCGTAATGAGGGTCGTGTCCGTGCCTTGAAAGCCTTACGCGAAGAGTCCAAAGCACGCCGTTTTCAGCAAGGCAAAGTTAACATGGCCACACAGGAAGCCAACCGCTCCGGCAAACTGGTGTTTGATATTGAACATTTACGCATTGAATATGATGGCTATCCGATTATCAAAGATTTCTCTGCACTGGTGCTGCGTGGTGACCGCATCGGCCTGGTCGGTGACAATGGTGTGGGTAAAACCACGCTCATCAAAGCCATTCTCGGTGAAATCGAACATGGCGGTTCAGTGAAAACCGGTACCCAGCTGGAAATTGCTTACTTTGACCAGCTGCGCAACCAGCTGGACCTGGAAAAATCAGTGGCTGCCAACGTCAGTGAAGGCAGTGACTTTGTCGATGTGAATGGTCAGCGCCGCCATATTTTCAGTTACTTGCAGGATTTCCTGTTCTCACCAGAACGTGCCCGTACCCCAGTGAAAGCCTTGTCCGGTGGTGAACGTAACCGCATTCTATTGGCAAAATTATTGCTCAAACCCTCTAACCTGATCGTGATGGACGAACCGACCAATGATCTGGACATGGTCACCCTTGAATTGCTCGAAGACATGCTGGCTGAATACAAAGGCACTTTACTGCTGATCAGCCATGACCGTGCCTTTATGGACAATGTGGTCACCTCGACCTGGGTATTTGATGGCAAAGGCAATATCGACGAATATGTTGGCGGTTATCAGGATTATTTGTTGCAGCGTCCAGACCAGAAAGTCGTGGATCAAAAAAGTGATGTGAAAAAGGCGCAGGCAAAAGCCGAAGCGGCTGCAGCCAGTGCACCGATGGCGGCTCCTGCGAAAAAGGTCAAACTCAGCTATAAAGACCAACGCGAGTTAGATCAGTTACCGGCTGAAATTGAGGCTCTGGAAAGCGAACAAGCGGAATTAAATGCAAAACTGGCTGATGGTTCATGGTTTGTGCAGGATGCCGCTGCTGCAACCAAAGCCAGTGAGCGTCTAGCAGAAATTGACGAGTTACTGCTGGAAAAACTGGATCGCTGGACCGAACTCGAAGCTCTCTCGCAAGGCAATTAAGTTTTGCTGATCAGGCATCTGCAACTAGGCTTGTGGATGTCTTTTTTATTTTCAAAACAGGTTCGTGCTACACTGCCGGCACGTTGACGCTATCCTGAATTGTGAAAGGTTTATGAGCAAACATCATCAAGATTACACCCCAGGTGAATTTCAATGGGCCTTTCTGTTACCCCAGTACTGGGGCATCTGGATTGCGATCCTATTGCTGATGATGCTGGCGATTTTACCTTGGGCCATTCAATACCGTTTGGCACAGTTTTTAGGTGAAGTTGCCTTTAAACGTTTGAAGTCGCGCCGAAAAACCACATTGCGTAATCTGGAAGTCTGCTTCCCAGAATGGACATCCGAACAGCGTGAAGAAAATGCCAAACAGGTGTTTATCGACATGATGCTCGGCGTGTTTGAAACTCTGAATGCCTGGTACACGCCAAAATGGTTTCAGGGCCGCATCAGTATTGAAGGTTTGCAGCACATAACCGATGCACAGGCTCAGGGCAAAGGTGTACTGCTGTTAGGCACACACAGTACCCTGCTGGATGCCGGCGGTTATCTGTGTAGCCAATATTTTGATCCGGATGTAGTCTATCGTCCGCAAAACAATCCGCTGCTCGACATGCTTATTTACCGTTGTCGTGCCACGATTTATACCCACCAGATTGACCATGATGATATGCGTGGCCTGATCCGCCATCTAAAAAATGGTCGTGCCATCTGGTACAGCCCGGATCAGGACTACGGTCTGAAACAGGGCGTCATGGCTCCGTTTTTTGGCATCCCGGCTGCAACCGTTACGGCACATCGCCGTTTGTTGAAAATTTCCAAAGCTGTGGCAGTGCCTCTGTATTTTTATCGTCAGGGTGACATCAAGGATCCGCGTTATCATATCCTGATTGAACCTGCGGTTGACAATCTGCCAAGCGAAGATGAAGTCGCCGATGCCACCCGCGTCAATCAGATTATTGAACGCCAGCTACGTATCGCCCCGACACAATATATGTGGTTCCACCGCCGCTTTAAAACCCGCCCTGAAGGCTACAATAAAATTTATTAACATTGAGAGCGCTGTCCATGAAAGTGATGCAACTTCTTCCGGAACTGAATAGTGGTGGCGTGGAACGTGGCACGCTGGAAATTGCCCACGTACTGGTCGCTCAAGGGCATACTTCTCTTGTCGTTTCCAATGGTGGCCGCATGGTGGCGCAGCTAGAAGCTGAAGGCTCGACCCACCTCAGCTTGCCAATTCATAAAAAATCACTGTCCAGTTTATGGCAGATTGGTCCACTGCGCCGCCTGATCCAGCAGCACCAACCGGATATTGTGCATGTGCGTTCGCGTGTACCAGCCTGGCTGACTCATTTTGCCCTGAAAGGTATTCCGGCTGCACAACGGCCACATCTGATCAGTACCGTGCATGGTTTTTATTCGGTCAACCGTTACAGTGCCATCATGACCCAGGCGGAAAAAGTCATTGCTGTCTCCGATAGCGTGGTACGTTACATTCACGACAACTATCCGGCCTGTCCCAAAGAGCATATCGTTCGGATTTACCGTGGCATTGATCCTAAAGCCTTTCCACATGGCTACCAGCCTTCAGCACAATGGATACAACAAACCTTAAAAGATTTTCCAGAACTGGAAAACAAGTTCCTGATTTGTCTGCCGGGACGTATCACCCGTTTAAAAGGTCATGAAACCCTGATTACTCTGATGGAGCAATTGCAGCACACCTATCCAAATTTGAACGCGATCGTTGTTGGTGGGGCCGATCCCAAAAAAGCAGCTTATCTGGATGAATTAGAAAATACGATTCAAAGCAAAGGCCTGAGAGAACGAATCACTTTTGTCGGGCACAGGCCCGATATTCGGGAATGGCTAGCTTTCAGTGATGTGGTACTGTCTCTGTCAAATCAGGCCGAAACTTTTGGCCGTACTGCACTTGAAGCGCTTTCCGTCGGTACACCGGTGATCGGCTGGAACCGTGGCGGTGTGGCAGAAATTTTGTCGCAGGTGTATCCGCAAGGTTTAATTGAAGTAAATGATTTCAATGCACTGCAGCAGGCTCTCCAACACCATATCCAACAGCCACAACAGGTGGCACCTGTCAGCCAGTTTAGCTTGCAGGCGATGTGTGATCAGACACTTGCGCTCTATCAACAGGTAGTTGCTCAGTCATCCTAAGTAACGTCCGCTTTTTTTAAAAAACAGAAAAATTAAAAGAATAAAATTTTTACAGGTTCTAAAAAATCATCACCCGGGTTCTGCGTCCTGCAAAACCCGGGTATATGAGGTTGTGCTTTCAACTGTTATTTTTATTATCGTGGGGCTTTCCTTGTCATCATCATGTCCATGATGCTTTTCCATCAGCCTTGTCTGTCCTTAAGGGATTTTCCATTCCCGTTCCTTGTGCTGATGTGCCTAGATTAAGCGGATTGGCTGCATCGTACCATTCGCTATCAACCCCAATTGGTGTAAGCATTCTCTTACAATTCTATCTCATCCCGCCTGGTGATTTCATGTCTTCTTTATAGGGTTGTGCTATTGCGTCCGTCACCACTTTTTCCTCCATCTCGGCTTTCTCGATTCCCTGCTGAATCGCCTGTTGTGCTTCCTGCTCATCCGCTGGGGTTTGCGCTAGAGGCTCATGGATGCGTTCAAATTTTCGGCCGGTCTGCAATTTGGTGTAAACCGGAAAATGATCGGAACCTATATAGGGCAAGCGCCGCATTTCAATCAGGGCAAAGTCAGCACTGTGAAAAATATGATCGAGTGACCAGCGCAATAAGGGATACTTGGCATGAAACGTATTGATGAAATGCCGGCCAACACGCGGGTCGAGCAGGCCGCTAATCCGCTGGAATAAACGTGTGGTGCGTGACCAGGCCACATCGTTGAGATCTCCCATCACAATACAGCTTTCCTGCAAGTCCTTAATCTGGTCACCCACAATGAGCAGTTCTGCATCACGTAAGGTCGATTCTTTAGCTTCCGTTGGACTCGGCGGTTTGGGATGCAGGCAATACAGTTGCACCGGCTGGCCTGACGGCAAAATCACCGTGGTATGAATGGAAGGAATTTCATCACTTAAAATGAATTTAACTTCACTGTCCTGTAACTCGAGTCGGCTATAGAGATGCATGCCATATAGGTTATCCAGCGGCACCGGCACGCGATAAGGATAATCTGCTTCAATAACCGCCAAGGCCTGCTGCCAGGTCTGGTTGGTCTCCAAAGTTAAAATGAGATCAGGTCGATATTTGCGGATTTGTTCGATCAGTAAATGATAGCAATCATTCGGCATCAAAACATTGGACACCAACAGCGAGATCTGTTTGTCGGGATTAAGCTGATCAGGCCGTACTTTTTTCACCTGTTTTTTCCAGAGTAAGGTATAGGGCAAGACCATCTTCAATTGATAGGCCAGTGCAGCACTCAGTCCCAGCAGAATCAACTGACGTCCCCCACTCCACGGGACATTCCACAGCAGTAACAACACAAAAACTACAAGGCCTATGGAGAGAATTTGCAACCGTGGAAAGTCGGCACCGCGAATCCACCATTCATCACGGGGAATCAAGGACCAAAAACTCAGCCAGATGACCAAAATGGCCATGATTTCAATCCATAACATCTCATGGCACCTAAGACTGTAGGGAGATTTTGTGATGTTGTATGCCTTGCAGCATCCGTATAATTTGCTGCAATTCACATCTGCTTAAAATTTAGCGTATAAATCAGGTCATTTTGATGCGGTTATACTTGCGATTGTGTACTCATTTGGTACACTCAAGCCCCCTTTTATTTTTTACGCACCGAGGCAAAGTGGCATGAAAGTAGGTCTGGTCGGTTGGCGCGGGATGGTTGGTTCCGTCTTGATGCAACGTATGGTTGAAGAAAATGATTTTGCTCATTTCGAGCCATTTTATTTTTCAACCAGTAATGCAGGTGGTGAAGCGCCTGCGTTTGGTGGTAAAACTGCCCCAGCACTTATGGATGCAACAGATATTAACAGTCTGAAGCAAATGGATGTCATTGTGACCTGTCAAGGTGGTGACTACACGTCTGCAGTTTTTCCAAAACTGAAAGCGGAAGGCTGGAACGGCTACTGGATTGATGCGGCATCCACTTTGCGTATGGCAGATGATGCGATCATCGTACTGGATCCAGTCAACTCGAATGTGATCAAAGACGGTCTAGTCAATGGTACAAAAACGTTTGTCGGTGGTAACTGTACCGTTTCCTTGATGTTGATGAGCATGGGCTCTCTATTCCAAAACAACTTGGTGGAATGGATGACTGCGATGACGTATCAGGCAGCTTCAGGTGCGGGCGCGCAAAACATGCGTGAGCTGATCACTGGTATGGGTTATCTGTACAACAATACCAAAGAGTTACTGGACGATCCAAAATCTGCCATTCTGGACATCGACAGCAAAATTGCAGCCTTGCAACGTGGTGAAGGCTTCCCTTCTGCCAACTTTGGTGTGCCACTCGCAGGTTCATTGATTCCTTATATCGACAAACAGCTGGAAAATGGCCAGTCGAAAGAGGAATGGAAAGGCCAGGCGGAAACCAACAAGATCCTAGGGAATACCCAAATCGTTCCGATTGATGGTCACTGTGTACGTATTGGTGCCATGCGTTGTCACTCTCAGGCATTGACCTTGAAATTGAAAAAAGACGTGCCGCTAGATGAAATCGAAGACATGATTCGCAACTCGAACGAGTGGGCGAAAGTGGTGCCAAATACCCGTGAAGCATCCATGACTGATCTAACTCCAGTGGCAGTGACTGGCACCTTAACTGTACCGGTGGGTCGTCTGCGTAAACTCAATATGGGTAAAGAATATCTCGGCGCGTTCACTGTCGGTGACCAATTGCTGTGGGGTGCAGCCGAACCTTTACGCCGTATGTTGCGTATCCTGATTGATTATAAAAATGCTTAAGCATTTTTGCTGCAAAATGAGAAAAGCCGATCATTTTTGATCGGCTTTTTTATGTAAAGTCTATGTAAACGTTTTACAATTCACTTACATCTGAGTAAGGTATAGCTTTTATATTTTGCTGCAAAAAAACACCTGAGCAACGGATCAAGATGACTGTATATAACAAACTAAAAACTGCGATTTTAGCCATCATTGCTTCACAAACCACGCATGCTATTTTGATTGATCCTATTCAGATCCAGTCGGCTCCAGGCGAACTGCTGTATGCAGAAATGAACTTTAGCCAGGCCGATCTCCAAACCCCGATACAGGTAGAACTCGCCAACAGCGAAGATTTGATGACGCTCGGCATTCAACACCGCCCACCTGAAAATCTGAACTTTTTTATGCGTCGCAGTGGCAAAAGCAGTGGCGTCATTGTAATTACCTCATCACGACCGCTCACTGAGAATGAACTCAACTTTGTGGTGAAAATTAAAGAAGGGAATAGCACCCGTTTACAGCATATTCAAACCAAGTTGCTAGGCACACCAAGTCCACTGATCACCCATTCAGCGACGGAAAAACCGCTAAAACCACAAATCATTTTCAGTGAAAAAGATATTGCATTGAATTTACCAGTTACCACTGCTTATACAGTGCCAACACCAGCCAGCAGTACCAGCACGGTCAAGGATCTCGATGCTCCGGCAAATGGCTATGCCATCAGTGTGGTGCCGCCTTTATTAGCGACTCCGGCACCACAACCGCAACCTGAACAGCAGGTCACCTCTGCATCTGCGAGCGAAGCGGCACCAAATAAAGGACAGGCAACTTCCAAAACAGCAGCACAGCCTAAAGCCAAGTCCGCCGCCAAAAAAGAGCCTGCTAGCAAAACTGCTAATCCATCCGCAACGCATATTGTCAGCAATAATGAATCCTTGTGGACAATTGCTGCACGTATTGCAGCACAGACCGATCAGTCCATCCCACAGGTCATGAAAGACATTCAGGCCAAGAACCAGCATGCCTTTATTCAGGGTGATGCCAACCGTCTGCGCCGGGGTGCAGAACTCAATCTGTCCACTCAGGTGACAGAAAAATCACGGCCAAGTACACCGGTTAAACCGAGCAAATCCAGCAAGAATCCATCCTCGGGCACAGCCAAATATCGCATCAATCAGGCTGAAATGAGTCTGGTCGCGGAGAGTGCTCAGGATTCAGCGCAAGGAAGTGCCAAAAAACGCACACAACACAACCAAACCAGTGCTGAGTTGTCATTAAAAGTTATGACAGCACGTGAAAAAACCGTTAAATTACAAAAAAACGTGACGCAATTAGAATTGGCTTTACGTCAGAAGGATCAAAGAATTCAATTATTAAATGCTCGTCTTGCGCAGTTGCAACAACAGCTGCAACAGCAACAAAAAGCGAAAAAGTCAATTCACTAACTTGTTTACACATTATTTGGGATGAGCTGAACGCAATCACCGGCTCAACATTCTAGGGGTTTTAAAATATGATGCTCTACGTGATTCCGTTTATCTTGCTGTTGATCGTTGCGATCTTCCTGAAAAAACGCGAAGCCAGCCAAAAAGAAGAAAATACTACGAGTAACAGTAAAACTTCGGCAAAAAAAATCAGCAAGAAAACCGCGAAATCTTCAGCAAAAAGCAAGAGCCCTGCAACCGTAGAAGCGCTTCAGGCCAATACAGCGCCGGTCAGTCAAACCACACCTTTGGCGGCGGATGTACGTCAAAAAATTGAACAGCGTATCCAGTCGCGTGATTTCTTTGCTGCAGAAGCACTGATTAACCAGGCCCTGAACCGTGACAGCACGCAGCATGAGCTTTATCTGTTGCTGCAAGACATCCATTTACAACAAAAAGATGAGTTTGCCATCAACCAGTTGCTGAACCAGCTGCGCACTTTAGGTCTGGATGATATTCTTCAACAGGCTGAAGCCAAACAGCAAGCATACCAGCAGAAAAAAGAAGCTGAAGCGGCTGTGCAGACCATTGTTGATACACCACCAGTGGTTGCTGAGAAACCGCAATTCAGCCCAAGCTTATCTGAATCTAGCGTTCGTGCAGAAGATTTTGATGCTTTGGTTAAACCGGTTGAAACCAACCATTCATTTGAGCAAATTCAGGCCGAATTGAGCCCTGTAAAAGCAGAATCTGCAACTGAAATCGCTCCACTAGAATTTACGCCATCAACGGTAGCCAACACGAAATCTGAAGAAGCTGTTGAAACAGTCGCACCGGTCATTGCCGAAGCAGCCACTGATTTATCCAAAGCTTTAGAATTCAAACTCGATACCCCAGTAGTTGAAGTCGCCGCTACACCAGTCGTTGAAATTCCGAGCGAACCTGAACAGAGCAAAGCCCTAGCAGAAGAACCAAAACCGCTGGAATTTGAATTTAAACTCGAATCAAACTCAACTGTAATCACTGAAACAAGCGAAACAGCCCTCATTGAGGAAGCACAGGCTCCTGTCATCCTAGAAGATCAAGTTGCAGAAAAACTAGCTGAGCCAGAATTCAAACTGGATCTTGCCGACTTTGGAACGGTAACGCCAAGTCCTTATGAAGCGCCGACACTCTCAGAAACAGGGGTCGAAACTCCTGCTGTTGCATTGCCAAGCAGCCTGGACTTTAACTTGGATGCGCCAGCACTTAGCTTGGATGCAGCGCCGGAAATCGCACCAGCTGTGGAAGAAAGCCCTGTAGTTGCAGCTGCTACACCAACAGCGGTGGCCGATCAGAATGATCCGCTTGCACAATCCTTCCCGGAATTACTGCAAGTCAATGAAATCAGCCTGAATCTGCAGTTGGCACAACAATATATCCAGCTCGGTGCTTATGCCCCTGCACGCCGTTTGCTCAGCGAAAATGCTGCTCACTTTAGCCCAGAGCAACGTGTACAGTCCGAGCTGTTACTGAAACAAATAGCATCTTAAAGCACTTCGCTCTACCATAAGCAGTCAACCCTGACTGCTTTTTTTATGCATGAAAAAAATCGCCTTAATCTATATGGGAGGAACTTTCGGGTGTGTGGATGAACCCTTAAGCCCGATGCCGGCCGAACAGTTCCTGCCCCAACTGAAAAAAATCCTGCCGCTGCATCATAAAATTGAATGTCTGATCGCCCCTGCGATTCAGGACAGCAGTGCCTATACGGCAACAGACTGGCTTTTACTGGTGCAGCAGATTCAACAGTTGCAACTGCAAGGCTATGCGCATTTTGTGGTGATTCATGGCACGGACACTTTAAGCTATGCCGCAGCGGTACTCGCACACTGCCTGGGGGAATCCAGTCATATCATCCTCACGGGCAGCCAATATCCACTGCTTAATCAGCAGGGTGACAATACCCGCGAATTCAGCGATGCACGGGACAATCTGTATTTGGCACTCGATCAAGTGGTGCAACTACCGGTCGGTGTCTATGTCGCCTTTCATCATCAGGTCTTACATGCTCAAACGACCATGAAAATGCACAGCACTGAACTCGATGCCTTTCGTGGTCTGCCCGCCCAACAGCCCCTCGATGCTAAACCGCGCGGCCTGCTGGTGCAGCCTGAACATCTGCAACGTGCGGAAAATTTCAATATCCTGAGCTGGATGATCCAGCCGCTTCACTTGGCACAGCTGTTACAAAATTTACAGGCGCTTTTGCCACACCCTCCTGCCTTTTTGGTCCTGCAAGCGTTTGGTACCGGCAATTTACAGGTTAACCACGAGATTGAACTTTGCCTGCAGCAACTCTATGCTCGCGGCTGTCTGACCGTTCTCAGCACCCAAGTCCCATTTGGTGGGATCGATCAACGTTATGCGGTCAGTCAATGGCTACAATCCGCTAAAATTGTTCTGAATGATTGCCTGAGTCCTGCTGATCTGTATGCAAAAGCCCTGCAAATGTATTTACAATACCCGACTGCGGAACAATGGCTGGACCATTGGCATGATCAGTAATCGAATTTGGGGTGAATATGCAGCGTTATGCAATCGGGATTGAATTTTGTGGCATTCGTTACCGTGGCTGGCAAACGCAGCAGCCGGGTGTTCCCAGCGTCCAGGAAACCCTGGAGCGCGTACTGAGCCAGATTGCCGCTGAACCGATTATCGTGCATGGTGCTGGCCGTACCGATGCCGGCGTGCATGGTACCAATATGGTGGCGCATTTTGATACCAATGCCATCCGTCCGGAACGTGGCTGGATGATGGGTGCCAATACCCTGCTCCCCAAAGATATTGCACTGAAATGGATTCAGCCGATGGGAGATGACTTTCATGCCCGCTTTAAGGCCTGTGCGCGCCGTTACCGTTATGTGGTCTACAATGCCCCCCATCGTCCGGCTTTACTATATAAACAGGTCACGCATATATTCCAGCCCCTCGATGCCGTAAAAATGATCGAAGCTGCCAAAAAATTTGAAGGCACACATAACTTTGAAAGTTTCCGCGCTGCAACCTGCCAGTCCAATCAGCCCGTCCGTCATGTATCACATTGCCGCCTGACCCAGCATGGGCAGTATCTAGTGCTGGACATTCAAGCCGACGGTTTTTTACACCATATGGTGCGCAACATTATGGGCTGTCTGTTAGAAATCGGTCAGGGCATGTATGAGATTGAACATATCGATACCATTTTTGCGGCACAAGACCGTAAAGCGGCCGGCGTTACCGCCCCTCCACATGGCCTGTACTTTATTCAGGCTTATTATCCGGAGCCATGGCAGTCCCAGTTACCCTCGCAACCGCTCGGTCCGCACTGGCTTAATATGCCGGAGTAAATTGCGCTTTAACATGGGTTCATTGTTCTCATTTTCAAATGCTAAATCAGCAACTTGACACTTAACGCTGTTTACGTTTACGGTACTCCACCGGTGTTTCCTGTGTCCAGCGTTTAAAGGCACGATAGAACGTGCTCGGCTCAGAAAAACCGGTGAGATAAACAATACGTTCCACACTCTCATGGGTATTTGCCAGAAGTTTTTTGGCCAGACGACAGCGATAATCCGACAGAATCTGCTGGAAACTGGTATTGGCTTCACTGAGCTGGGTACGCAAGCGGCGCGGCGTGATCTGCAAATGCGTCGCGATGGTCTCTAAAGTGGTTTCACCACTTTCTAGCGTGGCACCAATTGCACGGCGGACTTCACCAACCAGATCATAACGCGCCAGTTCCTGCAGTTTTTCCAGTGCCAGTTGCTCATGTAACTGCGACAGTTCTGGTTCAGCTTGCCATAAGGGATAACGGAGAATCGCAGGATCGAAATACAGCCGTGTTTCTTTTTGGCCTAAACTCACCGGACATTGGTAGACCCGCTGATATTCCTCGGCAGCTGCGCCTTGCGCGAAATCAAAGTCGATATAAATGGGCTTGAACTGACCTTCGGTGATAAATTTAAAAAAACGCAAAATCCCGCACATGGCACTTTCAGTAAAATGCCGGTTGATCATTTTATCCTTTACCACCTGCACACCATTGGTCAAGTAACAGCGCCCGTCTTCGCATACCAATCTGGCATGAAAAGCATCACTGATCAGACGCTGATAAGCTAAGGCACGCTTTAAGCCTTCACCAAAATTGTCACTGCTGACAAAAAGGTGCTCAAGCACTTGTCCCCGGTACAACGGCAGATGCTCGCCCAGATGCAGACCAATATCCGGATCCTGGCTGACCTCTGCTGCGGCTGCCCAAAAAGCATGCTGGGCACTTAAAGGCGTACGTTCATTCGTCCCAATCTGGTTAAGAGCAACACCGGCTTTGCTCAAAATGGTTTCTGCGGGCAAACCCGCCCGACGAATCGCTTGATAGCCCAATCGCAATACCACCGATGCATCCGTTCGCTGACCCACACCTACTCCTTTCCTGTATGTGCTTCATTTATGCTTAAAAATAGGATTCAGATTAACGATGATTGGCCGAACTGACAACACAGCCTCAAGGCTTTTTAGCCCAAAACTGTAACCTGGGCATTCGCTTATTTTCAATTCATCTGCGCAGCGAAACGCCCGAGCCATCTTGTTTTTTTCGACAAAATTGTATATAATTTGCGCCTTTCCAATTTGATTATCAGGTAGGCCATGGCCAATAAAGAGGAACTCATTGAGTTCGAAGGCGTTGTCACCGAAACGCTTCCTAATACGATGTTCCGTGTACGTTTAGAAAACGGTCACGAAGTGATTGCTCACATTTCGGGTAAAATGCGTAAACACTATATCCGTATTTTGACCGGTGACAGTGTAAAGGTTGAAATGACACCTTACGACTTGACCAAAGGTCGTATCACATACCGTGCACGCTAAGTTTTAGCGCAAGCAAGAAAGCCACGTCACGTGGCTTTTTTTATGTCTGTGATTTGGCGCTTTTGGCTTTTTCAAGCTACCCCATGTGACACAGATCTAGAAAATTGGACATAAAAAACGCAGCTTATGCTGCGTTTTTTTACTGGGTTTAGCTTAACCCAAAGCAGCCACAACAGCTGCACCCATTTCTTTGGTGCCCACTTTGTTCATGCCTTCAGACATGATGTCTGCTGTACGTAGGCCTTGATCCAAGACGTTACCTACTGCATCTTCAATCGCTTTCGCTGCAGCTTCTTCGCGGAAGGTATAACGCAACATCATCGCGACAGAAAGAATCGTCGCTAGTGGGTTCGCCAGGTTTTGACCCGCGATGTCTGGTGCAGAACCATGACATGGTTCATACATGCCTTTGCCATTTTCATCCAAGGATGCGGATGGCAACATACCGATTGAACCGGTCAACATCGCAGCTTCATCAGACAAGATGTCACCAAACAGGTTACCGGTCACAATCACGTCAAACTGTTTTGGCGCACGCACCAACTGCATCGCGGCGTTATCCACATACATGTGCGACAACTGGATGTTTGGATACTGTTCCTGCTGCATGGCAGTTACCGTTTGTTTCCACAATTCAGTCACTTCAAGCACGTTAGCTTTATCCACTGAACAGACTTTACCACCACGTAAGCCAGCCAGCTCAAAGGCCACTTTCGCGATGCGCTTGATTTCAGACTCAGCATAAACATCAGTGTTGAAACCCTGTTTCTCGCCATTTTCCAGTTCACGGATTCCGCGTGGCTGACCGAAGTAAATCCCCCCAGTCAATTCACGCACGATCAGGATATCCAGACCCGCTACAATTTCAGGTTTCAAGCTAGACGCATCTGCCAGTTGCGGATAAAGAATCGCTGGACGCAAGTTGGCGAACAGGTTCAGTTCACTCCGGATTTTCAGTAATCCACGTTCCGGACGGATAGAACGCTCAATCGTATCCCATTTTGGACCACCGACCGCACCGAGCAAAATTGCATCGGCTTTTTTCGCCTGTTCAGCGGTTACTGCCGGGTACGGTTCACCATGCGCATCAATCGCAGCACCACCCAATAGACCTTGTTCCCAAGTGAAGCCCAGATTGAATTTTTCATTCACACGTGTCAGGACTTGTTCAGCAGCAGCCACGATTTCCGGGCCGATACCATCACCAGCCAAAATCAGGATATGTTTAGACATAAAGATTTTCCATTTTTATCTATTGGTAGGTCACTACCAAAAAGTGAGGTTAAATTTTTTGTTCCACAAATTCGCCCAGCCCGGTCAGCACATCATACGGCCGGCAGAAACGGCGAATCGTGCGTTGGCCTTGCTGCAAATCGACACATAAAGGATCAGGCACCGAAACATTCAGCAGGCTACCGGCACGCTTGGAGCGATCACGGTACATCTTGAAGGTATACTGCTGATGCGGCGCAAACTGATGAATCACGTGGATGGTTTCGGCACGATCCTGCGAGATCGGATAGAAACGCACCACTACTTCATGCTGCTTGGCAGGAACGGTCAAATACAAGGCATTCGGCTGACGCAAGGATTTGGCCTGCAAATGCACATAACCACGTTTAATCGCCTGAGAGTTGACCCGATGGGAAACCGGATCGACAATCAACACATTATCCACCCGTTCAAACTGGCAATCCGCCGTACCCGAACAATAAATTTTGACATTCGCTTGCTCATTCACACTACGGCTTGCATGTTTGATACGTAGCGTATCCACCATGTTTGACGTACTTTGGCAGGCGCTGAGAAATACACCACAGAGCAGCAAAGCAATGCTGTGACCGAAAATTTTCATCATTGTCCGAACCCAACCTCACTAAATAGAGCAAACCATAAAATTTTTATGCGCATCCATGTTAGCAAGAGTTGGACAGCATCGCTATGCTTTCATCACAGCCTTAACCGTGAATTTCCTGGAAGACCCAAGGACGAAGTTGCTTAGTTTTTTCTTCATAGGCACGGATCAGATCCGCATCCTGCAAAGTCAAACCGATGTCATCCAAACCATTCAGCAAACAGTGCTTACGGAACGGATCAATTTCAAATTTAAAGGCTTCACCCGCTGGGGTACGGACTTCTTGTGCTTCAAGGTCGATGGTCAATTGATAACCTTCGCTTGCCGCGCACTCTTTGAATAACTGATCAACAATCTCTTCAGACAAGATCACCGGCAACATACCGTTTTTAAAGCAGTTATTAAAGAAAATATCAGCAAAACTTGGTGCAATCACGGTACGGAAACCGTATTCATTCAAGGCCCACGGCGCATGCTCACGGCTGGAACCACAACCAAAGTTTTGACGGGCAAGCAATACGCTCGCACCTTGATAACGTGGCTGGTTCAACACAAAATCCGGATTTTTAGGACGTTTACTGATGTCCTGGCCCAAATAACCTTCATCCAAATAACGCAATTCATCAAACAGGTTGTCACCGAAACCGGTACGTTTGATGGACTTCAAAAACTGCTTTGGAATGATCAGGTCAGTATCGACATTCGCACGGTCTAAGGGTGCCACGATGCCTTGTTCAACGGTATAAGCTTTCATATTGCTCTCCCCCAATTAGAATGAACGAACGTCAACAAAATGACCCGCCAATGCCGCAGCCGCAGCCATGGCTGGACTGACCAGATGGGTACGGCCGCCGTTGCCTTGACGACCTTCAAAGTTACGGTTCGAGGTCGAAGCACAGTGTTCGCCTGGTTGCAACTTGTCAGCATTCATCGCCAAGCACATCGAGCAGCCTGGCTCACGCCATTCAAACCCAGCTTCCAGGAAGATTTTGTCTAAGCCTTCAGCTTCCGCCTGCTGTTTCACCAAACCAGAACCTGGAACCACCATCGCCTGTTTGATGGTTGGTGCCACTTTACGGCCCTGAATCACTTCAGCGGCAGCACGGATGTCTTCAATACGCGAGTTGGTGCAAGAACCGATAAATACGCGGTCGATCTGGATGTCCGCCAAAGACTGACCTGCCGTTAAGCCCATGTACTGATAAGCACGCGTCCAGTCATTACGCTGTACGTCGTCTTTCGCTTGTTCCAAAGTCGGTACCGCTTGTGACACTGGAATTACCATTTCAGGAGAAGTCCCCCAAGATACTTGCGGCTCGATCTCTTCACCTTGCAACACCACAACCGTGTCAAATACGGCATCTTCATCAGAATGCAAGGTATTCCAATACGCAACCGCTTGATCCCACTGTTTGCCTTTTGGTGCATATGGACGGTCTTTGACATACTCGATGGTCTTGTCATCCACAGCCACCATACCGACACGTGCACCGGCTTCAATCGCCATGTTACACACGGTCATACGACCTTCAATCGACATGTCACGGAATACCTGGCCACCAAATTCAATGGCGTGACCGGTACCGCCTGCCGTGCCAATTTTGCCGATGATCGCCAACACTACATCTTTCGGAGTAACGCCTTTACCAAGCTTGCCATCAACACGCACCAGCATGTTTTTCATTTTCTTCTGAACCAGACACTGGGTCGCCAAGACGTGTTCAACTTCAGAGGTTCCAATACCATGGGCCAAACAGCCAAACGCACCATGGGTTGCCGTATGCGAGTCACCACACACTACGGTCATGCCTGGCAAGGTCAAACCTTGCTCTGGACCCACCACGTGAGCGATCCCCTGACGGATGTCATTGATATCAAACTCAACGATATTGAAGGTCTTACAGTTATCGTCTAGCGTTTGCACTTGAATACGCGAGGTATCATCTTCAATCCCGGCAACCCCCTGTTCACGCTCTTTCTTTGAGGTTGGAACGTTATGGTCTGGCGTGGCCACGTTGGCACTCAAACGCCATGGCTTACGGCCTGCAAGCTGCAAACCTTCAAACGCCTGTGGTGAAGTCACTTCATGTAATAAATGACGGTCGATGTAAATTAAGCTTGAACCATCATCACGCTGCTTGACTAAATGGTCATCCCACAACTTGTCATATAATGTTTTGCCTGCCATGTCGGACGTGCTCCATTGGACTGGGTATTTTGTGAATTTAATGGATTATAACGCGGGTTTTACATAAAACTAATTTATCATTTTTATTAATTCATAAACTTTTTGGAATGATTTTATATCTGCCCTCATCCTTCTCTAGTTATCTAAAAAATGAATCGACGGCATAAAATTTCCCCATTTCACAAATAAGAATAATTCTCATAATCTAAAACCAACAACAAACGGATGCGAAATGGAGGATAGGCTGATGGCTAAAATTCAACGCTTTGTGAATCATAACCAAAGAACCTTAAAGAAAACCTTCAGCTACTACATTATGCATATTACTGTAGCGATGTTAGTCGGTTACATGGTGACAGGCAGTATCTGGATGGCGATGACCTTGAGCTTGTTGGAACCAACGGTACAAGCGGTGGCATTTTTCATCCATGAAAAAGTCTGGGATCGTAAAGACAACAGCTCAACAAACAAATCGTCTACCACAAGCCGTTTAAAACATTCCTCTGCGGTTTCTTGATCCTTTTATGAAATAACTTCCTCCAGAATCCTCAAAACCGTTCAGCCATTGCTCAACGGTTTTTTTTATTGGAGAACAGAAGCGATTGGTACTCTCATATAAATGAAAACTTCCTCCTTTGATTTATTCTTAAAATTTCTTAATAATCTAAGAATCAATAAAAAATTTTGATTAATGGATCCTGCATGAATCTTGCTGCCTTTGAAGCATTCGTCAAAGTGATGGAAACGGGTTCGATTTCACTGGCTGCCGAACAGCTGTTTATTACCCAACCGGCAGTCACCAAACGGATTCACAGTCTGGAAGACTATTTCGGGGTAAAACTGTTTGAATCCGCTGGTCGTGGTATCCAAGCCACACACGCTGCCCATTCCCTGCTGCCCAAAGTCAAAAACTGGCTGAATGAACTTGGCGATATCCAGCACACCCTGAGTCATGAACAGAAACAGGTACAAGGCCGTTTAACCATTGGCACCAGTCACCATATCGGTTTGCATCATTTACCGCAGCATTTAAAGCAGTATGTGCAGCAGTTTCCGGACGTGAAGCTGGATGTGCATTTTGTCGATTCAGAACAGGCGCATGAACAGGTGTTGAATGGTGATCTGGAACTGGCGTTTTTAACCCTGCCTCCGGTTGGTGATGAACGCCTGAAATATATCCCGATGTGGGAAGACTCGTTGGTCTTTGTCGCGGCCCCATTTCATCCTTTGGCGCAGCAAGCTGAGTTGACCCTGCAGGATCTGAGCCAGTATCCCAGTCTGTTACCTTCTGCGCAGACTTATACCAGCCAAATCACTCTGGCCGAATTTGAGAAACAGGGACTGAAACCCAAAATCAGTATGAGCAACAATCCACTGGAATCCATCCGCATGTTGGTCTCCATTGGGCTGGGCTGGTCAGTCTTACCGAAAACCCTGCTCAACCATGACTTAAAACGTCTGAATATTGCAGTGGAAATGAACCGGCAGCTCGGCATGGTCTGGCATCCCGGAAGAACGCAATCTAAAGCAGCACAAGCCTTGATTCAATCCATGCAAAATTCACGATAAGTCGTGCAGCATCAAGTTGTTACCGAATCATAAAACATCCGGGGAAAATTTGGCGTAAGTTGGAAAGAAAACCGTGGCGTTTTGAGCACGGAGCTACATCCACTTTTATACCGTCAAGGAGCAGAGTGATGTCACATAGCGCCTCCCCACTTTATGACAATAACAATCTAAATGCGCCCACATCCCCAACAGAAAATGCACTCATCCGGTCTGCACATGCATTTGCGCCCAGCCCAAGCTTGAATCTCAGCGATCCCGAGCAGATGCGCCAGCGTTTCCGTCAGGATTTCTTACATACCTTTGAATGTTATGAATCACTGTTTGAATGCCTAAACGGTGATGCAGCCTTCTATCACAAACCGATTTCCCTACGCCATCCACTGATTTTTTATTACGGTCATACCGCAACCTTTTTTATCAACAAACTGCTGTTAAGCAAGCTGATTACGCAACGCGTGAACCCACATTTTGAATCGATTTTTGCGGTCGGTGTGGATGAGATGAGCTGGGATGATCTGGATGACAGCCATTATGACTGGCCCAGTATTACGGAAGTCAAAGCTTATCGTGATCAGGTCAAGGCGATCGTATTGGGCATTATTGAGCAGGCACCGCTGGTACTGCCCATTGACTGGCAGCATCCGTGGTGGGCAATTTTAATGGGCATTGAACACGAACGGATTCATCTGGAAACCTCTTCGGTGCTGATTCGCCAGCAGCAATTGCACTACGTCAAAACCCATCCGCTCTGGCAACCCAACCACCTGAGTGGCACCGCACCAGAAAATGAATTGGTTGTTGTGCCCACAGGTGAAGTGCAGTTGCAGAAAAGCCATCAGGATCCCCTCTATGGCTGGGACAATGAATACGGACGGCACCACAGTACGGTGAACGCTTTTGCGGCCAGCCGCTATCTGGTCAGCAACCAGGAATATCGCACTTTCGTGGAGAATCAGGGCTATAGCACTGCCGAATACTGGGAAGCCGAAGGCTGGCAATGGCGTGAATATAGCCAAGCGACTCATCCGACATTCTGGCGGCCACGACCAGATGGATGGTATCTACGTCTGATGACTGAAGAAGTCCCGATGCCCTGGGACTGGCCAGTCGAAGTGAACTACCATGAAGCCAAAGCCTTCTGCAATTGGAAAGCCCAACAAACCGGCCAGAAGGTGCGCTTACCCACTGAAGATGAATGGTATCGGCTCTATGCGGTTTCCGGCCTAGACACGATTGACCTCGGCCAACAGGTGAATATTCAACTCAACTGTGGTGCTTCGTCCTGTCCAGTCAATCTGTTCCAGCACGGTGAATTCTTCGATGTGCAGGGCAATGTCTGGCAATGGACGGAAACCCCAATTTATCCGTTTTCCGGTTTTGTGGTGCATCCAATCTATGATGACTTTAGTACCCCGACTTTCGATGGACGGCATAATCTGATCAAGGGAGGTTCCTGGATTTCCTGTGGTAATGAAGCCCAAGCCTCCTCACGTTATGCTTTCCGTAGGCATTTTTTCCAGCATGCCGGTTTTCGTTATGTGGTGTCTAATCAGGAACTGCAACCGATGGTCTCACAATATGAAAGCGACAAACTGGTCTCGGAATATCTGGAATTTCAGTATGGCGCTGAATATTTTGGCGTGGCCAATTTTGCCCAGCGTGTGGTGCAGTTGGCACTCGACATGCTGGTGGATCAACCAAAACGTAAAGCACTAGATCTCGGCTGTGCCACTGGACGGGCCAGTTTCGAACTGGCACGCAGCTTTGATGAAGTCGTGGGAATTGATTTTTCTGCACGCTTTATCCAGAACGGCATACGGCTGGCCCAAGGAGAAACCCTGCATTACACCATCCCGACTGAAGGTGAACTGGTCGAGTACAAGGCCTGTCATTTAGATGATTACGGCCTGCTCGACATTCGGGATAAAGTGCAGTTCTATCAGGGTGATGCCTGCAACCTGAAAGCCATTTTCCGGGGTTATGACTTGATTCTGGCTGCCAATCTGATTGACCGCCTGCATCATCCGGCACAGTTCTTGAGCAGCATCCATGAACGTCTGAATTTAGGTGGTGTACTAATGCTGACCTCACCATATACCTGGCTGGAGGAACACACCGCACGCAGTGAATGGATCGGTGGCTTTAAAAAAGATGGGGAAAGCCTAACCACCCTCGATGGGCTCAAGCTCTTACTGGCACCGCATTTCCGTTTAATGGCCGAACCACAAGAGCTCCCTTTTGTGATTCGGGAAACCCAGCGTAAATTTCAGCACACCTTGGCACAAGTCACCTTTTGGCAACGTATTGCTTAGATAGAACTTTAAGCAATAAAAAACGGTGCCTCGGCACCGTTTTTACTGACTGTACTGACCCGCTAATTAGATCGACCAGTCCTGAATTTCCCAACCCTGCTGCTGCGCCAGTTGTGCAAGCTGTTCATCAGGATTCACGGCAATCGCATGCGTGGCATGTTCTAGCAAGAAACGGTCATTAATTGAATCGGAGTAGGCCCAGGATTCACAAACCTGACGACCTTCGAGCCACTGGTCTAAACGGTCCAGCTTACCTTTTTGATAACAGGCAAGACCCGCAACCTTGCCTGTATATTGACCATCAATTACTTCCGCATTGGTGGCAATAATTTCACTGATGCCAAACTCCCGGAAAATCGGTGCGGTAATAAAGTCTGAGGTGGCTGTAATACCCACAATTTCATGACCCAAATCTTTGTGTTTCTGAATCGCTGCAAAACCCTTCGGACGCATTTTGGGACGAATCACTTTTTGCATGAACTGGTTGTGCAAATCGGTCAGATAATCATTGTCATGCTGGGTGAGAAACTGGAAAACAAATTCGTTATAGGCATACGGATTCAGTTGACCGGCTTTGTAGTCTTCATAAAACTGGTCGTTGATTTGACGGTGTCGAACCGGATCGACCAAACCTTCGCTGACCAGAAACTCGCCCCAAGAATGGTCGGAATCGGTATTTAACAGGGTATGATCTAAATCAAACAAAGCCAATTTCATGAAAATTCTCGTACAAACTGAAAATAAAGAAAAAAAATGTAAATCTATCTCCGCTAGTCGATAGAAATTCGTTAAGATCATAGCAATTTTTTCACATTTTACTTTGATCTTTTTCGAGCTGGAGACAGATATTGGTTCTCCCCGATTTCAAAGTCAACGAAATAGATAAATTTTAGGTAGCCAGATGATCGACTCCGAAGGTTTCCGACCCAACGTCGGGATCATTTTGGCAAACGATGACGGACAGGTTTTATGGGCAAAACGCATTGGTCACAATGCTTGGCAATTTCCACAAGGAGGTATCCAGTATGGAGAAACCCCTGAACAGGCACTTTACCGTGAACTGAGAGAAGAAGTCGGCTTATTGCCCGAACATGTCCAAATCATTGCGCAAACCAAAGGCTGGTTGCGCTATCGTTTGCCGCATCGATACATCCGGTCTGATTCAGATCCGGTATGTATTGGACAAAAACAGAAATGGTTTTTATTGAAGCTGACCGCCTCAGTGGGTCATATTCAGCTGGATCTGGCCGATCCACCTGAATTTGACCAGTGGCAATGGGTCAGTTACTGGTATCCGCTTGGTCAGGTGGTCAATTTTAAACGTGATGTTTACCGCCGTGCCATGATGGAACTCTGTATGCAATTACCGCAGCAATCGTATTAAAAAATCATCGCTTAGGTGAATGCTTTTTGTGCCCACTGCTGCTATAACTTAGCAACAAACATTGAAAATAAGATCGGGAGCAGCCATCGATGTCGAATATGCAACTAGACACCCTCAGACGCATTGTCCAAGAGATCAATGCTTCGGTGAGTTTGCATGAATCTCTCGACATTATGGTCAACCAGGTGGCAGAAGCCATGAAAGTGGATGTGTGCTCCATTTATCTGCTCGATGAACGTAACCAGCGCTATCTGCTGATGGCCTCTAAAGGTCTGAATCCAGAATCCGTCGGCCATGTCTCCTTACAGGTCGGTGAAGGTCTGGTCGGTCTGGTCGGTCAGCGTGAGGAAATTGTCAACCTTGACAATGCACCGAAACATGAACGCTTCATGTACTTACCGGAAACGGGTGAGGAAATTTATAATTCCTTCCTCGGTGTTCCGGTCATGTATCGCCGTAAGGTGATGGGCGTGCTGGTGGTGCAAAATAAACAGCCACAGGATTTTAGCGAAGCCGCCGAATCTTTTCTGGTGACCTTGTGTGCCCAGCTCTCTGGCGTGATCGCACATGCGCATGCGGTCGGTAACATTGACGTGTTCCGTAAACCGAGCAGCTCTCCCCTGTATAAAACCTTTCAGGGGGTGTCTGGTGCGGGCGGTATTGCCCTCGGTCGTGCCATGGTTCTGTATCCACCCGCAGATCTTGCTGCCGTGCCAGATCGTGAAGCGGATGACATCAGCGAAGAACTGGACCTGCTGGATCAGGCCGTAGAATCGGTACGTGCAGAAATCCAGTCGCTTGATGACAAAATGCAAGACTCGCTCATGTCCGAAGAGCGCGCGCTGTTTAGTGTGTTCTTGCGCATGCTGGATGAAAATGCCCTGCCGGCCGAAATTCAGGAACTGATCCGGGCCGGTAATTGGGCACAAGGTGCGGTGCGCCGGGTTATTGACAAGCATATTGCCCTGTTTGCGCAAATGGAAGATGACTATTTACGGGAACGGGTCTCAGATCTGAAAGACTTGGGCCGTCGTATTCTGGCCTATTTACAGGAAGCGGATTCCAGCCATCGCGAATTAAGTACCGACAGCATCCTGATCGGCGATGAAATCAGTACTGCTGCGCTGGTCGAACTCCCGGTCGATAAAATTGCCGCTATTGTGACTTCGGAAGGTGCCGCCAACTCGCATATGGTCATCGTGGCACGGGCTTTAGGTATTCCAACCGTAGTGGGTGTAACCGAACTTCCAGTGAATACCCTTGATGATGCGGAAATGATCGTCGATGCCTATCAGGGCCGCGTCTTTGTCAATCCGCCACGACGTTTGCGTCAGCGATATAAAGAGATTCAGAAAGAAGAAGAACAGATTGCCAAAGATCTGAAACAGTATGAAGCTCGGGATGCCATTACCCCCGATGGCGTTGCGATCCCCCTCTATGTCAATACCGGTTTGATGATTGATGTGGTCCGTGGCGTACAGCGCGGTGCCAAGGGAGTCGGCCTGTATCGTTCGGAAATTCCCTTCATGCTGCGCGACCGTTTCCCGGGTGAAGAAGAACAGCGTGCGATTTACCGCCAGCAGCTCAGCCATTTTGCCAACAAGCCGGTGGTGATGCGTACCCTGGATATCGGTGCCGATAAAGACCTGCCGTATTTCTCCATTGAAGAAGAAAACTCGGCTCTCGGCTGGCGTGGTCTACGTTTCACCTTGGACCATCCGGAAATTTTTTCTGCACAGATTCGTGCCATGCTGAAAGCCAGTATCGGCCTGAACAATCTGCACATCTTGCTGCCCATGGTGACCAGTGTCAGCGAAGTGGAGGAAGTGTTATATCTGCTGGAACGCGATTGGGTGGCGGTTCAGGAAGAAGAACAGGTCAAGATCACCAAACCAAAAATCGGCATCATGGTCGAAGTACCGAGCGTCTTGCTGCAGATTGATGAATTTGCCGAACTGGTCGATTTCTTCTCGGTGGGTTCTAATGATTTGACCCAATATTTATTGGCGGTGGATCGCAACAACCCACGTGTTGCCAACGTATATTCGCACTTCCATCCTGCCGTATTACGGGCGTTGCATGGCCTGGTTGCAAAATGCCATCATCATCAGAAACCGGTGAGTATTTGTGGTGAAATGGCGGGGGATCCTTTATCCGCGATTCTGCTGATGGCAATGGGTTTCAATACCCTGTCGATGAGCTCAAGTAACATTCTGCGTGTACGCAAGGCGATTTGTCATGTGCCGATGAGTGATGCCAAACAATTGCTGGATCATGCGCTCACCATGAATAATCCGTTAATTGTGAAAAGCTGGATCGAGTACTATTTTAAAAAGCACGGTCTGGGTGATATGGTGAAAACCGCCCGGTTACTCAATGTGTAAAGAGCAATGCGGAAGCAGACATCAAAAAAGGGCGATCTTCATTGGAATATCGCCCTTTTTTATGTTTTTCATAACCGCGTTTCAGGTTCTTTTTCCGGTCCACAAACACCTGAATACGCTGTACCTCGTGCATGTGTTTGGCCACAAAATTGCGCATGGGTTCCGGTACCGTTGTTTTTAGTTTAGCCATCTGCTCCTCCTTAAATACATCTCTTAACTAGCTCGTTAGTGAGGCCGCTATCACTTGGCTCTACATCATTGAAGCTTTATTAATATAGTGATGAATGTGCATTTTTAAAGCAGTTTGTTTTAATTTTTATAAAAAATATTCTTTTCCTTTCCATCTAGGCTGTTTGATCTTGATCGGATAAACCTTTTAAGCACAACTATTAATTCCGTTTGCAAAAAAATCCAGTTATTTTATAAAGATAATTGGAAGAAAGATTACTACCTCATCTCAGCAGCCCCATACGCAAGTTAATGACACAAGCCTCAATACAGCCCCTTTCCCCACCGGAATATTGAGTCAATATCAAAGATATAAAATGATAAAAGTGGAGAATTCCTATGAGCCAAGACTTTAAAAAATGCCCTGTAACCCATCTGACCACAGATGCCGGTGCACCAGTTGTTGATAACCAGAACAGTATGACCGCCGGGCCACGTGGCCCTTTACTGGCACAAGACTTATGGCTGAATGAAAAACTGGCCAATTTTGTCCGCGAAGTGATTCCTGAGCGTCGCATGCATGCCAAAGGTTCAGGTGCTTTCGGTACATTTACCGTGACCCACGATATTACCCAGTATACCCGCGCGAAAATTTTCTCTGAAATTGGCAAAAAAACCGAAATGTTTGCCCGTTTCTCTACCGTTGCCGGTGAACGTGGTGCAGCCGATGCGGAACGTGACATTCGCGGTTTTGCCCTGAAATTTTATACTGAAGAAGGTAACTGGGATCTGGTCGGTAACAACACGCCGGTCTTCTTCTTCCGTGATCCGCGCCAATTCCCGGACCTGAACAAAGCCGTAAAACGTGATCCACGCACCAACCTGCGCAATGCCACCTATAACTGGGATTTCTGGACCTTGCTACCTGAAGCCATGCATCAAATCACGATTGTGATGTCGGATCGTGGTATTCCGGATGGCTATCGCCATATGCACGGTTTTGGTAGCCATACGTATAGCTTCATTAATGCCAATCAGGAACGTTTCTGGGTCAAATTCCATTTCCGTACCCAGCAAGGTATCAAGAACCTGACCGATGCAGAAGCAGCTGAACTGATCGGTAAAGACCGTGAAAGCAGTCAGAGCGACCTTTACAATGCGATTGAACGCGGTGATTTCCCGAAATGGACCCTGTTTGTACAGATCATGCCAGAATTGGATGCAGAGAAAGTCCCGTATCATCCATTTGATTTGACCAAAGTCTGGCCAAAAGCGGACTATCCACTGATTGAAGTGGGCGAGTTTGAACTCAACCGCAACCCGGAAAACTACTTCCAGGACGTTGAACAGGCTGCGTTTGCACCAAGCAACCTGGTACCCGGCATCAGCTACTCACCTGACCGTATGCTGCAAGCGCGTTTGGTCAACTATGCCGATGCAGCACGTTACCGCTTGGGCGTGAACCATGCGCAAATTCCAGTGAATGCAGCGCGTTGCCCGGTACATTCCAACCGTCGTGATGGTCAGGGCCGTATGGATGGCAACTATGGTAGCTTGCCACACTATGAACCAAACAGCTTCCATCAATGGCAGGAACAACCGGACTTCCGTGAACCGGCATTAAAAATCACCGGTGATGCAGATTTCTGGGATTACCGTCTGGATGATTCTGACTACTTCAGCCAGCCTCGTGCCTTATTTAACCTGATGAACGCTGAACAAAAACAGGCACTGTTTGATAACACTGCGCGTGGCATGGGCGATGCACTCGACTTTATCAAATACCGTCACATCCGTAACTGTTACGCCTGTGATCCGGCCTATGGTGAGGGTGTTGCAAAAGCATTGGGTATGACAGTAGCGGATGCTCAAGCGGCGCGTGCTACTGACCCGGCTCAAGGCAATCCTGGCCTGCTTTAATTCATCCCATAAAATCATCAAAAACCACTCGCAATGAGTGGTTTTTTTCTGGAATTGTTACTGATCCTTGCCTGCTGTCATCAGCAGAATATCTCTCGCATTGTTTGGATGGTGCCTTCATGAATCTTCAGCGAAAATTGAATCAACCTCTTCGACTCATCCAGATCACGCTTGCCCTGCTCTGGGTCTATCAGGGACTGGTGCCGAAACTTTTATTTCAATCCAGTGCCGAAATACAGATCTGGCAAGCCATGGGTTTTGATCTCCAGTTCGCGAAAATTGCTGTGATCACATCCGGCATTATGGAAATTTTATTCGGTGCCGCCTTTTTAGTCTGGCGCAAAAGCGTCTTGATGCACCAACTGAATATTCTGGGGCTAACGGGCTTATTGATGCTAATTGTCCTGCTGGATCCCGAACAACTGACCACCGCCTTTAATCCTGTGGTCATGAATATTGCCATGATGATCCTGTCTATCGTCGCAATTCAGCTTATGCATTTGATTGATTCATCATTTGAAAAATGAAATCGCCACTTTTAGTAATTAACGGGCCAGCCTGAGTGCAGATTGAAACCTATCTTAGCGCCGTATGTCACTGAAAGGCCGCTGATGCATACCTATCATGCGTGATTCGATGAATTATTTGGCAAAATACTGTCTGCGCCAGTCCTTCCAGAAATACATCACGATGCCGAACATCACGATACTAATGCCGATAAAGGCACCTGAAGTGATCTTTTCCTGATTTAATAGCGCGCCCAGTACCAGCGCAATCAGAGGGGTCATCACGTTACTCAGGGATACCGTCGAGGCATTGAGGCGCTTGATCAGCCAGAAATAGCACAGCATCGCTACAATCGAAGACATGATCATGGTAAACAGAAAACCGATGAGGATTTTCATGCCCGGCATCTCCGTCGGCATGTGCTGATAGACAAATGGAATCAGCAGGCAAGAACCCAGTGCCGAAACGATTAGTGAACCGGTCGACTGCGTCATCGGGCTTAGCGGGGCATTGATCTGTTTCACCCAAAAAATCGAACTGATATAGGACACCATACTGACCAGCATCAGCACAATTCCCAGCGGATTGACCCGACTGTCCGCTGAATCGGTAAAGACAAAACTCAGCCCGGACACCGCCACCAGCATGCCCAACCATTGCAGCGCCACCAGCTTTTGGGTTTTCAAGATCAAATGTCCCATCAATCCGGCCACCAGCGGTGAAAAACCAAACATCAATGCCATCAAACCCGAAGTCAAATAACTCGCGGCCAGATAAATAAATAACTGTGCACCAATCAGGTTCAGGCTGCCCGCCAGATAACTTTTCAGGGAAATCTGGTCAAACGGCAAAGGCTCACGCAGCAGCTTCAGGATTAGCAAAGCCAATAAAGAGGCACCGAAATAACGGATGATCAGCACCCATATGGCATGCACTTCCGCCACACTCCAGACAATCGCCAAAGGCGTGGTCGCCCAGATCAGCACCAGCAAGGCATAAATAGAAGAGGTAAACAGCACGGAAGGAGAAGTTGATTGCATAAAAATACTATAGGAGACGGAACCGAATAAAAAACAGACCTATAACGCGAGGCTATAGGTCTGTTCAGGAATAGATTGACGCAGTTTAAGCGGCTTTACGCAAATCCAAACCTAAATCCAGATGCTTTTCCACTTCAAATGCTGCTGCCTTGGCAACCATTTTTTTCAAATGACGCATGTCTTTAGCAGAATTTACGGTAATACCGGCAACAATCACTCCATCGGTCACACCGAACAATACAAATGAAGCTGCAGAACCTTGCGCTACATCCATATCACCACGAACGTGCCATTCCGCTGCAGCCATATCACCGACAAACTGGAAGTTGATGTCGAGCTGATCGGTCCAGAACCAGGATGGATTAGCTTTTGGCTGTTCAACGCCCATCACATGACGTGCAAACACACCCGCCTGGTTGTTGGCATTTTCCCAGGTTTCGATCCGACGGTATTCACCATCTTCACGCAGTTGTGTTGCCACATCTCCGGCCGCATAAATATCCGGATTTGAGGTCTGGCAGTTTTCATTCACTTTCACCGCGAAATCTACATCCAGACCGGCTGCAACTGCGAGTTGAGCGTTTGGCACAATGCCAATACCGTAAATCACCGCATCTGCCACCAGCGCTTCACCGCTGTCCAAAGTGATCACCACTTCTTCACCGCGCAGTTCTGCTTTTTGCAATTTGGTTGACAAACGAACGTCGATGCCACGTGCACGGTGCTGTGCCAACAGGAACTCGCTCAAGATACTTGGTGAACTGCGACCCATTACCATCGGGCCCTGTTCCAGAACAGTGACCTGACACTCTTTATAACGTGCACTTGAAGCCAGTTCCAAACCAATCACGCCGCCACCCACAAGGATGATGCGTTTGCCCGGTTGTAACACCGGAACAAGGGCTTGAGAATCTTCCAGATTGCGCAAGGTATAGACGTGTTTACCCAAAGCATCGAGCTCCGGTAAACGGCGCGCCGCACCACCTGTAGCCAGCAATAATTTGTCATAGGCCACAACCGTGCCGTCTTTCAGCACGATGTTGTGTTGTTCCGCATTGATTTGCTCAACACCATTACCTGTGATCACCTCAACGCCAAGATCCGCCAATTTCTCTGCAGATAAAATTTCGATCTTGGTTTCTTCAGGTTTTAAAATCACGTCTTTTGACAAAGGTGGACGTTCATATGGCAGGTGATTTTCATCACCCACCAAAATGATTTTACCTTCGTATTTGTTAGCGCGAAGCTCTAGAATCGCACTTGCACCAGCTTGACCAGCACCAACGATTACGATGGTTGAAACGCTCATTTGCTTAAATCCTTATTACTTCAGTTCAGCAGAAACGATGCCAAAGCCCGCGATCCATTCACTGATCGCTTCGTAGCAGTGGGTCGTCATTTCGTAAGCCCCGAGCTCATCGAGTGCAGCAAATGCTGCCATCCAGGCACGAACTTCCTGACCACCACGACCGCCATCACGACGGATTTCAGCTTCGGTCATGGCTTCAAGTGCCGCAAAGTCGGCATTCTTGAATTTTTCCAGCAATGCAATATCCCACTCTGGATTCAACGGTACAGACACTGATGTATCACCCGCTGCCAGCTTTTGACCCACCGCAATCACTTTGGCCTGACGTGCAGTACGTGCTTCAGGGGTTGGATTACGACCACAGATCAAGAATTCTTCCACTTCTGGTGGTACTGAACCCATTTGTGGTGTTGGTGGATCATGTGATAAACCGCCGGTACCCAATACCAGAACACGCTCGTTTTCCAGGTTCAGTGACTTGATGAACTGACCGACAGCACGACCTAATGCGATGGTACGCTTGGTGGTTGGCATTGGCGCAGCGGCACCATTGATGAACACTGGAATGGTTGGATAACGATCCAATTGTCCATCACACAAGAAGTGCAAAGGTTGAGTCACACCATGGTCGGCCTGCATGCGGTAAGAATAGGCAGTATCCACACCTTCATCCAGTACACGACGAACCATTGCCAAAGCAGTTTGTTCCGGCACATTCAATTCGCCCGGACCATAATCCCAGTCCCCTGCCGCAGTCGCGCGAATGCCCACGCAGAAACTTGGCATCAGGTCGTAGAAGAAACCATTGAAATGGTCTGGACCAAAGGTAATGATCAGTGTCGGATCAAAGGCTTTGACTTCTGCAGATAATTTTTTGAAGGCTTCACGAACTTTTTGTTCTTGGGCAGAATCTTGCGGTGAGGCAAATTCCATCAGCGGGCTGTGCGATGCACAAATAAGTTTAACGGCCATAGGTGACTCCTAAACGGAAGGCAGCCCAAAGGCTGCCGAGGATAGTCCTTTTAATGTTAAAGGCGTTGCTTACTCATCAAAGAAACCGGCACGAGGCTGACGTAGGCCTCGAATACCCAGACCACATTCCGCATTAATCAGAACACCAGTCAAAGGACGGTTATTTTGGCGAGAAGCCAGTAACACATAGGAACCAGTCATTTCTTCAGGTTCGGGTAAGAAGTTCAGCGGCATACCGCGTGCGATCTTCTCGGGATCACGCGCATCCAACAGGCCAAGATTTTCCTGACCCAAGGACGCAGCGCCTTTGATGTTCACATTCATACCCGATGGGGCAACCGCGTTCACTCGTACTTTAGGTGCAAGTTCATAGGCCAGTTCTTTCATAATTCCGACACCAGCATGCTTGGATGCTGTATATACGGGGCCTCCACCGGCTGAGTACAGCGCGGAATTAGACAAAGTAAATATGATAGAACCTTCAGAAGCTATCAATGCATCCAAGGCCGCCTTTGCACCCAGGATGAGCGCCTTGGTATTAATGCCCATGATTTCATCAAAGGCCTTATCCAGTTGCTCACCCGAAGTGTTGACGATATCGGCATAGTGATCCCAGATCCCGGCATTGCCGATGAAGCAATCTAGTTTCCCGAAACGCTCCACAGTCGCCTGAACGGCACGGACGTTGTCTGCATAGTTGGCAACATCACCAGCGACAGCCACAATTCGATCACCAAAACGTTCTTTCAGAGCATCGACTTTTGACTGTGAGCGCTGCAACACGCCCACATGTGCGCCTTCTTCAAGAAAGCGCTCCACCAAAGCCCAACCGAGACCTGAACCGCCACCGGTAATCAGGGCAACTTCGCCTTCTAGCCAACCCATGATTACGCTCCTGCCATCTCGACGTACAACGCACCATCTTCAACCACTACTGGGAATGTTTGAATTGGATCCGTTGCTGGTAAACATAATGCTTGACCAGTTTTTAGACAGAAACGGGCAGCATGTAATGGACATTCAACGGTGCCATCTTCTTCAAGATAGCCTTCAGACATCGATGCATTACCATGGCTGCACTTATCATTCATTGCGAAGAATTCACCGCCATTGTTAAATACAGCAAGCGCTTCGATACCGTTTACGCCGCAATCCACTTTCAATGCTTCGCCTTCGTCTAATTCGTCAACTTGGCAAACAAAAATCTTTTGCATTAGAAAAACACCGTAATGTTGTGGGAAGTTAAAGTTGCCTGATCGAGCGTGATGTCACGTTTGGCAATCGTCCAACCTAGACGGCTCTCGTCATTTTTACGGATTAAATCAACCCGTTTCCCCACATAAATCAATACGTCTTTTTCTTTTTGCGAGCGATAAAGCATGTAGTTGCTATGTACTACATATTCATCTGCCTGCTCTGTTGGCTCGACACGAATATTGGTAATCAAATGACGGGTACGTGACGGAGGCTCTTCCGACCATGACATCCCTGTTTCGACCTTCGCAATACGGCGCTCTAATACCGCTTTCGTATCGTGGAAGATCCAGGTTGAAGGAGGCGCAATACTTTTACGACGGTCACGCGTCTGTGCATTGGTCACCGTTTTAAGGGTGTAAAGCATCTCTTCACCCAAAATATCGAGCCAGTCACGGAATTTCCAGTCATCTAACAGTTGTGCTTCAGCATATAAGAACTGGCTAATGTCATGGTGGAGTTCCAAGCTGATAGAACGCCATGCTGGTTGTGGTTTTACTGCATCAACGACATGATTCATTTCGCAATCTCCTTCTCATCTGCCATAGCGTCAGCTGAACGACCTTTCTCTAAAAGCTCTTGCTCATAGGCTGCTGTAGCTTTTTCTACATCTTCCCATTTTTCATGGATCAGCAAGTTTGCCCAGTGGTTATACAAACTACGTGCTGCAGTCTCTGAGAAAATGTGATTGGTAATGCCTGGCACGTCATCGCGTAGCTTTTCATTGCCCAGACCCATTTCCATAATGAGTTTGCTATTACGTGCTTTGTAACCACGAAGAACTTTCTGAATTTCAATCCAGTTTTCGCCATCATCTGCTTCAGCAAAACCTGCAGGACCAAATGCGCGGCACGCATTCAGCTCCATTGCTTCTTTGATATGCTGTGGTGCTGCTTTGTCGGTAATACAGAATGCCCAAACCTCGGTTTTATCTGGACCACGTGGATGCCAAACGCGCATGGTGGTCATGCCATTGAGCCAAGATAAAGTTGGGAACATGGTGTTATGACCCGCTAAACGTAACGCGCGAATATCGCCCAAACGTTCTTTGGCTTCTTCATAAGTCTCACGGAAATAATCAGCAACCTGACCATCTACCCAGAAGTTAGCATCTGGTTTCTCAGTCAAGAAGAAACCTGAACCATGTCCACGTTGACCATATTGCACACAGTTTTTCACGGTTTCCCAAACTGGACGAGCAGTTTGCGCTGCACCAAGGGCTTTTGATGCATCATCACCCGGTTTGCCACCTAACACTTGTACTGCAGAAGCATGTGAATACGGTGCATGGTATTGGTCTGAGGCAAACTGTTCTGCTGCGAATTTCCAGTTACAGTTGATTTCCCATTTATGGATCCCGCCAATGACTTCTGAACCACCTTCACGACGGTCAATCAGTGCATCTAGATACCAAGCGATATCGCCCATATAGGTACGTAAATCAGGGGTATCCTCTGCCCAGCAACCAAAGATCAAACCTTTATAGTTTTCAACACGGTTAACTTCTACTAGACCCCATTGCTCTTTGCATGCACCTTGAGGGAAGGCAACATTTTCTAACGGGATGTCTTTGAGTGAACCGTCGATACCATAAGACCAACCATGGTATGGACAAGTAAAGGCACGGGTATTACCGCAGTCTGCGTAGCTCACACGCATAGAACGGTGACGGCACTGGTTCAAAAATGCTTTAACTGAACCATCTTTTTGGCGTGCCACAATAATCGGGTCTTCACCCATATAGGTATTAAAAAAGTCACCCGCCTTTGGAATTTGGCTTTCATGACAAAGGAACAACCAGGTACGGCCAAAAACACGTTCTAGTTCTAATTCGTAGATATCCGGATCTGTATAAATAGATGGTGAAATGCGACCATGTTGTGCATCGACGAGTGCATCGATTTCACGTACATCAATTTTTCCACTCATGAAAAGCTCTCCTGTGACCGTTAAGACAGCACAAAGTAAAGTGACTCAACTTGAGCAGGATGATGATTTTTTCACGGATTTTAGGGAAATATTTATTTTGTTTTAATTAATATCTTTTATGAATTATTTTAAGCATAGAAGACTCTATTTAATCACTCTCTCTTCACATCGGTTCATTTATTTTCTAAATGACAGAATAATCTTCACGCGATAGTTGTTTATAGATTATACTTCCCCTTAAACGATAGTAAGACATTTTTTGGATTAGTCTTATGGAATTACGCCACCTGCGCTACTTTATTACGGTCGCTGAAGAATTAAATTTCAGTAAGGCCGCATTGAAACTTTACACCGCACAACCTTCGCTGAGCCAGCAGATTAAGGATCTCGAAGAGGATGTGGGCGTCAAGCTACTGCATCGCACCAAACGCAAAGTGGAACTCACGGAAGAAGGCGCGGTTTTTTTAGAGCAAGCTCGTCTAACGCTGGCTCAGGCAGATAAAGCCGTTGCCATGGCACGCCAAGTTTCTAAAGCCAAAGAACAATTGCTACGTATTGGCTTTGTGCCTGTGGCGGAGATGAAGATTTTTCCGTATGTTTTACCCAATCTGCGAGTACAGAATTCGGATTTGAAGATCGAATTGCTCAGTATGAACAATTCTGAGCAAATGCGTGCCCTGAAGAAAGGCGAGCTGGATATTACCTTTACCCGTCACAACTTTCACAACGAAGAAATTGAAAGCCAGTTTGTATTACGCGAACCGCTGATTTTTATTTTGCCAAAAGATCATCCATTGGCAAAGTATGAGCGTATTCCGGTGAAAGCCTTAAATGGCATCGATTTTATTATTCCGGCAGCAGAACAGTCACACACTCTGCATCATGCGATTTTAGACTTTGCCAAAAATAATGCCATTGAATTCAATATCGTGCAAAAAGCGGATAATATCCTGTTCAATATCAATTCAATCGGGATCGGTCTCGGCTGTACCATTTTGCCAGGTTATATTGCACCGCTCACCATGAACAATACGGTCATCCGTCCCCTAGATGTTGAACTGCCGTTCCTCGACCTGTATGTCAGTTACCGCAAGAACAGCAATTCTGTTGCGGTACAAAAATTCATGGAACTGCTGACCAAAGTGTTTTATCTGGACATTAATCGCGCAGAGTAAATGCCACTTTGTACTACTCCCTCCCTGGCAATGGCCCACCATTATTTAGCAAAAAAATAATGGTGGGTTTTTCTTGAGTTTAATCCCATACTTTTTGCAAGGTTATTGCTCAATTGAGCCATCATCCTCTGCTCTTCAAAATGCAGAAATTTTCAACGATTTTTTCAATTTGATGAAATGCTGCAAAATTTGCACATAAATCCCGCAGATCTACAACTTAAGTCTAATAAGGCCGGATTGATATTTTTATGCTCTGAGTCTGGTTGAGCGCCCTAGGCCACATCATCATTTTCTGAATAAATCAAACGAACTCACTATAGCCTATCCGGCATTCATTCGCCCGGGATGATCTATATAAAAAAAGGATGACCGAAGCCATCCTTTTAAGTCTTAAAACACGTGTTTAAGCAACGCCACGTGCTTTTAAATACTCTTTAATCACGGTGTTAAATTCGTCTGCTTTTTCAACCTGCGACCAGTGACCACACTGGCTGAAAATGTGCGCATCCGCATGTGGAACCGTATTCAAGATATCCCACGTACGCGATACTGGAATCACCACATCCTGTACACCATGAATCAATAGCACAGGTACGGTGATGTCTTTCATTTTCTCGAAGTCTAACGGGAACTCAAAACGGTCACGGTCACGCGCACCCACCACTTCCATCAAGCGATCAGATGCATAGTCATTTTTTGCCGCTTCAAAACGCACTTTGACCAATTCATCAGTCACCAGATCTTTGTTGACTACAAACATAGAAAGGGTCTTCTTGATACCTTCAAGTGTCAACTCTGGGTTTGCATGCGCTTTCAATGCCGCAGTTTGCTTCGCACCACCGGTACCCATAGAGACAATACCCAAAACACGCTCTGGATAATCCAATGCCAACTGGAATGCCAACCAGCCACCAAGTGAATTACCGACCAGCCAGGTTTTTTCAATGTTCAAAGCATCCAATACACGGATCGCATGGTCTACCCAGGCACGAATACCATATTGTGTCCCTGGAGCAACCACAGTCTGGCCATAACCAATCGAATCAATCGCGATACAACGTGCCTGCTCACCAATTTGTGGTAGGTTGAGCCACCAGTTTGCCGCTGCAGATACACCTGTACCTGAACCATGCAAGAATAGAATTGGGGTACCTTCACCAATTTCATGGTAATGGGTCAATTCGCCTTCTGCAGTTTCAAGCCATTTGTCTTCCAAACCAAAAAAAGAATCCGTTATATAGTCAGGGATCTGAACTGTGCTCATACTTGCTCCTCGTACAGCGTATGCTGCCTTCAAAGCCCAGCAAAATCGGGGCTTTTATCCGGCCAATATTGAATAAATCGACTTTTATGCATGCTCATATTAACCGTTCAGGAGCCGCAAACTGATACAAAATTACGATGATTTTAAATAAAAAAACGATAATTCAAGCTATTGTTTTATAATGATTTATTTTAAATAAAACCACTTTATCCCCTTTGAGTTTTATGAAGCTGTATTGTAAATAAAAAGAGCGGTCATCAAGACCGCCCTTTTCACAACATTTAGAATTAGAATTTATAAGTATAGGTAGTGGCTACACGATATTCTTTCAAATCAGAGGTCCAATCATAGTTGGCATCAATATACATACCCTGCACACCTAAACCTTTCAATTTACCTTCTGGTACCGTGTAATTTACAATTACATTCAACTCATTAGACTCTTGATTTGTCTTACCTGCAACTTGTGCATCATATCCAGTAAAATAGACTGCAGTCGCATTTAAGCCTTTTGCACCCAATCCAGAGAAATCATAACCATAAGTAAAGCCCCATGATTTTTCTTTGGCATTGGTAAAGGTGGCTACACCCCAGTTGACCAAGTAAGGCTGCGGTACCCATCCACCAATAGTTGGGAAACTCGTATCACCAAACATTTGTTGATAGCCAAGACCCAAAGTATGTGAACCATGGTTAAGTTTTACACCTGCAGATAAGGCTTGGTTATCAATAACACCATACAATTTGTCACCTGATTCTGAGTTATCAAAGTAACGAATATGGCTATCAAGTTTCGCTTTCTCGCTGAGCTTCGCTTTATAACTTGCACCCACATAATGCTGCTGATAGATGTCTTTTAGATCCGCATACCAGTAACTGCCAGCAATTTCAGGGGTAAATTGATGATCAATGCCAGCAATATACATACCATCCGCTGTCTTGCCATTATCGAACTGTTTTTGACTTGGGTTAAATTTAGTTAAATCACGGAACTGGTTATCGTAACGGTTATTGATGCCATCGATATATGCCAAAGTCAGCTTGGTATCTTTAATCTCTTTAGATTCAAGCCATGCACCGCTATAGGTGGTGAGCAGTTGACGTGATGGATCGAATACCAGCACAGGCGATATTGGTAGTAATTCACCCACTTTCAATTCAGTTTGCGATACTTTGGCTTTTAAGGTCGCGCCGACTTTACCAAAGTTGTCTTTTGATTCTTTACCATCATGTGGCAAGACCCAATCTGGGTTCTTATCACGACCATTGAGTTTAAAGGCATGCTGAACCAAAAGATCTGCACCCACCTGAATATCCGTATCGCCAATCTCTGCATAACCCGATTTAGCATCCAAAGTGACCGCTTGCGACCAGCTTCCCCAGTTACGTTGTGGCGCATCATCGTACTGACGGTCTAAATAAAAATTCTTAAATTTTAACTGCACATTGCTGTCTTTCACGAAGTCCGCATGAGCCGCTGTTGCCAACGTAGCTGAAGTGCAAACCATTGCTATCCATAATGAGTGACGACGCATCGCTAAATTCCCTAATAATTAAAACAATACAGGACGACATGATGCGCAACTCAAGTCCTTGAAAAAATCCGACCACAGTCTGAAGATTTGGCCAATTCCCCAGTGAGAAGCTCTGATTTTCTTTTTATGAAGTATTTTTAAGTGTTTTTAACAATAAGGTTTTTTTTATTTTTTTAAAAAATTATTTATAACATCCTGTTTAATTTTAATTTTTATAAAAATCACCATATTTCTCACATTTTATGACATCTATTAAGCGTTTTTAGGTTTAAATCAAATTTTAAGCTTTAATAGCCAGAACTTAGCTTCGTTATAAAAAAAAACTACTAATTAAGTCACTCAATTTAAATAAAAAAATCGTAATTCAAATAAAAAAGCACCCCTTTTTCAGGAGTGCTTTTTATCAGATCGCTTGCACTTAGATTAGGCTTGCGCTTAGATCAGGCTTGCAATTCTTTAGCTTTCGCCATGGTTAAAGCCAAGTCTTCAATCATGTCTTCCTGACCGCCAACTGTACCACGGCGACCCAATTCCATCAGGATTTCACGCGCAGATACGCCATATTTGGCTTCAGCACGTTTAGCGAATAACAGGAATGAAGAATACACACCCGCATAACCTAATGTCGCTGCATCACGGTCGGCACGAATCTGATGTGTCATCATTGGGATGATCAGGTCTTCAGCCACGTCCTGAACCTTGAACAAGTCCACACCTGTTTCAATCTGCATACGATTGGCAACCGCAACGAACAATTCAAGTGGTGTATTGCCTGCACCTGCACCCAAACCGGCAGAAGCCAAATCGACACGTGTAGCACCCGCAGTCACAGCCGAAACAGAGTTGGCAACGCCCATACCCAAGTTATGGTGACCATGGAAACCAATTTCCACTTCAGCAGGCAAGTTTGCACGCAAAATACCCACACGATCGGTAACGTCCTGCGGCAACATGTACCCCGCTGAATCCGTCACATAGATACAGTTTGCACCGTAAGACACCATTTTTTGTGCTTCTTCGAGTAGTTTCTCTGGGGAAGCCATGTGCGCCATCATCAGGAAGCCCACGGTATCCATACCGAGTTTACGTGCAGCGGTAATGTGCTGTTCAGAAACATCGGCTTCCGTTGAATGGGTTGCCACACGAATCGTCGCGACACCCACATCATGAGCCATTTTCAGATGATCAACAGTTCCAATACCCGGCAATAACAATGCAGAAACTTTAGCTTGTTTCAGGTTTGGAATCACTGCTTTCAGGTATTCTTCATCAGTAGCGGCAGCGAAACCATAATTCACTGAATTACCGCCCAGACCGTCACCATGGGTCACTTCAATTAAAGGAACACCGGCATCATCCAGTGCAGTTGCAATCGCAACCATTTGCTCTGGTGTGGTTTGATGGCGCATTGGATGCATACCATCACGCAAGGTCATATCATTAATAATAATCTTAGACATGTGGTATTCCTTTTAAGCTTCAGCGGTTTCGAGTAAACGTTCTGCAAACATTTCTGCGGTACGTGCAGCAGCTGCGGTCATGATGTCCAGGTTACCGGCATATTTCGGCAGGAAGTCCCCTAAACCTTCCACTTCAAGGAAGATTGAGACGCGGTTGCCATCAAAGACTGGACCATTCACCAGTTTGTAACCCGGTACATATTTCTGTACTTCTTTGATCATGGCATCTACAGACGCAATGATCGCAGCCTGATCCGGCTCACCTTCCACTAGGCAGTGTACGGTGTCACGCATGATCAATGGTGGCTCAGCCGGGTTAATGATGATGATGGCTTTACCCTGTTTAGCGCCACCCACTTTCTCGATCGCGCCTGCAGTGGTACGGGTAAATTCATCGATGTTTTTACGCGTACCCGGACCCACTGATTTGGTCGATACGGTCGCGATGATTTCGCCGTAATTCACCGGTTGTACACGTGAAATCGCAGCGACCATTGGAATGGTTGCCTGACCGCCACATGTCACCATGTTCACGTTTGGCAAATCACCCGCTTCAAGCAACGCTTCAAGGTTGACTGGCGGCACACAGAAAGGACCAATCGCTGCAGGCGTCAAGTCGATCATTTGTACGCCCAACTCATTTAGTTTGCGGCTGTTTTCTGCATGAACGTAAGCAGAAGTTGCATCAAATGCAATCTTGATGTCATCAGCAATCACGTGTGGCAATAAACCATCCACACCTTCTGCTGTGGTTTTGAGGCCCATTTTCGCTGCACGCGCCAAACCTTCTGAAGTTGGGTCAATCCCCACCATCCAAACCGGTTCCAAGAACTCGCTACGTTGCAATTTATACAGCAAGTCTGTACCGATATTACCCGGTCCGATCAATGCACATTTAATCTTTTTCATGAACAATTCTCTTAAAAGCGTTCTGGTAAAATTCAGACTTATTCCGCAGCAAAAGCAGCAACAACAGAACCAAAGCCTTCAATTTCCACTTTGAATTCGTCACCCGGTTGCGCCACCACCATTGGGCCAAGCGCACCGGTCAAAATAATGTCACCCGCCAACAATGGACGGCCACGGCGTACCATTTCATCTGCCAGCCAAATAGCTGCATTCAATGGATTGGCCAAGCAGGCTTTGCCGACACCTTGTGAAACTACTTCTTCACCACGGGTCATGACCATTTTGCAGTTCACCAGATCCAGGTTTTCCAGTTTTACTGGACGTGAACCTAAAACAAAGGCAGCACTTGATGCATTATCAGCCACGGTATCGATCAAGCTGATTTTCCAGTTCTCAATCCGGCTATCCACAACTTCAATCGCTGGCAACGCATAATCGGTCGCGCTGATAATGTCGGCATAAGTATGTTTGTCTTTGGTCAGATCTGATTTGATCACCAGGGCGATTTCAGCTTCAACTTTCGGTTGAATCAATAAACCGGCAGGAATGGCTTCTCCATCACCATAGGCCATGTCGGCAAACAACATGCCAAAGTCCGGTTGATCCACACCCAATTGCGCCTGAACCACTTTAGAAGTCAGACCAATTTTGCGACCCACCAGGCGACGGCCTTCAGCCAGCGCGCGCTGGGTATTGATTTCCTGAACCGCGTAAGCAATATCCACATCTGCGCCTTCACCACCCAATTGCGGGCGGATTGGAGCAATCGCAGTTTGTGATAATTCAGCATCCCGTAGGGCTTGAGCAACTGACTCAACAACAGCAGAATTCGACATCAATGTTTCCTTAAACTGCAAAAAACGAGCGTATACCGTTCCAGATGGCGACATGATTACACTAGAGCATCAAGAAAAGATCTGACAGATTGGATCCACCTGCACAGCTATACTGCACCGGACCATCGTGGGGAAACGTGTATCTATATAAACTGATTAAGGATGAAAAAAACCGGCCTTGAATGCCAATACTTATTTTATTTTTTACAATAGCTAATACCTATAAATTCTCTGGCGCATTTTGACTCAAAATCAAACAACCAGAAGCATTTAGCCAGTATCTCATATTTAGATCATGACAGGTCACTCACTGTCAAAGGCTTTAATTTAAAGCACCTAAGACCAAAAGACGACACGGATCTATTTTACTGAAGGGAAATAGAGAAATGATCCAGCGCTCGCCAGATCACCCAAAAAGTTTATAACTCACGATGATTTTCCATCAAGGGGATATTGCTGAATCGTTTTACTCCGCCAAAGCTAAACTGGTAACGGATTGAAATAACTGCTGCTGTAACGCCGGGACATCATCCACAATCGCAATCGGAGCGAATTGCTGTAACACCTCCCGGCTATGCACGCCATAACTGACCCCAATCCGTGGCATGGCTATCGCTTGAGCCATTTCCAGATCATAAGAAGTATCCCCGACCATGATGGCTTGGGCACTGTGCAGACCGGTGTACTGCAAAATTTCTTGCAGCATCAGTGGATGCGGCTTGGATCGGGTTTCACTGGCGGCACGGGTAATGTCGAACAAGTCATGACTGTTGGTCTGGCTCAGCACACGATCCAGCCCTTTACGGCTTTTGCCCGTAGCTACTGCCAGTTTCAGCCCCTGCTCTTTCAGGCCATATAGCAATTCAGCAACCCCTTCAAACCAGGCATCGGATTTTGAGTTAGCCACATAGTGATCGGCATACACTTGCAAAATCTCCTGCTGCAAGTGTGGTACTTGTGGAAACAGGATCTGCATCACTTCTGGCAAGCCCAAACCGATAATGCTTTTTGCCGCCTCATCGGTTAGCGGTTGCTCAAACTGCTGCGCTGCATATTGCAAACTGGCCACAATCTGACCTACCGAATCAAACAATGTGCCATCCCAATCAAATACCACCAATTCTACATTTTGACTCATTTCGATTGTGCTCGCAGTTGGGCGACTAGACTTTGCATATCTTCAGGTAAAGGCGCTTCAATCGGCGCATAACCCGGAATATCCAGACGCATCGCATGCAGACATAAGCGACGTGGTGCAGGACCTTTATATTCAGTCTGATGACCGTATTTATCATCACCCACCAAAGGATGACCAATACTTAAACCATGCACACGGATTTGATGGGTACGACCGGAAAGCGGTGATGCGTAAACTAATGTAGCGTGCATAAAACGCTCTGCCACATTCCACTGGGTCTTGCTGTCTTTACCTTCTTTCGATACGCGAACGCGACGCTCACCATTGGCCAATTCATAGCGGTGCAAAGGTGCATCAATCAACTGCTGATCTAGGCTGACCTGTCCTTTCACAATCGCGGCATAGGTTTTTTTAATCTTGTGTTCACGCAGTAAATCTTGCAGATGTTTCAGGGTACTGCGTTTTTTACTGATCATCACCAAACCGGAAGTATCCCGGTCAATACGGTGAATCAGCTCCAGGTATTTCTTCCCGGTTGCCGCACGCAAACCTTCAATCAGACCATAAGCCACGCCACTACCGCCATGCACAGCAATCCCGGAAGGCTTGTTGACCACCATCAGGCCTTCATCTTCATACACCACGCGCGACAACAAACCTTGTGCCACTTTATCTGACACCGGTGCCGCAGTTTCATCTTTTGGCTCATAGCGGATCGGTGCGACCCGGATCTGATCGCCAATCGCCAGCTTGGTTTCTGCCTTGATGCGCTTTTTATTGACACGCACCTGACCTTCACGAATCAGACGATAAATCCGGCTTTTCGGCACACCTTTTAAACGACTAAACAGAAAATTATCAATGCGCTGACCCACTTGATGCTCATCCACTTCAAACCAAGTGACACTTTGCCATTGTTGCGTAGAATTCATACAGTTAATTCGACCTAAAAAACACGAAATTTGATTAAATATTGATCATTTAGGCTATTCGTTTCACAAGAAACATAAGCTTAGCCCATAGGCAGATGATGCAAGGTTTGATATAGTCAGCGCACGGATACCGCCGTAAGTGAACGAAATGACGTTGATTTCGATATTTATTGAAATCAAACACGCAGTTGCGCTTCACCCCAACACGGAAAGGTCCCCAAGGATTATGCCGACGCCGAAGGCTTATTATATCGGCAAAATGACAAACTGTTGCGTTTAATTGTGCTTTTGCACAGAGATCAGTTTGTTTAAAAAAATATGTCGCCAACGTTGCGTTGGCTTTTTAAACGTAAACTGATACACATCAGACAAGTCGCACCCTGAGTTCGTATTCAGGCTAAAGCGTTGATGTATTTGGAACTGCACCTCTCAAGCAATGATACGATGATCATTCCGTATCGAGACCTCTCAAGCAGGATCTTCAAGCGATGTGACAGGGAAAACACTCCATCCAATACACCGCCAGTCTGCCAGTGAATCATTCAGGAGACTTTAATCGTTTAAAGATTAAAGCATATTGCCAAGCAGCACGACGAGCATCAAAACCGCTGGCTCCGGCCGCTACAGAAGCTCAGAAAACACCCGGTTTATTGGTGATCTGAGCATTGATTGACTATGCTCGATGTCCGCTGCGCAATGTTTCGCGCCTTGTTGATGTGGGTCACTATTAGGTGTTACACCCATGAAACGTATGTTGATCAATGCGACACATGCTGAAGAAGTACGCGTTGCCCTCATCACTGGCCATCGTCTTTACGATTTCGACCTCGAAAATCGTACACGTGAGCAAAAGAAATCCAATATCTACAAAGGTCATGTGACCCGTGTAGAGCCCTCTTTGGAAGCCGTGTTTGTAGAATATGGTGCCAACCGCCAGGGCTTTTTGTCCATGCGCGAAATCGCCAATTCTTACTTTCAGGCCGATCCGCGCCAAACCTCCAATATCCGTGAGCTGATCACTGAAGGCACCGAGCTTTTGGTTCAGGTAGAGAAAGAGGAACGTGGCAACAAAGGTGCTGCACTTTCCACTTTTATTTCACTCGCTGGCCGTTATTTGGTTCTGATGCCAAACAATCCGAAAGGTGGCGGAATCAGCCGTCAGATTTCCGGTTCTGTACGTGAAGAACTGAAAGAAATGCTGGCTTCACTGAATGTGCCACGCGGTATGAGCGTGATCGTGCGTACTGCCGGTATTGGCCGTTCGCAAGAAGAATTACAGCTGGACTTGCAACACTTGTTAGATCTTTGGGCACAAATCCAAAACACAGCAAGTTCTGGCCCATCACCAATGCTAGTCCATCAGGAAGCGGGTGTTGTTACCCGTGCCATCCGCGACTATTTGCGTGACGATGTCGCTGAAATCCTGATTGACTCGGAACAGGCCTACAATGAAGCCTACAATTTCGTTAAAGCGGTGATGCCACGCCAGCTCGACAAGCTAAAAACCTACACATTAAATGAGCCGTTGTTTGCACATTTCGGCATTGAAAGCCAAATCCAGACCGCTTATGAACGTGAAGTGAAATTGCCTTCTGGCGGTTCGATCGTGATCGACCAGACCGAAGCCTTAGTTTCGATCGACATCAACTCGGCAAAATCGACCCGCGGTCATGACGTCGAAGAAACTGCGCTTTCAACCAACCTAGAAGCAGCGGAAGAAATCGCACGCCAATTACGTTTGCGTGATATCGGTGGTTTGGTGGTCATCGACTTTATTGACATGACCAAAGACCGTAACCAGCGTATGGTTGAGGCAAAACTGCGCGAAGCAACGCAAAGCGACCGTGCACGCATCCAATTTGGCCAATTGTCACGTTTTGGCTTGATGGAAATGAGCCGCCAGCGTCTGCGTCCATCTCTCGAAGAAGCGACAGGTTATGTCTGCCCACGCTGTCATGGTACCGGTATGGTGCGCGACTTGCGTTCCCTTTCCCTTTCGATCATGCGTAAGGTGGAAGAAATCGCACTGCGTGAACGTCATGGTGAAGTACAAGTTGAAGTTCCAGTGGAAATCGCTGCGTTCTTATTGAATGAAAAACGTCATAGCCTGGTCTATCTGGAACAAACCTCGAAAGTGCGTGTAACCGTATTGCCGCACCCACACTTGGAAACGCCGCATTACGAGATTTCCTACAATCCAGAAGGTTTTGCGCCAACCAGCTACGAACGTACTGAAGCCACCCGTTCAAGTGAAAAAGAACTCGGTTACGAGTCATCTGAATGGCACCTAGAAGATGCAGAAACAGTTCCTGCTCCGGTTCAAGCGGCACCATCCAGAAGAAATGGCGAGAAGAAAAGCCAAGCGCCAGCTGCGCCTGCAATTGCCGCTGCGCCAGTGGCAGAAAAATCAGCCAGCCCATGTGCGTGGTTAGAAAACCTGTTTGTACAAAAACAGGCACATACTGTTGACCAGGCACGTACTGCAACCAATGCTGCGGCCGCGATTGAACAGATGGTCAATAGTGGTGCAGTCAGCCGCGGCCAGTTCGGTCAAATCAACTCGGCAGCAGAAGTTGCGGTCAGCACTGCCGTAACCAGCAGCAATGCTTACCTGTCCTCTACACCTGTCGCGGTAAAACAGGAAGCTCGTGAAACTGTTGAAAAAGAAGAACGCCCACAACAGCGTCACAACAAGAAACGTAGCAACCGCGACAACAAAAACCGCGAACCACGCGAAAATGTTGTACAAGAATCTGCTCATCAGGTCCATGAAGAAGTCGTACAGCAGTCGCGTCAGGAAAGCCGCGAGCACAAGCGTCAGCAAAGACGCCAACAGCCACAAGAGCAAGGCGCAGAAACACAGCAAAATGCTGAAGTACCTGTACAACGTCGTGACCGCAACAACCAGCAACGCCCACAACGACCAAACCGTCACCGTGATCAAAGCGTGCTGAATGAGCAGCCAGCGGCTGCGGCACCGGTTGTGGTCGATACGCAGCAAGTCAAAGTTAATCTTGTTGAAGTGCCACGTGATGAACACTTGCCTACCGCCTTGGTGGTGAATGTCGATCAGGCGAAAAGCGAAATCATTGCAGTCAACCCGGCTGAAATCACTGCGCCAATCGTAGTTGAAACCCCAGTTGCTGTAGCAGAAACTGTGACCGAGCCAGCACCAGCTGCTGTGGTGGAAAGCGCAGCTCCTGTAGTTGCCGCAGAACCTACACCTGTACATCAGCAGCCTAAACGCGCCAGCAACGATCCGCGTATGCGCCGTCGCCAGCAACGTGAGGCACAACGCGCACAACCGCAAGCACCGAAGTTAAACCCTTCACAAGTGCCTGCATTGGCGCAGTACACCATTGGCAGTCTGATCCGCCACGTATATGGCGAAGATTGTAAAGTGCTGATCGAGCAGTTCGGCTTGGTTCCTACCTTCAACCGTGCCTTGGTGAAATTTACCGAGCAATACGCTAGCAGCCTGGTACAACAGGAAGCCCCTGTCGTGCAAGAAAAAAAGCCGGTAACACGTGATGTCGAGTTACCAAGCAAAGTAGCTGCAGAAGCAGAGCCAGCACCGGTGTTGGCTTTAACACCGCAAGCTCCGGTTGTCCGCGTTGCCAATGACCCGCGTGAGCGTCGTCGTCTGGCCAAACTTGCGGCCGAACAGGCACTAGAGCAGGCGAAACAGGCAGCTCAGCCTGAAGTGCCAAAGTCAGAACCAGTTGCTGAAGTAGAAGTTGAATCCGCAGTGGAAACAGCTGAACACCCTGCAGATCCTGCGACTGCTGCAATGGTTGAAACAGTGACTGCAGAAGAAACAGCCGCAACAGAATCAGCAGCAACGGATACTGTCATTGCAGAAACGGAAAACGCAGCTGAAACAACTGTGGAAGAAGTGCCAACTGAACAGGCAGCAGAAGCTGTAACTGAAACAGCGGCAGCTCAATTGGTCATTTTAGAGGCAGCAGACGAAGCAGCGACTGCTGATGAAGCTGAAGCAACTGCCGAAGAAAAGGATAAACCGGTTCGCCCGCGCCGCCCGCGTGGACGTCCACCGAAAAAGGCCAGCCCTGCAACCGAGTAATTTCTGCTTGTTAGTCAAAATACAAAAACCTAGTCATTACGGTGACTAGGTTTTTTCTGTTTTGATGGCCAATTAGGTTGATTGCACTAGAACACAACCATTAAAAAGATAAGAGAAAATGATGTATTTTCATCTTATCCACCCTCCATCCCCATTGAATGATCAAAAACAAAATAGGATGCTTATGAACCAACCCGCCCAGAACGACATCATTCAGCTTGGGGATGTTGTCACACGCTTACCAAAACTGATCAGCAAATTACCCCACCTGGTTTCTGGCCTGAAACAGGCCTATTTACGTACTGCCAACAGCCCTGCAGGGTTGGGTATCGCCTTTGAAAAAGCCGTGCAACGCAATCCGAATGGTAATGCATTATTATTTGAAGAGCAGCGTTATAGCTATCAGCAATTGAATGGTTGGGCTAACCAGATCGCCCATTATTATCTTTCCATCGGGATCAAAAAGGGCGATGTGATTGCCGTGATGCTGGAGAACCGGCCGGAACTGGTGGCCACTGTCATCGCGCTGGCCAAAATCGGGGTCACCATCGCACTGGTCAATACCTCTCAGACCGGCAAGGTCCTCATTCATAGCATCAATCTGGTCCAACCGAGTGCCCTGATTGTCGGCGAGGAAGTCCGTGCTGCAGTGGATGAAATCCGTGCTGAACTGCAGGTTACTGCGAACCGTTTTTACTGGTTTGCCGATCAGGCCACCCAGCAGGATGCCGGAATCGCACCCCAGAACTATCTCAATCTGGCCAAAATTACCGAGTATTTTCCTAAATTCAATGTCGCAACCACCCGGCATGTGCAAGGCAAAGATGGCCTGTTTTACATCTATACGTCCGGCACCACCGGTTTGCCTAAAGCCGTCATTTTCACCCATAGCCGCTGGGCGCTGGCCTATGGCACTTATGGTCATGTCTTAGATCTCAAGCCGAATGATGTCATGTATGTGACCCTCCCACTCTACCACGCCACGGGCATTGTGGTGTGCTGGTGCGGTGTCATTGCCGGGAGTGCTACGCTGGCCTTACGCCGCAAATATTCCACATCATCTTTCTGGAAAGATGTGAAAAAATTTGATGCCTCTGCCATTGGTTATGTCGGTGAACTCTGCCGTTATCTGATGGATGCACCAGCTTCTGAGCTCGACCGTGGTCACCGCGTCACCAAAATGATTGGCAATGGCATGCGCCCGAATATCTGGAACAAGTTCAAACAGCGCTTCGGGATCGAAGAAATTCTGGAACTGTATGCGTCAAGTGAAGGCAATGTCGGATTCAGCAATGTCTTCAACTTTGATAATACCGTCGGTTTTTCCCCAACACCCTACGCGATTATTGCCTTTGACAAAGAGCAAAATGAACCGCTACGTGATTCCCAAGGCCACTGCCAAAAAGTAAAAACGGGCGAGATCGGCTTACTGGTCGGCAAGATTACCCGCCGTTCACCATTTGATGGCTATACCGATCCGGAAAAAAATAAAACCGTCATTCTCAAAGATGTCTTTAAATCGGGAGATGCTTATTTCAACACGGGCGATCTGGTGCGCAATATCGGCTTTCGGCATGCCCAGTTTATCGACCGTTTAGGCGACACGTTCCGCTGGAAAGGTGAAAATGTCTCTACCACTGAAGTAGAAAATATCCTGAGTGAACAGGCAAAAATTGCCGAAGCTGTGGTGTATGGCGTGGAAATTCCGCATACCAATGGACGTGCCGGCATGGCAGCACTGACCCTCAACGAAGGTTCGCATCTGACCGAGCAAGATTTGGCAGATCTGGTCCGATCCTTTAAACAGCAGCTGCCGAATTATGCTGTACCGGTTTTTTTGCGTATTCAGGAACAGGCGGAAACCACCAGCACCTTTAAGTACCAAAAAAACACACTGAAGCAACAAGGCTTTGATCCAGCACAAACCACCGAACGTTTACTGGTACTTTTGCCGGGTCAACCTGCGTATTGTGACCTGACACCTGAAATTTTCCAGAATATCCAGGCCTATCAATACCGTTTTTAGCCGGTTTTTTAGCTGAACAAGAGAAAATCGTGTTTTTTATAAACAGTCAGGCGAATGTTTTTTAATTTTCGCTTGTGTTAGCTGAAGATCTTGCTAGAATACGCTTCATCAAAACGAGATGGGTCGTTAGCTCAGTTGGTAGAGCAGCGGACTTTTAATCCGTTGGTCCCGCGTTCGAGTCGCGGACGACCCACCACTTATTTTGATCCCCTTTGGGTCGTTAGCTCAGTTGGTAGAGCAGCGGACTTTTAATCCGTTGGTCCCGCGTTCGAGTCGCGGACGACCCACCAAGATTCTAAAAAAACCTCTCAAATTCTGAGAGGTTTTTTTTATGCCTAAAAATTAAATACGGCTATAATTCTGCAAGAAAAATAACACTCCATCCATCCTTTGCTTTTTTACTTTGATTCCTTAGTCATGTTGTGTCGTCAGAATCAGATAAAAAATTTACGTTTTTATTGTCCTTACTTTTTATGGTCTCTTCAACTGCTAGCGCTAGCTAGTCGCTTCGTCAACATCCTTGAGCAAGACATAGGCTTTTGAAGGAATGAACAATGGCCGTTCCGAAACATTCTGAGGATGTGCTCGGGCAGCTGACCTAATCTTGGTCAGATTCATCACCAAACGATCACGACTTTGAATATCATAATAAATCGGATTTCCGTCTTGCGGGTAAACCACCAGTTCTTGTTCAGCGCGGTTGACTTCCCAGGTCGCCACCCGATAATAGCGATGTTTCTGTTGGGCGTCATTTTCACTATAAACCTTGCCATAATGCATCACTATACGATGCGCCGTCCCATCCGGTAGCAGGTTCAAAATATATTCGGCATTCCCCTGCTTACAATCGACAAAACTATCTTCACAAGCCATCTCGGTATGATAACGCCCGACAAACTGCAGTTCATAAGCATTCAGCTGATCTGTGACTACACGATTAGAGAGATTTTGTTTGGGTAAGGTTGCCTGTCCAGCTACATCCGTTAATTTTCGACCTTCGATCGTTTCATGGGAGGAGGTGGATTGTGGCGCTTGAGCAGATGCGTCGGGAATCTCATTCGACATTAATTGCTCATGCGGAGGCTGTTGACTGTCACAGGCACTTAAACCCAGTCCCAGCCCAGAACACAACAGGATTGTCACTGCACATGCACTTTGCTTCATTACCCACATAAATAACCCCGTTCAGCTGCAACAACCATTCAAAACGCTGAAAATTTTACACGCACTTTTATATTCAACTTTTGGCATTTCATATTAAATTTTTATGTGAAATGTTTTCGTATGCTTTTGTATCTATTGGCTTGACTTAAGCCATATTAAAACCATCCACATTCTATCTTTTTATATTCTGAATCGCCCTAATAAGTTACACAAATTAACCATTTTTACAGAACCACGCACTTTAAAAATCCGCCTTGAACCCCATCTTTTTTAAGAAAGGGATGAGTTTTTGAATCATATTCTGTTGTAGCGAATTCAACTTTTAAGGAGATTGCAATGACCACGTCCGGTTTATATCGCTCAAACCGACACAACATGATTGCAGGTGTGATGGGTGGTATTGCAGAACGTTTCGGCTGGAATGCCAATCTGCTACGCATTATTTTTGTTCTGGTTTCACTGATGAGCGCGGCTTTTCCCGGAATTTTGGTCTATCTGGTGTTATGGCTACTGATTCCCAAACGACCGGTTGCCTTCGACCTACCGCATGCAACTTATCAGCCGCCCATCCGTACCATTCAGGATGATCAGCAGATCAAACGCTAGGGGTAGTGGCTGAATTGTTTTGGTCGCTATGACTGTTTCCCTAAGGCAGTCGTAGCTTTTTTTATTTGAATATTTATTGATTTTTTTGCTGCTTTAAAATTTGCTGTAAGGCCGCAATCATGTCCGAACGGCTGATGATGCCGACCAACTGGCGCTGCTCGACCACCGGAATATAATTGAATGACCTTTCGACAAAATAAGGCACCAAATCATGAATTGACTGCTGCGGTTGTACCGTCACCACCTGACGGTTCATGATGTGCCGAACCTGATGCTCCCAAGAAGCGCGCAGATCGGTTGCGCGTTTAAACCACTCAACAATTTCATACAGTGCCAAAGTTCCGACCAGCTCATTTTTCGCATTGATCACCGGCAAACTCATCAAATTGACCTGTTTAAACTTGACCAAGGCTTGCTGAATATCATCCTCGGGATGCAACGTAATTACATCGCGGCTCATGATATCCCGGCACACCCAATCCAAATCCAAACGCTCATTGGCATGTTCCTGTGCTTCCAGAATAATTTTTTCTAAATCGTACTGGCTAATATCCAGCAATTCGGTATGTTCTTCAAAAACACGCTGAATATCTTGCGGCTGAATGGTGACTTTCTGCGTTGGAGTCGGGTCAGCCGAACGCGGGTTTAGCTGCTTTATGTTCGGATAATGCTTGCCCAGCAACCGATTAAAAGCAATCGCAAACAGCAACAGTAAAACCGAGTTGAGCAGCACCGGATAGAAAACAAAGTGATAGCCCAAGGCATGCACCGTATCACCACCTAAAACCGCGGTAATTGCCACCGCCCCACTGGGTGGATGCAAAGAATCCGTGCTTAACATGAGGAAAATCGCCAACCCGACTGCCACACTAAAGGCAGCGGTCAGATCAGGCAACCACAAGGCACAGCTGACACCGAGAATTCCCGCCAACGTATTGCCGATCACCACATTCCAGGGTTGCGCCAACGGACTGCTCGGCACGGCAAACAGTAAAACGGAAGATGCTCCCATCGGCGCAATATACCAGACATTGATCCCGCCCAACGCATACCAACTGATCAGGGAAGAAATTGCCAACCCGAGCAGTGCACCAACGCCACACAATAACCGTTCTTTCAGCGGCAAAATCTTAAAATCCGGTTTCAGACGGCTTAGCCATTGCCACGGTGCTGCAAGCATGCTGTTCCAACCCCTCTTCACAACTTGAAAATGTGCTGTTCAGTATAAAGACAAGTTTTTATAAGGTATATTTGTTTTATATCTTTTATATATTGATATTTCTGTTATGTCCTGCGGTACAAAATTTCTGTCTCAGCGCAGCAAACCCGCTGCTTTTTCACCCGACATAATATGCGGAAAACTTTGTCATTGCGCAGCAAATTCCCTATACTTAGCAGCAATTTTTTCTCATTTTTAATGGATGCACCATGAGTCGCGCCATATCTCATATTGATACATTTCAAGGCTTAATCCTTGCCTTACAAAATTACTGGGCCGAACAAGGCTGCGTTGTTTTACAACCTTACGACATGGAAATGGGGGCAGGGACGTTCCACACGGCGACCTTCTTGCGCGCACTGGGACCTGAAACCTGGAATGCCGCTTACGTTCAGCCTTCACGCCGTCCAAAAGATGGCCGCTATGGCGAGAACCCGAACCGTCTACAACATTATTACCAGTTCCAGGTGGTGCTCAAGCCAAACCCAGACAATATCCAGCAGCTTTATCTCGACTCTCTGAAAGCCATCGGCATTGATACCCTCACTCACGACATCCGTTTCGTGGAAGACAACTGGGAATCTCCAACCTTGGGTGCCTGGGGTCTTGGCTGGGAAGTCTGGCTCAACGGTATGGAAGTAACTCAATTCACCTACTTCCAGCAAGTCGGTGGTGTGGAATGCTACCCAGTGACTGGCGAGATCACTTACGGTCTGGAACGTCTGGCCATGTATCTGCAAGGTGTTGATTCCGTATATGACCTGGTATGGACCAAAGGCCAATTTGGTACTGTGACTTATGGCGATGTGTTCCATCAAAATGAAGTGGAACAATCGACTTATAACTTCGAATATGCCCCAGTCGACAAACTGTTTGAACTGTTCGATTTTTACGAAACCGAAGCCAACCGTTTAATGGAAGCCAAACTTCCACTACCGGCTTATGAGCAAGTGATCAAAGCCTCACACAGCTTTAACCTGCTCGATGCACGTGGTGCGATTTCTGTGACTGAACGTCAGCGCTATATCTTGCGTGTACGTACCTTGGCACGCGCAATTGCACAAAGCTATGTACAGGCGCGTGCTGAACTTGGTTTCCCAATGGCAGAACCCCATTTGCGTGATGAAGTCTTGGCGCAACTCAAAGCACAAGCGGAAAGCGAAGCAGCCCAAGCAGAAAAAGCCGCGGAGAGCAAATAATGTCGAAACATACTGTTTTATTCGAACTTGGCTGTGAAGAACTGCCTCCAAAAAGCCTGAAAACCTTACGTGATGCGTTAAAAGCAGAAACGGAAAAAGGCTTAAAAGATGCTGGCTTAAACTTCGCGACAATTGAAGCCTATGCAGCACCCCGCCGTTTGGCCCTGAAAATTGTCGATGTCGATGCGGCGCAAGCCGATACGCAAAAACGCTTCGATGGTCCTGCCGTACAAGCCGCATATGATGCCGAAGGCAAACCGACCAAAGCACTTGAAGGCTTCATGCGTGGTCAAGGCATTACGGTTGATCAGGTTTCAACTTTCCAGGCAGGTAAAGTCGAGAAAGTCTGCTATCTGAAAGATGTGAAAGGCCAAAACCTCGATCAATTGCTACCGCAAATCTTGCAAAACGCATTGGATAACCTGCCGATCGCGAAACGCATGCGTTCAGCCGCCAGCCGTACCGAGTTTGTACGTCCAGTGAAATGGGTGGTATTGCTCAAAGATGACCAAGTCGTTGATGCAACGATTCAGGACCACAAAGCCGGAAATGTGACTTATGGTCACCGTTTCCATGCGCCAGAAGCCATTACTTTGGCTAATGCCGATGCTTATTTGGATGCCCTGCGCAAAGCCTATGTGATTGCCAATTTTGAAGAACGTCAGGCGATCATTGATGGCCAAGTCAAAGCACTTGCAGATGAAGTAAATGCCACGGCGATTGTGCCAAGTGACCTGCGTGATGAAGTGACCAGCCTGGTTGAATGGCCTGTCGCACTCCGTGCCAGCTTCGAGGAACGCTTCCTGGCTGTGCCACAAGAAGCCTTGATTACCAGCATGCAGGACAACCAGAAGTATTTCTGTCTGGTCAATGCTGAAGGCAAATTACAGCCTTACTTCATTACCGTATCGAATATTGAATCGAAAGATCCGCAGCAGATCATCGAAGGTAACGAGAAAGTGGTTCGTCCACGTTTGTCGGATGCCGAGTTCTTCTTCCTGCAAGACCAGAAACAGCCATTGGCTTCACGCAAAACTAAACTGGCCAATATGGTGTTCCAGGCACAATTAGGTACGCTTTGGAACAAATCTGAACGTATCGCCAAACTGGCGGTTGAACTGGCAAAAATCACCGGTGCAACGGCTGCCGATGCTGAAAAAGCTGCGCTGTTGGCCAAGTGTGACTTGACCTCTGAGCTGGTGGGTGAGTTCCCAGAACTGCAAGGGATCGCGGGCACCTATTACGCACGTCTTGAAGGCGAAAATGATGAAGTGGCTGAAGCCTTGGGCGAACAGTACTTGCCAAAATTCGCCGGTGATGTATTACCAAAGACCAAAACGGGTACAACGATTGCGCTTGCCGACCGTCTCGATACCTTAACCGGTATTTTCGGTATCGGTCAGGCACCAACAGGCTCAAAAGACCCGTTTGCGTTACGTCGTTCCGCGATTGGTATTTTGCGTCTGGTGACTGAAAATAATCTGGATGTCTCGATTGAAGCACTCATTAAACTTGCGCTTGCGGCGTATGGCGATGTGTTGAAAGATCACTACAAGACTTTAGCGGATGCAGTGGCATTCCTTGAAGGTCGTTACCGTGCCAAGTATGAAGACCAAGGCGTTGCAGTAGATGTGATCCAGGCCGTTCAAGCCTTGTCACCAAAATCGCCATTGGATTTTGACAAGCGCGTAAATGCGGTGAATCACTTCCGCAACTTGCCAGAAGCCGCTGCCTTGGCTGCTGCCAACAAACGTGTAGCCAATATCCTGGCAAAAGAAGCAACACCTGAAGGCGCGGTGGTTGAAGTTAATTTGGTGGAAACAGCGGAAAAAGCCCTGTTTGCAGAACTTCAGGCAATTACTCCTGTGGTTGAACCGTTATTGGCAGCCAAAGACTATACCGAAGCACTTTCTAAATTGGCTGCCCTACGTGCACCAATTGATGCCTTCTTCGATGGCGTGATGGTGATGGCAGAGGATGCTGAACTGAAAGCCAACCGTCTGCGTTTATTGGCGCAGCTCCGTGGCCTGTTTACTAGCGTTGCGGATATTTCGGTGTTGCAGCACTAAGACGAATAATTGAAATAGAAACCCGCTTTAGAGCGGGTTTTTTATATTTTGCATCACTGATGTTCTAAAAGAGGTATTACTATATTTCATCTCCAATGCTTCAATTTCTGATTCAATTTCTATTGAAAGTTCATCATCTTGACAATTAAGTTTCATTTCTAAGATACCACTATATTCAGCAATTGCTTCTTGAATAGCAACAGTTCTTAGTCCTTTTAAACTTGGACTATTCAAATTCATAATCCTTATAGTCTCACTAGCTTTTTTAGCAGCAATTTGCTGTAAATTTTCTTTAGGTAGAACATTCCCATCAGCAGTAAAAATGAAATAGTCAGAAGGATCATCAACATCAGGTTTTATTAAATCTTTCACATCATAATCTTTTATAACGTCATCTTTATATCTACCACAATGTTTTTGTTTATTTTCACAAGAACCGTATAAATTAGACCAATCAAAGCAAAGCTTTAATGAAGTTAATTTTAAGATTTTACGGGGAATTAAATGTTCTATATGTCTACTTTCACCTACTAATTGCTTTTCACAAAATGCACAAAAATTATTTTGCATTTCATTTAATTTTATCCAAATTTCATTTTTTTGGAACAGTGTAACATCTCCCCATTCAATAGGGTTTAATTTCAACTGATCAAGACACCTTGGTGTATCTGGTCTATTTAGCTTTTTCATTAGAGTTACGGTTTGCTAATTTCTTCAATTCATACATTTTTTTTTGTTGACGACAAATACTTAATTGTGGGTGATCCTCTCCAAAATGATCAACAAGCTTTTGAAATAGCACTACTCCTCTATTACTCTCATGATCTCCTATTTGAATTAATGATAAATATTCTGTTATCCATTTCGACTCCTGCACCTCAGGAACAGAATATGCATCCATAATTTGATTCAAAATAGTAGAACTCATTACACCTTTCGTTTGAAAATTTGGTTTTTCAACTAAATTATCCTTAATAACCCTAATTTCAGCTTTATCTACTGTTGATAAAACATGAGGGCTATGAGTAGTCATAATAAATTGAACATTTGGAAAAGAATCTCTTAAAATCAAAATAATTTTTTGCTGCCAATTTGGGTGTAAATGTAGCTCAATTTCATCAATCAGAACAATTCCTCGACCTTCTAAAGGTGAATTGGATGTATCATTAAGTTGTATTAAACGACGAGCTATATCCCCAATTAATCCAAATAGTACTCTTTGACCATCAGAGAATTGATGTAGAAAAATAATCTCACTTCCTAGTTGTAGCGCTATTTTATCTTTCCCATCATCATCATTAACAAGCTGTATCTTTATTAAATTAGGGTAAATTTTTTTAAATAGTAACTCGACAACTTCTACTGAGCGCTTTGCTTTTGTATTAATCTCTTGAACTGGATACAACTTAGAACTAGAAACTAGATTTTCAAAAAACTCATATAAAGGATGATTTTTATCATCTGCTCCAATATCTATTAAACTATTAATTTTGGATTGAAGCTTTTTTTGATCTTCACTAACCACCAAGCTATTGGATAGCTTCAAGAGCTGTATTAACCATTCAATAAGTATTTCAAATGAAATTTTGGATTTTGAGGACTTTTCATATGCATCTAATTGATAAAATAAACCCTCAGAAATATTTATGTCCTTTTTATATTGATTTTCCTTAAAACGATTTATATCGTAGAACATAAATAGAGGTAAATCGACCTTACCAAATGCTATTAACTCACGTATATTTCTACCAAATTTACGATATTCTGTCACTCCAGTCTTTAAATCAGTAATAATACCTAAAGGCTCACGTACAAGATGCCCATCTAATCTACACTCTGTACCAATTCTAAAATTACAAGCTAAAAAAGAAGATTTCCCTTCTTGTTTAGCTTGATTATTAATCTCTGCATCTACAATACGCTCACCATTTGTATTTTCTTTTAGTATCGTCGCAGAAAGCCATGATAAGTTTTTTTGTATAGCATGTAACAAAGTTGTTTTACCAGCTCCATTTTCACCAATAAATACGGTTAAGTTTTTATGTAAATTTATATTTAATTCTATAATTCGCCTAAAATTTAAAACAACCAACTCATCTAAATAAAAATTAGACTCTAAGATTTTAATAACATTATCAAAAGCTAATGTAGCAAGCTCTTCACTCTTCTCAAAATCTTGTGCACCATCTCTATAATTTAGAAATACTTGAACTGCTGCTTCAAAATTACCATTTTTTGCATTATTCAATAAATGACGTGCACTCATATTAATTTCCTACTCGAATTTCTTGAATTATAGCTTTACTATATTTCAACTCTAATGAGTTTAAAAACGTGGGTTCTACATACTGTATAAATCCTAAATAACCTTTCAAATAATTTAAGTCTTCAAGAGTTATCTTTTTCTCAATAAAATTATGCACTAAATGTTTAATATAGCGTTTTTTAGCTCGACCAATTGAAATAGAACTTTCATTTGTAATAGTTAAGCCTGTTATATGTCTATTGTGTTTCTTCGAAGAAAAAACTGTTTTAAACTGATTAATTCTAATTTTATGACCATAATTTTTTAATAGTAATTTTGTCACAAAGTCAGGCAGATTAAAAAGACTACCTGCAATTTTTGTTGAAAAAGTTAAATCATCGGCATAACGAGTATAAGTAATTCCTTTTTTCTTACAATACTCGTTTAACTCTTCATCAAATGAGTACATTAAAAAATTAGAAATAAATGGCGAACTTGGCGCACCTATACTTAAGATGAGTTTTCTTGAATACTTACTTTGTCTCCAAAATAGAACTTTTTCTAAAATTTCTTTATCAAACCAATCAAATTCAATTCCATGAAGTTCACAAGCATCCCAAAAAAGCTTAGGTGTGATTGAATTAAAAAAATCCATAAAATCCATCTTAAGAAAAAAGATATTATTAGAATGTACTAAAGCATTTTGTTTAATATCCCTCCCTTCCATATAAGCCATGCAGCAATCATGTACAGGAAGAATATTCTTAAAAATTGATACAATTGATCTTTGGCAATCTTTTAATTGACGGATAGGCTGTGCAATAGTTCGCTCGCCAGAAGTCCTTTTTGGTATCGTATAAACTTTATACTTTTTAGGTGCATCCTGAATAAAAGCAAAAAACTCTTGCTTAGAATGAAAATTATGTTTGTGATGCTCTATCAAATATCGGGTAACATCAATTTCTGACATAACTTATCCTAATTAAAAAGCTCAGGAGGTATCCCTCACTGAGCTAGATACTCTTTACTTTAGAGCAAAAGTTTCAATTGTTTGCGAATATGTAAGCTCGCGAACATATGAGCGAACAATTTAAACTTTTGTTCTCAAATGTGCTTGATCAATAAATTAGAGTCTGGCTAAACACCCGACTAGACTGTTAAGTCCTAAAGCTAAAGAGCGTGACTATCATAATCTAGCATCACAACCATGACAACGCATGTGCCATATATTCTTATTATGTACTGTGTGTAAATTTTAGTACAAAATTAACTTCCTTACGCTAAACTTAATTAACAACACTCAACAAGAAAGAATCCAATGAAATTGAAAAAAACTCTCCTTTTAAGCCTTTATTGCCTCGCTTTCACCGCCTGTACTCACCTCCCAACCCAGCCTCAAAAATCACAACTACTGGAGCAAGTCCAGAACATCCAAGTATTGCCAGAAACACAGAGCAATCAGGCCAGACTCCTCAAATACCAGGACACCTGCATCATCGAATTTACCGGCAAACTGGGCACCGGTCAGGCCGTCGAACAATGGTCTTTTAAAGGTAACCAACTACTTTCAGCCAATACGCATGTTTTGACCCAAGAAGGTACGCGTAAAGTGACCCACTTCGATTTGCAGGACCCCAGCAAACAGGCCAATTTTGTCGCACTGAGAAATAATTTCCATTATGACAAGCTGATCCAATGCTATTAATCAACTCTGAACTTAAAAATAGATGAGTATTACTACAAAATCTTATATCTACAGCTCAATACCCATCATGCGTTGAGTTACGTATCGGTATGTAAACAACTGTTGCAGTTTCATCTCGGACTCAAGTTTTATGTCTGCTTTCAGATAGAATTCCACCCTTGCAGAACCATATAAATGGCGCCCTAGAGGAGTAAAGTTTCACGATGAAAATCCAGAAAACCAGCTTGTTGCTTTCTACATTACTCACCACCTCTTCGCTTTGGGCGCAATCTCCAACCACAGCATCCAACCCGACTCCACCGCCTTATGGAGACAATCCGAATATTTTCCAGGTGCTCGCCCACAAGACTCAGGAAAAAGCCCAAAGCATCGCTGAAAAAATTGGTGCAGAAACTGAAAAAGGCATTGCTAAAGTCAAACCAAAAGTCGATCAGGTCTGGGAAAATACCAAAACCTATAGTGCAGAACAGGCTGCAATCGCCAAGGAAAACAGCCAAAAAGCGGCACAAGCCGTCAACCAAAAATGGCAGGACACTAAACAAGCGGTTATTGGTCAGCCCAATCCAGCGCCGGCACCTATCGAGCAACGCCCACTGAGCCAGTCGTCAACAAATAGTGAAACATCGCAACCCGCTGAACGATCAACTTTACAAAGCGCTTCAGAGCATCCTGCCACGATTTATCTTTGATCAGTCAGGATGAAGTCAGAATTCATTATTCCCAAAAAGAACAAAAGCCCATGCAATTGCATGGGCTTCATGTTTCAGCTCATCTGCTGGTGGCGTAGCCTAACTTATTCCACACGGAATTTTTCCGTATCCTGCACCGGACTTTCCACAAAGCTACAGATGCCATGTTCACTGCTGCGCACATTCAAGTCTTTGTAACTCAGCACGTAAAAGTCCGGGTATTTTTTGACGACCAGTGGGCTCATATCGGTCGATAGCGCATCTTCATCCTTAATCAGGCGCATGACACGACGGTCATTCATTACGATCAAATAACGTTCCTGATTGACATCAATTTTGGCCAGACCACTGCTTTCAGCCTGCAACGGAATCAAATATTTATAGTTCAGATCAATCGCAGCTTGCGGGTAACTTTCCAGTTTCTGGCTGATCAGGTTAAACACCAGAGAATTGCCAAAATAGTCCTGTAACTGGTTGCGATTGTCCTGCGGTAAATTAACTTTAATCCCCAGCTTTTGCAGATCCTGCTCAGTTACCTGTCTTTTACTTAACAAGGTACGCGTGATCAATTGTTTCAGGTTGGCATCCAGATACTGGTCATCCAGTTGCAGGTTATTATGTTTCAGGATTCGCCCCAGTGCCTTGCTGTGCGTCGGCAAGAAATTGGCAATCACATTGCGGTAATAAAACTTGTTGTTCTTTTTGACTTCACGCATCTGCTTGTAAAAATACGGGGCATCAAACGGATGACGGATAAAGTCATTCAGCAGGCTTGAACTGGCCAAGACCGACAAGGCTTCATGGCCAGTAAACGGTAAATGCAGGGTATGCAGTTCTGGAATCACCGCTTTGATCTTTTCATAATGCTCACGGTCCAGATCAAAATACGGGTCATACACCACGATATATTCTGCATCCTGACGAATATCTTCGCTTTGAATGCGCATATCCTGATTGACATCATCCTGATAAAACTCGGTATAACGCGTATCGGTGACTTCATCCGGATCAATCGAATATTGCGGCACAAAAGCCACGGCACGGCTCATATTGAGCAGTTTGGAGTATTTCAGCGCTGCATAACCGCCCATCGAACCGCCATAGCCCACAATATGCTGGAATTTGGCCAGAATCGGTGCAATCTTGCTGGCCATTTCTGCCATGCTGGTCGCTGGAAACCAAGATTTCTGCTTAGGCATGATGCCAATCGCATTGTATTCGTATTTGACCAGCGACTTTTCCGCATTAATTGACAAGCCTTTGGCCCGGGTAATCAGGTCACCAAATGACAACACCAGTTCAGGCGAGTTGCCCGGCAATAAAATGACTCTAATATGTTCATCTTCAAAAAGAATTTGCTTATCCATTTGCGACACCGAGCAGAACGATCGCCTGAATTCACAGGCTGAAATTAAAAGTAAATCGTCTGTTTGCCGATTCACTTTTGCGAGTTATCTTATTTTATAGATGCCCGGCCAATTAAACAGCATAAAATATGACACAAATTCATCCAACTGCACAAAAAGGCTTCAGTTCTGCGGCAGAACTTTATCAACAGGTCCGCCCAAGTTATCCACAGGAGATCGCTTCCTGGCTAAAAGATGACCTGCATATCCAGCAAGATTCCACGGTCATGGATCTCGGCGCGGGGACCGGCAAGTTTATTCCCTATCTGCAACAGGTCTGCCAGCATATTATTGCGGTTGAACCCGTGACGGAAATGCTGGCCCAATTGCAACAGCATTATCCCACTGTTCAAACCCTGCAGGCCAGCAGCCAACAGCTGCCGATTGCCAGTAACAGTATGGATGCGGTGATTTGTGCACAGGCCTTTCACTGGTTCGCCGATCTCGACAGCCTCCATGAAATTTATCAAATCCTGAAACCACCAGGTTATCTGGGATTGGTCTGGAACCAACGCGATGTAAGTGTGGACTGGGTCAAAGCTTTGGCAGAGCTGATCGAACCGTTTGAGGGAAACACGCCACGCTACCACAGTGGTCAGTGGAAACGAGTGTTTGAGCATCAGTTTCTGTTCCAGCTGGAAAATCTCAAAACCTTTACACAATTGCATATCGGCACGGTCGAACAAGTGGTTTCCAAACGCCTGCTTTCCACCAGTTTCATTGCTGCCCTGCCAGAAAGCCAACAACGACAACTGAAACAGCAATTTGAAGACATTGTGTTGCATTACACCGGAAAATCCTCCCAGGACCAGATCGAATTTCCTTACGTGACCTATGCGTATAGCTTTAAAAAACTCATCTACTAATAATGGATGTCACCCATCTTGCAGAATTCAGCAGTGCCAAGAGTCAGCTTTTGACTTTTTCAATCCACTGAATGGAACGGACGCGAAACACTTCACAGGCGCCATCCCCCACATCGGTTGGCGTTAAAGAGGAGGTCCAGACCAGATCCTTGTCTTTTACTTCGACCAACTCCCCTTGCAAACGAACCAGATCACCGCGTTTGACCTGTTTAATTTGTTTGGCAATTTTCGGGTTGGCCGGAATAATGTGCATATTGGACACCATCTGCATGGCCTGTTCTGCCGGTACTGGCAGCTTGTCGATTTTCCAGTTCAGGAAACGGTCATATTGATTGACCGAAATATGCCGTGCAATTTCCGGTTGCGCAAACAGCCCCCAGCTTACGGCATAATCAATCGGAGAGAATTTGGCCTGCTGATCCTGGGTATAAATTTTGGAACCCAGAATACGGAAATCCCCATAAAAGGGTTGCAACACCTCAACGGATTGGGTTTTGGTCACAGGTGCTAATCCTTTGGCAATGTTGTATTCTGCCGAGGTTGCAGCGTGAGCCTGAATCGCCATCACACCTAACACGCCACTCAACACTACCATTTTGATCATACCCATACCTTATTCTGCAAATTCATCATTATGGTTTTTATATTAGGCAGACGGACTGCAAATAAAATGTGATTTTGGTAACAAATCCGACGGCTTATCAGACCTCTCTGATCTGACGTTTTGATCAACGGTTATGCACAACTTAACGACCCGCATTCCAATCGACTCGGCAGCATTTTTCTTTCCGGTGACTCTGGCTTGATCAATCGCAATCAAAGAAGATCACGACATTAATCTGCATGTGCTTTTACACTCAGCTCTTGTACCAGAAAAATTTCACAAGCTCCCACCCCCGTATCCTGACGGCTAAGGGAGGTTTTCATATAACGGCCATCTTGTGCATAAATATTCACCAATTGACCTTTTAACAGTACCAAGTCATGTAATTCGAGCTGCTGTAATTGCCGGGCAATCATGGGATTAGCCGCAACCATATGGGTATTGGCAGATTGCTGGCTAATTTCATCTACACGCAGTGGCGTATCTGCCCCGACCTGAAAGCGATACCAGCGATTGGACTGACGAATATCGACAGTTCGATAAATTTCAGGCTTGCTCATCTGTTCCCAGCCGAGCGCCAGGTCCAGTCCGGATACCCGGTTAAAATCCTGTGTCTTGAACAGAGCACCAAGCATACCGACCGGATAACGCTGCACGCCCAGCACCCGAAATTCGCCCGCATAGGGTTCAACGGTTTCAATGCGGAAATCCTGAGCCGACTGTTGCTGGATGTCCTGTGCATTCGGCAAAGGCGCAAACCACATCAGCCAGCTCTGCCAGATCCCGATACAGATCATGGCCAGCACCATCAAGCGCATGTGCTCTCCTTAACAAATGTCAGCTTTTTTATAAAACACACATCATGGCTCATCAAAGTCAATGCGGATGGTTTCAAACCGCACCCGTCCCTCACGGATGGCCTGTGCAATCGCCTGTTGCCCCTTGGTCAGGCGGGCCCCACCACTTTTAATATCAATCAGCACAACTTCAATCTGATCCGCGGCGATTTCACCTTCACGGAAATCACTATAACCATCAAAAACCACATAATCGACCGGATCCCCCAGAAATTTGGCATCGCTGGGTAAATATTGAAATTCCGGTAAAAGCGGTGCCAGCTGTTCGGCCATTTTGCCTTTCAGTACCGCACGGCTGGTATTCACACTACGTTTTTGCGCTTGAGCCAAGGCTTGTTGATGCTGCAATTCGAGTTCCGCAATATAGCGCTCATATTCGGCTTTAATCCGGCCATTGCGGCTATGGGACAGGATTATCGTTGTCACGACCACGCCTATACATACCCCAATCAACATGGCCATCCAGATCGACATACACATTTCCTAAATTGCATTTTTGCGACAATTTAAACAAGCTGGAAACTTTTGTCATGTGTCATCTTCTGGTGACAAAAAGATGCTAAGCTAGGGTTGACAAAAATGCACACTAATTGAACATGAAAACCATACTTATTGCCAACCAAAAAGGTGGATGCGGAAAAACCATCACAGCCATTACCCTCGCTTCAGCACTGGCCCAAAAAGGCTATCGTGTCGCCTTAGCCGATGCAGACAATCAAAAATCAGCACTGCAGTGGCTGAAACACCGTCCGGAAGAAACTGCAGCCATTCAAAGTTTGGACTGGCGCCCGGGCAAATCGGTTGGCGATGTTCCCAAAAATATTGAATACTTGATTATTGACGCACCTGGCGCACTCTCTGGCGAGCAGGCCGAGCAACTGATCAGTGAAAGCCATGCCATCATTACCCCGCTACAGCCTTCATTTTTTGATATCGACAGTACCAAACGCTTTTTAAAACACTTGCAGGATATTAAACGTATCCGCAAAGGCAAAGTGCAGATTTTACTGTTGGCCAACCGCATGAAAGCCAATAGCTCGAGCGCCAAAGACATTCAGCAATTTTTTGAAAAAATTGAGCAGACACCTGTTGCGAATATTGCAGAACGCAGTGCCTATGGACAATTGGCCATGCAAGGCCTGAGTATTTTTGACAAGACGCAAAAGAACTTTTTACTGTTGCAACAACAGTGGCAACCGGTGCTCGATGCCATTATTGATGACCCGACGGAATGGTTCTAATCCCAAGCTTTTCCTGACACTCAATTAAAGAAGCAAACAAATCTGTTGTGCACATAAAGCATTCGTTTCCGGATGCTTTTTTTTCGGTTAATATGAAACGCGATGCAAGAACAATATCAATCAGGGAATTCAGTGCAACAGTACACACCGACTTTACAACGGGTCTTATTATTTGGACTGTTTTTTGTCCTGATGTACTTGGGCTTTCATGTGCTCAAGTATTTTATTGTTCCGGTATTATGGGCCTGTATTATTGCCTATATGACCTGGCCACTGTATCTCTCTGTACAGCGTTTTTGTGGTGAACAGCGCCGTAGTTTGGGTGCTGCCCTGATGATCACGCTGATCATTTTAGTGATCGGGATTCCGTTGACCTTTGCCATTTTCATTCTGCAGCATGAAGGCCGCAATCTGTACTATGAATTGCAGAAACAGATTTTTTCCGGACACCTGAATGTCCCACAATTTATCCGTGACCTGCCGTTGATTGGCAAGGAAATCACCCGCACCTTGCGCGAAATTAATACTGATCCAAACAGCATGACCCAGAATATTGCCAACTGGATTCAGGGCCATCTCGGTTATGGGCGCTTTGTGCTGAATGAGATCAGCAAAAATCTGGTCAAACTGGCTTTTGCCTTACTATCTTTGTTCTTCTTCTATCGTGATGGTCAGACCATTCTGCATCAGGTCAGCAAGGCGCTGGAAATGGTGATTGGTCCACGTATCCACCATTATCTCGATACCATTTCCGAAACCACCCGTGCCGTGGTGTATGGCGTCGGCCTCACTGCAATTGCCCAGGCGATTCTGGCGGGTCTCAGCTACTTTGTCGCTGGTGTGCCTAATCCGATGGTACTGACCATTGCCACGTTCCTATTGGCGCTGATTCCGTTTGGTACGCCACTCGCTTATGGTTCGGTTGCGCTTTGGCTGTTCTCACAAGGCCAGACCATGGAAGCAATTGGCGTGATGGCCTGGGGGGTCTGTATCGTCAGCACATCCGACAATGTGATTCGTCCATTGGTCATTTCAGGTGCTACACAAATTCCTTTCCTGCTGATCATGTTTGGGGTGTTGGGCGGGATTGCCAGCTTTGGTCTGGTCGGTCTATTTATTGGTCCGGTCATTTTGGCCGTTCTGCTGGCCATCTGGCGCGAATGGTTACATGAAACCACCGAACCAGAACCGATCCCGGATGCCACCTTGGCTTATGATCTCGATGATGAACAGGATGAAGATTCTTCATCCTCCAAACCCTTCTAAAGGGTGGAGTTACAAAAACAGATATAATCGTTTTCTGAATGATCTTGTATCCGCTTGGGCACTCTGTTTGAATAAATTGAACAACAATAAGGATAAAATCCATGCCCTCATTATTCAAACTTTCTTTGCTCTGCGTCATGGGCAGTGTCATAAGCGTTGGCTGTAGCAGTATGCCAGAAACCGATCATTCCCAACAAACTGTTGCTCTGCATGCCGTATCAGCACAAGGGATTGGCCCGAGAATTGGTTATATTTACCTGCAAGATAGCGTGCGCGGTCTAGTCATTACAACCGATTTACAAGATTTACCACAAGGCGATCATGGCTTTCATATCCATGAAAAAGGTTCCTGCGATCCCGCAGAGAAAGACGGTAAAATGCAGGCAGCTTTAGCAGCGGGCAGCCATTTTAACCCGACACAAGTGGCACATCACGGCACCCCCATGACCGGACATTTAGGTGATTTACCGGTACTGTATGTCAATGCTAACGGTCAGGCCAAAGCGACCTTGCTGGCGCCCCGCCTGAAACTTGCAGATATCCAGGGACGAGCCATTATGGTGCATGCTGGTGGTGACAATTATTCTGACCTGCCAAAACCGTTAGGCGGCGGTGGTGAACGGATTGCCTGCGGCATTATCTAAGATCACAACATTAGAAAGAACCTAGCCTCTAGTCATTAGGGGCTTTTGTTTTTCGCTACAAGATTTTTATTGAAAAAATCCTGAATAAAACCAAACGTCTGGCAGTATCTTTGAGTAAGATGCAACCCGATAGAAAAGGACTTAAAAATGGTAAAACTCTTTTTAGCTTTATTGGCCTTATCGCTCTGCTCAACTCATCTATATGCTGATGAAATAACGCCTACAACAGCAAATACCTCATCTACGGAAATCTCAGTCTTTCCCAACAAAACGGCAGATCCCATAACTATTACTACACCACCCAGCACACCTGCTGTAGCAAACCAGGAAAATGCAACCGCCGACAAGCCATTAAAGAAACAGGGTAAAGTTTATCAAGAACCTTTTATGCCCTTATCACTGCGTACCCGCTAAACTATTTTCGGCCTTTCTCAATCACTCCATACTCAAAATCAACTCAGTGTTCCCTGATTTAAAAAATATGCATAAAAACAGGATGCCTAGACGCTCTTGTTTAGTGCAATTTTTTTGAAATTAAGCCTGCAATTTCATATAAATCCGCTACACTCATCCTTGTCCTATTTTTTATTGAAACATGCGATGAATATTAAAACATTACGTTTTGTGGGGTTACTCGAAGGCATCTCGTTCTTATTGTTGTTGTTTATTGCCATGCCGGTGAAATACGTTTGGGATAATCCGGTTCTGGTCAAATATGTCGGTATGGGGCATGGTGTTTTGTTTATCGCTTTCCTGGTGGTTTTATTTACCGTCTGTGAAAAGCAGAAATGGTCACTCACTACTTTTTTATTGGGTCTGATTGCCTCAATTTTGCCATTTGGGCCTTTTGTCTTTGACTATAAGTTGAAAAAACTTGAACAATAAAAATCACAAGATAGCTCAGGTACTCTCAATCTGGGCGCTGTTAAACGCGACTATTTAAAAAAAAACCGAAACTCCATAAAAAAGCATAGTCTGTAGGGACTATGCTTTTTCACAGATCCGATGGCTGATTCAGCCATCATCATCTCATCTTATAGATCGAACAACTTGCCTGGGTTCATGATACCATTTGGATCGAACACTTTTTTCAAAGCTTTCATGTATTCAATTTCTTCTGCTGAACGGCTGTATTCCAGATAAGGTTTCTTGGTCATACCCACGCCATGTTCAGCTGAAATTGAACCGTCATATTTCTTCACGGTATCAAAGACATACTTGTTCACCACCTGACATTTGGCAAAGAATTCATCTTTGGTTAAATTCTCAGGTTTCAAGATGTTCAAGTGCAAGTTACCGTCACCAATGTGGCCGAACCAGCAGATTTCAAAGTCCGGATAGTTTTCGGTCACAATCGCATCAATTTCTTTAATGAAAGCTGGCACGTGTGTAATCAACACCGAAATGTCGTTTTTGTACGGGATAAATGGCGCGATCGATTCAGAAATATCTTCACGTAAACGCCATAAGTTTTGTACTTGCTCGAGGCTTTGGCTTAATACACCATCGAGTACCCAACCTTGTTCCATGCAGTGCTCGAAAATTTCCATCGCCTTGTCCATAATTGGCTCATACGGCGCTTCAAATTCAAGCAGCACATAGAATGGACATTGCGTTTCAAAGGGACGTTGCACATGACCATGATCCAGTACTTTCTGCATCGCCAATTCACCAAAGAATTCAAATGCTGTCAGGTCGATCTTGCTTTGGAAGGCATGTAGTACTGGCATTACCGCTTCAAAATCCGGCACACCCAACACCATCACTTGCAATTCTTGCGGTTGGCGGTCCAGCTTCATTTCCGCTTCGGTAATCAGACCTAAAGTCCCTTCACCACCGATAAACAAATGCTGCAAGGCATAACCGGTTGCATTTTTGATCATGCCTTTGTTCAGACGCAGGATATCACCTTTACCAGTCACAACGGTCAGGCCCAAGACCCAGTTACGCGTCATGCCGTATTTGATCACTTTGATCCCGCCGGCATTAGTACCGATATTACCGCCGATTTGTGAAGAACCTGAAGAAGCAAAATCTACCGGATAATACATGCCTTGCTCTTCTGCATAGCTTTGTAACTGCTCGGTCACCACACCAGCCTGAACGCGAACCATACGGTCTGCCGGGAAGAATTCCAGAATCTGGTTCATCTTATCCATGCTCACCACGATCTCGCCATTCGCTGCCACAGCACCTGCAGATAAACCGGTACGGCCACCACTTGGGGTAATCGCAATATTGTTGGCATTCGCAAATTTTACAATCGCTTGCACCTGCTCTGTGCTCGATGGGAAAATCACAACTGATGGATTCGGATCAAAATGCTTGGTGTAGTCTTTGCCCCAGGCATCGAGACTAGCGGCATCCGTTTTAATGCGGTTTTCACCCACGATTGCAGTGAGTTGAGCTAATAACTCAGGTGATAAAGTAACTGGAGCATTCATCGTTTACAGACCTAGCAAGAAATAAACAAGTTGTAAGTGGTATATGTTATCATACTGCAACTAAATTTGGCCTTTGTAGCGGAGCCGTAATGAGCCAACATCTTTCACTACCTAAAGATAAAATCCGTTTCTTGTTGTTAGAAGGCGTGCATCAAAATGCCATCGACACATTAAATGCTGCCGGATATACCAACATCGATTATCGTAAAACAGCGCTTGATGGTGAAGCGTTGAAAGAAGCGATCAAAGATGCCCACTTCATTGGTATTCGTTCACGTACCCAATTGACCGAAGAAATCTTTGAAGCGGCGAACAAACTGATCGCTGTTGGCTGTTTCTGTATCGGCACCAATCAGGTGGATCTTAAAGCTGCGATGGTACGCGGTATTCCAGTATTTAACGCACCTTACTCAAATACACGTTCGGTTGCAGAATTGGTTCTTGCTGAACTGATCCTGTTACTTCGTCGTGTCCCTGAAAAATCTGCAGCCTGTCACCGCGGTGGCTGGGACAAATCTGCAGTGGGTTCGTATGAAACACGTGGCAAGACTTTAGGTATCGTGGGTTACGGCTCAATCGGTTCACAACTTTCTGTTTTGGCAGAAAGCTTGGGTATGCATGTCATCTATTATGATGCCGTCACCAAATTGCCAATGGGTAATGCACGTCAAGTCGGCTCAATGGCTGAATTGTTGGCAAATGCCGATGTGGTAACGCTGCATGTTCCAGATGTACCATCTACCCGTAATTTCTTCGGCAAAGACCAGTTTGCGCAAATGAAAAAAGGTTCAATCTTCCTGAACGCGGCACGTGGTACCTGTGTGGTGATCGAAGATTTGGCTGATGCGATCAAATCTGGCCATATCGCCGGTGCTGCGGTTGACGTATTCCCGAAAGAACCAAAAGCCAACGGTGAAGAATTCGTTTCTCCACTGCGTGGTTTGGACAATGTGATCCTGACTCCGCACGTCGGCGGTTCAACCATGGAAGCGCAAGCGAACATCGGTCTTGAAGTGGCTGAAAAATTTGTTGCGTATTCTGACAAAGGTATGACCCTTTCTGCAGTGAACTTCCCGGAAATCGCATTGCCATTGACGGAAGGCAAACACCGCTTATTGCACATCCACAAAAACATTCCGGGTGTTCTTTCTAAAATCAACAACCTGTTTGCTGAGCAAGGCATCAACATCTCTGGTCAAACTTTAATGACTAAAGGCGATGTCGGTTACTTGGTGATGGACGTTGACGCAACTGCATCACAAGAAGCACTCGATATGCTGCATGACGTTGAAGGTACGATCCGCGTACGTATCTTGTTCTAAGATCGGCTGCGACATCAAAAACCACGGTTTTAGCCGTGGTTTTTTATTGCTTCAATTCCCCGTTCTATACAGCGATTTGACTATAATCAAGCTTCCAAACTTCCATCTGAGCCCTTCTCAGCTTTAACCATGCCGCTCATGCCCCACACCCGTCTGATTGCAGTTCTGTTCATGGTGCTCTCCATGATTTCCTACCAGATCAGTGCGTCGTTTGCGAAGCAACTGTTTACGGTATTGGACCCGCTGACGGTCACCATTTTAAGGCTATGTTTTGCTGCCATACTGGTCGGGCTAATGTTCCGTTCCTGGCGAATTTTATCTCGGCTGCCTTACCTGAAATGGCGTGACCTGTTGCTGTATAGCGCATCACTCGGCTGTATGAATGTGCTGTTTTATTTTTCCTTGGGAAAATTACCACAAGGCATTGCCGTGGGGCTGGAATTCGTTGGGCCGCTGGGGTTGGCCTTACTCTCGATTAAACAAAAAACTGACTATTTGTGGGTGTTACTGGCCATTGCAGGTATTGCGCTAATGGTGCCGTGGCAGCAAGCGAACCATGGGAATTTTTCACTCTGGGCTGCATCCTGTGCCTTGGCTGCTGGACTGTGCTGGGCTTTTTATATCTATTTTGGGCAGAAGGTGGTACGGCAAAATATCGGCATGCACGCCCTGACCATTGCCATTAGCCTGTCCGCCTTAACCTTGCTTCCCATCGGACTATGGCACAATGCCCCAGCCTTATTGCAATTTGAGTATTGGCCAAAAGCCTTAATGATTGCCATTTTAGCCACCGCCATCCCTTATGCCTTGGACTTGATGGCACTTAAACAGCTGAGCAAGCTTAGTTACGGCACCTTATCCAGTCTTTCCCCGGCCTTAGCAGCGCTCACCGGACTCCTCTTGTTGCATGAACAAATCAGCCTGTTGCAGTGGGTGGCTCTTGCCTGTGTCATGTTAGCCTCAATTGGTGTGACCCTACGCAAAGAACAAGCCTAAACTCAATAACTGAGTAACAAGCAACTTACAGGCTGGTTTTCTCTTTCTGTTGATAAGCCTGATATTCTTTTAAATATTGCTGCGCCAACACTTCTTTTTGCTGGTCATCGAGAATTTTTCCAGCCTGCTGAAAAAAGCCATGCTCCTCTTCCTGCAAATGATGATGGACTTTTTCCGATAATTTTTTCGCAATCATCAGCCAACTCGGCTGGCTCATTTCCAGTGCTTGCAACTGCTCAAGTAGCTCATCAATTTCATGGTGTTCTGAGAGAGCATGGCGGGTAATCCCCAGCCCGGCATCGGTCATCATCAAAGGAATATAAAAAAAGCGGTCTTCTGCAACCCCATGGGCAAATAATTCATTTTTTAGACATGCGAAGAGTTCAGCACGCTCAACGCTCGCACCATGTGTCTGAACCAACTGTTCAGCTAAATCACGCTGCCGTGCATGACTTTCACGTAGCGCTTCAAAGATATTCATGTCCAGTTCCCCCTTTTATTTCAATAGTCACGCCATCATGACGAAAAATCGCAAAGTGCATTTTTATAACGATCTGCTTGATGACTTTTGAGTTTAAGGTGCATGGACTTATCACTCTGCAAGCAATTGTCTCTATTTTTGTATTGGCGAAGTAAAATAAAGGTGAGCCAGCCAGCTTTGCCAATGGCACACATAAAAATAGGAGGCTATATCAGCCTCCTATTCCATCTTGAAGTAAACAATAAGCGCTCAATTCATATGAGTAATTCGTCGTGATTTATAAATTTAAAATACGTTTTGGCACCAGACGTTTTTTATCGGTAATTTCGGCCAAACCCAGACAGCGCTCACCACTAAAGACCAGCACCTGATCACAAGCACAATGCTCAATATTACTTTCCAAGCCATTGCAAAAATACTTTTCCCGGCCTTCAGGTACCTGAATCTGTGGCAAATGTTGCACAGGCGCGTAGGCTGGTAACAGTAATGCCTCACGTTCCGTTTCCGGCAGGCTTTCTAAATATTCAATCGTATACTCAGGAATGAGATGAAAAGGCCCCGTCTGAATACGGTGTAAATAAGTTAAATGTCCGTATGTCCCTAACGCCCGGGCAATATCTTCACCCAAGACACGAATATAAGTGCCTTTAGAGCAAGTCACATCTAAAGTGATACTGTTCTCTGTGAATGACAACAGTTCAATCGCTTCAATGGTAATCGGGCGGGCCTCACGTTCAATTTCAATGCCTTTACGTGCCAACTCATACAATGGCCGACCTTCTTTTTTCAGCGCCGAATACATTGGAGGAACCTGCTGGATCTCACCACGAAATTGCGCCAGCACTTGCTGGATGCTTTCTGCAGTCAATTCCGGCACGGGAGCTTGCAATAACACTTCGCCTTCTACATCTCCAGTGGTTGTGCTATGGCCCAACTGAATCGTAGTCTGATAACGTTTGGTGGAATCTAATAAATAGTGAGAAAATTTGGTGGCCTCTCCTAAACAGATCGGTAATAGCCCCGAGGCTAAAGGGTCAAGTGCGCCCGTATGTCCCGCTTTTTGTGCCCGATACAACCAGCGGACTTTCTGTAATGCCGCATTCGAGCTAATCCCCAACGGCTTATTCAGTAAAAACACACCACTGATGTGGCGACGCTGGATTTTTGGAGACTTTTCCGCCATGACCCGATCAACTACTACAAGATAAAAATTGCTGCCATATTAGCAAAAGCCCTTGGCTTTTTTTATGCTAATTTTTGGATGAGAGACTTCTTAATTTAGAGAAATAGAATCCATTACTTTCCCCCAACAGCACGATGATTTTCCAGACATAAAAAATGCGCCGAATGGCGCATTTTTTAACTCGTATAAAAACTTAAAATTAAGCTTTAACTTTACGAGCCGGTAATTTTTCACGAATACGTGCAGCTTTACCAGACAATTCACGAAGATAGTAAAGTTTAGCACGACGTACGTCACCACGACGTTTCACTTCGATACCAGCAACGATTGGCGAGTGAGTTTGGAATACACGCTCAACACCAACACCGCTAGAAATCTTACGAACTGTGAATGCAGAGTTCAAGCCACGGTTTTTCTTCGCGATTACAACGCCTTCAAACGCCTGAAGACGCTCACGGTCACCTTCTTTTACTTTTACTTGAACAACTACAGTGTCACCTGGAGCAAATTCTGGAAGATCTGTTTTTAACTGTGCATTTTCAACAACTTGAACTAAAGGATGTTTACCACTCATTGTGGGAATCTCCAATATGTGCGGGGTCAGAAGAGGTCTGAACGGCCGCTGGGGATAGAGGCTAAAAACGCATATCAACCCGGTTATCTTTCCCTTTATTGTTGACCTTCTCAAGCAATAAAGAGCCTATTGAGGAATACTTAAGAGTCGCTCTTAAGCATCTAAATCTTTGAGCCATTTCTTTTGCTGCTTGCTCAGCTCGACTTTTTCCACCAACTCTGGGCGGCGTTCAAGTGTACGCTGATAACGCTGCAAAAACCGCCATTTCTCAATATTGCCATGATGTCCCGATTTTAATACTTCCGGTACATCCAGCCCTTCAAAATGGTCTGGCTTGGTATATTGCGGGCAATCTAAAAGACCATCCACAAAAGAATCTTGCACGGCGGACTGCTCATCAGACATCACATTCGGCAAACGACGAATAATACTATCCAACAACACCATCGCAGGCAGTTCACCACCCGACAAGACGTAATCTCCAATAGACCATTCCTGATCAACATAATGCTGGATCAAACGCTCATCGACCCCTTCATAACGTCCACACAACACAATCAGGCCATCGTATTCGACAAACTGCTGTACTGCCTGTTCATTTAAGGTCTTTCCTTGCGGCGACATATACACCACAGGAACCTGAACACATCCTGCTTGCTGCGCAAGCTGTTTGGCATGCTGGATTGCTTTTGCCAGGGGCTCAGCCATCATCACCATACCAGGACCACCCCCAAACGGACGTTCATCCACCCGACGGTAATTCCCTTCAGCAAAATCTCGCGGATTAATACAAGTGACTTGTACTATGTCGCGTTTTGCTGCACGCCCGCTAATCCCATACGCTGTGATCGCTTCAAACATTTCAGGAAATAATGTAATGACTGCAAAAAACATCGCAGACTCCTCTATTTTCCTGCGCTTAAAACCGAAGTTTCAAGATTAGTAATCTACGCCCCAATTGACATAGATACGACCTGCGTCCAGATCAACGCGTTGCACCACATCTTTATGCCATGGAATCATGCGCTCTTCAGAGTCAACGCTGTCTGGCGTGGCGCGAACCACCATGACATCATTTGCTCCGGTCTCAAACAGTTCATGGATTTGACCGAGATTGATTTCTTGCTCATTCTCATCCAAGCCCAACACGGTTAAGCCTTTCAGATCTGACCAGTAATACTCGTCCATGCCTGCTTTCGGAAGTTGCGATTTTGCAATCCAGATATTAGCGCCAACCAAATTGTCTGCTGCGGTACGATCACTCACACCTTTCAGGCTAACAACCAGGCCTTTGCCATGCGGTTTCCAACGTTTTACATCTGCTGTCTGCCAACCCGCTTTGGTCTCAATGTACCAAGGAAGATAGTCAAACATATTGCTCATTGGTTCAGTATTGGAATAAACCCAGAGCCACCCATTTAATCCATATGCTGAACGTAACTGTCCAATCTGAATACGATCTTCGGGAACATTCTGTGTTGGTGTCATGGGCTACCTACTACCTAATTTGCAAAAATTATGCAGTAGCTGCAGCTTTCTTAGCTTGAGCAGCTAAAGAAGCAACACGTTCAGACGGTTGAGCGCCTTGAGCAACCCAGTGTGCAAAACGGTCAGCATCTAAACGAAGTTTTTCTGCTTTACCTTGAGCGGTTGGGTTGAAGAAACCAATACGTTCGATGAAACGACCGTCACGCGCATTGCGGCTATCAGTTACGATAACTTGATAGAACGGACGTTTTTTAGCACCACCGCGTGCTAGACGAATTACGACCATGTTAATACTCTCACATGTTAAAAAAGCTTTTTAAGTTCGAATGAACTAAAAAGGCGAATATTTTACGATATATTCGCCAGAAGGGAAAGATCAAAAAATGAGTTATCCACATTTTGAATTTATATTTTAACGACCATCCCAGTTTGTAGAAGCACTCGGCACACAGGCTGTACCACCACCATTAATATCCGTTCCCTTCGTCCAGCAGCGTTCACCCTTATAATTTAAAACAATATGTCCGTCCCGATGCTGTTGACTGGTTGCTATAGGCGTGGCTGTCAGAACCCAAGCATGAGAATTTAAAGCATTCGATCCATCCAATGGACTTAAACTCACCGTATACAATGCTGTGCCTTGCGTTGGATAGGATGCCGCGATTCCAAAATCTGTTGCTGTCGCACCCGTGACCTTAAAATTGGCAATTTTATAACGTTGAATCTTTCCAGCAATTTCAAGCAAACTACTCTGCATCTCAACCCGTTTAGTTTTACGTACATGTTCTTGATAAGACGGATAAGCAATCGCTGCCAAAATGCCAATAATTGCAACAACGATCATCAATTCGATCAAAGTGAAGCCTTTTTGTTTTTTTACCATGCTTCACCTCCTGTACCACATCCCGTATAAGTCACATTTGCTGCTGTGGTATTTCTGCAGCGAATTCCCGTACTAGTCAGTAAATAATTAAAATTTTTCGCATCCGTCGTGGTTGCTTTTAATACCCATGAACGGCCAGAGGCATCCGTGGCTGTTAATAGTTTGGAAGTATCAGCACCATCCTTAAGCTCAAAACTATAGGTTCTAGGCGTACTGATCGTCTGAGCATCCAGATCAAAGCCTTTATAACTAAAATTTCGGGCTTTATGCCGCTCCAGTGATGCAGCAATTTTCTGCATTTCCTGCTGAGCTTGGGACGCTTCTGCTCTTCTGACATAAGACTGATAAGAGGGTATGGCAATTGCGGCAAAAATTGCCACAATCACCACCACCACCATCAGTTCAATTAAGGTGAAACCATTTTTATTCATAGATCACCTATCGTTCATACCAACGTTGTGGAGTTAGACGAATACGAGTCTTATATTCAGAACTCAAAATTTTGTTATTCGTTGCGTTCACCAGGGCTGAAGTATCAACATTTGGAACCAAGAGACGACTTAGACCCGCAGCGTCACCCGCTCCCACAGCAGCTCCCACAATACCTACTCCAAGATTTAATGCATAAGTCTCAACCGAACCTGACGAACATTGACCATAGGGCATACAAAATGCGGTTAAGGCACTTGCACCTTTTACCCCACCACCACAAGCACCCGTGAAACCAAGTTTGCTTTGATCATAAGTACTCACATAAAGGTCACTATCAATCACGATTGGAATACCCATGACCTTTTCACTCTGGAATAAATTTCCTGACTTAAACTTATAATACCAACCTGGAGTGCCATAAGGTGCTTTAATCGTGCTGATATTAAACCGGTCTGTATCTGTTAACTCCACCAAAGCGTTGGTTGAACCTGATACACCAATATCCTGCGTGGTCATGGTTGTTGCCGTATACAGGGTTTTACTAATGACATCTTTATCATAAATGTTGTAAATCGCATCATAATCACGACCTGCAGCATCTAATGGATAAGTCACAAGTGGACGGCTACGGTTACCACTACCAATTGAGATCACCGCGAATAATGCACCATTGCTATTTTTATAAGTTGAAAACGCTGGTGCATCATAGAATCGAGGACTTTTACCATCAGAAACCCCATTTGCATCAAGATGATGTAAATTTAATAAACGGACTGAACGTTTAGCAAAACTTCCTATTTTAGCTGCTGCATTATTCAAATCGATACGGAAAACCTGACCTGCCAAATCACCAAAATATAGATGATCTACCAGTCCATCATTATCACGATCAGCCGTTTTAATCTCACTGGCAACGCTATATTTCAGGTTACTGTCTTTAAAAGCAATAACACCAGAATCCGCATCTAATGCACTAGTTGCTTGCGCATTATTGCTGGCCCACCACAGCAAATCACCATTGAGAGCATCGAACATATAAACGCCAGCACCTTTTCCATTGGTTTGGTTATAGCTGTCATTTTCATATCCGGCATAATCAATACGGTTTCCATTAATATCATGTGCATCGCCATCAACACCACCGGCATCATAGCCGCCACCCACGAACATGACGAGCTTACGCTGTCCTTGCCATTTCACCCAAGCAACCTTAGGTTTAGACCAGCTTTGTGCCATAAATCCCAGTTCATCAAAGGTTTTGCTTGAACCATTTGCATAAACTTTTTTGCTTGCAGGATCAATATGGAAATTGATTTGTGGTTTCGTCACATCTTGCAAATTCAAGGAATAATAACTACGCCCACCCATACGCAAGCCACCATATAACAACTGCTTGCCCACATCGGTCGGATTAGTATCCTTATTAAAGTTTCTACCCACACCTACTGTTAAGTTCCCGTCATTATCAAGAACATATTGGGTATAAGCCGTCCAAGGTGCATCTATTCCATAAAATAAACGGTTCAGACCGCCACTGGTTGCAGAAGGTTTAAGGAACGCTTCTTTTTGTTTGTTTACCATTTCATTCGGAACAAAAGCAAAGACTTCTTTACCACCTTCTGGATCCGGAGTTTCAGTCGTAACTTTTGTCCCATCTGGATTTTCTGTTACGGTAACTGTAGGTTTCCCCCCCGCTTTCACCACATGCAACAATCCCTGAGTGGTACCAAATAACACATAATCTTCACGATTGTCTGCAATTAAAGCATCACCAGAATAATCAATTTTCCCTTTATTGGTAAATAACAAGGGAGATGAGTGCATAACTGCACCAATCTGACGCAATTCAGGTGCTACTTTTAAAGAATCCGTGGTTATATTTTGTGGCTGCGTTGCATCCACTTGATAACCCAGCAATGAAATGAGATAACCACGATTCGGATCAGCAGTAGTAAGATAATTAAGATCAATCTTTTTCAGGGTTGTAGACTCAGAACTGACTCCTGAACTATCAACCTGCCGATTGGTCAATAACGTCCGATTCACCACAGTAGTATCAGCGGCTGTACGTAATGCCAGTTTTGACTTGGCTCCGCCCATTAAAGCAAACAGTAAACTCCCTGGAGTCGTTTCCGGCTCATCATCAGGTAACGTTAAATTTACATCCGGTGACCAGAAATCATGGTTATCCACCAATAAACCAGCACTATTAAAAACAAACGTACCTTTTTTATCGACCAATTGACCTTGCGTCGTTACCTTATATTTTTTGACGTTCCCCGCCCAAAGCTGATAAAGATGATCAGGTGTTGGCTTAAACTGAGGATAATAAGCCTGGTCACGTACAACTGAGGTATTTAACGGGTCTTGTGGAATAGTGACTGTACCTGTGGTAAGGGGAGGAATTTTAGCATCACCAACCAAAGTAACAAACTTCCTCACGCTCTCGGTAATTTCATCCCCACTAGAAGCTGCATAATAGCCTCCTTGACCGTAAATCCCTGTAATGGCAGCGTTTTGCTCGTCCAGAATCAAGGGCTTCTCTGAAGCATTTTTGCTATATAATTTTTCTGCAGCTTGTTTAATTACAGCAGGTGTTAAATTTGGCGCATACACAGGAAAGCCAGTGAAAGCAAATTCTGCACCAAAACCCACGACTGCACTTTTTACGGGTACAGAAATTTTTGAAAATTCACTCGCCAAAAGATGCGCAGATTTAGCCACACACCCCCATGACACCCCACTCGATGCAGATGTACCCGAACCAGAAGTGTCTGGACAATCTGAAGTGGTTAACAGTGATTTCGCCGTATCTTTTAAAATAGATTGAACATCTGTGCGTGCTTTAATCAGATCATCTTGAAGGGGGGTTCCACCAGTTAGAGTATAAACGCCATAACCAGAACACTGATCTACTTTACCCACCACAGGTTCAATTAAAGCCTTAGCACCCGCGCCATAACCTTGTGCAATCGGTGCCTGTTTATCTTGTTGATTCACTTCACTCGGTGGTACAGATGCAATGGTTGTCATTAAGGTGTTTTTATTTGCATCGGTTAATGGTAGAGGTGCTACCGGTGGCAATGCTGTACCATTCGTATTTTTCAACGGTGGAAAATAAGTCAAACCAATAGAAACATTACTACCGAGGGATGCAATAGTATTAAACAAACTTTTTTTCAACATGGAAAAACGGTCAAAGCAGCGATAGCCTGTAATCGCATTGGCTGAATCCCTGATTGGATTACAAACTTGCCTAATCTTATCTGCTTTTACATTGTTTGCGGTTAAGCTTCCAACACTTACATCGCAGTAATAAGATTTATACGCATGACTATAAGTTGTATTGTCTGTCCCCGTAAAATTGAAGGTTTCTGATAACTCTGTCGTTTTTTCACTTGGACAAATCGTACCAAAATCATAATTGATGGGTTTACCACCACCAGAACTGTTAGGGCTTTGGTGCATGACAGAGGAGTTGTCTAATACCAGCATGACGGAGGCTTTACCATCGCCGGGTTTAGCAGCTTGATAAATTTCAATATCACTCGCCCAAGTCTGTACACTCACACAGAGCATCATGGTACTTAAGGTTGAGAGATTGAAAGCAATTAACTTTGGTATTGTATTCATCTTTGTTAAACCTCTCACGAATTTTTCACGAACGCTTGAGCCAGCGTATATTCAGACCATTGTGAATTCATAGGTACGCCCAAACCTTGCATGCAACGTGCAACATTAATTCGATAAGGAGAATCAGAGGCCACTGTTGCTGCTACATCTGCTGGGATTGCCACCTGATTCATACGACCAGAAAAACACTCATTAATTTGAGCATCCGTTACGCCATTTGCCAGTGTTGGAATAATTGAAGTCGCGACCACTAAAACGCGATCCCCCGCTTCAATTTTGGCTGTTTCAGTATCCGTTCCTTGCTGCATATATTCAAAAGGGTTTGCAGCATCATTCAAAACCGATACTGCCGAGTGATCCAGAACTTTCACTGCCACCTGTGTCATCACCGCCTGACGTTTACTGGTAAAAAAGTTCCCCCCCCCCAATCGGCAATACCCACTAGTTCCAAAATTATTATTATCGGGTGTAGTTCCTGATACCCACTCCATCACACTGGCTTTATTTAGGTCAAAAAATTGAGCCTGATCTCCACGATAACAAAAGACCAATTCTTTACCTTTATTTTCATTTGCTTTGATATATCCAAACAAACCATCCAACGCCAAATTTCGTACAAAGAAATCCGGATCTTCCACCTTGTAAATCGCTGCATCCGAACTCTGCACCAAAAGTTGCTGTGCCTGGCTATTTGTCGCAATATTGAGTGACACCAAACTGCTTCGAATCGCGAGACTACCAATAATCGTGATCACAACAAGAAGAATCAAAACCACAATCAACGTCGAACCCTTTTGAATCCTTATCATGATCTATCCCCTAAAGCATTTCTCAGTGCAACGGTTTGCATTAATGGTTGCCGTAAATATTTAGCTGTTGCAGTTCCGGGGATTTTAGCTTGAAGGGTTTGATCTAAAATTTTAAAACTTTTTCCATTATCAATTTGTGAACTATTTCCGGCCGAATCCAGAGCACGTACCAACAAACCTAGTTGAACCGCCAAAATGCGTGGCTTAGGTCCAGGTGTGATCGCCATATATGTATTAATCGGCATATAGCGTCGTCCTGTCGCACTTTCTACCAATAACAAAACACGGAAGTAGTCCACACGCTTCATAATAATTTGGCTGTTGGCATTAAAGTCTGTAATGTCCGCAGGGGAAGAAATCGGATAAGAACCCGCATCACATGCCAAAGCAAGCGGCTTATTTGGCTCATTCTGAGCGGTATTTGCATCTTCTCTAAGGAAATAACGTTCTACAACAATATGGTTTGTAGAGGTAATTTGGCGTCCTTCACAATCAAATCCACCCGTTTCGACAGGTAAATACTGAATTGTTAACTGGTCAGCAGTTAAGTCAGTTCCACTACTATTTTTTACGTTACTTTCAGTCACCCCAGCCGCTGTTATTAAACCAGTTAATTTTTCTGCAGGAATCGTAGAGGGAACATTCTGCGTAGAAAGAACCACGCCCCCATACAACTTCGTATCATCTACCACGGCAGTGGTGGTATTCAGGTTTGCCAAACGAAGGTTTTTGGCAATATACGACATGCCGAAATTTGCATTATCCTGAATGTTTGCAGCTCCGCGCTGCATAAAATAGTTTTGTTGCCCAGTTATAAATAGCATCACGGCCGCAGCTACAACAATCAAGCCTAAGGCGATGGCAATCATGAGTTCGACTAGAGTAAAACCTTTATGGAATTTCATTCTTAGTATGTCTCCATAATGACGCAGGTCGATGTGGGCATATAAGTAGAATCTTCTGAATTCGTGCAATCCCCATCTGTTAAACCATCCGTTGCACTGGTATCACCCCAAGCCACATAAATACATTGACGTCCATTAATGATTTTGGGGCACGTCATCATATTCATGGTCATTCCTAAGGCCGAACCATAATTCACCACCTGGGCAACGTCATAATCTGCAATTTTCGTGGCATCACAATCTGCAGCTGAACAATCCGTACCAAATGTTTTTTGTTTAGTTGCATCAGATAACTCTGCAAGATAAGTTGAAGCACCTGCACGATTAATACGCATTCTTTCGGCCAAATCACGCGCAATGTTGATGGCCTGAATCCGATGTCCCCCTTCCACTGTAGCCTCCATTGCCCGGACTTGCAGAGCAACAAAGCCCAATACCCCAATCGCTAAAATTAACAAGGCGACCAAAACTTCTATTAATCCGACCCCTTGCTGAGGTTTTCTATTCATGAGCAGTTCCCCTCAACAATAGTCTGAATAGTTCCCATCATTGAAATACTGATTGTTTTTGATAATGATCCTGACGCTTGTTCACAAATTATAAAAGACGTATCGGTTGTTGCCGTTTTCACCAAGCCCGTAGGTAAAAAGACGAGACTGGTTGAAGAACCATCTTTTAACTTTGCTTTACCACTTGGCATCCAATTCAGTTGCGTATCGGTATCCGCAACTGCAGAAGTATTGAGCTTCACTGTAATTTCTTTACGTTCCAATGCTGCCTTGGCCCGCGCCTGTGAAAGCACATGGATTAATTCTTGCGCACTTTTATTCAGATTTTGTTTTAATAACATATTGTTAAATGAAGGAGCCGCAAGTGTGACAATAATCGCCAAGACCGCGATAGTGATCATTAATTCAATCAAGGTGAATCCTTTATTTTTTTGCATACACTCTCCCCATGGCAACACACCTGTACCCTCATCAAATCATATGCAATTCAATTACAAAACCAACACAAAACAAGACAAAAGGCATAAAAAAACAGATAATTGCCAAAAAGCAAATATCTGTCAAATGATTAAAAAATTCAGAATGTTAACAGCTTAACATTTTAAGCCTGTGTTACAGGAATGCGTAACTCTTTAGGCAGACTAAATGTAATGTTTTCTTCGCGTCCGGCCAGTTCCTGTGGTGCCTGAGCCCCCCAATCCTGTAAACGCTGAATCACCTGTTTAATTAAAATCTCCGGCGCTGACGCCCCTGCGGTGACACCAATTTTACAGTTTGGCGTAAACCACTCTGATTGTAACTGGTCGGCATTATCCACCAGATAAGCCTGTTTCCCCATCCGTTCTGCCAGTTCTCGCAAGCGGTTAGAGTTGGATGAATTTGGCGAACCCACTACTAACACCACATCACATTGATTGGCGAGATCACGCACCGCATCCTGACGATTCTGGGTAGCGTAGCAAATATCATCTTTGCGTGGTCCCTGAATGTTCGGAAATTTCTGACGCAAGGCATCAATCACTTTCGCCGTGTCATCAATCGACAGGGTCGTTTGTGTAACAAAAGCCACATGATCTGGATCTTTTACCGTTAAAGCAGCCACATCCGCTTCATCTTCCACCAGATAAATATCCCCACCATTGCGCTTGTCATATTGTCCCATGGTGCCTTCCACTTCAGGATGCCCCTCATGACCAATCAGGATAGCCTCCACACCTTCACGTGAATAGCGTGTCACTTCAATATGCACTTTGGTCACCAATGGACAGGTCGCATCAAAGACTTTCAGTCCACGGCGTTCTGCCTCTTGCTGTACTGCTTTCGATACGCCATGTGCACTAAAAATTACGATATTGTCATCAGGCACTTCATCCAGTTCATCGACAAAAATGGCACCGCGCTGACGCAGATCATCCACTACAAATTTATTATGCACGACCTCATGACGCACATAAATGGGTGGATTAAAACACTCGAGTGCACGATTGACGATCGCGATGGCACGGTCTACCCCTGCACAAAAACCACGCGGATTGGCCAACACAATTTCCATAAGACCCTCAATCTTTCATTCACATGCAATGGACTATTTTTCAGAACAATACGCCACTATATTGCGTTTAGCTATTTAGTTTAGGCGCCTGCTGCTCTAAAATAGAGAAGATATTTTATCATATCAGGAAAAATATCATGTCGGGTCTCTTGTTTGTCGTTTCTGCTGCTTCGGGAACAGGCAAAACATCTCTCGTTAAAGCCCTGCTTGAACGCGTCAACAATCTGCACGTTTCTGTTTCACATACTACACGTGGCCAGCGTCCCGGCGAACTGAACGGCGTACATTACCATTTTACCCATAAAGACGATTTTCTTGCACAAGTCGAGCAAGGCGGTTTTATCGAGTATGCCGAAGTCTTTGGTAATTATTATGGTACCGCCCAGGCCACTGTCGAAGAACAGCTCAGCAAAGGCCATGATGTCCTCCTGGAAATTGACTGGCAAGGTGCCCAGCAAGTACGTAAAATTTTCCCTGATTCCAAACAGATTTTCATTTTGCCACCCAGCCAGTTTGACCTGCGCCAGCGTTTGTCCAATCGGGGTACCGATGCGGTTGAGATCATTGAACATCGCCTGAGCTGTGCCGTTGCAGACATGCAGCAATATGTCAATTTTGACTATGTGATCATTAATGATGACTTTAATAAAGCCTTGCATGATCTGGAATCCGTGATTACAGCGAATCGTCTGGTACTCGATCAGCAGGTCAACCGTCACCAGCAATTGATCGAAAAACTGATCACGCCTGAATCATGATTCAACTTGAGTCTGGGTAGAAAGCCTTCTATACTATTCAGTCTGGTTAAATTTTTTCTATTCAAACGAGAATTCTTATGGCACGCGTCACCGTTGAAGATTGTTTAGACCATGTAGACAACCGCTTTGAGCTTGTACTAGTGGCAAGCAAGCGCGCGCGTCAATTGGCACGTCAAGGTATTGAACCGACTGTAGAATGGGACAACGATAAACCGACCGTTGTTGCCCTACGTGAAATTGCAGCGGGCCATGTTTCTAAAGAGATTTTGAAACAACGTGAACAAGACTATCAAACCTCAAGTCTTGACTTGGCTCTTTCTGCCAACAATTTAAATCTTGATGGTTTCTCTTTCCAATAAGAACCCATCATTTTTAAAAGCCTAGTGAATTCACTAGGCTTTTTTATTAGCTGAAAAGACTGCTGAAAACTTGCTCACTCTGGACAAAAACCGGCGTAAATTTGAAAATTTTTTATATTTTTTTAATGAAAAAATTGACAAGTTGCACAATATGCATTTCATTAAGAGATTAAGTATTTTAATTCACTGATTTATGCAAAAAGGGTGTTTTATGCCGGGTGAAGAGGTCCGCCAAGCCAAGCAGCAGCTTCACATCATTATCGATGCCTACCTCAAGGAAAGCGACATCGAACGGGTTCTTGTGGCCTGTGATTATGCCGATCTCGCCCATGATGGCGTGACCCGCAAAAGTGGCGAACCTTATATTTTGCACCCCATCGCAGTGAGCTGTATTCTGGCGCATATGCGTCTTGACCCAGAAACGCTGATGGCTGCTCTACTGCATGATGTCATTGAAGATACCGATTTTAGTAAAGACGATCTCAGCGAAAAATTTGGCCGTGTCGTCGCGGAACTGGTCGATGGCGTGACCAAACTCAGCCATTCCAGCGACAAGGAATACAATAAAGCGGCATCCTTCCGGAAAATTCTGCAAGCGACCTTACAAGACCCGCGTGTCATTATTATTAAAATGGCCGACCGCTATCATAATATGACCACGCTGGAGGCCTTGCGTCCGGATAAACGCGCACGTATCGCCCAGGAAACCTTTGATATTTTTGTGCCAATGGCACGCTTGGTCGGCATGAATGAAATGGCTGACAATCTGGAACATCTCTGTTACCAGAATCTGGATCTGGATCTGTTTACCAACGTACAGGAAGCTCTGTTACAGACCAAACCGAAACGCTGTCAATATCAGACCATCTGGGAAACCAACCTTGCCGACCTGCTCCACACCTATCAGCTTTCTGGCCGGATTAAAAAGAAAAACAATAACATCGAGCTGCTACGTCACTTCGTTAAAAATGAAATGGACTTGCAGGAACTGACCCATAGCCATGCCTTTGAAATTATTCTGCAAAATATCGCCGATTGTGACCGTCTGGTCGAAGCACTGCGCGAAAATTTCCAGGTTTTGCATTTTGAAGACCATATCCGTCGCCCCTTGCCGGGTGGCAACCAGTTTTTATTAATCAAGCTTATCGGTGAACAGACGACCCTGTCGCTCACCATTCAAACCGAACTCATGCGTAAAGCCGCCCGTTTTGGGGTGGTACTCGGCGAAAATGCCCCGCAAGCCTGTCGTTCTGCGATTCAGGCTTCGATGCAAAACCTGAATATGCTTATTGATGATGAATGTGCCAAAACCACTTTCAATGACCTGCTGGATTACCTGCATCAGGAAAAAATCTGGGTCTATACCCCGCATGGTCAGCTGCATGAACTTCCGCAAGGGGCAACTGTGGTCGATTTTGCCTATTCAGCCAGTCTGTTCCTCGGCAATCATGCCGTCGGTGCCAAGGTGAATGGTGAGATACGCCCTTTGTCCACCCCGCTGCATAGCGGTCAAGTGGTCGAAATCATTACCGATGTGCTGGCAACCCCAAATCCAGACTGGCTCAGTTTTATTAACACGCAAAAAGCGCGTCGCTCCATTCAGCACATTTTGCGCGACCAGGATATTGAAGAACAGCGTTTGGTCGGACAACAAGCTTTAAATCGTGCGCTGAAATTATTTCATCGCAGCATAGAAGACCTCTCGGAAGCAGACTGGATCGATTTATTGCAATGGCGTCACATCGAATCAAAAGATGCACTGTTTGAACAGATTGCCGTTGGGGATTTATTACCGCAATTGGTGGCCAATCATCTATTTGCGCAAAATCAGGGTGGCGATGAACATACGTCGAGCCGCCTGATCCAAGGTACTGATGGCGTTGATGTCAAATATGCACATTGCTGCAATCCGGTTTTTGGCGATCCAATTCAAGGGCATTTATCGCGCCGTGGTTTGATTGTACATCGGGCTCATTGTCCAAACCTGCGTCATGAACAGCATCTGCACCCGGAAAATATCATGCCGCTGCAATGGAACCTGGATGAAGTGGATGAGGTCAGTTTCACCGCCTACCTCTGTATTGATATGAGCATGAATGATGAGCAGATTTCTGACCTGATCTATCAATGCCGTAAAGCCAAAACCGGGGTAGAAATGGTACGCGCTCAGGACGACCATACCTATGTCAATGTGGTGGTCAACAACCGCAAACAGATTGCGAAAATTATCCGTGATCTACGCATGCACTTTGGCTTCCCGCGGATTGAACGTTTGAATGCACCAGTGAATAAAACCGAGCGCGCCAAAGTAAGTTGATCAATTATATCGATGCTGCTTTTGTCCCCTTGCAGTATCGATTAAGATGTAAAAAGACGATATTCAGGAGAAATCGATGTCCCGCCAAGTAATCCATACTGAAAATGCCCCTGCAGCCATTGGCACTTATTCTCAAGCCATTTTAGTGGGCAATACCTTGTATTTATCAGGCCAGATTGGTCTGGATCCGTACAGTATGGAACTGGTTGATGGCATTGAAGCGCAAATCCGCCGTGTATTTGACAACCTGAAAGCGGTTTGTGAAGCTGCAGGTGGTACATTGGCCGACATTGCCAAACTCAACATTTTCCTGACCGATTTAAGCCACTTCCAACTGGTTAATCAGATTATGGGCGAATACTTTGCCCAGCCCTACCCGGCGCGTGCCGCTTTGGGTGTTGCCAGCCTGCCAAAAGGTGCGTTGGTCGAAATGGATGGTGTAGTAATTATTAATCAATAACTTACATTGATGCCTAAAATACCACCGATCAGGTGGTATTTTTTATTCAAAACTCCAATAAATACAAATGATATTTTAAATGAATTTCATTGACAAACGATAACAATTATCAATAATATCACTTATCGCATTAAACTTTGCCACTGAGGTGTAGAATGTACGTTTGTTTATGCCGCGGTATTACCGATCAAGACATTAAAGATGCCGTTGCCAATGGTGCCGAAAGCTACCGTGAAATTCGTGATCTGCTTGATTTGGGTACCTGTTGTGGCCGTTGTGCACCTGAAACCCGCCAGATTATCAGTGCCGAACTTTCAGAAATTGCGGCCCGAATTTCAGTTGCTGCATAACCTTATATTTTTAGTTTTCATTTTAATACGTTTCCTCGCCAAGCATTTCCTCTCCCCCGCTTATCACCCTAAGCGGTTTTTTATTTTCTGATTAGCACGCATCTTTTTGATGGCGATTTTCATTTGCTGTTCTATAAATTACTCGCCAGGCCAAAATTTGTTGTTTAAGATATTAGGATAGATTGCCTTAACTTCATTAAGGCATAAATTGTACATGGAGAACAACAATGCAAGGCAATCGTGATGTCATTAATCAGCTGAACCAGGTACTGTTCCATCAACTTACGGCGATTAACCAATATTTCCTGCATTCCCGGATGTTTAATGACTGGGGCATTGAAAAATTAGGTTCAGCAGAATACAAAGAATCCATCCGCCAGATGAAAGACGCGGATAAAATTATTGAACGCATCCTGTTTTTGGAAGGCCTGCCAAATCTACAAAATTTAGGCAAACTCTATATCGGCCAGCATACCGAAGAAGTGCTGAAATGTGATGTACGCAAAGTCAAAGAAAACATCGAAGCCATTCAAAAAATGGTGGCTTTGGCAGAAACCCAGCAGGATTATGTTACCCGTGACCTGGTGCAGGAAATTCTGGAAAAAGAAGAAAATTATTGGGATTGGGTCGAAACCCAACAAGAGCTGATCGAAAGTATTGGCATTGAAAACTATATTCAGAGCCAGCTTTAAACCTGAATGAATATTCAAAAATAAAAGCCAGCAATTGCTGGCTTTTATTGTTTCTAAGACCTTATTTTTTAGGCTGTTCTTGTACTAAAGAAGCATAATTTATATCTACATGGCGTAACTGTTTTAACAACCACAACTGATGTTTCGCTTCCTGTTCCTGACCATTAAAGGCCAGCAGTTTGGCATATTTCACCATGTCATACTGTGTCGGATAATTCAGTACCATTTCATGGATTTTATCCAACTGCTGCTGATCTACCTGAGTATACGGACTCATCCGAATCCAGGCTGCACGCCGGTCCAGTTCGGACAGCAGATAAATCTTGTCGTGTTTGGTAATTGGCTCCCCATATTTTTCATAACGTACCGCTTGATTAATCTTGTCAATCGCAAGTGAATAATCCCGGACAATCGCCAGCAATAACGTTACGCCGACGACGTAAGTGACTCGCATATAATTTGGCGAAAGCGTAATGCATTTGGTTTCAGCATGTTGCGACTGAACCAGACCGATAATAAAACCCAGCGGCAACAGGAAATAAGCATAATTTTGTGGAAATTCCAGCATGGCATGCACCAGCACCGCCCCGATCATCAAAATTCCGACCATTGATTCTACGGAATTAATCCGCTTATTCAGCTGATAACCCCAGTACGCAAAATAAGCCAAGAATGGCAAACCGATCAGGAAACCATTCCAGAGCAGAAAGTCCAACACAAAGTTATGCGCACTACGAATCCACACCGGTCCCTGAAAATGCTCACTCACCAGCACATACGCTACACTGGTTTGATGCCAGCCATAACCCAACCAAGGCTTGTCCGCAATTGCATGCAGCATCTGTTGCCAGATGGCGAGTCGTGACATATCCCCTGTTGCACGGCTCACCACCTCACGAGTCTGTACCTGTGCATCCATCAGATGTGCCATCGACTGGCTCAGCACAGGCAGCAATAAAATCAGACTGACGAACACACCCGACCAGATCACCAGACTATACCATTTCAGGCGGATATCACCTTGCCACTGCCGATAGAGCAAATACAATAGAATCGCCAGACAGGCGACCCATGAAGTTCTGGACTGACTTAACGCGACTGCAAATAGCATGGAACAAGCTATTGAAATTAAAACCCAAGTTCGAATTTTTCGTTTTTCATATAAATACAGGCAAGCCAATAAAGACATGATCAGAAAGGTCGCCATATTATTCGGCTGGGCAAAGTTGGCAAATGGCCGGTCACCGCGCAAATTGACCATTAAACTTGTTAAATAGGCATCAATGGTCAGCCATTGACAAATGGCAATGATTGCAATGAGCGTACCCGCACTCAGAAAAAGATAACTCAGCCCAGTAAAAATTTTTTCTCGTTCCGTCTGTTCTCTCGACAGGTTATAGCCAAGGACAATACTGAGCCAGAAAGCAAAAATAAAAATCGCTGACATCAAAGCTTTGCTAAAGAAAAATGCCTGTCCGAAAGTCAGCTGCACAAAGGGAACAGCGGCCAATAAGAGCAAGGGCAAACTGATCAATGGCAGCCTGATTTTGTCTTTTAAATATAAGGCAGCTAGTGCAAATAACGATAGAAAAGCAAACAGTTCACCAGTATAAGTGACCCAGGGCCGGTAGTGCACCGGCAACAGCCAGGCCAGTGCCATCAGGGTGCTGGCGAGCAGCAGTAAAAAAAATCTCATAAGAAAAAGCGCAAAAGAAATCTTGCGCTATGTTAATTTGATCTTGGGGAAATAACCAGCTGAACGAACCGGCGCAACAGCTTGAGAACATTTACATCCTGACTTTTTTCAAATGATGAGCATCAGGAAATATTACTTCCACGGCCTTAGATCCACAATTTTGATTACTTTCACAGTCTTTTTGTTGATCAGTACCACCATAATGTTCTACAACTAATAATAATACAATCGTATTAGAAGCAGGATGTAAACATGGTTCAATTAAAAACTGTAATAGCCCTAAATTAAAAACAAAAAAGGTTGCCTTAGGCAACCTTTTTTGTTTACAAATTTATTATGTACAAGCCTTAGGAGCTACTTTTGCAGATAAATTCGTAGTACACACCCATGCATTAGTAGCCGCAGTATAAGTCATAGTTACAGTCTTACTGATAAGCTCATCATTTACACCAGTTGCTTTAAATGTAGCCAGTAAGGTACATACACCTGTACCAGGTGTAGCTGTAACACTAGCAACATATTTTCCGCTAGTAACAGCACCTGCAGGAAGAGTACAACCAGCCGTCAAACCATCATTCCCAATCGATTCAGCAACTGGAGTTTTTAAACCACCTAAAATAGATGGACCTTCTGATGCTTGAGACTTGCCAATATAATCCTGATAAGCAGGAATCGCGATTGCAGCCAAAATACCAATGATCGCTACTACGATCATCAATTCAATCAAGGTAAAACCTTTTTGTGCGTTCATGTACATTCTCCACAAATGTATTGTTTATTTATAAGCTTTGTAAGCCAATTTATAGTTAGCAGTAAGTATGCCAGAACTTATTATATGCAAAATTAGCAAAAAAACAGCAGTTTATTCATCTCAATTGAGTTTAAAAAAATCTAATTGTTAATTTTATGTAAACAAGTGACAATTTTTGTCAGTTATTTTTCGTGATCATTTTACTGGTTAATCCAGCAAAATCGGTGCATTTTCAAGCTCATTGCTTTGGTCTGTGATCTGCTGCGCATAATAAAAATTTAATAGCTCCCCAATTTTTTCAACGCCCAAAACCACGGCTTGACGGTAATTTTGCTGTTTTAACTGTGTAATCATGTCCTGACAGATCTCATCCCAGACTTTTTGTTCAGTCGCCTGACAAATACCACGGTCAATCACCAACTCAACAGTCTGCTCACATAAATTTAAATACAGTAAAATTCCACTATTACATTCAGTATCCCATACCCCCAATTCAGCAAACAGTTGCCGCGCGCGCATTTTTGGCGTTTGATAATACGCTTGTGCCCAAGGAAGATTTCCTTCGATCACCACCTGAATTTCCCCCACATGCCCCTGCTCGGCCTGGTGTACCGCCTGGGCAATCATCTCTTGATCTTGTTGAGTAAAATAGCGTTTGGCTGCTGGCATATAAAAAAAGTGTTTCAACCAGCGTTGCAAACTCGGAGCAGGCGGTTCAGTCACTTTAGGCTGCGTCAAAATATTGGTTGTTTCTGTCGTTGTTACCATGATCCTGATGCTCCTCCACCACCAAATCCACCACCGCCACCGCGATAGCCGCCTCCACCGCCAAAGCCTCCGCCGCGACCGCCACCACGTCCAGCAGAAGACAAGAACAGTTGAAAAATAAGTTGTGCAATCGAGCTAATCAATAGAATAAAAATACCCGCACCGAGTAATAGACTAATCAGTATTCCCGCCCCATTGACCAGACCGGCAACCGTGGCGACAACACCTGCAGTAGCCGCACTTAAAGGTTTACCCACGATATAGGAACCAATCACACCGGCAATGAGAATTAATAACGCCGTGCCCCAGGTTTTTTGTTGCGCTTGCTGCTGTTTTAACGCCTGTTCCTGGCGCTGCTTAAGCTCTTCAGCAGCTTGCTGGGCAATCTCGGGATCCAGATTTAAAATCCGTTCAATTTCATTTAAGCCAGCCTCAATCCCTTGAGCATACTGATTTTGCTTAAAATAAGGGGTGATCTGATTGCGAATGATTCGGCTCACGACAATGTCGGGCAACACCCCTTCCAATCCATAACCGGTCAAAATCTGCATTCGGTGATCATTCACTGCAATCGCCATCAGTAGACCATTATCCTGCTTGGCTGAACCGAGCTGCCATTGCTCCGCCACCCGCATGGAAAAATCAAAAATATCTTCCTGACCCGTGGTCGGGACAATGATCACTCCGATCTGTGCTTTGCCCTGCTGGTATAAATTCAGAATTTTCTGGCTAATGGCCTGTTTTTCTGTAGCTGTCAGCAAATTGGCCTGATCAATCACCGGTTCATTCAGTGTAGGCAAGCCGCGGATCGATTCACCCTCTGTCAGATCATTGGCGATGGGTGCTGTTTGAGTAGCCGAGGATGCTGCTGGATTTGCAGACTGCTGAGTGTTGTCTTGTGATTGTTGAATGATTTTTGCAGCAACTGCTGTATCCGCATTCTCGCCTGTATCAGCCACTTCACTCCAGCTGATTGAACTAACACATAAGACGCTACAGACCATCATTAGCTGCAAGATCACACTGCATGATTTTTTTTGTTGGCTTAATACATGCATCCATCCATCCTTTTGCTCAACGAGCACATCTAATCAAAGGATACTTTCGGTGCAGTTTGCGCACTTTGCTCGGCACTAAAGTTGGGTTTCGGTTGCATACCAATCACTTTGGCGGTCATCACTTGCGGGAACTGGCGCGAGTAGGCATTAAAATCCTGCACCGAGGCAATATAACGGTTTCGCGCTACCGCAATGCGGTTTTCAGTCCCTTCAAGCTGAGCCTGCAAATCACGGAACTGTTCATTGGCTTTTAAATCCGGGTAATTTTCCGCAACCGCAATCAGGCGCGATAAGGCCCCAGTCAATTGCCCTTGCGCTTCTTGATATTTTTGGAACGCGGCCGGATCATCCAATACGTCTTTATCGACTTTTAAGCCCGCCACATTGGCACGCGCCTGCGTCACTTCAACCAGTACTTTTTCTTCATGCTTGGCATAACCCTTCACCACATTAACCAGATTCGGCACCAGATCAGCACGGCGTTGATACTGGTTCTGCACTTCTGACCAAGAGGCGGTCACTGCCTCATCCTTGACTTGTAGCGTGTTATAACCACAACCCGACACACTTAAACTGCTCACCAAGACTGCGATCAATGCCATTTTTTGCATTTTTTGCATTATTTTCATGCTTATCTTTTCCTCTGCTCTTTTTCTATTTCTGCCATTCAATTCATTGTAATCGCAAACTGCTTTATTTTTGTTGCTTTTGCTTAACCGATTTAATTTATGAAAATAATTTTAAAATCAAATAGATAAAAATTGTAAAAAAATAAACCTCTATTTTATAAATTGCATTTAAAAAACCAGAGGAGCTACCTGCATTCTGCTACAGATTAAAAACAGTCCATTTTCTTGAGCCATAAAAAAAGCCCGTATCAAACGGGCTTTTTAAGAAACAAAGGATTTAGATTAAACTTCTAAATAGTCCAGGATACCTTCAGCCGCCTGACGACCTTCCCAGATCGCGGTCACGACAAGGTCAGAACCACGTACCATGTCACCACCTGCAAAGATTTTCGGATTCGAGGTCTGGAACTTGAAAGTTTGCTGTTCAGCTGCAACAACGCGACCTGAACCATCCAGATTCACATTCACATCAGCAAACCAGTCTGCCGGGCTTGGACGGAAACCGAAGGCAAGCAATACCGCATCAGCAGGTAAGGTTTCTTCAGAACCTGGAATTGGCTCAGGACTGCGACGACCACGGCTGTCTGGCTCACCCAATTGCGTGGTCACTACTTTTACGCCCGTCACTTTGCCATTCTCACCCACAATCTCGATAGGTTGGCGGTTAAACAGGAACTTGACGCCTTCTTCGTACGCGTTGTTCACTTCACGTGCAGAACCTGGCATGTTGCTTTGGTCACGACGGTAAGCACAAGTGACATCATGTGCGCCTTGACGCAATGAAGTCCGGTTACAGTCCATCGCAGTGTCACCACCACCCAGCACGATCACTTTTTTGCCATCCATGCTGATGTATTCGCTTGGATCTTTTTCCCAGCCTTGGCAACGGTTCACGTTGGAAATCAGGAAATCCAGCGCATCATAAACGCCATCCAGGTCTTCACCCGGGAAACCACCCTTCATATAGGTATAAGTTCCCATACCCATGAATACGGCATCATATTCAGCCAATAGCTGGTCAATCGTCACATCCGTGCCGATTTCAGTATTCAGACGAAATTCAACGCCCATGTCGGTGAAAATTTCACGACGGCGCTTCATCACGTCTTTTTCCATCTTGAATTCTGGAATACCAAAGGTCAGCAGGCCACCAATTTCCGGACGCTTGTCAAACACCACGGGTTTTACGCCATTACGCACCAGAATATCGGCACAGCCCAGACCCGCTGGACCTGCACCGATGATCGCCACTTTTTTGTCAGTCCATTGCACAGATGACATATCTGGGCGCCAGCCCAAGGCAAACGCAGTATCGTTGATGTATTTTTCAGCATTACCAATGGTCACTGCGCCAAAACCATCATTCAGGGTACACGCCCCTTCACACAGACGGTCTTGTGGACAAACACGACCACAGACTTCTGGCAAAGTATTGGTCTGGTGGCACAACTCCGCTGCCTGGAAAATTTGACCTTCCGCAACCAGTTTCAACCAGTTTGGAATGTAGTTATGTACCGGGCACTTCCATTCACAGTACGGGTTACCACAACCGAGACAACGATGGGTCTGGTTGGCCGCAATTTCCGCAGTAAACGGTTTATAGATTTCCACAAACTCTGCTTTGCGGACAGTAATATCTTTTTTCTCTGGATCTTGGCGTGGTACATCCAGAAATTGAAAGTCATTATTTAGGCGCTCTGCCATGTCTCTCTCCGTGGGTAGGTGCGGATTGTGGCCCACACCAGCCTGATTATGCAGTAGTGGAATTATTGTGGATCAGCTTGAGTTGTTTTCAAAAGCGATTTCAGGTTCGCCGCTTTTGGTTTTACCAGCCAGAATTTACGGCTGTAGTAATCGAACTCATGGCGGATCTTGTACGCCCAAGCACTACCAGTTTCTTTAATGTGTTCATCCAAAATGCGAAGCAAGTTTTCTTTGTGATCTTCCATCGACTCGGTTGAAATACGGGTTAAATCGATCAGTTCGTGGTTGTGATAATCGACAAAGGTATTGTCGAGATCAAGCACGTAAGCAAAACCACCGGTCATACCTGCACCGAAATTATGCCCTACTTTGCCCAGTACAGTCACCACACCACCAGTCATGTATTCACAGCAGTGATCACCTGCACCTTCAATTACAGCAAAGGCACCCGAGTTACGTACCGCGAAACGCTCGCCTGCAGTACCTGCAGCAAAGAGTTTACCACCGGTTGCACCATACAAGCAGGTGTTACCAATAATAGCAGTTTCCTGGGTTTGGAATGGAGAACCTTTTGGCGGGAAGATCGAAATACAACCGCCGGCCATACCTTTACCCACGTAGTCATTGGCATCACCTTCAAGTTTGATATGCAGACCGCCTGCGTTCCAAACACCGAGTGACTGACCTGCAGTACCGGTCAAGTTCATCACCACCGGATTCGCTTCCATGCTCAGGTTGCCATAACGGCGTGCAATTTCACCGGAAATACGTGCACCAATTGAACGGTCACAGTTCACGACATTGAAGCTGAATTCACCGCCAGTACCCGCTTCGATGGCAGGCAACATTTCTGCCACCATTTTCTCAGCCAGCACACCTTTATCAAACGGGGCATTACCTTGTACTTGGCAATATTGTGCTTTGCCTTCAGCAGCCGGATGTGAAGTCAACAACGCGCTCAAGTCAAGGTGCGCATGTTTGTCGGTTTCACCTGGCAACACTTCTAGCAGATCAACACGGCCGATCAAGTCTTTCAGCGATGCAACACCGAGAGCCGCCAACCATTCACGGGTTTCTTCCGCGATGAACTTGAAGAAGTTGATCAGCATTTCTGGTTCGCCAATATAGTGTTCTTGGCGCAAGTGATCTTGCTGGGTTGCAACACCGGTTGCACAGTTGTTCAAGTGACAGATACGCAGGAACTTACAGCCTAACGCGATCATTGGCGTCGAACCGAAACCAAAGCTTTCTGCACCCAAGATCGCCGCTTTCACAACATCAAGACCTGTTTTCAAACCGCCATCGGTTTGAACACGGACTTTACCACGCAAGTCATTGACACGAAGGGCTTGATGCGCCTCACTTAATCCAAGTTCCCATGGCGAACCGGCATGGTGAATGGATGACAATGGAGATGCTGCTGTACCGCCATCATAACCAGAAATGGTAATGAAGTCGGCATAAGCTTTCGCTACCCCTGCTGCAATCGTACCCACACCCGGCTCAGATACCAGTTTCACTGATACCATCGCTTGCGGGTTGACCTGTTTCAAGTCAAAGATCAATTGTGACAAGTCTTCAATGGAATAAATGTCGTGGTGCGGTGGTGGAGAAATTAGGGTCACACCTGGTACCGAGTAACGTAAACGCGCAATCAGGCTGTTTACTTTACCACCTGGCAACTGGCCGCCTTCACCCGGTTTTGCACCTTGCGCCACTTTAATCTGCAACACTTCTGCAGAAGTCAAGTAAGCCGGTGTGACACCAAAACGACCTGATGCGATCTGTTTGATTTTCGAGTTCTTGATCGTGCCATAACGTGCAGGATCTTCACCGCCCTCACCCGAGTTAGAACGACCACCAATGGTGTTCATCGCAATCGCAATCGCTTCATGCGCTTCTGGAGAAAGTGCACCCAACGACATCCCGGCAGAGTCGAAACGTGGCAGAATCGCTTCGATCGGCTCGACTTGATCTAGCGCAATTGAATTGTCAGTTTTTAACTTGAATAAGTCACGAATCGTGGCAACCGGACGGTTATTCACCAGTTCCGCATATTCTTTAAAGTCTTCATATTTACCTGAACGTACCGCTTTGTGTAGCGAGTTGATCACGTCAGGGTTGAAGGCATGGTATTCCTTGCCAAAGACGAATTTCAGCATGCCGCCTTGATCAATCGGTTTACGATTTTGCCAAGCCACGGTCGCCAGTTTTTTCTGGTCATTTTCCAGGTCAGCAAACGTTGCACCCTGGATACGGCTTGGGACACCGATAAAGCATTTGTCTACCACTTCAGAAGATAGACCGACTGCTTCAAACAATTGACCACCACGATAAGAGGCAACGGTTGAAATACCCATTTTAGAAAGGACTTTTAACAGGCCTTTTTCAATCCCTTTACGGAAGTTGGCTTGTGCCTGAATCGGATCACCCAGCAATTCACCTTTCGCGATCAAGTCATTGATCACATCATAAGCCAGATATGGATAAACCGCAGTCGCACCAAAGCCAAGCAATACAGCAAATTGATGTGCATCACGCGCAACACCGGTTTCAACCAAAAGGTTAGCATCGGTACGCAAGCCCACTTGGGTCAAGTAATGGTGTACAGCACCTGTCACCAATACGGCATTCGCTGGTAAATAACCTTGGCGGATATTTTTATCAGACAAGACCAATAAAGTTTTGCCATCACGCACCGCTTGTGCAGCTTCTTCACAAATACGCTGGATGGCTGCCTGTAAACCTTCTTCTTGTGCATAGTTCAAGTCAATATCAGCAATCGCATAACCTTCACGGTTTAATTCACGGATTTGCTGCATTTTTGAATTGGACAACACCGGGCTAGAAATGATCACACGATCCGCATGCTCTGGACTTTGCTCAAATACGTTTTGCTCACGACCCAGGCAAGTTTCTAGCGACATTACAATCGACTCACGCAATGGATCGATTGGCGGGTTGGTGACCTGTGCGAACTGTTGACGGAAATAGTCAGACACGTGACGAACCTGACGTGACAATACGGCCATTGGCGTATCATCACCCATCGAACCCACTGCTTCCTGACCGCTCTCTGCGATTGGGCGCAGCAACTGGTCACGCTCTTCAAAGGTCACCATAAACATTTTTTGTGCAGCTTTCAGCGCATCGCCAGCCAGGCCTTTTTCAGCCAATTGCTCTTCGAGCTCTGGGCTACCTTGCAAACGCACGGCACGTTCACGCAACCATTCACGGTACGGACGCATATTTTTCAGGTGATTATTGACCGCTTGTGTGTCTAACAATTTACCGGTTTGCGTATCAACCACCAGGATTTGACCCGGACCGACACGGCCTTTCGATACCACATCTTCAGGCTCATAGCCCCATACACCAATCTCGGAAGCCAGAGTGATGTAACCATTTTTGGTGATGACCCAACGTGCCGGACGCAAGCCGTTACGGTCTAGCATACAGATCGCATGACGGCCATCCTGAATCACCAGACCCGCAGGACCATCCCAAGCTTCCATGTGCTTCGAGTTGAATTCATAGAATGCGCGAAGATCGGCATCCATCGTTTCCACATTTTGCCATGCAGGTGGAACCAGCATACGTAAGGCACGGAACAGATCCATACCGCCACCGACCAGAATTTCAAGCATGTTGTCCATACTTGAAGAGTCAGAACCGGTACGGTTCACGATCGGATTAAGATCAGTCAAACCTGGAAGCAATGGGTTTTCAAATTTTGGTGTACGTGCCATTGCCCAGTTACGGTTGGCGGTAATGGTGTTGATTTCACCATTGTGCGCCAAGTAACGGAATGGCTGGGCCAATGGCCAACGCGGCAAGGTATTGGTAGAGAAACGTTGGTGGAATACCACAATATGTGAAGTTAAACGCTCATCCGCCAAATCGGTATAGAAATCTGCAATCGCAGCCGGCATCATCAAGCCTTTATAGCTAATGACGGTGGTTGCCAAAGTTGTGACATAAAATGATGGGTCATTGTGCAGTTGTTGTTCTGCACGGCGACGTGCCAAGAAGAGTTTGCGGTTAAATTCAACCTCAGACAGGCCAATTGGGCAATTCACCAAAATCTGTGCAAAAGCAGGCAATGATTGCAAGGCAATTTCACCCAAAGCATCATTGTTGGTTGGCACGACACGCCATGCTGCAACAGCCAGACCTTCAGCTTCTAATTCTTTGTTGAGAATATTTTTTGCATTTTGAGCCAACGCCGGGTCAACATTTAGAAAAACCGTACCCGCAGCGAATACATCGCTCAGTTCAGCACCCAGTTTTTGCGCTTCTTCACGGAAAAATTGTTTTGGCATAGCCAATAACAGGCCGCATCCATCGCCCGTTTTCCCATCGGCGGCAATACCACCACGGTGCGTCATGCAACTTAAACTGTGAATCGCGGTCTTGACCAAGTCATGGCTTGCATCACCTTGCATATGGGCGATCAAACCGAAACCACAGTTATCTTTAAACTCATCCGGTTGGTATAAACCTTGAGCGGGAGCTACAGTATTAGGCGATGGCATGTGCATAGCGTACCCTTCTTTTCAACATGGCTCTTGCGAGCATAAAAACAATCAATCCACTTGTTTTGCGATTTTGTCTATTTACTCTCTTTCAGGTAAATGTCGATCAAAAGCACTTTTTCCTGCATAAAATATACGCTGTTTTAATGACAAATGGCGTAAATTTTACCCATAAAATGCTTTGTTCTTTCCTGCGCACTGTTTTAAAGCAGGAAACATTGACGATTTCGCACACCAATTGCAGCTTTTAGCGCCAAAATAGGGACATACAGCTCAATTAGCACACCAATAAAGCAAAAATTATGCCAAAAAAAATATTAATAAAAAAAATACCCCAACCCTATAAAAAATAATAACTTTGTTATAAAAATTACAAATTGATCAATCTTTATTGCACTAAATTTGTGCAAAATATTTTTATGATGTTTTAATTCTGCTCTATTTTAGACCGGATGCCATTAAAAGGATCAGCAGGCTTATTCCTCTGCAGACATGACAGGCTTTTCAGCTGAATTCACCTGACTTTGTGAACGCTGCACATCCACCACATTTCCTTCCTGATCACGACGGGTAATCGTAGTGGTCGTGGTGGAATCCGGTGTCAAGTTTTTATTTTCTGGAGGTGACAGGGCTTTTTTAAGCTTATCTAACAAGGGTTCTGGCTCTTTGGGCAAAGCTGCCGGTTTTAACTGCACCGCATACAATGGACTATTTATGGTGACTTCTTCCATACCCAAGTCATTCACAAAAGGTGCATAATCCGCAAAGCTACGAATCTGTGGCTGGATAGATTGCGGAAGCTTTAAGTTCAGGGTGTCTAATTGTTTTTGCGCCGCATCTGCATTTTGAAAGATGCCGTAACTCAGTACATATTGTTCAATTTGGTCCTGTCCGGTTAAACGGAAATACACAAAAATTTTCCGGTCTGGGCGCTGCTGTAAAAAACTTTTGATGATATCTTCTTCAGCAACACGAAACAGCTCAATCGTCCACTGTCTTTGCTGTTCCTTGATAAATTTGGTACCACGAAACTCTGCTTCATGCTCCCCAACAGTGACCGTACGTGACGTTAAATTCAACGGCCGAACTTCTTTGGTTAATGCACCAAGTTGGGTCATTGTTGCCACTTTTTCGGGCTGAATCTGAACTTGTGTGGTTGATTCAATCGGTTTACCCACTTCAACCAATTCATCACTATCCGTCATCACCCAAAAAATAAAAGCCAATAACAGGCACAGCAATCCGCTAACTAACCAAATATAAGCATGTATATTTTGCCAGGATTTGCGAATTGCCATCATCATTCCACCTTATGCGCTGAGTTGATTGGCCAAAATGGCTTGCTGCATTAATTCCACGTCAAATTCCTTGGTAATCACCGCCTGCCCCAGCTGACGCAAAAGAACAAGACGCAACTGGCCATTCAGCACTTTTTTATCATGTGACATATAGGCCAAGAATTCATCAAGTGGAATCGGTGGACATAGTATCGGCAAATGGGCCCGTTGAATGATATTTTTTGTACGTTGCAGATCTTCCGTAGAAATCCAGCCCATACGTTGTGACAGATCTGCAGCCATTACCATTCCTGTCGCCACGGCTTCACCATGCAGCCACTCACCATATCCCAAATAAGATTCGATAGCATGACCAAAAGTATGACCCAAATTCAACAAGGCACGTTCACCCTGTTCTTTTTCATCATTGGCCACGATGCGGGCTTTATGTGCACAAGAACGGTATACAGCTTCGGCCAACAGTTCAGGATCACGCGCAACTAGTGCCTCCATATGCTGTTCCAGCCAGGCTAAAAATTCGAGATCACCCAAAAGTGCATATTTAATGACCTCAGCCAAGCCAGCCGATAATTCACGATCAGGGAGAGTTTTCAGCTGAGACATATCTGCAAGAACCACTTGCGGTTGCTGGAATGCCCCGATCATGTTTTTACCCAAGGGATGATTAATCCCGGTTTTTCCGCCTACACTGGAATCGACCTGAGACAACAAGGTGGTCGGTACCTGGATAAAATAAACCCCACGTTGAAAGCAGGCTGATGCAAAACCGGCCATATCACCAATGACCCCACCGCCCAATGCCAGTACCGTACAGTCACGATTAAAACCGGCCTCCAGCAAAGCATCAAAAATCAGATTTAAATGCTGAATATCCTTGTATTTTTCCCCATCGGGCAAAATACAGGTTGCCACTGTTTTTCCTAAAGCCTGTATGGCATCCCCATAATGCTGCAGATATAAAGGGGCAACCGTGCTGTTAGTCACAATCATCACCTGCTGCCCTTTAATATAAGGTACCAGTAATTCTTGCGGATTCAGATCACTCCCAATAAAAATCGGATAACGGCGATCGCCTAATTCAACATGTAAGGTTTGCATGACAGTGAGAACCTGTAAAATTCAATTAATGTAACGTTTAGGCAGCAATCATTTGCAAGATTTTTTGCGCCAGATCTTTGGCTGCACCTTGATGGGTTTCAATAATATAATCTGCAATTTCTCGATACAAAGGATCACGTACATCCAGTAAATCACGCAATTTTTGTTCAGGATTTTCGACTTGTAATAACGGACGGTTTTTATCGCGATAGGTACGTTGGAGCTGAAGATCAACCGGGGTATAAAGATAAATAACGATACCACGCTGTTTTAAGAATTCACGGTTGGGTTTTTGGGTAACCGCACCACCGCCGGTCGCCAAAACCAGTTGTGAGCGCTGAGTCAATTCATCAATCACACTGGTTTCACGACTGCGAAAGCCTGACTCACCTTCTTTCTCAAAGATCCAGGGGATGGTTGCCCCAGTTTTGCGCTCAATTTCATGATCACTATCCAGGAACTCACGTCCTAGTAGTTCTGCCAGATGGCGCCCAACTGTGGTTTTACCCGCCCCCATGGGCCCTACCAAATAAATATTTGGCAGGGTTTCAAACTCTTTGCTTGGCAAGGAGTCACCTATTGAATTACTTGAATTGAAAATATATTAATGATTTCCAGTAACACTGTCATTAACAATTCGTGGCGTCACGAAAATCAGCAATTCTTGTTTATCATTACTCTTGGTAGAGTTACGGAATAAACGGCCAATACCCGGCAAATCACCAAAGAAAGGAACTTTTGTTTCTTCATTTAAGGTTGTTTGCTCAAATACACCACCCAGAACGATCGTTTCACCATTATTTACCAATACATTGGTATCAATTTCATTGGTATTTAAAATCGGCTCACCATTCACAGCTGCATCGGTAATAGAATCTTTCGTAATATTAAGTGCCATCGCCACCTTACCATCCGGTGTAATACTTGGCGTCACCTCTAAACTTAATAAAACTTCTTTAAATTCTGTGGTTACAGTTCCACTGCCTGGTAAGCCACCTGTAGAATTCTCAGTGGTTTGATAAGGCACTTCTTGACCTGTTGACACTTTCGCTTTTTGCTTATCCGTTGTCAAAACTTTCGGTGTTGAAATGACCTCACCAAAGCCATCTGCTTGTAAGGCTGACAACTGCAAGTCAAGCATCAGATCAGATAGTTTAAGCAAACCAAACGAGAAAGTTCCTGCCGGCGCACTTGGTGTACCTAAATCAATGCTTAGCCCCCCTGTTGGATTATATTTCCCATTATCCCAAGTAGGGTTCATAGACGAGCGTTTAAAAACTCCCCATTCAATTCCTAGCTCTTTAGAGAAACTGGTTGTCGCACGCACAATCCGCGCCTCAACCATGACCTGCTTCACCTGTACATCAATCAGGTCAATCATTTTGCGCACTTTGTCAATATTCTGCGCAGTATCATTGATAATGAGTGTATTGGTACGCGTATCCGCAACAGCACTGCCTCGTGGACTTAATAGACTTTCCAAAGCTAACGAATCAGAAGTCGCTGTTCTGTTTGCTACTGCGCCTTTACCGTCACGAGTCTCTTCCAGCAGTTTGAGTACATCTGCCGCTTTGGCATAACTCAGCTGGATATAATCCGTTTGAATTGGCGCAAGTTTAACGCTTTGAGCAATTGCTTTTGCTTCTTCTTCTTCCGCCTTGATTAATTCAGAAACGGGAGCAATCCAGATCACATTGCCATTACGGCGTTTATCCAGATTTCTAGTTTTCAAAATAATATCTAGGGCCTGATCCCAAGGCACATCTTTCAGACGCAAAGTAATATTACCCTGTACGCTATCTGCTGCCACCATATTGATGCCAGTAAAATCAGCCAGCAACTGTAGAACACGACGAACTTCAATATCCTGAAAATCTAAAGAAATCTTTTTACCGGTATAGTGATTGGCTGCACGCGGCTTTAATGGATTTTTATCTTCTGGACGTTTCAAGCTAATAGTGAGCTTATTTTCTGTCTGATAAGCCATATATTCATAGCTACCTGCAGATTGAATGGTAATGACACCATTACCACCATCATTGTAGGCATCCACTGTGGATACAGGCGTCGCAAAATCATTGACATTTAAACGGCGAGCCAAATGTGACGGAATTTTATTCCCCAGCATGCGCACGACGACTTTACTGCCTTGTTGCTGTACATCTACCGGTGTATTCGCACCGAGCAAATCAATCACCACCTGCCCCTCACCCTGACTGCCACGCTGGAAGCCAATGTTCGATACGCCTTGTGCTACTGGTTTACTGACCGGCGTCAAGATAGAAGAAGCTTGTTGTGCAGCATTAATTTTAAGAATAAAAGTATTGCCTTCTGTACGCGTGGTAAATGCACCAGCGTCTTTCAGATTCACAATGACACGTGAACGCTGCGCGTCAGAAGCCACCTCTATAGAGCTTGCTTCATTTGTTGCCACTGGAATCGAAGTTTGATTCAAAGACTGTTGCGCTTTATCAAAGTCCAAAATTAATCGTGAGGGTTGTTCTAATTGGTAGGCTTGGGGTTGTGGTGGCAAGCCATTGAACATCACACGAATTTCAGTGCCCTGTCCCGGAATTTGCATCGGTACCACATTAGTAATGCTCACCTGTGCACTCGCAGCCTGCATGACGGCTGCTGCAACAACACCCAGAGAGAATTGGCGAAATAAAGGGTTCATTGTATTACTATCCCCAATTAAAAATTCTTTAAAATGCTTTTTCATTGTTATTCCCTTGATTTTATGATGCTGGACCAATCAGCACGAGACTTCTTGGACGTTCAACATAACCTTCACGACCATCAGGAATGATTTCGATTAAATCAATTTGGGTTGGGCTGATCTTGATGATACGGCCATGGTTCATCCCCATATAACTTCCCACCTGTACCCGCTCGATTTCACCGTCCGGCGTCTGGATCAGCGCCATCACCTGACCGGTTTTACTCCGCAGACTGCCTTTCATATTCAAGGTTTCAATCGCATAACTTTCTAGCGGTTGCTGCGGACGTGATAAATTCGGATACACACGCTTGCCCGCCATAATGCGCAACTCAGTCGCGAGCGAAGTTGGCAGGAATGGGCTTCGCAATTGTTGCGCAGCGTAGTCAAAGGTCGGCACAGGGGTGAATACCGGTGCTGGCTCAATCGGCAATGGTGGCTGGTTACGAATCACCGCCATTTGTTGATTGACCGCATCAATACGTGAGTCACATCCCACCAACAACAGTCCCACAGTCAATACCGCAGTTGAGAGCTTCTTATTCATCATTTCGCTTGCTCCCCTTGTCCTGCTGGGGCGGTCGTTTGGCCCGCCTCTGCTGCTTTTTTCGTCTGTTCTTCTACACTGATATAACGATAGGTTTTTGCTTTCACGGAATAGGTTACTTCAGGAATATCTGCGGCCTTTTTATCCGTACTTGCCTTACCTTCAATGGTAAAGTCATGCAAAGTCACGATACGCGGCAAAGCAGCAATTCCACTGACAAATGCACCGAAAGCGTGATAATCACCGGTCGCCTGAATATCAATCGGCTGTTCAATAAAGAACTCTTGTTTAATTTCATCCTCTAAACGGATATTTTTAAACTTCAGACCTGAATTCACCCCGGTCACGTTGATATCTTCAACCAAGCCTGGAATTTCAGTTTCTTTCGGCAACTGCTCTAATTGCTGGTTAAAATTAGCTTCCATTTCCTGCAATTGCGCTTGGTATTGCTGCAAATTACGCAATTTAGAATCTTTCTCACGAAATTCTTGCAGCAAATTCTGTTCCTGCGCCTGAGCATTACTGATCGCCTCAAGCTTGGGCTTAATCGCCAAGAAATAACCAACCGCACCCACCAAAAGAAAAATAAAGATCCAGCAGGTGACTTTCACTGAAGCTGGCCAGCTGCCATAATTATTTGGATCGAGGGTATTAAATTGTTGTATAAACTGATCCAGCGTCATTTTCTTTTTCGCAGGTATCGCAGCTTCATAATCTACTTGATCAAATTCGTCGCGGCTCATTTCGCTGCCCCCACTGCTGCTGAATGTGTTGCTGTTTCAGTATCCGTCGTGGTTGCAATTTCCCCTAAATCAACGGTCACCACAAAACTGCCATAACGCTCTTCGACACGCGGCACAATCGAACTTGGTGCTTTGTCTTTTTGCTCTTCTGCTGCAGCCAGGAACGAATTCATAAAGGCATTACGGTACCAAGGTGAAGCCTCCAGAGCACGCAGCAACTCTGCCACGGTATTCGGACTTTCTGCTTTGCCTTCAATGGTAAATTTATCGCCAGCACGGGTAAATTTGGTCAGGTACATATTGGCCGGTGTTACGCGCACAATCTCATCAATCAAACGTACCGCGATTGGACGCTGGCTTTGCAAGCCCTGAATCAGCTTCATACGCTCGATCACCGCATTACGGCGTTCTTGCAAGCCTTCAAGCGATTTCAGCTGTACATCCAGATTCTGGTTGGTACTGACAATCAGCTGGTTGGCCTGTTCCTGGTCAGCAAGTTTCTGGTTGTAATAGAACCATGATCCAGCAACCGATGTAGCCCCTAACAGCACCACAGCCAGACAGATCATAATGAATTGTTTTTTTCGCTGTTCTCTTAGCTCATCACGCCAAGGGAGCAAGTTAATCTTTGCCATTAATCAAAACTCCTCAATGCCAGACCACATGCCACCATCAGGGAGGAAGCATCATTTTCGATTTTTTTGACGTTAACCTGCGGCGAGAAACCCATCTGCAAGAACGGATTCACTACAGTCACGCGGTAACCTAGTTTTTGTTGTAATAATTTGGCCAAACCCGGGATATTGGCGTTCCCGCCGGCCAACAAGATATGGTCAATTTCATTGAACTGCGAAGAAGAGAAAAAGAATTGTAAAGAACGTGCAGCTTGTTGCACCACAGCTTCCAGGAACGGCTCAAGCACTTCAGTATCAAAATCGTCTGGCAAGGTACGTTCTTTTTTGGCACGACCCGCTTCTTCAAAAGATAAGCCATAGCGGCTCTGCACATCCTGAGTCAGCTGTTTACCACCGAACACCTGTTCACGCGTATAGATAATCTTACCGTTTTGCATGACAGATAGCGTCGTCATGGTATGACCGATATCCAGAATACCTACAGTATTGGCACCCATCGGCAAGGTATCTGCGAATACACTAAAAGCACGCTCGAGTGCGTAGCTTTCCACATCGACGATTTTCGGCGTTAGACCCGCTAAATCCAACACTTCGACACGTGCATCCACGTTTTCGGTACGCGTTGCGACCAAGAGTACATTGACACGATTTGGATTGGCTAAACGATCTGGTAAAACTTCAAAATCCAGACTCACTTCATCCAAGGGGAAAGGAATATATTGCTCAGCATCCATCCGAATCTGAATTTCACGTTCATCATCGTTCATGTCAGCATCCATCTCGATCACTTTATGAATGACCATGGATGTCGGCACTGCAATTGCGGCATTAGTTGATTGAGAATTCGCAAGATTAATCACGCGTTCTAAAGCATCACCTACCGCTTCCGGATTCATGATGTTCTTTTCAACCACACTGCCTTCCGCTAAAGGAACCAGTGCATAGCTTTCAACAACATACTTACCGTTTTTTACAGATAGCTCTAATAACTTAACAGAAGTAGAACTAACATCTACTCCTACTAACCCCTTATTTGGTTTACGATATAACCTGTTGAGCACAATACGTTTCCTATTATTTTTTTATCCCCAAAAAGTACCAACTAATCAGTCTCGGTCTTTAATTTTTCGCGGATACAATAACTCATCTAACAATCCGCTGGTCTAAAGGCTATACTGACCATCTATTAGTTTGCCATTAGCTCTTATTAAAACTTACTTGTTATGAAAAAGCTATCTCGTTCAGGCCAAGTTCATCCATTTTTTTTGGCCATAATTATGCTACTTGTCGCAATTCCGATGGGTTTTTATGGGATGTATCTCTATATTGCTCCATCATTGCCTGAAATGAGTTCGCTAAAAAAAGCGCCTTTGCTCAAACCATTGCAAGTTTATACAGCAGACAATCAACTGATCGCGGAATATGGTGGCAAACTTTCCGTACCGGTTGAGTACAAGCAAATTCCTCCCGCATTTACCCATGCTTTTCTGGCCGCTGAAGACTCTTCCTTTTTTGAACATAGCGGGATCAGCTTTAAAAGTTTGGGCCGTGCACTGAGCGAAAGTCTGACCGGTTCCAATGTGCAAACCGGCGGATCAACCATCACCATGCAGGTGGCCAAAAACTATTACCTGACGCCGGAACGCACCTTAAAGCGCAAACTGACTGAAATTTTCCTGGCACGAAAAATTGAACAAAATCTGACAAAAGAAGAAATTTTAACACTTTATGTGAATAAGATCTTTTTAGGGAAAAATGCCTACGGTATCGCAGCGGCAGCCAAAATTTATTACAACAAGAATCTCGATCAACTCAGCATTGCCCAAATGGCGATGATCGCCGGCCTGCCTAAAGCACCGTCTAAATACAATCCGGTGGTGAATCCTGAACGCGCACTGGAACGTCGTAACTGGATTCTGGGCCGTATGCTGCAATTAGGCTATATTAATCAAAGCCAATACCAGCAAGCCGTGGCTGAACCGATTAACCTGGATATGCCGGACCGGGGTGTCAATAACCGCTATCCCTATATTGGAGAAATGGTCCGCTCGGAACTAATTGAACAATTTGGTGAACAAGCCATTGATTCTGGTTATAAAGTCTATACCACGATTGACAGCAAACGTCAGGCCTATGCAGAACAATCAGTACAAGATGGTCTGGAAGATTATGATCGCCGTCATGGCTGGCGTGGGGCAGAAGCGCACGATCAGCCGCTAGAAAAATTTGTGGCTTATGCCAATACCTATCCGGCAAAAGTGAGCAAGGTTAACAGCAACTCTTTTGAAGCTTTTTTGCAAGATGGCTCCAGCGTGACCGTACCTTGGGAAGGCATGTCCTGGGCGCGTCCTTATCGTAATGCCAACAGTGTCGGCAACTTGCCCAGTCGAGCATCTCAAATCGTAAAAGTTGCAGATATTGTCCGCCTGCGTCCCAATGCAGAAAAAACCGCTTGGGCTTTGGTACAAATTCCCAAAGTACAAGGTCAACTGATCGCACTGAATCCCAACAATGGCGCCATTGAAGCAGTGGTGGGTGGTTATAACTTTTATCAATCCAAATTTAACCGTGCCTTTCAGGGCTGGCGTCAACCCGGTTCAACCATCAAACCATTTGTCTATGCACTGGCTTTAGAACGAGGGATGACGCCGTATAGTATCGTTAATGACAGCCCGATCACGATTGGCAAATGGTCACCGAAAAATTCGGATGGCCGTTACTTAGGTCCGATTGCCCTGCGCCGTGCCTTGTATTTATCGCGTAATACCGTTTCAGTACGTTTGCTGCAAAATGTCGGGATTGAACGTGCTCGCCAATTACTGATGGATTTTGGTTTACAGGAAGAACAGATTCCACGCAACTACACCATTGCACTGGGAACCCCTCAGGTTTTACCCGTACAGATGGCCACCGGTTATGCCACCTTTGCCAATGGCGGCTACCGTATCCAGCCACATTTTATTGACCGCATTGAGGATGCTTATGGCAAAGTGATCTTTCAGGCGAATCCTGAATATGCCTGCATTCCCTGCATCAATGCACCTGAACAGGTTGAAGAAACTACGCCAGTGACACCAGATGATGAAGTCTTTGCCGGGACTACTGCTGCATCAGAACCGGCTGCAGAACCCGTCAATCTCGAACAAACAGCGGTTGCCCAAAGTGAATATCGTCAGGCGCAACGAATTTTGAAATCGGCTTCCGCCTATGACATGGCCAATATTTTGCGTGACGTGATTCAGCACGGTACCGGACGTGCAGCATTAAAAATCGGCCGTACCGATTTAGGGGGTAAAACCGGAACCACAAATGATGCGAAAGACGCCTGGTTTGCCGGCTTTAATGGCAAACTGGTGACCATTGCCTGGGTCGGTTTTGACCAGCCAACCACCTTAGGACGTCGTGAGTATGGTGGTGTTGCGGCCTTACCAATCTGGATTAACTTTATGGATCAGGCACTGAAAGGCACCCCAGAAGCCTGGGTACGTCTGGACAAGAATGCCAAAGCGCCAATTTCACGCAACCAAACCATCGTGGTGGGCAATGAAACACAAGACCGTAGCGCACCGCCATTAGCACGACCATTGTACCGTCCAGTGCCAACACCTGTACCACGCTCACCGGACAATGATTTTGCCGATTTACCGGGTGAAGAAATTTTGCTGCCATCAGAAAAAGCGCCACCACCGATGAGTCCAAATTCTCAACCAATACCTAAGCGGGACGCAATTGAAAACCTCATTCGAGAGGTGGAATAAAGCCTAAAAAAACCGTCAATCGACGGCTTTTTTCTTGAACAGATAAAGCTGAAAACTGGCTTTTAGACTGAAATTTGCTTGATCTTCTAAAACAGCGCGGCGTTCAGGTTTGGCTTTATAGGCATACGGTGTCATGGTAATCAGGTTTTTTAACTGAGCCTGATCGAGAGTAAAGCTATTTTCCACAATAGGCTGAGCAACCAGCTCAAAATTATCTTGTAGCTGTCCCACAAACTTGTCTGGCGCATGCGGATTGACCTGTTCAAATAGTGCTTCACGCATCGCATATAAATGTTCTGGTGCTGGCGTGACTACCAGTAAATAACCTTCAGGCTTGAGCACACGCAAAATTTCCGCCTGAGGAATCGGGCTAAATAAACTACTACACAAATCTATAGAGTGGTCCAGCACCGGTAAGGTTGCCCCGGTTCCCACGACCCAAGTTACCTCTGGATTGAGTTTGGCTGCCCGCTGCACTGCCGTCTTGGCAATATCCACCCCGACACATTGCTCAACAACCGCTTGCATGGCACTGGTGTAATAACCTTCTCCACAGCCAATATCTAGCAAGTTTTTTACCTCAAGTTCCTGAATCAGCTCAACAACTGTCTGCTGTAGAGGCTGATAAAATCCACCACTTAAAAACTCGCGGCGTGCCTGTACTGACTCAGGGGTATCGCCCGGATTTTTACTGTGCTTGTGCTGGACCACATGCAGGTTGACATAGCCTTGCTTGGCCACATCATAGCTATGTGCCTGCTCACAACGCCAGGTTTTTCCATCCAAGGTTAAGGCCTGTCGACACACAGGACACATCAGCACGCTCATTGATTTCTCCATGCAATAAAAAAGCCGGCAAATGCCGACTTTCTTGATAACGCTTTGCTTAACGCAATTTTAAGGTCATTAAGCCCAAAACCACCAGCATAATCGTAATAATCCAGAAACGGATCACCACCTGGGTTTCACGCCAGCCTTTTTTCTCGTAATGGTGATGCAAGGGCGCCATCAGGAACACCCGCTTGTTACGCATCCGTAATGAACCAATCTGCAAGAACACCGAAATCGCCTCAATCACGAACACACCACCCATGATGGCAAACACGATTTCCTGACGCACCATCACCGCAATGGTACCCAGCATTGCACCCAAAGCCAATGCCCCTACATCCCCCATAAAGACCTGAGCCGGATGTGCGTTGTACCAGAGGAAAGCCAGACCTGCACCAATCATCGCCGCGCAGATCACCACCAGTTCAGAGGAATATTTCACATAGGGAATATGTAGGTAATTGGCAAAACGCACATCACCGGCCAAGTATGCAAATACACCCAGACCAGCTGCGACCAGTACAATCGGCATGATCGCCAGACCATCCAGACCATCGGTCAGGTTGACCGCATTGGATGCACCGTTAATCACCAAATAGGTAAAGATAATAAAACCGATCCCCAACGGAATCACGGACAATGGAATGCTGAGATTTTTAAAGAACGGAATTAACAAGTCCAGCATATTCGCAGTATGTACAGGATTGGCCTGCTGGGTCGCAATCACATACAAGGCAATTCCCGCTCCTAGAGAAGCGACCGAGGTCCAGAAGAATTTCTTGCGTGCCGGTAAACCTGCATTGTCTTTATAACGGATTTTAATCCAGTCATCTGCCCAGCCGACAGCACCAAAGATCACCATCACCGCCAGGACAATCCAGACATAAGGATTGGATAAATCCGCCCATAACAGGGTACTGATGCCAATCGAGAGTAGAATGAGCACACCCCCCATGGTTGGGGTACCCATTTTTTTGGCATGATTTTCTGGAGCAAATGAACTCACAGCCTGACCATATTTTAAGGCTTGCAGTTTACGGATCATCACTGGACCCAACACCAGGCCAATGGTCAGTGCCGTCAGGACACTGAGCAAAGCACGTAATGTTAAATAACGAACCACCTGAAACGAGCTATCATAGCCCGCCAGCTGTTCAAACAACCATAACAGCATTAAAGTTTCTCCATCAAATCAGCCATCAACGTTTCCATATGGGTATAACGAGAGCCCTTGAACAGGAAACTCATGGACTGCGGTTGATGTGTTTTTACCAGATCAATTAAAAACGGTAAGGCTTGTTCTTGATTCAAAAACGCCTGTAATTTTTTCCCATATTGGGTACTGCGTGCACCCTCTTGTGTGGCAGGCGCAAACTCACCGACTGCCACCACAAAATTGAGAGCTTTGATCGAGACCAGATCTCGACCGAGCATATAGTGTTGTTGTGCCGCACTGTCACCCAGCTCGCCAATATCCCCCAACACCATCACTTTAATACCATTTTGTTGCGCCAAGACGTCAGCGGCGGCACGCATCGAGGTGGGGTTGGCATTATAAGTATCATCAATGAACAGCTGACCCTGATGCTGAATAAAGTTCAGTCGGCCTTTCGCCCCTTGAGCCTGTTCCAGGCCGGCTACAATATCATCCAGAGAAATTTCCAGGGCGAGTGCAAAAGCGGTAGCAGCCGTGGCATTCTGCACATTATGTGCACCAGCGAATGGCAAATTAACCACTCTTACACCTTGCGGCGTATGCAGAGTAAATTTTGCAGACTGCGCCAACAGCTCGACTTCAGTGGCAAAAACATCACCACCTGCACCAAAACTTAATACTTTGGGATTGCGCACAGCCTGACGGATCACCTCAGCAAAGTCATCATCCGCCGGGACAATCGCGGTACCATCTGCGGCAATATGGGCATAAATTTCGGATTTGGCTCGACAGATGCCTTCACGGCCACCAAATTCACCCAAATGCGCCGTACCAATATTCAGGATTCCGGCGACATGTGGTTGCACCAGATTGGAGGTGTAATCGATTTCACCCTGATGGCTGGCACCGAGTTCCATCACCGCATACTGATGTTCAGCACGCAGCTCAAGCAGCATCATCGGTACGCCAAGGTCATTGTTTAAATTGCCGCGGGTAATTAAAGTCGGCGCCAAACGGCCGAGAATACTACCGAGCATTTCCTTGGTGGTGGTTTTTCCGCTACTGCCGGTCAGGGCAATCACTTTCAGTTGTGGATTGTGCTGACGACGATATGCCCCTAAATGACCGAGTGCCAAACGGGTATCCGGCACCACCAGTTGTGCAATGTCGATTTCCAGTGGATGTTCCACGATTGCAATCTGGCAGCCTTTTTCTGCCACCTGCGCCACGAAATTGTGGGCATCAAAACGCTCACCCTTGAGGGCCAAAAAAGCGTCCCCGGCTTCGGCATGACGCGAATCGGTCAGGATGCGTTTAATCGAACCTTGCGGTTGTCGTTCCTGATACCAATAGCCTTGGGTGGCTTCCGCCAATTGAGCAGCCGTCCAGGGCTCAAGCACACTGGTGCTGGTGGTTGAAGTATGCATAACAATTCCTATTCAGCAGGATAAGCAGCGTTCGGTTGGCAATGCTGCGCATCGATGGCAGCCTGTACTTCAACCACATCATCGAACCAATGACGTACGCCTTCTATTTCTTGATAATTTTCATGGCCTTTGCCTGCGATCACCACAATGTCACCGGCTTGAGCATGTTGCACGGCGTATTTAATCGCTTCACGACGATCGCGAATTTCAAACAGCTCAGATGGACTAAACACGACACCCTGAGTCATATCGGAAAAAATCTGCTCGAGATCTTCAGTACGTGGATTATCCGAGGTTAGAATCACGCTATGTGCCCCATCCAAAGCCGCTTGCGTCATCAAAGGTCGCTTGCCGCGGTCACGGTCACCACCACAACCAAATACGGCCCACAACTGATGATCGACATGGCGTTTTAGGGTTTTTAACACCTGTTTCACAGCATCCGGCGTATGTGCATAATCCACCACAAACAGGCGATCACCATCACGCAGCACCTGCATACGTCCCGGTGCACCTTTGAGATGTGGGATCTGCGCAATCAAATCCGGCAAAGCAAAACCAGCGCATACTGCAGCAATCAGGCTCGCCACCAGATTTTCCACATTAAAATGCCCCAGCAACGGGCTTTGGATGTCAAATTCGCCTTGTGGACTGATCAGGGTAAAGCTCGCCCCTTTTAGGCTGTAGCGTAAGTTACTGACATGATAGGCCGCATCCTGACGCAAGGCATAGGTGATAATTTTCGGCTTGGCCGGATTCTTCTTGGCGGCTTCCAGCATGACTGCAGCATGCGTATCATCCAGATTAATGATCGCGGATTTTAACGACCCAAACTGAAATAGTCGTGCTTTAGCTTCAGCATAAGCATCCAGCGTACCGTGATAGTCCAGATGGTCGCGGCTTAAATTACTATAGACTGCCACCTGAATCTCACAGCCATTTAAACGGCCCTGCTCCAGCCCATGTGAACTGGCTTCTAGCGCAGCAAATTCCGCCCCCTGTTTGGCATAGTCATGTAGGGCATTTTGCAACTGTAACGCATCTAGAGTGGTATGCGTTGATGGGGTCAGATTCGGTAAAATCCCATTCCCGGTTGTACCCAATACAGCACAGCGCTTGCCTTGTAATAAAATCAGTTCGGCAATCAAACGGGAAATAGTGGTTTTACCATTGGTTCCGGTCACTGCAATCAGTTGTACCGGGGTTTGTGGATCTCTGGCTTGCAAATACTGTTTTTGCCATTCACCCATCAAATAGCGCACCTCTGGACAAACCACGGTCTGCTCTATGCCCAGATCCGTTTCACTCACAATGCCTAATGCGCCATTGGCCAGTGCGGCCTGTGCAAACTGCACGGTTTTTTCCGGCTGGGACAAACTATTCAGAGCAATAAAAATTTGCCCTGCTGCCACTTTCCGGCTATCCAGACAAAAACCACCAAATGGTTGTGTCACCCATCCAGCGGCTGTTTCAGTCTGATAAAGATCTTGAAATGTAAGAGACATGTATCACCTTAATGACTGGATTTTCGGGGTATCAAGCGGCTTGTCGAGGGGTACGTTCATCAAACGCAACGACTCTTGCATGATACGGGCAAAGACCGGTGCCGCCACCAGACCACCATAATATTGACCTTTCGGATTTTCCACGACAATGATCATGGCCAGACGCGGGTCACTGACCGGTGCTACACCGGCAAACAGGGCACGATATTCGGAATCAGAATAACCTTTACGGTCGGCACGCAATTTATGCGCGGTACCGGTTTTACCGGCCACACGATAACCCGGAATATTGGCCTGGGTCGCGGTGCCACCCGGCATGGTCACGGCTTCCATCATCAATAACACCTGATCGGCAATTTTAGCTTCAAGCACCTGCTCCCCTTTCGGTGCCTGCTCCAGTTTTTGCAGGCTTAAAGGAACACGCTTGCCATGATTGGCCAACATGGCATAGCCCTGCGCCAATTGCAGCATCGTGGCGTTAATCCCGTAGCCATAGGACATGGTCGCAACCTCAGACACATTCCATTTGCTCGGTGGCAGAATCAAGCCGGCACTTTCACCGGGGAATTTCACCGCAGAACGCTGTCCAAAACCGATGCGTTTAAAGAACGTCGGCAAGGTCGGATACGGCAAAGACAACGCCAGTTTTGCTACCCCCACGTTGGAGGATTTCTGGATAATGCCACCTAGCGTCAAGGCACCATAACTATGTGTATCACGGATGGTGTGATTACCCACGCGCATGGAACCCGGTGAGGTATTAACCACACTATTTGCCGTGTATTTACCACTTTCGAGAGCCATCGCCACAGTAAGTGGCTTCATGGTTGAACCTGGTTCAAACATATCAATCGCCGCACGGTTACGCATCGCATCTTTATTGCTCAAACCATTTTTATCATTCGGGTTATACGATGGCCAGCTGGTCATTGCCAGAATTTCACCGGTTTTGACATCGACCGCAATCGCCGTTGCAGAACGCGCATTGTTCGCCACACCCGCAGCCGTCAATTCACGGTACATGATGTATTGCAGACGTGAGTCGATACTCAACGTGATATTTTCACCTGATTGTACTTCTTTAATAATTTCCGGATCTTTGACCCGATTGCCCTTTTTATCACGGACAATTTTCTGCTCGCCATCTACACCCGCCAGACGCTTGTTCCACTGCATTTCCAAACCTTCAACCCCGACGCTTTCACTGTTGGTCAGACCAATAATCTGGGCATTCGGTTGAGGTTGCGGATAATAACGTTTATAGGTTTTCTCGGTATACACGCCCTGAAAGTCGCGTTTTAAAATCATGGCAGCCTGTTGCGGCGGTACTTCTTTTTTCAGAATCAGATAACGTGAACGCGGACGATCATACAGGGCTTTTTTCAGCGCCGCCCGATCCATTCCCACTGCATCGGCCAGCTCATCCAGATTCAGATTTTTGTCCGGCAACTGACGCTTGAGTTTGCGGTTATGTGGATCTTTTTGCAGTTCAGCCGTAATCTCATCGAACAGCTTTTTATTGTCAAAATAATCCCGTGGATCCATCACAACTTTCATCACCGGCGTACTGATCGCCAGCGGCACCCCATGGCGGTCACTGATCACGCCACGCATGGCACGAATTCTTTCCGTACGGAGAATATTGGCATTGGCCTTGTTTTGTAAAAAATCGGTATTGATGACCTGCACATAAAAGGCACGCCCGACCAGAACCAGAAAACACAACAGTACCACGCCCCACATCAGATAGAAGCGCCACATATCCACGGCAAGGGTTGGCTTTTCTGTAATAGACTGCTGCTTTTTACGCGCAGGTTTTATTCGCTTATCGACCATACAGCAGCCTTATTGTTTTTTCTCAGAATTCATAGGTAAGGAAATCACTACGGTTTGTGCCGCCGGCGGCGAATACATGCGCAACTGGGTCACGGCACGCGTACCAATTTGCGCCGTCGCACCAAAGGTCTGCTGCTCAATCAGCAAACGGCCCCACTCCGCATTCAAATCTTCTTGCTCGCGTTTAAAAGCACTCAATTCACGATAATCATGACGATATTCAAACACCCGGAACACCACCATAATCGCACTGATAAACACCAGTGCCAGCAAGACAGCATAAACAATGCCCTTTTTTAAGGAACTTGCTTGGGTAGGATTGGTCTGAACAACATTTGCTTTCATGAGGCGTCTTTCACTGCTAAGCGTTCCGCAACCCGGAGCCATGCACTGCGTGAACGAGGATTGGCTTTGACCTCACTCTCACTGGCACGAATCCGTGAAATTTTCTTTAAACGACGGGTGTCCTGTTGTACTTGTGGCATGCCCCAACCTGTATCTTCGGCCAAAGTCGATTCTTTTTGAATAAATTGTTTAATCAAGCGATCTTCTAATGAATGAAAGCTAATTACAGCCAAACGCCCGCCTGTTTTTAATACATCCACAGCTTGTGGCAAGAAAGACTCAATATCTTCTAATTCTTTGTTAATGGCAATACGGATCGCCTGAAAAGTACGGGTGGCCGCATGTTTATTTTTTTCCCATTTCGGATGCGCCACTTTTACAATTTCTGCCAGCTTGCCTGTAGTTTCAATATACCCGGCCTGTTTAATCGCCCGGGCAATCCGGCGGCTATAACGTTCCTCACCATAGTTAAAAATCACGTTGGCCAGATCCTGCTCATCGATCTGCATCAACCATTCTGCAGCAGTCGGGCCTTGCGAGTTGTCCATGCGCATATCCAGCGGACCATCCTGCATAAAGCTAAAACCGCGTTCAGCCTGATCCAGTTGTGGTGATGACACGCCCAAATCAGCCATGACCCCATCTACGGCAGCAATATTCAACTGAGCCAGTTCCTGTTTTAAATCAGCGAAACTGGCATGAATGATTTTAAAGCGCGGATCTTCGCGTTCCAGCTCTGCTGCAACCGCCAGCGCCTGCGGGTCTTTATCAAAGGCATAAACACGTGCATTTTCATCCAACTTGGAAAGCAATAAACGGGTGTGACCACCACGTCCAAATGTCCCATCAATATAAATTCCTGTATCGCGATCGGCCAGCAGCGCATCTACGGTTTCGTGGAGTAATACAGAAATATGAGACATATAATGGGCTTTCAAATGAGTGAAAAATGTAACTGCACATTATTACCTTGTTTTATGAAAGGTCCAAACGACTTTTTGTAGGGAAATATTACTTTCGATTGAGAAAACCGTTCCTTACTTTTGCAATATACTCATTAAAATCAAAAACAAATCAGGATTCAGGTGGGTGTGTAGCAATCAACGTGCAAGGTATATACATAAGAGAATGAACAGTTAAACGGTTCAAGTTCAGTTTCCACGAAAAATACCCTAAAAAAACATGGGCCTCACGTGAGACCCATTAGGTAATAAACGATAGATTCACATTTCGGCCAGCACATGCTTATAGCCAGAATTTACTGCACCTTGCCTTATCGTGCATAGATTTGGTCAAAGATCGCCCCATTTACAAAATGGGTCTGTTGGGCTTTGCTCCAGCCACCAAACACCTCCTGAATGGTAAACAGTTTAATTTTGGGAAATTTCGCCGCATATTGAGCGGCCACCTGAGCATGACGTGGACGGAAATGGTATTTTGCCGCCAGTGCCTGACCTTGTGGCGAATACAAATAATTTAAATAGCCTTTAGCGAGATAACGGTTGCCATTCTTGTCTACGGTTTTATCTACGATGGCGACTGAGGGCTCGGCCAAAATAGAAATAGAAGGATAAACAATCTGATATTTATCTTTACCCAAACCTTGAGTGGCCAGCAAAGCTTCATTTTCCCAGGATAACAACACGTCGCCAATACCGCGTTCTGCAAAAGTCGTCAGTGAACCGCGTGCACCAGAATCCAGCACTTTAACATTCTGATACAGCTGCTTGACCAGCTCACGTGCTTTGCTCGGATTACCGCCTGGCTGTTTCAGGGCATAGCCCCAAGCCGACAAATAAATCCAGCGCGGTGCTCCGCCGGTTTTTGGATTCGGAGTAATAATTTCCACACCAGCCCTAGTCAGGTCATTCCAATCCTTGATCTGTTTCGGATTCCCTTTACGCACTAAAAACACAATGGTTGACGTATACGGTGCAGAATTGCTCGGAAACTCTTTCTGCCAGTTTTTATCGATATATCCCGCTTTGACAATCTCCTCAATATCATTCGACAAGGCCAAAGTCACCACATCCGCTTCCAATCCGGTCGCCACCGCACGTGCCTGCTTACCCGAGCCGCCATGCGATTGCTGAAAATTCACCTCCTGACCAGTGCGTTTTTTCCAGAATTGACCAAACGACTGGTTATACTCCTGATAAAATTCGCGGGTCGGATCATAAGACACATTTAAAAAATCCTGAGCAGCAAAACTCCCACTGGAAAAGGCACTTCCCGTCAGCACTAAACTGTAAGCAATTATTTTTTTCATTCTGTCTCATCCAGATCTATTCTTCGCTGCACTATATAAATAAAAAAAATCTTTCTCAATGAAACAGTTATAACAATATATGGTGATGAAATCAGAATCTGAGATATCGAAACACAGGAAATACTTCTATATTGATTTATCAGCTGATCACACTCAACAAACCGAGGCGATATCCCTGCTCTCCACTTTTTCTACATATTTGTTTGCTAAATATGTAGATATGTAGATTTTGTTCGCTTTATTGGGTATTTTTGAATAAGCAGGGAGAAATGAGATTGGATCTCATTTTAAGAGCCGGTAAAATTCAAACCTCCGTTGAAAAAACCTCGGGCGTAACAAAAACAAAGAACATCAGATCAGGGGAAAGATGACCGATGAACAGCCTTTTCTTAAAAACATTCGCACTGAGCCTCAGCATCGGTATGATGACTCAGTTCAGCCATGCTGCCACCATTTCATCCAGCAAAGTGCAGAATAACAAAACCACGGTGCTAAACGCACAAAGTCTTGAAAAAACCTCATTGATCGAAAAAGCCTTAATCCAGCAAAAACGTGCCAATAAACAGCCTGCTGTTGCAAGTGCTGATGAACTGAAAGTATTAAATGCAATTCGCGTGGCACCGACCCAAAACTTTTTCGCTGCGCAGCACGAACATTTCTCGCGTTTTGTCCAGTCCCTGTTTGAAAGTCACGAGTCTTGATTTTTACCTAGCTCAAACATTAATAAATTCTGCCTAGCACGCTGATGTTGAATAAAACGTTAAGCTGCTAGGCTTTTTCGTTATAATGGTCTGCATTTACATACTGAAAAAAACTGGTTATGAAAGTCCGTACTCGTATTGCCCCATCTCCGACTGGTTTCCCGCATGTAGGAACCGCCTATATTGCCCTGTTTAACTTGTGTTTTGCCCAGCAGCACGGCGGCGAATTCATTTTGCGTATCGAAGATACCGACCAGTTACGTTCTACCCCTGAATCTGAAAAAATGATTCTGGATTCCTTGCGCTGGTTGGGTCTGAACTGGTCAGAAGGGCCTGATATCGGGGGTCCACATGCACCGTACCGCCAATCGGAACGTATGGACATTTATAAAAAATATGCCATGGAGCTGGTTGAAAAAGGCCATGCTTTCTACTGCTTTGCCACAGCGGAAGAACTCGACCAAATGCGTGCTGAACAGCAAGCGCGTGGTGAAACGCCACGTTATGACGGTCGTGGTTTACAGCTGACCCAGGATGAAGTCCAACGCCGTCTTGAAGCTGGTGAACCTCATGTCATCCGTATGAAAATTCCAACGGAAGGTGTGTGCCAATTTAATGATTTATTGCGTGGAGAAGTTGAAATTCCTTGGTCACAGGTGGACATGCAAATCCTGCTCAAGACCGATGGTTTGCCAACCTACCATTTGGCCAATGTGGTGGATGACCACCTGATGGAAATTACCCACGTGATCCGTGGTGAAGAATGGATTCCATCCGCGCCGAAACACCAGTTGTTGTACAAATACTTTGGCTGGGAAATGCCAGTACTGTGCCACATGCCATTGCTGCGTAACCCGGACAAATCCAAACTGTCAAAACGTAAAAATCCGACCTCGATTAACTATTACAAAGACATCGGCGTGCTACCCGAAGCGCTGCTCAACTATCTCGGGCGTATGGGCTGGTCAATGCCAGACGAGCGCGAACAGTTCACTCTGGCTGAAATGATCGAGCATTTCGATATCCAGCGCGTGTCTTTAGGTGGTCCAATCTTTGATGTGGAAAAACTCAACTGGCTGAACGGTCAATGGATTAAAGACATGACACCAGGTCAGCTGCTTGATCGCATCTTGGCCTGGAAAGGCAACCGTACAACGCTGGAAGACATTGCTGCAGCGATTCAACCACGAATCCATTTGCTCTCTGAAGCAGTGAACTGGGCAGGTTTCTTCTTCAACCACATGCCACAGATCAGCAAGGAACAGTTTGAAAACAAAAAAATGAGTGAAGAGCAAGTGCGCCAAAGCCTGCAATTTGCCATTTGGCGTCTGGAAAGCCTGTTCACCTGGAATCAGGATACCGTGAGTCAGGTACTCATGGACTTAGCTAATCAAATGGAAGTCAAACTGCGTGACTTTATGCCGACCTTCTTTATTGCGATTGCAGGTTCGACTTCTTCTACGCCAGTAATGCAGTCGATGGTGACTTTAGGTCCGGATTTAACCTTTGCGCGTTTGCGTCATGCACTGGAAATTGTCGGTGGACCAAGCAAAAAAGAGCTGAAAGTCTGGGAAAAACTCAATGAAAGCCTAAAATTGCCGAAAAATGATGCAACTGATGCAGTTTAATTGATTTTTTTATTGACGTGTAAGCGCAATCCCCCTAATATTGCGCTCACACGAACACTGGGGTCATAGCTCAGTTGGTAGAGCGCTACAATGGCATTGTAGAGGTCAGCGGTTCGATCCCGCTTGACTCCACCAAGACTTGCTCTATCGTGTATTTGCCTCATAAGTCCCTATCGTCTAGAGGCCTAGGACATCGCCCTTTCACGGCGGTAACCGGGGTTCGAATCCCCGTAGGGACGCCAAATTCTAAAAAGCCACTGAGCACTTCAGTGGCTTTTTTATTGCCTGATATTTTTGATTTCAGTCTGCTTCGTATAGCATAATGCAAAAAAGAATTATGGAGTCCTCATGCAGTACCGTTGCCCCAAATGTCAAAGCCCCAAAATTATGCCTGTCAGCCAAGGCACTAACACTCCTCGTCCGGTGGTACCCAAAAGTCTGGTCATCCTGGTTCCAGCTATTTTCATCCTACTGCTGTTTGTGGTGATCAGTATTGCCATGTGGATTTTTGGTGACGGTGCAGGCCAGACTCTACAGATTTTGACTGTCATTGCTTTTGTGGTCTGCTTAATTGCTGGTTTCTTCTTCTGGCGTGACTTGCCGGACTTTAAAATTTCCATGCAATCCTTTATGCAATCGCAAAAACACTGGAAATGCCGTGATTGTAATCACGAATGGCAACTCTAAGTCTCATACCAACATTCACATCTGCCGTATAAAAAGATGTGAATGTCTTTTTCTTTTTATGAGAAGATAAGAAAAAAATAAACCAAGAAAAAAATCTTGTTCAAAAGCATACTTGCCTACTTTTTCAATATAAAAACATAATGTTAAAGTCGGTTTCTTTATCTCCTAATCATAAGTTAGTCTCAATTCACCACCAGAGTAATCTCACTATCATGAGTGATTTTTCCTCTCTTTTAAATGAGCGTCTTAAATCACAACTGGGACAACACTCAAATTTTTTAAACTCGTGTTGGCGCATTTCTTGCTAAGTCCTTAGTGCAATACTCACCCAAAGTCGAATTTCACAATAGAATATTTTTATTTGCATTTTCAACTTTTTACTTTAGATTAATTTTTGGAATTAGCTTTTGTTAACGGATTTAACAAGGAGTTTTTCGATGATGCCAACAAAAATCAAAACAATCTGGAACAAATTTATCCACAGCTCAGTACGTTATACCAGCGAGCAGACACATTTGTTGAACCTGTCAGTCGCGAATGCCGAATATGCACAAGGTTTAGTGTTTGAACAGCAGCAACATACATATAATGCTGTGTGGTTTTATCTGCGTGCTGCTTCACATGGCGACTGTAATGCCCAGTTCAAACTCGGTCTCAGCTATTTAAAAGGCGAACTCAGTTTACAGAAAAACTCAGAAGAAGCTGAAAAATGGTTAACACTTGCGGCCAACCAAGGTCATCAGGGGGCCTTATCTTTATTGCAAAATATGGTTAGGTCGTTTCATTATTCATAATTTTTCAACAAAAATTTATATAAAAAACCAGCGTCTAAGCTGGTTTTTTATGATCGATTAAATTTCTTTAATCTACTGTCTTATATAATACAAGTACATTTCACAGACAAATAGAGCGTACTTGCTAGAGCATAAAAAAATTAATATCCACTCAAAACCGTATTTTTCTAAGTTTGTAATCGCATACAATTTTTTGTATAAATAACATTCTATTTCACACGACTCTGCTTTAATATAGAAATTCATGTATTATTCACGGCTTTAAAGGAGTGCGATGATGCCTCTACAGCAAATCATTAAATGGCTAGGTTTTCGATCAGTTGATACTGATACACAACCATCAGAAGTCATCAATGAAGCACAGGCCGAATACAGGCAAGCGCAACGTTATGAGCATCTCGCCGCAAATGAATATACCGCTTATTTGCTACAACAAAAGCATTATCCTTCCTCTGCTAATCTAGCTGAAATTCAGGCTCGTTACCAAAAACATGCTCGTAACAGCCAATGGTGTTTACTGCAAGCTGCTTTACGTGGTCATGCTGATGCTCAATATAAATTAGGAGTCTGTTATTTAAAGGGTGAATTAGAACTTGACCGTAATTATGTCCAAGCAGAAAAATGGCTAAAGAAAGCCGCACAGCAAGGTCATCTTCAAGCACAACAAACCTTATCTCAGGCCTATGCAGAACTAGCATTTTCTTAGATAGCTCTCTCTTGCAATAAAAAACCAGCCCTTAGGCTGGTTTTTAGTTTTAGCGATTAACCGCTAATCTTTTTGTATTTCACACGGTGTGGACGTGCTTCATCACCGAGTTTTTTCTTACGGTACGCTTCGTATTCAGTGTAGTTACCGTCAAAGAATTCTGGCTCATCATTTTCAAATGACAGAATGTGCGTTGCAATACGGTCCAGGAACCAACGGTCATGCGACACCACCATCACGGTACCTGGGAACACCAAAATGGCATCTTCCAGTGCACGCAACGTTTCGACATCCAAGTCGTTTGATGGTTCATCCAACAAGATGACGTTCGCGCCTTGCTGCAAGATTTTCGCCAATTGCAAGCGGTTACGCTCACCACCCGACAATTCACCGACGCGTTTCTGTTGGTCCGAACCTTTGAAGTTAAAGCGGCCAATATACGAGCGTGAAGAAATCTCGTAATCGCCGACTTTCAGGATATCCAGACCGCCAGACACTTCTTCCCATACGGTTTTGTTGTTATCAAGGGTGTCACGGATTTGGCCCACATAAGCCACTTTCACCGAATCACCCAATACCACAGAACCTGTATCTGGTTGCTGTTCACCGGTCATCATACGGAACAAGGTAGTTTTACCCGCACCGTTTGGACCAACAATACCCACGATTGCTGCTGGTGGAACCGTGAAGCTTAGGTGCTCATACAGTAAACGGTCATCAAACGATTTGCTGATGTCATTCACTTCCACCACTTTGTTACCTAGACGTGGACCAGGTGGAATGTAAATTTCAGAGGTTTCATTACGTTGCTGGAATTCTTTCGAGTTCAGTTCCTCGAAGCGCTCCATACGTGCCTTGTTCTTCTTCTGCTGACCTTTGGCATTAGAACGAACCCACTCCAATTCCTTTTTCAAGGCCTTGGCAAAAGATTCTTCCTGCTTCTGTTCCTGCTCTAGACGAGCATTTTTCTGTTCCAACCAAGAGGTATAGTTACCTTGGTAAGGAATACCATGTCCACGGTCAAGCTCCAAAATCCACTCAGCGACATTATCCAGGAAGTAACGGTCGTGCGTAATTGCCACGATCGTGCCTGGGAAGTCTTTCAGGAAGCGTTCCAACCAAGAAACCGATTCAGCGTCCAAGTGGTTCGTCGGTTCGTCAAGCAGCAACATGTCCGGTTTGGACAACAACAAACGGCATAGTGCAACACGACGGCGTTCACCACCGGAAAGTAACGATACATCTGCATCCCATGCTGGAAGACGTAGCGCATCCGCCGCTTGTTCCATCTGGTTATTCAGGTTGTGTGCATCCCAGGCATGAATAATCGCTTCGAGCTTTTCTTGTTCTTTGGCTAAAGCATCGAAGTCCGCATCTTCTGCGGCATATTCTGCAAATACTTCATCCAAACGCGCCAAGGCATCCAGCGGTTCACGCAAACCATCTTCGACGTTACCACGTACGTCTTTGCTTGGATCCAGTGGTGGTTCCTGCTCGAGATAACCGATTTTAATACCGGTTTGTGCACGTGCTTCACCAGAGAAATCTTTATCTACGCCCGCCATAATACGAAGCAAGGTAGATTTACCTGCACCGTTTAAACCGAGCACCCCAATTTTGGCACCCGGGAAAAATGATAAAGAGATGTCTTTCAGGATTTCGCGCTTAGGCGGAACCATCTTCGACACACGGTTCATCGTGTAAATATATTGGGCCACGTAGGACTCCTCAATTAAAAAAGCAAAACATCGCCAAAAGCGAAAAAATAATCACGGCATTATACGCTGAAAAGCAGGTAAAACATAAGACATCCCTCACCAGTTCTCAACAGATTATCCGACATTTCAATGCATAAGATTTAGACAAATTTTTACGGTCAAAATTTCCTGTTTTTTAACCATCAACCGCTCTGTTGATATGAAATAAAAAGCGAATCAATCCCGAACAATATCACTTCGCTCCATATAGTTTGCTGCTAAACTGATCGAATATTTAACTCACGTAGATGATGTTCCCATGACCTATAAAGATGAAACCCTTGCCATTCATGCCGGCTATTCACCAGAACCTACAACCAAAGCCGTTGCTGTTCCAATTTATCAAACCACCTCTTATGCATTTGATAATACGCAGCATGGTGCAGATCTTTTTGACTTAAAAGTAGCCGGGAATATTTATACCCGCATCATGAATCCAACTACGGCAGTACTGGAGCAGCGCGTCGCCGCACTCGAAGGGGGTATCGGGGCGCTGGCTTTAGCTTCCGGTATGGCTGCGATTACTTACGCGATTCAAACCATTGCCGAAGCTGGGGACAATATTGCCTCAGTTTCGACCTTATACGGCGGTACTTACAATCTGTTTGCCCATACGCTGCCAAAACAAGGCATTGAAGTACGCTTTTTTGACTATCAAAATCCGGAAGCGCTACGCGGTTTAATTGATGAAAAAACCAAGCTGGTCTTTGTCGAATCGATTGGCAACCCGCTGGGCAATATTATTGACCTGGAAGCAATTGCCAAAATTGCCCATGAATATGGGGTTCCGGTGATTGTCGACAATACCGTGGCCACACCTGCCCTGCTGAAACCTTTTGAATTTGGTGCCGACATCGTAATCCATTCGCTCACCAAATATATTGGCGGTCACGGCAACAGTATCGGCGGGATTATTGTCGATAGTGGTAAGTTCCCTTGGGGTGAACATGCTGAACGTTTTCCGGTTTTAAATACGCCCGATCCAAGTTATCACGGTGTGAATTATGTCGAAGCTTTAGGAGCAGCGGCCTATATCGCACGCGCCCGTGTGGTGCCGCTACGCAATACCGGTGCTGCAATCAGCCCATTGAATGTGTTTCTGATTTTACAGGGTTTGGAAACTTTAAATCTGCGCATGGAACGTCATACTGAAAATGCCCAGAAAGTTGCGGAATATCTACAACAGCATCCTAAAGTACAGTGGGTCAATTACGCTGGACTGAAAGACCATCCGCAACACGCCTTGGCACAGAAATACGTCAAAGGTAAACCTTCCGCGATTTTATCTTTTGGCGTAAAAGATGGTCGTGAAGGCGGTACCCGTTTTATTGATGCACTGCAACTGTTTACCCGTCTGGTGAACATTGGTGATGCGAAAAGTCTGGCTTGCCATCCAGCCACCACAACACACCGCCAACTGAATGCCGAAGAATTGAAAGCGGCGGGCGTGAGTGAAGATATGGTCCGTCTGTCTATCGGGATTGAACACATTGATGACCTAATTACCGATCTAGAGCAGGCGCTCGCTGCTGTTTAAATCTTCTATAAATCATAGAAGCCTCTCATGAGGCTTTTATTTTATGTTTATTTTTCTTTGTGTTAGCTTATGCCTCGTGTTAAAAATAAGCAGCTGTTAAAAAACCACAAATAGAGTAAAAACTCTAAATACATTGATAAATTTCAAAGACTTATTTATGGCTTTTTTTAGCATATTCGCTATCATATTGCTGATATGAATTGCTCAATTGAAACGAGTAGCGAAGCCCAAAATCCAATACAAATAATGACAATCCAGGATTTTTACATTTTAAAGACTAAGGAAATACAGCGTGAATTCTAAACTAGAAAAACTTTTTAAAGCACGAGTCAAAGGGAAAGTGGTCCTCATTACGGGTGCCTCTAGCGGAATTGGTTTGACCGTTGCACATAAACTGGCAGATGCGGGAGCGCATGTGCTGCTAGTCGCACGTACCGTAGAAACCTTAGAACAAGTTAAGCAAGAAATTGAAGCCAAAGGTGGCAAGGCATCTATTTTCCCATGTGATCTCAATGACATGGATGCGATTGATGAAACCTCAAAACAGATTTTGGCTTCTGTCGACCATATCGATATTTTAATCAACAATGCCGGTCGCTCTATTCGTCGTGCTGTACACGAGTCGCTCGACCGTTTCCACGATTTTGAACGCACCATGCAGCTGAATTATTTTGGTGCGGTGCGTTTGGTGATGAATATTCTGCCGCAAATGATTGAACGCCGCGATGGACATATCATCAATATCAGTTCAATCGGTGTATTGGCCAACGCAACCCGCTTCTCGGCTTATGTTGCTTCTAAAGCCGCATTGGATGCCTTTAGCCGTTGTCTGGCAGCAGAAGTACATTCACATAAAATCGCCATTACCTCTGTGTATATGCCGCTGGTGCGCACACCAATGATTGCACCAACCAAAATTTATAAATATGTACCCACACTATCACCGGAGCAGGCTGCTGACCTGGTGGCTTACGCGATTGTGAAACGTCCAAAGAAAATTGCCACCCATTTGGGCTATTTAGCATCACTAACCTATGCCGTTGCACCTGATGTCAACAATAAGTTAATGTCGATCGGCTTTAACTTATTCCCAAGCTCAACGGCTTCTGTGGGCAAACAGGAGCGTTTAAACTGGGTGCAAAAAGCGTATGCACGTTTATTCCCAGGTGAACACTGGTAAGCAACAATCAATGTAAAAACCGCCTGACGGCGGTTTTTTCTTTGAGAATGAAAATAGATAGATCAAAATAATCCAAAAATCTCGAAAGCAAATTAAAACTTCTGAAGCCATAAAAAAATGATTAATTAAAAAAATTCAAAGGCCTTTTGTCATGACCAATCTGATCCTTCTGTTTATGTCTTTTGGGGTCGTTCTAAGCATTTTTGGTTTTCTGTTGAGCACGATTTACTTAAATGAAAAATTCTCTGATAACAAAATTCTGATTATTTCCCTGTTATCTACCTTGCCGGGTGTGATGGTTTTTAGCATCGCCAATCATTTTAGACAGGAAATTCCAAAAATCATCTCTAGCAGCTGCGGTACAGTCAAACAATACAAGCAGTATTCCATCAAAGGAACGCGTTACGAACGTTTAGAAATTGTGATGGATGGCTCAGGTTATCTGTACTATTTTGCTTTTGACCCCAACCAGTCCAGATTACAGGAAAAACAACATGTGTGCTTTACATTTTATGACCGTTTTAAGAACAAAGGCATGGGTAAATCCATTCTGCTGGAAATAGCACAATCCACAAATAATCCAAAATCTTAGAACTAAAAAAGAAAGCTTAGGGATCAATGGAAACAGGCGAGATAATCATATTTTATCAAAAAAAACTTTTCCTTCTCCATAAAAAAACCTCCCGAATTGGGAGGTTTCTTATTTAAGAATTGACGCTTACTTGGAACCTTTAATCCCGGCTTGTAACAATAACGCACCTAAACCACCAATTTTATTTTCTTGTGGTTTTGCTGCCGGTTTTTGGCGTTGTGGACGTTCAATTTGGCCGTCTTTACGCGCTGCCTGTTGCGGACGTTTATTTTGTGGCTTACGTTCACTACGCTGTTCGTTGTCACGACGTGGCTGACGCGGCGCTTTCGCTGGTGTCTCAGAACCTTCTGGACGCATACTCAAATTCACGCGGTTACGTTCAGCATCCACCTGAATCACACGTACCTGTACGATTTGGCCTGGTTTCACCACTTTATGCGGATCGGCGACAAATTCATTGGCCAATTCAGAGATATGCACTAAACCATCCTGATGTACACCCACATCGACGAAAGCACCAAAATTGGTCACATTGGTCACTACGCCTTCTAGAGTCATACCCTCAGTCAGATGGGCAACTTCGGTAATATCTTCACGGAATTTAGCCGTACGGAACTCAGGACGTGGATCGCGACCCGGTTTTTCCAGTTCAGAAAGCACATCCTGAATGGTTGGCAGACCAAATTGCTCATCAACAAAGTCTTCAGCCGTCACCTGACGGATAATTTCAGTGTTGCCAATGATGTCTTTCACCGTTGTGCCTTTCGCAGCCACGATTTTTTCAACCAGACCATAACTTTCAGGATGCACAGCAGAAGCATCTAAAGGCTCAGAACCTTGCTGAATACGCAAGAAACCGGCTGCCTGTTCAAAGGTACGCTCACCTAGGCGTGGCACTTTTTTCAGCGCTTGACGATTGTCAAAACGACCGTGTTCTTTACGGTATTCCACGATTTGCTGTGCGATGGCCTTATTCAGACCAGCGATATAACCCAAAATGGCGGAAGAAGCGGTATTCACATCGACACCTACCGCATTCACACAGTCTTCAACCACAGCATCTAGTGTTTTCGCCAACCCCGCTTGGTTCACGTCGTGCTGGTACTGACCCACACCAATCGATTTTGGATCAATTTTAACCAGTTCAGCCAACGGATCTTGTAAACGGCGTGCAATCGATACCGCACCACGAATCGACACATCCAGTTCCGGTAATTCTTGTGAAGCCAGTTCACTGGCAGAATAAACCGAAGCACCGGCTTCGCTCACCGTAATACGGGTCAATTTCAGGTCGCTGTTTTGCGCCATCATTTCCGCGACTACTGCTTCAGTTTCACGGCTTGCGGTACCATTGCCAATCGCAATCAATTCAACATTAAACTCGCGGCATAAACGTGCCAATTCGGCAATCGAACCTTCTTTATCTTCTTTCGGGGCAAATGGATAAATGGTGCTATGTGCCATCACATCACCGGATGCATTGACCACTGCCAGTTTCACACCAGTACGGATGCCAGGATCGACACCTAAAGTACAACGTGCACCCGCTGGAGCAGAAAGTAACAAATGACGCAGATTTTCTGCAAACACCTGCATCGCTTCCGCTTCAGCTGCGAGGCGTTTTTCAGTTAATAAAGAGTGTTCAATCTGAGGACGTACTTTACCGAGCCAGAACAATTTTGCAGTTTGCTTAAGGAAATCCTGACGGGCTTGTGGCTGAATCTGCTCTAACTGATACTCGGCTTCAATGCGTGCTAGTGCTGGCTCATTTTCACCATCTACTTTCAAGCCCAGCACATTTTCCTGACGACCACGTAGCATGGCCAACAAACGATGTGAAGCCACTTTGTTCAGGCTTTCCGAGAAATCAAAATAATCACGGAATTTTTTGCCAACTTCTTTTTTCTCTTCAGAAGCGACACTACTTTTTAGCACAGCCGTTTTGGCAAAAGCGGTTTTCAATTCGGTGGTTAGTGCAATATTTTGTGCCCAGTCATCAATCAGAATATGCTGAATGGCATCAAGCTGGCTGTCGAGATCTGGATAGTCTTCATGACTAAAACCAGCTAATGCTGCACTTGGCTCAACATTGTTATTAAAGATTTTTTCTGCAATTGGCCCCAGTCCCGCTTCTTTGGCTTTAAAGGATTTGCTGGTACGTTTAGGGCGGTACGGTGCATAAATTTCTTCTAGGGCATTTTTGGTGTCTGCCGCAATCACGCGTGCCAACAAGTCATCGCTCAGTTTATTTTGTTCTTTTAGCGATTCGATTACTTTTTCGCGACGTTCATTTAAATCACGTAAATACGATAAGCGCGTATCTAATTGGCGTAATTGCGCATCATCTAAACCCTGGGTCACTTCTTTACGGTAACGGGCAATAAAAGGAACACTGGCACCTTCATCGATTAAACGAATGGCCGCTTCTACTTGATTTGGACGTACGGCAAGCTCAGTTGCCAACTGCTGAACTAAGTCAGTCATCGTGTTAGATCCCACAAGGATAAATACTAAAAGCTGTGATTATAAAGACCAAGACCATAAAATCCATAATTGTTTTAGTTAATTTGCATCTAGCAAATGATGTAATTTCAACAGACTTTCATGGTTTTTGTCTAAATTGAGTACAAAAGCCCCTTGAATCCATAAAAATGGATTCCATCACTGGGCTTTACCCTGTATATATTTAGTATCTAGCGCTTGATTTTACATGCAATATTTGTTGCTTTAGAACCTAGTAAAAGTATTCCGATGAATCGTATACTGAACCCTACGAACTTGATGAATACGATCACAATAAAGAATAAAAGGAGCACATCATGAGTTTAGTTGTACCTGCAGAACACACCGATGCCGTACATACCGAAACTGATCGCGTCGAACGCATTCTCGTTGTCGATGATGATGTGCGTTTACGCACCCTGTTACAGCGCTTTTTGGAAGACAAAGGTTTTGTGGTGAAAACTGCCCATGATGCCACCCAAATGGATCGCCTGTTACAACGTGAACTGTTCTCTTTGATCGTGCTCGACTTCATGCTGCCGGTAGAAGATGGCCTGAGTATCTGCCGCCGTCTGCGCCAGTCCAATATTGATACCCCGATTATCATGCTGACCGCACGTGGCAGTGATTCCGACCGTATTGCCGGGTTGGAAGCAGGTGCCGACGATTACCTGCCAAAACCATTTAACCCGAATGAGCTGTTAGCACGTATTCGCGCCGTATTACGTCGCCAGATCCGTGAAGTTCCGGGTGCGCCAAGCCAACAAATGGAAGTAGTCAACTTTGGCCCATGGGCACTGGATTTATCGACTCGCACCCTGACACGTGAAGGTCAGGTTGTGACGCTGACTACAGGTGAATTCGCCGTTCTCAAGGCATTGGTTCAACATCCGCGTGAACCCTTAACCCGCGACAAACTGATGAATCTGGCACGCGGCCGTGAATGGGGTGCAATGGAACGCTCAATTGATGTGCAGGTTTCCCGTTTACGTCGCCTGATTGAAGAAAATCCGGCACGTGCACGCTACATCCAGACCGTGTGGGGTGTGGGTTATGTCTTTGTTCCAGATGGCGCTGAATAATCTGCCTTTAAGATACCGACATTAATCTCCAGCACAGGAACCGCTTGGCGTGAAACCGCATCCGATTGATCCGCAGAAACTCACTGAGATCAACAATTATACTGAACGTAAGCGCACCCCATGGGAGCGCTTTATGGACAAGGTGAAGCCACGTTCAGCAGCCATGCGCACCACCGTGCTGGTCGGTTTTGTCGTAATCTTCAGTCTGGTGATGTCACTGTGGTTCTTTTGGCGCACCCTATATTTACCGGAAATCCAGCAACATGCCCGCTATTTGGCCATGGAACTGGAAATGGTCAACAATCCCAACTTGCGTATTTACCATGGTCAAAGCGAACTGGATATTGATACCTGGCTGAAAAACCGGATGGGCATCGAATATGTCACCGATCCCAAAGACTATCCGAATGTACGGGAAAAAGTGATTGCAGAGTTCTTTACCAAGCATATTGAAAAGACGCTTGCGCAAGAACTGCGTACTGATCAAGTCACTGTTTATTTCCAGTTCAAACCCAGTCCGCGCATCTGGATTCAAACTCCGGAAATGAACGGCAACTGGGTACGCGAACCGTTAAAGACCTATGCCAACTATAGTCCAGAACTGGTCTTTGGCTGGCTGCTTGGGATACCACTGATTGCCTCGATCATTATCTTGACCTTGGTACGCCAACTGAACCGTCCGCTGCTTCGCCTGCAAAATGCTGCCAACAGCTATAGTAAAACTGGCAAGGCTCCTTATCTGGAAATCAATCACGGACCCCTAGAAATCCGTCAGGTGAATCAGGCATTTAATCACATGATTCACACCTTAGAGCAAACTGAACGCGACCGACGCATCATGTTGGCCGGCATCTCTCACGACCTGCGCACCCCTCTTACCCGGATTCGCCTGACTGCAGAGATGCTACCAGATGATTTTTTCCGTGAAGGGCTGATTTATGATGTCGATGACATGGATGCCATTCTCAACCAGTTTATTTCCTTTATGCGTGATGGTTCCGATGAAGAGTTGACGGATACCAATATTAATATCCTGTTACAGGAACTGGTCATACAGTTTAAACCGCTCGATATCCGGTTCACTCCTCAAGATGTCCCGATTATTCCGGCACGCAGCCTATCGCTCAAGCGTCTAATTGGTAATTTGATCAACAACTCTAAACGTTATGGCGCAGAACCCATCGAATTGAGTGCCAAAGTCGAAGATCAAGAGATCAGGATCAGTGTCGCGGATCATGGTGAAGGCATCCCGGAAGACCAGATTGATGAACTGATGCAACCGTTTGTGCGCGGTAATGCCGCACGCACTATCCAAGGCAGCGGTTTAGGCCTGGCCATCGTGAAACGAATTGTCGATATTCATCAAGGCGAACTGCTGATTCATAATCGTGAACAAGGCGGACTCGAAGTCATTATTACCCTGCCTTTACCACAGCAGTCCACTGAAGACAATCTCAATGCCCACCCACTGGAAAAGATTAAACAAACTTTGAGCGAACATTTTTAAAATATGAGCAAAACATAAACAGTTAACTTTATTTATTGACTATTTAATAAATAAATAAATGATAAAAATCAAAACATTAAAAATTATAAAATATATTTATACCCATATTTTATGAAAAAATTAGACCTTAGCCTAACAGAGATGCACAATTTAATTTTTGAGCGTTACAATCGAGTGAGATTGACGCAAAATTTGAGAGCAAACCATGTCTTTAGAACGTATTCGTTTAGCGAGCCTGCACAACAAGGTAGTTAGCGCAGAACAAGCTGCAGCTTTGATTCAAGATGGTATGACTGTAGGTATGAGTGGCTTTACTCGTGCCGGCGAAGCAAAAGCAGTTCCGCTAGCTTTAATTGAACGTGCTAAAACCAATCCGCTTAAAATCTCATTGATCACCGGCGCCAGCTTAGGCAATGATCTCGATAAAAAAATGACTGAAGTGGGTCTACTTTCACGTCGTATGCCTTTCCAGGTGGATACCACTTTGCGTAAAGCCATCAACCATGGCGATATCATGTTTATCGATCAGCATTTGTCTGAAACAGTTGAACAAATGCGTGGTGGCCAGCTGAAACGTCCTGAAATTGCGGTCATTGAAGCTGTAGCAATCACTGAAACCGGCAGCATTATTCCAACAACGTCTGTGGGTAACTCTGCCAGCTTTGCTGAATATGCGGATCAAGTAATTGTCGAAATCAACACCAATGTAAGCCCAGAATTTGAAGGCTTGCACGACATCTATATTCCTCAGGCACGTCCAAACCGTGGTCCAATTCCGTTAACCCATACTGAACAACGTATTGGTACACCAGGGATTGAAATTGATCCAGCAAAAATCGTAGCGATTGTCTTCAACAACGAATTACTGGACTCTCCATCCAACGTGACCGATCCGGATGAAGAAACTCAAGCGATTGCGGATCACCTGATTGCCTTCTTGGAAAAAGAAGTTGAAGCAGGCCGTTTACCGAAAAACCTTGCGCCATTACAAGCAGGTATCGGTTCAATTGCCAATGCCGTATTGACCGGTTTCAAACACTCTAGCTTCGAAAACCTAGTGATGTACTCTGAAGTGCTGCAAGACTGTACTTTCGAATTGATTGATGCTGGCAAAATGTCTTTCGCATCAGGCTGTTCAATGACTTTGTCAGAAAAATGCGGTAACCGTGTATTTGGCAACCTGGCAAAATACAAAGACAAATTTGTACTACGTCCACAAGAAATTTCTAACATTCCAGAAATTGTGCGCCGTTTAGGCATTATCGGTGTCAACACTGCGCTTGAATTCGACATCTACGGTAACGTGAACTCAACTCACGTTGCGGGTACGCATATGATGAACGGTATCGGTGGTTCAGGTGACTTTGCACGTAATGCCAACATTGCGATCTTCGTGACCAAATCGATTGCCAAAGGTGGCGCAATTTCATCTGTTGTCCCAATGGCATCTCACGTAGACCATGCGAACCATGACGTCGATATTCTGGTGACTGAACAAGGTCTGGCAGATCTTCGTGGTTTAGCTCCTCGTGAACGTGCTCGCGCGATCATCGATAACTGTGCACACCCTTCTTACCAAGCTGCCTTGAACGATTACTTTGAGCGTGCATGTGAACAAGGTGGTCAAACACCTCACGTGCTAGAAGAAGCACTTTCTTGGCACGTTAACTTCAAGAAAACTGGCAAAATGCTAGTCGATGAAGTTGAAACAGCTTAATCGCTTTTAATAAAAAACGCCCAATCGGGCGTTTTTTATATTTATAGAAAATTGATAACAACATTTTAATCAGAGTACAGATTCCCACAACCATAACAGCAGACGAACGATACCGATCACTACAGCAGCATATAAATGCAGTATCATAAAAGCAAATGTCATCCAGCCGCCGGCACCATTCACTGAACTCGCCTGATATTCTGCAAACAGCACCAAAATAACGGCAAGCACATCCAAGAATAAAATTACCTTAAACAACCATGACCATGGAAAATGTAGCAACCAGATCCATCCTATAAACAGCAGCGCAATCGGCAGCAGGATTTTACTGACCTCCCAAAGAGGATGAAGTACCGAACGACTGTTATTTTGCATCAATAAACCTACACTTACTGTTTCTTGTTTCAGTGAAACTTCATCATATATATCTACAACAATTTGTATTTAAAGGATTTTTAATCTTTCTATTGTTCCCTCTGATTATCCAATAAAAAACCCAGCAGATGCTGGGTTGAGTTTAAAGTTCAAATCTGGAAACTTAGAACTTCACACCATAGGACACACCCAGGATATTTTGGCTCATGGTTAGATTTGCTTCTCCACCACCAAATGCGGCTACAGAATTCTCACCTTTTACGGTTTCTTCCAATGCATGAGTATAAGCAATACTCACTTCCTGATTCTGATCAATATTCCAGGTCGCACCCACACTTAAATGGTCTTGTACTACGCCTGGAGCCAAGATATTCAAGAAAGTCTGATCTGCCTGTACAGGTTGATCATTGTAACTATAACCTGCACGCAAGGTCAGTTTTGGTGAAGCCTGATAAGTGGCAGAAACTTTGTAGACATTAATGTCATCCCAACCAAAACCTGGACCATTTTGTGTACCAAACAGATTACCAGAGAACAACTGACCCAAGCCATTGCCCACTGAATCAACATCAGAATAGTTAATACGCTGATAATCTGCAGCAACCGACAAAGCTGGAGTCACCTGATAATTGAGACCAACCCCATAGTTTTCTGGCACATCAAAATCACCACGCTCAGCAAACAAGCCTTCATACTTTTTAAAGCGGCTGGCATCAATCTTGGATGAATAGGTAGCACCTACTGTTAGCTTGTCATTGACCTTGGCTGACCAGCCAATACGCGCGCCTACGCCAGTTGAGTCATCATGACCACCATGACTTAATTTTGACTGATCAGTGGAAACGCTACCAAAAACATCACCATCAAACCCTTTCGCCTGGAAACGCTGGTACAGGATATTGGCAGCCAAAGCAACCGACTGATTCTCTGCATATTCCCAAGAAACCGCAGGTGAAACAAATAGCTGATTCAGGTTGATTCCTGCACTTCCTGTATTGGCAAAAGCAGCATAAGGATTATTTTTATAGTTGGTATTCATCCCACCATTGCCATACACCGCAATACCGGCAGTCAACTGATCATTGATTGGATGGCTATAACCGAATTCCGGAATCAGGAAATATTTACGGCTGTTACCGTCATACTGGCCATTTGCACCCGCCATATTTCCCACAATTTCGGCTTCTCGATCTGGAGCAAATAACGTTACGCCTGCATCTAAACGCTTGCCGACCAAACTGAGACCCGCGGGGTTGCTGGCAATGGTTAAACTGTCCTGAAAATTGGCAATTGAAGTGCCTGCATTCCCTTGAGATTTCACGCTATAGGCATGCATGAAATAACCCGTCGTTGCAAATGCAGATGATGACAGGAACGGAACAATCACAGCAACTGGCAGTAATGGCAAAAGACGTTTCATGGGAATACAGCTTCACTAAAAACAATATATGCTGCAGTATATTGAATGATGTTATTTCTGTATTCGAATATAAATTAATATATTTATTCTAATTTTGAATATAGAAAATTCTGCACGATATTACAAATGCCCTAAACGCAGTAAAATCGGAAACCTTACTGCCATTATTTTATTTAAATCAAAATCTTGTAATTTTTCCTGCAATGCCGCCACAGGATTGAGCTGATGTTGCTGCTGATAATGTTGCACCGCTGACCAGGTGTTTAAATAGGCAATCAGTTGTGCAAACGTCCACTCAAACTCCATCTTCAATTCAGGAACAGCATATTCCTGTAAAGGAAATGGAATGGTTCGATAGCCTTCATCAATATAATGGCGTTCGGCATCCCAATAACCTTTTAGAGTCTGGAAATACAATTCATCAATCAAGCGGTTGATATGATCATGATTGGTACGGATCAGACCATAGCCGATCACAGCCAATACTCCATCCGGTTTTAAGGTACGACGCACTTCTGCATAGAATTTCTCAAAATCAAACCAGTGGATGGCTTGCGCTACCGTAATCAGATCAAAGTAATGTTCGGGAAAATCCGTCTGTTCAGCAGATTGCACGGAATACTGTACATTTTCCAGAACTGGTGCCTGCGCCAACTGTTTGGCACTGATATCAGTGGCCATCACTTGCTGAAAATGTGCTGTGAGCAATTGGGTCAATTGACCAGAACCGGCACCACAGTCCCAGGCACATTGTCGCCCTACAACATAAGGTAGAATCTGCATGATTAAACTTGCAGGATAAACAGGACGTGCCTGCTGATATAACGCACTCTGTGCAGAGAAAAGGTCTTTCATGGCATGGGCTCTGGATAGACTCATTTTCTGAATATACAAAGAAAATTTAATCAAGATGAGTAGACCATCGACCAATAAAAAAACCCCAAATTTGAGTTTGGGGCTTTTTGAATATGGTGGCGTGAGGCAGGATCGAACTGCCGACACACGGATTTTCAATCCGTTGCTCTACCTACTGAGCTATCGCGCCGATGCGGTGTATTAAGCCGTATCCAGACTGCAGAGTCAACATAATTCAGCAACTTTTTATCCGTATGCCTATTTTTTGGGCAAAAAAAATCCCTGATGGGATCAGGGATTGAAACTTTTAACAGTTTGAATATGGTGGCGTGAGGCAGGATCGAACTGCCGACACACGGATTTTCAATCCGTTGCTCTACCTACTGAGCTATCGCGCCGATGGGGCGTATTAAACAGCTTAAATCTTATCATGTCAAGTAAAAAGACCACAAAATTGTTTTAAAGTTTGTTTTTTACTCTCACACTACTTTATTAGCTCAAAGAATTGCTCAAGCCGTCATCTCAAATACACGCTTCTATCGAAAAACAGGTTTTCCTAGGCAACTGGACTGGCTACCAGCCCATCATCAATCAATATTTAAAGTTTGCCCAAATGCGCCAAACAACGGTGAATCGCGCCACAGCCCGGTTCAAATACCGTCGCACCTTTAGCCTCTTCCATACGGCACACTTCACTGATCAGGCGCTCCGCTACGCCACGGCCACGGTTGGCTGGATGCACCACCACATATTCTAGACGGCGGCTTTCACCCTGCCCGCTACACCAAATGGCCCCGATGATTTTTGTATTAAATTCTGCCGTGTAAACTAGGGTATACTGAGCAAGATGTTGTTCAAGCTGTTGCAGGGCATCTTGACCGTCGCCAAATTCAGGGCTGGTATCATACAGTCGCTCAAGCTGGCTGCGAACTTCGGCATTTTCTAGTGAAGTATAAGCATGTACGGTTATAGGCATTGATTAACCCTCCTGAGCAATCTATGATGCTGTCACATTCGTCACAGCGAACTTTACATCAATCATTTTTGACGTTTTTTGAGGAACGTGTCTATGACGCAACGTATCAGTGAAGTGGTAAGAAATACCAACGAAACCAAAATTCGAGTTCGTGTCAACCTCGATGGTACGGGTCAAGGCACTCTAAATACAGGTGTTCCCTTTTTAGATCATATGATTGATCAAATCAAGCGACATGGCTTGTTTGACATTGATATTCATTGCGATGGCGACTTAGAAATCGATGATCACCACACAGTTGAAGATTGTGGCATTACCTTGGGTCAGGCTTTTGCTCAAGCGCTCGGTGACAAAAAAGGCATCCGCCGCTATGGCCATTTCTATGCCCCACTTGATGAGGCATTGTCTCGTGTCGTGGTGGATATTTCCGGTCGTCCAGGTCTGTTCATGGATATTCCATTTACCCGTGCGCGCATTGGTACTTTTGATGTTGACCTGTTCTCCGAATTTTTCCAGGGCTTTGTCAATCACGCCTTGATGACCTTGCACATCGACAACCTGAAAGGCAAGAACAGTCATCACCAGATCGAGTGTACCTTTAAAGCCTTTGCCCGCGCGCTACGTATGGCTTGTGAACTCGATCCACGCGCTGCAGGTACCATTGCTTCAACCAAAGGTAGCTTGTAATGACCCGGATTGCGCTTCTCGACTATGGCATGGGAAATCTGCACTCTGCCGCAAAAGCATTGGAATATGTCGGTGCAACAGTAGATGTCACCAATGATCCAAAATTAATTGCCCAGGCCGATAAAATCGTCTTCCCGGGTGTCGGAGCAATGCGCGACTGTATGCAGGGCATGCATGAAGCCGGGATTGATGAGGTCGTGCGTCAAGCGGCCTTCAATAAACCGGTATTGGCGATTTGTGTCGGCATGCAGGCCTTGATGCAACGTTCAGAAGAAAATGACGGCGTGGATGCTTTGGGGATTTTTGCAGGTCAAGTGAAACGCTTCCCGGAAATTCCGCATCTCAAAGTGCCGCATATGGGCTGGAACCAAGTGCATCAGATCGACCCAAGCCATCCGATGTGGAAAAATATTGAACAGGACGCACGTTTCTACTTTGTGCACAGTTATTATGTCGAGCCACAAGACCCGGCGATTGTGGCAGCAACCTGTGATTATGGCCTGAATTTCTGCACCGCAATCCACAAAGAGAACCTGTTTGCTACTCAGTTCCACCCAGAGAAAAGTCATACTGCCGGTTTGCAGTTACTGAAAAACTTTGTGGAATGGGATATTTAAGATCTTCCTTTCTGAATGAAGCCTGCATGATGCGGGCTTTATTTTTGCCTGTCTGGACAAAAACACGTATGCTCAACTAATAGCACCTCATCCTGATCAACGATAGACATGATGGATCAACCCCAGCTCACATCTCTGCCCACCATAGACGAGCGCCGTGCTTTAGCGCCATTTCGTAACCTGGCACGTGAGCGAATCCATATCATCAGCAATCATGCAGAATGCCAAGCGATTGCCGATGAATTGCAGCAAGTAGAGGTATTCGGTTTTGATACAGAATCCAAGCCCACTTTTAACGCCAACGAAAAATCGACTGGCCCACATTTACTACAACTGGCCACAGATCAACACGCTTATCTGTTTCAGGTCAATGCCGAGACTCTAGATTTTCTGGCACCGCTGCTTGCCAATCCAAAGCAGCTCAAAGCCGGCTTTGCGCTCAAAAACGATGTGAGTTTATTGCGCCGCAAAGGCATTCTCTTAGACGGAACCGTAGAACTTTCCCATCAATTTAAGAGCTTGGGAATCAAGCAGAATATCGGGGCACAAAATGCGGTCGCTATTTTATTGCAGCAATATCTCCCCAAATCCAAACACACCAAACTCAGCAACTGGTCCAAATTCCCACTCACCGAAGCCCAAATCGACTACGCTTGTGCAGATGCCTATGCCAGTCTGAAAATTTATCAGGAACTCAAGCGTCGCAATATGCTCATCCTGCCTGCAACCCGCCAACAAAAGCGCTCATCCACATAAAAGCTGACAATCGAGACTTAGCGATTGGACAATACTTTGTTAAGATTGCAGCCAATTGATTCTTTTTAAGATTAGGCAAGGAGCGAAAGCATGCTGATCATCCCAGCGATTGACCTGAAAAATGGTAAATGTGTCCGTTTAAAACAAGGCCGTATGGAAGACGATACTGTATTTTCTGATGATCCTGTGGCAACCGCACAGCACTGGGTCAATGAAGGTGCGCGTCGCTTGCATTTGGTCGATTTAAATGGTGCATTTGCCGGTACCCCGATTCACAAGCCAGTGGTTGAAGCGATTGCCAAAGCACAACCTGAATTGCCAATCCAGATTGGTGGTGGCATCCGCTCCCTAGAAACCATCGAGCATTATCTCGATGCCGGCGTTTCTTTTGTCATTATTGGCACCAAAGCAGTGAAAGAACCTGAATTCGTGGAAGAAGCCTGCAAGAAATTTGCTGGTCATATCATTGTCGGCATTGATGCCATGAATGGTATGGTCGCTACCGATGGCTGGGCCAATGTCACCGATGTGAAAGCCACTGATCTGGCAAAACGTTTTGCTGATGCCGGTGTATCGAGCATTGTCTATACCGATATCGCCCGTGACGGCATGATGCAGGGTGTGAACGTGGAGCAGACCGTCAATCTGGCACAATATTCAGGCTTACCCGTGATTGCCTCAGGTGGCGTAACCAACCTGGATGATGTACGCAACCTGAAAGGCCAACCAGGCATTTTAGGCGCGATTACTGGTCGCGCCATTTATGAAGGCAGCTTAAACTTGCGTGAAGCACAACTTCTGCTTGATGAAGGTCAATTCTAAGTCAAGAATATGAAAAAAGAGGCTGCGGCCTCTTTTTTTATTGTCTAGCTTTTAATCATGCCACAACCTTTATTCAGCCCCCTCTAAATCTTGAGCAGATTCAAAGGTGAAACCAACCATGCGATCAATAACAGGTTAAACACAATCGTGGCAAAATAAATGTTGCGAAAGGGCTGTTTTTGGGTTTTATGCCGTAATTTTTGCTGCGCCAACCAGGCTGCTGGCCATCCCCCCAAACTCGACAACACATGTAAAGTCTGTTCTGGTACACGACGCTGACCTTGTCGTGCTGCTTCTTTATCCTGCGCGTACATCCAGTAACTCATCGCGTTCATGATCAGAATAAATAACAGGATGATACCACTCAGACTGCCACTCAAAGTCAATCCCCCGAGGGACAGCAGATACAGGACAATGCCCATCTGCATGGGTTTGAGTTTCGCTTGCTGCTGCGGCTGAGAATTTTTGGATCCTGGCATGCGCATTCTCTGAGCTTGGCGCGCGGTTAAATACCTCACTTGCTGCGCACGACAACGCCCCTGCCCATCCAACAATACCTGATACTCCAGCGCACAGCCGACAATCGGCCGGGGTCCCGGACGGGCAAAATCCTTGATATGTAAAAATACCCGATCTTTGCTCAGGTCATTCGGCTGAATAAAACCATAACCCTTGTCATCAAACCATTCCACCAGACGTCCTTGATCGCGCATGCAACACTCCCATTAAGCGACATATTTCAAGCGTTCAACCAGCATCTTGCGCATTTCTAACGGATCTTTTTGCAAAATGTCGGTGCCGCTACGCCCTTCTGCAGCATTACGCTGTGCGACCTGCAAACGTGACAGCCAGAAACGGCAAGCCGCCATGGCCAGATAAACCGGCAAACAGGCAAACTCATCCGGGGTCAGGTCACGTTCTTGCTGGTAGGCATTCAAATACGCATCCGCCTTTTCTTCATCTAGCGTCACCTCTGGATAACTGCTGCAGAAATCATTCAAGGTAATGGCAATATCCAGCAACAGTTCATCACGGTTCAGTTCAGAAAAGTCCAGAATCCCGTGCAAAGCATTACCCACAAACAAGGTATTGTCGCGGAATAAATCGGCATGAATCAACCCTTGTGGACGATCTGGAAATTCAGCCTGACAGGTTTTGAAACAGTCAAACACCTGATCCAGTAACGCCTGATCCTCTGCATTCATGCTTTGACGTAAGCTGCTGGCCGTTTCTGCCCACCAGGTCTGACCATGATTACTTTCACGCTGCAACGGATAATCCTGCAAGACCACATGCATGCGCGCCTGTGCCCGGGCAATCGCGGCAACTTGCGCAATGGTGGATGGATCAGGATGTTCACCCTGCAATCGTGGGGCAATTTGTGCCGGTTTGCCGGCAATAAAATGGATCGCCTGACTCGAAGGCTGTAAAGGCACCGCGACAGGTAGACCTTTTTGTCCCAGATAAGTCAATACCGGTACCAGTTCCCCGGCAGCCCGTTCATCCAGCTCTTCAAACACGGTCAGGACAAATTCCTGCCCATCCTGACACTTTAAAAAATAATTGGTATTTTCAATGCCGCCCTGAATCGGAATCAGCTCCACCACAGCCAAACCATACGGTGCAGCAAATGCCTGAACTTCCTTTAAACTCAATGGGGTATAAACCGACATAGAAAACCTGCAAAAAATCCTACATAAGTTTGATAGAATACCCGTTCCATCTACCAAGGTGTAGCGCCTGCGTAGGGAACTTTTATAATCGGCTGTTATATTTGGAAAAATTTATGCTCGCAAAACGTATCATTCCTTGCCTAGACGTTGATAATGGCCGAGTGGTCAAAGGCGTACAGTTTCTTGATATTCGTGATGCGGGCGACCCGGTGGAAGTGGCACGTCGTTATAACGAACAAGGTGCCGATGAAATTACTTTCCTGGACATTACAGCAACCCATCATGGCCGTGATACCACTTACCGTACCGTCGAGCGTATGGCAGAAACCGTATTCGTTCCCCTCACTGTGGGGGGTGGTGTGCGCAAAGTTGAAGATATCCGCAATCTGCTGAATGCAGGTGCAGACAAAGTCAGCATCAACTCTGCAGCCGTATTTAACCCTGAGTTCGTGCAGGAAGCTTCTAGCCACTTTGGCGCACAATGTATCGTGGTGGCGATTGATGCCAAAAAAACTGGCGAGAATAAATGGGAAATCTTTACCCACGGTGGCCGTAAACCGACCGGGATTGATGCGCTGGAATGGGCGGTAAAAATGGCCGACTATGGCGCTGGTGAACTGTTAATTACCAGTATGGATGCCGATGGCACCAAAGCCGGTTATGATCTTGCCCTGATGCGTGCCATCAATGATCGCGTGAATATTCCAACGATTGCTTCGGGGGGTGTGGGTAATCTGCAGCATTTGGCCGATGGTATTTTAAAAGGTGGTGCCGATGCGGTTTTGGCTGCCAGTATTTTCCACTTTGGTCAGCACACGATTCCGGAAGCGAAGAAGTATCTGGCTGAGCAAGGTATCGAAATGCGCCTATAAGCATATTCACATAAAAAAAAAAGAGCCTGTCATGGCTCTTTTTTTTTACGCTGGAAAAAACAAATTAGCCAAAGGGATTTTCGATTTCACCTTCTGCTTTATGTTCAATCTGTTGTGGTAAATTTTCTTCTTGCTCTAGTGCAGCAACCACCTGATTGAGAAAGGCCTGCAAAGCTTTGGCATTTTTTAAGCCCGCCTGATCTTTGGTGATCTGCAAATTCCCATACAGGCTGACATAATCCGTCTGGTTTTCCAGAGTCAGATCCTCAATTGCAGCAGATTCAATCCCCTGTTCAAATGGTTTAAACATTGCAATCCCTCTTTGTTGTTTTGATTTGATCATCGAAAATGCTTCGCTTAGTTGTAAGCGAAAATCCGGTGTCTGTCTATTTCAAAAATTGTAATAGAAACTGCAACAGCATCGTCAGTAGCTGCTTGATCCAGCTGGGCGCGGCGTTTTCAGGACTGGGAGAACTCCCATTCTCATCACTGCCCGTTGCAGTGCCGGTTTTTTGCTGGCCAAATTGCTGCTGGGTCTGTTTAATCTGCTCAGAACCGATGTCTTCAGCACACTGACTTTCAGCATCCCAATGTGAATATTCAAGCTTTTTACCTGCTTTTACCGCTGTCGCATTCAACGGCAGTTTATAGGTATTGCGTTTTTGTTCTTCGGTCAATTGTGGAAACAGGTTCATGCCCAGCTGTTCTTCCAGATAACACACGCTGACCACCTTAATCTGCAACGAGTTGTTGTTGGGTGCGTAATACGCCCCAATCGCGCCGGTTTTCGGCAAATAAATTGCCTTATACACCGCCGTCGGTACAATCACGCCCTGACCAATGGTTTTGAGCTTTTTCCCACTAAAAATCGGCCCGGTTACTACATAAACATCCTGCTTGTGCTTGCTGACAATGGCTCGGGTGGCTTCTTCCAGCTCACGCCAGACCTGCTGATTGTTCTTCGGTGCTTGCGGCACCATATTGGCCAGTGAGAAACTGTCATATTGTGCCGAGGTATCGCCCATATCGGCATTCGGCGCCATGTGCCCACGATCATAACCGGAAGCTCGATAATCGGATAGCAAAGCACGATGCCGTTCAGGAACGCGAGTTTCCTCATGGAAATTGTCTTCGCGTTTGATTTTTGTGGCCAGACGTTTCGGATTGAGATATTCAGCGACCCACAACGGCGTTTTCGAGACCCCTGAATACATCACGTTAAAGCCATTAAAACACAACGGATAGCTGTCTTTTTGCAAGCTCGCCTTAGCCAAATAAGGCGGCACGTCGCGATAAAATTGGTTTAAACAGGCAGTATTTGTGCTGGTTCCGTTGGTGGCCCATTGACTGATCTTTTCCTGGCCAAACGCCATGGCAAAGCTACCCGTTGCCAACAGGCCAAGCAAAATTTTCATTCCATTCTGATTCGCTTTTTGGGACCACAGGAAGCTCTTACTACGCTTATTCTTTGCCATCTCAACCACAATCACGCCTACTTTTTTGGAGCTTAACAAGCCACCTGCGCACTGTATATTCATACACTCGCCGAATGTACAATCCTTAGACAAAAACGGTGCAATATCACGGCGTTCAGGGTAACAAATTGTTGGCTTTCTACAGCGGTTGTTCTGGCCTTTTGCGGTGATTGGGTAGTTTTGATTGCGCGGCCTCTCCTCGCTATGTCACTTTCTTGCGCGATGCAGATCACACTAAAAACACATCTGGAGGATTATATGTATTCTAAAAAATTGGCCTTAGCCCTGTTGGCGAGCGTATTCAGTTTAAGCGCCTGGGCAGAACCGGCTATTCAACCCGGCGATACGATTGAGAGTCTATCCAAAGTCAAAATCACGACCAGCATCCATGCTCAAAGCAGTCCACCCTCCAATTTACCCACTAACCAGCAAAGCCCCTTCTCGGATCCTGCTAATCCTGAACAGCCAATGACTGCTCCCGCTGATCCTGCTGTACCGCCTGTTGACCCTTCTATGAAACCGCCTACTGAGCCCGAGCAAACACCGCCACAGCACCATCAACATTTATTACAATCGGGTGCAATCTCTGAAGAAAATAAACTCGAAGAACTGCCTTCATCTGCCGAACAACCCGTCAATCAGGAAGCCCCGCCTGAACAGCAAAGCCAGGCAGCCGCAACCTCACAGCTGGAAAAATCTATTACTGCACAGCCTTAAAACTTGCCATAAAAAAACCAAGGTCAAGGCCTTGGTTTTTCGTTAAAGAATAGGCATTAAATCTCGATCTGACTGCCTAATTCCACCACACGGTTGGGCGGAATCCGGTAGAAATCGCTGACCGGACTGGTATTGCGCTGCATGGAAATAAACAGTTTTTCACGCCATGGCGACATGGCATCGCCCACTTTGCTGATGATCCGCTCACGCGAAACGAAGAAGCTGATATTCATCAGATTATATTCCAGACCGAGGTCCTGATAGACCGCTTCGAGCGCCTGTGGAATATCCATTTCATCTTTAAATCCGTAGTGGATTTCTACACGGTAAAAATGCGAATTTAAGGTTTCTACCAGGAAGCGCTCTGAATCAGGTACATAAGGCACATCCTGGATTTTCACTGTCAGCATAATATTTTTCTGATGCAGCACCTTATTGTGCTTCATATTATGCAACATGGCATGTGGCACCACTGTTGGCGTACCGGTCAAGAAAATAGCCTCACCGTCCACCCAGTTCGCCTGCTCGCCAATACTTTGTACAAACAGTTCTAAAGGCAGCGTATCCTGCTGTAATTTGGTAAATGTCAGTTCGCGACCTTGTTTCCAAGTCAGCAATAACAGGAATGCGACACCGCCCAGCAGTAACGGCACCCAACCACCGGAAAATATTTTTAACGAGGTCGCACCGACCAGAACCAGATCCAGCACCAGAAAAGGAATGATGAGCAACACCAGTTTTGGCATTTTCCATTTCCATGTATAACGCATCAGGGCCGCGATCAGCAAAGTGTCACACAGCATGGTGAGTGTCACGGCAAGACCATAGGCATTGGCAAGACGCGAGCTGGTCTGGAAAATTAAAATCAAAATAATGATCGAAATTAACAACAGCCAGTTCAGCAATGGAACATAAATCTGACCCTGTTCCTGATCTGAAGTATGTTTAATCGACAGGCGTGGCAAATAGCCCAGTTGAATCGCCTGACGTGCCAGTGAAAACACCCCGGAAATAACCGCCTGTGAAGCAATCACAGCAGCCATGGTCGCCAGGAAAATCATCGGATATAAGCCCCATTCCGGGACCAGATGATAAAATGGATTCTCAATCGCAGCTGGCTCGCGCAGCAATAAAGCACCTTGACCCGCATAATTGAGTAATAAACAAGGCAAGACCACGAAGAACCAGGCCAAACGAATCGGCATAGCGCCAAAATGTCCCATATCCGCATACAAGGCTTCACCACCGGTCACTGTCAGGACGACAGCACCCATAATGAAAAAGGCCATCAACGGATGGGTGAAAATAAACTGCAACGCCCAATGAGGACTGAACATTTCCAGCACTACCGGAGTTTGAATAATACTGGCGATGCCTAACAGACCTAAAGACAAGAACCACAATAAGGTAATCGGACCAAAAAACCTACCCACAAAGGCGGTGCCGTACTTTTGCATGACAAACAGGGTAATCACAATAGTAATTGCAATTGGCACCAGGTAAGGATCAAGTGCATTCGTGGCAATAGACAACCCTTCTACGGCTGAAAGTACCGAAATGGCCGGGGTAATAATGCCATCACCAAAAAATAGCGAAGCCCCTATAAAGCCAATCGCAATAAGCAGCAACTTTTTACGATCGGTTACGCTATTCTCACGTAAGTTCAGGGCAAGCAGAGCCATAATGCCCCCTTCCCCATTGTTATCGGCGCGCATCACGATCGCGACATATTTGATGGTAATGACCAAGGTCATTGTCCAGAATATGATCGACAAAATACCCAATACATTTTCAGCACTGATTCCCAACCCATGTGCAGCATGGAAAGATTCTTTCAGCGCGTAGAGTGGACTGGTTCCAATATCTCCAAACACCACCCCTAATGCTGCCAATGTAATCGCAGGCAATGCGGCTTTTTTTGCAGGACTTTGCATATTCAGTCTTCAATTTTTAGACACTATTTTTGCGCAATATTAACACTGACTAAAATCTTTTGCTGCAAATGAATGTTTTGATCTTGGCAGAATTGTTTTTTTTAGCTATTATCGCTCGCCTTGGTGAGGTGTCCGAGTGGCTGAAGGAGCACGCCTGGAAAGTGTGTATACGTTTGCGCGTATCGAGGGTTCGAATCCCTCTCTCACCGCCAAATATCATTCCCACGATGTCTTATGGGATCTTAAAAGACTTAAACCACAAGGGTTTAGGTCTTTTTTTTGTCTTATGCTATCTCACAACATCTATTGAAATCCTGTTCCAGTTGGGGGTATAACTGGGGGTACGTATTTATACCCCCAATTTTTATACCCCCAATTTCTACGGAACTTCAAAATGCTTACCGATGCAAAAGTACGAAAGCTTAAACCCCTAGAAAAAAAAACTCGTTATTCCGATGAGAAAGGTATGTACTTGGAAGTCACACCATCGGGCGGTATGTATTGGCGGATGAAGTTCCGCTTTAATGGTAAAGAAAATATTTTCAGTATCGGTACCTATCCTGAAACCTCACTTGCTCAAGCAAGAAGGGTTCGAGATGAAGCGCGGTTAAAGCTAAAAGATGGGATTAATCCCAATGAAGCGAAAAAGCAAAAGAAACAGCAAGCTGATGAAAATACTCTTTTCAAAGCCCTTGCTATGGAATGGATGGAAGACCGTAAAGCAGTTATTAAAGAAAATACCTATTTACGTGATTTATCTGTATTTGAAAAAGACCTTTTCCCAGCTTTGGGCAATATGCCTATTGATCAAATCAAAGGGAAAGATGTGCTTGCCTGCGCCAAAAAAATCGAAGAACGAGGCGCACAGGAAATGGCAAAGCGGTCAATACCTTTAGCAGGTCGTATTTTCCGTTTTGCGATTCGTAAGGGCCTCATTGAGAATGATCCAACACCCCATCTTCAAGAGGCTTTAAAACCTCGTAAAGTGAAGCATATGGCCCGTTTGGATATTTCTGAGTTTCCACCCTTCCTTGAGCGAATGGATCGCTATCATGGTAATCCAATGATCAAAACTGCAATTCAGCTGATGACCTTAACTTTTGTACGCACAGCTGAGCTCAGAATGATGGAGTGGGATGAAATCGATTTCGAAACTAAATTGTGGCGTATTCCTGCTGAAAAAATGAAAATGGCTCAACCTCACATTGTTCCATTATCCAGACAGGCGATTAAATTAATTGAAGGATTACGGCCTCTCACGGGAAATAAACAGTACGTTTTCTATAATCACAGCACAGCAAAACCTATGAGCAGTAATGCGCTACTCTGTGTGATCCGTACGATGGGCTACAATGGTAAAATGACTGGCCATGGATTCCGTGGACTGGCATCAACGACACTTCATGAGCAAGGCTATATGCATGATGCAATTGAAATCCAGTTAGCGCATCGAGTTGGTAATGCAGTATCTCAAGCTTACAACCATGCTCAACACTTAGAATATCGAATCAAGATGATGCAGGAATGGTCTGATTTTATTGATAGTTTAAGAAATAAAATTGTGCCTTTTCCGAAGCGAAAGATTGTGTAAAAGATGGGTGGCTATTCAGAATTTCACCCAAATACCGTAAATAAAATGGCTCAGATAGAAATTTTTCTACCTTTCATAGTCACCCGATCGAAACTATATACATGGGCAAACGGACTCTCAACACAGCGTCCAACCAAAGGAACTGAAAAATCAGGTTTGCCTTTCCTTAAAATCACATCTGCAGTGCAGATAGGGCATGTACCTGTAAAACGAGTAAATCGTGTAATTTGATTTTTATATTGATCACGATACATTTCAATTTCAGCATCTAGCTCAGAGATCGAGATAAAAGTTAGAGGTGCTTTGATAACTCTATGCTCGGGTAAATCAAAAATAGGCTTAAACCAGGCTTGCCACATGGTTAATGAAAATAGACCTACAACAAACAAAAAAAAGATATTCCATGAAGTAAAATTTTCACCAACTTTTACCGTTATTAGTGCAACAACGATTAGGTACAATACCCAAAAAATCAACCACCCAAAAACTATCGTAATTAGTGCCAAGCCTCTTAAACTTCTGTTACGCATTTCACCTTTTGGGAAAAGCCATTTATAGAGCAATGATACTTTGATTGTATCTGGTGAAGCCCGATGATAAACCACCTCATCATCATCTGTATTACTATCTATCTGCACTGTCTCTACAGCATTTTCTTCATATTTCTCAATATCTAGCCAATAACTACGTTCATTTCCTTTCCCGCCTTTTGTTTGATTTTTTCTGACGACAGGAATATAACCAATCTCTTTAAAAGGCTGATGTTCTGCACCAATAATATTCTTGAGCACTGTTGCCAATTGCTTATCATCTATCCATTTTTGAAGATCCTTAAGATCTGCATTATTGGCTGCAGCCTCCCCTTCATATCTTGCTTTTAATTTCCACCGAGTAAACTCAATCAATTCAGTATTACCACTTTGTAAAGCTCTAATTGATTCCTCACACATAATTTTTAGGCATTCATATGCTTTACTGCTTTGTAAATATGTAAACAATTCATCTTGTAAGCAAAGCAATACTTTTAATTTATTATCAGACACTTATACACCCCAGATACCCGTATTCCACCCCTAAATACGGTGTTAGGAAGATTAAAACACAAGCATAGTGAAGGAGTAAATTAACTTCCTAAAGGAATTATAAAATGACCATGCTTGTCGCATTAAATGAGAATAAAAATTTGATCCACATTACTGAAGCAGTTCGTGGGCTAGCTTGTAATTGCACTTGTTTTGAATGTGGAGAAACTGTTTTAGCGCGTAAGGGAGAAATCAACGAGCATCATTTTGCCCATGCAAGTAATAAAGAGAGTTGTGCAATTAATCCTGAAAGTGTTCTGCATAAATACGCAAAAGAAATCATTCAAGAATCTATGGGATTACTGCTGCCTGCTGTTCCTGACTCTGATATTGAAGCAACATGGTGGACATTCGACCGCATTATTCCTGAATTTCCTTTAGGATTAATTCGGCCAGATTTGGTAGCTTACACAGATGAAGAACCTATTTTTATTGAAATAGCTGTCACACATTTTATCGATGAAATAAAGCTTAATGTCATTCAGTCCATGAATGTAAAGACAATCGAAATAGATTTATCTGATCTTTTAAAATCTGACATCACAATACCGAGCGATGATGCAAAAAAATTAATTCTTGAGAGCTTGGAACATAAAACTTGGTTATTTCCAACACTTCCAAAGCCGTGCATAGTCAATTTAAAGAGCAATAAAAATCAATCAGTTGAAGAAAAATCTGATAGCTCTACGGATTCAACTCAATTTCCCACGGCATCCAGTTGGGAAGACTACCAATTCACCATTAATGGGATTTGGGTACATGCCCGTAAATTTTCTGGTGGAATGCTTTCAGTGAATTGTACTTATAATCCTGAAATTATTGCGATGTTAAAACAATGGCGTAATGAAGGTGGCGGTCGATATAACAACAAATACAAATCCTGGAATTATTGGCAGCCATTTTCAGAAACCATACTGGAACGACTACATCTAATGCATTCTACAGAAAAATGATAAGAACTATTTGGCTCTGGCTTTGTTACACAAAAATTTTATAAGCTTACGATTTAAAAAAGATTATACAAATTCCACTTTAAAAATAAACTCAATATAATCATATTGTTAGTTATTTATACAACAAAGCCATATGCTTGCATAAATAAAGCCCCGATTAAGGGGCTTTTAAATATTTCTATAAATTATGCAGCTTCATCTTCAAGCCAAAATAACATTTTGTCATTTAACTCATCTTCAGAATCTGCACTTTCAATATTAAAGTCATATCCTTTAAATTTGAAATCTAATTTATCTAAGGCCTCTCCAATTTCATCAACTTTCTTCACATCTAACTTTTTCAATTCTTCTGCAGATGGCCTTAGAACAAAAAAGTTTGCACCTTTTTGATCTATTTGGGATGCTGTTAAAAGATCAGTTGCTAACATTAAATAATTTGTATTAATGGTATCCACATTATTTGTCACAACGGAAACAAAACTTCCATAGTTGTCAGAACTTCGCATAGGTACATATAAGTTACTATTATTTTTCTTTAAATAACTATCTTCAGGAAATAGATCCAGTAAGTGCTTATAACTATCGTGACTTTTAATTTTTTCTCTAAGGTTAGACGAAGCCCGTTTTAGAAAAGGTTCATTTTTAATATACTTAAAATCATTTTTTAATTTATTTTTTGAAGCATGGGTTTTTCCTAAAGTGACAACACGACTATATAGTCGCTCTAAAATTTTTTCTTCACTCTGGCCTTTGGCCAAACCTTTATCTATTAAGCGGATTTGTTCTGAAAAATAAAAATTATCTGTCTTAAAAGCACTTAAAGATAGCTCAATGACATCTTGAAGATGCTTTACAGTATCTTCATCATATAAACAGTTAACACGGTTAAAGCTATCAAGCATTTTGAAATAATTTTTGCCAGCATGCTTAAATGAAACACCTATATTTAGATATTCTTCTGTTGCTACATCAGGGTTCCATTGTACAAGTGACCATTCACCTTTCATTATATTTGACATATGAATCCACCTATTTAAGCAGCTAAAGCAAGAGGTAATCGAGTTGTAATAGTAGCAAAACGGCCTTCAAAATAATTGAAGAACTCATCAATTTTATTATTTAAATTACTACCTATTGTTTGATCAATTTGGGCAATTGAATTCTGTATTTCAGCTTTATCTTCATCATAAGAACTATTATTTTTATCAGCAACATCTAATATTGGTTGATATATAGCTGGGTGGATCATTGCTCCGCTATATTGTGCTTTAAATACATTTAACATCCAGTTGGTACAATTTACTCTATGGTCAATTTTTTCATATTGCCAATCAATTACACCAAAGATTTGGCCATGATCGATTACACCAATATCATCTTTGTTAATAAAAATTAGATTTCCAATATTTCTATCAATATTGCCAACCCAATCATCAAAAGCAACTAGAGCTTTAAAATTTGGCCATGAACCCAGTAATGACATAATTTGTTGTGCTTCATTTGCAGCAATATTTGGTGGATTATTAAGATACATTTTTTTTAAATCCTTCCCCCCCAGACTTGCTGTAACCCATCCATATACAAATCCATTGGCTGCTGCAAAACTGTCTGTTTTGGTATCAATAGGAAATTCAGAAACATCCAGTTTGATTAATGCTGCACGGGTTGTTTGACGTAACCTTGCTGACTTCGCGAGTAAAAAACCAAAGCTTTCATTAATGATTTCTTTAGTTCTTGTATTTACAGGAAAAAGTTTAACAAATGATTCTATGACTTCACCATTTGGCCATTGAACTTCTGCCAAATATGTTTTTGCCGAAATACCACCACTTGTAGGACTCATTTCTTTTAAAGTCGACAAGTAACCATCTTGCCCAATCATTTCTATCATTGTGCCACTAACCCCTTATAAATATCGTTATCTTACTTTCTAATAGTACCTAAGGTACTTTATCAATTAAAGCTATAATAAAATCATCCTCTGTTAATATTCGAATATTTAAACCGTCTTTTTGCCATTTCAAAGCCTATTCAAAAATTATCTCGCAGACATTCCCGGTCCACTCAACATATCAAAAATCACCCGCGCAAAAATGTTGGCCTTCGCCGGATCAGACAATAACTGCATCATCTGTTCCTGATGTGCGGCACTGCTGCCGAGAATGGCATCATCCATGGCTTTCGGGAAATCCCCCAGCATGGCCTGTTCACGGGTATTGTTGGCGATCTGCTTCATCACAATCTCATTTTCCGCCAGTTTGTCACGTACCGTATAGGCATAGTTCAGCATGTCTTTATCAGTCAGGTTATCGGTGATAAACACATCATTCAGCCGTTCAATGATCTGTGACAGGAACTCTTCTTTCTTGTCGCGTGGCTTGGCTGCACCGAGGTCATTGCCCGGTTCTAGCTTGTCATCTTCGGCATCTTCTTTCAGCTTGATGTCCTGCTGACGGATCTTGGACAGGCGGTAATGGCTCATGCTGACATTACTCAGATCCACCTCATCATCTTTCGTTGCGGTTTCACGTAGCAATGGACGCAGGTTACGCGCATACAGGCTGAGCTTTTCCAGTTCTTTGTCATCGTAGTCCACGATCTGCGACATAAACTCGTAGAAACGGGTAAAGCTGCCCAAGTCCTTTTTAAAGATTTCCAGCTTGTCTTTTTCCAGCTTGGCATCCTTAAAGGCATTGTCGGCATTGGCAATCAGCACCGCATCATGGGTTTTCTTGCAGCGCTCCAGCATGTCGCGGGTGGTGTTATAGGCTTCGATGGCTTGGCTATAACGTTTCTGCCAGCGTTCAACCGCGGGTTTGCAGATATTACTGATCGCAGCATTGGATTTGTTCTTGGTAAAGAAGGCTTCGACAAACTGTTCGACTTCCGTCCACAGGAAGATCTTGGTGGCTTTGAGTTTTTCAAACAGGTCAAAGATCTGATCCGGATTGGAGACATCAGCCAGTTCTGCAGTTTGGTAATACGGTTGGAAGGCCGCCAGGATATCTTCAGGCTCATTAAAGAAGTCCAAGACAAAAGTGCCAGACTCTACCTTGCCCGGATAGGTGCGGTTCAGGCGTGACAGGGTTTGCACACATTCCACCCCACCGAGTTTTTTGTCCACGTACATGGCACACAGTTTCGGCTGGTCAAAGCCGGTCTGGAACTTGTTGGCCACCAGCATCACCTGATAGTCATCCGTATCAAAGGCTTTACGCATTTCCCGTCCTTTCAGTCCCGGGTTCATGTTGCGTTCGTTAAAGGTCTGCCCAACCAAGCCACTGCTGTCGGTATCCTTGTCATTAAACTCAACCTCACCGGAGAAGGCGACCATGGCCTGAATGGACTTGTAGCCTTGCTCAGACACGTATTTGTCAAAGGCCAGCTTGTAACGCACCGCTTCCTTGCGTGAACTGGTCACCACCATGGCTTTGGCCTGTCCACCCAATAAGCCCATTACGTTATTTTTAAAATGCTCGACAATGACTTTCACTTTCTGGGAAATATTGTGGTCATGCAGGCGTACCCATTGATTCAGCCTGATCTTGGCTTTCTTGGCATCGACCTGTTTGTCAGCTTCTTCGATTTTCTGCTTGAGCTTATACACCACCTTATAGTTGGTGTAGTTTTTCAGCACATCCAGAATAAAACCTTCTTCAATGGCCTGGCGCATGGAGTAGACATGAAAGGCTTCAGGCTTGTTCTGCTTGGATGGCGGTAGTTCAGAATTCGGTACACGGCCAAACAGTTGCAGGGTTTTGTCTTTCGGCGTGGCAGTAAAGGCATAGTAGCTCAGGTTGTTACTGCCCTTACGTGCAGCCACCACCGCATCCAGAATGTCTTCTGAAGACAGTTCGGCATCTTCTTCACGTTCTTCCAGCATCAATACTTCTTTCAGCTGTCGTGCCGTGGAGCCGCTTTGTGAGGAATGTGCTTCATCGGCAATCACTGCATAGCGTCGCTGTTTCAGATTGGTGCTGTTTTCTATCGCACGCAATACAAACGGGAAAGTCTGGATCGTGACAATAATGATCGGCTGTGAAGTTTCCAGTGCCTTGGCCAGTTTTTCCGATTTGGAGCCATCGCCTTCTTTGTTATTGATGCGTCCGACTACCCCATCGGCATGTTCAAACTGGTAGATGGTGTCCTGTAACTGGGCATCCAGAATGGTTCGGTCTGTCACCACAATCACCGAATCAAACAGTTTCTGATTGTGCTGATCGTACAAGGTAGACAGCTGATGTGCTGTCCAGGCAATCGAGTTGGACTTGCCCGAGCCAGCACTGTGCTGAATCAGGTATTTCTGTCCAGTACCTTCCTCTAAGGCGGCATTGATCAGTTTAGTCACCACATTCCACTGATGGTAACGCGGGAAGATCAGCAGTTCTTTTTTGTACTTGCGTCCTTCCCAGTCTTCTTTTTCTTCAATTTGCAGATGGACAAAGCGTCCAATGATATTCAGCAAATTGTCCGGGGTGAGGACTTCATTCCACAGGTAGGCGGTCGCATACTGATTCTGGTCTTCCGGCACGTCATTACCTGCACCACCATCATGCGTACCTTTGTTAAAGGGCAGGAAGAAGGTATCTTCTCCGGCCAGTTGGGTCGCCATATAGACTTCGTACTGACTGACAGCAAAGTGTACCAACGCGCCACGCTTAAACATTAGCAACGGTTCGGGCTTGTTGGTTTCCGGGTCTTTCGGCAAGCGGGTGCGTTTGTACTGCAACATGGCATTCTGCACGGCCTGTTTAAACTCGGACTTGAGTTCCAGTGTCGCCACCGGAAAGCCGTTGATAAACAGGACTAGATCAATGCGCCATTTCTTGGCCTGTTTGCCAGTGTCCTGTAACTCGGCAGCCGTGGCATACGGGCTATACACCAGCTCCGGCACAATACGGCAGATGTTCTTTTTATAGTTCGCTAAGGTATCAGGATTCAGCGCATGTTCCGGTTTAAACTGACACAGGAAAAAACGTGCACCATGCGTTCTAAAGCCATGACGCAGTACACCCAAGGTGCCATAGGTACGCGACTGTTCATCGGTGGCATTGATGTCGGCCTTCTTCAGCTGGGCAACCACCGCGTCCAGAAAATGTCGTTCGGTATCCTGTGGAAAGATGCGCTGAAACTTCTGCCAGTCTTGGCTTTGCGTCTGCTGCACAAAATCCAGTACGTCCTGCTCATACAAGGCAGATTCACGGTTGTAGCCTTGTGGGGTTCCGAGTTGCCAGCCCTGTGCCAGCATCTGTTGAATGATGTCGCTCTGGAAAATGCTTTCACGGGTAGCGTCTAGACTCATGCGCTTAACTCCGTGTCTGCCTCAGAAAGCGTTGGGGCTTGCCAGTTGCGCACATCAATTTTTCCAGTCACGGCTGCTGAGATTAAGGCGGTTCGGCGTTCTTGCATGAGTTGAATAGCTTTGTTTGCTCTAGCTTCAAGCTCACCAAATTCATTTAGCTTTTTTTTAATATATGAAATGATTTGTTTTTTCTCTGAGTCTGATGGTAAGACAAAACAGAATTTAGATATTTGCTCAAAGTTCAATCCTTCTCTATTTCCACCTGTTTGAATAGATTGAATTTGTGCCTGAATTAGATCAGATTGAATAACTGAAGCTAAAAATTCTTGTAGACACTTGCGTACTCTAATGATGCATACATGCTGATTAACATTAGCTTCAGAGAAACCATCAGGAACTAAGCTACTACGTCCAATTGAACCGCCTGTGATATTCAGCAGGATATCGCCTGAATATACTTTGGATGTAGACATGTCATCATGAATGGCTTCCGAAATGTAAACACTTTCTGAACTATCAATTCTTAGCCCATCATTGTAAACATTTTGACTTCTTATAAATAAAACACCTTCATCTTGGTAAATTTCAGCCCCACCTTTAGGTGTCTTACCACTACCAATTTTTAATGTATGAAATCCAATCTTTGTAACAGTCCAATGCTCCGGCACTTTCCCTACCCATTCCACACCCGAATCTTTCATCGGGACATTTGGATTTAAGCCTTTGGTCACGGCATGGCTAATCACTGCCTGGCGTTTTTCTTTGAGCAGTTCAATCAGTTGTTGTTGTTTTTCAATCAGGTGATCAATTTTGGTGGTTTCATGGTCAAGGAAATTTACTATTTTTGATTGCTCAAAATTTGATGGCAACAAGAATGGTAATATATTCAATCCACCTAAAGATAAAGCAGGTTGAGCTGAGCCATTTACCCCATCATCCATCGCTCCTTCATTTTTCAAATGCTGTAATAAATGAAGTGCATATTTGATATTACAAATCTTATTATTTACTGTTAATTTTAATGAGTTGCCAGATACTACTGCCTTTTTCGATAATAACGGTAAAATAGAAGAGCTCCCATAACGAGCTCCAATTTTTGCAATGATAATGTCATTACCTTTAGCTTCACTTCGACTGATACTCTCAAAGTGTTTTGTAGTTATAGTTTTTAACTCATCTATGTCTAAGTTACCTGTCGTAGCAAAATTACTTTCAATTACGTAAACATCACCATTTGCTATGAAATGTTCTGATTTTAAATTACTACCAAATGGACCATCTACAAATGCATTCTGTTCCTGCGATTTAATATACTTTAATCTAGTAGTAGTCCAATCTTTGGGCACCTTACCAAGCCACTCAACCCCTGAATCCTTATACTCCGCATACGCCTGATATTTTGCCATTATGAATGCACCTCTTGTAGCAGCTGCATAATCTCGGCACTCACCGCATCCAGATCCGCATCAATCTCGCTTAAATCACGTGGGGGCTGGTACACGTAGAAATGACGGTTAAACGGAATTTCATAACCGACAATGCCAATCTCGCCATCTTTCTCATCGCGCTTGTCGGCATTGATCCAGGCATCAGGCACGTGTGGCTGTACTTCACGTTTAAAGTAGTCTTCGATCAACTCGGTGGTGCTGACCTTTGGATTCAGCGCAATATTCTCGGCATCACGCAAGTCCCCATCCTGCACAAACTCCACCACTTTGCCCTGGTAGCTAAACTGGCCATACAGTGGGTTTTCCGCCTGTTTCAGTACCTTGTTAATCACCGGTTCCGCTTCCGGATTCTTCCAGGTGATGGCATCTAACAGCTGTTTCTTCTCTTTGGCATCCAGCTTGATGTCGGTTTGCTTGAGGGCTTTTTTCAATACGTCATCAAACTGGTTAAAGTCATCAAACTGATCGGTGCCAATCACGTCCTGTAACGCCTGGGCTTTTTCCATCAGGGCTTTCTGGAACAGCCAGATTTTGCTGTCCAGCACCTCTTTAATGTCTTTTTCTTTTAGCTCAGGAAACTCGGCTTTAATCAGGGCGCGTACCTCAAGGGCAACGTCCTGCAACTGACCATAGCTTTCCACTGTCCACGCTGTACCAAAGGCTGTCCCCAACTGTGCATGGATGTTTTGCATCACGGCATTCAACGGTTTCGGGGCAAAACGTAATGATGCAATCGCGCTATCGCTGATCTGTGCCGATAAACGCAGTGGACGTTCAATGGTTACGCGACGGTAGCCAAACTCATGGCTGGCAAAAATCTTGCTGGCAAATGGTTTTTGCTGTTCGGTTTCGCCATCCTGAGCCAAGGTATCTACCGCCACAAAGTCACCGTAATTTTGGGTAATGGTGGCAATTTCAGTTTCAGTCAGATAGTTACGCTTTGAACCCAGCGACTTACGCATTTTGGTACTGAGGTTCGAGGCATTAATCAGCTGTACCTTGCCTTTACGTTCAGCGGCTTTTTTATTGCTGAGTACCCAGATATAGGTGGCAATCCCGGTGTTGTAGAACATGTCGTTCGGTAAGGCAATAATCGCTTCCAGCAAATCCGCTTCCAGAATGTAACGACGGATCTCACTTTCGCCACTGCCTGCACTGCCGGTAAACAATGGTGAACCATTCAGGATAATCCCGATGCGACTGCCGCTCTCGGTACTACTGGCATCACGCATCTTGCTGATCAGGTGCATCAGGAACAGCAGTGAACCATCAGACACCCGTGGCAAGCCTGCACCAAAACGGCCATCAAAACCTTTGTGTTCGTGCTCATCCTTGATGTCCTGTTCGATCTTTTTCCAGTCCACGCCAAATGGCGGATTCGACAACATGTAGTCAAACTGATCGACAGAGAGTTGATCATTCGACAGCGTGTTACCCAGTTTAATCCGGCTCACGTCCTGGCCTTTGATCAGCATGTCGGCTTTACAGATGGCGTAGGATTCTGGATTGAGTTCCTGACCAAAAGCACGCATCACCGCATTTGGGTTCAACTCATGCAGATATTCCATGCCTGAAGACAGGAAGCCGCCCGTCCCCGCAGTCGGGTCATAAATGGTACGGATAATGCCGTCTTTGGTCAGCACGTCATCATCTTCCATAAACACCAGTGCTGTGGTCAGACGCACGATGTCACGCGGGGTAAAGTGTTCCCCGGCGGTATCATTGGAACCTTCAGCAAAACGACGGATCAGTTCTTCAAACACCAAGCCCATGTCATGGTTGGATACGTTCGCGGGACTGAGATCCGTGGTGGCAAACTTTTGCACCACTTTATATAACAGGTTGGCATCATCGAGAAGGCCGACAAATTCAATGAAGTTAAAGTATTCAAATATCTCGCGGGCATCTTTAGAGAAACTTTGCACATAGGTGCTTAAGTTGGCCTTGATGTCACTCTGCCCCATTTTGCTGAGATCCATTGGGGAGGTGTTAAAAAAGGCCAGGCCGTTTGTGGCACGTAACAATAACTTTTCCTGAGCTTCTTCCGGCAGATTCATCTTGGAGACTTTTTCATGTTCCGCCAGTACCGCAGCCTTGCTTTCTTCTAGTACACATTCCAGACGACGCAACAAGGTGAATGGCAGAATAATGCGACCATATTGTGATTGTCTGAAGTCACCACGAAGCAGGTCGGCAACCGACCAGATGAAGGAAGCGATTTGAGAAAAGTTATTGTTGGTCATAGCAGTGAATCAATTCCTGAATTCTTATCTGTGATCAGTATCTGGCGACACTTCGGTTGTTGGCCATCATACTGACAATTTTTTAACTGTTGGAAAATATTATATTATTCAAAAAAAAGATTGTTGATTATTCATTCATTAGATGACTGTTAAGCAAAAAATTTTGTCATCTAATTTTATTCTTTTTGGAAGGATTAATCCCATACACTGTACATATAGCTAAAAATCACTCAAATTAAAAAGTGCCCAAATAATTATGAATTACTTGATTTTTAGTTATATGGTAAATGTATCATCCAACTTTAATCAGGCCTGCAAGTAACCCAATATGTTCATACCTATAAACCAAGTTACTGACTGGCGCGATCTACAAAATAAGGTATGCCAACTCTTTAATGAGATGGCATATGAGGCAGAAACAGCTAAGACTGTTGATCTGGCTGGTCGTGGCAGTAAAGAAATTGACGTATATGTGAAAGACCCTCTCGCCAGCCACAACCAGATTTATCTTATTGAGTGTAAACATTGGGAAAGTAACGTCCCTCAGGAAGTAGTTCACGGTTTCAAGTTCGTTATGGAATCTGCAGGAGCAAATACTGGGTTTATCGTTAGCAAGAATGGTTTTCAATCAGGTGCAAGAGAGGCTGCAAGGTTTACAAACATTCAATTAGTTACCTTTGAAGAACTTCAGCACCTTTATGGAAACGAATGGTTTCGAAAGCAGAAAGCCAAGCTAGCTCCTTGTCTCGATAAGCTGAAGGCAATTCATGCGATGCATTTCGAACAATTTAATCCAGCCACAATCCATAACAACATGAAGTTTAATACAAAGGAGTCTTATGCAAGACTTTGCTATTTTCAGCTTTGGATAAGCAACTTAATACTCGATATTTGTGGAAGATTCCCTGAAAATTATCTTGGTCCTGAACCAGTACAACTTGCAAACAATCCTTCCGATCCACTATGGAATTCTTCAGAGAATTGGTTTGAAATCCCTTCTGTTCGCGAGTATTTCTCACTCTTACATTCTGCGGCTCAAAGATGTATCGCTGAATTCGATGAGTTTGCAGCAGATGCTAACAAATGCTTTGAATTACTTACTGATCAAGAACAAGAAGAATGGTTCTCACGTAGTTTGATCTTATTGAGAGAAGAACTTCCTGTTCGAGTGTTGAAGGAAAAAATTACCTCGGATAAATACCAACAACTTCTTGACTTACTTGCATAACTATTTATTCCATCCAATCTGGATGAAAAACCATGTAGTTCAGTGAATTCAAATTTAAAAAAGGTTTACTAGAACATAAGCTGTCTTCAATACATACTTTACTATGCAAAAAAATAAGGGAGCCGAAGCTCCCATTTTTACTCACGACTTTCCAACTTATCTGCAATCCACTGGTGCACTTCCCAAGCTGACCAGCCGATACGTGATTCGCTTAAACGTACAGGTCGAGGAAAAGTAGGATCATAGTATTTCGATTTTTCATTGATCATTTCATAGATCTTAGCTCGACTAATACTTGTAAATTGGACGACATCTTTAATATTAACAATTTGATTCATTTGGAAGGTTTGACCAACAAATGTATTCATGACGAGTTCTCCTTAGATTGTTTAAGCGAGCTGTCTACTGCTCAAACAATCCGGGGGATCTGTAAAAAACTAATTTAAAATCTCCCTCTCAGGTCTAATTCACAGCCCTGACACTCTGCTGCAAACCCTGCTGAATATTCTGCACAAACCCTTCAGGTTCATACCGCTGCTCCCCTTTGGTATGCTCTCCTTCAGGATAGTATTCATCCACAACCTCCATTCCCTCCTCACTCTGGATTTCAAACTGGGCATTGGCAAAGCCTTGCCTGGCAACGAAGTCCACCGCCTCCTGATAAAATCCTGCCTGCTTACTTTGTTCATCAATCTGTACAGCTGTACGAATCGCTTCATGCAGTTGTACACCCTCTCTTAACGTCAGATCCACGTAGTACACCGGCTGACGATAGCTTTGCGTGGTGCTTTTTCCTCGAAGGGTCAGCTGTAATGGCAGACATGACAGCAAGCCTCCAGATGCGGCATGGTAGTAAGCCAAACGCGCAGCCAAGGTCCGAATACTGTTAAAGCCGGTGGTTCTAAAGATGAAAGTCCCCAGTTCATCCGATTCATCCAGATTGACATGCAGCCGCCCATAGGGCTTGCAGTGTCCGCCTTGTGCCAGCGGGCATAAATCAGGGGATGGACAGGGATGCTGTTCTACCCCTTGACTGGTCAAGCGCTGGCAGGTCTGACCATTGCCGACACAAATCGGACGCCCCGTCTGTCGGTCAAACAGGCTGTATTCTGCCCGTAGGTTTAGTTCAGGATCGTTGAAGATCATCCGTACAGGAATGGATCTCAGTTTCCCATTCGCTACGTTTGCACGCAGCTGCTCATCCAGTGGATGTTTGATCCAGCCCTCTTTGCTCTGGATCTGGCTGGTAATGGTGAACTGGTCATCTTTCTCTGGCAGGCGTTTGCCGTTCTTTTCAATGACACGGCCAATGCTGATACGCCCCAATACGGGCGGTGTGATGGCTAAACCTTTAATCATGGAAAATATCCTTAAATGTAATTTCTTACAGATCTGCCGCTGCTATGTAAGAGACGTGTTTCAAAGACACTCAACAATCCAATCAATAGAAATAGATCATTGCTAGCAGACAGCCGTAGATATGTAAGAAGCATGTTTCGAAATAATTGAATCCACTAAAAATGAATGAATAACGTTGCTAGCAACAAAAGCCGCGACCGTTTGCCCTCTACTCCTGGTGAGTCGAGGGCGGGGAGCGGTTTTTGCGCTTTTTGGTTTTAAGGGATGTGAATATCAGGCTTCATCGCGATAAATATTGAAGCGACGACTGCCCTGCTTATGCAGCGGATACTGCTCAAGCAACTCGGGCTGCTGCTTTAACAGCGCCTTGCTATCCAGACTTACTGAATCTTTACTCTTCTTCCAAACCACCGAGCCACCGTTGAAGGTGGCTCGTTCAGCCTCTTTCATCAGCATCTGAATTTCGTGCTTGACCTGATCGAAGCTTTGCTGCTGCTCTTCAATCTGCTGTCGGGTTTGAACCAGCTTGTCAAAAAGCAGATTGGCCGTCTGATTTTGCGATAAGTCTTCGACGGTTAAGGGTACATGTTCCGGGTAAAGCTGCTGCAACGCGCGTGCTGCCGATTCACTGGCATCTACTACGGGAGGAATGTCCTGTTCAACACATGCCCAGAAGGTACGTTCGGCATTGATGATCTGCTGGATCAAGGCATCATTTCGGCTGACTTTGAAAATCCTGGTTTCATGGCCACACAGCAACACACAGACATGAGCAGCTTCTTTGCCTGTCACTGCCAGTTGATGTTGTACCTGACACAATACATACAGTGGCACACCATCCCGCCAGAGCTTGCTGCCATATTCCCCTGCGGTTTTACATTCCAGAATTTGGACCTCGTCATTGCCTACCACGGTGTAATCCAGGTTGGCCAGCATAAAGGACTTATCCGGATCGGGATGCTGTAAGACTGCATTGACCCTGCGTACCTTATTGTTGGTATGCATGCTGTAATACTCTGCGACCAGGGGTTCCAGCTGCTTACCCCAGTACAAAGGTGCATGGCCTGAGCTTTCATCCTGTATGTTTTGCTGTAGCCGTCCGGTCTTGATCATCCAGAGTTCCAGCATGGACATATAAGGGTTGAGACCACAGGCTGTTGCGGCATCACTGCTGCCAATGCCCTGTTTTCGGACTTCCAGCCATTGTTGATGATCAAGCTGTTTGGTGTTGGCCAGACGTTTGGCGGCAGTGGATCGTGAAGATTTAGTCGGCTGAGGTAATGGCATGTGTGAGGGAATGCCAGAGGGATTCGGTAAATTTGGTAAAGGTGCAAATGTATTCATGTGGTTGTCCTATAGATAGCAATCGTCTGTAGAAATTCAGCTGAGAAATTTTAGGCATAAAAAAAAGCCACATCCGGGGAGATGTGGCCAAAGGGTGTTTCCGAGGTTCTGGAGAATTCAACCTCGTAGGCTAACTTTAGGCTGTCGACCTTAAAGCAACATTAAGCAGCAACAGGAAAAGGCCTTAAGCCACCAGTCTTAAAGCCTGTTCCAGCCCCCGCTGTTTTAGCGCCGCCCCTGCACCAAACCATGCAGAATCCAGTCGGTGATCGGTACTCATGGCACGACGTTCATGATCGGCAAATTCCGTGATCGAGCACAGCAAACCATAGGCGGTATCCTTGGCCGAAGACAGCTCTGCACCCCGTCCCTGTCCATTGAACATCTGCATGACTTTACTCATGGCGCGTCCATTCGGTTCAGTTTTACTGCTTGGGGCGTTGCTGGCCTGTGCAGCCACATTACGGTAGAACTGGATAATGTTGTCCTCCTGATCTGCAATGCTTAGGCTAGTGTTGTTAAACACGGCATCGAAATAGGCAGCCGCTTCACCTTGAGTGACTTTGCGCTGACTGAGCTGTTTCATTTCATACATGTGTTCATCCCAGGCACGAACGGAAATGCCGAGTTGCTGCTTGACCTTGTCCGCATCGAACCGGGTACTGTGTGGCACCTTGACTACCCCTGCACTTGAGCTTTGCCCTCGTAAAGCAATCGCCAGGGTGTTGTTACACACCACCCGGATATTGGTGAACTGTGCCGTGGTGGCCAGTGTACCGTCGCAGGCAGTTGCCAGGAGAATATAGCCATTACTGACATCCTTGCCTTTGAGTGCCGTGCTTTGTCCGGTACGTGCCAGTGCCCAGAACTTTTTCCCTCCCTTGAGTACCCCTGCTGTTTCCAGTTCAAAGCCGGATTGCTCGGTCAGGTCCCGATAGAATTCCAGAATCTCTTTGGGCTGCACTTCCTGATAACGCTGACTGACGACTGATAAAGGGGCATGGGTATCAGAGCGGTACAGTACCCGCTGTTCCTCATAGGGCAGAATGATGCTCTGCCCCCGTTCATTCTGTGCCATATAGCTGACATTGCAGGATTCAATGCGCCAGTCCATACCGGCCTGTTGTGCCCAAACTTCAATCGGCTGGTTCTGTGTCAGTTGATTGCCCAGGCCATGCCAGGGGGTGTCACCGACATACGCCATTTGTTCGACTTGATGTGCCATATGCTTTCTCCCTGAGCAGGTTAATCAAAATTGCGTTGGCAATGATGGCAATGGAAGTAGCGGATGGGCGCTACTACGGGTCTTGAAGGCTGGATGAAGCTGTCAATCAGTCCACCGACCACAGCCCCGGCAATCCCACCCATCCAGGGCGAGATCGGCAGCGGCAGGCTTTTGGAAATGCTGGCACCAATCCCGGCACCGGTCATGGAAGACATACTGCGGTTATTGGAGGACTGCTGATCAATCACACGGCTGACGTTTTCAGAATGGCAATACGGACATGTAATGTTCATAAGATATACCTCTAGAAATGAAAAAGGGCTTACCGTCTGATAAGCCTTTGAATGTAGGAATAAACATTCATTGTTCATGTAGATGATGTATATCTGAAATTATTTGCAATCCATGACTCCAAGCGACCCCTACTCCCGATGACGCAATTGCCCTTTATCAAACTGTCTCATTCCAGAGAGTTTGCCTCTTAGGTACTGATCCTCCTTTTCAGGTCGGGCCAGATAGCTGATCGCATGCTGCGCATTATTCACCTTGCACTGATCATCTCGCAGGATCATGCCAATGCCCAGTCTACCTTCCTGTTTATAGCGACGCTTATGTTCACCCTGATTGCAATTATAGAATTCCCCATCTCCACGGGTAATCTCCTCCTGCCATAACACTCCAATCTCCTGTCCCAGATAACTGTCCTTACAGCGGAGAGAGCCGTTATAGATGATGAGCAGATGACAGTGATAGCCTCTGGATTTCCCTCCTTGTTCAAGTCGATAGGCATACCCGACCTGATGTTTAAAGATGGTGTCTTTGTTCTGTACCCGGCTGATCAGTTTTTCAACATCCTGATTAAACCGTTTCATGCCAGGGTGTTTGTCAGAGGAGTAATGTAAATCGACACGCACCAACAAAAGCTTGCGATGACGCTCCACAAGCTCAGCAAAGTACGCTTCCAGCTTTAGCTGGTTACGTCGATTGTTGCGTTTAAAGCCCTGAATAAACTCTTTGTGTGCTTGCTTAAGTTCAGACTGAAATTCTTGAAATGCAGCATAGCTATTAAAAATTGCTTCATCCCTGCGTCTGATCCTTTCAGGCAGCAAATCAAAGTAAGCCTGAATCAGCGGAGCATAATCCCTGTAAGTATGGTAAATGGCCCTAGCATCGTGCATCAGTTCTGCATGATCAGATTGAAAGTCTCGCCAGCGGTAGTTCTTTGCAATCACTGCCTTCATCAGGTTTTCAATCGCGAGTAATGTTTGTGCTTCGTTCACTGGTGTCTTCCTATGGTGATTAGTTCCATAGGAGTGACGGATCTGTATTTTTTACCCTGAAGTGGATGGGTTATATTTTTCTCAATAAAACACCTTCATCATTTTGGGGATGATGAAGGTTGATTAGGTGGTATAAGTAATTAATTAATAATATATATATCCTAGCTGTTACCCGACGGATGTAATCCACAGACACCTGACCAAAACAACCATTTCTGCTTCTATAGCAAACAGGGAAAATCTTACAAATTCCCCTGTTTTTATAGAAAAGTGTGAAGCTAAAGTTAGGACCAGTTTATTGTTCCAATTTTAGTGACTTAGGGAATTTAGAAGTAGATTTACAACGTCTCTTAAGTCTTATCGTAGGAGGTTGATTTCCATGCTTGTCTGTATATTTTCTTGAGTCATTCTGCTCACTTGCGACAGAAGAAACACTCTCTGCGGCTTGTGCAGCTTGGAGTTCATTCTGATTTGGCAAAGGATTTATAACAGGTGAGGATACTGCTATTTCCTCTGCTTTGTCCTCCTCACCTATTGGTAGCTCAGCTTCAACATTCTCATTCTCTAACAAAGCATCAGTATCGGATTCAATTGAGGCCACCACCTGATCTGTATTCGGTATACAAGTACCCTGTAAGCTTTCAGGATCAACTGATATAGCTTCTTTAGATTGCTCATCGACCGTGCCACTCGTATTTTTAACGGCCGCCCCTTTTTTCTTCGCTTGGGGTTTTCGGTTTCTGCCTAAAATCAAATATTGTTTTCTTGGTAAATTTTCAAGATCTAGCTCATCAACCAAAATCAAAGGGCAATTAGCATAGAATTTTGAAACGTTCTGCATAAGCAACGTTCTGATTTTTGTTTGTCCACGAGAAATTTCAACATACTCGTGATTTAGTAGGTTTTCAGTTTTAACCACAGAAACAGGGGTAGCCCCTAGAATTGCATTCTTGAAAAGATCAAATGGGTTCGTTTGATTTCCAGTGTATTTTTTACCGTGTTTTTTATTGTACGTCTGGATCTGATCTCTTTTCTGGTCAACATAGTTCTCCCAATATTTAATGACTGCATCCCTTAAAACTTGAGGATCAATGTCCTCAGGTTTTTTCCATCGGAAAAGCAAAGTAGCATCAATGTAATGTTCTTTTTTATAAGGAATATATACTCCAGCCTGAGCCACCAAACAGGCACCGCCCGTATTACGACGTTTCAGGTTTTCGGTGTAATCCCGGAACATTTCATCAAATATTTTTGCCTCTGTTGTGCCATTTAAATCGCCACACCTAAAGATAAAGCGCATTACCACAACGTCAACGTCTTGTTTGAACACTTCTTGGAGATAGGTCTGTATTGTATTTTGATTATTCAGAGCTTTATTCGAGAATTGCTTTTCCTTTTGGAAGGCTGATTTAAGCCAATGTGTTTTATAACTCTCTAGATGTTTTTTGAGCTGATTTAAATCGGATATCAAATATCCTCTTTCAAAAAAATCCCTGAACTGCCGAATAAAGTGAATCGATTTAGCACTCAACTCCTGAGGTAATCGTCGTTTATCCCTCAGGCAATCCATGATAGAAATCAAAGTAAACTGTTGAAACAAGAGAGATAACTTTGAAAATTTAGGAGATTTTTCGAAATTTTTAGCATTTACCATTCCCTCAAACTCAAACACAAGAACAGACATTAGTCGAGCTAAGAAATATTCAATCCTAATCAGATCTTCTATAACATCGATAGAGACAGATGTAACACCTTGCTGAAGATATAAATAACGAATGGTCCGTACCCGCTCAGCTATCTCCTGAGATAAATCCTTAACAGAAAAGTACTTATCAAGTTCTTTTACATCATCGGTTTCTAGCACTAATTCTTGTAAAGACTCTGCTGTATTTTTCTTAATTGGCTCTTTTGCAATATGTTCCTTAGGTTCGGGAGCTTCACGAGGAGGGTATATCTTTTCTTTATAAAATCTGTAGGTATTAAAAAGCTCACCTCTTGAATCTTCTTGTTCCTGGAATTGTGAATCTTTATCCAAATTCAACAGAAACATGCTGGATAAAAAATATTTCAAAAATTTGTTGCGGAAAGCCAGTTTTTCTTTTTTGGAGGAGAGCTCACCAACAAACATCTCATTTGGATATAATTTTTTTAGTAAGTTCTCACGATCAATGACCCGTAGCCTATCAACAAACTGCCTCCCCACAATCTCAAAAATCGCAGATTGAATAAATCCAATCACCTGTTTGGGATCTTCATAGATATTCGCTTTATAGACTAATAGATACGATATGATGAAATTATTTCCACTGATTAGGTTTACATGGTTAACCTGCATCAATATTGCATCACTCTTTTCAAAGTCATAATTCAAGGAACTGATAACTTCAAATAAAAAAGATCGAGACGAGATTTCTCTAATAGTTCCAGAGGACATCAAACTCCCTGGCAAAACAATATCAAATACACTCACCCCAATTTTCACATTACGCTGAACCAACTCATCGTAATCCCCCATCAACCGGTCATACAATTGATTTTGGCGTTCTATATCTTCCTGGATAGAGCTACTCAAAACCTGTTCTTGCAGTAATGACGCTTGATAGGCTTCAATAAATTTGAAGATACGGTCCTTTTGAAACGTTTGCTGAGTCCATGTATTCGATCGCCTAAATTCTTCATAAAGACCGTCATGCTGCTCCAAAAAATGAGAGTAATTACGGATAAGCGTATCCCCGTAATACATGCGATAAAAATTTGTGAAAGCTATAGATGGTTCACTATGTGGAATTAAGGCCAACTTCTTATAGAACTCTATAATTTCCTGAACTTGGTCGTTGTTACCTGTCTTAACTGCATCCTTAACTGCATTTTCATAATCGTCCTGATCTGGAGCAGAGCCATCCCCAATCTTTCTTAGAACCTCATGTATCTGTTCTAACGCAACGATCGTCTCATGATAAATATTCACTCTGATATCTTTTTGCATTAATTCCATAGCGGATAATCTGTAATGGAATTTCCGCTTCAGATAGGCAAACAGATTTTGAAAGAACACTTCATCAGTCCCTGACCACAGCTTTCTCATTGACTTAATTCCTTGCATAGACTGACGTTAAAAAGTTATAAATAGATATAATGCAGATCTGTATTTTTTTAAATAATACCTCTTTTACTGAGCTAAAGTCTTTATTTAAGATAGTTGTATAAAAAATAGTATTTTTCTATCCCTTAAATTTTACTATCTTATATTATCATTTAGATGTTTTATCTTTTTATATTTATCCTATTATCTCATTTAATAATTAGGTTTATCCCTCTAACTTTGATAAAAACGGCCAATCAAAAGTAGCCATTTTTCACCCCTCAACACTCAAAAAATCCGTCCAGAAATCATATCTCCACACTCCCAGATGCAATCGAAATACTTTCCAACATGCCCAATTTTTAAAAAGCATGGACAATAAAAAGACGTGCATTTGCACGTCTTTGAATGGTTGATTCGCTAAATAAAATGGCTAATCGACAGGGTGCTTATTCTCCTTCATCGCCCTTTGTACTGTGCTTAGACTTACACCCAGCTCTTTTGCCACCTTCCTGTAACTAGAATCAGGTTTTGCTATAGCTTCACGTATTCCGGCATCATCAATAGTCTTTTTACGTCCCTGATACTTGTTTTCAGCTCTCGCAATTGCAATCCCTTCACGCTGGCGCTCTCTGATCAATTCACGCTCAAACTGTGCAAAGCCTGACAGCATCGTGAACATTAGCTGGTGCATTGGATTATTTGTATCTGCCGAAAAGATCATGCCTTCTTTGTTAAAATGGACAGTCACGCCTTTAATTTTGAGTTGCTCCACCAATTGCAGCAGGTCTGCCGTATTACGCCCCAAACGATCCAGGCTGTGTACATGGACTACATCACCTGCTCTGACGTAATCGAGCATCGCCTGTAATTGAGGTCTGTTTGTATCCTTACCGCTTACCTTGTCTTCAAAAACTTTCTCAAAGGTCTTACCCTCTAGCTGTCGTGCTGTATTTTGATCTGCCGTACTTACCCGCTTGTATGCTACTTCAGCCACTGTTGTACCTTATATGTATTCTTTTGATTATTAGACTATAATAAATACAATAATTGAATACAATAAAAGAATACAAATATAACCGGAATTAACTGTATCCGCATGGGTGTACTTAAAAGAACACGATAAGCGGAGTTGTGACGTGATGCTTGAAAAATAGATATAAAATATATGAGAAGATAAAAAGCCCAATCCGTGAGGATTAGGCTTTTTTATAAGACTTAACTAAATGATTTTAAATAAATAATAAAATATTTTCGGATAACGTGTATTATTGTTAATTTTAGAAATTCTTACAGGAATGATTTTCAGTTAAATGAAACTCTATCTAAATCTTCTGGACGGATATCTTCTAATGTCTCTTTAAGATCTTCGACATCTTCAACAAGAGAATCTAAAACTTCCTGCTGATCTGTTTTTTCTATTTTTTCTCTTAACTCTTCAATATCTTTTCGATATTCAGGAGCATTTTTTAAATAATCACCAAGACGAATAAGCTCTTCACCTCTTTCCATTCCCTGAACATCATCACCATCTTCATCAAACGTTTCTGGGTTGTCCTCATTTCCATCATCATTCCCAGCCGTATTTCGAAAAAGTGTATTTTGACTCTCAAAGCGTTCTTGTAAATCCTCAGCTTCATCAACATCAGACTCAAAATTCTCAGCCAAATCATCTAATTGTTGCAGTAACTCTGCTTTGCTATAGCTATCTTGTTCTTCGCTCATGGTGCCACCTTTTTTAATTATTGAAGTTACGTCCAGGATTAATAATGATGGATAACTTGTTTATTTCAAGATAGAGAAATATAAAATATGTAAATAATTAAGTCACTATGAGGTTATTCATTTTGATTTTATACACCCATTTAATATAATGGGCATTATCTAAAATTCAATATATAAAATATTTAAAATCAAATACTTGAAATTTTACATATGCCAGATTTCTACCCAAAAGCCGGCTTGGAAACAAGTCGGCTTTTCTATGTCTAATCCTGGAATATTCCATCAATAAAATTGATTAAAAAGTAATCAAAATTAAAAACCACCAACTATTTATAAGCCTTTCAATGCTGAAATAACCCACAATTTCTGTGGATAAATATATGGATATATTTTAACCAAATCTGTACGCCCTGGCGCACATCAATTTAGGGGTTTTGCGGATAGGTGCAGAGCTACATTTTGCTTATGATGAACTCATACAGGGACAGGAAGTTCCAGAACATAAAACAATAACAATAAGTTCCAGCACCAGGATCGTGAGGTGAAGCACCATCCTACCTAGCAGCCAAACACGAAAAAGCCTCGGCAGGATGTCGAGGTTATTTTTTACCTATGACTTCTCATTTTGTATCTGAGCCTCACTTTGCTATCATCCTCAATCCCACCAAATTAATACAGAACCACCCTAATTCAATTGGGGGTACAAATGTGGGTATAATTAAAAATTGTTGTTTTATTTTTATCTATAATTCATTTAGTTAAATTAAAAATATGACTCCCTCTCTCGCCAAATTCGATGTTTACCGTAGTACAAAAAGCTTGATTCTAAAAGGATTGAGCTTTTTTTATGTCTAGTATAATCCAGTTTATCTGTTGCAAGCTTGATATAGTTGGGGGTATAAGTGGGGGATACATATTTATACACCCAATTTTTATACCCCCAATTTCTGTGGATAATCCCCTAAAAATAATAACTCCTCTACCCACCCGTTTGTCTTCACTGCTGCTGCGCAATACATGAATAGGCATGTAATTTTTGTATCCTCTTTTTCACTTTAGCAATACAAGATCACACTACCCTACTGAGCCTATTTCTTGCATGCTCAGCAGGTCGCCATGATTTTTGGCAATTCCTGATCTTATTATCAATGAGGGAAAACCTATGAGTCATAAACATAGCATTAAGAAAGATGAACAACGTAAGGCTGCTGAGGAACGGGAAAAACAACATCGCGAGCAGGAACAACAAGAAGAGCAAGAAAAAGCCGATTTACCCGATCCAGAAAAGTCACGTCCTTACGTCAAATACCATTAACTAACACCTAATTTGGTCAATGCGCTCAAGCATAGATCGAATCCGCTTCTATACAGAAAGTTTGAAGGTTTGCTTGATTAGAAAATTCAAACTTTCTGTTTGCTTCGTTTCATTTTGATGTGCTTGCTAGCTGAATATTTTTCTTTATGTAACTTTAAATCGTGTTGTGTAAAACAACTTGATGGAAAATTATTCTATTTTTTAAATGTCCGAGTACTCAAAGATATACATAAGCAATATAAAAAACTTTTTGTTGTTGGAATGCCTCTTTCAGACACAAAGCCAAAAGAATAAAACATCACCAACTATTTATTTTACGGCTTGTATTTTCAAAAGGTTTCGGTAAAATTCACGCCACGTTGCCGGCATAGCTCAGTTGGTAGAGCAACTGACTTGTAATCAGTAGGTCCACAGTTCGAATCCGTGTGCCGGCACCATTTCCTTCTTGCCTTTTCTGGCACAGCTTTTATTGCATTTTCTTTGAAGAACGCTTCGCTGTAGCAGAGTCATTTTTTGTGCGCTGTAATCTGCACATATTCAATTAGACCATCCCGATATAATTTGGCACATAATTTTGCCGTCATCTGGATTTTTAACTGATCTAACATAGCAGCATGCACGTGACTGTAAGACTGCTGGGCGATATAAGCTGCAAAACCAGCCAACACCTCGGCAGATAAACACCTGATTTGAATGTTTGTAAGACCTTGCGCAGCCAAAATTTGCCGCGTAGTAGTTTCATCATAGACATGATTCAACTCCACATCGGCACTTTTCAGCAAATAATGATATTTCCGCTGTTGCCATGGGGTAAGCGTTGCCCAGCGTGCAGAACGGATTAAATAATGAAATCCCAGGCGCCCCTGAGATTTTAAAATCGGCGTCACAGCAGCCAAGAATTGCTCCAAGCTGTGATGATAAGCCGCGTCAATACACCGTACGACATCGAAAGTCTCTGGAAGTGACAATGCCGCCAGATCCAGAAAAGAAGCTGCATAAATCGCATCCAAACCCGGAATCAGCTGCTGCTGAATTGCAGCCACACAAGCGGGTTGTAGTTCAACGGCAGCAAAATGAGCTACCTTATACTGCTGAGCCCAATGCCATAAGCTCGCCCCTTGCCCACAGCCCAAATCCAGTAAATGATCTGTCGCCGTTAAACCGGTTGCCTGCGCCAACTGATCAGCCAATTGGCGGCAGGCTTGCGGATACGAAGAAGTGTGCTGGTCCCAATAACCAAGATTGCTCCAGGCAAGCTGCGCGTGATCCCCCAACAGTTTGGCATTAATCGCATATTTATGTTGAGGAAAAAATTTTCGAATTGCCTGTAGCCATTGCATCCCGATGAGCAGCTCAGCTTAATAACCGGGCTTAGTAACCCAGTTCAGGTGCAACTTCAATTTGAGGTTTTAAACCTTCAAATGGCAACGGTGCTCCCAAAATCTCCGCAATCTTCATGGCCGAAGTCACTGCCGATTCCAGAATAGGCAAACCATCACATGACCAAGAACCACAATAGAAAACTTTACGGTTGAGTTCTAAATGGCGTTGTTGCAAGGTCTTATTCAGCGCGACTGTTTCAGAATCCACCACAGCACGGGTCAAGGTCACACGAGAAATCACTTTCTTCGGATCAATCTCTGTCACCGGGCGCCAGGTCTGGAAGACGGGCGTTTTACCCACCAAGCTAGGCTCAACCGCATTAATCCACACGGTAAATTGCTGACGGGTAAACTGGCGATCCATCATATAACTAAGTGCACACCAATCTTTGCGTCGTGGTGGCATCACTGAACTATCGGTATGCACAACCAGTTCACCCTGTTCAAAGCGGAACTGGGTAAGCAGGTTTAAATCTTCAGCAAACTGTTCTGCATCCAGGAATTCCACCATTTTCGGTGTTGGCGTCGCGACGACCACACGGTCAAACAGATAATGTTCCCCTTGCATCAGTTCAACACAGACTTTGTCGTCCTGCTGTCGGATTTTTCTCACTGGAGAACCACTATGTAGTTCAATATTTTCAATCAGTTTATCCACCAGTGCCGGGGTACCACCTTGTAAGCGCAACAAGGCATCGCCATCGGTAAGTTGGCGCAAGAAGGTCAATAGCGGCTTGGCTGGCCACTCGCCAATGGTTTTTGGATCACAGGTACAGATTGTGTACAGCACCGGCATGATCGCACCATGCCAAAATACTTCCTCAATTTCATGCTGATTAATAAACTCGGCCAGAGTAATGTCCTGATCTGCCGATTTAAAGAATTTGTACAGGGCTGTTTTTAACTGCAACATACCTTTTACCAGGCGCCAACCGTACTGTTTCAGGCCTTTGCGGTTATTGATAATCGGAAAATTGCCAATTTTGGTGCGGCTGGTGGTCAACCAGGTTTCGGTGCGATCTTCAAACAGCCAGCTACACGCCATATAGGTGCGTACCGGATAGGTCTTCAGGCCCAAGTGGGTCGCCAGACTCAGGGTATTTTTCCATAAATGCGGATTCATCACCCGTAAAGGGGCATCAATCAATCCGCCATCAAACTCAATACTGTGGCTATCCATGCCACGGCCGGGCAGAGCTTCAAAAATTGTAATTGTATGTCCTGCATCTTTAAGAATTCTTGCGGTAGCTAAGCCAGCCATGCCACTACCAATAATCGCGATATTCAAAATTATTATCCGTTAGTGAACTTTTTTTGATTATGAACCTACCTTTATGGAAAAACTGTATTAAAAAATACCAGATTTATTTTTTTATACCGTTCATGCACGCTCTGTGTTTGGTTGATTTTTTATTTTTCACAAAACAGCAAAAGTACGCAAAACAACAGTGAAAATTTATTAATTTTTGCTAACTTATAGAAAAATATTGTTTAAAAATGAAGATTTAATTTAACTTATTTTTGAATAATCGTTTTACAAAACAACTGGATTTGTATATGATACCGCCCAACAAAAAGTGATAATTTCATCACACTCTCCACCAGAGAGCATAATCTTTCGATAACAAAACCAAAAACTCCATTCAGCGCTAAAAAGCAAGAAGCCCCTACTTTTGAGAGGAGCTTCTTCATTTTTTCTTGGTTCATTCACAGCAATGTTATTGATGAATCGACTGCTCTCCACCCTTAATTCGCGACTGGAATTTCACCAAATTTACCGTTATTAAAATCTTCAAATGCCTGAATGATTTCATCTTTACTGTTCATCACAAAAGGACCATAGCCTTGGATCGGCTCGTTCAGCGGTCGGCCAGTCAAAACCAGAAATTTGCTGTCTTGCAGCGCCTGCAGCTGGATTTCCACCTCAGCATCTTTTGCAAAAATCACAATCGAATGGTCCTGGACCTGTTGCGTGTCATTCAGCAGCATTTCACCGGATAAAACCACCAGTAAAGTAGTGTGATCCATGGGCACATAAAGCCGGTGTGCATGGCCAGCTTTTAACTCACCATCCCAGACATTCACTGGACTGAAGGTAGAGGCCGGGCCGGTTTGCTCGGCGTATTGTCCGGCAATGACCCGAATATGACCAGCCTCTTGCAGATCAATCACCGGAATTTCTTGCGCAGTAATCGCCTGATATTTTGGTGCCGTCATTTTATGTACAGCCGGCAGATTCACCCACAGCTGAACCATTTCAAACAAACCGCCACGTTGAGCATAGTCCTGTGAATGGAATTCTTCATGCACCAGACCGGATCCCGCGGTCATCCATTGCACATCACCGGTTTTAATGGTGCCACCACCGCCACTGGAATCTTTATGGGTTACTTCACCCTGATAGGCAATCGTCACCGTCTCAAAGCCACGATGCGGATGGGAACCCACGCCATGCTGCTGGGTGGTGGCTTCAAAATGATAAGGCGCTGCATAGTCCAGCATCAAAAACGGACTGATCGCCTGACCCAAGCGGTCATAGGAAAATAGATTTTTGACCGGAAAACCATCCCCCACCCAATGCATGTTCTGGTTACGGTAAACACCCACGACTTTTTTCATCTTGCGCTCCTATCTCTAGGATTAAACTTTTCTGTATTTTAATTTTTTAACAGCCGGATCCCTAGCCTAAATTCAGCATACTCCATTCCAAGAATAGGACAATCATCCATAAATGATACTGCTTTAGTAGAAAGAAAATTTATTTCCTTTAATAATCAATATCTTAAATGTAATATTTACGGTTAATTTTAAAGTTTCTCTGCATGTCCACTTACGCTTTCTGCACAAACTAAACTCTAAATGAGCACAGCATTTTAGATAAATTCCGTCATGATTTTTACAAGATCAAAAAGAATAAAGGACATCAAAATGGCTCAACCTTATATCCGTCTGGATAAAAACAATACGGCCATTTTGTTGGTCGATTATCAAGCCGGCCTGCTCTCCCTGGTAGGAGATATCGACCCTGATAAATTTAAAAACAACGTATTAGCACTGGCCGCTGCGGCACAATATTTTAAGCTTCCTACCCTCTTAACCACTAGCTTTGAAAATGGTCTGAATGAACCCTTACTTCCCGAACTCAAAGAAAGGTTTCCCGAGGTACCTTATATTGCCCGTCCAGGCCAAATCAATGTCTGGGATAATGAAGACTTTGTGCCGGCAGTCAAGGCAACGGGAAAAAACAGCTGATTATTGCTGGTGTAGTGACTGAAGTGTGCGTGGCATTTCCGGCACGTTCCGCCCTTGAAGAAGGCTTTAAAGTTTTTATGATTACCGACGCTTCAGGTACTTTCCATGAATTAACCCGTGATGCCGCTTGGCACCGGATGTCACATACCGGGGTACAATTGATGACCTGGTTTGGCATGGCTTGTGAATTACACCGTGACTGGCGTAATGATGTGGAAGGTCTAGGAACCCTATTTAGCAACCACATTCCTGACTATCAAAATCTTTTTAGCAGCTACAATTATGCTAGTAACCAAAAATAATAGAATTAAAAAAAAACTGACTTAAGCGATGTTTGGAGTGTTTTATGATTTTCTGTTTTTATGTATTTTTTCAAAAAAATAGCACATTGAATTCACATAATCTCATTGTAAGATCCATAAAAAATCCAGAACAGCAGTTCTGGATTTTTAAACCTGATTTTAAATTACTTAAATTTTGCCAATTAAATCAATTGAAGGTGCCAGCGTTGCATGTCCTTCTTTCCACTTGGCTGGGCAAACTTCGCCTGGGTGCGTATAGACATATTGTGCAGCTTTAACTTTACGCAAGAGTTCCTGTGCATCACGACCAATACCACCCGCATTAATTTCAATAATTTGAATCTTGCCATCCGGATCAATCACAAAAGTTCCGCGATCCGCCAGACCTTCTTCCTCAATCAATACTTCAAAATTTTTGGCTAGTGTCCAGGTTGGATCGCCTACCATCAAATATTGAATTTTGCCAATTTCATCCGAACTGTCATGCCAAGCTTTATGGGTGAAATGCGTATCGGTTGAGACCGAATAAATCTCTACACCCATTTTCTGGAATTCAGCATAATGATCGGCTAGATCGCCCAATTCGGTTGGACAGACAAAGGTGAAATCGGCAGGATAGAAGAACACCACTGACCATTTGCCCTGCATATCCGCTTCTGAAATTTCAACAAACTGGCCGTTGTGGTAAGCAGTGGCCTGGAACGGTTTAACTTCAGTATTGATTAAGCTCATTCGATATTCCTCTGTTGCATTGCATGGATTGCTTATTTGGTGAATTCAGAATACGAAATATTTAAAAATAGTTAAAACCGTAGTTTTTTATAATTTTAATCGAAAAATTAGATTTAAATTCTGATTCTCTTCATGTGCTTTAGCTTCTCGTTAACCTTCCTGTGCAAAATGACTTATCCAATAGGCTGCAGCTGAAAAAAATCCCTCTCACAAGGAGAGGGATTTCTACTTAGCCGTTAATGCTGAAATCGATTAAAATGGTAGATCATCATCTAGATCTGCCGGTGCAGGCGTTGCTGCAGCTTGTGGTGCAGCTTTAGGTGCAAAACCGCCCGGGTTATTATTGCCATAACCGGTGTTCTGCTGGCCAAAATTATTATTCTGGTTGAAACCGGTATTTTGACCATAACCGCCGCCCTGTTGCGGACTATTGAAACGTGGCTGGTTAAAACCGCCTTCATTGCCCATGCCCTGTTCGCCTTGCGGACGGTTAGAGTCGAGCATCTGCATCTGTTCACCACGGATTTCAGTGGTGTAACGCTCCTGGCCATTCTGGTCTGTCCATTGACGCGTACGCAAAGAACCTTCGATATACACTTTAGAACCTTTACGCAAATATTGCTGTGCAATTTCACCTAGACGGTTATGTAAAACAATACGGTGCCATTCTGTTTGTTCTTTTCGTTCACCGGTACTTTTATCGGTCCATGAATCACTGGTCGCAATGGAAAATTGCGTTAAGGAACCACCATTTGGAAAAGTTTTGGTTTCCGGATCACGTCCTAAAGTTCCCACTAAAATAACCTTATTAACACCACGCATTTGCTATCGTCATCCTATTCAATTCTGTATTTTACTTTATAAGAGTTATGCTTAAATGGCTACCTCTTTCCCCAATAACTGCGTCAGATTATGTCGAGCTGCATCGTCAATCAATGCCTTATCGACTTTTACAAACGCCACATTCTGGTCGGGCATCACCACGACTTCTTCAATACCATGAATGGCCAGTAATTTTGAAGTCCATTCATCTGTTTGTCGCGTTTCTGGCAGGCGAAAGACCATGGAAGACAGATAACGTGGCTGCTTCAGGGTAAAACTGATCGCCAGCCAGATCACAGCAAGTACCGCCAGCAAAGCCCAACCTTGTCCCTGGTTTTGCAAGGTTAATAAATGCCCACCGAGCATCCCGCCACAGAACGCGCCAAGGAACTGACCACTGGCATTCACGCCCATCGCGGTAGCTTTAGACTGGATCGGCGCTGCTTTAGACAACCAGGATGGCAACAGGGCCTCCATGACATTAAAGGCAATAAAGAACAGCCCTAGACCAGTCAATAGACCATATTTAGATTGATAACCGAGTGCCATGATGATCAGGCCAGCGATAATCCCTGCAATCGCAGTAAGAAAAATGCCACGCATTTTGCGATATTTTTCCGCCAGAATAATGCTGGGAAAAGCAAAAAACAGACTGATCAGCAGTAACGGTAAATATACCCAGCTATGATGCGCCAATGGCAAACCGGCATACTGAATCAACTGGGCTGGGACAAAGACAAACATCGCGGTCAGCAGCAAATGCAGGGAAAAAACCGAGACATGCAGACGGTTCAAATCACCCATATGTATCACTTGCAGCAATTGTTTGCCATAGCCTTGAGCATAATTCCGGTGATGTCGATTCACTTTCGGTACCAGCAACATCATAAAACAGGCAGCAATCCCCATAATGGTGGTCACCCAGAACAGACCGGAAATGCCTATCAATGAAGTTAACCAAGGCCCCATACTGAAAGCCACGACAAACGACAGGCCAATACTCATGCCCATCACCGCCATGGCTTTGGTACGATGCTCTTCACGTGTCACATCAGAAAGTAAAGCCATCACCACCGCAGAGACTGCCCCACCGCCCGCAATCGCACGACCAGCAATCACGCCATAAATGGTTTCAGACATGGCCGCAATCGCACCGCCAAGTGCAAACATCAGCAAACCAAACACAATCAGAATTTTACGATTATAACGATCCGCAATCAGGCTAAACGGAATTTGTAAAATGGCCTGGGTTAGACCATAAATCCCCACGGCTAAACCAATTAAGGTCGGGGTGGCATATTGGTAGGACTGTCCTGCCACGGAAAATACAGGAATAATCATGAACAGACCCAACATGCGCAAGGCAAAAATGCTGCTTAAGGCAAAAGTTGAGCGACGTTCTAAAGCATTCATCATAGCAGTCAGCTTTTCATAGAGGTGATGGAATGATCGGGCTATTGTAATTCAAGCCGTACCGTACTGCACAAAAAAAAGGGCACATTGCTGTACCCTGATTCTATATTTTTAAATACTTTTTAGTGCTCTAAGCGCTCTTGCTGCTTACGATACTGAATGGAAGCGATGATCGCCCAAACAATGAAGGCCACACCAATCAGACCGGTCACCACTTCTGGCACATGCAAGCCGGTACCACTGGCCAGCATGATAAAGGCTAAGGCACCAATTGCATAATGCGCACCATGCTCCAGATAAATATAGGCATCCAGTGTGCCTTTCTCCACCAGGTAAATGGTCATCGAACGGACAAAGATCGCACCAATGGCCAGACCGAGCATGATGATCACCACATCACTGGTAATGGCAAATGCACCAATCACACCGTCAAAACTGAATGAGGCATCGAGTACTTCAAGATACAGGAAACCGCCAAAACCGGCTTTGACTACGCCTTTGGCTGCACCACTGGCATCCTGCGTCACCGCATTGCCATGTTCATCAATTTCCGGTTCGCCACCCAACAAATGACTCAACACCTGCACACCGATATAAATCACGATACCCCAGATCCCGGCCATGGTCACCGCCAAACGCACTTCTTCAGCCACATTTGCCGCCATCACCAGTAAAGCGATCAAGGCAAGAAACACCGACATCGCCGGGACGTTGGCCAGGTTTGCCAAATGACGTTCCAACCATCTGAACCAGTGCGTATCTTTTCCTTCATCCAGGAAGAAGTTCAGGAATACCAGCAACAGGAAAGCACCGCCGAAGGCTGCAATTTCAGCATGATGTGCCATTAAACGTTCCGAATAGGTTTTTGGATCATTCAGGGCCAGTTTCGCTACTTCAATCATGCCCATATCCGCAGTCACAGCCACGATCACCACCGGGAACACCAGACGCATGCCGAATACCGCGATCAGAATCCCCACGGTCAAGAAAATCATTTTCCAAAAATGATCCCAGCCACGCAGTACCGAAGCATTGACCACGGCATTATCAAAGGAAAGTGACACTTCCATCACCGCCAGAATCGCAGTAATGGTGAGTGCGGTAAGCATAGTGGTCAGCCCTGCCTCTGGCCCATGGGTATAACCCCAGTAAGCGGCAAGCATGAGACACACCACCGTAAAAAATATGGAGAAACGGAAATGCTGCATAGAAAAAACCTATTCGCAAAGAATAAAAAGAGCAAGCTCAGTGAAAGACACTGATGTTACTGGATTTGAATTGCCTCATTATGACGCGTTTTTATCTCTTTAGCGAAACTCGCTTGGTGTAAATTCTAAAAAACCGTCAATCAAACCATCCTGCTTGAACACTGGCTGCCTAGATTATAGATCCTATAGCGTTTATAAGATGAATTTAGCGAGAGGCATAGAACACGTTCTCTGTGTTTTATGGAACCTGCCCCCTCACAAAATGATCACATCAAATCGGTTATACTGACAATAAGTTAAGGAATGTGTAGCGAAGGAATTGAGCACATCTTGTCCTGTACCTAAGTCATTCACGATCGTCTGCTTTTTTCGGCAAATGATCGATTAAACTTAGTCAGGTCCTCGACTTGAACCTGCAGGGAACCAGTCCCATATCAATTGTTTATTTAGTGAGCTAAGACCTTTTATGAGCCAAAGTCATATCCGTATTCGTGGGGCACGTACACATAACCTCAAAAATGTGTCACTCGATATTCCACGCGACAAATTTGTGGTGATTACGGGACTCTCCGGCTCAGGTAAATCTTCACTGGCTTTCGATACCTTATATGCAGAAGGCCAGCGCCGTTATGTCGAGTCTTTATCGGCTTATGCTCGCCAGTTCTTGTCGCAAATGGAAAAACCGGAAGTCGATTCGATTGAAGGGCTTTCACCCGCGATTGCTATTGAGCAGAAATCGACCAGCCACAACCCACGTTCTACTGTGGGCACTATTACCGAAATCTACGATTACTTGCGTTTACTCTATGCGCGTGTAGGCACCCCCTATTGTCCGGAACATGACTTACCGATGGTGGCGCAGACCATCAGTGAAATGGTGGATGCCGTGAAAGGTCTTCCGGAAGGTACTGCACTGATGTTGCTCGCTCCTGTGGTGCGTGAACGTAAAGGTGAATACACCCAGCTGTTTGAACAGTTACAAGGCCAGGGTTTTGTGCGTGCCCGTGTCGATGGTGAAATTGTCGAGATCGATAGCGTTCCGGAACTGGACAAAAAGAAAAAACATACGATTGAAGTCGTGGTGGACCGTTTCAAGGTACGCGACGATTTAGGCAACCGTATTGCCGAATCTTTTGAAACTGCGCTGCGTTTGGGGGGTGATATTGCCATTTTGTCCTGGATGAATGATGAACATCCGGATCGGGTATTTTCCGCCAAACACTCCTGCCCAAAATGTGACCGTGCCGTTGCAGAACTGGAACCTCGCTTGTTTTCCTTTAACAATCCTTATGGCGCCTGCCCCGTCTGTGATGGTTTGGGCACTCGCAGCCATTTCAGTGCGGAAAAGTTGATCCCGAATCCAGGTGTTTCCATTAGCCAAGGCGCCATTCGCGGCTGGGATCGCCAACGTCCTTATTATTATTCGATGCTGCAAAAAGTGGCGGAACATTTTGATTTTTCTTTGGATACACCATGGCATGAACTGGATAAGGACACCCAGAAAAAATTCCTCTATGGCACCGGCAAAGAAAAAATCGACCTGAGTTATACCGACGAGCGCGGTCGTCGCCACAACCGCGTCATTCCGTTTGAAGGGATTTTGCCGCATCTGGAACGTCGCTATCGGGAAACCGAAAGCAACTATGTGCGTGATGATCTGGCACAGTATCTGTCCAATGCCGCCTGTGATGCCTGTGATGGCTCGCGTCTAAATGAAATTTCACGCAATGTCAAAATTCTGGATAAAACCATCAGCAGCATTACCAAAATGTCGATTGGTGATGCTGAAGACTATTATCAGAACCTGAAACTGGATGGTGCCAAAGGCGAAATTGCCGATAAGATTTTTAAGGAAATCCGTGAACGCTTGCATTTTTTGGTTAGCGTCGGTCTGAATTATCTCAGCCTGTCACGTTCAGCCGAAACCCTGTCGGGTGGTGAAGCCCAGCGTATCCGGCTTGCCTCACAAATCGGTGCAGGTTTAATGGGCGTGATGTATGTGCTGGATGAACCCTCGATTGGTCTGCATCAACGCGACAATGACCGTTTATTGCAAACCCTGATTCGTCTGCGTGATTTGGGCAATACTGTTTTGGTGGTTGAGCATGATGAAGATGCTATTCGCGCGGCCGATCATATTATTGATATTGGCCCAGGCGCAGGGATTCATGGTGGTCATATCATCGCTGAAGGTACGGCAGAAGAATTGGCCAAGCATAGTGACTCACTCACCGGTCAATACCTTTCAGGTATGCGTAAAATTGCGGTGCCCGCACAGCGTAGATTGCCACCCAATCCGGAACAGTACATCAAACTCAGCGGGGCACGTGGACATAACCTGAAAAATGTGGATTTAACCTTACCGCTAGGCATCATGACCTGTGTTACCGGTGTTTCCGGATCTGGAAAATCCACCCTGATCAACCGCACCCTGCTTCCATTAGCCGCAACGCAGCTCAATGGGGCGACCACGCTTACGGCAGAGAAGTTTGACTCGATTGATGGCTTGCAATATCTGGATAAGGTGGTCGATATTGACCAGAGCCCGATTGGCCGTACACCACGTTCCAATCCGGCTACCTATACCGGCTTATTTACCCCGATTCGTGAATTGTTTGCCCAAACGCCTGAAGCCAAAGCTCGCGGCTATAGTGCAGGTCGTTTCTCTTTTAACGTACGCGGCGGACGCTGTGAAGCCTGTGAAGGTGATGGCATGATCAAAGTGGCCATGCACTTCTTGCCAGATATGTATGTACCCTGCGATGGCTGTCATGGCAAACGCTATAACCGTGAAACGCTGGAAGTCGGCTATAAAGGCCGCAATATTTCCGATGTGCTGGATATGACGGTGGAAGATGCCGCGCAATTCTTCGAAGCGATTCCGGTGATTCACCGTCGTTTGGAAACCTTAATCCAGGTCGGTCTGGGCTATATCAAACTCGGGCAAGCCGCCACGACTCTATCCGGGGGTGAAGCACAACGGGTAAAACTGGCACGTGAACTGGCGAAACGTGATACCGGTAAAACCCTATATGTACTGGATGAACCGACCACAGGCCTGCATTTCCATGATATTGCAAAACTGCTCGACATCCTGCATGAGCTGCGCAACAAGGGCAATACCATTGTGGTAATTGAGCATAATCTGGATGTGATCAAAACTGCAGACTGGATTGTCGATTTAGGCCCCGAAGGCGGTTCAGGAGGGGGCGAAATTATTGCCGAAGGCACACCCGAACAGGTGGCAGAAATGAAAACTTCGCATACCGGGCGTTTCTTAAAACCCTTGCTGAAATAAACTAAAAATAGTGCAACGAACTGTTGAAGATTTTTCATGGTTTATTTTTAGCAATATCGGGTTTTACACATGCAATAAAATAGTGCATAATGCACCACAATTGAGCAAAACTGATAAATTTCTCAGCAGGATTTGCAGTTTTCTCAACGAATTTTGGCGAAAAATCCCGGTTTTGTAATGAAACCGGGATTTTTTATTCCTTCTCTCTTGTTTTTGTCCTTCTTTTTGTAAAAAATGCACCAAATTAGAACAATAAAATTCACCTAGTAAATTATCTCAACTGTCCTGTTCTTTTTGTTGTGTTTGCAGCATAAATTAACCTTAACAGCGATTAAAAATACATCTATATAAGAAACTTATTTTTGAGCAAAAAAAATCCCAACCTTGGGGAAAGTTGGGCGATAAAATGAAAAAGTCACATTTTGGAGAATCAACACTTCACCCCACGTCACAGCAGGATGATTTGATAAAACTATTATGTGAAATATTTCACATGCCGTAAAGTTGATTAATTTGATCGGAATTAAAATTTTGATCGAAAATAAGAATGAGATGATTAAATGAATAAAAAAAAATCAATTAATGCGTATAAATTAAGCAAAATCTCACAATGTCGTAAAAAATTAAAAATAAATTCATTTATTTGAAATAAAAATCCGTAGAAAAATTCATAAGCCAACCAAATCATTAACAGCTTTTTTAAATTAAATTTTATTTTTTATTCAATAATTCAATACAAATTTCCTCCTTTTTATATGATGAAACAGCAGATTTAAAGCGCATAAGTCATTTAGTTGATTGTAAAAACACAGCTTTTTTAAGGTTGACAAGAGCAAGCCCAATCGTTTGTTTTTTATTCATATTTTTATGGAGGAAAAATGTGACTCTTCAGAGCGCTTTGTATGATTGACAGCATAAATTGTTACAATAGAATGAAATTATATTGATTTATGTCATTTTTTTATAACAAGGACAAACGCTATGAAAAAACTCGGTTTAGCCACTGCTTTATTATTAGCCATGACCGGTGCTCAAGCATATCAAGTTGAAGTACAAGGTCAGTCTGAATACATCGACGCTACAATCAATGATAAAGATTTTACCGGTTCTGTTGCTGGTACTTACTATTTCAAAAATGTAGACAGCGCTAAAGGTCCATTGGCAGAAGCTGCTTTCCTGAATCAGGCATCTAATGTTTCTGCTGCTTATACATACGGTACACTTGACCTAGTAGACACTTTAGGTGTTGATCTAGAAGCACAAACTTATGGTGTAAAAGGCGAAGCCTACATTCCAACTCAAGTTGTACCTGTGTATGCTTCTGCTGCCTATAGTCATACTAAATTAGATGCTGATTTTACTGGTGGTTCTTATGAAAATAATGGTGACCGCTATGGATTAGAACTGGGTGCTGTTATCGCTCCTAATTTCTTAGTTGCAGTGGGTTATACCAATGCTAAAGATGAATTCAGCCTAGATGCCAACCAGATCATGGGTAATGGTGTAATTAAAACTTTAGGTGAAGCAGCAACAATTGGTGAAGACCAGGATGCTATCACTGCACGTACCAAATATGTCGGTAACATCGACGGTACCAATATGGCACTCGGTTTTGAAACTGGTCTTGTCTATGGTGAAGACACTGCTTATCAATTAAAAACTGATTTGTATTTGAATCCAAAACTCAGCGTAGGCGCTTCTTATGCAGAATCTAGCTTTGAAGATGCAATCATTGATTCAGCTTGGGGTGCAAACATCAATTACTTCATTACACCTACAATTGCTGTTGGGGCAAGCTACGTAAATGCAAATGCTAAATTTCTTCCACTTGATACTCAATCAGTGGGCGTAAATGCAAAATTCCGTTTCTAATTTCTTAGAAAGGATAAAAAGGATCCTAGCTTAGGATCCTTTTTTATTGGTCGGGTGTTCAGTCCATTCTGTATGTTCCTTATGTTGCTGGGAGGGCAAATGCGCAATATATTGCAAGGCTACCAGACGCGAAACCACCAAAGCCAAATACATTACGCCACAAAACATCTGCAGCATGGCAAGCACCCGTGCCGGAGGCGAAAGTGGCATGAGATCCGATAAGCCAGTTGCGGATTGCAAACTAAAACTTAAAAACAGCAAATCTAGCCAGCTTTGCAAAGCCGATAGCTGATTTGGATTTTGAAAACTTTCCGGCACCAGCAACTGGCAAATATTGTATAAAAAGGCAAAACCCCAAGCGATTAAGGTGAAGGTCGCACCGGCGGCAAACAATTCATCCCTGGTGAGATAGTAATCTGCAAACATATAACGCAGCAGGCCATAGGCCGCGTAAAAATAAGCCAAGGCTTCAAAACTGTAAGCCATAATCTGAAGAGGAACCGATGTATAACCCAGCAAGATCAATAAAGAACAACTAAATGCTCCCGTGACAAAAATCAGCCCTAGAACAGTAAAGATCGGTGTTTGACGGATGACTTTAGCAATGATCAGCAAGGCCAAAACGCCGACTGACCAGCTTAAAGCACGATAAGAAGAACTACCATTGGTAAGCAAAGCGAGAATCAGGATCAGCAGTTGCACCAGCAACAACCAAGCCGAAGGCAAGCGTTGAAATCCTCGCCAGAATGCAATCAATGCCATCATCGTTCATCTCAAAAAGTGATCTTTAGCAATACTGTATTTATTCTCTTAAATCTAGCCCTACTTTTATCCTCCCAAATGTAAATTTTGTATCCAAAAAAATTATGCGAGAACAGCAGCTCACTCGATAAAATAAGATAAAAAATCCAGGCAAATAAAAAGCCCCATGATGGGGCTTTTTATCAAGTGGATTACAGATTAGTGGTCGCTAGCACCAGAAATACCGATACCTGTCATTGAACGCACAAACTGAGCGTCATAGCGTGCTTTTTCTGCTTTCGCACGTGCTGAACCGTCAGTTACAGAGAACAACCAGCAGCAGATGAATGACAAGATCATAGAGAACAATGCTGGGTTACCATATGGTAATGGCGCTGTATCAGAGATATTGAATGTATCTACCCATACTGCTTTGGTTAAGCAGATCAATACAACCGCACTGATCAAACCTGCAAAGCCACCGATTACCGCACCACGAGTGGTGAGACCACGCCAGAACATAGACAATACAAGTACTGGGAAGTTTGCAGATGCCGCTACCGCGAATGCCAAGCCCACCATGAACGCTACGTTTTGTTTCTCGAACAGGATACCCAAGATCATCGCGAAGATTGCAAGACCAAGTGTTGCAATTTTAGATACGCGAAGCTCAGATTCCATTGTGGTTTGGCCTTTCTTGAAGACGTTGGCATACAAGTCGTGAGAGATCGCTGATGCACCAGAAAGGGTCAAACCAGCAACTACCGCAAGAATCGTTGCGAACGCGACTGCAGAGATGAAGCCAAGGAACAAGTTACCACCAACCGCATGACCTAGGTGAACCGCAGCCATGTTGCTACCGCCAAGCAATTCAAGCTTGCCAGACAACGCCATTTTCGCAGCATCAAGGTATTGTGGGTTTTGTGATACGAACAGGATCGCACCGAAACCGATAATGAAGGTCAACAGGTAGAAGTAACCGATAAAGCCTGTTGCAACTACAACTGATTTACGTGCTTCTTTCGCATCTTTTACTGTGAAGAAACGCATCAAGATGTGTGGAAGACCTGCTGTACCGAACATCAAGGCAAGACCTAGAGAAATCGCATCAATCGGGCTCTTCACAAGAGAACCAGGTCCCATGATTTGGGTTGCTTCTTCAAGTGAAACATTACGTACTTGAGAGAATACTTGAATGGCTTGTGTGAACATTTCGCTGAAGCTGAAGCCCACAGATTTCAATACCATGAAGGCCATGAAGGTTGCACCACTGAGCAGCATCACCGCTTTGATGATCTGTACCCAAGTCGTTGCCAACATCCCACCAAAGATGACGTAAGCCATCATCAGCAAGCCTACGATCACAACTGCAATGCTATAGTCCAGACCGAATAGTAGCTTGACGAGCTGACCCGCACCCACCATCTGAGCAATCAGATAGAAAGCAACCACGAATAATGAACTGATCGCTGCCATCGCACGTACAGGTTTTTCTTCCAGACGGAAAGACACTACGTCAGAGAAGTTGTATTTACCCAGGTTACGCAGACGCTCTGCAACCAGGAACAAGACGATTGGCCAACCCACCATGAAGCCGAGAGAGTACATCAAGCCATCATAGCCTGAGTTGAACACCATCGCGGAAATCCCCAGGAACGATGCTGCTGACATGAAGTCACCGGCAATCGCCAAACCATTCTGGAAACCACTGATACCGCCACCGGCAGTATAGAAGTCTTTGGTTGACTGGGTTTGTTTTGCTGCCCATTTGGTGATCAAAAGCGTTAAACCAACGAAAATCACGAACATGATGATCGCAGTCCAGTTGGTTGGCTGTTTCTCAGCAGTACCTTCCAGTGCAGCCGCGATAGCCGTATTAGAAAGCAGTGAAGCTGACGCAACCAGTGCCGATGCCTTAAGCAAATTCCATTTCATTATTCGCGATCTCCTTCGTGGGTGATCATTTCTACTTCGCGCATTGCTTCTGCATTAAGCTGATCAAAAGCACTGTTGGCAATTGATGAATACACCCAGCACAATACAAATGATGCAACAATCACACCTAAACCAAGCGGAATACCCCAAGTCACCACACCGCCACTAAACGAGCTATGTAAAAATGCTGGGTTGTATGCCACCAGTAGAATAAAACCAATGTAGATGACCAGCATCAGCGCAGTTAGACTCCAACTGAGATTGCGCTTTTTGCTGACAAGTAACTTGAATTTCGGATTTTGTAGAATTCGTTCTACTTGAACCTCATCCATAACCATGCTCCTTTGCGGCGACCAACCTTGGCCGCTTTTTTAATTCGTATTTTTCACTGTTAAAATTAACAATCTTACCTACTCTTCGTAACTTAGACTTTGGTCGTTAAATTTTGATCAATTTAATCCACGGTCTTGTTTCTGCTGAGGTATCATGCAGACCTGGTTTGGAAAATCTCGGCAATATGAACAGTTGGCTTATTATGGGGGCGCTTGCCCTCTATATTCTGGTGCTCTTTATTTGCGCCTTTTTTGGTGAAAAACACGCGAGTCGCTTAAGCACACGTGGCCGCATGTTACTCTTTAGTCTAACGCTAGGCGTGTATTGTTCATCCTGGACGTTTTACGGTGCAACCGGTGCCGCAGTCCGCGAAGGCATCATTTTTTTACCGATCTATCTCGGACCACTGCTGTTCGTGGCGATTGGCTATGATATCTGGCGACGTCTGGGACGTGTGCGTCAATATCATGCGATCTCTTCTATTGCCGACTTTGTCGCGGCGCGTTATGGGAAAAGTGGACCCTTGGCATCACTCGTCACCATACTCGCCGTGATTGCGATTATTCCTTACCTGGCCTTGCAACTTCGTGCCATCGCATTAAGTGCAACCGTGATTCTGGATCAGAATGCTCACCTCCATACCACCACTAACGGGGTGCTGTTTTTAACTGCGATATTGGCCATTCTTGCTATGCTGTTTGGTACCCGGCAAATTGCCAATACCGAACAGCATGGTGGTCTCATGTTAGCGGTTGCATTTGAATCTTTTGTGAAATTGTTTGCTCTGCTCTGCGTGGCAATTTTCTTTTTATTTGAAGCCCCTGGCAATATTGCGCAAGTTTCCGAAGATATCTCGGTGACCTTCCAGGAAGTGCAGCTGTTTGGCGTGCCGGAAACCTTCTGGGTACAAACCTTGCTGGCTGCCTTGGCCATTATCTGTCTGCCACGCCAATTCCACGTGGCAGTGGTTGAACTGCGTGATGAAAAACATATTCGCGGTGCACGACGCTGGTTTGCCACTTATCTGATTTTAACTACCATTGCGATTGTCCCGATTGCCAGTTGGGCTTTGCACGCGGCTCCGGAATACCTGTCAATTCCGGATGTGGCGGTGCTGTCTTTACCGCTGAGCTATAACCAAGACTGGCTAACCTTACTGGCCTTTTTGGGCGGTTTCTCGGCGTCTACCGGGATGTTGCTGGTTTCATCGGTCGCACTCTCCATCATGTTAAGTAATGACCTGATCATGCCGGGCTTATGGCGTTTAGGTTTATTGTCTCGCCATGACAAGCGTTTGCCACTGGTACTGAAATTCACCCGTCGCGTGTGTATTTTGGCGGTCATGCTACTCGGGTTTCTGTTTTTCCACTTCTTCAATGACATTGACCAGTTATCAGTATTCGGCCTGTTGGCCTTCAGTGCAGTTGCGCAATTTGCACCGGCACTGATTGGTGGCCTGTACTGGCGTGGCGGCAGCCGTCAGGGGGTCTATGCTGGCCTGCTGATTGGTTTCTTCATGTGGATTTATACCCTGCTGCTACCGACGATTTTACGCAGTTTACCGACAAAATATACGACCTTTGTGCAGGAATTCCTGAATGTCGGTCCGGCAGGTTTGAGCTGGTTACGTCCTGAAGCATTATTTGGCTTCCAGTCTTTTGCACCGCTAACCCATGGCGTCATCTGGTCCTTGGGGCTGAATGTCATTTTGTATATCTGGGTTTCCAAAATCTACCGTCCGAGCATTGCCGAGCAAATTCAGGCGGAAAGCTTTTTCTATTACGACACCAAACCCTTACCGTCGCATAACCCATCAACAGACATGAGCTATTTGCATCATGATGCGATCCGCTTAAAAGTGGGTGACCTGATTACCCTGGCCAAACGGATTACCGGTGAAGGGCCAACCATGCAGGCATTTCATCAGTTCTGCACGCAAAATAACGTCATTCTGAATGAAAACAGTACAGCCAATGGTATGTGGTGGCGTTTTACCGAACAATATCTGGCCGGTACCATTGGCGCAGCTTCAGCCCGTACCTTACTGACCACGGCCATGGTGAATAATGGTCTGGCCTTGGGTCAGGTCGCCAATATTCTGGATCAAGCCTCGCAATGGCAGCGTTTCAACCAGAACCTGCTGATGACCATGATTGACCATATGACCCAAGGGGTCAGTGTGGTCGATGAAAATATGTGTCTGGTGGCCTGGAACAACCAGTATTTAAAGCTATTTGATTATCCGAAAGATCTGGTTTATGTCGGCTGTCCCATTGCCGACCTGATCCGCTACAATGCCGAACGTGGCGAATGTGGCCCCGGTTCCATCGAAGAGCATGTACGCAAACGCGTACACTGGATGAAAGTGGGTAGTGCGCACGAATTTGAACGCATCCGTAAAGATGGCCGTGTGATTCAGATGCGCGGCAATCCAATTGAAGGTGGCGGGTTTGTAACTACCTTTGCTGACATTACCGCCTTCCGTGAAAATGAAGCAATCCTGGAAGCGCATGTGCGTGAGCGTACCCGACAGTTGGCTGACGCACTGACCGAACAGCAATTGGCACGGGAACAGGCCGATAAAGCCAATATGTCAAAAAGCCGCTTTATTGCCGCGGCCAGCCATGACCTGCTGCAACCGATGCATGCCGCACGACTGTTCAGTACCGCACTGGAACAGAGTGTACATTCGGAAGAAGATCGCAAAACCCTGCAACAGCTGGACCGTGCCTTGCATGGTGCAGAAAGCATGCTCTCTGCCCTGCTGGATATTGCCCGTCTGGAAGGGGGCACCATCCAGCCGAAACGCCAGTCCTATCCACTGCATGACCTGCTCAGCGATCTGGAACTGCAATTCAAATCGATTGCAGCCCAGCGTAATATCCGTTTCAGTGTGCATGATGCCCAGTTCTGGATTGATACCGATCCGCAATGGATTCGCCGTATTATCCAGAACTTTGTCAGTAATGCGCTGCGTTATACCGCAAAAGGTCGTGTCGTGGTCGGTGTACTGCGCTCGACAGAAAAACCGGGACATATCCGGATTGGCGTTTGGGACACTGGTCCAGGCATTGCTGAAGAACAGCGCATCAAGCTGTTCCAGGAGTTTGAACGCTGTGGCCATACCTCACCATGGGGTGAACAGGGCTTGGGGTTGGGACTGGCGATTGTGCAGCGCATGACCAGCATGCTGGACTATCCGGTGCATGTCTATTCCGAACTGGGCAAAGGTTCCTGCTTTATGATTGAAGTACCGACCGTCGCAGCGCCTAAAGTTGTCGCGGCACCGGTACAGACGGTGCCATTAAAGACCAAGGCCTACCGGATTTTATGTCTGGACAATGATGAAAACATTCTCGAAGGCATGTCGACCTTGCTAAGCAAATGGGGCTATCAGGTATTTAAAGCCACTGAACCCGAACAGGCGGCTGAGATCATTGCCAAGGAGAATATCCAAGTCTGGCTGATTGACCAGCACTTGAACCGTGACCTGCTGGGACTGGATTTCATTCTGCAACACCGTCAGGAGCATGTGCCAGTGGCACTGATCACCGCTGATTCCGATCCGGAATTGCCGCAGCGCTTGAAAGAGCTCAATGTGGTACTGCTCAGAAAACCGCTAAAACCGGCTTCATTACGCTCCTGGTTATCTGGTCTGAAAATTTCCAGCCAGACTGATTAAATTCGCTAACCTATTCAAAAGCCCATTTCATCTCGTGAGATGGGCTTTTTCTTTATCTGTGTGCTACAGCATCGCTTCATAAAAACAGTGGTTATTCTTTGCGGTTGCTAAGACCGATATTTCTATGAGATCAAAAAAGTTAAAGCACATAGACAAAAATTTTGGGCAAAATAAAAGACCTCAATTGAGGTCTTGTTATATCAAACAGCAAAAGAACTAATCAGACTTTTTTCTCTTCAATATTCAGCGCCTTAATCGCCAATACGGCTTGGGTACGGTTTTGCACCCCGAGCTTTCTGAAAATAGCGGTCACATGCGCTTTAATGGTCGCTTCGGACACATCCAGCTCATAGGCAATCTGTTTGTTCAATAAACCTTCCGCCACCATCATCAACACGCGGAACTGTTGTGGAGTCAAGGACTGGATGCGTTCGGCCAGTTCTGTTTCATCGGATGCACGCGGATCAAAACTCATGTTGGCAGAGAACGTCGGCGGTAACCAGATTTCACCTTCCAATACCTGACGGATCGCTTCACCAATATGGCTTGGATGGGCAGATTTTGGAATATAGCCCATCGCGCCATGCGCAATCGCGCGCTGAATAATCGAAGATTCTTCATGTGCAGAGACCACAATAATTGGAATCGAAGGATACTGTGCACGCACATGCACCAGGGCAGAAAAGCCTGAGGCGCCTGGCAAGTTTAAATCGAGCAAGACCAAATCCGGTTCAGGCCCCTTTTCCAAACGTTCATAGAACTCATTGACTGCAGCAGTTTCCTGAATTTGCGCTTGCGGCAAGCTATAACGAACAGCTTGAATTAAAGCATGACGAAACAGGGGATGATCATCAACGATTAGAATATTCATAAGCGGAGCGAGAAATCTCTAGCACAATGGTCACTATTCTAACCACACTCGGGTAATTTAGGATATGCCAATCTCACCTATTTTTTGTACTAAATGCTGACGAAATCAGCAAATTTCGCTTTTCATCCTGAATATCAGGACGCAAGAAAAAACAAATCATATTTTGCTATAAAACAAATCATCTTAAATGAAACGCTTAGCTACAGACAGGATAAATATAAAATTCAAATAATTAGAGAAATATTTCCCGCAGTTTTCACGATAAAAAAGATATATCGTTAAATCAGATAACCTATCTTTTTTTGCTTATTTTACAGTGCACTTTGCGCTGTTGATAAATACAAGGCATTCCAAAACTTATTTTAGGTTATTGCCTTATGTCGATTGCTCATCAACAAAAACCTCTCAATATTGTCGCTGTTTCAGGCGGTCTAAATAATCCCTCTAAAACCGAAAGTCTGGTACAGGAAATTCTCAATGAATTGGGCCAAGCTACCCCGATCAACGTGCATTTTATTAAATTCAGTGAAATTGGCCCGTTACTCGGTGGTGCAATTTATCGCAACCAGCTTCCACAACGCGTGCAGGATGATCTGGCTGCGGTAGAAGCGGCAGATGCCCTGATTGTCGGCACGCCCGTGTATCGTGCTTCCTTCACCGGTCTTTTTAAGCATTTCTTTGATTTTGTTGAACAAACAGCTTTAGTGGATGTGCCTGTATTACTTGCTGCCTCAGGGGGTAGCGAGCGTCATGCCTTGGTTCTTGAACATCAACTGCGTCCATTGTTCAGCTTTTTCCAGGCACAAACCTTGCCGATTGGTGTGTATGCCACCGATAAAGATTTCACCCCGGAATATACGGTGTGCAGTGAACAACTGCGTGAGCGCATTATCTTAGCGGTTGCACGGGCCTTGCCAATTCTGGAATGGGCACCTGCCAAAGGTCAACGTGCCGAAGTGGTCAAAGAAAAAACCCAGCAAGCCAATCAGCATCTGGGCATTAACAAGCAAATCGAACAGGCAGAAGTCCTTCCATCTGCAGCAGTGCCAAGTTTGGATGCAGCAGAATCACGGTTGCACCCTAAATCCGGCAACGTTCACGTGGCGTAATAATAGCAACAGATCTGAAGGGTAAAACATGTCACAACAAGAACAAAACATTCACTTTGCTTACTGGGTACCGAATGTCAGTGGTGGCCTGGTGGTCAGCAACATCGAACAGCGTACCGACTGGAGCTATGACTACAATGTGCGTTTGCGAAACGTCATAAGCTGTTCATCCTGAAACCAAATCCAGATTAAACTTATCCGGTACAGCAAAATACCGTCTGTACGCATCAGACGGTAGGGGTCAAGTGATTATTCTGAGGGATACACTGTGGCAATCAGGCGGTCTACTACCGCTGGATCCGCCAAGGTCGAGGTATCCCCCAAACTGTCCAGTTCATGTGCCGCAATTTTCCTGAGAATCCGCCGCATGATTTTACCGGAACGGGTTTTCGGCAACATCGGTGCCCAGTACAAGGCATCCGGTGCTGCGATCGCACCGAGATGTTTACGTACCCATTCAATCAGTTCGCTACGCAAAGCTTCACTTTCCGGTACGCCAGTTTTCAGCGTCACAAAGGTACAGATACCCTGACCTTTTAAATCGTGTGGCATCCCGACGACGGCAGCTTCAGCTACCTGAGGATGAGCGACCAAAGTACTTTCGATTTCCGCGGTGCCTAAACGGTGTCCAGAAACATTCAGCACATCATCGACCCGGCCGGTGATCCAGTAATAGCCATCCTGGTCGCGGCGGGCACCATCTCCAGAAAAATAATAGCCCGGGAAAGCCGCAAAATAGGCTTCAAAGAAACGCTGACGGTCTCCCCAAATTCCGCGCATCTGGCCCGGCCAGGAATCCTTGATGACCAGATTGCCCTGTGCTTCGCCCTCTAGCTCATGCCCCTGATCATCCACCAAGGCAGGCTGAATGCCAAAATACGGACGGGTGGCCGAGCCGGGTTTCAGGTCAGTGGCTCCAGGCAAAGGGCTAATCAGAATCCCGCCGGTTTCAGTTTGCCACCAGGTATCAACGATCGGACAACGCCCTTCACCCACGACATGGTAATACCAGTTCCAGGCTTCCGGATTGATCGGCTCTCCCACACTGCCCAATAAGCGCAAGCTGCTGCGATCACTTTCCCGTACATAGGCATCACCTTCACGCATCATGGCGCGAATGGCAGTAGGTGCCGTGTACAGAATACTGACATGATGCTTGTCGACAATCTGGCCGACTCGTGCCCAGCTTGGATATTGTGGTACGCCTTCAAACATTAACGTTGTGGTGCCATTCGCCAGGGGACCATAAATGGCATAAGAATGTCCAGTGATCCAGCCCACATCCGCTGTACACCAATAAATATCATCGGGTTGAATGTCAAACACGTCACGAAAGGTGGATGTTACATATACCAGATAGCCGCCTGTGGTATGCAGTACGCCTTTCGGTTTTCCCGTCGAACCGGAGGTATACAGGATAAAAAATGGATCTTCCGCACGCATCGCGGTCGGTGGACAGTCCTCATCCACCTGCGCAATTTCGTCGTGATACCACAGATCACGTCCGCTTTTAAATTCAATCGGATTACCCGTGCGATGCACCACCATGACATGCTCAACACTTTGTGTGCCCGACATCATCAATGCCTGATCGACATTATCCTTGAGAGGAATCAGCTTCCCACCCCGCATGCCAGCATCAGCAGTCACCACCAGTTTAGCCTGACTGTCTTCAATCCGACTGGCTAGGGAGTCTGGAGAAAAACCGCCAAACACCACGCAATGCACCGCACCAATGCGTGCACAGGCCAGCATGGCAATTGCAGCCTCGGAAACCATCGGCATGTACAGCACCACCCGATCGCCTTTAGCAATTCCGTACTTTTTCAGCACATTGGCAAAGCGGCAAACTTCGGCATACAGTTCCTGATAAGAAATAATCTTATGCCGTGAAGGATGATCGCCTTCCCAGATAATGGCAGGTTTATGCGGCTGGTCTTTGAGATGACGGTCTAAACAGTTGGCGCAAACATTCAGTTCGCCATCGGCAAACCATTCAATGTGAAAGTTGTCCTTGTCAAAACTGCTGTTTTTTACCTGGGTAAAGGGTTTGATCCAGTCGATCAGTTGGGCCTGTTCTGCCCAGAATTGCTCGGGATGTTCAATCGAGTAACGATAGCGTTGCAGATAATCTGCCTCGACTGTCCGAGCCGTTTTTTTGAAAGCTTCAGGTACCGGATAAATATCTTGCATGATCTGTCTTCCTTGTTCTCTGCCTCTCCTCTCGAGAGGACCATTCATTCTTTTTTACTTCTCATGACGTGCGTATAGGTTTTCAATTTGCATCCTGACCACTGGAAAACCCATTCATTTTGTTTACTATTTAAACACCTTTGATCTGGCAAATCTGTGCGAATCTTTAAAAATATGTGACTCAAACGTATCAGCGCGGTTTTTTTAATCTTATAATTTTCCAAGATTCTTTCTTTATCGAACAGCCCGCAACGCTGTTTTTCTATCCCATGAGGACACCCATGACCTCTCCAGATCCATCATCTTTTTTCTCACGACCACCGGTCCTGCCTCAAGACTCTCCTTTATCACCCGCCGGACGTTTTAACCGATTGAGCTATATTGGCTGGTATGGATTTTTGCATGTGATCATTTTTTTGATTGCAATTATCTTCAGTCTGGCCTTGGGTATTTTGAACGTGGACAATGGCATGATGAATGAAAATTTCAGCAATGCGCTCAGTGGTCTGGCTGGACTAGGATTCTTTGTTCTGCTCGGTGTTTATCTGTATTTTCATGTGGTACTGGTGATTCGCCGCTTGCATGACCTGAACCAGAGTGGCTGGATGAGTCTGTTGTTTTTCGTGCCGCTCATCAATGTCTTTTTAACGTTCTATCTGCTGTTGGTACCGGGCAGTGCAGGTCGGAATGCCTATGGTTATCCGCGTATTACGTCTACTGCAGAAAAAATCATGGCCTGGCTTGTGATCGTGCTAATAGTGCTGAGCCTGCTCAGCATGGGCAGTATGATGTCTTATATGATGGGCAGCGCTGAACTGGACATGCCTGCACAGATGATGCAGCAGAGCAGCAAATATTTCTAAACGGTGACATTTCTCATCTAGACAGTCTGGTCTGCTTTGATTAGGGTACACGGCGCAATTTTCATTTTGAAACAGGGTATCCGGTGGCAGAACAGGCACACAAACTCAGCGACGTCGCACAAGGGACAGCAAATTTGATTCAGGAAGCAGGGCAAAAAACCAGTGAAACGGTGATTGCCCACACCAGCAAATATAATGATGCCTATAGTACGATCGACAAGATTATGGCAGGGTTCTGGGAACGTGTACCGTATTTTTTGATCGCTATCGTTGTTTTTCTGATTTTCTGGTTAGTCGCCAAACTGTTTAAGTTTTTTATCCGCAAAACCCTGGATAACCGCAGTTATGCCAAACAGAATCTGGTGTTGGTACTGAACCGGCTGGGCAGCACGGTGATTATTTTTTTTGGTTTCCTGATTGCGCTGGTGATCGCCATTCCGGGTTTTACTCCGGGTCAGCTGATGAGTGCACTGGGCATTGGCTCGGTCGCGATCGGTTTTGCCTTCAAGGATATTTTCCAGAATCTGCTCTCCGGAATTCTGATTCTGCTCAGTGAGCCATTTCATATCGGCGATGACATTATCGTGGGTGGAATGGAAGGCACGGTAGAGGATATCCAGATTCGGGCGACGTATCTGCGCTCACCGGACGGTCGGCGCATCGTGATTCCCAATGCCACGGTATATACCAGTGCAGTCACGGTCAACACGGCTTATCAGCGTCGCCGTTGTGAGTTTATCGTAGGGATCGGCTATGAAGATGATGTACAGAAAGCCAAACAGATTATTCTTAAGATTTTGGACAATGATCGTAACATCCTGAGTCAGCCCCCTTTTAGCGTCAATGTCTCAGCACTGGCTGATTTCTCGGTCAATCTGACTGTACGCTGGTGGGTGGATACCACGGAAACCACCACTGCCGCGTCCATCAGTGCCGTACAGGAAGCCGTGATTCATGCCTTTGATGAAAATGACATTTCGATTCCCTATCCGGTGCAGGAAGTGAAAGTCTATCGCGGTGAACCGCAACTTCCGGCAGCACCGGCTTCAGGCACTGAATAAACGGCCCAAGGCATAAGCAATCACGGTTTCGGTGCGGATAATGCGATCCCCTAGCGTGACCGCCTGAGCACCGTTTTTGATCAGCAGATCGACTTCATAGGGAATAAAACCGCCTTCGGGACCAATGATCAGAGTGCACGGATGTTGGATCTGCTGTGGCATGGGATGGGCTGCGTAAGGATGTGCTACCCATGCTGGTTGCTCCGCAGTGATCATGCCCGGCAAGACATCCTCGACAAACGGTTTGAAGCGTTTATAGATTTCAATTTTTGGTGCCACCGTATCACCAGCCTGCTCCAGTCCCAAGGTGACATAGTCATCCAGTTGCTGCAGAAAAGGACTCTGCCAGTAGCTTTTATCAACCCGATAGCTATGCAGCAAAATGATTTTCTCCACGCCCAAGGTCACGCTGTCCATGATCAGTCGGCGCAATACTTTCGGCCGGGGCATCGCCACAATCAAGGTCACAGGCAACTTAGCAGGCACGGCTTCTTGCTGAACCGGTTTCACTTTGACGGCATGCGGCTCAATTTGCATAATTTCGGTCAGATAACGCTGGCCTTCACGAATCCCCACTTTTAACCGGTCACCCACCTGAATCTCGAGATGCTGGCGCAAATGCTGTAACTGGCGTGGCTCGGAAATTGTCCAAACGTCCGAAGAAGTCTGCTGCGGATTTAATAGCACAATATTCATAGATAACTGTCCAACAAGGCAATATGGCGCTGCAATGCGCCTTGGTTACGTGCCAGTACCGCCACAGCCTGATTGACCACAGTTTGCCGGAAAGTATCATCTTGCAGTAAGCGCTGGATCTGCTCAATCGCTGCAATCTCATTCTGCGCGAGCAATAACCCCTGCTCCTGCAGGAAGTCATCTGCAATACTCTGAAAATTAAAATAATTCGGCCCAATCACTGTGGGAACATTAAGCGAAATCGGCTCTAAAATATTATGCCCACCGCCCGGTGTATTGAAAGAACCACCCACGATACAGGCCTGGCTCAAGGCATACCACAACCACAGCTCTCCCATACTGTCGGCCAGATAAACCTGGGTATCAGACTGAATCATTTCACCTTTGCTACGACGCTGCACACGCAGATTCAGCGCTTGCAACTGTTCAAATACTTCATCAAAACGTTCCGGATGACGTGGCACTACAATGCATAACTGCTCGGGGTGTTGGGTTAAATAGGGCTGTAAGGCTTGCAGTAATTTTTGTTCTTCCGGTGCATGGGTGCTGGCAATCGTGATGATTTTTCGGCGCTCCAGTGCCCAATCCTGGCGTAATTGAGTCGCCTGCCGGATAAAACGGTGGGGCGGTTGAATATCAAATTTGATATTGCCCAGCACGCTCATTTGCCGGGGTGACTTGCCCAAAGCAGCAAAGCGTTGCAAGGTGGCCTGGTCCTGCGCGGCAATCCAGTCCAGCTGTTCCAGCATAGGTGCAGTCAGCCTTTTGAAGCGCGCATAACCTTTCGCCGATTTTTGCGATAACCGGGCATTGAGTAACAGCATCGGAATTTCTTGTAATTGTACCCGTTCCAGTAAATTCGGCCACAGTTCGGTTTCCATCAAGGCCAAAACTTGCGGCTGATACAGGGCCAGAAACTGATCCAGCAAGTCTTTTTGATCCACCGGCAGAAAGACTGCCTGAAATAAAGCTGGATATTTTTTTAAAAATAATGATTTGGCGCGCGCCTGCCCGGTGCGGGTGGTATTGGTGACCAGTACAGCTTGACCGGCTTGCAGATAGTGTTCAATGAGGGGTTGTGCAGCGTTGGTCTCACCGACTGAAACAGCATGAAACCAGAGGGCATTTTGATTTTTAGGGGCTTGAAAAGGACCAAAACGTTCGATTAACTCGGCATCAAAATCCGCCAGATGGCCTGAACGCTTTTTTAAACGCTGACGGTAAAGTGGCTTAAGTACAGCCAATGCGGTGTTGTACCAAAATGGGGTTGCCAAGTGCATCGATCCTCTGATTGAACCCGGCAACTATAGCATGACCCTGTTTTTAGAATCATGCTTTCCCTGTTACGACTTAAGCATGCAAGCTCGGATAATCGGTATAGCCGTGCTCTCCAGCGCCATACATGGTTTGCACATCCAGCTCATTCAACTCGGTATTTTCGACTAAACGCGTATATAAATCCGGATTGGCAATATAGCTGCGACCAAAGGCTACGGCATCTGCCTGACCAGAACTTAAAAGTGCCAGGGCTGAATCACGGGTTAAACCTTCATTGGCAATATATGGCACCCCTGATTTTTCCTTGATCAATGGGCTAATACTATCCTCTGCCACGTATTCACGGGTAAAGATAAAGGCAATCTTGCGCTGACCCAATTGCTCTGCCACGTAACCGAATGTTTCACGTGGAGCAGCATCGCCCATATCATGTGAATCACCACGTGGTGCCAAATGCACACCCACACGACCCGCACCCCAGACTTCAATCACGGCATCGACAATTTCCAGCAGGAAACGGGCACGGTTTTCCACCGAACCGCCGTACTGATCCTGACGCTGGTTGGTCGAGCTTTGCAGGAACTGGTCAATCAGATAACCATTCGCCGCATGAATTTCAACCCCATCAAAACCGGCTTCTTTGGCCAAAATAGCCGACTGGCGATATTGCTCGACAATCGCCTGAACTTCAGCCGTTTCCAAAGCACGCGGCGTCACATAATCACGTTTTGGGCGCAGCAAACTGACCTGTCCTGCCGGCTGAATCGCACTGGCCGAAACCGGTGTTTCACCGCCTAGTAACGATGGATCGGAAATACGGCCGACATGCCACAGTTGCACCACAATTTTGCTGTCCTGCTGATGTACCGCTTCGATAATTTTTTTCCAGCCTTGTACCTGAGCCTGGTTATAGAGTCCCGGCGTTCTTTCATAGCCCACTGCCTGTTCTGAAATGACCGTGGCTTCAGTCAGAATCAAACCGGCATTGGCACGCTGCTGGTAATACTCCACCATTAAATCGGTCGGTACGCGGTCTTCAGTGGCACGAGTACGCGTTAAAGGTGCCAAGACCAAACGATTTTTAAGCTGCAAATCACCAAACTGGGCTGGAGTTGAAAAATCAGTCATAACTTATCCTTGATCGTTTACAAGGCACCGCAAAGACACCTTATAAGGAATGTTGTAAATGTTGTAAAAATTCTTGGATGAGGACTTCATTACGTGAAAAATAAGACCATTGACCATACTTGGTCGCCTGAATCAAACCCGCCTGCTGTAGAACAGACAAATGGTTGGACATGGTCGATTGCGACAGGTTGCCGATTTTCTCGATATGCCCGGCACATACGCCACGGCTAAAGTCATTCCCGCATTCATCGGCAGATAAAAAATGCTCAGGATCTTTCAAGCATTGCAAAATCTGTCGGCGGATAGGATTAGCCAAGGCTTTATAAATCGCTTCAGTGTCCATAGTTTTACTCTTTCACAGCAGCAGACACATCCTCATCATTGCATTATATCTATTTTTATCGATATTAATATCGATATTTTTCGATACTTATACTTTTTTATGAAATACGTCTGCATCTCTTGGTCTAAACGCATAGTGTAGCATCGTGTTTTATATTCTGTGCATCTGCTCTTGGGTAGAACGTCCTTTGTCTAGCGCAAACGTACTCACTGAAAAATAGGTGAAGATACCAAAACATATTGCACATTATTGCGTCCAGCAGCTTTGGCTTGATACATCAAATTATCTGCCGCCTTTAACGCAGCTTCGACCGTGACAAAATCTGTCAGCATCACCAGACCAAAACTGGCCGTGACCCGAATCTCTCTGTCTTCTTCTATTTGTAAAGGTACTGCCAAGGCTTGAGAAATCCGCTCAATAACGGCCAAGGCTTCCTGCAGGCTGGTCTCACACAAAATCCCGACAAATTCTTCGCCGCCAATTCGGGCCAATACATCTTTTTCCCTTAATACTGAACGTACCGTACTGGCGAAACCTTTCAGCACCTCATCCCCGATCTGATGGCCATGCTGGTCATTGATCTCTTTAAAATGATCGAGATCACACATAAATAGGGCGTGCTGGATATGCGGTTTCGGCGGACAATATTGCTTGGCACACTCAAAAAAACAGCGCCGGTTGGTCACTCCGGTCAAGGCATCGATATTGCGTTCTGTCGACAGGACATTCATATGGTCTTTGATATTGCTGACCAGAAACAACACTGAAAATAGCCAGAGAAAAAACAGGCTAGCCACTTGCGCCACAAACCAGAAAATACTTTGATTATATTGAAAATTTATCGCACCCTCATGGATTAACTGAAACACGAGGGCTTCCCGTACCAGCAAATACGCCAGCAGCAGATAAAAAACACCCTTAAGCCACTGATCCACATGATGCTGGGAAGGTGCACGATAAATCGCCGGCAATTTATGCAGACAAAGCGTAATAAAGCCCAGTCCACCAATCATCACCCGATATATCAGCTGATTATCAATGACGGCGTAGTAAAAGATACCTGCTTGTACCAGCACAGTGACCACGGCACAAAATCGCCAGGATACTTGGGTGGCTAGACGCAGGCAAATCGCCTGGAGCAAACAGATATAAGTGGCCAGATAAAAAAAGCCCAACGGTACGTTTCCGCAGGAGAAATCAGGCTCAGCACCAGCAAATTAGAGCCGGCCAGAATCGCAGCGCAAGCAAACCACAACAGATAAGAAAACTGGCGTTGAAAAAACCAGTACAGGCTAAAACACAGCCCGATAATGATTAAACACAATGGAGCAACCAGAATAAACTGGCTAAAAGTTGAACTTAGCATAGGTAAAATCCACGCGCTCCGTGTTGCATTTATTGCTTATTTCAATCTAAGGAAAAGATTATTTTTATTCAATCTATTTCTTTATTAAATCAATAAGGTAACTTTAAAAAATGCCGCTGCTTTGCCCCAATTTCTCGCGGGTCTGCACGAACTTATTTTCTGGCATTTTATACAGTGCCCTGTGCGCACAGCAAGGTTGCTCATCCGAATCCGCTAACAGTTAACTGCACGTTTCTCCAGAACCTTGCCATAAAAAAACAGGCCAGATGATCTGGCATGTTTTCACTGAAAAACTGCAAGGTCGATTACAGACCCTGTTTCAAGCTGGCTTCAATAAATTTATCCAGATCACCATCTAGTACCGCGCCGGTATTGGAATTTTCCACACCGGTACGCAAGTCTTTGATGCGGGAATCATCCAGGACATAAGAACGGATTTGCGATCCCCAACCAATATCGGACTTGGTATCTTCTAGTGCCTGCGCTGCTTCATTACGTTTTTTCATCTCTAATTCATAGAGCTTGGCACGCAACTGTTTCCAAGCATGATCACGGTTGGCATGTTGGGAACGCTGGTTCTGACACGCCACCACAATGCCTGTTGGTGCATGGGTTAAACGCACGGCAGAGTCAGTTTTGTTAATGTGCTGACCTCCCGCCCCTGAGGCACGGTAGGTATCGGTACGCACATCGGATGGATTGATCTCGATTTCGATATTGTCATCGATTTCAGGGGAAACAAATACCGCAGAGAAAGAGGTATGACGGCGGTTGCCCGAGTCAAAAGGCGATTTACGCACTAAACGGTGTACACCGGATTCAGTACGCAACCAGCCATAAGCATACTCGCCTTCGACACGAATGGTGGCCGATTTAATCCCGGCAACATCACCATCTGATTCTTCCATCAATTCGGCTTTAAAACCATGACGTTCAATCCAGCGCATATACATACGCAGCAGCATGGAAGCCCAATCCTGTGCTTCAGTACCGCCAGAACCGGCCTGAATTTCGACGTAGCATGGATTTGGATCCATTGGATTACTAAACATGCGGCGGAATTCAAGTTTGGCCAACGCTTCTTCTGCCGAATCCAGCTCACTTTGTACATCAACCAGCAAACTTTCATCGTCAGCTTCAACTGCCAGATCCAGCATGGCTTTGGCATCATCCAGTTGCGTCGCCAGGTTATCCAACACATTCAGCACGTTTTCCAGTTCGCCTTTCTCTTTCGCCATGGCTTGCGCCCGGCCTTGATCATTCCAGATTGCAGGATCTTCCAGCTCGCGGAGTACCTCTTCTAAACGTTCTTTTTTCAGATCGTAGTCAAAGATACCCCCGTAAAGTTTGGCTACGATCAGACAAATCTTTTAACTGGTTTAGATAAGGATTGATTTCCACGGATTTGATCTCTCAACAGAAAAAATTAGCTCGATATTTTACCATACTGTATTGCGGGTCTTCATGCTTTTCATCATCCGGTCATCTACTGACCTCACTCATTGCCCTGTTTATCACGGTTTTATGACAGCAACAATCCTGCTCTGTTCACTGTTTTTCTTCTGCAAAGTTTTCATGTTATTAACTCCTCCTTCGAGACTAGCAGCACATGAATTCTCACAAATCAGCGATAAAAACCGATAAAAACACATTCTCTCCACAATATTAATAAAACGAAACATTTATATTTTTTTGTTTAAAATCATATATATATTAAAAATTAATTACATGTTATTACTAATGTTACAATCCGATTACATCAGCGTAATTGACGCTTCACCTTTTTCCTCTAGACTAAAACTTGTAACAAAACATTTATAAAAATGGGTGCAAAGAGGAGATTCATCATGAAAAAATTAGCACTTGCTTCAGCCCTTTTATCTGCATTGGCCATCACCGGTACTGCACATGCCTATCAAGCAGAAATCGGTGCATCAGCCGGCTATATCGATCCGGACAATGGTAGCTCAGGCTACTCACTTGGCGCTGAAGGAACGTATTACTTCAATCCGGTCCAAACCCGTAATGCACCTTTGGCAGAAGCAGCCTTCTTAGATCGTGCCAGCAATGTAAAAGCCCAGGTTCAATATCAAGATTTTGACAATGATCTTGAAGTGACTGACTATGGCGCAGGCATTGAATACTTTATGCCAAACTCAGATTTTTATCTCAGCGGTAATGTCAGCCGTGAAAACGTAGATGTCGGTCCTTTTGATGATGATACCACTTACTATTCAGCTGAGGTCGGTTATCTACCTGCTCCGGGCTTCCTGGTTGCCGTCGGTGCCAAAGGTTATGACAACGACAATGATGACGGTGTTGACCCAACATTGCGTGCCAAATATGTAACGCAAATGGGCGGTAAAGACATCAACTTAGAAGCCGGTGCGTCTTTTGGTGATCTAGACGAATATAACCTGGCTGCCGATTACTTTATCGACAAATCATTCAGTATCGGTGCAGATTACTACAATAATGATTTGACCGATCGCGATGAAGTCGGTATTAATGCGCGTAAATTCTTCACCCCACAAGTCAGCCTAGAAGGTCGTGTTGGTTTCGGTGAAACTGGCAGTAACGAAGACTACAACACCTTCGGGGTTGCAGCGAAATATCGCTTCTAATATTCAGCCCTAAAAAAACCGCTCCTAGAGAGCGGTTTTTTTAGGTCATACAGAACCTTGGGTCAAATGTAGAATTCTGAGTTGCAAACTGACTGCACCATTAAACTGATTCTGTTCCAGCGTATAAACCAAATTGACCTGATCCTGCATCGGGTCAAAATTTACCTGGTCACGCAAATTAAAGCCAATCGCATCCACGATCTGCCCGGTATCAAGCGCCAAACGTAATTTTAAATGCTGCTCTTTAAGCCAGCGATAATCCAGCACACGGAAACGGCCTTCAAAAACCGGGGAAGGAAATTTCTGCCCCCAAGGTCCCAATTGCGCAATCAGATCCACTGTTTCCAGCTGTAAGGTTGGATGAGGCAAGACACCATCTGTCCATAAGGTTGCTTGAAACAAACTTTCATCCATGCGGTCAATCAGTTCGACAAATACGCGCTGGAATTCAGCGAAGTGCGCTTTGCGAATGGTGAGACCCGCCGCTGCGGCATGCCCACCAAAATATCGCACTAAATGCGGATGCTGCTCAGCCACCTGTTCTATCGCATCACGGATATGAATACCCTCGATCGAGCGTGCTGAGCCCTTGATATGTTCACCATCTTCATCCGCAGCAAACACAATACTCGGTCGATGAAACTGTTCTTTCAAACGTCCGGCGACAATCCCGATCACGCCCTGATGCCAATTTTCCTGAAACATCACTAGGGCACTCGGCAAGCTGTCCTGATCCAGTTCTAAAGTCTGTAAATCTTCCAGGGCTTCCTGCTTGATCTGCGATTCCACCTGACGGCGTTCCAGATTAAGCTCATTCAGCTGTTGGGCCAAAGGATAGGCTTGAGCCAGATCATCTGCGAGTAGACATTCAATGCCGATGTCCATGGTATCCATCCGGCCTGCCGCATTAATGCGTGGTCCGAGCACAAAACCCAGATCCTGGGCCTGCAATTGTTGCGGATCGCGTTTTGCAATGTCCAGCAAGGCACTGATCCCCGGACGGCACTGGTTTCGCTGGATACGTTTCAGACCGGCATCCACCAAAATCCGGTTGTTATAGTCCAGACTGGCCACGTCAGCATAGGTTCCCAAGGCCACCAGATCCAGATATTGCGTCATTTTAGCCGTGGATTTGCCCAGCTTGGCACGATGACTGGACAGATTGGCCAGCACATAAAAAGCCACACCTACCCCAGCCAAAGCCTTGCTTGGAAATTCACAGCCCAACTGGTTAGGATTGACCACAGCTTCGGCTGCCGGGGTGGCTTTGGTCGTCAAGTGATGATCGGTAATAATTACCTGCATGCCGTGCGCTTGCGCCTGTTCAACGCCAGCATGACTGGAAATACCGTTATCCACGGTAATCAGCAAATCAGGCTGATAACTTTGAAATGCCAGGTCAGCAATCGCAGGCGTCAGGCCATAACCATATTTAAAACGGTCTGGCACCAGATAATTCACCTGTGCCCCCATCTCCCGCAGCGCCAAGACCATCAGCGTGGTACTGGTCGCACCATCCGCATCATAATCGCCAACAATGATGATTTTTTTTTGCTGATCAATCGCGGTATCTATCAATTGTACCGCCTGATCCAGACCTTTCATCCGCGGCACCAAAAGATGCTTAAGCTTCAGTTCAAGTTCCTGCTCGGACTGTACCCCGCGACGGGCCAAAATCTCGGCAACAAATGGCGGCACGCCCTGAAACTGGTCAGCGCGTGTCAAAAATGGGCGCTGTTTAATTTGTAGCTTCGACATTTACGGCATTAATCGTTGTAATTTCCACATACCATCGATTTTTTCATAACACAGACGATCATGTAAACGGTTCGGACGGCCTTGCCAGAATTCATAATATTCCGGTGCTAAACGGTAGCCGCCCCAGAAACATGGTTTATCCAGGCACTCCTGACCTTCTACCTGATCCTGTAACTGCTCAAAACGCTGTTTGAGCTCTTCCCGGCTGGCAATGACACCACTTTGTGGCGTACTGATATGCGCGGCAATCTGGCTATCGCGTGGTCGCTTGTGATAATAGTCCACCGATTCTTCTTCAGAAATTCTCTCAACCCGGCCATGGATACGAATTTGCTGTTCCAAGGCTGGCCAATAAAACAACAGTTCTGCATACGGATTTTCTGCCAGGTCCAATCCCTTCTGACTGTCATAATTGGTATAAAAATCATAGCCCGTTTCGGTAGCACCACGTAACAAAAGTGTACGTACATGCGGACGACCTGCTGCACTGGCAGTGGCGACAGACATGGCATAAGGCTCAGGCAATTTTGCCTCTAATGCATGGTTAAACCACAATAAAAATTGCTCATGTGGATGCTCATGCACATGCGTCTCATGCAATTCACCTTTCTGATAACTTAAACGCAATTCACTTAAATCTTTAATGACATCAGCCATAATGAATCTCCTTAAGCTGTCGCCTGAATACGGACTTGTTCAGCGAGATGCTGGGCAATCTGGTTTACTTCTTCCACATTATTGCCTTCCACCATGACACGAATCACCGGTTCAGTACCCGATTTACGAATCAGAATCCGGCCATGACCTTTCAATTGTGCTTCGGCTTTCTCAAATTCTGTAACTAACGCCGGAAGGCTATACGGATCGATCATCTGCTCTAAACGCACATTCATCAGAACTTGCGGGAACAGGTTAAAATCTGCCACCAATTCATGCAGGGCTTTTTTCTGCTCGACCATCACCGTCAAGACCTGCAAAGCTGCAATAATCGCATCTCCGGTCGTGCTCTTATCCAATGTCAGAATATGACCGGATGGTTCACCACCAATACTCCAGCCATTTTCTTCCAGCCCTTGCAGAACATAACGGTCACCGACTTTGGCACGCAAAAATGGCACATGGGCTTTTTCTAATGCCACTTCCAGCGCCATATTGCTCATCACGGTACCGACAATCCCCGCCGGCTTCTGCTCGGCCTGTGTGGCCAAGATATACAGAATATGATCGCCATCGATCAGACGGCCGTTTTTATCCACCATCATGACACGATCGGCATCGCCATCAAAGGCAATCCCCAAATCCGCAGCATGTTCTACCACTGCTTTTTGCAGGTTTTCCGGATGGGTAGAACCACAATGATCATTGATATTCAAACCATTCGGTTCGTTATAAATGGTGGTGACCTTGGCACCGAGCTCACGGAATACCGCTGGCCCGACGTTATACGCCGCACCATTGGCACAATCCACTACGATTTTGATGCCACGCAGATTCAGATGATAGGGAAAAGTCGACTTACAGAATTCGATATAACGGCCGTTGGCATCTTTAACGCGAACACTTTTACCCAAATTGGCGGTATCTTCAATCACCAGCTCATTTTCAATTTCTTTGCTGATCGCATCCTGCAATTCATCCGGCAATTTTTTACCTTCACCCGAGAAGAACTTAATGCCATTGTCAAAATACGGGTTATGCGACGCTGAAATCACAATCCCGGCATGGGCGTGCAAGGCACGGGTCAAGTGAGCAATTCCCGGCGTTGGAATCGGACCGAGCAAGTGCACATACACCCCCGCCGCATTAAGACCTGCCTGCAAAGCAGCTTCCAGGATATAACCGGAAAGACGGGTATCTTTGCCCAAAACCACTATTGGCTTTTCATCGGCATATTCTCGTTTTAATACTTTACCTGCCGCGAAACCCAATTTTAAGGCAAATTCTGGGGTAATAGGGAGTTGTCCAAATTTTCCACGAATACCATCGGTACCAAAATAACTCATTTATATACTCACTTATTATCGTTTAGGTGTATCGACCTAACCATTTTCAATCGCGAATTACTTTACACCAAAACAAAAAAGCCGTCATGGAGCTGACGGCTTTTTCTCAACTTTCTCTGGTCTAAACATTAGCCCATACGATAGTTCGGTGCTTCTTTGGTAATGGTCACATCATGTACGTGTGATTCCGACATACCTGCTGAAGTGATTTTCACAAACTTGGCATTTTGGCGCAGGTCTTCAATCACTGCAGAACCGGTATAGCCCATTGAAGAACGTAAACCGCCCATCATTTGATGTACGATGTTGCCCATCGGACCTTTGTACGGTACGCGACCTTCAATGCCTTCTGGCACCAGTTTTTCCGCACCGGCTTTCGAGTCCTGGAAATAACGATCCGCAGAACCAGTTGCGCCCGCCATTGCACCCAATGAACCCATACCACGGTAAGCCTTGTAATAACGGCCCTGGAAGAACTCAACTTCGCCCGGTGCTTCTTCAGTACCGGCAAGCAATGAACCGACCATAATCGTGCTCGCACCTGCACCAATCGCTTTGGCCATGTCGCCAGAGAAGCGAATACCACCATCGGCGATCAAAGGAATCTGGTCTTTCAATGCAGACGCAACACTGTCAATGGCAGAGATTTGCGGCATACCAATACCGGCCACAATACGTGTGGTACAGATTGAGCCTGGGCCAATACCCACTTTTACCGCATCCGCACCCGCATCAAGAAGTGCAAGCGCAGCATCACCCGTTGCGATGTTACCGCCAATCACTTGAACTTGTGGATAGTTAGCTTTGACCCAACGTACACGTTCAATCACACCTGCAGAATGGCCATGCGCAGTATCAACAACAATCGCATCAACACCAGCCTCAACCAGAGCTTCCACACGGCTTGGGGTTTCTACGCCTGTACCGACTGCGGCACCCACACGTAAACGGCCCAAATCATCTTTACAGCTGTTTGGATAAAGTTCGGCTTTACGGAAATCGGTGACCGTGATCAGGCCTTTCAGCTCATTGTTTTCGCCCACCACCAATACTTTTTCAATACGGTGTTGTTGCAATAAAGCCTGAATATTTTCTTTCGACTCATTTTCGCGAACCGTTACCAGACGCTCTTGTGGCGTCATGATGTTGCTGACCGGCTGCTCAAGATTGGTTTCAAAACGTGTGTCACGACCGGTGACAATACCCACCACTTTACCGTCTTTGACTACCGGCACACCACTGATGTTGTTGGCTTGGGTAATGGCAATCAGTTCACGAACTGTGGTTTCTGGAGTGACGGTGATCGGGTCTTTCACCATACCGGCTTCAAATTTTTTCACACGGCGTACTTCAGCCGCCTGTGCAGCGATATCCATATTTTTATGCAGGATACCAATACCACCATTTTGCGCCATGGCAATCGCCATACGGGATTCTGTCACCGTATCCATGGCTGCTGATACAAGAGGAATATTCAGATTAATGCCGCGCGTGAATCGTGTCTTTAGAGAGACATCTTTTGGGAGAATAGTAGAGTAGGCAGGGAGTAATAAGACATCATCGAAGGTTAACGCTTCTTGAACGATGGTCAGCATAACAATCTCACTGGTAATTTCCGTGAGCTATTATAAACAAAAATTTTCATTTTATTCATGTTTATTTTAAACAGCGATACAAATAAGTCACTACCACTCCACCTGGCTGATCTGGTGAGCCATGCGGATATTGAAATAATCAAAAGTCAGAGGCGTATAAATTAAATCAACACGAGATTAATATGGGTACTCTCATCTCCATCAATCATTAAAACGGGTTGGTCTATTTCACACAATTCTCATTGAGATGATTCTTTTGCGCTTATTTTTTACATTATTAAGATAGTCTAAAAAAATAAATAAGCTTCCAATCTTCCGTCGCGTAATCTTGCATAAAACTAAAGCCATAAAAAAGCAAGAACCCAGTTCTTGCTTTTTGGTTAAGCCCGACAAATTTCTAAGGGGCTTTTATTCCGGACAGGTAAATACGCTTTCGTCCATCAAATCGACTCCACATTCCAGATTTTCAATCCAGTCCAGGAACTGGTTAATCATCTCCTTACCCACAAACGCACAGCCATGCTGTGGCACGATCATCTCCACATCCATGCTACGGATCATGTTCACCCATAAACGGATGACTTTATTGGAACACATATAACGCTGGTGGAAACCTTTCATTTTTGGAATATGCGCTGCAAAATTTTCCAACGGTTTGCCAGCATCTTCCACCATTGAGGCACCCATGTCACCAGAGAACAGGATCTTGGCAATTGGATCATAAAATTGGAAGTTGCCGACTGAATGCAGGAAGTGTGCAGGCACTGCCACAATCGAGGCATTGCCCAAAGGAATCACCTGACCATGATCCGGTAGCTCGATCAGACGATCCAGCCAGTTGCCTTTCATACGGTCACTCATAAAAGCTGAGTTTAAATGCGGCAAGAAGCGCGCCCAGAGTTTTGAAGCGACCACTTTGGCATCTGAATAGACCAACCAGCGCGGCATGGAGGTGATAATGTCCGGATCCTGATGGGATGCCATGACATAATCCAGATTTTGCAAACGGGTATATTTGTTCAGCTCCATGGTCAGCGGAACATAGGTCAAGTCACCGCCTGGATCCAATACCGCAGCGCGATCATTATCCAGAATCAGAAACTGATTGGCTTGAACACCTTCACCTTTGACCAGGCTAGTAAAACTAATACATTTATGTGTGCCGTTATCAAATAACACTTGTGACGTGGTGCGATCTAAAGCCATTCCCTAATCCCCAAAAACCTTTATTTTTAAATCAAATTATATAATCCATATAACATAAAAGGATTTAGGTAAAATTACAATAAATATACGAAACAACTTCAGCCCCAAGCTAGACGATTAGGCGAAAATATCTGCAATAAAAAAGCCCAAAAATCATTTGGGCTTTTCAATTCATCTTTTTAAAAGAACCAACTAGAAGAAATAATGCTGTACCAGTGTACTGATCCCAATGATCAAGAAAATTGCCGCGCCAATCTTGTGAATGAGTGAAATTGGCAGTTTATCCGCCAGTTTATTACCAATGAAGACTGCTGGAGCATTGGCAATCATCATTCCCAGCGTGGTACCCAGCATGACCCAAAAAATACTATCAAAGCGGGCAGCCAATGCAACTGTAGCAATCTGGGTTTTATCGCCAATTTCGGCCAGGAAGAATAGAATAAAGGTAGCACCAAATACGCCGTATTTTTGCCATTTATTAATACTATCCGTTTCATCATCCAACTGGTCCGGGATCAGCATCCAGATGGCCATGGCAATAAAACCAATCGACAAAATCCACAGTAATATTTCTGGGCTCAGAAGCGTGGTAATCCACTGCCCCAATACCGCAGACAGACCATGGTTAATCAAGGTGGCCGCTAAGATTGCGATGAGAATAGGTACGGGTTTACGAAATCGGGCTGCAAGTAATAGCGCGAGCAACTGGGTTTTATCACCCATTTCTGCGAGCGCAACAATCGCAGTCGAAATTAAAAATTCTTGCATGTCGGTTCTCTGGCTAGCGAAATCCCAATGACCTATCTTCCCCGCTAGCCAAATGTTTCAAGCAGAAAGATAAATCAAAGGTCTTGCCAACAAAAGAATCACGGAAGGTGGGATTCTCTGGCTATGATGACCATGCGCTGTGGCGCAATTATGTTGACCATCACCTATTTACTTTGCGTAAATAGCGGCTACTCCCCAATGAAGTAGCCGCTATTTTAAAGAATTCTTGGCTGAAAAGGCAAATCTTTTAGAATCTCGCCCATAAAAAAACCCCGCCGGAGCGAGGTTTTGCTAAGGTCAATCCGACTTTATTAGAGCAATAAGCTGCGGATATCCTGTAACAGTTTAGTCAGCTTATGGGTAAAGCGTGCTGCATCTGCCCCATTGATCACGCGATGGTCATACGACAATGACAATGGCAACATCAAGCGTGGATCAAAATCTTTGCCATTCCACACCGGCTGCATGGTCGCTGGCGAAATTCCCAGAATTGCGACTTGTGGCCAGTTCACCAACGGGGTAAATGCGGTACCGCCAATACTGCCTAAGCTGGTAATGGTAAAGTTGGCACCCTGCAGATCTTTTGGTGTCAATTTCTTGTCACGCGCTTTTTGGCTCAATTCGCCCAACTCAATCGCGATCTGTTTAATCGACTTTTGATCTGGATTACGCAGTACCGGAACCGTTAAACCATCCGGTGTCGCCACTGCAATGCCCATGTGGATTTCGTTACGCAACAACACCGATTTCTGATCATCTGCCAGATGTGCAGCAAAATAAGGCTCATCTTTCAGCAAATGCGCCACTGCTTTGGCAATAAAGGCCAAAATGGTCAGGCCAATGCCTTCTTTCTTGAAGTTGCCTTTCAGCTCATTACGCCATGCTTCTAGCTCGGTAATGTCTGCCAGATCGAACTGCGTTACCTGTGGAATGTAATTGTTGAGTGACAACTGTGGTACAGACACTTGCTGCAAACGTGTCATGCCTTTGACTTCACCACCACCAAAGGCAGAGAAATCTGGCAACGGCGGCAAACCAGCAGGTGCAGCCGCCGCTTGCTGTACTGGGGCAATCTGCGGTGCGGTCAGACGCTGTTTCACATAAGCAAAGACGTCTTCTTTCAGTACACGACCATGCGGACCTGTGGCTTTGACTTGCGCCAAAATCACCCCAAGTTCACGTGCCAACTGGCGTACTGCAGGACCCGCATACACTTTGGCATTTTCAGCTTGCTCTGCCGCAGTCAGTTTCTCTGCGGCATGGGTTACAGGAACAGTAGCCTGAGCAGCAGGAGTCGTAGTCTGAGCTGCTGCCTGTGGCTGTTGTATAGGCTTTTCAGCAGCTGCCGGAACGCTTGCTGCTGTTGCCGCTTGGCCTTCGATCGTGATGAGCTGAACACCCTGACTGACCTGTTGACCTTCAGTCACATGAATGGCTTTTACTACACCCGCAGCCGTACTTGGCACTTCAACCGTGGCTTTATCCGACTCCACCACTACAATGCTTTGTTCAGCCTCGACACGGTCACCCACTTTGACCAGGATTTCGGCGACTGTCGCTTTATCCACACCCAAATCTGGCACAGCAATGACACTTTCTGCACTGACAGATGGAGCCGCCACAGCTTCTGGAGCAGGTGCTGCTGCGCTCGCTACAGGTGCTGACGCTGCTACTTGTGCAGGTGCTGCTGCAACAGAAGTCGCGACAGTTTCTACGGTGAGTAACAGCACACCTTCTTTCACCACATCGCCATCTTTGACTACGATGCTTGCAACAGTACCCGCAACTGGGCTCGGTACTTCTACTGTCGCTTTATCAGACTCTGCCACCACAATGCTTTGATCGACTTCGATCTGGTCACCGACTTTAACTAAAACTTCCGCAATCGAGGCTTTTTCTACACCGATGTCTGGAACTTTGACTTCCACCACTTGGCTGGCCGTTGCCTGTGCCACTACTGGCTGCTCGGTGACTGTCACAGCTGGCGTTTGTACTACAGTTTCCGCTTTTGGCTGCTCTACTGGTGCGGCTATGGCCTGTTCTGCCGCTACGGGTTCAAGCTCGATCAGGGCAGTTCCTTCAGCAACTTCTACACCATTTTCCACCAGAATCGCTTTCACCACACCCGCAGCCGTACTTGGGACTTCAACCGTGGCTTTATCCGATTCAAGCACCACAATACTTTGGTCCACTTCAATGCGATCGCCAACCTTGACCAGAAGTTCCGCCACCAAGGCCTTATCTACACCGATATCAGGAGCTGTAATTTGCATTATTTCGACTCCTCTGCTTCAACATAGTCTGCAACCGGTTTGACCTCAGGCGTTGCTTGGGGTTGCCATGCCATTGGACGATCTGTTTCCAGCTCAAAGCTTGAAATTGCATCTTTCACCAAACGGTTTTCAACTTCACCTTCATCGGCAAGTTTCTTCAACGTAGCAACGACAATGTGCGCGGCATCTACACCGAAATAGCTACGCAAGTTACCGCGGGTATCTGAACGACCATAACCATCGGTGCCCAAGGTTACGTATGGACGGTTGTCTGGTAAATAGGCGCGGATCTGTTCGCTGTAAGCACGCATGTGGTCAGTCGCTGAAACCACGATGCCATCAGTATCACGCAATTGTTGGGAAACCCAAGATTCTTTGGTCTGTTCAGCTAACGGATGCAAGCGGTTATATTCTTCACATGCCATGCCGTCACGTGCCAACTCATTGAAGCTGGTCACACTATAGACGTTGGAGTGAATCTGATATTCGTCACGCAAGATTTTTGCCGCTTTAATCACTTCACGCAGAATTACACCGGAACCTAGCAACTGCACTGTGGCTTTTTCATCTTCTTCCAACAGATACATACCACGCTTGATGCCTTCTTCCACCCCTTGTGGCATAGCCGGATGCTCATAGTTTTCGTTCATGACCGTCAAGTAATAGAACACACGTTCCTGATCCACATACATGCGTTTCAGACCATCATGTACGATGACTGCCAACTCATAACCAAAGCATGGGTCATAAGACACACAGTTTGGAATGGTATTGGCTAAAATGTGTGAATGACCATCCTGATGCTGTAAACCTTCACCATTGAGTGTGGTACGGCCAGCCGTTGCACCCAGCAAGAAGCCCTGTGCCTGCGCATCCCCTGCTGCCCAGGCAATATCACCGATACGCTGGAAACCGAACATCGAGTAATACATGTACATCGGAATCATTGGCAGGTTATTGGTTGAATAACTGGTACCCAACGCCGCCCAGGCGCTCATGGCACCGGCTTCGTTAATCCCTTCTTGTAGCATGTGACCGTCTTTGGCTTCACGGTAATGCATTAATTGTTCTTGGTCTTCCGGGGTATATTTTTGGCCATGCGCGGCATAAATCCCCAATTGACGGAACATCCCTTCTAAACCAAAAGTACGTGCTTCATCCGGAACAATTGGCACTACACGATCTTTAATCGCTTTCTCTTTGAGCAAGGCGGCAATCAGGCGCACCATGACCATGGTTGTGGATTGCTCTTTACCCGCTGAACCTGCCAATACTGTGTCAAATACTGACAACTCCGGAATCTGTAAGGCTTCACTGTCTTTACGACGTGCAGGCAAATAGCCACCCAAAGCTTCACGACGTGCCTTCATGTATTTCAATTCAGGCGAGTTTTCTGCTGGACGGTAGAATGGAACCTCTTCCAATTGTTCGTCAGTAAATGGCAGGTTGAAACGGTTACGTACATATTTCAACGATTCAAGCTGCATTTTCTTGATCTGATGCGTCTTGTTTACCGCTTCAATTTCTTCAGACAAGCCATAACCTTTGACGGTCTTGGCCAGAATCACCGTAGGCTGACCTTTGGCTTTGGTCGCTTCCGCATAAGCCGCGAAAACTTTGTATGGATCATGACCACCACGATTTAAAGCATCAATATCGTCATCGCTTAAGTTTTTCACCAGCTCTTCAGCTTCTGGATATTTACCGAAGAATTTCGCACGCATATAAGCGCCACCCTTCACTTGATAACGCTGATATTCACCATCAACCGTCTCGTCCATCACCGCTTTTAATGCACCGCTATGGTCTTTCGCCAGTAAAGGATCCCAGTGACGGCCCCACACGACTTTAATGACACGCCAGCCGGCACCACGGAATAGAGATTCAAGTTCCTGAATAATCTTGCCATTACCACGTACCGGACCATCCAGACGCTGCAAGTTACAGTTGACCACCCAAATCAGGTTATCTAATTTTTCACGACCGGCAAGTGAAATGGCACCCAGGCTTTCCGGCTCATCCATTTCACCATCGCCCAGATACGCCCAGACTTTACGGTCTTCTTCTTTAATCAGACCGCGGTTCATCAGATATTTCTGGATGTGTGCCTGATAGATCGACATGATCGGCCCCAGACCCATCGAAACCGTTGGGAACTGCCAATAATCTGGCATCAAATACGGATGCGGATAACTGGAAAGACCTTGTCCGCCCACTTCACGACGGAAGTTGCTCAGCTGGTCTTCTGTTAAACGACCTTCAAGATAAGAACGTGCATAAATCCCCGGCGCACAGTGACCTTGATAATAGATCAGGTCGCCACCGAAGCTGTCATTCGACGCACGGAAGAAATGGTTAAAACCGACATCATAAAGTGTGGCTGAAGAAGCAAAACTGGCCAAGTGACCACCAAGATCATCACCCGTTTTGTTGGCACGCAATACCATGGCCAAAGCATTCCAACGGATCAGCGCACGAATACGGCGCTCCATATCCTGGTCACCCGGCATTGCCGGCTGTTCTTCTACCGGAATGGTATTTAAGTAAGGGGTATTTAGGCGTTGAATAGGCACATGCTTCGCAATCGCGCGTTGATATAATTTTTCTAGCAGGAACGCCGCACGCTCAGTGCCCATGTGTTGTAAAACTGAATCAAATGCCTCTTGCCATTCTTGGGTTTCTTGCGCGTCGGAATCACCATAAAACGCCATAACTCACCTGTTCCTTGATCTAAATCTTTGAGGGTTATATTTATCATGTTTTAGGACAATCAAGTTATTGCCCCAATGGAATACACAATCCTGCCTATATTTAGCAGATAAATGTTGAATGATTATTCTTTACACATAATAACAAAAAATCGCCAATTAAGGCGATTTTTCATACAATTCAGATAAGCTACAGTGATAACATCATAGTTAAAACTTATAGATGCTTTGCTGTAGTCAACTTAAGGCAGCATTGCCAAGTAAGTAGAAGGATTTTTACGCTGACCGTCTTTTACAACTTCATAATGCAAGTGAGGACCCGTACAACGACCCGTACAACCCACATTGGCAATGTGATCACCTGCTGAAACACGTTCACCCACGTTGACTAACAAGCGTGAGGCATGGGCATAACGGGTTAAATAGCCATTGCCATGATTAATTTCAACATATTGACCATAACCCGTGCCCCAACCTGATTTGGTCACAACGCCAGGGCCAGTGGCATAAATCGGAGTTCCATTTGGCGCAGCCAAATCTAGGCCAGAATGATTTTCCGCTTTGCCCCCCATGACACGCCCCCCATAGGTCGAGCTCACACGGGCAGTGGGTAATGGGTGTGCAATCAGCCAAGAAGGAATATTGCCTGCCGCATAACGTGGCGTACTGTCTAAATTATATTTTTTAGAAAGAGACTGGTTATTCAGCTCAACGGTTTTTTCTTTTTTGCCACGCAGAGTGACCGATACTTTTGTAGATGCCGGCGCATCAATATCTTCAGACGAGTAAGAACCTTGAGAAATGGTACGCGTTAACTCTTCAATACGGTCCGGTGTATTGACTGGGTCTATTTCAACGAGATCGGCAAATGCCATAGGAGATGCAGTAGAAGCTGCCAAAGAAAAAGCCAATAAAATACGTCGCGTATACATAAAAAAACCTCTTTAAACTGCTCTTACTCAAAGTTTCTTGTGTGATTTCGTCCTTGATCTTCACGGAAACAAGCGCATAAGATTAAGACATAAATATTAAGGAATGATGTATGTCTGAACCTATTAACGTGTTTCAAGCAACAAGCAAACACATAAAAACAGGAAACTTAACGTTTCTTTCCACGCAAGTCGCACAGTGGCAAAAACTTACGAAATTAATTCAACCGCTCTTACCCCAACTGGAACAATGGCAGGTCGTCTGTTATCAATCAGGCATTTTGACAATTACCGGTGAAAATCAAGCCATGATCAGTCAGCTCGGTTATTTGCAAAAAGCCTATATTTCTCAATTATCCCAATTAGAACCGCTAAAAGATTTACATAAAATTCAAGTACGATTAAGAGCAAAACCCCAACCAACGGCAGAACCTGCAATGCTTTCGCGATCACTCACCACAGACACGCAAGAGATGTTACGTCATGCTGCCGACTTTGTGAGCGACCCTAAGCTTAGCCAAGCCCTGCTACGTTTGGCAAGTAATAAAAAAGCATAACCTTGTCAAATCTTGAGTATTTTAGGATTGTTTTTTGTGATAAATTTCACACTTTATAATGTTATATTATAACGCTTTTAAACAAAGACAAGGACTTAAGTCACACTTACATAAGGAATTGGACAGGCAGACGCGTCATCAAATGTTACAATTTCGTAACTACTTGGATCATTTTGTACATTGCGCAGTAACTGGTTATTGAGAGCATGACCAGATTTATATCCATCGAATTTGGCAATAATCTGATGCCCGAGCAAATACAGATCACCCACCGCATCTAAAATTTTATGACGGACAAATTCATCCGCAAAACGTAAGCCTTCCTCATTGACCACGCCAGTATCATCCACTCCAATGGCATTTTCCAGGCTCGCTCCTAAAGCCAGATTATTGGCTTTGAGATAATCCAGATCCTTCATAAAGCCAAAAGTCCTTGCATCACTCACTTCATACACGAAAGTTTCCGTTGAAAAATCAATGGTCGCTGACTGATACTCCTTGGCAAAAGCAGGATGATCAAAATCAATGGTAAAATTCAACTGGAAACCGTGATGCGGTGTAAAGATGGCGCGTTTGTCATCAATCAGTGCGGAGACCGGTTTTAAAATTCGGATAAACTTTTTCGGTGCATCCTGCTCAACCAGACCACCTTGCATCAATAAGTAGATAAAAGGACCGGCACTGCCATCCATAATTGGCACTTCTGAGGCAGAAACTTCCACAATTAGATTATCAATACCCAACCCGGCGATTGCACTCATCACATGCTCAATCGTCCCTACCTTGGCATTGTCCTGTACCAGGTTTGAACACATGAAGGCTTCCTGAATCAGCATCGCATTGGCCGGAATATCTACCGGTGGATTCAAGTCAATACGGCGAAACACAATCCCCCCGTCAGCCACATGCGGGATAAAGTTAATCATGACTTTTTGCCCACTATGCAGTCCGATACCGCTAGCCTTGACGACACGCTTGAGGGTACGCTGTTTCAACATGCTACTTCTGTCTTCTACTTACAAACCGCTATACGTTAGCATATTTGGTCATTGATAAAAAACAAAAAAAGGCAGTGATAATCACTACCTTTTCAGAAAACCGATGCTTTACTTGCGAATCAGCATTATTTACGTTGCTGATTCTTCAAATAATCCTGAATGCTCATCGGTGATGAACGCGGCGTTGCATTGGGTGTAGCCACTGCACTTTCAGCATTTTGACGCTTGCTAATGGCTGGAACATCATCCTCATCCACAGGGGCTTGTACTGCGGCCTGACTCGGTTGCGTTGCAGCGCGAGCAGAAGTTTGTGTGCGTTTTGGCTCTGCTGCATCTGCAGCATTACGGGTTAAACCGGTCGCAATCACGGTAACGCGGATTTCATCACGGGCATCCGGATCAAATACTGTACCGAAGAACACTTCACCTTCATCCAGGTCCACAATCTGGTTCACGACATCTGTAATGATTTCGGTTTCACGCAAAGTGATATCTGCACCACCGGTGATATTAATCAATACACCTTTCGCATTGATGATATTGACGTTATCCAGCAATGGACTACGAATCGCCAAGCGTGCAGCATCTTCTGCACGGTCTGGACCACTGCTCTTGCCTTCACCCATCATGGCATAACCGCGGGTACTCATGGCAGTTTTCAAGTCAGCAAAGTCAAGGTTGATATGACCAGGACGCACCACCAAATCAAAAATACTGCGCACCGCGTTAAGCAGCACATCATCCGCCTTGCGGTAAGCATCCTGCATGGAAATATCGCCATACACGCTCAGCAAACGCTGGTTGGGAATGATGATGAGCGAGTCCACATACGCTTCTAAAGCTTCAATGCCTTTTTCTGCAGAACGCTGACGACGGCGACCTTCAAAATTGAAAGGAGTCGTCACCACACCCACAGTCAAGATACCCATTTCTTTGGCAATTTCAGCCACGACCGGCGCTGCACCAGTTCCCGTACCGCCGCCCATACCGGCAGTAACAAAGACCATATCCGCACCTTCAAGATGCTGACGGATAATTTCACGGCTTTCTTCAGCAGCCAACTGTCCCACATCCGGATTGGCACCCGCACCCAAACCACGTGTACTTTGCTCACCTAACTGGATTTTAAATGGCGCATTCATGCGATCAAGAGCCTGCTTATCTGTATTGGCACAGACAAATTTCACACCTTTAATATCGGATTGCACCATATGCTGTACAGCATTACCACCGCCACCACCGACACCAAACACTGTGAAACGGGCTTGACCGTTATTATCGGTTTGTTCATCTTCTAAAAATTCAAATGAAGCCATGACCTATAGAGTTCCTAAATAATATTGGCAGTCACTTCAGCCCATATACTGCCTTGATCTGCATAAACAAAATTGTTTTTTAGAATGCTGTGCGAGACTCACCTTGTCAAGTACAGTGATTTTCTCTTACAACTTCCTCACAATAATCCCAATGAAATACATCTTAGAAAACTGATTTTAATTTGTTATGTAGTGTATTCCAGCCATTACTCATACGCGACCAGAGAGAGCGTTTTTCTTCATCGTCAGGTTCCTCTACGGCATCCTGCATGTCGCTCTGGCTAAATAACAACAATCCAGCAGCGGTCGCATACATGGAACGGCGTAATGCAGCCAGATTAGGTTCATCCGCATAGACCTGTAAAGGTGGATTGCCCAGATGCGCGGAAACACCCAACATACGGCGGACCAGAGTCACCATGCCTTCAATCTGGCAGGCATCTCCAGTCAGAACCACGCCATGATAAAGACCATGAATCGCACCACTCTGTTCTAATTCTTCACGAACCAGACCAAAAATTTCCTCATAGCGCGCCACAATAATGTCGGTCAGTTCAATACGGCTGATGGTTTGTGGACCATCAATACCCTGGAATTGAATCATGTGATCCGGTTTCACCACTTTTAAATCGACACAACCATGTAAAATTTTTAAACGTTCGGCTTCATCGGTGGTAGTTTGCAACACTGCCGCAATATCACGGGTCACATGCTCACCACCACGCTGGAAAGTACGCGTCAGCGCCAGACGACCATCGACATAAACCGCCAGATTGGTTGTACCTGCGCCAATATCCACCAGACACACACCATATTCTTTTTCATCTTTCAGCAAACTGGCTTCGGCAGTGGCTAAACAAGACACCACCATTTTTTCCACGCTAATATTGGCGCCTTTCATGGCCCGGTCCAGGTTTTGCATGGTACTAATGGGTAACATCATCAATTGATAATGCCCGGTCATGCTTTGTGCAGACATATTGATCGGATTTTGTACCCATTCCGAGGTACCATCCAGCTCAAAACCCAAAGGCACCGCACTGGCCAGATAATGATCCGGTGTCACATGGCTGGCTTTGGCCAGATCCAGCGCACGCACCACTTCATTGGTGGTGATGATATGTTCGGCATTGACAATCGGGGTACGTCCCGAAGCATAAAAACTTTTTAATTCTGTACTTGGAATAGAGACCCAGGCTGAATGTACCCGACATTCAGCCATATTTTCTGCTTCCGCAACGGCATTTTTTATTGCGGCAATGACTTTATCGAGGCTGACGATTTTGCCCTTGTTCATACCTCGGTTACGCGCCGTTGCCATACCGATCACTTGAATGTTATCGGGTGCATGTACTTTACCAATCAAAACTGAAACTTTGTGTGTCCCAATGTCAATCGCAACAACTGAGGGAACAGCTTCACTCATTACTTACTACCACTTGCATGTTGGTTTATATTTAGCTGAAATGCCTTGCTTTTAAAGCAAAGTATTATGGCTGTGCCGGGATTCCAGCCGCAATGCCTGTGTCATCAATCGTTACAACAAACTGACCATTTATAATGTTTGGAGGGCTTGCATTTTTCCACTGAATCGCCAAGCCATTACGGTAGCGCAGGTCAATGGCGGAAACTCTTGGCCACACCGGTTTAAGATCAGTTTGTGCCAGATGACTCAAACGCTGCAACTTACTCATGGTTTGATCCTGATCCACGATCACGCGCAATCCCGAATCAAACTGCATGAACCAGGTCATCCGTTCCGTTAAATATAACTCTTTTAAACGCAACTGAACCGGATGAAATAACTGGTTAATTTCATTATAACGCCGCATCATGACTTTAGACTGACTGATGGGTCCATGCAGCAGCGGTAATTGTGCATTATTTTTTGGCACCGCCTCGCTAAAGACATCACCACTGTCACTTAACAAACGCCCGGTTCCCCAGCGGGCAATCGGGTGACGCGGCATTACACGTACCCGGATGGCATTGGGCCAGGCGCGTGACACGACCACACGATCCACCCATGAGATGGCCAAGGCACGGTCACGAATTTGTTCCAGATCAGAAGTGAAATAATTGTCTTTCACAATCGGCTGCAAATGCGTTTGCAACTGTTGCTGTTCAATCGGCGAACTTGTTCCGACGACTTCCAGCTCAGCCACACGTGCATCCGTCATCACCTGGTACAGGCCATACATCCCGACTGCCAGCACCAGAATAGCCACCAGCAACAGCACCCAGCCGCCCAAATTGGCAAGCTTTTCCTTGCGCGTTGGCGGTTTATCATGAATCGAGGTGATGGCTGCGCGTTTTCGGCGCATGGAAGCCGGAAGTTGAGCCATAATTTAGTGAGCCACAGTGTCTAAAGTTTGCTCCAGAATCGCCACACACAGCGCTTCAAAGCTATAACCCACTGCTTTCGCGGCTTTAGGCACCAAGGAATGGCTGGTCATACCCGGCACAGTATTGACTTCCAGCAACCAGAAGTTACCCTCGGCATCCTGCATGGCATCAATACGGCCCCAGCCTTTTGCACCCACTGCCTGGAAGGCACGCAAAGCCAATTCCTGTAACTGTTTTTCTTCCGCTTCTGTCAAACCACTCGGAATGCCGTATTGCACATCATTACGGTTATATTTGGCTTCATAGTCATAAAAGGCTACATCTTGTGGTGGTTCCAAACGAATCACGGGCAAAGCCTGACCATTCAACATCACAATGGTAAATTCACGGCCGGTAATCCATTTTTCTGCCATCACGATGGCATCATGTGCCGTCGCTTTGCTAATTGCTTCAGCAAAGTCTTCGATTTTTTCGACTTTACTCATCCCGATACTAGAACCTTCATGTACCGGCTTGATAATGACCGGTAAACCCAGACTGTTCACAATCTCTTGCACATCAGAATCTTTATTCACAATGCGATAGGGTGCAGTAGGCAGATCACTACCCTGCCAGATCTGTTTGGTCTTGACCTTGTCCATACCAATCGCAGAACCTTGTACACCGGTTCCGGTATAAGGAATGTTCAGCCATTCCAAAGTGCCCTGAATCTGACCATCTTCACCACCACGACCATGCAACACAATAAAGGCGCGATCATAATTGACCAGTTCGGTCACGCTACGCTCTTGTGGATCAAAGGCTTCGGCATTAACGCCAGAACGCAGCAATGCTTCAAGCACTGCGTTACCACTATCTAAAGAAACCTCACGCTCTGCTGATTTACCACCGAGCAACACGGCAACTTTGCCGAATTTTGAAGCATTTGACACGTCGATATCCTTAAAAACTTTATAACTGGTCAATCAAAATCACGTCATATCACGCGATTATTTTATATATAAATGCTGTTGCGCCAATTCGAGCGAAATCGCCCCCACGTTACCTGCACCCTGGGTCAATAACAAGTCATTTGGTTGTAACACTTTTTGAAGGACATTGCGCAGGTTTTCATCAACTGGATCAATCAAAATGGGTTCCACTTCTCCGCGCAAACGCAAGCTGCGTGCCAAAGTACGACTATCTGCGCCCACAATCGGTTTTTCACCGGCCGGATAAACTTCCAGCAGCAGCAGCTGATCCACTTGCGACAACACCTCAACAAAATCATCAAAGCAGTCACGGGTACGGCTGAAACGGTGCGGCTGGAATAACATGACCAAACGACGGTCTGGATGGCTTTGACGTGCCGCCTTAATGGTCGCTTCGACTTCTTTCGGATGGTGGCCGTAATCATCCACCAGTTTGACGTTGCCATCACCGAGTGCAAATTCGCCCTGTACCTGGAAGCGACGGCCAACGCCACTAAACCCTTCCAACGCACGGCTAATTGCAGCGTCGGAAACGCCCTCATCGGTTGCCACACCAATTGCTGCCAAGGCATTCAAGACATTATGCAAACCTGGCTGGTTAATGGTCAAACGCAGTGGTTCACGGCCTTTACGCAACACGGTAAAGTGCGAGCGCATACCATCCTGCTCGACATCGACCGCACGAATGTCGTTGTCCTCATTAAACCCATAGGTCACCACGGGACGACCAATACGCGGCAAAATTTCACGGATATTGGCATCATCGCCACAAACCACAGCCAGACCATAGAATGGCAACTTATGTAGGAACTGGATAAAGGTATCTTTCAAGGTATCAAAGCTGCCGCCATAGGTATCCATATGATCGGCATCGATATTGGTGACAATCGCAGCCATCGGCTCCAGAAACAGAAAAGACGCATCCGATTCATCCGCTTCCGCCACAATATAACGGCTCGCACCCAACGCAGCGTTCACGCCGGTACGGTTCAGCAAACCGCCAATCACATACGTCGGATCGAGTCCTTCTTCTGCCAGCATACAGGTTAGCAAACTGGTAGTGGTGGTCTTGCCGTGTGTACCTGCTACAGCAATACCATGACGGTAACGCATCAATTCACCGAGCATTTCAGCACGACGAACTACAGGAATACGGGTTTCAATCGCCGTTTTGATTTCCGGGTTTTCCGGGTCAATGGCGGTCGACACCACGAGCACGTTTGCACCTTTAATATTTTCAGCAGCATGTCCAATATAGACCTTAATGCCGTTTTCTTCGAGTTGAGCGGTGGTTTTAGAGGCTTTGATATCCGAACCCGACACTTTATAGCCCTGGTTTTTCAGGACTTCCGCGATGCCACACATCCCCGCTCCGCCAATACCCACAAAGTGAATATGCTTGATACGGCGCATTTCCGGAATTTTAATTAATTTTTTGGCTTGATCAGCAGGACTTGATGGAGACATAGGGAACTCTAAATTACATTGCTTGAATAAGATCAACCACGTGTTGGGTTGCATCGGGTTGCGCTTTTTGACGTGCCTTGACTGCCATTTCGGACAGGACCTGACGATTCATCAATGGCGCTAATAAGCTTGCCAAGCTATCGGACGTCATACTGGCTTGCTGACAGATTTTTGCTGCGCTGGTATTGGCAAGAAACTTGGCATTGGCAGTCTGATGATCATCCACGGCACTTGGTAATGGCACAAAAATCGCAGCCACACCTGCGGTCGCCACTTCGGTCACGGTTAAAGCCCCGGCACGGCAAATGATCAGATCGGCATTGGCATAGGCCTGCGCCATATCTTCAATAAACGGCATTACTTCAACCTGCAACGAAGCAGGAACATCAGCATAACGCGCTTGTGTCGCTTCAAGCTGTTTCTGACCACACTGATGAAAGACTTTTAATGGCACATTCAGCTGCTTCAAGGCATCCGGCACACGCTCGTTCAAGGCTTGTGCCCCGAGAGAACCGCCGACAATCAACACATGCAATGGTTCATCCGCCTGTTCACGCTGCTGGTAACGCCAGGACGGACTCAAAATATCAATAATTTCCTGACGTACCGGATTGCCTGTGGTCACCACTTTTGTGCTTTCCGGAAAGGTCGCTGGAAATGCCTGACACACGGTTTTAGCAATGCGGGATAACTGCATATTGGTAAAGCCGGCCACCGCATTCTGTTCATGGATCAGCACAGGAATACCTAATGCACGGGCAGCCAGACCACCCGGCCCGGCCACATAACCACCAAAACCGGCCACCGCTTCAATCTTGAGCTGTTTCATATAGCGCATAGCGCTGAGCGTGGCGGTTAAAATTTTAAAAGGTGCGACCAGTTTACGCAGCAGACCATTGCCGCGTACACCCTGAATGTCAATCTGGTAGATGGGAATGTCATGTTGTTTGAGCAATCGATTTTCCATACCACTTGGCGTTGCCAGCCAGGAAACCTGGCAGCCTTGCTGTTGTAATTGTTTAGCAACTGCCAAAGCTGGAAAAACGTGCCCACCTGTACCCGCTGCCATCATCATGACACGTTTGGGTGGGTGCTGTTTGGACTCAATCACGTGAATTCTTCAACTCTAAATAAACTGGAGGAATTAAGATTATTTTAAACAGCCAATTGTAATCACAAAGGGCCCGTGCGGAAAAGCTGATTTGTTGGTTTTCATTGCGCTGTTCATTGTTTTTTTGCTACAGAAATCCAATCTTAAACTAGATTTAGAATTAAATATGCGAAAAACCTTCACATCTCTGACATATTTACTTTAAGCATCTGATTATTTTCATGATTCCAGTAGAATTTTATGACCCATCTATCCACTCGCTTGATCGATTAAAACGACTTTCTTTCGAGCCAGTAAAAAACAGGCCTGCATTAGCAGACCTGTCTTTTTTCCATTTTTAACATCAGCTTAGTTGGTTTTATTTAAGCCTGCTTCCAGCACAGCAAATAAATCATCTGCAATGGTGGTACCGAACTGTGCATCAATCTCGCGGATACAGGTTGGGCTGGTCACATTAATTTCCGTGACATAATTGCCAATTACATCCAGCCCAACAAAGATCAACCCTTTTTCGCGCAAAAAAGGCCCCACTTTTGCAGCAATCATCTTGTCATTTTCAGATAATGGACGGGCCTGTCCCAGACCACCTGCAGCCAGATTGCCGCGCACTTCACCATTTTGCGGAATACGCGCCAAACAATATGGTACAGGTTCACCATTGACCATCAGGATACGTTTGTCCCCTTCAACAATTTCCGGAATATAACGCTGTGCCATAATCGGACGCGTGCCCATTTCAGTCAGCATTTCCAGCGTAGAACCAATATTCACACCATCCTGGAACAAACGGAAAATGCCCATACCCCCCATGCCATCCAGCGGTTTAACAATGACATCGCCATGTTCAATGATAAATTCACGAATCAGGCTTTGTTGTGACGTCACCAGTGTCGGTACCTGCAATTCCGGGAACTGGGTGGCAAACAGTTTTTCATTACAGTCACGTAGCGATTGCGGCTTGTTAATGATCCACGCCCCTTCGCGTTCTGCCTGTTCCAGAATATAAGTGGTATAGACAAAGTTCATGTCAAACGGCGGGTCTTTACGCATCAGCACCACATCATAGGCTGCGATGGATTCTTTTTGTTTTTCACCCAATTCATAATAATGATTGTAGTCTTCAAAGACTTTTAATGGTGCAATCAAACCAAAGGCTTTACCGTGTTCAATATACAAATCTTGTTGTAAAGCATAACCCAGCTCATGACCACGGCGGCTGGCGGCCCAAAGCATGGCCATGGTGGAATCTTTCTTTAAATTAACGGTTTCAATCGGGTCCATCACCACAAGAACGCGCATATTTTTAAGCTCATTTCATCTTTAAATTGGCAAAAGTATAGCGAAGTTTCACCTCAGCGTTTTTTAAATTTCAGCCTATCCTGAGCTATTATTTTTTCGCGCTTTGCTTTATACATTTAATACGGCATCTACTCGGATGGAATCCATGCAGCAAGCCATTATTGGTTTTCATTTAGATGAAGAAAATCACTGGGTCGCAGACCTCGCCTGCGGACACGGACAGCATGTGCGGCATAATCCGCCCTGGCAAAATCGGCCTTGGGTAATCACGGAAGAAGGTCGAGCTGAAAAAATTGGGGTGTTGTTAAATTGTTTAAAATGTGAAGAACCGCCTGTTACTGCAAAATAAAGACGAACCCAACCTAACAAGAAGTTTCATTGAAATATTCGTAAACGGATGTCTCATAAGATAACACACCTCATTGCATCTCAGCCTTACAAGAAAAACTTAACTTAATGAATATATTTAATTAATTTTAAAATCAGGATATTTTATTAAAGTATTAATCACATAAAAAATGACAAATTAATGAAAAAACTGATTGTAATTTTATCACTGCTAACTGTAGCTTCGGCAGCCTCTGCACACTCTGGTGGTACCAATTCAGCGAACTGTCATAATGATTATAGTAATGGTACCTATCATTGCCACTAAAACCATAAGGCTATGTCTTTAAAAAGCATAGCCTTATATCAGCAAGTTAATTCAATCAGGCTTAAATTCCATATTTCACACGGTAAGCTTCCATTCTCGCCAAGGCTTCTGTTTCACCCTTTGCAGCCAAGTAATCCATTAAATCTTTCATGGTAATCAATGCATAGACTGGAATGTCCAGCTCATTTTGCACTTCCTGAATCGCCGACAATTCACCCTGACCACGTTCCTGGCGATCAAGCGCTACCAGAACACCGGCAATGGTCGCACCGGCATTTTGCAAAATGGTTACCACTTCACGGATCGCAGTGCCCGCAGTAATTACGTCATCAATAATCCAGACTTTTTTGCCTTCAACAGCCGCACCGACCAATACCCCACCTTCACCGTGGTCTTTGGCTTCTTTACGGTTAAAACCCCAAGGCACACTCACGCCATGATTTTGCGACAAAGCGACCGCTGTCGCTGCTACAAAAGGAATACCTTTATAAGCCGGCCCGAAAATCACTTCGACATCGTTGCATTGCATTAATTGATCAGCGTAACCTTGTGCCAAAAGCGATAAGGCTTCACCATCATTGAGTAAACCCGCATTAAAAAAATAAGGGCTCACACGGCCTGATTTTAAAGTAAACTCACCAAATTTAAGCACACCACGTGATAAGGCGAGTTCGATAAAAGCTTGCGGGTTAAATTGCACTGGCGTTGTCATGAGGTGCTCCGAATTGCAAATTGAGGTTATGACTGCGCATGATAGCAAAGGATCACTATCCAAGTGATGTAAAAATTCTACGAGTAGTTTCAATTAACGTGAATGGTTTACGTTCGTCCGTGACCAAAGGTTTGCTGGAATGGCTGGATCAATCGGATGCAGATGTGGTCTGCATGCAAGAAAGCCGCATTACCCATGCGCAGTGGACCGATAAATTCAAACCGGAAGGCTGGTATACGCATTTATTCCCGGCTGAACGTGCCGGTTATGCTGGAACCGCGATTTATAGTCGCCTGCCTTTTGTTTCTGTACAAGATGGTCTGGGTTTTGAACTGGCCGACAGTCAGGGACGTTTTATCAGTGCCGAATTTGATTTAGGACTCGAACAACCTGTTTATATCTGTTCGCTATATCTGCCATCCGGATCGAGTGGTGAAGAAGCACAAGCCCGCAAAGATCATTTTCTGGAACAATACAAGGTCATTTTGAAGCAGTGGCGTGAAGAGAATAAATCGATCATTGTCTGTGGTGACTACAACATCGTACATAAACGCATCGACATTAAAAACTGGTCGGGCAACCAGAAAGCCTCCGGTTGCCTGCCGCATGAACGCGCCTGGCTAGACCATATCTATGATGAACTCGGTTATGTCGATACTTTTCGTGAAGTCCGCAAGGAAGCAGAACTGTATTCCTGGTGGTCGAATCGCGGTCAAGCCCGTGCCAAGAACGTAGGCTGGCGGATTGACTATCAGGCTTGCTCACCAGATTGGAAAACACGCACGGTCAATGCCTGGGTATATAAAGAACAATGGTTTAGCGACCATGCACCGGTGATTATTGACTATCAGCTATAAAAATAAGTTTACACTTGTTCACTTAATAGAGGTTTTTTACCTACGATTTTTGTCGTATTTGTGTATTTTTATTCAGTGTCTTTGTTGGCAATATAGCACCCACGGCACAGGGATATTGTCAGGATGACAGCAAAGGGACAGGACGCCGTAGGACGCAAGAAATAAACTGAATGATTTAGTTTATTTCGTAAGGATGTGACAATGGACGTTGTAACGAGACCCGCATAATCAGGATGATTAAATGCGGGTTTCTCTATTTTAGATGACTTATTTTTATTCTGGATCACACCATCCTTTATAGGCACGCATCTTGACAGTCATCGGTGACAATTTCATGACATCCATACTTTAAAAATCTTTTTCTCTCCTTGCTCTTTTACTCACTTTCTCAGTCTCATGCAGATAGAATCCAGCGCTTTTTTTCGCTAACCTAGTGCTGAATCAACCTGTATTGTCTGGATAAAATATGCTGAAAATTTATGGTATTAAAAATTGTAACTCCATGAAAAAAGCCTTTGATCTGCTGAATGAGTTAGGCCTGGCTTATGAATTTCATGACTATAAAAAACAAGGCATTGATATCGAAACGCTGAAAACCTGGCTCGCTGAGATCGGCGCAGATAAGATTTTAAATAAAAAAGGCACCACCTGGCGCAAACTTTCAGAAGCGGAACAGCAACACGCACTCTCTAGTGAAACCGCACTGATTGAAGCCTTAAGTACGCACACCAGTCTGATCAAACGCCCGGTATTGCAAACTCCAAAAGGTTATCTGCTGGGTTTTGATGAAAATGCCTATCGTGCCCTAGCTTAAAATACGCCAGCCATAAAAAAGCCTGATCGCAATAACATCAGGCTTTTTATCTCTTAAAGTGAATTAATTTACCCGAATCCAGGTTTGGTTACGCCCTAGCACGGATATGCCGAGATAACCCCGCAGGTTGAGTTTTTTCCCGCCATCCACGATTTCAGCTTTCAGTTTGTAGGTTTTACCGGATTGCGGATCGAGAATGGTGCCACCTTCATAGGATTGCCCACCGACATTTTTTAACCGATGCACAATAGTCAAACCTTTTAGTGACTTGTTGTGATAAGGTCCTTGACATTTTTTGCAGGCATTTTCTTCACCCGGGGTGAGGACGCTATGAATATTGGCATTTAAGGTGCCATTTTTTAATTCGGTAAATTTGACGATGGCTTTGGCTTGCTTGGTTTTATCATCAATGGTCTTCCAGACTGTACCATTGAGCGGATCAGCCGCATGGCTCAATACGGCTGCAGCCCATAATCCCAATGCACATGCGAGTTTTTTCATGTTTCCTCATTTCCCTGGTCATTTACTCGACCCGCTCAGTATTGAAAAATTACAACAATAATGCAATTTTGCAATGTGACTCTTTAGTTAGTGTAAGATGATAAGTCGTGTACCATCTTCACACGCTTCGCATGATTAATAAAAACTGGAATAAACATGCAGATCAATCCCATGTGGAAACAATATTTCACCGAAGGTTTACTCAAAGCGGCTGTACGTGCACCTAGCCGGCTGAATCTACCACCGGAAAGTTTACGTCAGGCCGTGGAGCAAATAAGCCGCCTCTTTCCGCAAAGTCAGGACGTGCGCATCCGTGAACTGCATCTGGCTGGTCTGGCTGCAGAAGAAATCAGGCCGCAAGCACATTCTACCCAGCTGATTTTCCATATTCATGGCGGGGCATTTTTTTTAGGTTCATTGCGGACCCATCGCGCCCTGATGAGCGATATGGCATTGCGTACTCAAATGCAGGTGTTGCATGTCGATTATCCCCTAGCACCCGAAGTACGTTTTCCACAAGCACTGGATGATCTTTATCTGGTTTATCTCACCTTGCTCGAACAAGGCATTCAGACCAAAGACATTATTCTGTCGGGGGATTCCAGCGGTGCCAGTCTGGCCCTGGCGCTGAGTTTACGCTTGCGTGATCAGCAGCAACCCTTACCCGCCGCCTTGATGCTGCAATCGCCTTTGCTGGATTTGACCTTGAGCAGTGAATCCTTGCGCTACAATGCCGAACATGACGCTCTGCTTTCCATCGAATTGCTGGAAGCGGGAATTGATTATTATCTTCCCAAGCAGATGGATGCTGCAGACCCGAGCGTATCACCACTGTTTGCCGATCTGAGCGGCTTACCGCCAACGCTGGTGCAGGTTGGCTCCAAAGAAATTTTACTGGATGATGCACAACGCTTTAAAGCACTCGCTGAAGCCGTGCAGGTCGAAGTGACCTTCAAGCTCTATACCGGCATGTGGCATAATTTCATGATGTTTAATGCCTGGTTTGAAGAAGCTAGACAGGCACTGGCTGATCTGGCTGAATTTACCCATCGGTTTGATCAGGATTAGCTTAGAAATAAAAAAGGTCAGCCGCAGCTGACCTTTTAAAAAACACTTTTAAAAAATTAAAGTGCTTGGATTTTTGCCATCGCATCAGCAATCGCTTGATCTTTATGTTCAGCCATTGCAACGCCTTCTGAACGGATCACTTCAACGTCAGTCACGCCAGTGAAACCGAAGACAGTTTTCAAATACGCTTCTTGGAAATCTGCTGGGCTGTTCTCGCCATACACACCACCACGGCTGCTTGCGATATAGATTTTTTTACCGCCAGCCAAACCTTCAGGACCATTTTCTGTATAACGGAAGGTTTTACCTGCGACACAAATACGGTCAATCCAGGCTTTTAAAGTCGATGGAAGGCTGAAGTTATACATTGCTGCGCCCACCACGATGATATCTGCATCAAGGTATTGTTGAACCAGTTTCTCGCCCAATTGGCTTTGCTCTGGATCTTGACCCATCAAAATTGGACCAGACAGGTGAGGAATTTGTTGTTGATCAACATCTAAATATTCAACTTCAAGGTTGGCATGTTTGCTTTTGAGCTGTGCCACGATCGCTTGGGTCAGTTGACGAGAAACAGAAGCATCACCAAGAATACTTGAGTCGATATGTAATAATTTCATGTCTAATCTCTAAAGGTGTTTATTGATCTACCTGACATAATTTAGAAGATTAAACATGTGAAAATAACCCGAATTGCTAACACACTATGTTGCAAAAACAGAACGATTTTGTCATGAAATGGCAAAACACTTCGGTGGAAAACTATAATTTGCCGAGTTGTTGTAACAGTTGCTCTCTGCTAAAAGCACCTGTTAAGCGCAATGCACGCTGTTCCTGATGCTCGGCATTTAAAAATAAATAGGTCGGCGGACCTAAAATTTGCCATTGGTTAAGCAGTGCCTGATGCGATGCATCATAATGGCTTAAATCCAGTTTAATCAGATAAAAAGGCTGCAAGGCTTGCTGTACAGCAGGCTCTTTTAAAATCCGTTGCTCAATCGGCTGGCAGGCCACACACCAGTCGGCATAGACATCAATGATCACGTGCTGACCGGAGGGCGCTGCAGCCAATAACTGCTCAAACTCGGCAGCTGTTTGTGCGACATGCCAAACATTCTGTTGCTGATGGACAAGCAAATAACGCTGGCTCTGTTGATATTGGCTATAAGCCAAATAAGGCATCAATAGCATTAAAACCAACAAATAAATCGCTCTTAAGCCTCCCGTATGCTGTCTAAAACGCTGTACTAGATAGAGGGTAAAGCCCAGACCCAGTAACAGACTGCACACTTGCAACAGCGCGGCCGGCAATAGAGGACGGATAAAATACAAAGCCAACCCAAGCATGATAAAGGCAAAAATCACCTTGATCTGGTTCATCCACAAACCTGCTTTGGGTAAAACTCTGGAACCGAGCACACTGGCCAGCAATAAAGGCATGCCCATGCCGAAACCCAGTACAAAAAGCAATAATGCGCCCTGCCACTGATTTTGGGTTTGCACAATAAACAGCAGCGCACCTGCCAAGGGTGCCGTCATACATGGCCCGACCAGCAAGGCTGAAATCACGCCCATGACACTGGCGCCGAGCAAAGTACCGCCTTGCTGTAACGATTGTGCCTGATCCAGACGATGCACCCAAGCTTGCGGCAATTTGATTTCGAATAGGCCAAACAAATTGGCTGCAAACAGTACAAATAGCAAACTAAAGGCGATCAGTGTGGCCGGTTGCTGCAACCAGCGTTGAAAATTCAACCCTGCCGATGAAGCAATCAAACCCAAAACTGCATAAACTGCCGCCATACTCAGCACAAACACCAAGGCAATCATCCAGGCTTTTAAGCCCTTGTGCTCGCGCACAAGCAATGAGGTTAGGATCGGCAGCATTGGCAAAGAACACGGGGTAAATGCCAGCAAAATACCCAAGCCGAAAAACAATAATAGTCCGTAAGTAAAAGAATGCTGCGCCAGTTGCTGCAACCAGACCTGATCCTGTGCACTGCTGGTCTCTTCAATGGATGGATTTTCTGCAAGCGCAGGAGATGGATTTAAATTGCCTGCTTGTGGCTGGACAGAATCAGAAACATTAGAAGAAGTAAGATCCAGTAAGCGTTTCTGTCCACTTAACATCTGATTTTGCATACTGACCAAACCATCCACATCCGTCTGGAACTGAATGGTTTGTGGCGGATAACAAATGCGGTCCTTGGCACAACCCTGCCAGGTCACCTGATAGGTCTTTGAAGCCTGTACGGGAACCTGAATCTGTAGCTGTTGGTAATAGACCTGACTGTGGCCATAGTTGTCATCATATTGTGCGACGGCTGCAGGCAACTTGAGCTGCAGTGGTTGTGTCCCCTGCTTGACCTCGAGCTTATGCTGATAAAGGTAATAATCCGGTTCAATCTGCCAGCTGAGCTGCGCCTGACGTTCACTGCTGGATTCAACCGAAAAACGGAATGCCTGTTCCGGATGCAGCAAAGAATTTTCTGCATGCCCAAAACCCGAGACCAGCCACAGGCTGATGCTCAGGACAATAGACAACAGAGATGCAAAACTTGCTTTAGGCTGAAGCGTATTGAGGGACATGACCAATCACAAGTCATCAAAACAGGAAAGAAACACCCAAACCACCCTGATAGTCCGGACGATTTCCACTCAGCCCTGCCCCTACACTGGCATCCAGCTGGGCACGCTCATTCAGTGCATAAATCACGCCTGAAGCAATCGAGGTTTCATCCGGCTGGCTTTCCGCTTTGCGATAAACAAACTCGGAAAATCCGGACCAGTTTCCTGCAATCTTATATTGAATGGTCGGAACCGCTGTTACTGCCCAACCACCATCCTGCAGCTCATAACGCATCGTCATGGAGGTCGTGATCAGGTCATCATATTGATAAGCCAGTGCCGAGCCCAGGCTATAAATATCATCTTCAGCAGAAAAACCTTCATTTCCGGTTGCCAGCTGGGCTTGAGCCAAAACAGCCAAGGATAGTTTGTCATCTTTCAGGTCAATGGCTTTTTTTATCCCAATGCTGACATCGCCCAAACCGTCATCTTCCTGGGTCTGTCCCGCACGTTTGGTTTTTGTCCAAACAGGTCCCTGCCAGCCCAACTGCAATTCCAGACCTTCTGCCAGACCGCTACGCAACAACATATTGCCATTTAAGGTGAGGGTTCTTTCCTTGATGCCATCGACATATGCTTCATTATACGTCGCAGAAGGTAGCCCCTGCTCCCACGCCAGCTGACCTACCGGTGTAATACCGGTGCTGAATCCCGTACCCGGACGGTCAAAAGAGAATTCGGCTGCCATGGCACTCATACTGAGTGACGCCAGCATGCATATAGTAGTTATTTGCACAGCTTTCATGTGATTACTCAATTTTTACGTTAATTCTTTCGACATTTTGGCGCCACGGCTACGTAATAACTGCAAAGTCTCTTTTTCTTCAGCGAGCGCTTGTGACCAGTCGATTTCATCAAATTCGCAGTCAAAAAACAAATCACTGATCGAGGATAAAATAGTTAAACCTTCGTCATCCTTGCTATTGGGATCGACATTTTCATCTAGCAGGCGCTGTACCACAGGTGCACAGGCAGCACTGGCCGCATCCCAAAGTGGGCCATATAACTCTTCTGCATCCCACAAATGCAGGTTGGCTTTGGCCTGGATCAAGGCTTCCAGAATATCCAGATGAACTTTTAAGTCATCCTGCTTTTCCTGCTCCGACATGGGATGTTCAGACTGATAGGCATCGCAGACTTTTTCCCACCACTGAAATAAACCATCACAGGCAATCGACACCGGTGGACCTTTTTCAGCATCGATAAAGTTTGGATCCAGACCATCGGCCAGCAGACGCTGAACCTGATCCAGGTTCAGTTCTTCTATCGCTTGTAGCAAAAGCTGTTGTTGTGCAGTTAACATGCGATCTCTCATTGATTTGTTTTCGCTATTATGCCGAATAATGCCAGATTTGTTTGCAGGAAATATATCTGTTCCGATATTCAGCCATAAAAAAAGCCCCGCAGGGCTTTTTTTACAGAAGCTTAAGCTTCTTCATCGTTATCGGCCAGCTCAGGTGCGGCACCACGCGGATCGTCAATTTTCTCGAACAAATGTTCAAGGCTACGACCCAATTTATCCATGGCACCATGAAAAGCGATGTCGACATTTTTTGCTTTGTGGTTGACTGCAACCGGCTTCAAACCCTTAGGACGCGCTTCAATCATGCAACGGATATCATCATCGCCACCTTTGTCGCCATTTTCATCACTGAAATGCACGGAAAAATGGGTAATACGTTCTGCATGACGTTGGAATTCTTCACTAAGTTCTGCACGCACATAACTAATCAAACGTTCATTATTTTGAATATTTTTGTCGGTACGGATTTCAATGTTCATAATCTCATCCTCATTTTCTGGATCTTTTTTGTGCAAAACTTTTGTTATTTAAACTTGCTTTTCAGCAGGCTATTTCTTCCCTTGCGGGATAAAGCAAATTGAATTGGGATCTTGTCTCCTTACTCAATTTGGAACATTTCATGATTGAGTGAAATTGTCCCTATGTCTTCAATATCAGGCCATCCGTGAAAATATGCAAGAGGGTTTTGAAAAAAAATATTAAAACCCTAACACGGCAAAAATACAGTAGCGTGACATGCGCCTAATAACGCCATCCGCTTGTTTTTCAATCACTCCAGCCTTTGGGTGAAAAATCATGGCGTTTGCTCTTCCGCCTGTTGCACCCAATTATTTTACCCATTGGTCAAATTTTTCTTTATTTTTACCCGACTACCCGTATCCTTGAAACGCTTTTTTCGGAGGAGAATACTCTTAATGAAATTTACACAATGGCTAATGGCCGGTGCATTGCTCAGTACAGCCACTTTTGCTCTGGCCAAACCAGTTTTGGCAGGATTTCAGTATCACCGGCTTGTATGGTGAAAATTATAAGCTGATTGCACGTAAAGACCAACAGACCACTCTCACCCTGGAATATGCAGCCCAACTTAACTATGGCGACCCGTCTGTATTTCTCGATCATACCCACAATGAGGTCAGTGGCACCGAAAACTATTTTGAAGTTTCGCCACGTTTAAGCCTGGGGAAAGTATCTGGCCAGAAGCTGGCGATTAGTCCGGTTCAGGATGTACTCATCACCAGCACCTGGGAAAGTGGCGAACATTTTGACAACTATTTGTACGGCATTTTGTACGGCATTGCCTTCGATTTAGCGCTTCCCTATTTCCAATATGCCAGCCTGAACTTTTATCATGCCTATAATGATCTCACGCAGGATGACTACCAGCTAACCATCAGTTATGCCATACCATTCAAAGTGACAACGGAAGAATTTCTGGTGGATGGATCCCTCGACTGGTTCAGCGCTGAACAGGATCATTCCAGCGAGTTGAACTGGACCACCCAGTACAAATGGAACATCGGCCAACACATTTCACCCGAAACCAAACTGTATTTAGGGGTAAAACACTCGCTGTGGCATAACAAATATGGCATTCATCATGCCAAAGAAAATTATGTCAGTGCCTTGGTGAAATATCATTTCTAAAAAACTTGATATCTCCATGATAGTAAAGCTTCGGTCTGGCTTTTAGGGTGCACGAAATGACAAAAGAGAACCATTTTTCAGCCTTTTCAGCATTGGACAGGCGGTTTGTTATTCTGGTTATGCAGACTAATCACCGCATAATTATGCTCGCATGCCATGCGATAAAAATTTTGCAGCTGGGTAAAGCTTAACAGTAACTCCGCCTGTTCCTGCTCGGGAGCGTTGCCCCATGCTTCAGGCAGCAGCTTGGCCTGTTGCAAATGTGCCGGATGATAGCGCTGTTTAAACTGCTCAAGCCCCATTTCATCCAGTGCATGGGAAATCGCTACCACACAGGTAACCGGATTATAATGCGCCGTCACGTGCGGATCCTGCAATGCCGCAAAAGGAAATTCGGCCACCAGTGCGTAGTTCAGACATTCAGCTGCGGATTGGACTTTAGTCAGCAACATCTCCAGCACCGGCGCATGATGTTTCAAGTCCAGCTTGGCCTTGATATAAGCCGCCTCTTCTATTTCCTGTATGCTGAGCGCTTCATTAAACAAAATTTCTAAATCATTGGGGGCAATGGCCAGTAGTTGAGTATTCATAGTGCAGGCCCTGATTATTTTTTAACTGAACTAGCTTAAGCGAATGCCATATCCGATGCGTCTGCAATTGTGTAACCAGCTTTGCGAATTGTAAAAAGTCCTGCCGACACTTTCGCTGATCAGCGCCATTTTCCGATTTTTTCAGTCATAACTGCACTAAATTTGATGGTATCAATTCCACCACATCTGCAATTTTCAATGCAAAAAAAAATACCGTACAAAGAAAAGGAAAATTCATCAAATCCTCAATATTCATTTGGATCTTATTCAGCATTTACTGAAAATTTTGATTACCCCCACCCGCTTATAAAATAATAAGCCATTGATATTTATTTATTTTTATAATTGGCACAGTTTTTGACTACTTGATTCCGGCAATTACAAGGAAATGTCCGTTGGGATAACGGATGTCTTATGCACATGGAGCTTATGATGAAGAAACTTGCCCTACTCAGTCTGGGATTATGCTGTATGGGTTCAACCCATGCTGGTTTTGAACTGGACCGTTTTCAGACCCGTTTCGGGATCACCCAAATTGAACCGAAAAACAATCCGGGCAATCTGGACGATGGCACCCGCACCAGCGTATCAAATGCCTACGCCCTAACCACTGATTTTGTCTATTTCCTGACGCCAAATCTGGCCGTGGATTTATTGGTCGGTAGCGCACCAAAACATAATATTTATGGAGATGGGCAGAAGATCGGCAATACCAAGTACATTCCGCCAACGCTCAGCCTGCAATACAATTTCAATCCGCAAGGCCAATGGAATCCGTATGTCGGCTTAGGGGTCAATTACACTTACTATTTTGATGAAAAATTGTTGAATGGCCAAAAACTGGATGTTTCCAACTCGACCGGCGTCGCAGCCACCATCGGGATGGATTACAAACTGAACCAGAATTTTAGTCTGGGTGCGGATATCCGTTATGTGGACGTCAATTCCGATGTAAAAATTGATGGGGTGAAAGTCGGCAATGTCGATGTCAACCCGATGCTTTACAGTCTAACGGTCGGCTATAAATTCTAATTTCCAACTTATTTAGCCATTAAAAAACCCGCAGTCGCGGGTTTTTGCTGCATTTTTCTATTTAAACCGGAATATCCGCCAAATTGCCTTTCTGCTCCAGCCACTGCTTACGGTCACTCGAGCGTTTCTTGGCCAAAAGTTTATCTAGCAACCCTGCAGTAAAATGGCTGTCATCCAGATCCAGCTGTACCAGACGGCGGGTATTCGGATCCATGGTGGTTTCACGCAACTGGCTGGCGTTCATCTCACCTAGTCCTTTAAAGCGGGTAATTTGCGGATTTTTGCTTTTCACCTTGCTTAGGATTTGTTCGAGCTCCGGCTCATCCAGCGCATAATGTACATCCTTGCCGGCATCAATCCGGAACAACGGTGGCATCGCCACATACAGATGTCCCTCTTCCACCAACGCCGGAAAATGTTTGACGAACAAGGCACACAACAAGGTGGCAATATGCAAACCATCCGAGTCGGCATCAGCCAGAATACAGATTTTTCCATAACGCAGTTCCGACAGATCATCACTGCCTGGATCGACACCAATCGCAATGGCGATATCATGCACCTCTTGAGAAGCCAGCACCTCATCCGAGGACACTTCCCAAGTGTTTAAAATCTTGCCGCGAATCGGCATGATGGCCTGGAAATTCTTGTCACGTGCCTGCTTAGCACTGCCCCCAGCAGAATCCCCTTCCACAATAAACAGCTCAGATTCTTCGCGGGTTTGCCCCACGCAGTCGGCCAATTTCCCCGGCAAAGCCGGACCAGAGACAATCTTTTTACGTTCGACTTTTTTCGCAGCTTTCAAACGGCGTCCGGCTTTGGAAATTGCCATTTCCGCCAGTTGCATGGCAATGTCAGAGTTCTGGTTCAGCCACAGGGCAAAGGCATCTTTGGCAATATTCAGCACCACAGAGGACGCTTCACGACTGGATAAGCGCTCTTTGGTCTGCCCGGAAAATTGTGGCTCTTGAAATTTCAGAGATAGGATGTAATTCACCCCATCCCAGACATCTTCAGCCGAAAGTTTCAGGTTACGTGGCAACAGGTTTCGCAACTCGCAGAACTCACGCAAGGCATCGGTGACGCCGGAACGCAGGCCATTGACGTGGGTGCCGCCCTGCGCGGTTGGAATCAGGTTGACGTAACTTTCCTGCACCTGTTCGCCCCCTTCCGCATTCCAGCAGATGGCAAATTCGGCACTGGCACGCTCGGCATTGCCTGTGGCCACAAAGGCGGGATGCGGCACAATCTCGCGGTCTTGCAGTTCATCCATCAAGTAATCGACCAGGCCATTTTCAAACTGCCATTCGATTTTCTCATTATTGATTTGATCAATATAAATGACCTGTAAACCGGCAGCCAACACCGCTTTGGCTTTCAGATTATGTTTCAGTGCCTTTAAGGCAAATTTTGGACTGTCAAAATATTTGGCTTCCGGCCAGAAATGAACGGTAGTACCTGTAGCACGTTTCGGGGTTTTCCCTTCTAAGACTTCCAGCGGTGCGACTGGTTCCCCCTGTTCAAAGGCCATCTTATACAGATTACCTTGACGTTGCACTTCCACTTCAACCCGACTCGATAGGGCATTGACCACGGAAATCCCGACCCCATGCAAACCACCGGAAAACTGGTAATTGTCGGTACTGAACTTACCACCGGCATGTAACTTGGTCAGAATGATCTCAATCCCGCTCTGGCCATATTCTGGGTGAATATCCACCGGCATGCCGCGGCCGTTATCTTCAACTGATAAGGAGCCATCCTGATACACGGTCACCACAATCTTGTTGGCATGGCCGGCCAGTGCCTCATCGACCGCATTATCAATCACTTCCTGCGCCAGATGGTTCGGGCGTGTGGTATCGGTATACATGCCGGGACGACGGCGTACCGGATCTAGACCAGATAAAACTTCAAGCGATTGGGCCGTATATTGAGACACGTTGTATGGGTTCCTTTATTCTATGGAATACGATAAAAATTCGAGTAGTAATGGAATTTTTTCTGCAAAATTATCCATGCCATGATTGCCGCCAATTTCGGTAAAAATCAAGGATGCAGGCAAAGGCATACTATAATAACGCTGTGCTTCACGATAATCCAAAACTTCATCACCTTGTTGCAACAAGACCAGGATTTTTTCGGCATGCAGAAGCAAAGGTTGATTCAACTGTTCCAGTTGCTGTAATTGCGCCTCATCCAGATTCCATGTCGATGTGACCGGATAAGGTAACTGTCCGGCAAACAGCTCATGAAACAGCTGCCATGGTCGCATAGCCGGATTAATCAGCACAGCTGGTACGCCATATTTCGCGACCAACTGTGTCGCATAAAAGCCGCCTAAACTACTGCTCACCAAGGCGACCCGATCTAGCTGTTCAATCAGTGCGGATACCCGTGCCAATGCCTGCACGGGAGGGACATTTAAATCGGGTAAATGTACCCGTATCTCTGGTGCATACTGTTCACAATACTGCTTGAGCTGTTGGCCTTTAATCGACTGTGGACCACTTTTAAAGCCATGTAAATAAATCAGATGCACCGCAACTTTCCTATTTAAAATTGCCTGCCAGACAGCAGATCCATCCATAAAAACGAATAAAGACCCGAAATTCATATTTTTAAAGTGAATTATCCGACAAAAAAACATTACAGTTTCATGATTCACACGTAGGATAAAAATATTCGGGATACAGAGAATCCATGCTGCTGCATATTTTTTGCTATCGTATAAATCATTGACCAGTTCAGCCCGAAAATCCGTACCAGGCAACGCAAGACGTTTAGGATCATCCCATGCCCAGTTTAACACCGCTGCACGAAACCTATTGCAAGTGGGATCGCACACCACCGAGCCAGGCCGATGTCCTGGAAGGCTTGGCTCAGCTGGTGAGCAGCAATTTTCGTGGCATGGATGAGCTGTTACCGACGTTGCATCACGATCTGTTGCAAAGTGTTCTGGGATTGAGCGAACAGCTCAGCCTGCATTTGCAGCAAACGCCGCATTTTGAAAAGCTGTATCAACTGTCCTATAACATCGTGCAAAAATCGGGACATGCCTTTGTCGCGCCAGGACTGCGCCGTGTGGTCGAGAAATTCCCCAAACTGCACCAAAAAACGCTCACACCGGGCCTGCATTTTCTGGTCGGGGTGTTAAATGGCATATTAGGGGATTATTTGATCGAACAGCACAATCCCTTGGCCTTGCCCATGGTGTTGTATGACCATTATGGCAGCCTGCAAAGAGGAGAACTGGCCGGACGTATCGTGATTTTTGTGCATGGTTTAGGCATGAATCACCTGAACTGGTCGGATCGTAAATATGGTGGCATTGGTGAGCGCCTGCTGGCACAGCGTGACCACAACATCATGCTCTACCTCAACTACAATAGCGGACGGCGCATTTCAGCCAATGGCCGCAGCTTGGCCAATCTGTTGCAGGAGCTGGTTCAGCGCAATCCCAAGATCGTGAGTATTGACCTGATCGGGCACAGCATGGGCGGACTGGTGGCACGCGGTGCGCTGTTTTATGGTAAACAGAATCTGCATGACTGGATGCATCGCGTGAATAATCTAGTTTGTATTGGCTCACCACATCATGGTGCGGCTCTGGAGCGTTTTAGTCATACCCTGCAGGAAAAATTACGCCATCTTCCCGTGGTCAAAATTCTCAGCTATGCCTTTAATATCCGCAGCAATGGCATTCTGGATTTGCGTCATGGCAGTGTACGCGATGATGACTGGGAACATCTGCAGGCACGCATTGGCTTGCTGGATGACAAGCGTAAACCTGCACCGTTGCCAAGCTATATCAATACTTTCCTGATTGCCGGAACGGTCGAATCACAGAATATCCAGAACAAGGCGCTGAATATTCTGGGCGATTATCTGGTCAGTGTGAAAAGTGCGCTCGGCGTACATCCCAATCCACGATTTCAGCTAAAAGTACCTGAATCGCATAAGGCCATTTTCTATGGCCTGAACCATTTTGAAATTCAGTATCATTCAGTCGTGGCCGAACAGATTACCCGATGGTTTTACCCAGAAAATGAAGAAGTTGACGAACAGCCAATGCATGAATATCTGGTGCAGCTAGAGCAGCGTAACAGGGAAAATCTGCGTGGTATTGTCGAAACTTAGCTAACCAAAAACAGAACAGCCAACACGAAGTTGGCTGTTTTTAGCATGATCAGGTTATTTTTTCCGTGCGGCTTTGCCATAAGGATAATTACGAATCAGCTGCCATACGCACAATAAGGTCAACACGATAAAAAATAGCAGTGACCACACCGGTAAGGATTGGCCCAAAAAGGTCCAGTCGACCACGGCACATTCACCGGAACCGGAAAGCACTTGCTGCATCACACTTTTTAACGGCAACGCCTCAATTAAATAATCCAGCCCCGGGCCACAGCTAGGCACCTGATCCGGTGGCAGAGACTGCAGCCAGACGTGACGGCCCGCCACCCCGGCTGACCAGAGAATCGCCAAAGTCGCTAAAAAAGCATAAAAACGTTTAAAAGCATTGGAAACCGGATTATGAATCAGGGCAATCAGGGCAATCAGCCCCATTGCGATTAAACCCACGCGCTGAAACACACATAAGGGGCAAGGTTCCAGGCCCTGCACATGCTCTAAATACAGTGCAAAAGCCATACCGATCACACTGGCACAGACCAGTAGACCGCTCACCAAGCGATAACTCCATTGCATGGATATTCCTCTAGTTTTTATCGATAAGCGGCAAGATAGTCTGCAAAACTCAGACTGTTGTCCTGCTCGAGTTGTTGTTGTTGCTGTAAGGACTGTTCTGCCAGTGCATCGAAATAGGCCTGAGTTTGCGGATCCAGCACATGCGCTTCATAGGCAAGCGCATGCTTTTGGGCCATATAGCTACCGAAAGCCCAGGTTCCGCCCTGTTGCAGCGTGTCTTCAATCATTTGCGCCGACAGGGTCAGGTCCACTTCATCAATACGCTGCTGCATTACCCCTAATGCCGTGCTATACAGATCAGTCGCATAAGCGGCGTCTAGTAAAACAGCCAAAGGTTGCATTGTAGTGACATACTGCGCCGCCCACTCTTCAATCGGACAAGATTGCCCCTGCTCCAGGATACTGGCATTTGGCGCGCGACCATGATTGACCACTTCCGCCTGATTTTTCTCGATCTGATCCTGCTCGGCTGGCTGGATGTCTGGACTGTCGGCCAGTAAACAATACAAGGCCAGGGTTTCCAGGAAACCGGCTGCATGTTCATCAATACCAATCGCACTATACGGATTGACATCGACCGCACGCAATTCGACATAACCGACACCACGGTTGGCCAGTGCCTGCGACGGCGTCTCACCCGCTTGCGGTACCTGTTTTGGACGCACCAGGCTGTAATATTCATTTTCGATCTGCAGCACATGATCATTGATCTGGATCGGCTCACCCGCGGCATCATTCAGGCCCAGATGGCTAAAGGCCGGATAAGGTGTTTTGACCGCTTTTTGCAGTCCCGCCAGATAACCCTGCAAATTGTTATAGTGAATGCCGAGTTGTTTCTGAGCTGAATTCTGATAGCCAAAACGCCCCATGCGCAACGCGGTGGCATACGGCAGGAATAAAGTTCCGCGCAAGAGCGGTAACAGGTGATGCTCACGTCCTGCAAGGAAACACTGGCACACCGATGGACTGGCCCCCAGCAAAAACATCACCAGTGGCGTTAAACGGATAAAATTACGGATCAGCCCAAAGTAACGATGGCTGCGGTAATCCTGCAAACTCAGTGCTTTTAAGCTCTCATCTGTCTCATGCTGCTGCAGCATTTCAAACAGGTGATCCGGAAAAGACAGGTTGTAGTGCACACCGGAAATGGTCTGCATGCGGCGGCCATAACGCACGCCCAGACCACGGCGGTACAGGGTCTTAAAACGGCCAATATTGGAGCTGCCATATTGCGCCAGCTGAATGCTGTCTTCGTCTTCATCCAGCATACACGGCATGGACAGTGGCCAGAGTTTTTCCTCATGCTGCAAATGGCGATGAACCACGGCATGAATATCGGTCAAATAACGTAGCGTTTCCGGAATGCTCGCCTGCGGTGGGGTAATAAACTCCATCAATGCTTCAGAATAGTCCGTCGTAATATGCGGATGGGTCAACGCCGAACCCAGCGTTTGCGGATGCAATTCTTGCGAGATAAAACCATTGCTTTGCATGCGCAGGCTTTCACGTTCAATGCCACGTAACATTCCCTGCAGCAACGAAGGCTCCACCCAAGTCGGTAATATGGCTTGAGAGGGGGTCGATGGGGATTGACTCATTACACGTGCTCGCTTATGGAAAAGAACGACTAAACAAAATCATCAGCTTAATCAGTATAACGTGATTTATGTTGCTACATTATGCCCAAGCAGGACGGCAACACCAACCGGATTTTATGATGGCAATTTTTTATCACAATCTTGCTGTATAAGACACGGGTAAATTGTGATTATATTAAAGATCAGCCCTGTTTTTTTTGAGAAAATGGTGAATTATCAGGCAATTCTGGATTTCTGGTTCGCTCAGGAACATCAAGCGCTCTGGTATGCCAAACAAGCGCATTTTGACCAGCTGATCCGTGAACATTTCCTGCAGCTACATGCGCAGGCAGCCCAGGCCGAACTCTGGACTTGGCGTCAGCACGCGCAGGGACGACTGGCTGAAATTATTGTACTGGATCAGTTCTCGCGCAATATGTACCGTGATCAGCCAAACGCCTTTACCCAGGACGTCTTGGCACTCGCTTTGGCTCAGGAAGCTGTTTCCCTGCAACTGGACCAACAGTTACCCCCTGCGCAGCGGGCATTTTTATATATGCCGTTTATGCACAGTGAATCGCGCCTGATCCACCAGCATGCGCTACACCTTTTCCAGCAGCTGGCTGAACCGATAGCCCTGGATTTTGAAATCAGACACAAAAACATCATCGACCGTTTTGGCCGTTACCCCCATCGCAATGCGATTTTAGGTCGTGTCTCCACGCCCCAAGAGCTGCAGTTTTTACAACAGCCCGGTAGCAGTTTCTGATTTCAGTCTTGTCTTCCTTGATCCGTGCGACCTATCCGCCGAAGGAGTCTGTCATGAACAAGTTCCGCCTATCGGGCGGTTTGGCCGCCCTGCTTACCCTCGCCGGCTGTGCCAGCATGCTGCAACAGTGACCCAATCCTAATCCGCAGGATGCTTTTATCCAGTATCCTGTCATCTAAACAGCTGATAACTATGGGATCGATAGGCATCATGCAAAAACAGGCGTTTGTTTTTTGGTCCACTTATTGAAGTTTTGGCCTGACGGTATGAACTTTCTGCTGCAACAGGCCTAAACATGCAAGTGATTGCATAGCAACATGATCCGGCTCAATTTTATCTGATCAGAGATCTGAATTTTATTCTGTTCGCCGAAGGAGGTTCATCATGAACACGCTGTATATCACGCTCGGTCTAGCAGCAGCCATGAGTCTATCCGGCTGTGCCACCACACCCAAACAGCCACGCAGTTTTGACCAGCTCGGCAGCTTTGCCAGCTATCCGCTGAATCGCTCCAGTTACCGTATCAGCTTCCAGGCCGATGCCCATACCAGTTATGGTACTGCCGAAGAAATCACCCTGGTAAAAGCCGCACAAACCACGGTATTGAATGGTTTCCGCTTTTTTAAGGTACTGGATGACCCCAGCAACCGCACACAAAAACCGCCGCGTCAGGCTGTGATCTACTCCAGTCCAAGCTATTATCCCTATTATTATCATCGTCATCCGGCATTCTGGCCTGATCCATTTTATGATGTACCACAAGTGGTCACACTGGATCCGGTTGAAGTGTCCTATACCATTGAATGCTATAAAGATACTAAAAGCGCACCACAGGATGCCTTTGATGCCTATCTGATCTTGCAATCTTTGGGCACGAAATACGGCGTCAGTCCAAGCGGCCAGGTGTTGCAACCCTTACCGCTGCAAAAAAAGACCCCTTAAATCAGTATCACTAGGAAGATTGCATGCAAGCAGCCGAGCCTTTCATCTCACCAAGTTTACAGCGCAGCAAACGCTTTGCCACCCTTGCCCTGATCGTGGTAGTGGTCATCTGGCTTGGATTGATCGTCAGCGCCAAGCTGTGGCCGGACTATGCCTGGCTGATTCATATTCTGATGCTCTCGGCCGAAGCTGGAGTGGTCGGTGGACTAGCCGACTGGTATGCCATTACCGTGCTGTTCCGCAATCCGTTTGGCAAGCTGCCCATTCCACGTTTTCTGCGTGACCATACCGAGATCATTCCACGCAACAAGGCGCGTATTGCCGAGTCAATGGGCCGTTTTGTGCAGGAAAATTTCCTCTCGCCACAGGTGGTCGAGAAAAGCCTGCAAAATGCCGATCTCAGTCTGGCCGTGGGACAATGGCTGGCCAATCCGCAGAATAATGCCCAGGTGGTACAGGTGATCCAGCAGACTGCACCAAAAGTTTTCGACTTTGTTGGGCAGGAACAGATTGCAGATTTTATTCAAAACAACAGCGTGCAATGGCTGCGTAATACCCAGATGAACCGGCTGGCCAGTGAAATGCTGCGTGCCGTGCTCGACAATGATTTCCATCAGGACGTATTGCAACGCGGACTGGATCTGGCACATGACTGGGTAGTGAATCATCCGGAGCGAACCCGGGAGCTGACGCGTATCCTGTTTAAGGAACTAGGCGTGTGGAAACTGGCGAAAAGTGCCAGCTGGATCGGTATTGATTTGCAACAACGCAGCATTGACTCACTGATTGCCAAAGTAGAATCCATGCTGGCCGATCCGCAACATCCTTGGCGGCAATATATTGAAGACCGGGCGCAAACCCTGATGCTGGATTTAGCCAATCCTGAAAGCATAGCGAGCCTGCGTTTAAATGCCGGGAAGGATGCCTTACTCGACAGCCCGCCACTGCTGAATTTTATCAGCGGTGCCGTGGTAATTCTGTGCGATGCCATCAAACAGGACTTAATGCAGGAAGAGTCTGGTATCGCGCTGAATTTACGTGCCGCCCTGCGGCAATTGGGTGAAAACCTGATGCATAATCAGGATGTGCGCACATTACTCAACCAGCGTCTGACCGGACTGGCCATCACTTTTAGCGACCAGTACAGCGATAAAATCATTCGTTATATCAGTGAGCGCATCCATGAATGGGATTCGCGTGAAATGATCGACAAGATTGAAAATGAAGTCGGTGGGGATTTACACATGATCCGGGTCAATGGCGTGGTGGTCGGTGCCTTCATTGGTCTGGCGCTGGGCGTGATCCGCGCGATCATGGATTATGTGTTATAAACGGCTTATTGCTCTTCTGGGTTTGAATCACAGGTTTCAGTCATGTTGCAGTTTACTTCTAAATTACCTACTCAGGGCGTGACCATTTTCAGCATCATGACGGAGCTGGCACAGCGCCTGAATGCACTCAACCTGTCGCAAGGTTTTCCGGATTTCCCTGCACCTCCGGCCTTACTCGAAGCCCTGTGCAAGGCAACCCTGGACGGCCATAACCAGTACCCAGCAGGCGATGGTCTGCTGGTACTGCGTGAACAGGTGGCCGCACAGTTTTGGCAGCGTGACCAGATTAAGATTGATCCGGTCAATGAAATCACCATTACTCCGGGTGCCACCATCGGCATTTACTGTCTAATTCAGGCACTGATTCAGGTCGGTGATGAAGTGATCATCTTTGACCCAAGTTATGACAGTTATGCGCCGAGCGTACAAATGGTCGGTGGCAAAGCGCTGCACCTGAATTTACAAGCTCCTGATTTTCATGTGGACTGGTCGCAGGTGAAGGATGCCATCAGCGACAAAACCCGCATGATCATTGTCAACACGCCGCACAATCCCACGGGAGCGCTGTGGTCACGACAGGACTGGCTGAACCTGATCGAACTGATCCGCGATAAAAATATTGTGGTGTTATCCGATGAAGTCTATGAACATCTAGTCTTTGACGGTCAGCAGCATCTGTCGGCTCTGTCCTTCCCGGAGCTGCGCGAACGCAGTTTTGTGGTCGGTTCTTTTGGTAAGACGTACCATGTCACCGGCTGGAAAACCGGCTATTGTGCGGCGGCACCCGAGTTGATGCAGCTATTTCGTCAGGTCTATCAGTTTGTCAATTTCTGCGGCACCACGCCCTGTCAGGTGGCTTTGGCGCAGTATATGCAACAGCATCCGGAACATATTACTGAATTGAGCGCTTTTTATCAGGCCAAACGCGACCGCTTTCTTGCCGGCATTCAGCACTCGCGCTTCCGCTGGACAGCTTCTCCAGGCACCTATTTCCAGAATCTGGATTACACGGCCATTCGCCCGGATCTGAATGCTGTCGAGATGTGCCAGTTGCTGGCGGAACAGCATGGCATTGTCGCCATTCCGGTTTCGGCTTTTTACCAGCAACCACCGTCCGATTTGCGCATGATCCGTTTCTGCTTTGCCAAGAAGGACGAGACCTTGCAACGCGCTGGAGAGATTCTCTCACAGTGCTAAAAGCATCATAGCAACACAGCAGGCCGACTGTTTTTTCAGCACGGCTATGCTATGTTGCAGGAACATCTCTCCATGGAATGGAGCTTCAATCACCATGTCTGAACACCAGTTTGCCCAGCCACAACAGCTGTGGAAAAACTTTCTGTTTTTCCTGCTACCCCTGATCGCGACCAATATTTTACAGAACCTGTCGGGCACCATTAATACGGTATTTGTCGGGCAAATGCTGGGCGTGAATGCGATTGCAGCAGTGGCGGTGTTTTTCCCAATTCTGTTTTTCCTGTTGGCCTTCGTGATCGGGCTGTCTGCCGGAACCACCGTGCTGGTGGGCCAGGCCTGGGGTGCACAAAATGTGGAAAAGGTGCGTTATGTGGTGGGTTCCACTCTGTTTATGACCCTGATCGGGGGCAGTGTCATCGCTATTCTCGGCGTGGTTTTTGCCGAAGATCTTCTGCTGGCGCTGGGCACGAATGCCAACGTCATGCATCTGTCCTTGCCCTATGTGCAGTGGATGCTCGCCGGCAGTCCACTGCTGTTTGTCTATATGATTTACACCTCGATTTTACGTGGTGTCGGGGACAGCATTACCCCCCTGCTGGCCTTGGGGCTCACCAGTCTGATTGGACTGGCCATCACGCCCATTTTGATCGCGGGTTATTTTGGTTTTCCTGCCTTGGGCATTATTGCACCCGCGATTGCAACCATCATTGGCTATCTCGCGGTGTTGATCTTTCTGGCGATTTATCTGAACCGTAACGACCATCCCTTGCGTCCAGACCGGGCACTGCTGCGACATATCCGCCATCAACCAGAACTCAGCAAAATCATTCTCAAACTCGGCCTGCCGACCAGCGTGCAAATGGTCACCACGTCGGTGGCCGGTTTGGTGATTGTCGGACTAGTCAACCGTTTTGGTTCAGATGCCACCGCGGCTTATGGTGCAGTGAATCAGGTGCTGAACTATATCCAGTTTCCGGCCATTTCCATTGCAATTGCAGCCTCTATTTTTGCTGCACAGGCCATCGGCGCTGGAAAAGCCGAGTTACTGTCTAAAGTAACGCGTACCGCCTTAAGCATGAATCTGCTGATTACTGGGGGTCTGATCCTGTTTGCCTACCTGTTTTCCAAGTATCTGATGGCGCTGTTTATTACGGATCCTGAAGTGGTCAAGCTGGGCCAGCAATTGTTATTTATCGTGCTGTGGAGCATGCTGTTTTTTGGCGCCAGTGCCATTTTCGCCTCCATCATGCGGGCCAGTGGCACAGTGCTGGTGCCAATGCTGATCAATATCATGGCGATTGTCCTGATTGAAATTCCATGTGCTTACCGTTTTAGCCAGCTCTGGGGCCTAAAAGGCATCTGGATCGCGTATGCCACTGCATTTGTCTGCCTGTGTCTGCTGCAAGGCCTGTATTACCATTTGATCTGGAAAAAGAAAACGGTTCATGCCCTGATCTAGGCAACGTCTTAATTAAAAATTGAAAATTCCCACTCGGATGGATTCTATCTTTGTATCAACCTTATTTTTCCCCACGCCGGCTCAACCTGATCAGCCAAACAAACAGCTGCTGATAGCCTGCTGGAAACAGGCGCTGGATGATGTCCAGTAATTTTGCATCTTTGCCAATTAACACACGGCGCCGGTTTTTTAGTACGGCATTGAGGATTTGTTGCGCGGCCTGCTGGGCAGGCATGCGTAGAAATCGGTTGAAATCCTGAACTGAATCATCCGCCCCATTTTGCTGGGCTGCCCATTCGGCATTGACACGTGCAGCATTGGCAATATTGGTGCGGATTCCGCCAGGATGCACACACAAGGCACTGACGCCGCAATTTTCCAGATCCAGTTCCTGACGCAAGGATTCGGTAAAACCGCGCACCGCAAACTTGCTGGCATTATAGGCCGACTGGCTCGGCTGTGCGGTCAGGCCAAACAGGCTGGACAGATTGATGATATGCCCTTCGCCCTGCTGTTTCAGATAAGGCAAAAAAGCCTGGCTGCCATGCACTACACCCCAGAAATTGATACCAAAAATCCATTCCAGTTCTTCAGTGCTTGCCGCTTCCACACTGGAGGCCAACGCGACACCAGCATTATTAAAAATCATGTGCACGGCCCCATGTTCACGAACCACCTGTTCCGCCCAGGCATACACCGCTGCCCGATCCGCCACGTCCAGCGTGTGTCGCGTCACCCGGACCGTCGTGCCTTTCAGCAGTTCTAGTGTCTGGCACAGCCCCTGTTCATTGACATCACTCAAGGCCAAATGACAACCCTGCTGGGCCAGTAACAACGCCAGTTGCTGGCCAATGCCAGAACCCGCTCCGGTAATGGCAGCGACTTTTTGATGAAACGTTTTCACTCGTGATCCTTAGTTCGATCCGCACCGGAGGTCAGCAACGGCGCAACATTCGCGCCACTATAGTTTTGCCCCTTTGCACTGTCAATCAAAGGCCATACAGAGACTAGATTGTGTGGTTGCCTCTTGTGTTCTTTGCGTTATTGCTTGGTTTTCCCATCGAATCGCAAAAATTTTATGTCCGCTGCTATTTTTTATTGGCTCTTCAATTCTGTGGGGAAAATAAATATCAGGTTGAACATCACTCGCCCAATCCTGCAGGATTTATATAGTTTAAGCTGATGAATTAATAAACATTAATGCTTAAAACCAGCTCTATTCACTGGCACGTTTCCTGTTTATTTTTAGCATAAATATGACGGAAAATTTCTGTACCCGGATTGATTGCAATGATACTGTCATAATTAATCTTTGTAATAAGCCTGTCATAAATAAAAAACGGGTCCACCGTTATCATCTATAGGATAGTGCGCTGTGAAAGATGACTATATTTTAATCGTCGATGATGAGCTTCCCATTCGCGAAATGATCCATACCTCTTTGGATATGGCCGGTTTCCAATGCTTACAAGCCGAGGATGCCAAACAAGCGCATCAAATGATTGTCGACCAACGTCCTGCGCTTATCCTGCTTGACTGGATGTTGCCAGGCGGTGTGAGCGGTGTGGATCTGTGCCGTCGCTTAAAACGTGATGACAACCTGGCGGAAATTCCGGTGATCATGCTCACGGCACGCGGTGAAGAAGATCACAAGGTTCAGGGTCTGGATGCCGGTGCTGATGACTACATGACCAAACCGTTCTCGACACGTGAACTGGTTTCGCGCATCAAAGCAGTGTTACGTCGTGCCAATGCGCTGAGCGGAGAAAAAACCATTGATGCGAATGGCCTTATTCTGGATCCAGTGAGCCAGCGCGTCAGTTTTGGCGAGAGCATTCTGGATATGGGGCCGACCGAATATCGCTTGTTGGCGTTCTTTATGACCCATCCTGAACGTGCCTATACCCGTGCCCAGCTGCTTGACCAGGTTTGGGGTGGTAACGTATATATTGAAGATCGTACCATTGACGTGCATATTCGCCGTTTACGCAAAGTGTTGGAACCGTTTGGTGTCGATCGCTTTGTACAGACTGTACGCGGTACCGGCTACCGTTTCTCAACCCGTGCAGATTTAGCAGCAGGTTAAAATCGCTTTATGTATGAACCCTATCCCGTCCCTGAACTGGCTCGCGACCATCAGTCAACCCGTCATAGCAGTTTGTGGACCTATGCCAAACAGGACTTACGTTTACTGACTTTTTTTCTGGTCATTGCAGGTTTTATTGGTTACGGGATCGGGTACCTTTGGGTGTGTATCCTGCTCGGCTTTGCGGCTTTTATTGGCCTGCAGATGCGTTCGTTGTACCTGGTCAATGACTGGATTTCCTATCGTCCCTATGATGCTCCGCCCAATTTAAGCGGGATCTGGGGTGCCTTGCTGTTTAATGTCTATCGCGCACAACGCCAGGAACGGATTGTACAGGCGGAAATGGTCGGATTGATTGACCGTGCCCAATCATCACTGGTGGCCTTGGCCGAAGCGGTGGTGCTGATTGATGACCAGCATCAACTGGAATGGTGGAACCCGGCTGCCGAGAAACTGCTCGGATTTCAACCGGGAGATCGCGGACGCAATATCCTGACTATTTTGCGCAAGCCAATCTTTATTGACTATTTTAATGATATTGATCAGGCGCCGGATGGCATCAAAGTACAATCTTCGATGTTTGAGGACCGCTATGTCCAAATCAAGCTGACCCGTTTTGGTGGTGAAAGCCGTCTGCTGGTCGCCTATGATGTTACTCGCATGCATAAGCTGGAGCAGGTACGCAAAGACTTTGTCGATAACGTGTCGCATGAACTGCGCACGCCGCTGACCGTGCTCAGCGGTTATATCGAAACCTTTACCGATCAGGAAGACCTGAACCCGCGCTGGAAACGTGCGTTTGAACAGATGCAGGCGCAAACCAAACGTATGAATGCCTTGGTCAATGACCTGTTGATGTTGTCACGACTGGAAAATAACAAGACCACCACCAGCAGAAACCAGATTATCGATATGCGGGTATTGATGAACCAGGTGTTTGATGATGCCCAGGCCTACAATGTCGATTATGGCCACACGCTGAATCTGGATATTGACAGCCATTGTGACCTGATCGGTTCCGATGTGGAACTGGCCAGTGCGTTTAGCAACCTGATTACCAATGCCATTAAATACACGCCGAAAGGCGGCATCATTACCATCAGCTGGCGTGATGAACATGATCATGGCTGTTTCAGCGTACAGGACAACGGTATTGGTATTGATCCGAAACATTTGCCACGTCTGACTGAACGTTTCTACCGGGTCGACAGTGCACGCAGTCGCGAAACTGGCGGCACCGGTCTGGGACTGGCGATTGTCAAACACGTGTTAATGCAACACGGCGCTCATCTGGAAGTAGAATCACAAGAAAATGAAGGTGCGACCTTCAAAGTCATCTTTCCAAAAAAACGTCTGTACTGCACACCTGAATAAAATCCAAAATAAAAAAATGCGCCTGATGGCGCATTTTTTATCTGACCTCGGCTTAGCGAGTATGACCCAGAGCCTCGCCCATCGTCACCACAGAATTGGCCTTGAATTTTTCATCCCAGGTCATTTTGTCTTGCTCAAACAGCACAATGGCCGTAGATCCCAGATAGAAACGGCCGAGTTCTGCACCTTTTTCCAATCGTACCTGATGCTGGTTCAGCTCCAGACGCCCCGTTGGCTTGACCTTACCGGTCACCACGGTTTCAATGCCGGCGACAATCATGGCACCGACCAAAACCACCGCCATACGGCCCAGTTCGGTATCAAACAGACAAACCATACGTTCATTGCGGGCGAAGAGTCCCGGCACGGTTTCTGCCGTGGTCTGATTCACCGAGAACAGTTCACCCGGAATATACAGGGTCTCGGTCAGGGTTCCAGTAAAAGGCATATGCACACGGTGATAGTCACGCGGTGATAGATAAACTGTCGCAAACTGGCCATTTTTAAAAGGTTGCGCCAGTTGCGGGTCACCGATCAGTTTTTCCACGGAAAAACTTTGTCCTTTGGCCTGAAAAATATCACCCTCGCTAATGCTGCCCAGCTGGGAAATTGCCCCGTCTGCCGGAGACACGATGCTGGTCGGATCAGTATCAACCACACGGATACCATCCTTTAAGGCACGGGTAAAAAATTCATTAAATGATTTATATTTCAGCGCATTGCTTTCTTCGGCAATAGATAAATCAATACCATATTTATTTTTAAATGCCTGAATCACCGCGGTTTTTACCAAGGGATTTTCACTGGCCGCGACCTTACCAATCACACGGCTCAGCTGATGTTGTGGCACCACGCGCTGGGCGTGAATAAACAGGCGTTTTTTAAGTGAGGTAAGGCTCAAAATGGCGACTCTCCGGTAATAATAGGACTATCGAGGCGATTGCCCCATTCACTCCACGCACCATCATAAGCTTGAATCTCCCAACCGAGTAAGCGGCCCAAAATATAGGCCAGGCCTGAACGGTGATGAGACTGACAATACACCACTACCGGTTGATCCAACTGAAAGCCTAATTGTTCTAAGCGCTGTCGTGTGCGTTCCAAGGGCTGCAATTTTAAATGATTTTGCCGGTTAAGGGCAGTACTCCATTCAAAATGACGCGCACCCGGAATATGTCCACCGCGTCGTGCAGCCAAACGCTCACCAGTATATTCTTCTTCCGTACGGCAATCCCACAGTTGCACGCTGCCCTGCTGCACTTTTTGTTGCAACTCGGTATAAGTCACCCGGTATTGATGCAACTGCTCCAGATTCACCGGTACCAAATCCGTGACCGGTTCAACCGGCTCGTTATCGGCCGAGGTGGGGAAACCTGCACCCAGCCAGGCATGAATACCGCCATTTAATAAACTGGTCCGGTAGAAACCCAGACAATGCAGATTCCAGATCAGACGACCAGCCCAGGCACCGCCTTCATCATCATACACCACCACATGATGTTCAGGAGAAATTTGCAGTACCTCAATCAGTGCCTGTAAACCCGCCTGATCTGGCAACATTCCGGTGGCATTGTCTTCCTGCTGCAGCAAGATTCCCGGCTTCAGATGTATGGCATGCGGAATATGCAACTGTTCATAAACCGATTGACGGCTTAAATCGACAATACGCAGCAAAGGATGGTCCAGGTGAGGCAGCAAATCTTCTGCTTCAATCAGCAACGGAAAATGGGGAACAGATCGGGTCATATCATTTATTCGAGTTTTTCAGCAGACTTCAGCACTGATCTTAGCATAAGCACTTTGTCCGCCATTCTGATTTTTTGTCAGGTCTTCGCAGAAAATCAGCTATAGCGGGTTTAAATCAATGTGCTTCATCTATTTGAAACACCTGACGCAAATAGGCCAGGAAGGTATTATTGGTACTCATGGTTTTCCCTGGACTATCGGAAATTTTCGCCACCGATTGTCCATTACACTCCACCAGTTTCAGCACAATATTTAGGGCTGCTTGTCCCATGTCATTGGTCAGGTTGGTGCCCACGCCGAAACTGACCTGAAAACGGTCTTTAAAGTATTGATACAACTCCCATGCACGGGGCAGATCCAATCCATCACTGAAAGTCAGCATTTTGGTTTTACTGTCGATTTTGAGTTTGCGGTAATGGGCATAGGCCTTGTCCCCCCAGACATGCGGATCACCACTGTCATGGCGTAAACCATCAAACAGTTTGGCAAAATACAGGTCAAAATCGCGTAGGAATGCATCCATGCCCACCACATCGGTCAGGGCAATGCCCAGATCACCGCGATATTCCTGCACCCAGGTTTCCAGCGCCGCTTTTTGGAAATTGCGCAAACGGACATCCAGCGCCTGGAATGCCTGTAAAAATTCATGCGCCATGGTGCCGATCGGTGTGATGCCCAATTCTTTAGCCAACAATACATTACTGGTGCCACGAAACACATTCGGGCAAGTTTCATGAAACGATTGCACCACATGCTTTTGCCAGTCAAAACTGTAACGACGGCGCGTACCAAAATCCGACACCAAAAATGGCGGTTCATCCGGCTGTTGCTGCTGTTCGCACTGTTGCATCAGCTGCAATTTGGCCTGTAAACGACCTTCCCCTTCTGCAAGCACTTCCGGCGTCCGAATACGGCGAAAATACAGTTCATTGACAATAGCCAGCACATAAATTTCAAACATCATGGCCTGCAGCATTGGGCCTTCGACCCGAATATCCAGCCGTCCTTGATCATCAATACTGGCCTGAATAAAACGGCGCTTGAGCTGGAACAACTCCAGATAATCGACAAAGTCACTTTTGATAAAACGCAAGTTGCGTAGATATTGCAGCTCGTCTTCTTTGAATTGTAATTGACAGAGCACATCCAGCTGATGGTTGAGATCATCCAAAATGTCGGACAACGGATAAACCGTATCCTGCAGATTACGACAACGGAAATGGTACACACTGTGCGTTTGCGGAAACTTGTGCAGCACCACCTGTAACATGGTGAATTTATACAGATCGGTATCGAGTAAGGATTGGATGATGGCAGCCATATGCACGACCAAATTTGCTGAGCTGTCTGCATTAAAGCATAAATTTTGTACTTAAAGAGCGCTTTGTCCAATTAGAGTGTCTCGCACGGCCCTGTAAACAGCCACGGTCTCTGGTCCACATTGATCAATATATTCTTTGAAGTTTGCTACAATTCGGCACATCAAAAATAGTTAAGAACGACAGTCCATCATGCGCGCATTGTTGCAACGGGTATTAGAAGCCAAAGTCGTGGTTGAGGGTGAAACCACAGGAGAGATTGCTCAGGGCTTGCTGGTTTTTTTAGGCATCGGTAAAGAAGATACCCTTGAAAAAGGGCAAAAACTGCTAGACAAAATCCTGAAATACCGCTGCTTTGACGATGAACAGGGCAAAATGGGTTGGAATGTGACGCAGGCAGGCGGTGCGATATTATTGGTGTCGCAATTTACCCTGATGGCACAGACACAAAAAGGTTTACGCCCGGATTTTGGCCCAGCGATGCCTCCAGCAGAAGCCAAAGCTTTATATGAAGCGTTGGTAGCGTATGCCCGATCACAATTCCCGCAGGTCGAAACCGGCATTTTTGCCGCCGACATGAAAGTGCATCTGGTCAATGATGGGCCAGTCACGTTTAATCTGGAAGTGGAATAATACCGCTCGGTTTTTTAACTATTTCAGCCATAAAAAAACTCCAGATGCTGAGTCTGGAGTTTTTCAAAACATTCATTAACGCCCAGTTTTGGCTTTAATCAAACGGCGCACTTTGGTCACTTTTTCTTTAACCGGTGCCGGCAATTTTGGCGGAATCAACTTGGCCACTTTGTTAAACCAGACCAGCAGGCTAAAATCACCTTCCATCTTGATACTGCCATTTTGCATACCGGTCATGAAGGCACTTGGATCACCCTTGAGTAGTGTTTTCACACCCTGTTCGCTATCGGTAAACTGTACCGTAAAATCAGCGGGGATGATGGCACCGCTGACTGTATCCACTTGTCCCTGATTCACGATAATTTGACGCGCCATGCCTTGCTCGGTTCCAATCTGGATGCGGAACTGACGGTCATGGGTCAATTCCATAAATTTGGCACTGGTACGTGCCAGCTGTTTCATTCTGAGCACCAAACCCATCACCAACAAATCCAGTGGATCTGTGCTGACATCCACCAGTGGCAATTTCACGACAGGAATCGAAGAAAATTTCATGACATTCAAGCCTATTTTAATTTTAGAAATATGGATGCGCTCATCCTAACATAAGTTGTGATTTTTACAGTATGGCTTTGTAATGATATTCACTGAGCAAAAAAGGCGCCTGATTGCGGCGCCTTTTTATCATTTGACTTCAATTTGAAGCTTTAACGACTAGAACAATGGGGCTGATCATCCTCATAAACCGGCGTGTGTTCAATATACTGGCGCTGTGCCAAAGCTCTTTGCGCACGGCGGTCTTCACGCAAAAGTACCAATGTGCCTGCCAGCATCGCCAGCATAAAAGCGCTGAGATAACTATAAGTCAGCGGCAGTTCAAACAGGTTTTGCACCCCAAAGCGCACAATTTCCAGACTGCCCCAAAACAACATGCCCGCCAGCATGAAACCCAGCCAGTGACGATACGGCGAGAAGAAAACAGCCGTCAATGCCGCCAGGATTAGCCCCAACCCCATCATGGTCGCAAAATTCGCTGTTACCATAAAAACCTCCGTCCCAGATGTCACGCTACTGCTTTGTAGCGTCTTCATCATCGTTCAAATATCAGTTTAAATCGTCTATTTGCATCTGTTGAACCGCTTCTGCAATGCATTATGCAGCGTTTTTTTTTGAAAAAAAGTCTTGTTTTTTTCTAAAACGACATAGTCTGTCGCCATATTCTTTTGTCATTACATTTTTAAAAAGCCAGGATGGCGGTGCAATATAGACTGCATCAAACATGCCGTGTCATTACAAAAAAAATCGTTGTTTTGGGACACAGAAAAATATTTTTTTCGATGGATTTGATCGTTGTTTTTATCATCAATTTCTACTGTTGCAATGTGATAAGTCCATTGAATTTATATAAAAAACGCGACCGAATAGTCGCGTTCTGATCTGATAAAGTCTTTATTTAAGCACGGTTCAGGTCTTTGTCATGCATGCCCAACAAGTACAAAATACCATCCAGGCCGACACTGGAAATCGCCTGGTTGGCATTCTGACGGACCAACGGCTTGGCACGGTAAGCAACACCTAAACCTGCAATTGCTAGCATTGGCAAGTCATTGGCACCATCTCCAACAGCCATGGCCTGTTCAAGTGAGATGCCCATTTTGTCGGCCAGTTCACGCAGCAAGAGTGCTTTGCGAGCGCCATCGACAATCGCCCCTTTCACCTCACCCGTAACAAAACCGTCCTGCACATCCAGAATGTTGGCGTGCACTTCATCGATGCCGAGTTTTTGCTGTAAATACTCCGCAAAATACTGAAAACCGCCGGAAAGAATTGCAGTTTTATAACCCAAGGCTTTCAGGGTAGAAATCAGGCGTTCAGCCCCTTCTGTCACGGTTAAACGCTCGGCAATTTTGGGTAATACTGAAGCATCCAGACCTTTCAACAAGGCCACACGGGCACGGAAACTTTGCTGGAAGTCCAGCTCACCTTGCATGGCACGTTCCGTGATTTCTGCAACCTTATCGCCTACACCGGCTTCAATCGCCAATTCGTCAATCACTTCCTGTTCGATCAAAGTCGAGTCCATATCGAAACAGACCAGACGGCGGTTACGACGGTAGGCGTTGTCTTCCTGCACCGCCACATCGATATTCAGCTCATTGGTCAGGCTCAGGCAGGCCTCACGCATGGCCTGTGCATCGAACATCTGCCCGCTTAAACCGAACTGCACACAGGCACGACGAGGCGCAGTTGAGTCCTGATCCCGCGACAAACGCCCAGATAAACGGGTCACCGTCTCGATATTGAAACCTTGCTGAGACACAATATTGGTCACGGCCTGCAGGTGCGCTGCTGTCAGTTCTGGAGCCAATGCAGTCACGATATAACGCGTGCGTCCACCTTCGCTCACCCATTGGTCGTATTCTGCACTCGAGATCGGTTTAAAGCGCACTGTTAAGCCAATATCATGTGCTAAAATCAGAATCTCTTTCATTGCTAGTGCTGTGGCCGTCTGGTCATCAGAGACCACCACGATGCCCAAGGTCAGCTGGTTGTGGATGACCGCCTGGCCTACATCGAGTATTTGTAAGGAATGTACGGACAACACCTGCATTAATCGAGTAAACTGATTCGGCTGGTCGGGTCCTAAAAATGATATAAGAATGATTTCTCGCATGAATTGACTCGGGTCTGAGCTACAACTATTGTAAGAATCATAATCGAAATTGAATATAATTGCCTTGGAAGTTTACGTTGAATGCGCCTAGACAAGGGCTATTTGCTAGCCTACTGATTGTAAGTTTTGCATTGCATACCTTTTTATTGGTGATGGCAACCACGCATCAATCCAATGAAAACCGTGCCAGCCAGGGTCAACTCATGACCACGCAACTGGTGACGGATAGTCTGTCAGAACTGGAACCGGCCAATACGGTCTCTCTGGCATTGCTGGCCAACCGCTATGCGACCAACCCCTCTGTCGCCTCCATCCGTATTCTGAATGCCCAAGGTCAACTTCTGGCTACGGGTGGTCTCGCCAAAACCCGCGAAGGGGAAACTTTTGTCCGCGAAGCCTTGCAAAATGAAAAGAAAGTGGGCCGGATTGAAATCACCCTGATTCAACCGAGTATTGGTGAAATTTTACGTACCCAATGGCTGGCCATTTTGGTGTCACTGCTGATCCATGGCCTGTTATGGCTAGCTTATCGTGCGATTGCCCGACCAAGTCGCAGCGAGTATTTGGCACGTATCAATAATGAAGCCCGTCTCAAACACGAGATTCAACAGCTGACGCAAGCACTGGAACAAGAGAAATATCAGGCTATGCTGATGATGACGCAAGCCCAGCCAGCCGTAAAAAACGCACCAAGCAGCAAGCCACAGCCAGAAACGAATACTCCTGAAATTACTGCAGACAATTTGGCACTCAATATTCAGTTTTATGATCCAAAACAGTTACTGGAATCCGTGAACCAATCCGTTTCGGTGCCGTATTTTAATTTATGCCAGATTTTCCTGAATAAAAGCATTGAACGCTGTGCCCAGCAGTATCACCTGAATAGCAAAGACTTTCAGGTCGTCCATGCATTTAGTGCCGAAGGTGCCAGCATCACGGTTGATGCCAGCCGCCCCCAAGCTGCTGAATGTCTGGTCATGATCGGTGCCTTGTTCCAGCTACTGGCAGAAGTGCTGTATAAACGTTATCGCGAAGAAAAACGCTTTGTACTGCAAACGCGCAGTGCGATCTCGACTGCCGTCGAAGCGATGCAATTGGATGCCGTTCAGGCGGCTGAACGTTTGGCCGGCCATTTGATTGCCAAAGAAAGTGCCCTGCACCTGAACAATCAGCAACTGAAAACCATCAGTGAAAATTATCAACTGGTGGCCATGCCAAATCCAAGTAATGTCCTGACCCGTCATGCCTTTATGCTCAATGGCATGGACAGCGAACGTGCAGAACAGCTGCAGCATTTCAGAACCGAAATCTTAAAAGGCAAAAAACACAATACACAGGAAGCCAGCTTGCTCTCTGCCACTTAAGTGCCTGATCCCACATTTCCAGCCCATTTCACACAAAACGTTGAAGTGGGCTGTTGTTGTGATAACGTTTCAGTTCAACGCATCAACCATAAAAGTGCATAAACTTAGCTGAATTTCTAGATAGCAACTGCCCAAACATGCAGCAAGATTTCGCGGTTTTCTCGCATGGCCCCTTTTCAAACCACTTACTCGCTGTGTATAACATTGAACTCTCAAGGAATGTGAAAGCATAGGCAAATACCGGTAAAACGCGTTAGACTATGCCACAATGAACACAGGTAAAATGTCACTTAAGACACAAAGAAGGTGAAGCTTGATGTCGCTGAATACCGTTGAAGAGCTGGTTGCAGATATCCGCGCAGGCAAAATGGTTATCCTGATGGACGATGAAGACCGTGAAAACGAAGGGGATCTGGTCATTGCCGCCACCCACGTGCGCCCGGAAGACATCAACTTCATGATCACCCATGCCCGTGGCCTGGTCTGCCTGACCTTAAGCAAAGAACGTTGCCAGCAGCTGAATCTGCCGCTGATGGTCGATCAGAATGGCGCGCAGCACGGCACCAATTTCACCCTGTCGATTGAAGCCGCTGATGGCATTACCACCGGTATTTCAGCTGCTGAACGTGCACATACCATCCGTACCGCGGTGGCTGCACATGCCAAACCCAGCGACATTGTGCAGCCGGGGCATATTTTCCCGCTGATGGCACAGCCGGGTGGTGTATTACACCGTGCCGGTCATACCGAAGCTGGCTGTGATTTGTCACGTTTGGCCGGTCTGGAACCTGCTTCTGTGATCTGTGAAATTATCAATGAAGACGGCAGCATGGCACGCCGTCCGGATCTGGAAGTGTTTGCAGAAAAACATGGCCTGAAGATCGGAACCATTGCCGACCTGATTCACTACCGCATGACCAACGAGCAAACCGTTGAGCATCTGGATAGCCAAAGCATCGACACTGAATACGGCACGTTCCAGTTACACCGTTACCGCGAACTGGGCAATCCGGACATTCATGTGGCACTGGTTAAAGGCAATCCGGCAGAAGGCGTGACCACGGTACGGGTACATGGTTTTAACCCGACCCGTGATTTATTAAAGCTCAACAAGGCTGATGGTCAGCCGGCCTGGAATCTGGATCGTGCCTTGAGTACGATTGCCAATAGTGAACGTGGTGTACTGGTCTGGATTGGTCAGCGTCATTTACAGGATCTGGGGCCAGCTCTGGATGCACTCACCCAGCCAAAAAATGTCAAATCCAATGCCGCCCTGTCCCAGCAATACCAGACCATTGGGGTGGGTGCGCAAATCCTGCGCGATCTGGGGGTGGAAAAAATGCGTCTGCTCAGTTCACCGCTGCGTTTTAATGCGCTGTCCGGTTTTAATCTGGAAGTGGTGGAATACGTCACAGCAGAACAATCGAATTAATTGATAACCAACTGAATAAAATAGAGGTAT
>JAJUIK010000019.1 GCA_029267635.1 Moraxellaceae bacterium | reverse complement strand
GTTACTCCAACAGTACTCGTTCGTCCGGGCAACAGATCCTTAATCTGTTCCCACTGATCATCTCTTAATACATAGCGTTTAGTCATGAAAAAATAATGAGGACAGGTTAGATTTTCTCAAGCTAATTGATGACAGACCCTACATATAAGATATGATTTGAATAAAAGATAGGAGGGTTAGGCATGATGAGTGCAAACCTTAAACAGGCAGTTGACCATTGGCGTTATGTCGCGCCATTACTGACTAAGCCTGAGACAGAAGAAGATTTCAGCCCCCTTGTAGAAGCATTAGATGAATTGCTTGATCTCGTCGGTGATGATGAATCACATCCATTGATGGGGCTCATGCATCAATTGGGTGATCTGGTATCGGCTTATGAGAATGAGCATCTGCCAATACCTCAAGGTGATGGCCGTACAGCGTTGGCATTCTTGATGGAGCAACACCATCTTGGCCAGTCCGATCTGCCAGAGGTTGCTACACAATCTGTCATCTCTGAAATTTTGAATGGCAAACGCCAGTTAAATATCCGTCATATCAAAGCGCTCTCAGAACGGTTCAATGTCTCCGCAGATACTTTCTTTTGACATATGAATAACCACAGAAGTGAAACCGTCCGAGAGGGCGGTTTTTTATTGAAAGACAGAATAGAGGCGAAAGAGTATGATATATCAGCGAAAAAGATGGTCTTTTGAGCAGTATACAAATTTTGTAAAAATTGAGTTTAAAAAGATTTGTATACTAATTTGTATACAGTTGAACTCCAACTTAGTACTTTTTAGTCCTACTGCATACAACTCTCTAAAATTTTAAGTAATTGAAAATACAAGTGTTTACTACCTTATGCTAAGCCTTCCAATCCAGTCCAGACTCGCAGGATTCTACTTTTTCTATTATTCCATTGTGGGTACTTTCATGCCGTACTGGAATCTATATCTGGAGGATCAAGGCTTTAATTACCAAGAAATCGGGATTTTGTCATCGATTGCGATTGTGACTCGTTTTTTTGCGCCTTTTATTTGGGGATGGATTGCTGATAAATCTGGCAAACGCATGTTGCTGGTCAGAATGGCAACCTGGATGGAAGCCTGTATTTGGTTGCTGATTTTTATTATTCCGAATAGTTTCCAATCCGTGGCCTTACTGATGTTAATTTTCAGTTTCTTTCAAAATGCCATTTTGGCCCAGTTTGAAGGGGTAACCTTGTTCTGGTTGGGAGAAAAACGCAGTGAATTGTATGGTCGGGTACGCAAATGGGGATCTATCGGCTTTATCGTCGGGGTATTTGGTATTGGGGCTTTACTAGAAATTATTCCCATCTCAATGTTGCCAATTTTATTGTTGTGTATCGCTTTTCTGGCTTTTTTATGGGCATTTACCATACAGGAGCCGCAGTCTGCACCTACCAGTCAAAAACAGCTGGAACCGCTCTGGCCCATTTTAAAACGCCCAGTGGTAGCAAGTTTTTTTCTGATCGAATTTGTCATGCTGTTTTCTCATGCACCTTTTTACAGTTTTTACAGCAATTTCCTCAACCAAGCAGGTTTTAGTACCACGCAAATTGGTTTTTTGTGGTCAGTCGGGGTGGTGGCTGAAATTATCATGTTTGCGGTGGCACATTTATTTCTCAACCGTTTTTCCTGGCGTTTTCTGGTTTCATTATGTTTGCTCATGACCGGAATGCGCTGGGTGGTTGTAGGGATGTATCCCGAGAGCCTGCTGATACAGTTCGGTGCACAAACCATCCATGCCTTGAGTTTTGGTCTATTTCACTTGATCGCGATGCGGATTATTTTTCAGAATTTTTCTGCAGGTCAGCAAGGCCGAGGGCAGGCGCTTTATAGCACGATGTGGGGAATGGGAGTCGCTTTAGGCAGTATTTTGGCTGGGTATTACTGGGAATTGTTTGGAGGAGAAACGATCTTTATGTTGGCAGGTGCTTCAACTTTAATTGGTTTACTGTTTGTATATGGTCTACCGCAGCAAGTCGAGCAAAAAATTGATTGAAATATGATCGCTTAATTATTCTGTATTTCACTTCTCACCTCATCGGTTTGTTAAAAAATAGCAATTTTAAAGGTTTAACTGAGCTGATCTATCAAAAATAGCTTCGCTTTAGGAGCATTCATAATATTTAGTGTGAGCACATGATTTATGCAGACTTTAAAATCTCCGGCTAGATTGTTATATATCGTTATAGCTTAATGATTTTGCATAGAAATATGCTAAGTTAGCAATAAAGATGTATGGCTTAAAAATCTATGAAAAAAACATTATGCGCGACTTTTTTATTTTTATTGATGAGTGGCATAGCAACAGCAGAAACCAATAACGCACAAGGTGAAACTGCTGCCAAGAAAGATGAAAATAGCAATCCGATTCGCGTGTTTTTACGCCCTGAAATTTTAGGTTTATGGGGCATGGAAATTCCACAGAATAAAGCCTGTGTCGAATATTATAATTTTCGTGGCGACAATGAAGTGGTTATCCATAGTGGTCAGGAATGGTCTTCAGGCCTCTATGATTATCAGCCGCCACAGGACTCGAAAGAACAATTGCCGGCACTGGTCTTACAGATCAAGTATGACAATAACGCCACTGATTGTTCAGGCCATCAGGAAGACCAAACTGGCGAAGTTTCACAATACTTTGTGCAATGGACTAATCCGAGAACCATTCATTTTTGTACCACTGAAAAAGCTCAACAATGTTTTGCTACCTTACATCGAGTATTACCTTAAGATTTTGGTTTGCAAATAAGAGTAATGACATAATTTAACGTCTTAGAAATAAAAAACCTCTTATCGAAATAAGAGGTTTTTTTGTTATGGCGAGAACTTAGCTTTTTGCCGCTTCTGGCTGACCTTCAAGCTGTTTCAGCAAATGCTTTTCAAGGTAATGGATGTCCATGGCCTGATTGCAGAAGCTTTCATCTTTCAAGATCAAATCCTTATGCAACGGAATATTGGTCTTGATGCCGGTGAGGATCATTTCATCCAATGCCTGACGCATACGAGCAAATGAGGTCTCGCGATCTTTACCATGTGCGATCAGTTTTGCGATCATCGAATCATAGTAAGGAGGAATGCTATAACCTGGATAGATATGAGAATCTAAACGGATCCCTGCGCCGCCTGGTGCATAGAAGTTTTCAATTTTACCTGGTGAAGGCAAGAAAGTTGTTGGATCTTCTGCATTGATACGGCATTCAATGGCGTGACCACGCACTTCAATATCTTCTTGCTGCAGTTCAAGACCAAGGCCTGCTGCAATACGAAGCTGTTGCGCGATAATGTCGACGCCCGTAACCATTTCAGTCACTGGATGTTCAACCTGAACACGGGTATTCATCTCGATGAAGAAGAATTCGCCATCTTCAAACAAGAATTCAAAAGTACCCGCGCCGCGGTATTGCATCATTTTACATGCATTCACACACGCTTCGAGAATATCGGCACGTGCCTGTTCTGGCAGATTCGGTGCAGGAGCTTCCTCTAGCACTTTCTGGTGACGGCGCTGTAAAGAACAGTCGCGGTCATACAGGTGAATCGCATGGCCATTACCATCGGCGAGTACTTGAACTTCGACGTGGCGAGGGGTTTGCAGGAAACGTTCCATATAAACCGTATCGTCGCCAAACCACATCTCAGCATCACGTTGCGCTGCTTGAACAGATTCAAGCAAGGTATCGACACGTTCAACGATACGCATACCACGACCACCACCACCTGACGCGGCTTTTACAATCAGTGGGAAACCAATCAGTTTGGCTTCATCCAGAGCATTGTGTGGAGTAACGGCATGTGCTGACCCCGGAACTGTAGGAACACCGGCTTTTTTCATCGCCATAATCGCAGATACTTTATTGCCCATTAGGCGAATATGTTCTGGACGTGGACCGATAAAGATAAAACCAGAGCTTTCCACAATTTCAGCAAATTCGGCATTTTCCGACAAGAAACCATAACCTGGGTGGATCGCATCCGCACCGGTAATTTCTGCCGCCGTGATAATGGCTGGAATGTTCAGATAACTTTCGCTGGTAGTGCCTGGGCCGATACAAACTGCTTCATCGACAAAGCGCAAGTGCATCAGGTCTTTATCAGCATCGGAATAAATACCAACGGTTTTAATTCCTAAAGTTTTGCAAGCACGGGTGATGCGCAGGGCAATTTCACCACGGTTTGCAATTAAAACTTTTTGCAACATATGAATCCCCGAGGTCTTAAGCGCGATAGCGGAAGAGTGGTTGACCGAATTGGATGACGTCGCCATTTTTCACAAGAATTTCTTCAACTACGCCGCTTTGAGTGGCTTCGATCGGGTTCATGATTTTCATCGCTTCGATAATACCCAAAGTATCACCCGCGGTGACAGTTTGACCGACTTTGACGAATGGTGCTTCACCTGGGCTTGGAGCTGCATAGAAAACGCCTACCATTGGAGAAGGTTCAACCGCGCCACGTGGTGCTTTTTCTGCAGGTGCTGCAGCAGCCGGAGCAGCGGCAGCGACAGGAGCAGCAGCGGCATAAACAGGAGCAGGGCGAGCGATCGCGATAGACTGGTCACCTTCTTTTACTTCAATCGATTGCAAGTCAGATTCAATCATCAAATCGATGAGTTTCTTGATTTTACGGATATCCATGAGGCAGTGTTCCTAAATTATGATTGAGTAGTAGATGCTTGAATTTTTTCAATGGCGTAGTCGAGCGCAAAGCCATAGCCTTTCGCGCCTAGACCACAAATTACACCAACCGCTTTATCTGAGAGATATGAATGGTGGCGGAATGCTTCACGTGCATGAACATTAGATAAATGCACTTCAATAAACGGGATGGCAACGCCGAGCAGGGCATCGCGCACAGCCACAGAGGTATGGGTCAGAGCTGCAGGATTAATAATGATAAATTCGGTGCCTTGTCGTTGGGCTTGATGAATGCGGTCCACAATTGCACCTTCCCAGTTGCTTTGGAAAGTGTCGAGAGAAATGGCCGCTTGTTGAGCCTGAGCAATAAGTTGCTGGTTAATGTCCTCAAGGGTGAGGTGTCCATAAACTTCCGGTTCGCGCTTTCCTAGCAAATTCAAGTTTGGTCCATGAATAACCAAAATCGTCGAACTCATTTAGTTTGCTCCAAGTTAAAAATGCAAAAACTTTTGCAATATGTCAGCAAAATTTGCTTGTTTTGGTACATTTTCCTACAATTTTTTTATAATTTGTTAAATGTGTCGCAGAAAGGCTGTGCCAATTTAGGGCTATATATTGTAAATTTTGCAAGGAATTGGCAATGCTCAAAAATGACAAATTTCAGCAAGATTTAAGTTTTTAAATCTTGGCTGAATTGAGCCAAATGCTATTTTTTTGGAATTGTATGGATGACGGTGTATTTAAGTCAATGCTTACAGTGCATATTGCAATGCGACTTATAACGATAAACTCCTACTATGGAAATAGATTACATATTAGATGGTGAGTGAATTTTATTCAGTTTTTCATTTATTTCTCGTCGACAAATAGATCAAATGATCTAATTTTTATACATGACAATTTATGCTGTGTAATCCCTTACTTTGATTAAATTTTCATATAAAACAAATGATTATATTTTATAGTAATATTGAGTAATCGAGGTTTTATATCTCTTGTTGTTGTTTTTTGAGCATTTTTTGGCTTGTTTCTCTATCTTGAGTGAATGAAATAGATGACTAAGTTTTTCTAATGCGATCATGCTTTTTGGCAGATTTAGACCGTTGAATTTGAGCTGTTTATTCTACGGTTGTTGTGTGATCGTTAGCTCAGGAGGGACGGTAGCTGGACTGGCCATTTTGCTCATTTTCTTTTGATAGATGTCGCCTTTAGTTGTGATGAGTATTGCAAGTTGAGCGGAAAGTTAAATGGGTATGTTTGAAAAATGAAGGATATGCAGTAGGTAGAGTTCAATTAAAAGCTGGATTATTTTTATGAAAAGTGTTGGAAAATGAAACATAAAGGTGATGAAGAGCGATTTAATCTTTTAGCCTGCCGAGTTGACGCTCTATAGTGGCTATGCAATAGTAAAGTTGGATGTGATGCTTGAACGAACTCGGTTAAGTAGACTGTTGCACTGCATTTCAGACCACAATGAGAAATTTGCGAAGGATAATAGATATGGTCGAGATCGAATTAAAATTTCAAATTCCGCAAGCTCATCGTGAAGCTGTCTATCAGGCTATGTTAAAAAAACATGCCAAGCCGATTCAATTACAAGCCAAATATTTTGATACGCCGGATCGTAAACTGGCTGCCGCGGAAATGGCGCTGCGGATGCGTAAAGAGGGTGAAAGCTGGGTACAGACTTTTAAAGCCGCTGGCCATAACCATTTGCAACGTTTTGAGCATGAAGTGGTATTGCAACCGGAACAGGGCATGACGCCAGAGCTGGATATTTGTCGTCATACTCAAGACAGTGATGCTGCACGGAGCTTGCTGGAAAATGTGCTCGGTGAAGCCATGTCCGAGTTACAACTACGATTTGAAACGGATGTTGAGCGTTTATATAGTTTAGTGACTTATCAAGGGGCTGAAATTGAAATCAGTTTAGATCGCGGTGAGGTCCGAGCTGGAAATGCCGTTGCACCGATTTATGAAATTGAGTTTGAGCTGAAACAAGGCTCGATCAAAAGTTTATTGGCCCTTGCGGCTAGCTGGGTAAAACGTTACAAGTTGTGGCTGGATGTACGCAGTAAAGCAGAGCGTGGGGATTTACTGGCGAATGGTTTGACGGCCAGTCCGGCAGTGCAAGCCTCTGTACCCGATCTTAACAAAAAAGACAGCCCTGAAGCGGCATTAAGAAAAATCATCCTGACCTGTCTGGCACAAATCTTACCCAATGCGGCGGCGGTCGCAGATGGCGTAGGCAAAGCAGAACATTTGCATCAAACTCGGATAGGTATTCGCCGTTTACGCAGTGCTTTGCGCGTCTTTGGTCATTGGTCTGAGGAAGTTGCTCCAGGCTGGGAACCGACTTTGGCTGAACTGTTTAGTCAACTCGGTGGGGCTCGCGACCGGGACGCGTTAGCTGAGAGTTTATTCCCTCAATTGCAGGCAGCAGGGGCTCCTTTGGTTGAGCTATCTGCATCTGCAGAAGATGATCTTCCTGGGCAAGCATTACGTTCACCTGAATATGTCCGCTTGCTGTTAATCTTAATGACCTTCGCGAATGGAACCAGCTCAGATCCGCAAGATGTTAAAAAGAATAGTGATCTCATACAGCAAGCCGAGAAAAGCATTAAACATTTGCATCAACAGCTGGTCAAAGATGCCGAATCTTTCCGTAACTTTGCAGATGAACAACGTCATCGCACCCGCAAGCGTTTAAAACGTCTGCGTTATTGTGTCGAATTTATCGCGCCACTCTATCCAAAAAAAGCAGTCAAAAAATATGTTGCTTGCTTGCGTCCAGCACTGGATGCCCTGGGTGAGTTTAATGATCTGGTGATTGCAGAGCAACTGTTCCGTCAGGAAGCCGAAAAAGACTCGCGTGCCTGGTTCGCGGTGGGGTGGATTGTGGCGCATCGTGATCAGGTTTTACTGGAGTGTGCTTCAGCACTTGAACAATTACCTGAAGCGCCGCAGTTTTGGTCTTAAACTCCAAGTGTATATACGCCGTGTTTTGGTGCAAGTTTGCATGCTAAAGGCGCTTTTTTAAGGTTTTAGTTATCGTTGTAGATCTAATGCAGAATTGGGATTTTCTGTAAAGACAGGTAGATAATGTGGAATAAAGCTTTTAGCCTCAATTTCTTGCAATTTGAAATGTTGGCATAGTGATTGCTTCTATTTGGACAAGTCAGGAAAGACTGTTTAAGCCTAGGGTCTTGGTCTGAAGGCCAAATCCGATCGGTATAACAGGGAAATTGTAAAATAAAAAACGACTTAAAATTAAAACAATAAATGGACCAATCTTCAGCGAAGCGGGCTTTTAATAAAAGCTCGCTTTTTTATGCTTAAAGACAATTCGCAGGCTTAGGAATGCCTGCCAAGCGGCTTAAATGGCGTGCCACCAGTCCAGTATTAAATTTTTGTTGTAATACAGCATTGTCAATTTCAGGGCTTACGGTTTTCATTAAAAACTTGATCAATGGACGTGTCGCTGGAGAGTGACCAAACTGCTGATAAAACTGGCGAACCGCCATCAATATTTCAAAATGCCAGGCAGTCAATTGCAGATCTAACGATTTTGCCAGCTCTTGTGCAACTTGTTCATTCCAGATGGTGTAATCGACCAAATGACCATCTTGATCTAATGTTAAATCCATAAAATAGCCTAAGTATTTATTTAAAAGTAATACAACGAGTAAATTGTAAAATCAGTTCCGCAAATTGAGTATAGTCCAATACTTTTATTACATCAGGTAAGGGTTCCAGCAACATGGCTGCATCAGTTGCCAAAATAGAAATATTATCAAATTGAGCCAAATCTTCAGTGGAGACAAACAGTGCTGCCTCACCCATTAGGACAAGATGATCTCCTGAACCATACAGGTCCTGGACTTTTGCGATAGCAGATGCTGTTTCAGCAAAACGGGTTTGCAGTAAAAACAAACTTTGGTCAGACATAATTTTTCCTGCTTTACCAATACAATACATGATCAAAAGACCGGATTAGGTCCGGTGTGAGTTCGATAAACTCGATGTCCTGTTCAGCCGCCTGTACAAAAGCAGAATTTTGGTTTTTGCGTTCCACCCAGATCGGGCTGAGGTCATAAAATTCAAAACTGTCGACCATATTCGAGGCAATTTTGAATGCATGCTGCAGCTGATCAAAAGTCATTTCAGATTTTAATAAACTTAATGCTCCATCGACCAGCAGGATTTTGACTGCGCAGCCAAAGGTGGCCAATACCATGCTGGCAGATAAACTCTCATTCACCTGTAGACTGGTCAGATTGGCTTGAGTTAAAACAACAAGAACAGTTTTCACATTATAACTCTTTAAAAATGATGGATTTTTAAAAATTACAACCTATAAGCATTGCATGAAACTTTAGAACTGAACGAGGCGTTCAGCAGTGTGTACTGCATCTGCCAGTTCACCAAGACCTACCAGTTCAAAACCGTCTGCTAAATTATGCTGCTGTAATTGATGACGCTGGGCATTTTCTGCATCGGTAATGCCACGTGCCAGGGCAGCGCTGACACAGACCGGAAGGCGAATATTCAGTTTTTGCCATTCTTGTTTCAGGTTGCGCTGATCATCGGGAACCCATTGCAATTCATTCGCAACTGCAACAGCATCTTGATAAAAGAAAACACGAAATTCCTCATTTTTATTCTGCAACGCTTGCGCTAGACTGAAAGCATGCCAAGCATGAATCGAGGTGGGAGCAGCGGTAATTAACAGTAAGGTACTCATTGAACGTTCACTTAAAAAGATGCGCCGGTGGAATGATGTAGACATTCAGACTTTATAACAAGAAGGTAGTATACAATGATTTTAGTGACTGGTGGTTTAGGCTTTATTGGCTCGCATGTGGCTTTAAGCTTGATGGCTCAAGGACATGAAGTGGTACTGGTCGATAATCTGGCCAATGCCAACATGCAGACGCTGGAACGTCTGGAATATATCTCTGGGATGTATGTGCCTTTTGTTAAGGTTGATATACGCAATACACCTGCCTTAAATAAAGTCTTTGAACAGTTCTCGGTAGATGCTGTGATCCATACGGCAGGTTTTAAGTCGATTCAGGAATCCAACCTCAAGCCGCTAGAATACTATAACGATAATGTCAGCTGTATTATGAGCCTGTTACGTGCCATGCAACGTACCGGGGTGCGTACCTTGGTGCATTTATCTAGTCTGGCCGTCTATGGTAAGTCAGGGCTGAATTTTGAAGAATACGAGCCTTTTGATTACAGTTATCCCAATCCCTATGTCAAATCCCAGCAGATGATTGAAAGTATCATTCAGGATACTTTTAAAACTGACAATGAATGGAAAATTGCCATCCTCAGGCTATCCAATGTGGTGGGGGCTTTTGAACATGGCATATTGGGAGAGTTTATTCCACCTTTACCGAAAAACATTGTGCCATTAGCTTTACAGGTTGCTGCCTTGCAACGTGAATATCTGGAACTTCAGCATCAGGCCCACACCAAAGACCATACTGTAGAACGCAGTTTTATTCATGTACTGGACGTGGCAGATGCCATTAGCGCCAGTCTGGCGTGGTTGCAGACACAGTTTAATGCATGCGAAGCCTTTAATATTTGCCGGGATGAAAGTACCTCCATCCAGCAGTTACTCAAAGTGATTGAACAGCAAACCGATTCTAAAATTAAAACCCTGATTGCCCCAGATAAACATATGGAATTTGATCAGTTAAGTGCCAATACGGGTAAAGCGCATACTATGTTGCACTGGAAGGCCAAACGTAGTCTGGAACAGATGATTGATGATGAATGGCGATTTTATCAAAATTTATTACAAGGCCGCTAATGTATAAAAGAAAATAATTCTCATTTGTGTTAATTAAATATTTAACTTAAGATCAAAGAGTTGATGAAAAATTAAATCCTGACCCAATTTTTATAATGATGAGAGGTTCTGAAGATGCAAACTCGAATTGAACATGACACGATGGGTGAAGTTGAGGTTCCAGCTGAGGCATTATGGGGGGCACAGACGCAGCGCAGTTTGCAGAACTTTAAAATCGGGCAGGAGCGTTTGCCACGCGCCATGATTCGCGCTATGGGGTTGGTCAAGAAAGCGGCCGCGCTGACCAATGCTGAGTTGGGGCAAATTACGCAGGATATTTCAGGTTATATTGTTGAGGCTGCAGATGAGGTGATTGAAGGACAGTGGGATGCACAATTTCCCTTAGTCGTTTGGCAAACCGGTTCTGGCACGCAAAGCAATATGAATTGTAACGAAGTGATTGCTAATATCGCCAATCAGAAATTAGGTCATCCATTGGGGACTCAGCATCCAGTCCATCCCAATGATCATGTCAACCGTGCTCAATCCACCAATGACTCATTTCCGACAGCAATTCATGTCGCCGCCTGTTTACAAATCAATGAACTGCTTATTCCTGCGGTAGAAAAATTACGCGATACTCTGCAGGAAAAATCTGAACAGTTTCAAGATATTGTGAAAATTGGACGTACCCATCTCCAAGATGCAACGCCGTTAACACTAGGACAGGAATTTAGTGGCTATGTATCTCAATTGGATCATGGCTTAAAACGTTTGCATCAGGCCTTAACCGGACTATACGAGTTGCCTTTAGGCGGTACTGCTGTCGGTACGGGACTCAATGCTCATCCGGACTATGCAGAAAAAGCAGCGATCCAACTGGCTGAACTTACCGGATTGCCATTTGTCACTGCACCAAATAAGTTTGAGGCCTTGGCAGGTCGTGATGCCGCCGTATTTGCTTCAGGCGCCTTAAAAACCTTAGCAGTTAGCCTGAATAAAATTGCCAATGATATTCGCTGGCTGGCCAGTGGCCCGCGTTGTGGTTTTGGTGAGTTACGTATTCCTGAAAATGAACCTGGTTCCAGCATTATGCCCGGCAAGGTCAATCCTACGCAGAGTGAAGCCATGACTATGGTGGTCGCACAAGTGCTCGGCAATGACACCACCATTAATGTGGCCGGTGCTTCAGGCAATTTTGAACTCAATGTGTTTATGCCGGTGATTGCTTATAACCTATTGCAATCCATTCAATTGTTGGGGGATGCCTGCAACAGTTTTAATGACCATTGCGCAGTGGGTATTGAACCTAACCGAGAAAAAATTGATCATTTCCTGCATAATTCTTTAATGCTGGTGACTGCGCTCAATCCGGTGATTGGCTATGAAAACGCTGCCAAAGTGGCTAAAACGGCCTATCAACAAGGTAAAACCTTAAAAGAAGTGGCCGTGGAGCTGGAACTGGTAACAGCTGAACAGTTTGATGCCGTGGTACGTCCCGAAAATATGGTCGCACCGAATACCAAATAGCATTTTCGCTTTGCTAATTCATCATCGGTGGTTTTTATCTCGGAGCTAAGTGCGTACAATATCCCGAGAAATTAACTGCTGATGATGTACTATGCTCGATATTTATTTGACGGATGTTCAGAAACAAGTTCAATTTAAGGATTATCCGGGTGAGCATCCTGTTAAATTTATTTTGAATTTTAAAAAGATTTTTCCCAGCGTAATGGAATTATTGCTGCCAGTATTGCCAGAGAATGAAAATCTTGAAGAAATGACCTGGGAATCGACCACTACTGATTTTGAACTGTTTAAACAGTTGCTGAGCGGTTGGGGCATTATTGAATTACGTCTGAATGCGATTACCCAGTATAAGAATAAAGACTTCACTAATCAGCTGGTAAAACGCGCCCAATTAAAACGTAAAACTTTAGCACAAGCTCAGCCACAGCTTTCAGCAGTAGAACTGGATTATCTGTTTATGCATGAAATGCATGCCTTGATTGATGCCGAATTAGTCGAGTTGGGTGAAAAATTCTATTTACCAACATTGCGTGAGTTGTGGAGAAGCCAGCTGTCAGAGCAAGTGCTCTTGAGCAAATTTTAATTTAAAAAGATGTTACAAATGCCAGACAATAAACTGGCATTTTTTTATGAATTGGAATAAATAGCCTAAGTAAATTTCCAACTTAAAAAATCAACCTAAAACAAAATCTAATTCAGTCATATCAAAAAAATTTACTTTTTATAAAAATGCACCAACTTTTAGAAAATTATCAATTTTTATACAATCATCTAAAACAAAATCGTTACTATCATTACATCAGACATGAAACTAAGGAAAATTAATTTCCTTTTCATTGATTAATTTTACTTATCAATAAAATCGCTTAATGAACCAATTTCTCGAAGAAATACAAAAGGAATAAAGAAAATGTCAAACCAATTTTTAGAATTAATACAAAAACGCCGCAGTATTTATGCCATTGGAAGAAATGTCCAGCATTCACCTGAACAGTTAACTGAAATTATCAAGAGTGCGATCAAACATAGTCCTTCAGCATTTAACTCACAGACCGCGCGCATTGTTATGTTGTTCAATGCAGAACATGAAAAGTTCTGGAATATAGTGAAAGAGACCTTGAAACAGTTTGCAGCCAATGCTGAGGCGGCTGCTAAAACAGATGCTAAGATTAATGGTTTTGCGGCTGGGGTAGGAACCGTCCTGTTTTTTGAAGATCAGGATCTGGTAAAAAATTTACAGGAACAGTTTCCCTTATATGCTCAACACTTCCCAGCGTGGTCAGAACATTCAACCGCTATTGCCCAATTTTCCACTTGGACGGCTCTAGCTGTGGAAGGAATAGGAGCTTCTTTACAACATTACAATCCAGTCATTGATGACAAAGTGCATGAGGAATGGCAAATTCCTGCCCATTGGAAACTACGTGCACAATTGGTGTTTGGTTCAATCGAAGCACCGGCAGGAGAAAAAACCTATATGGATGATGCTGAACGCTTTAAAGTTTTTAAATAATTTTTTTGTATAGGAATAAAAACGCTCTTTAAAGAGCGTTTTTTTATGAAAAATCATGTGTAGTTCTAAAATGATATTAATTTCAACATTCGATTAACGTGTGCACGCAGTAATAAGGAATGAAAAGCATCCATGAATTGTGAGCTAGGGTCACTAAACTACAAGCTGGATGCGCTGACTGATTAATACAAAAATGATCAATCTAAAACTGTCCTTAACAATGTATTTCTATATGATATACAAAATAGCCTAAGCAAAAAATATAAATAAAAACAAAAAATTTTTTTAATCATTATGAAAAAATAATACTAAAACACTTCAAGTGCTCAACACATCAAAAGTAAAATAACTACTTGTTGTCCAATAAAATTTCATTTATTTTTTAATAGTTCAACTTATGAAATAAAAAAATGCTTACTAAGTAAATAAAGGTCATCAAATGCATGCTATAAACAACAAAGTTTAAGCGTGACAAGGAATAAAAAATGCCATTGATTGATGTAGGGGGCAGAGTTCGCCCAGGTCAAGAACTTGATATCCAAGCTGTAGATCAGTGGTTAAAGGCTCAAGGTTTACATCTTGAGGGTGATGTTCAAGTCACTCAATATTCCAATGATGCTTCTAACTGGACTTATCGTTTAAAATATTATAATGCTGATCTAATTTTGCGTCGTCCGCCGAAAGGCAGTAAAGCCAAATTAGCCCATGATATGGTCCGCGAATATAAAGTACAGAAATATTTGGCTCCTTATTATTCCGTCACTCCGGAAATGGTGGTCTTGTGTGAAGATAAGTCCGTAATTGGATGTGATTTCTATGTGATGAAACGCATCAAGGGGATCATTGTTCGTAGAAGATTACCTGTTGAGCTGAATTTTAGTAAAAAACAAGTACAGCAGTTGTGTATCAACATGCTGGATAAACTGATTGAGCTGCATCAAGTACCTTATCAGGGTACTGAACTGGAAAAAATAGGTAATGGTGAGAATTATTGCCAACGTCAGGTAGAACAGTGGGATCGGCGGTATGACAGGGTGCAGACTATTAACGTGCCTTCATTTAAATATGTACGCAAATGGTTATTGGCCAATCTTCCAGAAAATTCCACCACTCGGGTGATCCATAATGACTGGCGTTTTGATAATTTAATTTTAAATGCCAAACAGCCTACTGAAATTATTGGGGTTTTAGACTGGGAAATGGCCACACTGGGTGATCCTTTAATGGATTTGGGGAATGCTTTGGCCTATTGGGTAGAAGCCACCGATAATATGATTTTTAGATCCACACGCCGTCAACCGACCCATTTGCAGGGGATGTTTAGCCGCAAACAGGTGGTGGATTATTATTTGAATAAAACCGACTTGACCCCGCAAAATTGGGCTTTTTATGAAGTGTTCGGTGTTTTCCGTCTTGCCGTGATTACCCAGCAGATTTATTACCGTTATTATCACAAACATTCTTCTAATCCAACCGTCAAAAATTTCTGGATGGTCGTGCAAGCACTGCATGTACGGGCACTTAAACTGATCGCACAGCACAAAATTCAAGATCATCAACTGGCGCAGAAATACACGCAAAAATTACAGGGAATGTTAAGACGATGACCACCATTTATCTGGTCCGACATGGACAGGCTTCTTTTGGGGCGAGTAGTTATGACCAGCTTTCTCCAAACGGCGAGTTACAAGCCAAATTGTTAGGGCAATATTTTAACCAGATTTTAAAAGAAGAGCCTTATGTGATTGCCGGCAGTATGCAGCGCCATCAACAAACGGCGCAACTGGCTCTTGCAGAATGTTTTCCAGAAGCACAACTGTGTACGCAAAGTGACTGGAATGAGTTCAATCATCAACAAGTATTTGCCCAGTATGAGCCGCGATTCAATCAGCCCGAATTGCTGAAACAGGATGTCGCCAAAGAAAGTAATCCGCGTGCCTATTTGGCCAAGATTTTTGAAGGTGCTATTCAGCGCTGGACTGGCGGTGAATACCATCATGAATATGAAGAGTCCTGGCCGCATTTCAAACAGCGCGTAGAAAATGCTTTATCCAGCCTTTGTCAAGAGCTGGAAAAAACCAAACCGCGTTACGCAATTGTTTTTACCTCTGGTGGCGTGATCTCTGTAGTAGCAGGAAAAATTTTGGCGTTAAGTCCAGAAAAAACCTTTGCCCTGAACTGGGCCATTACCAATACCAGCTTGACCACCTTGCGTTTGGTGGGCAATCAGCCGCAATTGCTCAGCTTGAATGAACACCATTTTATTAAGGCAGAACAACCACAACTGTTGACCTGGATCTAAACGATAAATTAAAAATTTATACAACATGAATTGACTGAAAATGGGGGTGAAAAATCATATTTAACCCTCATCTTAAAATTTACTTATCATTGATGATGTTCAATTCATGATCGAAACTCATCCCTTTGAACCCTTTTTACCAGAAAATGCCAAGTTGCTGATGCTGGGTAGCTTTCCGCCCCCGCGTGAACGCTGGAAAATGCAGTTTTATTATCCCAACTTTCAAAACGATATGTGGCGTATTCTGGGTCTGGTCTTTTTTGATAACAAGGATTACTTTCTGAATCTTGAGCAGAAAACCTTTCAGGAAAGCTTGATCCGGGAGTTTCTGATTGAAAAGGGAATTGCCATTTTTGATACGGCGTATCAAATCCGTCGACTCAAAGGGAATGCATCAGACAAGTTTCTGGAAGTGGTCACACCTATAGATATTGAAAAATTGTTACAACGCATACCACACTGTCAGGTACTCATGACAACCGGAGATAAAGCGACAGATACCTTAATGCAAATGTTGCCGAGCGATACAGTCAAACCTGTGATTGGACAGGCAAGTTCTGCTACCTATGCAGGTCGTGATTTGCAACTGTTTCGGATGCCTTCTTCATCGCGAGCCTATCCTTTGGCTTTAGAGAAAAAAGCCCAAAGTTATGCCGATTTTTTTCAGCAGATCAAGCTGCTCTAGTGATCTTCATGCTAGCCATCATCTCCTAGACAATCTCATAGATTTCATCGAGCTTAATGACATGGCGAAAATGCAGCAGGTTTAATTGTTTTTGTCCCATAAACTCAAGGTTTAAGTGGAACGGCGCTACTGATATTTATCGAAGATAGTGGACAAAGCTCATCTTATTATTGTGATGAATATACTGTTGGCTGTATTTAATTACATCATCCATTCAAAAGGTAAATAACTGACCAGTTTCATCATCCAGCGTTGGAAAGCTGTCATTTCAGGTTCTTGGTGATGGATTTTAATTTGTCCATTGACCTGTTGTTCTAGCCAGATCAATTCACCTTGTGCATTGAGCTTAACTTCATAAGCAATTTTGGGCAGATGATGATCCAGGTTTTGCGAGATCTGCTGTTGTAATTCTTCGGATTCCACTACCAGACCCACTTCGGTGTTGAGATGGGCAGAGCGAGGATCAAAATTAAATGAACCAATAAACACCTTACCATCCACATCAAAAAATTTCGCGTGCAAACTGGAGCTGTTTTTGTTTTTGGCTGGAATGACGTGACCCGTGGCAATTTCATACCAGCTACGTTTGTTGCGTTTTAAAACATGCTTAAATTCATAAAGTTGAATGCCTTTTTTGAGTAATTCTGGACGATATTGCTGATAATAGGCATGTACGACGGCCACATCATTGGCCATAAATGAATTGGTCAGTACGCGAATTTTTACACCACGATCAGCAAAATCTCCAAGATATGCCACGCCCAGTTGTGTAGGGACAAAGTAGGCCGAAACCAGTTCCATCTGTTGTTGCGGAAAGCCCATCAGCTTAATCATCTGCTGATAGATCAGCTGATCATCTTTTGCTTCACCCAAGATTTTTGCCGGTGAATCCGCTACAAAATGTGCTTTGGACCAGTGCAGATTCTGTGCCTTAAGTTTAATGGCCAGACGTTTTTCCGCCTTTTTGAGCTGTTCATTGGTGACATGCGGTTTTTCCAGTAAGCTGGCATATTCGGTACGCAATTTTTCTACATTGACTGTTTCATCAATCGCCAGCCATTGCTGCACCGAATAACTTAAGGGATGATTCCAGAATTCTCGGAAAACATGATTGGCGTCATAAACCGATGGTCCGTAGAACAAGATATCCATATCGGAAAACTGAAAATCAAAACTGGCATCGAAATATTCACTGCTGATATTGCGTCCTCCGGTCACGGCGATCGCACCATCGGCAATAATCAGTTTGTTGTGCATGCGGCGATTGGCATATTTAGCACGGAAAAAATAATCAAAAGCTCGGAATTTACGACCGATATAGGGATTAAACAGCCTGATCTGAAAATTGGGATATTGAACCAGGGCTTTTAAAGCTGGATCTAAGGCTGTTCCATTTTGATCATCCAGCAACAGACGGACTTTTACACCCCGGTCTGCGGCTTTTAGCAGTTCGGCCAGCATTAATTGACCAATAAAATCATTTTTCCAGATGTAATACTGCAGGTCGAGATGTTGTTTGGCATGCCGGATCAGGTAAATGCGCGAGGCAATGCTTAAAAAAGGATCATCCAATCCGACTGAAGCGGTCAGTTGTTGCTCTAATTGTTCTGGCAAATCGGGTGTGTTGAGCCAATGTTCTTTTATCACGCCAATCGGCGGGTCTGCTGATGCCTGGTTTTCGGGTAATTTACAACCACTAAAGCTGAATGCTGTCATCCACATAAATAAAAAATACACCTGCTTTTTAAAGGTCATTGTCTGTTGTTGTCATGATGATCGAGCTGTTTTCTTTAAAGATAACATGCTCCTGTGTCAGATTGATTGAAACTTTCGGGTACTTCTGAAAATAAAAACCGTGAAGCTCAGTCTAGGGGTTATTTTGTTTCTCCAAGTCTTGTCAAAACAAAAAACAAGGCGTATGTTAGAAAATAGAAATTGAACCTATGACTGAACTCAAGATGTTAAAACGACCTGTAAAGCAAAACGCATATTTTTATTTTTGGCAGTTTAGATGATTGCCTGAATGCGTTTGGGCAAAGGAAAGGTTGCCCATCTTGAGTCTAAAAAAACCTGATCGGCAACCCGGTCAGGTTTTTTTTAATGCTCGAAGTTTGTTCAAAAGACGAGGAAGACCGCATGAACCGTGTATTTTATTCATATTTTGGCAATTTTTATGGTTTTTACTGGTTCACCAAGACCAAAGCGAATAGACCCATAACACTCAGATAAGAGATTGGACTGAAACCACAGTCCCAAAGGAAAGAATTTTATGAATGCTGTAAATCCTGCGCTTGTTGCCAGCCCAAATAACGAAGTTTTACTCAGTACACCGCAACAGCTGAAACGCCATTATCCGCTGTCCGCACCACTTGCAGCACAAATTGCCCAGCAACGTCAGACCATTGAAAATATTTTATCGGGTGAAGACCCACGCTTACTGGTAATCAGTGGACCCTGTTCGATTCATGATCCGGTGGCGGTGCTTGAATACGCGGAAAAATTACAACAACTACAATGTGAACTAGAAGACCAGATTTTTTTGGTCATGCGAACCTATATTGAAAAACCACGGACCACTGTAGGCTGGAAAGGTTTTTTGTATGATCCACAGCTGGACGATTCCTCCAATTTAGAAATGGGGTTGCAACAGTCACGTCAGCTGTATTTACAGATCATTGAAATGGGATTGCCGATTGCCAGCGAAATTTTAAGTCCGATGTCGACAGGTTATTTTGATGATCTGCTGGCTTGGGGTGCCATTGGTGCACGGACCAGTGAATCACAAATTCACCGTGAAATTTCCAGCCACATGCCGTATAGCATTGGTTTTAAAAATGGCACGGATGGTTCCATTCAGATCGCTCTAGATGCGATTCAAGCTGCGCAAAACAGTCATCAATTTTTGGGTATGAGCCAGCAGGGATTGCCTTGTATTCTGCAAAGTTCAGGCAATCCATTGGCCCATCTGATTTTACGTGGTTCAAATACTGGTCCTAATTACCAGCTCAGCGAAATTGAAAAAATCAAAGCCAAATGCAAAAGGGAATTACCAGCGCTGGTAATTGACTGTTCGCATGGTAATAGCAGTAAAAATCCACAGTTACAGCCACAAGTATTAGAGACCATTATTGCTGAACGGGCACACACTCAGGTACGTGGTGTCATGCTGGAAAGTCACTTGGTGGATGGTCAGCAGAAAATTTCTTGTAACATGATATATGGTCAATCCATAACCGATGGCTGTTTGGGCTGGGAAAAAACTGCGCATTTATTGCGTGAAGTCGCTGAAACCATGCGTAAACAAGCACTGGATCTGATTGCCTGAGTGTAAATTTTCACCATCTGAATAGCGCGAGCAGCGCTATTTAGCTGGATTTTTGCAAAAAATGTCACATAAAACTCAAAAATTGTTTTTCAGTTAAAAAATAACGATAAATGTGTTGTTGTTTTAACGTGGTTTTTTTGTAGTATTTTGTTTAATGTCCCTCATGAAATCAATTTTTAGCTGGAATAAAAACAATGTTTAGTCCTGAGAAGCTCGAAGAAGCGCGTCGTTATATGTTCCATATGCTGACCAAAGTGGTTGAATTTGGCGGTTCGGATTTATTTATCACCGCAGATTTTCCACCGAGCATTAAGCATCAGGGTTTGATGAAACAGGTCAGCCAGCAGCCACTTTCTCCTGAACAGACCAAGATTTTTGCTTACAGCTTGATGAATGATAAGCAGCGTCAAGAATTTGAACAGAATTTTGAATGCAACTTTGCGATTTCCGTTCCGAATGTTTCTCGCTTCCGTGTCAATGTGTTTATTCAGCAGCAGTATGTAGGGATGGTGATCCGGACCATTACGGCGGACATTCCAAAATTTGAAAGTCTGAAACTGCCCGAAGTCTTGAAAGACATTATCATGACCAAACGTGGTCTGGTGCTGATGGTCGGTGGTACAGGTTCAGGGAAATCTACGTCACTGGCAGCGATGATTGATCACCGTAATGAAAATTCGGCAGGACATATCATTACCGTAGAAGATCCTGTGGAATACGTGCACAAACACAAAAAATCCATGATTACGCATCGTGAAGTCGGGGTCGACTGTCACTCTTGGCATAATGCCTTGAAAAATACCTTGCGTCAGGCGCCCGATGTGATTTTGATCGGTGAGATTCGTGACACGGAAACCATGGAACATGCAATTGCCTTTGCTGAAACTGGACATTTATGTCTGGCAACCTTGCATGCCAACAATGCCAACCAGGCGCTAGACCGGATCATTAACTTCTTCCCAGAAGAACGCCGTAATCAGCTGTTGATGGATTTGTCCGCCAATATGAAATCGATTATTTCGCAGCGTTTGATCCGCACCAAAGATGGTCAGGGCCGACGTGCAGCCGTCGAGATCATGATCAATACCCCGTTGATGTCGGAAAATATCCTCAAGGGTCAGTTTCATGTGTTGAAAGAAATTATGGGTAAATCGCGTGAACTGGGCATGCAAACTTTTGACCAGGCCTTGTTTGATTTGTATCAGCAAGATGCGATTACCGATGAAGAAGCGATCCGCAATGCCGACTCGGCCAATGCAGTACGGTTACAGATCAAGCTGAACAAGGATACTGCAGTTGAAGAAGGCGAAACGCAAATTGATCCGTTTGCCAGTCTGAGCATCATGCGTGATGAAGAAGATGATAAGGTTGAAACCACTTAAGAGTGTTGTAACCGTGCCGACAAAAAGCATCAACTCGGTTGATGCTTTTTTATTGCAAAGATAAAAGCGAGTTGATGATTTTAGTAAGAAAAAACTCCACTCTTTATTCAAATTTAATTTAGGGAGGGGGAAATCTCGTACCTCTTATTGACTGACAATAAAAAGTGATGGTGAGCCTATAAATCAGTTAAACTGATAATGTAAAAAGCCTATCCGAAGATAGGCTTTTTTAACATCAAGAATTAATCAAGTAGAGGGTTTGTAAAAGCAGTGTGGAATCTGACAGGATGTAATTTTTTATCGATCAGGCCAAAGGTTGCTGTTTATCCACCACAAATTTATAAAACAGTAAACTCAATAGGGTGAGTACGGCGCAGAGCAGGTACATCACTTCATAATCATAATGGGCGATCACCAGACCGAGCAGAATAGAACCCAGTGCAATGCCGGTATCGTAGCAGGTAAAGAAAGTCGAAGTGGTGTGGCCAATGCGATGCTTGGCTGAACGCTGAATGGCTAGTGTTTGCAAACACGGTTGTACCGAACCAAAACCGATCCCGATAAACACGGCGCTAAGCAATAATCCGTTTAAACTTTCCATCTGGCTTAAAATGGCTAGACCAATGGCAAACAACACCACAGACGGATAGATAATCAGATTGGGACCCTTGCGATCATATAGGCGTCCGGTAAAAGGGCGCACACTGATCATGGAAATAGCAAAAACCAGAAAGAACAGACCTGCATAACTGAGCAAATGTTTTAATTCGGCAAAGGTAGAAATAAAGGCCATAATGCTCGAGTAAGCAAAACCGGCGAACAGTACCATGATAGAAGCAGGTAAGGCACGTTTTTCAACAAAGTCATGCAAGGAGATTTTTTTCTTCTCGTTTGCGATGGCCTTGCTGATTTCTTTAATTGGAATCATCAGACAGCAGACAAACCCCAGGCAGATCACGGCAGCCAAGATCAGGGTAATGCGGTGATAACCCAGGGCACTGATCAGGCTTAAACCGATCAGGGGGCCCAAAACCAGGCCGAGATTAATTGACATAACAAAATAGCCCATACCTTCACCTTTGCGCTGTTCCGGAATAAAATCGTTGGCAATCGGCACGCAAACCGTGGTCAGAATGCTAAACCAGATGCCATGCAAAAAACGGATGATCAGCAAAGTGGTTAAATCATCGGCCAATAAATAGATAAAAGCGAAAAAGCAGAACATGATTTCTGAAACAAAAAATGTCTTTTTCTTGCCAAATTTTTCGATAATCAAACCGCTAAAAGGACGTACTGCAATAGAAGATGCCATAAATAAGGTCATGGCCAGGCCGGCCTGAGCAATACTGCCACCGAGCTGATTGACGATATAAACTGGTAAAATTGCTGTTTGTGCAAAATAAAAAATAAATAAAAACATATTATTGAGCAAACAGAAGATAAAAAATCTATTCCACAAGGGGGTGGCAGCTATCGCGTTCATGATGGACCTATCAATATAAAAAAGCATGAGCAGGCCGACTTATTGCTGTAATGGGAAAAAATGCTGTTATATGAATGATATATTTTTAATTATAGCAATAAACAATAAGAAGGACCGTCATTGCTGACATTTCAGTATAAATAAGAATATGTGAAAAATAAAGTTTCGTGCCCGCTGCGCATCTCGTAACCGTATTTCTTCACATATCAATGTAAAACAAAATCTACTGTAGTGGAATTAGTATGCGAAAAGCAGCGTCACATTTGGCATTTTTTTATGGAGAAGCACCACGAATAGCGATTGGCCGCACCATTTTATCTTCACCGGAGCTGGTTTTACTGGATGAATCTTTAACCGGTATTGATTCTGCTGTGAAAATGTAGATGCTGAACTTGTCAAAACAGGTTTAGACGTAATATGCCATGTCGCTCCTGTATGTGACGTATTATCCGTAGGAACTGGATGTTTTTCATGCGGAGCCTTATGGTGTGTGAGAGGAAAAGTTGATCCCGGCATATATTTAAAAATTGCTCACATTTTTCGCAAGAGAGCAGAGCAGCGGGCAGCTTCAAAATGAAGATACCCGTTTTTGCAAAAGAAGATTTAGAAACGGTAGCGTAGTGCCAGTTGCACATTGAGCGGATCACCCATCATATTGGAATCATTGGCACCGCTATGTCCCGAGACAAAATATTCACGATCCAGCAGATTGTTCAGATTGAGGGTGACATCGTACTGGTCGGTTTTGTAACCCACCGCCGCATTCAGCACTGCATATCCGGGTAAGACGTTTTTATTGTCAGGTGCACTGAAACGGGAAGATTCTGCTCGTCCGCCAATCGCCGCAAACCACTGGTCATTCAGCTGATATTTTAACCAGAGATTGGCTGCATTGTTGGGTGTTAAAGCGGAATGGTTTCCGGTCATGCCCACCGTAGATTTTTCGATTTTACCATCCATATAGGAATAACCAGCTAATATGGAAAGTTGATCATTGAGTTGTCCTGCCAGAGAAATTTCAACGCCCCGGGTTTTTTGCTCACCCGCTAAAATGGCTTGTGTTGTGTCATTTGGATTCTGGTTCTGAATATTGGTCTGGCTCATTTCAAATAAAGCCAAAGTCATATTCAGGCGATCGTTCAGATCCCATTTGCTCCCCACTTCCAGATTTTTGGTTTTGGTCGGTTCCAGGTCGGCACTGTTTTTATAGAACACAAAAGCATCTGCAAGGGGCTGGAAGGACTGATTATACGAGGCATACAGCGATAAGCTTGGAACCGGTTGATACACAATCCCGATACGCGGTGAAATAGTGTGATCGGTCCGGTCAAGGATACCGGTTTTGCCGGTTTTATCATTGCGATATTGTGATAGATCATCATAACGCAGCCCTGCAAGCACTTTGATCTGGTCATTCAGGCTGATCAAGTCTTGCAGATAAATGGCATAGTTTTCAAACTCATTACTGTTATTGTTACGTGCTGTGCTGGTCGCGGTCTTGATCGGTGCCCAATATTGCAGTACAGGATTGTGTAAATCGGTGGTGGTTTTGGCACCTTGCCATAAAATCTCATCCTTGTGCTGCTTGCTGTATTCTACGCCCAGCAAGGCTGCATGTTGCAGGGTACCTGTTTTAAAGTTAGAACTCAGTTCATTCTGGAAAAATACGCCATCTTCATCACGTAGGCGTTTGTTTTGCGTCAGGACAATCTGGGATGGATTGCTCGGATGAGCATCGGTGCTGTATTCCCGATCCAGTGAGTAATTGTAATGCCGTGCTACCCCCCGATATTTCAGTTGATCATTAAACTGATGTTCTAGGGTGATGCTCTGGCTGGACACTTCAGTATCGACATTGCCCACCTCAGCGCCGTTGAGTGCGCCATAGAAAGTTTTAGCATGGGTTTTCACCGGTTTTCCCGTCAGAGGATTCATCGGAAAGCCCTGATCGGCCAGGCGATCATCATGCAAATAATCGGCTTGTAACAGCAGGGACGTCCGCTCCGAAATGTCCCACTGTATGGAAGGTGCCAGCGTTTCACGTTTTAGAAAACTCTGGTCGCGATAGCCGTCTGAGTCTTCCACCGCCCCAGTGAGGCGCACTTTGACCCGATCATTCAATACTTCAGATAAATCGAGTTCAGCACGTTTTTGTCCCAGGCTGCTGCCAATCAGGCTGATTTCATGCAGCGCCTCATCCAGCGGTTTTTTGTTGATGCGGTTGACCAGACCACCCGCCGAACCGCGGCCATAAAGTACCGATCCCGGACCTTTTAAGACTTCCACACGCTCCACATTCGACATATCCCGGTAATACAGCGCATCATCACGGACACCATCGACATAATTATCTGTAATGGCGGAGAAACCACGAATCATCACTTGGTCACGCTGGCCATCACCCACACTAAAACTCAAACCCGCCACATTTTGCAGTGCACCTTGCATGGAGGTAACGGTTTGTTCTCTTAAAATTTCTTGTGGCACCACATTGACGATTTGCGGTACATCTTTGAGTTGTGTCAATCCTTTGGTGGCGCTAGAGGCTTGGCCCACTGCAGTTTTTAAGGTCGGCGTGGCATCTGCCGAAGAACTGAGCACAGGTAAGGTGACTGTACTGGATGTTGTATTGGCATAACACTGAGCACTCAGCAGTCCGAGAGAAGACAACAGAAAAAGAGAATATTTCATGAAAATCCTTATAGTTACCCCGAAAAATTGACAGCAGTGTGGCCAAAATAGGTAAGCATGTAAATAATATTGATTATCATTTATTATTGATAATAATTATCATTATTATAATTTTAAGAAAAAATTTAAATCAAACTCAGCACCGTATGAAGATAAATAGCAGGAGAAAAAAGTATGCAATTTAAGCAGTGAACCGACTTGTAAGGCTCAATAGAAAAATAGTTATTTTCAATATAAGAAATTTAACTTATTAATTTACATAAAATTATAAATATTGATTACGTCAATCTAAAGCATCTTCGCGACGCTAAAAATACCAATGAAGATTGGTCATCTGTATTGGTAACAGCACTCGCTACATGCTCTGAATATTCAAGTACCGCAGTACAGCTTTTTCTGCTTCTACTGCTAGGAACTTGCCCAAACCCAGCAGGAGAATAATCAACCAGGATGTAGCGTCCAGCGCCACAGTTTGAAATAACTGTTGCATGGGCGGGGCATAGGTGAACAAGAGCTGGAAGATGATAAGCAGCGCACTCATCCATAAGACGGCCGGATTGCCTATAAGGTTCTGCACAGTGAAGGCATGGGCGGTAAAATGACGCACATTAAACAGATAGACCAGTTCACCCATCACCAGCATATTCACGGCGGCTGTTCGTGCCATCTCGATACTGCTGCCACGCGCGAGCTCCCACTCAAACATGGCAAAAGTCACTCCAACCATCAATATGCCGACATAGGCAATGCGGAAAGCCAAAATCCGGGTGATCAGTGGTTCTGTAGTTTGTCGTGGGGGACGTTGCATCACGCCGGGTTCAGCAGGTTCAAAGGCCAGTGCCAAGGAGAGGGTGATCGCAGTGACCGTATTGACCCAGAGAATTTGACCGGCAGTCACCGGAAGTGCCAGTCCGGCAAAAACCGCCAGCAGAATGACACCAGCTTCGCCACTGCTGGTGGGCAACATAAAAAGCAGAGATTTCTTGATGTTGTCGAATACGACGCGACCTTCACGTACTGCTTTGGAAATGGTGGCAAAATTGTCATCGGTCAGGACCAGATCAGCCACTTCACGTGCGGCATCGGTGCCTTTTTTTCCCATGGCAACACCAATATCAGCCGCTTTGAGTGCCGGTGCATCATTGACCCCATCACCCGTCATGGCGACCAATTCGCCCTGAGCCTGTAAAGCCGTGACTAAGCGTCGTTTATGCTCGGGACTGGCTCGGGCAAACACATCAGTGTCCAGGCAGGCCTGTTCAAGGGCACTGCTATCCATCTTTTCAATGGCTTCACCTGACAGTGCATGATCTGCGTGCAGCCCGAGCTGCCTGCCAATGGCAGCGGCTGTGACAATGTGGTCTCCAGTGATCATCTTGACACGCAGTCCAGCAGACTGACACTCGGCTACTGCCGCAATGGCTTCCTCACGTGGCGGATCAATCAGGCCTACCAAACCGAGTAATGTGAAACGCTGATCGATATCCGTCATTGAAAGTGCGGTTGTACCTGGCGAAAGTTCACAGCGCGCCAAAGCCAGGACACGTTGTCCGGCGCTTGCTGCACGTTCCATCCGCATATTCCAGTCATTGCGGTTCAACGGTTGACCGCTGGCATCTTGTACGCATAAATCGAGCACACGTTCTGGCGCGCCCTTGAGCAAGATGCAGGTGTGTCCTGAATGATCATGATGTAAGGTCGCCATGAAGCGGTGTTCAGATTCAAAGGGAATTTCATCAATGCGTGGAGCTGCTGCGGCAGTTTCCAGCGGATTCAGGATAGCTTTGTAGGCTAGGGTAAGCAGGGCGCCTTCGGTCGGGTCACCGATGAGCTGCCAGCCAGTGACATCATCATGTTTGAGCTGGGCATCATTACAGAGTAAAGCACACAGGGCGAGTATTTGTAGCGCATCATCTTTTTCAAAATCGACAGCGCTGCCATCCTGATCATGAAAGCCACCTTCAGGGACATAGCCGGTACCGCTCACGTCAAGGGTCTGATCAGACAGCATAACGCACACGGCGGTCATTTCATTTTTGGTAAGTGTGCCGGTCTTGTCCGAACAGATCACCGTCACCGAACCTAGCGTTTCCACGGCCGGTAAGCGCCGGATGATTGCATTGTTGCGTGCCATCACCCGGGTGCCGATAGCCAGTACAATGGTGACGACTGCCGGCAATCCTTCGGGAATCGCCGCAACAGCCAATCCAACAACGGCCAGAAAAAGATCCAGCGCCGGCATATGGCGAATAAAATGCCCATATAAGAAGGTGATGAATCCAGCAGCAAGAATGAACAGGGTAATCCGTCTGGCAAACTGGTCGAGCCTGCGTGTGAGAGGTGTGACCAACGTCTGTACTTCACCCACCAGTTTACCAATATGCCCCATCTCGGTCGCTTCACCGGTACTGACCACGACACCTCGCGCCTGACCAAAACTGACGACTGTCCCGGCATACGCCATACAGCTACGGTCACCGATCGCAGCATCGCTAGAGACAGGCTCTGTACTCTTGTTCACGGGAACTGATTCCCCGGTGAGGGCCGCTTCGTTGATGTGTAAATTGTTTGTGTCGAGCAAACGCAGGTCGGCTGGAACTCGGGCACCGGACTCAAGTAGTACAATATCACCCGGTACTAATAAAGCGGCATCAATCTCATGCAGCTCTCCCGAGCGCAGCACTTTGGCATGACTTGCGAGCATGGAACTCACTGCTTCTAATGCTTTTTCTGCCTTACCTTCCTGAATAAAGCCAATGAGGGCGTTAATCAGCACAACAACAATAATAACGCCAGTATCCACATAATCTTGGAGCCACAAGGTAATGGCTCCGGCAATTAACAATACATAAATTAAAGGATTGTGAAATTGTAATGCCAGACGTAACCAGAAATTACGCCGCTTGGGTGCAGGTAAACTATTGTGACCATATTGCTCAAGACGCTGCATAGATGCTGCATCGCTGAGGCCCGAAACAGCTGTGACGGACAAAGCCTGCAGTGCCTCATCCACTGACTGGGCATGCCAATCGGGTGGCTGATCGTTTGTCACAGGCGCTGTTGGAATCACTATATTTGCCTCATCTGCAAAAAATTGTGTTTGCATTCAATTTATATTTTATTGATGATAATCAATGTCATGTTTATAAATTTGTGTTTAAGTTTCTGTTTTATTTTAATAAATATATATTTTATAAGAATGGTCGGTACATTTTTTGGGTTTCAATATGAAGCAACCACCTGCCTAAGATAAAGAGAGTAGTCTTGGATATCAAGTTGCCAGCGGGAAATTTTCAAATTTTATATATTGTACAGCAAGGCCATATCACATTATTCCGAAAGTAACCGGAAACACACCTACTGCAGCCAACCCTTCCCAGGGTTGTAATGCATATGCGCGTGCCAGTGCTGCTTGACACTATAGGTCGGGAAATCATGGGGTGGTTGCAGGATTTTTCAGCCCGCCCCGATTGAGCAACAACCGACTGAAATAGTCTGTAATTGTGGCAATCGCATCGGTGTACTGTACTACTTAGACCAACGCCTAAATAACGTAGCAAACGGATCAGAATATTGCGGTATGAAAAACGATATTACACAACCCTTGAAAAAAGCAGCAGTATTGTTGAGAGGTTGATGGCATTATTTATTTCAATCTTGTCCACTCACTAAAGATCAGAATTTTTCGTGAATAACAAGGAAATACAGATTTCAAAAACAAACTCTCATGCTGGATTTCAAGTCTGCAACCAGGAGGGTAATGTTTTGAAAGACAGCGTCGATGCCTTCTGACTGGTTTAAATACGAAATATAAACAACAAACATAATTAAAATTAGAAAGGGTCAAAATGATGTCAAACAAATTCAGCAATAAAGTCACTTTAATTACGGGTGCTGGCTCAGGGATAGGCAAAAGTACGGCGCTGCTTTTGGCGCAACAGGGTGCACGTGTAGTGGTTTCAGACATTAACTTGCAAGCAGCACAGCAAGTGGTGGATGAAATTGTTTCCTTGGGAGGGAAAGCTGTTGCATATAAGGCCAATACGGCTGAACCTGAAGAGATGAAGGCGGTGGTTGAATGCGCCGTCAGCACCTATGGTGCATTGCATTTGGCATTTAATAATGCAGGAATTCTTGGCGAGCTCAATCCCACGGCAGCATTAAGCATTGAGGGATGGCGTCGTGTGATTGATGTCAATTTGAATGCAATTTTCTATAGTATGCATTATGAGATTCCTGCAATCCTAGCTGCAGGTGGTGGAGCGATCGTCAACACTTCTTCTATCGCGGGCTTGATCGGGTTCCAGAATATTCCTGCTTATGTGGCTGCAAAGCATGGTATTAGTGGACTGACGAAAGCAGCCGCATTGGAATATGCGGACCAAGGTATCCGCATTAATTCAGTACATCCGGGCTATATCAAAACGCCGTTAAGTGCAGAAATTGACGAAACTGAAATGATAAAATTACATCCGATTGGCCGGGTGGGACAGCCGGAAGAAGTGGCTCAGGTCGTTGCTTTTCTGCTCTCTGATGAGGCTTCATTCGTAACCGGTAGTCAGTATGTGGTTGATGGTGCCTATACCGCGCAATAAAACATTAAGCCAAAATGATTTTGAATTTCTGGATTTTTCTGATGACACATTATTGCCAGCCATAACGGCGCGCATAATAACGTTTCATCAGTTGTGCCAACAGCATATATCCCAGCAGCATGGCTGCTAAAATCGGGAAATAGCCCATTGGCAAAGCTTGTAATTTGAAATAATGTGCAAAAGGACCCATTACGATAAAAAGTCCAATCAGCATAATCAGACCGGTCATGACCAGTAAGGGAGTACCCGGTGTGCTCTGAATAAAAGGAATCTTGCGCGTACGAATCATGTGCACCACAAATGCCTGTGTCATGAGCGACTCCAGGAACCAGCCAGACTGGAAGAGAGTCTGGCGTTCCGCGGTATTTGCACTGAAAACAAACCACATGACCGCATAGGTCAAAATATCGAATATTGAACTGATCGGACCAAAAAACAGCATAAAACGTCCGATATCCGAAGGGTTCCAGCGTTGAGGTTGCTGGATTGCTTCTTCATCAATATTGTCAAATGGAATGGAAGTTTGGGAAATATCATACAGCAGGTTTTGCATGAGCAGGTGTAGGGGTAACATTGGCAAAAAGGGGAGAAATGCGCTTGCAATCAATACCGAAAATACATTGCCAAAATTGGAACTGACGGTCATTTTGATGTATTTGAGCATATTGGCGAAAGTTTTCCGCCCCTCAATCACGCCATCTTTCAATACCATCAGGCTTTTTTCCAGCAAGATAATATCTGCGGCTTCTTTGGCAATATCGACCGCACTGTCTACTGAAATACCAATATCTGCAGTACGTAATGCCGCAGCATCATTAATGCCATCGCCCAAAAAACCTACCACATGGCCATTTTGTTGCAGGAGCCGGACTATACGCTCTTTATGGGCGGGCGTTAAGCGGGCAAAAATATGATAGTGCTCAATTTCTTTTGCTAGTAGCTCATCACTCATCGTCTCAATGTCATGACCAAGCATGATTCTTTCAAAGCTTAGGCCGACTTGATGACAGATGGTTGCTGTGACCAGATCATTATCTCCGGTTAACACTTTGACATGAACACCATAGCTTGCTAAAGCCTGCAATGCGGGTGCAGTACTTTCCTTGGGTGGGTCCAGGAAAGCCACATAGCCAATCAAGGTCAGTTCCGATTCATCCGTAAGGCTATACACCGCTTTGGGTGATGGCAGTTGTTTTGCCGCAACGGCCACCACACGCAAGCCTTCTTTATTCAGGGCCGCTGTCACTTCGCGTATACTGGCAAGTAAATCTGGGCTGAGTAATTCATCAGACTCGCCGCGGCGTACTTGGCTACACACAGCAAGAATTTCTTCTACAGCACCTTTAGTGATCAAAATGTGCTGATCATCTTGATTGGCAACAATCACGGACATGCGCCGACGTTGAAAATCGAAAGGAATTTCATCTACTTTGCTGTAATTTGCAAGAGGATTGAGTTTCTCATGTACTTCACCATGTTCCAGGATGGCAACATCGAGCAGGTTCTTTAGGCCGGTTTGATAATAACTATTGAGATAGGCATAGGACAAAACAGCCTCAGAATCGTCTCCCCAAACATTCACATGCCGGGCCAGCACAATTTTATCCTGGGTCAATGTGCCTGTCTTATCAGTACACAAGACATCCATGGCTCCAAAATTCTGGATGGCATCCAGGCGTTTGACAATCACTTTACGTCGAGAAAGCAGAACCGCACCTTTCGCTAGTGTTGAAGTCACAATCATGGGTAACAGTTCGGGCGTTAAGCCGACGGCAATCGACATGGCAAATAAACTGGCTTCCACCCAGTCATTTTTGGTAAAACCGTTAATAATCAGAACTAGCGGTGTCATGACGATCATTAAGCGGATCAGCAGCCAGGTGACTTTATTCACACCTGCCTGAAACTGTGTGGTGACAGGGGCTGTGCTGGTCACGCGCTGTGCAATCGCGCCAAAATAGGTGCGCTGACCTGTTCTCACCACAACGGCAGTCGCCGAGCCGGAAACGACATTGCATCCCATAAAAACCAGATTGCTCAGTTCCAGAGGATTGTTTGTGGCAACGGCAGTATGTTGTACAAATTTCTCAACTGGAAGTGATTCACCGGTCATGGCAGATTGGCTGACGAATAAATCGTTGGCAGTGAGGATTCGACAATCGGCAGGAATCATGTCACCTGCGGAAAGCAGAATAATCTCTCCCGGAACAATTTGCTTGAGTGGGATTTCCACCGCTTGGGACTCTTGCATAGACCGCTGCTTTGGCGGATAGGATAAATTTTTTTGGGTACATTCAGCGTGATCACGGCGCAGCACGGTCACGGTATTGCTGACCATGGCCTTGAGCTGGTCTGCTGCAAGATTGGATTTCCGTTCCTGAAAAAAACGGATGACAGTAGATAAAACCACCATGAAAGAAATCACAATGGTTGCTTTCAGATCCTCGGTCAGATAGGAAATAAGCGCCAGAATGGTCAACAGGATATTAAAGGGCGTTTTATAGCAATGCCATAATTGCTGCCACCAGGTTAGCGGTTTTTCCTGTGCAATTTCATTCAACCCCACACGTTGAAGTATCTGTTCAGCTTCCGATTCCGACAGACCGTTTAAGTTTGAGTTTAATTGGGCAAGCAAATCATCTACTGTACGATCTGAGGCTTCAATCAGTTCATTGGAAAACTCGGCCGGTATTGCTTGACTCTGCGTGCTGCGGAAAAGTCCTTCAAACAAACTTATACGAGGAAAATACCGGGCAAAACCTTTTAACCAAAAAAGATGCACCAAGAATTCTTTTAAGTTTTTTATTTTCATCATTGTTTTTCTTATTTCAAAATATCAATAGACAGTAGTTGTTAGCTTGTTGTTCTGGCTTGAAATAGCATGAGGCAATACTGCAGATGAAAATAGTGTATTTAGTTTGCAGGATCATGAACGATTACCAATCGTCTTTTACCAAAATTGCAGATTTAGTAAGATATGAATTGCCGATAACTTAATCTTACTGATCAAGAGTGCAATACTGAATTAAATACTCTGGGTAAATTGGAAAATCATGTCCGGAACCAGCTTTTTCTTATATTTAAAGAACATTAGCCCATGATGTTGTTCGCTGAACATGGCGACAAGCCATTCAATTTATTGACGTTATGATGTTTTTTGATGGTTCGGATAATAGAGTCTAAGGCTTGCTGGATGTCTTGATTCCACTCAAAGGAACAGTTGAGCCGGATAAAGTTTTTATGGGAAGGCAGAATGTTAAATAAAGGACTAGGGGCAATACTGATATGTTGCGCTAGCAATTCTTGATAAATCTCTAAGCTGTTGGTGTTTTCGGCTAGCTGAATCCACAAGAAATAGCCATGCGGATAATAATAAATCTGAGCATAGCCAGCCAGATGATGTTTCAGGTACTGATAGAAGTACCGCTTATTTTTCTCCAATGTTCGTCTGAGCAGGCGTAAATGTTTTTCATAATGATGGCTAGGTAAAAACTCAACCAAAGCATTTTGAATCAGCGTATTGGCAGAAATCGTACTCATCAGTTGCAAATGCTGGATCTGATCCGAATATTTGCCTGCATAAACCCAACCAATGCGAAATCCTGCCCCCAAGGTTTTCGAAAATGATGAACAGTGCAGCACCAGATTCTGCTGATCAAAATATTTCATGGGTAAAGGTTTCTGTGCACCATAAAACAGTTCTTCATAGACATCATCTTCGATCAAATGGATTTGATGTTCATGCAGTAGCTGAGCGATCTGATCTTTAATTTCGTCACTGACAGTAAAGCCGATCGGGTTATGGGCATTCAACATGAACCAACAGACCTTGATCGGGTAGCTTTGGATGACCTGTTTAAAGGCTTCCAGATCAAAACCGTGCTGCGGATGTTCTGGCAGGGTAATGACCTTGAGTCCCCATCTTTCAGCAGCTTGCCAGGCACCATAAAAAATAGTCTGCTGCAATAAAATATAATCCCCGGGCTGGGTCAGCGCCTGCAAGGACAAGTTTAACGCCTCCATTCCGCCCGAGGTGATGACGATATCCTCCGCATCTGTCGGGATACCTTGCATGCAGTAACGTTGTGCAATGATCTGTCTTAAAGCGAGATTGCCTGGGGGAAGATTAGAGGTTTGCTCATAACTTTTCTTGTTGCGCGCCAATTGCCCCATGATCTGAATCAGTTTTGCCGGTGACAATAACTGACTGTCAGGAAATGCCGAACCTAAAGCAATCATGCCTCTGGATTGAATAGATTTCAGATATTGAAAAACCAGGGAGTTAATTTCTATCTTAGGATTTAAAGAAACAAGCGAAGAGGCTTGTGGAATATGCTGCTCGACCCTTTCTGCAACAAAATAGCCGGATTTTTCTTTGGCATAAATCAGCCCTTGGGCTTCCAGTTCCTGATAGGCATTCATGACGGTGATCAGGCTGAAACCGGAACGCTGAACCTGATCCCGCAAAGAGGGCAATTTGGCATGCGGTTGCCATGTGCCATTTTCAATCAGCAGCTTGAGGTTATGGGCGAGTTGTTCTGATTTATACATAAGAGATATGGGTTAACAGCATCATGGCGTAGATGAGATAGATGAATACCGATTAATCTATCTCAAAATTCTGCTCAGGCCTAGGCAAACTGAGTAATAGAGACTATGACTTACATCAGTCGTGCATGAATGATGCGGATTTCATTCAGTGCAAATAGGCATTATCTGCATTGATCACCAAAATGACGCCTATACAGAATAGTCCACAATAAACTGCGAACCAGAAAATCATGCGTTTAAATGCTTTGTCGGAAATGGAACTATCCGCATACTTTTGAGATTTTGGGGGATTATCTTGATCTTTCATGGCCAATCTCTGCTATGGTTTCTATCCGATATAGCCAGTATGCATAGACTACACTGTTTATAATAGATACAAATTATTTATAAAAAAATATAACAGATTAGCTAAAGTTGATTGTTAATTAACCTAAACTCATCACACTTGTATATAAATTTAATTAGAGCAGCAAAGTTTGAAGCTGTGTTAGGGGTGCACATTGCAATATCTGGACGGTCACCATTTTTCTAGACAAATAGGGTCTTTCTTTTTACTTAGAAACCTTTTTGCATCGGAATACACCTCATCAATCGCTGTGTTTTTGATTTTTTTAAGGTTACAGAGCCGCCGTGATCAAATGGCTGACTTTAAATGGGGCACCAGAGCATCACAACGACGGTAAACAACCCATTTATGGATTGAATGTCCCGCCGTGTACAGGCTGGATTGAAAAACTCACTTTCATTACCGCAAAATTTTGCATAGTGACTGGATATTGCCTCGGACTATCGGGCTATTTTTGGAGTGAAATAGACAAAGTCATCAGAACACTTGGTCTTTATTTTCCCTGTTCAATATCTTTTAAAATGACACAATCCGCCTGATGATCTCCCGGACAATGATCTGCAGAAGACTGTAACCAATTTACCATGTCCTGTAGCTGGGCAATTTTCTGGTTCAATGTCTCGATATGCTGCAAGGTCAACTGCTTGACTTCAGCGCTTTGCCGTCCGGTATTTCGCCATAATGACAGTAGCTCTTTCATCTGTTCGGAAGAAAAACCCAGATCGCGTGCATGTTTTAAAAATGATAAGGTCTTTAAGTCCTGTTCCGAATAAATCCGATAGCCTGAAGCAGAACGTTTCGCCGTGCCAAGCAAGCCGATCTGCTCATAATAGCGAATCATTTTGCTGGAAATTCCGCACTGCTTGGATGCTTGGCCAATATTCATAAAATCCCTCTGATTGAAAAAGGGTTTAGGTCAGTGACTTAAACCCTGCGTCTTTATCTGCTTAAACGGTAGGTGCCTGAAAATATTTTAAGCGTAAGGCATTGCCCAACACAAAAACGGAGGACAGGGCCATTGCTCCCGCTGCAAAAATGGGAGAAAGTAAAATCCCGAATGCGGGATACAGTGCTCCGGCAGCAATTGGGATTAAGGCAACGTTATAGATGAATGCCCAAAACAGGTTCTGACGGATATTACGGATCGTGGCTTTGCTTAATGCAATGGCATTCGGCACACCTTGCACATTGCCGGACATCAGCACCACTTCAGCTGCTTCAATCGCCACATCGGTTCCGGTACCAATCGCCAAACCGACATCGGCCTGTGCCAAAGCCGGTGCATCATTAATACCATCGCCCACAAACGCCACTCGGCCATATTGCTGCTGTAACTGGCGCACCACATCCACTTTACCTTCGGGCAAGACTTCAGCTACCACCTGATCAATCTGCAAACGTGCTGCAATGGCCTGGGCGGTATGGCGGTTGTCACCGGTAATCATCGCCACTTTTAAACCCAGTTGATGTAAAGCACTGATTGCAGCATAAGTGCTTTCTTTAATGGGATCAGCGACTGCAATAATCGCTGCCAGCTGGTGATCAATTGCCACATAAATCGGGGTTTTACCCTCCTGACCTAAACGTGCTGCTTCTGCTTCAAAAGCATCGACATTCAATCCGACCTGTTGCATATAACGATCAGCACCAATCTGTACAATCTGACCTTCAACTTCCGCTGCAATCCCAGAACCAGTAATGGTGTTAAAAGCGTTTACCGGCAATAGATTGATGTTCTTCTGTGCCGCTGCTTGCACGATGGCCACAGCGATCGGGTGTTCAGATTTCGCTTCCACCGATGCCACAATACGCAAGACCTGTTCAGGTTCAAAACCGGTCTGCACCTGAAAATCCGTCAGGGTCGGTTTGCCTGCAGTCAGCGTTCCTGTTTTATCGACCGCTACCGCCTGAACATCTTGCAGCAGTTGCAAGGCTTCACCTTTGCGGAACAATACGCCCATTTCAGCACCACGGCCTGTACCGACCATAATCGAGGTGGGAGTAGCCAGTCCCATGGCACAAGGACAGGCAATAATCAGTACTGCTACTGCATTGACCAGACCAAAGGTTAACGCCGGTTCGGGACCAAACATAAACCAGACCATAAAGGTCACCGCAGCCAGCAACATGACCACCGGCACAAACCACATGGTGACTTTATCCACCAACGCCTGAATCGGCAGTTTAGAACCTTGTGCCTGTTCGACCATCCGGATGATTTGCGCTAGTACAGAGGATTCGCCAATCGCTGTAGCACGAATATTCAGTGTTCCATTCTGATTAATGGTACCGCCGACGACTTGATCACCCGGATGTTTTTCTACCGGGACCGGTTCACCGGTAATCATGGATTCATCAATATAGCTTTTTCCTTCGACCACTTCTCCATCTACAGGTACACGGTCACCCGGGCGAATCTCTACCAGCACATCTGCAGTGACATCTGCGATAGGAACTTCGATCACCTGACCATCACGATAAATGCGTGCGGTTTTGGCCTGCATGCCGATTAGGTGCTGAATGGCCTGTGAGGTACGTCCTTTGGCTTTTGCCTCAAAATAACGGCCCAATAGAATCAAGCTGACAATGACTGCTGCGGCTTCATAATACACATACATCGTACCTTCAGGCAGGATATGGGGGACAAACGTCGCGACCAGTGAAAAGCTATAAGCAGCCAATGTGCCTACCGCCACCAGTGAGTTCATATCCGGGGTAAAACGTAACAGTGCAGGAATCCCTTTCTGGTAGAAACGCCATCCCGGAAAAACCAGAACCAGGGTAGTCAACACGAACTGAATCAGCCAGCTTTGATCATGCCCAATATTTTGCATCACCCATAGATGGAATGCCGGAATCATATGTGATCCCATTTCCAGAATAAAAACTGGAAAAGCCAAGAGGATAGAAAGGATGAGATCCCGTTTAAGCTGCTGCTGTTCCAGATTTTTTTTATCAAGTTGTGCGCTTTGGTCTTGCTCCACCAGCTTGCCACCATATCCTGCTTTTTTTACGGCCTGGATGAGCTCATTACTCTGGACCGGATGATTGACCAGAACCCATGCGCGTTCGGTGGCGAGGTTTACATTGGCTTGTTGAACACCTTCTACTTTTTCTAAGGCTTTTTCTACCCGAGCCACGCAGGAGGCACAAGTCATCCCGTCAATGGCCAGCTCAATCGGAGGGGTCACAGGTACTTCATAACCTGCACGTTCAACAGCTTTGATCAGGAGGCTGCGGTCTAAGGGATGAGACGAAGAAATCACCGCTTTTTCCGTAGCAAGGTTCACTTCTGCTTTTTCTACGCCGTCCACTTTTTTTAAGGCTTTTTCTACTCTTCCGACGCAGGATGCACAGGTCATACCTTCAATGGATATGGTTTCCTGGAAGGGGAAGGCAGGTATGTGTTTAGAGTCCATAACAACCTCTGTCATTTTAATGTCTTGTGGTTAGCATACAGATTGACATGATGGGAAGGTCAAGCATATTTTAAAAAACACCTCTTGACCTTACCATGATGACAAGGTTTAAACTTTTTCTTAAGTGATATTCCGTTTGGAGAATGGATATGAAATTATTGATTGAAAATATGACCTGTGGTGGTTGTGCGCGTGGTGTGACTGCCACCATTCAGGATGTTGATCCAGAAGCTAAAGTGACTGTGGATTTAGCAACGAAAATTGTCACTGTGGACAGCACCGAAAGTGTGGATAAGATCACCGCTGCGCTTGCAGAAGAGGGTTTTCGTGCAAAAGTTCAGTAAGGTGATTTTTGCTTCATTTGGGTAATTCGATTGCATAAATGAAAAGCTGTTAAATGATTTCTATGCAATCGATATTACCTACATAATTTAAGACAGCCCTGAAAATTTCAGGGATGTTTTTATGGGAAAGGTATATCTCACGCATATGCAGTGAAGTTATATTTAAGTTCACTTGATCAGGCAGATGATCCAGCCAAGCTATTAATTATCGTTTTTCATCAATTCTTGTTTAAAGCTTTGCATAATAGATTACATTATCCTTAATTAATAAAAACCAAGCAGAGTACAGATGCAAATATTTCCGTTTGGAAAGTGAGCGTTTTCCGTTCTTGTGGTGGTTATAAATTTAATTTTATTATTAACTTATGTCATTCTGCGTACCGGACCTTTTGCCCCTATTAATGTCACCCTATTTAGATTCAAGCTAAGTCCATTCAGCCGAGTCTGTTTAGTATAGCGATCGTAGAGGCTTGGCATAATTATAAAATTGAACCAACATTGGACCAACAGCAGCAGGCCGACTTAAAAATATTCAGGTGAATATTGGTGACTAAATACAGCGCGGGCAATTATTTAAAATGGGTTTTATTAGGAGAGCGTAAGAACGGATTGATCATCATTGCAGCTAATTAAAATTTTAAATAACGAAGGAATGGATCAGCACATTATTTCTAGATTATTTTGTGTGATTCTGGTGAATGAATTTAAGCTGTGGATAGAAAATATTTTTCTCAGAGCCTATAGTCCCATTTATTTTGCTTTTAAGTCATAAATATTTTTTACGGTATAAATTTGATTTAAAAGAACAAGTAATAACTTTGAGTTCTAGGTGATATCTACCCGAGCAATCAGCAATGGATATGGTCTGTTTTCTTATTGAGGTTGATCGGGTTTTTATCGATAAGACTTCAAGAAAAATACAGCTCGTCCTTAATTTCAAGAAATACTGAGCTGTGTACAGGAAGAAGATCTGCTAGTCGTTTTTGTCATGGATTGTTTGCCCGGAGTTTTAAATATTTGGTCACAGAAGTTAATCAGCTTGTTAAAAGGGGCGTTGCTATATAGTTTGTCAGAGAGAATATTATTTTTGATTTAAATAGATTTTTTAAATTTAAATGAATAAAAAAGGCTGGCCTAGTATCACTAGGCGAGCCTATCTCACCTCATATGGAACATATTGGATTAGTGTTTTACACCACCTGTACCAAATGCTTCACTGTGAATATTTTCTGCAGGGATACCACGGGCAACGAGTGCTTTATGTTGCTCAGCCATAAATGGCATTGGGCCACAAAGATAGTAATCCGCATTTACTGGAAGTAATGCGCGATCCATACTCATTAAATCTAAACGGCCAGCCGCGTCATAATCTTCCCCTAAGATGTCATCTGAACGGGGAAATTCATAAACCGTAAAAGTATTTAAACGCGGATATTTTTCTTTCAAATCATCAATATGTTGTTTCATGGCATGAACTTGCTTGCTACGGCAGGCATGGATGAAAGTTATAGGCTGTGGCATGTATAAAGTAACTAATTGATTCAGCATGGCAATCATCGGTGTTAAGCCAACACCACCACTGATAAATACATTACGCTTATTTGGGTCAAGCAGATAGAAATTACCTGTTGGAGCAGAAACTTCAATTTCTGAACCTTCTGGCAAACCATGTAAGGTATTGGATACCCACCCAGCGGCTAGATCCCCTTTTTCAGGCTCACGTTTTACAGAGATACGTAGATAATCAGCTTGTGGACTAGTCGATAACGTGTACTGGCGTGGCTGTTTTAAACCTAATTCTTCAACAAATACACGGACTGAAATATATTGGCCCGCTTCATAGGTTGGTAATGCACCGCCATCTGAAGGTTGCAGATAGAAAGAGGTAATTTCATCACTTTCCACCACTTTTTTGGCAATTTTGAACTTGCGCCAGCCTAACCAGCTGCCTTTAGCTTGCTGATGTTGATCGTAAATAGCCTTTTCAGTACTGATAAATAGATCAGCCAATTGACCATAAGCGGCAGCCCAAGCTGCAATCAATGGGTCTTCCATCGAAATGTTAAGTACTTCGCTAATCGAGTGTAATAAGTTTTCACCTACAATGCTGTAATCAGGTGATTGAATATTCAAGCTGACGTGTTTATGGGCGATGAGTTCAACCACTGGTAACAATACAGATGGATCTTCAATATTTTCAGCATAAGCCAATACCGCACCTGCCAAGGCTTGTGCCTGAGCTCCGCTGCGTTGATGTCCCATGTTAAAGGTTTCTTTTAGATCAGGGTTATTACCCAACATGCGATTATAGAAATAACCGGTTAAGGCTACACCATTTTCACGAAGTACAGGAACAGTGGCTTTCACTAGCTCAATTTGCTGCGGAGTCATAGTTGATCTCACATAATGATTACTCTTTAAGATGTATTTAAAATACATTTTATAAAAATGATTGGCAATAACATTTTATAAAATCAACAATTTCTCAGGTTAATTTCTAGGCAAATTTGTACGTATGGCACACAGATGTAAAGTTTTGTAGTTAGGGCAGCTATATTTTTCTCATGATGGAGTCATACAGGAAAGGACACTCCGGAACATAAAACAATAAGAAGTTCCAGCAGTAAAATCGTGAGATAGAGCGAACACAAAAAGCCAGACAAAATGATCTGATTCCCAAAAATTAAACAGCAAATTAGGCTGTTTTTAAGGATTGATTTCTGTATTCAAAAGGGCAGTCCAAGAAGAGACGATATTTGTCTAGAAGAGTGAGGGTAGTCCAGATGCGGAATCTACAAGATTTTACTAGGGCTATCTGCTTCATAATACTTGTGAAAATTATGTGATATTAATCAATAATATAAAAAATATTATTGTTGAAATTATCATTCTATATACCTAATATTTTGAATGAAGTTATTCCATGTTAACTTCTTTAGTTTTGTCCCAGACATCCTCTGTATGGGATTTTTTTAATTAGGGTATCTGAATGACCATGCACTCCAAAGCGTATATTTTTAAACAACAGCAATTACTGGTAGATAATGATTTTCAGTTGCCGCTAGTTGAAAGACTTTGGGATGACCTGAACCTATCAACAGATGGAGAGGTGATTGCACGAGATCTGAAAGAAGATGAGCTGATACCGGAAGGCTATCAGTTGGTACCAATCCGCCAGTTGGTTCAAGTTTGGAGTCGACCTCAATTTGAGGAAGCCTGCCGTGCTGTGCAGCTGCTTGAATGGCGACGTAATCACCGATATTGCAGTCATTGTGGTCATCCAGCGCAGCAGCATGTGACCCAGTATTCCATGGTCTGCACATCTTGTGGCTATAGCCAGTATCCTCGTATTAATCCTTGTGTAATTACCATCGTTACCCGCGGCAAAGATGAAATTCTGTTGGCGAAACATACCCGTACTAAAACCCAGATGTATACCCTGATTGCTGGCTTTGTCGAAGTGGGTGAAACGCTGGAAGATGCAGTGCGACGCGAAATTCAGGAGGAAGTCGGTCTACAAGTCAAAAATATCCAATACCTAGCCAGTCAGCCATGGCCGTTTCCAAGCAACTTGATGCTAGCGTTTAAAGCAGAATATCATGCAGGTGATATCCAGATTGCGGAACATGAACTGAGTGATGCGCGGTTTTTCAGGTTTGATCAGCTGCCGGAAATTCCATTCAAGGGGAGTATCGCTCATGCCATGATCATGCATGTAATGCATGGCACACCAGTTGCAGATGACAGCAAAGAATGGTTATAAAAAGTAGGGTCTGTCATCAATTAGCTTGAGAAAATCTAACCTGTCCTCATTATTTTTTCATGACTAAACGCTATGTATTAAGAGATGATCAGTGGGAACAGATTAAGGATCTGTTGCCCGGACGAGCGAGTACTGTTGGAGTAACTGCCAAAGACAACAGGCTATTTGTTGAAGCAG
>JAJUIK010000029.1 GCA_029267635.1 Moraxellaceae bacterium | reverse complement strand
TTACTCCAACAGTACTCGTTCGTCCGGGCAACAGATCCTTAATCTGTTCCCACTGATCATCTCTTAATGCATAGCGTTTAGTCATGAAAAAATAATGAGGACAGGTTAGATTTTCTCAAGCTAATTGATGACAGACCCTAGCTTGGATTTAAAAAAATTAGTGAAAACTGCGAGCCAAATCGTGTGCTGAAAATTAGATAGGTAATGGTATGGCAGCTCTGTGAAATCGCGAGTCTGCTGTCCATATACCTGGTCATTTCTGGATGACGGATACAATTTGCATCCGTACTTGGCAAGGCTGATTCGACTCTATTAATTTTTAGGTGTTGGTTTATGGGTCAGCAATGCTTGTGATGTGCATTCATTTACGCATGTACTTTTACCTTATTACGATAGTGACCGACTATACCGGACTGCTTTCTGTATCTTTTGAGTATAGTCTCTCTTTTATCGGCTATTTTTACTCATACGAGCAAGTAAAATCACCGGGATCAAGCCTACCAATACGATCAGTAAAGCCGCGATTGCGCCATCTTCATAGGTTCCTCTTGAAGCTTCGGCATAGAGCTGTGTGGCCAGCGTTTCCATATTCAGCGGTCTTAGTAACAGCGTGGCAGGCAATTCTTTCATACAGTCGACAAAGATCAATAATGCAGCCGAGATGATTGCAGGGCGTAACAGAGGGAAATGAACGCGCCATAAAATGCCCCGTTTGTTCTGTCCTAAATTGCGTGCAGCATCATCAAGAACCGCATGGATCCGGTTATATCCAGATTCTATGCTACCAATTGAAATGGCCAGAAAACGCACCGCATAGGCGTAGATCAAGGTGAAACTGGTCCCTAAAAAGAGTAGCCCTGTTGAAATGCCAAGCTGGAATTCAAGAAAATCCGCCACGGCATGATCGAGAGCACCCAACGACAGCATCAGGCCGATGGCAAGTACCGTCCCTGGAATGGCATAACCCAAACTTGAAATTCGGCTAAACCAGGTATTTCGACTAAATCGTGCAGCGCTGACTATGAAGAAACCGATCAGAATAGTCATAAATGTCGCGATGCTGGCCAAGCTGAGGGTATTGATCGAAGCTTGTAATAAATATTCAGAAAAACCCGCATATTGAATACGTTTATAAGACTCCACCAGCAAATGGCTAAATGGGATCAAAAAGCCGATCGTGACAGGAATCAACCCAAGCCCGAATAATGTGAGCGCTCTGCTTCCTGTAACGGGCTGAGCAGGCATCAGGCGACTGCGTTGAGCAGAGTTCATATAACGCTGTTTGCATCGTCCCAACCTTTCTACAATCACTAAAAAGGTAATGATCATGAGCATAAAAATGGCAATCTGCGCGGCACTGGCCAGATCAGACTGGTTGATCCAGGTTGAATAAATGGATAACGTGAGTGTTTTAATACCCAGAAATTCGGTTGCACCGATGTCATTAATGGTTTCCATTAACACCAGACTGGTGCCCACGGCAATTGCCGGTCGTGCGAGTGGCATTGCAACTCGTAAAAAAACCTGATTCGGCTTTAGTCCCAAGCTGCGTGCGACTTCAATCAGACTGGCTGACTGCATGAGAAACATGGCACGGGTGCTTAAATAGACATAGGGATACAGGACAAAACTTAATAAAAAGATGCCTCCCCACACCGAGCGGATATTGGGGAACCAGAACTGTTGCATGTCTAATCCCAGCCTCTCTCGCAACAGGCTTTGAACCGGACCAATCGGATGCAGAATGTCGATATAGCTATAGGCAATAATATAAGTGGGGACGGCCAGAGGTAACAGCAGTGCCCAGTCCAGAAATGCTCGACCACGAAACTGATAGGCTGTGACAATCCAGGCACTGCCTGTGCCAATCAGGATAGTCAATACACCAACACCTAGTAAAAGTACGGATGTTTCGACCAGTGTTGGCGGAATAACATAGCGGATCAGATGTTGCCAAATCTCACTATTGCCTTGCAGGGCTGTCCAGACTAAAGCCAGGACGGGTAAGCAGGCGAGCAGCGTCAATAGTCCACTGAGCGAAAATAACGGACGAAATGCAAATTTCTTGTTGGGCATTGAAGATGTAGCTGTGATAAGAGGTGGAAACAAAGCCGATCTTACAGGGAGCGTAAATTACTCCCTGTAAGTCGAGCGAGACTTAGTGGTTAAACTGTACCTTATCAACCAGTAAATTGGCAGTTTTACGGTGTCGGGCAATGTCACTTAAACGAATGGAATCCACCTTGAGTTTGCCAAAGCTTGCAATAATCGGGTCAATTTTAACTCCAGGTTTCACTGGATATTCAAAGTCGCTTTTCGCATAGATCGCCTGAGCATGGTCTGAAGCTAAAAACTCAAGCAGTTGTACCGCTTCTTTACGGTTAGGTGCATATTTTGAAACGACTGCACCTGAAACGTTGACGTGTGTTCCGCCATTTTTAAAGCGTGGTAAGACTACATGAATGGCATTGCCCCAACGTTGTTGCTCAGCATCACCTGTGCGCATGGTCCCCACATAATAGGTATTTGCTACCCCAATATCACAAATCTTGCCGAGAATATCTCGTGCGACATCACGATCACCGCCGCTCGCAGGACGTGCCAGATTGGCTTTGACACCGCGTAACCATTTTTCCGCTTCTTTCTCACCATGATGTGCAATATAAGCCGCGATTAAACCGGTGTTATAAGGATGACTACCGGAACGGATACAGATCTTGCCCTTCCATTTTGGGTTAGCCAAATCTTCATAGCTGATCGCGTTGAGGGAAACACGGTCTTTGGACACATACACGGCACGTGCACGCATCGACAAGGCATACCAGTGGCCATTTGCAGCACGTAAATTACCCGGAATAGACTTGTTCAATACTTTTGAGTCTACGCGCTGCGTTAACCCGCTTTCGACCAGATCCACCAAATTTCCGAAGTCGACAGTGAGCATCACATCTGCAGGGGAGCGTCGGCCTTCCGCTTTCACACGTTCAAGCAAACCATCCTTGATAAAAACCGTATTCACTTTCACGCCAGTTTTTTGGCTAAACTCTTTTAACAGAGGTTGGATTAAGACAGGTTCACGCGTGGTATAAAGGTTGACTTCCGCTGCATGTACCCAGCTACCGCTGAAGGCAACCAGACCAGTTAAAAGAAGATGAACTTTCGATGGTGATTTCATTTCTTATTTCCTTAACAGAGTTTAAACCTGAACGGCTTGTTCAAGCTGAGATGTGATGGCGATGTTTGTGTCGTCACCGGATGCAAAGAAAAAACATGCTGCTAAATCGACCGAAACATAGACCTGTTCATTGGCAGAAAAATGCTGTTGATGGTCAACTTGCGCCAATATGATGCTCGAATCAGAGACAAGCTGCAGACGTAACTGGTAGGCATGCCCCATAAAACTGGATGAAAGGACTTTCGCTGCAACTGCGCCTGCGATGGGTTCTCGGCTCACCTGTACTTGATGTGGACGGAAACAGCAGGAAATGGGTTGTTCAATGTCTGCCAAATTTTTAGGTACTGTGATCTGACCAAAAATAGTTTTGATTTGTTGATCCAGACGTTGGGCCGGTATTTCATTCAAAGCAGAAAAATAACGTGCAGCAAACAGGGTGGACGGCTGCAAATACAGTTGCTTAGGCGTACCAATCTGAATAATTTTTCCTTGATGCATCAAGATAATCAGGTCCGCAATCTGCAAAGCCTCTTCCGGATCATGCGTGACAATCACCGTGGTGGTCGCTGTCTGTTTTAAAAGATCAATGGTACTTTGGCGGATCTGATCACGTAGCCGATGGTCCAGATTAGAAAAAGGTTCATCCATGAGCAATACATGGGGGTTCGGAGCCAAAGCACGCGCCAGGGCAACGCGCTGTTGTTCACCACCCGATAAGGTGTAGGGATAACTCTGCATGTGATGATGCATGGACACGTGTTTTAAGGCTTGTTCGGCAATTTCCTGTTGTTGTTTTTTAGGAAACTTTTTTAAGCCAAACATCACATTTTCCAGCACGTTCAGGTGTGGAAACAGCGCATAGTCCTGAAACACCAACCCAATATTGCGTGCTTCAGCAGGGACGTGCTGTTCTTCATTCCACAGCATGTTTTGTTCAAGCTGAATCGAACCGCTACTGGGTGTTTCTAAACCTGCGATCAAACGTAGCATGGTGGTTTTACCACAACCGGAATGCCCGAGTAAGCAAATGATTTGTCCGCTCGTGGCAGACCAGCTTGCTTGATCGACTGCAAAACGTGAGCCGAATTTTTTGCTTAATTGATGAATCGTTAAGACATTGGCTGAATGTTCTGCATAGGCATTCATGTTGAACTCATCGTGCTATTTTCTTGAGCAAATAATAACTAATAATCTTTCTCATGTAGAGTCTTTTTATCAGTTTGATCGCACATAATTCTTAAAATTAACTAGGGGGGTAAGTGCAAGCAGACAGACCGAGAAGAGCGGGATTGCCGACTTAAAAGGAACTGAATCAATTCAAAGGAAGAAACCAAAGATTTTCTAAGATGTTAAGAAAGAATGTTTATGGAGAGGTCGAAGATTGGTGATGAGCCTGAACGATATTTTAGAGATCGCTGCCCATCATCAAGATACAAAAAGTAATAAATTTTCCACTGGTTAGATTTAAATGGGTTTTTACGACGGGATGAGCAGACGCTTAAAAATATGAACATTTAATGTGCTATTGGTTGGTTCTTTTATTTTATCTATTTTATAGATTGAAGTATGGTAAGGATTGATTTGTTGCAAACTCCATCAGGATAAAGGAGTTGTGATGGTTATAAAAAATTAGCAATCGCCAGAGGGTTGGTCCCAACCCTGTTGTGGACCTCTTTAGCCAGTGCAGCCGAACAGCAAAAGCCGAATGTTTTGATGATTGTCGCAGATGATTTGGGATTTTCAGACACTGAACCGTTTGGGGGGGGAAAGATTTCGACATAATTCCCTCAATGACCCTTTACTTGCTGTGTAAGTAATCGTCACTGAATGATGTTCTTTTTTTCAAAATCGATGCAGTGATGTACAGCATATTGACCTGATACATGATTTGATTAAAAAATACTCAAAACAAGCATGATGCTGTTCTATGCTGCTTGATTTGTGGCTGCTTCATTCGTGATAGAGCCAATCTGCAGCTGAACTTTTTTAGGCATCATAAACCACCTTCCATTCGGAGAATATGCCATGAATTTCCCCCAAGTATTGATTATTGCCGGATGGGTTGCGCTGTCCACCTCTGCTGCCTTTGCTGTGGAGCCCAAAGCGGGTTCAGAGAGTGGCTCATCTGCGGCTGACAAGAAAGCAATCGCCAGTGCGATGAGTGCAGCACCTAAAAAAGTAAGTGCAAGCGCAACCATCATCGCGATGGGGGCGGATGGCAAGATACGGACTTTGCGCCAAGGACAGAACAACTTTACCTGTATGCCAGACAATCCGGCCACACCGGGTCCTGACCCGATGTGTATGGATCAGGCTGCTCTGGAATGGGTGAATGCCTGGATCGGTCACAAACCACCTGTCGTGGGTAAAATTGGCCTGATATATATGCTAAAAGGCGGGACAGATGCCAGTAATGTGGATCCTTATGCAACGAAACCTAGCGCGAATAACCACTGGATTAAGACCGGTCCTCACGTCATGATCGTTGGTGCTGAAGCCAGCTTCTACAATATGTACCCTAAGCATGCTCAACCCGACACAGCCATTCCTTATGTCATGTGGTCTGACACCCCTTACCAGCACTTAATGATTCCGGTTAAGTGAACAGCAATGTATCAATATCTGAGCAGCCGCTAGAGTTAGAGAGGCGTCTGAAAAATTCCAGGTTGATATGGCGAATAATAAAAAATCCGAAATGGATAAAGATAGATGAGTAAATTGCTGACTAATCTCATTTAAATAGACGCCGTCTGATTGGACGTACTCTATTGCAATCTACCAAGCCCTTGAAATCACTTTTAAGGGCTTTTTTATCATTTTGATAACAGGTCAGAATAGATGCTGATCAAAATAAAAAACCCACCGAAGTGGGTTATCTATCAAATCAATTTTATGGCCAGCGGTTGCTGATCAGCTCAATTATTGTTTGATAATGAGTACAGGCAAGTGGCTTTCACCCAATACTCCTTGAGCCACGCTACCCAAGATTAATTTTTTGAGGCCCTTACGACCATGCGAACCAATCACGACCAGATCCGCGTTCACTTCGTTAGCCGCGTTAATGATTTCTTTATAAATCACTTGGCCTTCGATGATTTTAGTTTCTACATTAACGCCTTCTTGCGCAAACAGGGCTTTAGCTTGATCTAAAGTTTCTTGTGCGCCAGCTTTGGCTTTAGAGAAATAGTCTTTGGTAATTTCTGTTGCATCGAAAAATTCAACGCCAACAAAAGGGTCAATCGCAAGTACGCAAAGTGCAGTCACTTTACTGCCAAATTTCTTCGCGATTTCAGCTGCTTGCTTAACTGCAGCCAATGAAGTAGTTGAACCATCAACCGGAACTAAAATATGTTGGTAAGTCATGTAATACTGCTCCTTATTGTCATTACCTGAATGGATCAAGTCCATTGATTTTTGCATCTTTATATTTGCACAACTGCCATATCAATTTTATGACCAGTAATCTTGTTTCATTGCAAAGCCGATAAACGCAGATTCAATGAGAATTAAGTCTTTAAATTACTGGCTATTTTTAGCATAAGACATGCCATCAAATTAGCACATTTCCCGCTATGATCAACCATTATCAAACTAAAGTTTGAACACTTTTAAGCGGGTCTCAGTATTCTTGAGTAAAGTTAGTGAAGGCATGGCGATTATCAATAATTATTGTTTCAAGTTGCTGCTTTCACGCGAGATATTTCAGCAACTGATACAACCAGACAAAAAGATAAAAATAAATTCATCTGGACACTGTGCAGTTGAGATCTGGCGATTCGTTGGATAGATCGGGAATTTCAGTTGTGGTGATGATCAGGATACAGCTGACGACAACTTCTTTACTTTTGCTAATCATCAAGGACTACATTTGATCTCAGATGCATATTTATAGCCTTCAAAGGGATAAGGCTGGATTTAAGGGAACAGCGAAAATCAACGCCAGTAAAATTAAACAAGAGGTGGTTGCAAAAGCATGAGATTTTTTCTATTTATAGGAGAATGTATTTTTCTGCAGTGTTGAAGAAGAAAGCTAAAAAATTTCTGCATCTGAACCTTATCCGTAGGATAGCGATAACAGATTATATTTTTATAGAGTGTTTAGGCGGGAACGTAGTAGAGTAATAGTCACGCGAATGTCATCTATTGTACTTAGCGTAGTAAAAATGAAGTGGTTTATATAATTAATAAGTTTGAATTTTGATTGGAGTCTACAACAATGAAAGCACTGGTTTATCACGGTCCAAGTAATGCTAAATGGGAAGAAAAAGAAGCACCAAAACTGCTCAAACCGAGTGATGCAATTGTCCGTATTGTTAAAACCACCATTTGCGGGACAGACTTACATATTTTAAAAGGCGATGTACCGGCCGTGACCGATGGCCGTACTTTAGGTCATGAAGGCATTGGGATTATTGAAGAAGTTGGCGCTTCAGTTCAGCAATTCAAAAAAGGCGATAAAGTCATTATTTCCTGTATTACTGCCTGTGGTTCATGCAGTTATTGCAAGAAAAGTCTGTATGCGCACTGCAAGGATGGTGGCTGGATTTTAGGTCATAAAATCGATGGTACGCAGGCGGAATATGTGCGTATCCCGCATGCTGATAATAGCCTGTACCATTTGCCAGAAGGTCTGGATGAAGAATCAGCCTTGATGCTCAGTGATATCTTGCCGACGGGTTTTGAAATTGGCGTGTTAAATGGTCAGGTACAACCGGGTCAAACCGTGGCGATTGTCGGTGCAGGCCCAATCGGGATGGCAGCTTTGTTGACTGCCCAATTCTATGCGCCGGGCCGCATCATCATGGTGGATACCGATGAAAGCCGTTTGGAAACCGCAAAACGCTTTGGTGCGACTGATACCATTAACCCGACCAAGCAGGATGTAAAATCTGTGATTGATCAATTGACCGATGGGGTGGGGGTAGATGTTGCAATTGAGTGTGTAGGTGTTGAACCGACCTTTGCGATTTGTCAGCAAATTATTGCACCAGGTGGGCATATTGCCAACGTGGGTGTGCACGGCAAATCAGTAGAGCTGCATCTTGAGGATTTGTGGATTAAAAACATCACTATCACGACTGGATTGGTGAATACCTCAAGTACTCCAATGCTGCTAAAAAGTTGCTGTGCCAAAACCATTGAGCCAAATAAACTGGTGACCCATCATTTTGCTTTAAATGATATTGAACAGGCCTATAAAGTATTTGGTCATGCGGCTGAAGAAAAAGCGATGAAAGTGGTGTTGTCTAATTCTTAATATTGACTTCTTAAAGTTTCAAAAAGACATGCCTAATGGGGTGTCTTTTTTTATTTTGTGAATAATTATACGCTGGCGATTTAGCTATAGAGGAAGTCACGCATAAAAAAGGGCTTTGATAGTTGGATACATCCTAAGTTTTCAACTTTGGAGATGGGGATACTTTTTGATGTTCATGTTGTTTTAGTGTGAAGTGTTTAGAAATATACAATTTAAATGATCGCCTCTTCCTGATTACCTCCTACCGGGAGAAAGATGGGATCAAATAACTAGTTAATTATTAATAAAATAGCTATTATTTTGAAAAATCATTAGGTTAATAATATGAACAAAAAAGTCGATCTTCAAAGTGGGGAAGAAATATCCGTAGAAGAGCAGAAAGATACAAGACTCACTTGTGGCATCATTATGCCTATAGCAACTATGTCAACTGATTACACTGCAGATCATTGGTCTGATGTACGCCATATCTTACATAAAGCAATCGAAAAGGCGGGCTTTATTCCTCGTATAGTAAGTGATTCAGAGGAAAGCACAGTTATTCATGGTTCAATCATCAATAATATTTACAATGATGCCATCATTGTATGTGATGTAAGTAATAAAAATGCCAATGTCATGTTTGAACTAGGAATGCGGTTAGCATTTAATAAACCAGTTGTAATTGTAAAGGATGATAAAACAGATTACTCATTTGATACTGGTAATATTCAACATGAGCCTTATAGAAAAGATTTAAGGCATAGTACTGTAGAAAAATTTATTGATGATTTAAGTCGGAAAATTTTTAAAACTTACGATGCTTCAAAAAAGAAGATTATCAATCTTTTTTAAGTTATTTCGGAAAGTTTGAAGTAGCTAAGGTTGAAAATAAGTCTATAGCAGAAAGTGAAGCAATTGAAAAAGTTTTGAATAAAATGACTGCGTTGGAATCGCAAATTAAAAACTTAAATCATATTAATTTAGATATGATTTCTAATACTTCTATGAGTATTGATAATTTAATAATAGATTATCAAATGCAATACGTGGATAAGTTGGATACTATAATTAATAGGTAGTGTTCAAAAATCTGTGTCATTTCAATAAACTGAATCAAACAGGAAATGACACATCATGGCAAACAACTTTGATTTCGAAGCAGCTTTAAAACAATTACAGTCAGGACAACCCCTCACTGGTGAAAACGGTATCCTG
>JAJUIK010000021.1 GCA_029267635.1 Moraxellaceae bacterium | reverse complement strand
ATGCGCACCCACTTCAGAGCCTTTCTCAACCACACAGACGGAGAGGTCTGCCAGGTTGTTTTCGATTGCCAGTTGACGGATGCGAATCGCGGCGGCAAGACCTGCAGGTCCGGCACCAACGATGACGACATCAAACTCCATAATTTCTCGTTGTAATTCTTCCATAATATAAAATCCAGTTTCTTATCGTGAATTATTTCTTAAAAAAGCTGAGATATCGAAATATTTCAGCTTTCGGTTTTATTGTGTTTTTTTAAAGGGCGTTTAGCGCATCTTCAATGTTCTGTACCATATGAATCAGACGTGGGCCAATTTCATTTTCCAGTTTTTCCTGATTGACCAGATAACTTGGTGCACCACAGTTGAATACCAACAACCCATGAAGAGGGTGGATCATCGGAACAGCAACCGAATTGACTTCCTTATGCCATTCACTCAAGGATAAACAGTAACCATAGTTCTGATAATCATGGAAAGCACGTTCCAGTCCACGTTTAACTGTCGGCCATTCGTCGCCATGACGTTTCGCCAAGGCATCCATCACAAAAACACGCTCATTTTCCGGCATGGCAGCCAAACAAGCACGTCCCATCGACGTGTTATGTAAGGGTAGAGTAGAACCTACCGGGCGACGCATGGTCAGGTTGGTTTCAGTCTGTACCACATCCAGATACACCATGGTCAGGCGGTCACGGGTTGCCATCGCCACGGGTGCTTGTGCGTATTTCGACATTTCTTCCATATAAGGACGTGCATGCAGGCGTGCCGAAATATTGGATAAGGCGGCATAACCAAGTCCTAGTACGCCAATATCTAGAGTGTATTTGGTCGAGTTAGGCAACTGTTTCAAATAGCCTAAAGACACCAGCGTATTGGTAATACGTGCGATGGTCGGTTTTGGCAGATTGGTCATCGCAGCCAGTTCCTGGTTGCCCAGAATCTGGGTTGAGGCAGAAAAGCAACGCAAGATTTCCAAACCGCGTGCCAATGATGCAATAAACTGTGGATTGTTTTCACGATGAATATGTGAAATCGGATCCAAGCGGATTTCATCAAAATTGATTTTTTTCTCTACGGCTTCGGCGCTATGTTCTGGATGCATGTCATCCCCATTCTGGATACGATCTTATTTCATTATGATAGCAATTTATTTTGCGATGCAAAACTTTAGTTAATATTGTGAAAAATTGGCTTTTGATCACCAACCTTAAACCCCTGGATTTTCAATGACCATCGCTAAACCTTGTCCAACACCAATACATAAACTGACCACCGCATATTTTTTCTGACGACGTTGTAATTCACGGGCTGCAGTTAAAGCCAGCCGAGCACCCGAGCAGCCCAAAGGATGACCGATCGCAATGGCACCGCCATTCGGGTTGACGCGTGGATCATCAAAAGCGATGCCTAACCCTTTGAGACATGACAATACCTGCGAGGCAAAGGCTTCATTGATTTCAATAATGCCCATGTCCTCTAAACTAAGATTGGCACGTTTTAATGCCTTATTGATAGCTTCAATAGGTCCCGCACCCATAATGCGTGGTTCAATGCCGGCTGCTGCTGCAGAAACAATTCGGGCCAGCGGTTGCAGGCCATATTTTTTTCCGGCCTGCGCACTACCGATCAGTAATGCGGCTGCACCATCATTGATGCCTGAAGCATTGCCTGCGGTAACCACGCCACCCTCAAATAACGGTTTGAGTTTTTGCAGGGCGGTAAAGTCAGAACTCGGGCGAGGGTGTTCATCTTCACTGACCACTTTAGGTGCCGCTTTGCGGCCTTGGGAAACTTCAATCGCTAAGATTTCACCCTGAAAAAAACCGTGTTGTTTGGCTTGTTCATATTTGGCTTGTGACGCTGCCGCAAACTGATCGGCCTGTTCACGCGTTACCCCATATTGTTCAGCAACATTGTCACCCGTTTCCGGCATGCTGTCATTGCCATACATTTTGACCAATTGCGGGTTTGGGAAGCGTGAGCCGATGGTGGTATCAAAAATGGTGGCTTCACGGCTAAAGGCAGATTCCGCTTTGGCCAAGACAAAAGGCGCGCGAGACATGCTTTCTACACCACCGGCAATATACAATTCGCCTTCTTCACAGCTAATCGCTCTGGCAGCATCAATGACCGCAGCCAGACCACTGGCACAAAGGCGATTTACGGTTTGACCTGCAACAGAAGGTGGCAGTCCTGCCACCAGTAATGCATTACGCGCCACATTACGGCAATCTTCACCGGCCTGATTGGTATCACCGAAAATGACATCTTCAATATCCTGTGCCGGAACGCCGGTTTTTTCCAATACCCCTTTGATCACGTGCGCGGCTAAATCATCGGGACGGATTGAAGAAAGTGCACCGGCATGGCGACCGATGGGGGTGCGTACTCCGGCATAAATATAAGCGTTGAGCATGTTCGAGTCCTTTAAATTGAATTGTTGTTTTAATGTGTTAATTAAATATTTTGCGGTTGGAAATCGAGGGGCAAATTCAGTTTGCATCGACGTTGTAGCCACGGGCTCGGACGGTAACGTGGATCACCGGTCAGGGCCAACATACGTTGTAACGTGAGCAGGATTTTTTCTGAACCGACCAGATCACCCCATTCAATTGGGCCATGCGGATAGGCTAGACCCAGACGCACGCCCGAGTTAATATCCTCTGCAGAAGCAATACCTTGCTGCGCCATATCACAGGCTAAATTCACTATCATGACCAGTACTCGCTGGCTAATCAGCCCGATACTTTCTGTAATCCAGGTCACGTGACTCATGCCGTCATGAAAGATCGCCTGAGCCGCCTGTTTCATGGCAGTGGTTGTCACTAGTGTTGGCATCAGGGTGCGCTGTTGTGTCAAACCGGCGATTAAATCAATACAGACCACCTGCTGCGGATTGACACCCAAACGCAGAGCGCTACTGGTCGCGTCTTCACCATAACTGGCAATCACCACCAGAGAGTCAGCCGCGGGCTGTTCTGCCGTATCCAGTTGAATCTGTCTGACGGCTAGAAATTCTCTTAACAGGGCTTTGTCCTGTGGGAAATCGGTCGCAAGCCAGACCTTAGGAAACGGGCCAGCATATGAAAGGTCCGGTTCAGCAGTTGTTGCGTTTTGTTTTTGTTGATCAACATAGCGATAAAACCCCTGACCGGTTTTGCGTCCGAGCTGTTTGCCAGTCAACATTTGCTGAATAATGACACTTGGACGGTAACGTGGTTCCTGATAATACTGCTGATAAATCGATTCCATCACCGGATAGGACACATCCAGACCGGTGAGGTCGAGCAGTTCAAACGGCCCCATGCGAAAGCCTAGTGAAGATTTCAGCACTTGGTCAATCTGTTCTACAGTTGCGACATTTTCACCAAGAATTTTTAATGATTCGGTCAGGTAGGCACGCCCGGCATGATTGATGATAAATCCCGGGGTATCTTTGGTGCGTACCGGACGATGACCCATTTTATGCGCCAGGTGGGTCAGGGTTTCAATGATTTCAGGCTGCGTATGCAAACCCTGAATCACTTCTACCACTTTCATCAGTGGCACCGGGTTAAAGAAATGGTACCCCACCACACGTTCAGGATGCTGGCAGTCAGCCGCAATTGCGGTTACCGACAGGGAAGAGGTGTTAGTGGCCAGAATCGTATCTGCTGAAACCACACTTTCGAGCTGCTGCATCAATTGTTTTTTGACGTCCAGCTTCTCAATAATGGCTTCGATCACCAGCTCGCAGACCTTGAGTTGCTGCATGTTCTTAACCACATGCAAATGGGCGAGTGCGGTTTCCACTTGTTCTGTTGTGAATTTCCCTTTGGCTGCCAGCTGCTGCAGGGTGTGTTCCAGTTTGTTTTTAGCCTGCTGGGCAGCATCAATATTGGCATCATAAAGATACACATCATGACCGGATTGAATGGCAATTTGTGCAATGCCGGTGCCCATAATGCCTGCACCAATAATCCCAATCTGCTGAATTGTCGTTTGCATGATTTGCCCTTTTTATAGTTTTATTTGCCTTGGTAGTTGGGTTTGCGTTTTTCCATAAACGCGCGAATGCCTTCTTTTTGATCTTGAGTATCAAATAACAGCTGGAATGATTTACGCTCTAGCGCAAGTCCTGCATGTAAAGGCAGTTCTTGACTCATCAGCACATTTTCTTTGATTTGTTCTAATGCAATGGGTGGCAGTTGTGCGATTTGTTGTGCCATTTTTAGAGCGGTAGAAATGGTTGCACTGTCTTCTGTGACCTGAGAAACCAAACCCATACTCAAGGCTTCTTCAGCGGATACAATACAACCGGTCATGATCATGCGCATGGCTTGAAATTTGCCAATCGCTTTGACTAAACGCTGTGTACCTCCGGCACCTGGCATCAGTCCGACTTTGATTTCAGGTTGGCCAAACTTGGCACTTTGACCAGCAATAATAATGTCGGCATGCATGGCAAGTTCACAACCACCACCCAAGGCAAAGCCATTGACTGCGGCAATTACAGGTTTAGGACACTGGGCAATTTGTTGCCAATAGCGTTCGGTATGACGTAAATAGATGTCAATCGAATTGGCTTCGGCCATTTCATGAAGATCCGCGCCGGCCGCAAAGCATTCATCTCCCCCTGTGAGCACGATCACGCGGACTTCATCGTTGCTGCTTTGCTCGGCAAAAGCCTGTGCCAGTTGTTTGCGTACGGCGGTATTTAACGCATTTTTAACCTCTGGACGGTTAATTTTGATGATTGCAATATGAGGTGTCGATAAGTCGATCTGTATAAGTTGAGCATCCATTCTTAAAAATTCCGCATAGCAAAAATTATTTTCAATAAAACTTAATGCAAATTCGGTGAGGAAACAACCATTATTTTATAAATAAAAGGAGAAATGACCTCGAAATATAAAATATATTGGAATTTTATTTTGCTAAATGAAATTATTTAGGATGTATAGCTTGTTTTATCTATTTTATACTGGTATTGTTTTTCGTATAACGAAATTTAATATTGTTAGATGTTGATGCAGGATCGCATCAGCCTACAAAAAAGATAAATAGATATAAGGAGCAAAAGATGATCCGTGATCAGCAGATGTTAGAGCAACTGTTAGCGACGATTCGAGACTTCGTGACCAATGAACTGCGCCCGAACGAGCATATTGTGGAGGAATCTGAAGCGATTCCTGAACAGATTGTGCAGCAGATGCGTGACATGGGCCTGTTTGGCTTGACGATTCCAGAAGAATATGGAGGCTTAGGCCTGACGATGGAAGAAGAAGTTCTGGTAGCGCTTGAGCTTGGCCATACTTCTGCGGCATTCCGTTCGTTGATTGGCACCAATAATGGTATCGGCTCTAGTGGCATTATCATTGATGGTACGGAAGAACAAAAACAGAAATATCTGCCACGCTATGCCAGCGGCGAGATTATTGGTTCCTTTTGCCTGACCGAACCAGATTCCGGTTCGGATGCAGCAGCATTAAAAACTTCGGCGATTAAAGAGGGTGACTATTATGTGTTGAATGGCACCAAGCGCTTTATCACCAATGCGCCGCGTGCGGCCACCTTTACCGTGATGGCGCGAACCAATCCGGAAATCAAGGGTGCTGCAGGGATTTCAGCCTTTTTGGTTGAAGCGGGTACGCCAGGTTTATCTCTGGGTAAAATGGACAAGAAAATGGGCCAGAAAGGTTCCTACACCTGTGACGTGATTTTTGATAACTGTCGTGTACATCAAGATCAGTTAATTGGTGGCGTAGAAGGCGTTGGTTTTAAAACCGCGATGAAAGTGCTGGATAAAGGCCGTTTGCATATCGGTGCTTATAGCGTGGGTATGGCTGAGCGTATGCTGGATGATGCTTTGAACTATGCAATTGAACGTAAACAGTTTGGTCAACCGATTGCCAATTTCCAGCTGATTCAGGCCATGCTGGCAGATTCCAAAGCTGAAATTTATGCCGCGAAATGTATGGTACTCGATGCTGCACGTCGTCGTGATGAAGGTGAAAGCATTATTACTGAAGCCTCGTGTGCCAAAATGTTTGCCACAGAAATGTGTGGTCGCGTTGCAGACCGCTGCTTACAAATTCATGGTGGCGCAGGCTATATCAGTGAATATGCCATTGAGCGTTTTTATCGTGATGTGCGTTTATTCCGCCTTTATGAAGGAACCACCCAGATTCAACAGTTGATTATTGCCCGTGACATGATCAAGGCGGCAACTGCCTAAACAGGACACTCAACAGTCCAAGATTGATTAAAAACATTAGAAAGGAATGCAACATGAAAGCAAGCGGATTTAACTGGCAGGACCCTTTTTTGATTGAGCAGCAACTCACTGAAGAAGAGCGCATGATTCGCGAAACCGCCTATGCGTATAGCCAAGACAAATTGATGCCACGTGTATTGGAACAGTTCCGTCACGAACAAACCGATCCCAAGATTTTCCGTGAAATGGGTGAACTGGGGTTGTTAGGACCTACCATTCCTGAACAGTATGGCGGTGCTGGTTTAAATTATGTCAGTTATGGTCTGATTGCCCGTGAAGTGGAGCGTGTTGATTCGGGTTACCGATCAATGGCCAGTGTGCAAAGTTCGCTGGTGATGGTGCCAATTAACGAGTTTGGTTCCGAAGAGCAGAAACAAAAATACTTACCGAAACTGGCAACCGGTGAATATATCGGCTGTTTCGGCTTAACTGAACCGGATCATGGTTCTGACCCGGGCAGCATGATTACCCGTGCGAAAAAAGTGGATGGCGGCTACCGTCTGACTGGGGCGAAAATGTGGATTACCAACAGTCCGATTGCGGATGTGTTTGTGGTCTGGGCGAAAGAAGTTTCTGCAGAAGGCAATGTCGGCCCGATTCGCGGGTTTATTTTAGAAAAAGGCTGGGAAGGGCTGTCTGCTCCGGCGATTCATGGCAAGGTCGGTTTGCGCGCGTCGATTACCGGTGAAATCGTCATGGATAATGTTTTTGTACCGGAAGAAAATGCGTTCCCGGAAATCCGCGGCTTAAAAGGTCCATTTACCTGTCTCAATAGTGCCCGTTATGGCATTGCCTGGGGGGCGATGGGAGCGGCGGAATTCTGTTGGCAGACGGCACATCAATACACTATGGATCGTAAACAATTTGGCCGACCATTGGCTGCCAATCAGCTGATCCAGAAAAAATTGGCTGATATGCAAACTGAAATTGCACTGGGGTTACAAATTGCCTTACGTTTTGGCCGTATGAAAGATGAAGGCATTGCTTCAGTCGAAGGTACCTCGCTGATCAAGCGCAATAACTGCGGTAAGGCACTGGATATTGCCCGACTGGCCCGTGACATGATGGGAGGGAACGGGATCAGTGATGAATTTGGTGTGGCGCGACATCTGGTCAACCTGGAAGTGGTGAATACCTATGAAGGTACCCATGACATTCATGCCTTAATTTTAGGACGTGCGCAGACCGGAATCGCCGCTTTCTGTAATTAATTTGCATTGTGTGCTGAATAAAACAATAAACGTTTTTTAACTCCTGGGAATATGTGGGCCTACATATTCCCATTTTTTATAAAATAAAATTCTGTATTATGAAATAAGTTAAATGACCAGACAGCATGCTGTACTGGTCTTTTTTTCGCTTTAATCTATTTATTTTAAATTTATCCCTATGTTTTTTATTTTATTTTTATATATTTTTTGAACAGGGTATACGGTTGTTTTGGGTGCTTACAATAGGAAAAATATAGCGAATCGAGCTTAAAAATTGACTTAAGTAAAAGAGTTATCTCGTATTTAAAAACAAACATGTAACAAAATATTTATTATTGTTGATGTTTTTTTAATTAAAATCATTTATAAACAACAACTTATATTTTTAATCTAATAGTAATTAAATTTCGTATTGTGAAATATAATTATTCATAATTGAAATTATTTTTCTTATTGAGTATGTTTAAAGTGTAAATAATAAATATTGAATTTTAATTCAGCAAATAAGGAAGTGCGATGAAAGGATTGAAAGATAAAGTCATTATTGTGACGGGTGGTGCAGGCGGGATTGGTTCTGCAACATGCAAACGCTTAGCTGCTGAAGGTGCGAAAGTCGCGGTATTTGATATGAATATGCAGGCAGCTGAAGCGCTGGTTGCTGAAATTAAGAATAATAAAGGGCAGGCATTGGCTGTACAGTGTGACATTACCAACCGTGATGTGGTTGATCAAGCCGTTGCCAAGACGCAAGCGGAACTTGGTCCAATTGATGGTCTGGTCAATAATGCCGGTTGGGATGTATTCAAACCTTTCTTGAAAACCAATGCAACGGAGTGGGATCGTCTGATCCAGATCAACCTGGTGGGCATGCTCAATATGCACCATGCCGTATTGCCTGGTATGGTGGAACGCAACTCGGGTCGTATTGTGAATATTGCATCCGATGCGGCACGTGTGGGTTCTTCAGGTGAAGCCGTGTATGCAGCCTGTAAAGGTGGTCTGCTTTCCTTCTCTAAAACACTGGCTCGTGAACATTCACGCAATAATATTACGCTGAATGTGATCTGTCCGGGCCCAACGGATACCGCGTTGCTGGCAGGTGTCACTGAAGGTGCAGCGAATCCGGAAAAGCTGCGTGAAGCATTTACCCGTGCGATTCCATTGGGCCGTTTAGGTCAGCCGGATGATTTGGCCTCTTCAATTGCATTTTTCTTAAGTGATGATGCGAGCTTCATTACCGGTCAGGTATTGAGTGTGTCTGGCGGTCTCACCATGAATGGATAATGCCTCATTACATAGGCAGGCTAGAAAAAAATAAGGTTAAAGGAAGACAGAAAAAATGAATTTTGAAGATATCTTGTATGAAGTGAAAAATGGTGTGGCTTGGATCACCATCAACCGTCCAGAAAAAATGAATGCCTTCCGTGGCCAAACCTGTGATGAAATCATTAAAGCCCTCAATAAAGCAGGCTATGACCGCGATGTCGGCGCGATTGTATTGACTGGTGCTGGCGAAAAAGCTTTCTGTACCGGTGGTGATCAATCCGCACACAATGGTAATTACGACGGTCGTGGCACCATTGGCTTACCAATGGAAGAATTACATACTGCAATTCGTGATGTACCAAAGCCGGTGATTGCCCGTGTACAAGGTTATGCGATCGGTGGTGGTAATGTCTTGGCCACGATTTGTGACCTGACGATCTGTTCAGAAAAAGCTATTTTTGGTCAGGTTGGCCCGAAAATGGGTTCAGTGGATCCAGGTTATGGTACAGCGTTCCTGGCACGTGTGGTGGGTGAAAAGAAAGCACGTGAAATCTGGTATATGTGCCGCCGTTATTCCGGCCCTGAAGCTGTTGAAATCGGTTTGGCAAACAAATGCGTACCGGCAGAGCAACTGGATGCTGAGGTTCAGGCATGGGGTGAAGAACTTTGCCAACGTAGTCCAACGGCTTTGGCCATCGCGAAACGCAGCTTCAATATGGATACTGCACATCAGGCAGGCATCGCAGGCATGGGCATGTACGCCTTGAAATTGTATTACGATACAGAAGAGTCGCGTGAAGGTGTCAATGCCCTGAAAGAAAAACGTCAACCTGAATTCCGCAAATACTACAAATAATAAGGAACAAGCACATGAGTAAAAATCCTTATATTGATGAAGATTTAGAATTTCTTGCGGAAACAGCAGAAAAATTTGCGCAAAAATATGTGGCACCAGGCTTTTTAGAGCGTGATCAGACCCGTGTTTTAGACCGTGCTTTGATGAAGCAAATGGGTGAAATGGGCTTTATTGCTCCTGAGTTGCCTGAAGAATACGGTGGCCAAGGTCTGGGGTGTCTGGCTGCAGGTGTGATTCATGAGGCGATTGCCAAAGCAGACTTGAGTTTCTCTTACGTCAACTTGCTCGCTTCTCTAAATGGCCAGATTCTGGCGCAACATGGTCAACCGGAAGTGGTTCGTCCATGGTTAGAAAAATTGACAGCAGGTGAAGCCATTTTTGCCATTGGTTTGACGGAGCCACGCGGTGGTTCAGATGCAGCCAACCTACGCTTGAAAATCGAACGTGATGGTGATGAATATGTCATCAATGGCGAAAAAACCTCGATTTCAGCAGCAGATCAGGCGGATGCCTCAGTGATTTTTGGCCGTACCGGAACCATTGAATCCGGTGCACATGGTGTAACCGCCTTGCTGGTACCGATGGATTTACCGGGTATTAGCACCACACGTTTTGATTGTCATGGCCAGCGTGCCATTGGTCGCGGCTCAATTTTCTTTGATAACGTGCGTGTGCCTGTCAATCACCGTTTGGGTGAAGAAAACAAGGGTTTTGTGCAGGTGATGCAGGGCTTTGACTTCTCGCGTGCCTTGATTGGTCTGCAAGTGTTGGCAGTGGCTCGTGTTTCTCTGGATGAAGCCTGGGAATATGCGGCACAGCGTGAAGCGTTTGGTAAGCCATTGACTGCATTCCAGGGGGTTTCCCATCCATTGGCGGATTATCAAACTCAAGTGGAAGCCGCACGTTTACTGTGCTTACAAACCTTGTGGCTCAAAGATAATGATCTGCCGCATACCTCTGAAGCTGGTATGTGTAAATGGTGGGGTCCAAAACTGGCCTATGATGTGGTGCATCAATGTTTGCTGACCTTTGGTCATGCCGGTTATGATCGTGGGGTGATGGAACAGCGTTTGCGTGATGTTTTGGGCTTCCAGATTGGTGATGGTACTGCTCAGATTATGAAAACCATTATTGCTCGAGACAAGGCTGGTCGTAAGGCAGTTCCCGCCTAACGCAGAAATAAGGAATAGTCATTCGTAACCAATATTTCCCATTGTTCAGTCGAGAGATTGAGCAATTGGGAAAATCTATATCTGCAACTTGATGACTGCGGCATATTGGGCGATCTGACGCATAAAATAATTGGATAATTATAATCAGGAGTTATGGAATGGATTTCGATGCAGTGTTATTACCGCCACGCCGCGAAAAAATGCTACAACAAGGCTATTGGTTAAATAAAACCATTCTGCAGTCACTAAATGAGGCCGTGCATCAATATCCAGATAAAATTGCACTGGTCAGTTATAAAACTGAAGAGAAATCTGAAAAAAGTTTTACCTATCGGGAAATGCTGCATACCGCAAATCGCATTTCTTTAGGTCTAAAACGTTTGGGCGTACAAAAACAGGACATCGTATCTTGCCAATTGCCCAATTGGTGGGAATTCACCCTGATGTATATTGCTTGCCGTCGTATCGGTGCTGTGCTGAATCCGCTGATGCCGATTTTCCGCGAGCGTGAACTCACTTTTATGCTGAAGCATACGGAAAGTAAAGTTCTGATCGTCCCGAAAACCTTTCGTAAATTCGATCATGAACAGTTGGCGTATCAACTGCAACAAAATATCGAAAGTCTGGAACATATTGTGGTTATCGGCGGCGAAGGTGAAAACAGCTTTGACACGTTATTGTTAAATCATGGCCTCGACAATGACCCGCAAATTTTAAACACTCTGAATGATGTCACTATCACAGCCGATGATATTGCCCAGCTGGTTTTCACCTCGGGTACCACAGGTGAGCCGAAAGCAGTGATGCATACCGCTAATACCTTATTTGCCAATATTGTGCCCTATGCCAAGCGTCTGCATTTAGGTAAAGATGATGTGATTTTGATGTCCTCTCCGATGGCACATCAAACCGGTTTTATGTACGGACTGATTATGCCGGTCTTGCTCAAAGCCAAAGCAGTGTTGCAGGATATTTGGGATGTCAATAAAGCCATTGATCTGATCCATGAACATCAGGTGAGCTTTACCATGGCCTCGACGCCGTTCTTGAATGATTTGTCGAATGCAGTGGTGGAAACCCATCAGACGGTTGAAAGCTTAAAACTGTTCCTCTGTGCTGGCGCGCCAATTCCAAGTTCGCTGGTGCAGAAAGCCCGACAAAATCTGGGGGTCAAAGTGATTTCGGCCTGGGGTATGACCGAATGTGGTGCAGTCACGACTACCCGCCCGGAAGATGATGACGAGCGTTCCTTCAATACCGATGGTTTGCCATTACCCGGGGTGGAATTGAAGATCGTTGACGAGCAGGGACAAATCTTGCCGCCACACCAAGCCGGCAGTTTAATGATTCGTACCTGTTCCAATTTTGGGGGTTACCTGAAACGCCCACATTTAAATGACACTGATGCTGAAGACTGGTTCGATACCGGTGATATTGCCTATCAGGATGAGCAAGGCTATATCCGGATCTGTGCGCGCAAGAAAGATGTGATTATTCGTGGTGGGGAAAATATCCCGGTGGCCGAGATTGAATCTTTGCTGTATAAACACCCGAATATTGCCATGGTGGCTTTAGTACCGTATCCGGATGAGCGGCTCGGTGAACGTGCCTGCGCGGTGGTGAAATTGAAAGATGATAGCCAACAGCTGGAACTGCAGGATATTGTAACGTTCTTAAAAAGTCATAACCTGGCCATTCAATATATTCCCGAGCGTCTGGAAGTGTGGGATGAATTGCCTATGACCCCGTCAGGCAAGATTCAAAAATTTAAAATACGTGAAAACTTGGCTAAACCCGAAGCCCATCCAGCCTGAAATTTTTGAGCTAAGAATCCTCTTTTTATAACCTGTTTAACCTTGGAGCATATATGTTGTATGTGCTTCAAGGAAAACTGTATTAAAAAACCGTGAGCCTGATCAGGCGATAACAATAAAAGGATGACACCATTCAGGTCATATACAGCGTAAACAACTGAAAAAATAAAGAGTTGGGAAACTATGTCCAACTTTATTGCCCCGGAATATTTGTCTGAAACCGTGGATGCAGCGACTTATGTTGGTGGCTCTTTGCAACGTACGCCGATTGATCAAATATACCCAAAGCCTAACGCCGAAAACTAATTTTGCCATCAGTATTGAAGATCTGAAATATAGCGTTGACGTTGCAAAAGAGACTGAGCCTAAGAATGAAATGCGTTTGACGGCGTTGGTGGTACGTATCAATCATAAATTTGACAATGGTTCAATCATCTCTGGCTGTAGCTTTGTCGCTGAGAAAAAGACCGCGGCAGATGAGGAGTGGGCATGGGGTGTCGGTCTTGGCGGTAAATACCAGATGACACCCAAGACCATGCTAAAAGCTGATTATTATCATGTCAAAGATGATGGCCGTTTATTGCTGTGGAGTAACCAGAGTTATATATTTGATGCACAAAATCAAATGCAAGTAATGAATTTGATGTGGTTTCAACGGGGTTTAACCTACTAACTCACGCCAAAATAGTGTAATGAGTTAAAATACATGAATGTATGATTTTTGCTTTTAACTCTTCATCAATTTTTATTTGATCCCATTTGGCCATTTGTGAAATCAACCATTCAAAATTCTCTGCTTTCGGTTGTGAAGAACCCTCCACCAAATTGCGAATCATTTGTTGAATAGCATGAAACCTCTGGCTATGCAGTGTGACCAGAGATTGAAACTGAATGATATTGAAATCAATCAGCATTTGCCAAACTGCCGTGTAATTTTCCAGATTTTTTAACTCTTGCTGTGCTTTCTGAATGGCGATAATCATTGCCTGATGAGTGTTTGGATGTTGCATTGCCCAATCGGCAGTCACTGCCAGAACTTTATCTGCCACTTTAGGCATAATCTCCTGACTCGAAGCGACGATTTGACTAATACCTAACATTTCCCCTTGAGTATTCCAAGGCTCTCCAACACAACAACCATTAATATGATGTTTTGTTAAGGCTTCTACCATATAAGCTGGAGGAAGGGTTAACAGTTGAATTTCTCGTGCTACCTTTGGGTTAGCAAGGGCTAACCATTCTCTTAAACAGTAATGATGAATGGATTGCTTAAAGACATGTGCCAGGTGGATAGATCGTTGCTGCTGTAGGGCTGCCACGATTTTTTCTGCCGATGTTTGTGCGCTATCATCTGCAGTAATTCCGAGTTCATAGCATAACTCCTGATGCAGACTGATGAATGCCCTGTTGTAACTTAAAATCAGTGCGGTTTGTAAGGGAATACCCAGCGGATCTTCACCCAATGCAGCGGCAGGGAGCATTGCGGATAGGCAGTGTGCGGCATCGATAAAACCAAAAGCCAGCCGGTCTCGCAGACTAGCCCAGGATGCTTCTTGTACCAGACTCACGTCTAGTCCCTGTTCTGCAAAAAAACCGCGTTGTTTTGCCCAAAGAATGGCCACAGCATCCAGTAAAGGAAGATAACCGATCTGGATTTGTGTTTTTTCTAAATCGTACATCGTTTAATCCTTCAAATGGTTCTGTAAAAGTTGCTGGGCATCCAGTAAACGGCGGGCCATTTCTCCAATGGTCATGCGGTGGCTCATGGCATTTTTACGTAACAGTTGGAAGGCCTGATCTTCAGTCAGGCCATGTAATTGCATCATTAAGGCTTTGGCTTTTTCGATGTCTTTTCGGTCAGCCAATTTATTTTTGGCGCTTTCAAGATCCGAAAGCAATTTTCTATGTTTTTTAAATTGCTCAATGGAAATGTGCAGAATATTTTCAAGTCTGCTGGGATCAATGCCATCCACAATATAGGCAGTGACACCTGCTTCTATGGCATTTTTGATCATGTCTTTCTGGCTGTTTTTGGTGAACAAAACGGTGGGAAGATCAAACTGGCTGACACAACTTTCAAGCAGGTCACGCTGTGGGTGATCCATGTCCAGTAAAATGATGTCCGCTTGTAACTGCTCCAGACGCAGCAAGTTTAAATGATCAAAGGTGAGGCAGGCCACTACCTCGAAATCATGCTGGGTCAGGGAAATCTTGATGTGCTTGGCACGTGCTTGATCATCATCAATCAGTGCGATTTTGAGTTTTGGCATAAAAGGCTACTATCATCAGGAAAAACCTGAAAGAAACATCGTGTCCAATCAGAAGCAATTAAAATGCCAAATTCGAGCAGCACATTTTCATAGTCTCTTGAATTCTGAAAAAGCATACCGAATATTCAGGGGGTGCACCTTGTTAAGGCACGGCGTATTACAACAGCGCACGCAACTTAAGTCTGGCCCGGATCTGTCGGTTGCTCAAACTAAAAAAAGCATACGTATCCGTCAAAACTCTATCGGTAAAACAAATAAAAAATAGTAGCTTAGATAGTCTTTTATTATTTTGGCACAGGCCTTGCATTATCTCAGTTGAGTCAAAGATGACTCATATAATTTTGTAAGACGGCCAATGACGTCCGCTCTGATCGAGTCTGTTCTGCAGCAACCTGTATGACAGATCACTCAATAGGTTCAGTTCTGGAGAGATGGCTATGTCTTTCGATATCAATGCTAACAAAGCGACAAAAATAAGTTTATTGAACTTCAGCAGCGCGGCGATGAGAGCCTTCCATATGAGTTGGCTCGCCTTTTTTGTCTGTTTCTTCGCCTGGTTTGCCTGTGCGCCGTTAATGCCGGTGATTGCCGGTGAATTTGATTTAACCAAAGATCAGATTGCCAATATCAACATTGCTGCGGTCGCCATCACGATTCTGGTTCGACTGATTGTTGGTCCTTTATGTGATAAATACGGCCCACGTAAAACCTATACGGCTTTGCTCATTATCGGCAGTATTCCTGTGTTTGGCGTAGCTGCTGCCAACAGTTATGAATCCTTCCTGTTCTTCCGGTTATTGATTGGGGCAATCGGTGCAAGTTTTGTGATCACCCAATATCACACCAGCATCATGTTCGCTTCCAATGTGGTCGGAACTGCCAATGCAGCTTCAGCAGGCTGGGGCAATGCAGGTGGTGGCGCAACACAAGCGATAATGCCTTTACTACTTTCCGCATTGGTTATGTTTGGTGTTGAACAGGCCATGGGCTGGAGAGTTGCTCTGATTGTTCCAGGTGTCTTAATGCTGATCGTTGGTGCGATGTATTGGAAATTCACCCAAGACTGTCCGCAAGGTGATTTTAAAGAATTACGTGCACAAGGCATCCAGGTCGGCAGCGATAAAAAAGGTGGTCTAGCCATTCTCCTTCATGCGGCACGTAACTATCGCGTCTGGATTCTTTTTGGTGCCTATGCGGCGTGTTTTGGCATCGAAATCTTTATTCATAACATCGTCGCGATGTACTACGTCGAACATTTTAGCTTTGGCTTGAAAGAAGCTGGTTTAGCTGCAGGCATCTTTGGTTTGCTGGCGCTGTTTGCTCGTGCGCTGGGCGGGATTGTTTCAGACAAAGTGGCACTGAAAAAAGGCTTGGATGGCCGTACCAAGGTACTGTTCAGCATGATTCTCATGGAAGGTCTATTTCTGATCGTGTTCTCTCAAATGAACAGTGCCATGCTGGCGATTTTAACCATGACGGTATTCGCTTTATTCACCCATATGGCGTGTGGCGCAACTTATGCTTTGGTGCCCTTTATTGACCGTGATGCTTTGGGCGGCGTAGCAGGCATTATTGGGGCAGGCGGTAATGTCGGAGCTGTAGCAGCAGGTTTCTTACTCAAGGGCATGTTAGACATTCAAACGACCTTAATGATGCTTGGCGGTTTGGTGGTGATTGCTGCCAGCTGTGTCCTGATGATCCGTTTCTCGGTTGAGCATAAAGAAAAAGAACAGCGTTTATTTGAACAGGCTGTGCATGAACGCAACATGGCTGAAGCTCAAAATTAAATCTAAGAAATCGTAAGAATCCGGAGAAAACATATGAAAATTATCATGATCGGTCATGGCATGGTTGGCCACAAATTTATCGAATCTGTTTTGGAACATGCCGGTGACGAAGTGGAAATCACCATTTTGGCTGAAGAACCACGTTTGGCGTATGACCGGGTGCATTTGACTGAATATTTCAGCGGAAAATCGGCCAAAGATCTGACCTTGTGCCGTGCAGACTTTGCAGATGCGTATGGTATTGATTTACGTCTGAATACCAAAGCTGTGGCGATTGACCCTTTGCATAAAACGGTCACCACTCATCATGGAGAAGTTCTGAGCTTTGATAAATTAGTGTTGGCAACCGGTTCATATGCCTTTGTTCCTCCTATTCCGGGCAATGATCGTGAAAACTGCTTTGTTTACCGCACCATTGAAGATCTGGATGCAATTCGCGCAGCCAGCTTAACGGCAAAAACTGGTGTGGTCATTGGCGGTGGCTTACTCGGCTTGGAGGCGGCGAAGGCACTGCGTGATTTGAATCTGGACACCCATGTAGTGGAGTTTGCTCCGCGCCTTATGGCAGTACAAATTGATGATCTGGGGGGTAAAGTTTTACGGGCAAAAATCGAAAATTTGGGAGTGAGTGTTCATACCCAAAAGGCAACATCATCAATTGAAGCCGGAATTTCTAGTACTCACGTAATGAAGTTTGCGGATGGTTCGGAACTGGAAACGGACATTATTCTATTCTCTGCGGGTATCCGTCCACGGAATGAATTGGCGCGTCAGAGCGGGCTTGCTATTGGGGAGCGCGGCGGAATCATGATTAATGATTATTGCCAAACATCCAACCCCGATATTTATGCCATTGGTGAATGTGCACTTTGGAATAACAAAATTTACGGGTTGGTAGCCCCCGGTTATGACATGGCCCGGATTGCCGCCAAGCATGTAATGGAACAGGCATGCAGCCCGTTTGCTGGTGCAGATATGAGCACCAAGCTGAAACTGATGGGCGTGGATGTGGCTTCTGTCGGAGATGCACATGCCGTGACACCGAATGCACTGAGCTATTTCTATGCCGATGAAGCTGCGCAAATCTATAAAAAGATTGTGGTCAATGCTGAGAAAACGAAATTGCTGGGTGCAGTGCTGGTCGGATGTGCCAAAGAATATAATGACTTACTGCAAATGATGCTGAATGGGTTGTCGCTGCCGGAAAATCCGGAAAGTCTCATCATGCCGGGTTATGCGCAGTCCACGGCAAAAACGGGGGGGAGCGGAGTTGATTTGCTGCCAGACAGTGCAACTATCTGTTCATGTAACAATGTTTCTAAAGCAGATCTCTGCAGTGCAATTGCAGAGGGTTCAACCTCATTGGGTGCGCTGAAAAAATGCACCAAAGCTGCAACGGCTTGTGGCGGCTGCACGCCGTTAGTGACTCAGGTGTTGAAGACAGAACTACAACGTCAAGGTGTTACGGTGAATAACCACCTGTGCGAACACTTTGCCTATTCACGCCAAGAGCTGTATCACTTGGTACGTGTGAATGAAATTAAAACCTTTGATGATCTGATTCAGCAGCATGGCCACGGTTTGGGCTGTGATATCTGTAAACCGACGGTGGCAAATATCTTGGCTTCCTGCTGGAATGACTTCGTATTGAAGCCAACGCATGCCGGTTTGCAAGACAGCAATGACTATTATCTCGGCAATATCCAAAAAGATGGTTCGTATTCGATCGTACCACGTATGGCTGGTGGTGAGGTGACACCCGATGGCTTAATTGCGATTGGTCAGATTGCAAAAGAATATGGTTTGTATACCAAATTAACCGGTGGTCAGCGTGTTGATATGTTTGGTGCACAAGTGCATCAGTTGCCTGAAATCTGGGAAAAACTCATCAAATCCGGTTTCGAATCCGGCCATGCTTATGGTAAATCGCTGCGTACGGTGAAATCCTGTGTGGGTAGCACGTGGTGCCGTTATGGAGTAGATGATTCCGTCGGTTTGGCTATCTTCCTGGAAAACCGTTACAAAGGTCTGCGTTCACCGCACAAGCTGAAAATGGCTGTATCTGGTTGCACCCGTGAATGTGCCGAAGCACAAAGTAAAGATGTTGGTGTAATTGCCACTGAAAAAGGCTGGAATTTGTATGTTTGTGGCAATGGCGGCATGAAACCACGCCATGCCGAGTTGCTGGCTTCTGATCTCGATACCCACACCTTGATCCGTTATATCGACCGCTTCTTTATGTTCTATATCCAGACGGCAGACCGTTTACAACGTACCTCGGTATGGCGTGACAACATGGAAGGTGGGTTGGATTATCTAAAAGATGTCGTGGTGAATGATTCTCTGGGGCTAGCTGCTGAATTGGAACGCCGCATGAGCCATGTGGTGGGAACCTATCAGGATGAATGGCGTACGGCGGTGGAAGATCCGGAAGTGCGTAAGCGCTTTAAAACTTTTATCAATGCCAAAGCTGAACAGCAGCAAGACCCGCATATTCAATTTGCTGAAGTTCGCGGGCAAATCCGGCCAAAGACCGAAGTAGAACGTGATGCAACGCGCATCGCTATGGCCGAAGCCTAAGCAGATTGAAAAATAAAGGAGAATGAAAAATGACAATTTTAAAAAAAATGAACGAAATGGATTGGATTGAAGTGTGCAGCCTAGAGGACATCACGCCGAATACTGGCGTGGGTGCACTGCTGCAAGGACAGCAAATTGCGATTTTCCGTGTAGGTCATGAAAAACGTGTGTATGCACTCAGTAATCAAGATCCGTTCAGCAAAGCCTTTGTGATGTCGCGTGGTATTTTGGGTGATTTGCAGGGCGAACGGGTAGTGGCTTCTCCGATTTACAAGCAGCATTTCAGTTTGGCTACAGGGCGCTGTCTGGAAGATAAAGACCAGAGACTTCTGGTGTTTCCAAGCAAGATTGAAAATGGCAAGGTGCTGATCAGTCCAATTCCACAGAAGACGTATATCACCAACCCTGGAACTTCCAGCGAAAAAATGAAACTGGTGCTGATCGGCAATGGCCTGGCCGGCATGCGCTGTCTGGAAGACTTGCTGGACATGGCACCCGATCGTTATGACATTACTGTGATTGGAGAGGAGCCTTGGGGGAACTATAACCGCATTATGTTGTCACCTGTGCTCTCTGGAGAAAAGCACATGGAGGACATCATGCTGCATTCACATCCCTGGTATGCCGATAAAGGTATCCGTTTTATTGCTGGTGATCCTGCTGTGAATATTGACCGTGCACGTAAGCAAGTCTACACCAGACAAGGTGAAGTCGTGGCTTATGATCGTTTAATTCTGGCGACAGGTTCCAAACCGTTTATTCCACCAATTAAGGGTAGCGATCTGCAGGGTGTGATCAGTTTCCGTGATATTCATGACGTTAACACCATGCTGGAGTACTGCAAGCACAAGAAAAATGCTGTGGTGGTTGGGGCTGGGTTGCTGGGACTGGAAGCAGCTTATGGCTTGAAACAGCGTGGAATGAATGTGACCGTGGTGCATTTGCTGGATCGCATTATGAACCGCCAGCTGGATGCGCGAGCCAGTGATCTGCTCAAACAGAGTATTGAAGCCAAAGGCATCCAAATCTTAACTGAGGCCGATACTGAAGAACTGATTGGGCAAGATGGTCATGTCATCCAGCTGCGCCTGAAAGACGGCACCTTACTGGACGCTGATCTGGTGGTATTCGCTGTGGGAATTCGTCCGAATATTGAATTGGCACAACGTGCCGGCTTGCGCTGTCAGCGTGGTGTGCTGGTCAATGACATCCTGCAAAGCTTTGATCCGAGTATTTATGCGGTTGGGGAGTGCATCGAACATCGCAATCAAACCTTTGGGCTGGTTGAACCTTTGTGGGGGCAAGCCTTTATTTGTGCATCACATCTGGCGGAACGTGGCAGTCTGACATTTAAAACACCGACCGTACCGACCCAATTAAAAGTGAGTGGCTGTGATGTCTTTTCCGCAGGGAACTTTGAACCGCGGGAAGATTATGAAGACATTATCCTGAATGATGAAAAACGGAAAATTTATAAACGCATCATCATCCAGAAAGATAAAGTCATCGGTGCCGTACTGTTTGGCGATACCGAAGATGGCACATGGTATGCGGAGCTGATTGCCGATCAAACGCCGATTGCCAATATCCGTAGCAAGTTGCTGTTTGGCCGGGATTTTGCATTAAAAAATGCAGGGTAGGAGTTTTAGTCACCTTTTACCTCGGTGCATAACCTTATCCCAAATCAGGAGCTTAAATGAACAGTATTTCCATGGTGGATCTCAATAGCTTCACAGAAAATTCCAGTAAAACTACACATACCACCTGTCCTTATTGTGGCGTGGGCTGTGGTGTGACCGTAGAGGTGACCCAAACGGCTTCGGGTGAAAAAGTCAGTGTGCAGGGGGATGTGCAGCATCCCTCCAATTATGGAAAATTGTGTATTAAAGGCAGCAATCTGGCGGATACCTTGGGACTGGAAACACGTGTACTGCAACCCATGCTTGGACGGCAAGCCCATCGTCAACCTGTTGATTGGGAAACTGCAATTGCCACGATTTCGGATCAATTTCAGCACTGTATTGATCAGTATGGACGAGACAGTATTGCCTTTTACGTATCGGGGCAATTACTGACCGAAGACTACTATGTAGTGAATAAATTCGTCAAAGGTTATCTGGGCACAGCCAATATTGATACCAATTCACGTTTATGCATGTCCTCGGCTGTAGCAGCGCATAAACGTGCCTTTGGTGAGGATATTGTTCCGGCCAGTTATGAGGATTTTGAACAGACCGATATGGTGGTGTTGGTCGGATCGAATACCGCATGGTGCCATCCGGTACTCTATCAGCGCATTATGCAGGCTAAAGCGCAACGTGATTTGTTCGTGGTGGTGGTTGACCCACGCTTTACCAGTACCTGTGAAGCCGCCGATTTGCATTTACCAATCTTGCCAGGGCAAGATGTCCGACTGTTCAATGGCTTATTACAATATCTGTTTAAACACGGATATGCCGATCAAAATTTTATTGGCGTCCACACTCAAGGCCTAGAGCAGGCTTTGCTCGCCAGTGAAGATGAAGCCATATTGATCGAGGTGGCTGAACGGACGGGTATTGCCCTGGAAAAACTGCAAAGTTTTTATGAGAAATTCGCGCAGGTAGATAAAGTGATGACCCTATTTTCGATGGGGGTTAATCAGTCGTCGCAAGGCGTGGACAAGGCCAATAGCATTATCAACTGTCATTTACTGACCGGCAAAATAGGCAAACCTGGTGCAGCACCGTTCTCCATGACCGGGCAACCAAATGCCATGGGGGGGCGCGAAGTCGGTGGACTGGCGAATATGCTGGCAGCACATCTGGAACTGAACAATCCAGCACACCAACAACTGGTGCAGAACTTTTGGCAAAGTCCACATATTGCCCAGCAGCCCGGCCTGAAAGCCGTCGATTTATTTCGTGCGGTAGAAAGCGGAAAAATAAAGGCTATCTGGATCATGGCCACCAATCCTGTGGTGAGTTTGCCGGATGCCGATCAGGTTAAACGTGCACTGGAAAAATGTGAATTTGTGGTGGTATCGGATATCTGTCTGAATACTGACACCACGCAATATGCCGATGTACTTTTGCCTGCGCTGGGATGGGGTGAAAAAGACGGGACGGTGACCAATTCGGAACGCCGTATTTCCAGACAACGGGCTTTTTTACCAGCACCTTATGCCGCGAAAGCGGATTGGTGGGCCATCAGTCAGGTGGCGCAGCGTATGGGTTTTCAGCATTTTGACTATCGTAGCAGCCATGAGATCTTTCTCGAACATGCGCGGTTATCAGCGCTGGAAAATTCCGATCAGGCCCAGCGTAGTACAACGCCACATTTCCGTTATTTTAACCTGCAGGGTTTAAGCGATTTAACCCCTGATGAATATGCGGCACTGCAACCGGTTCAATGGCCGGTCTGGTCCAGAGATCAACTGAATCCTGCAGCGACACGTCTCTATGAGCAAGGGCAGTTCAGTCATCTGAATGGCAAGGCAAAATTTATCGCCACCATAGCAATAAATCCTGTACATCCAGTGAGTCCTGATTTTCCGCTGATTTTAAATACCGGTCGCATTCGAGACCAGTGGCATACCATGAGCCGTACCGGGCTGTCAGCCAATCTCAGCAGTCATCGCGCAGAACCCTACTGTGAAATTCATCCGCAAGATGCATTGAAATATGGCATCCAGGACGCTGAGTTAGTTAAGGTGAAATCTCAATGGGGTAGCTGCGTGCTGCGTGCCGAGCTGAGTCAGAATATCCGCCGTGGGCAGGTTTTTGCACCTATTCACTGGAATGATCAGGTTGCTTCTGATGCCCGTATCGGAAAAGTGGTCAATCCAGTAGTGGATGCCATTTCAGGCGAGCCGGAATTTAAGCATACCCCGGTCCTGATTCAGCCTTTTTATAGTCAATGGCATGGGGTGTTATACATACGTCAAGGCTATGAACAGCGTATAAGGCCAGCATTGGAAAAGATGGCATGGTGGACAAAAGTCACCCTGCCTGGTGCCGTACGTTATGAGATAGCAGACCGTAAAAAACTGGCAGAAACCACCGAACATTTAAAAGAATGGTTGCCCTTCCAGGAAGAAAGCTTTGAATGGCTGAATCTTGAAGACCAGACCGCACAGATCAGTCACAGTGTAGTGTTAAAAGAAGGACAATTGATTGCCAATCTATATATCGCACCCAAGCGCTTATTACCCGATCGGGACTGGGTGGCCAGTCTGTTCAAGCGGGAGCGTTTAAGTCTCATGCACCGTAAAGCCTTGCTGGCCGGACAGCCGATGTCGATGCTCAACAATGACGGCCCATTGGTTTGTAGCTGTTTTAAAGTGGGCAAGAACCGGATCATGGAGGCTATTCAAAGCCAAAACCTCATCGATGAAAAACAGGTCACGGCCTGCTTGAAAGCTGGGGGCAACTGTGGCTCATGTTTGCCTGAGATTCGCGGGCTGATTAAAGCCTGTCAGGCGGAGGTGGCGCAGTGAGTCGTGTCCCTGAGAAAAAAGATTACCCTGTTACCGACCTGGTGATCCTGGCTGGCGGTCAGGCACGAAGAATGAATGGCGTCAACAAGTTGCTCCAGACCTTTGATGATCAGATGCAACTGATCAAAATATACCAGCAACTGAAAGCGGGTGTTGCACAGGTCTGGATCAACAGCCATCGCGATGCGTCCATTTATCAGCAGATCATTGGCAACGTGCACTGTTACAGTGATGACCAAAGTGGCTTTTTTGGGCCATTGATGGGCATGAAAAGTGCCTGGTCGCACGTACAAGCGGATCACGTGCTGTTTGTCCCTTGTGATGTGACTTTTATTCCATCAAATGTCCTGAGCTGCCTGCATCGGGCTTTGGCCAGACATCCTCTGGCCAAAGTGGCTTATGTAGAAATCAATGGCACCGCCTTATATCCATTTTGTCTGGTGAAACGAGACAGTCTTGCCCAATTATTGGAGCATCTAGCGCAAAAACAGCGCAGTTTAAAAGCCTGTTTTGCTGATCTGCACGCTCAAGTGACATGTTTCACAAATCAGGCTCTATTTTTTCACAGCATTAATTCCTTTGATGAGCTGCAGCAGTATCAACAGCTCAGATTTCTGCACAGCGACTAAATTTTTCACGCCAGCACAAAGTTGGAACGCTTATTGCAAATTAAACAAGAACAAGATGGGGCAATGCCGATATCGCGCACCGATTAAGGTCGTATGGCGGCACAAGCCTGAAGAGGGATATTCCACATGAATATGCTGACACAGCCTAAAACAGATATGCGCTTTGTGGATCAGTTTGGTCGTCATAAACGGAAATTACGGATTTCAGTGACAGATCGCTGCAATTTTAAGTGTGTCTATTGTATGCCCGAGCATCCCGAATGGATCAATAAAAAAGATCTACTCAGTTTTGAAGAGCTTTACCTGTTTTGTGATTTTATGGTGCGCCGTGGCATTGAGGAGATTCGTATCACCGGCGGTGAACCCTTAATGCGTCAGGGAGTGGTGCACTTTATTGCGCAATTGCAGCAGCTGAAAGCGATTGGCTTGAAGCGCATCGCCATGACCACGAATGCCCATTATCTCAAGCCCTATGCGAATGCATTAAAAGAGGCGGGGCTGGATGATCTGAATATCAGTTTAGACAGCCTGGATGCGGCCCAGTTTCAACAGTTGACACAAAAAGATTTGATACCGGTTCTTGAAGGAATTGAGGCCGCACAGGCTGCAGGTTTTCCGATCAAGATCAATAGCGTATTAATGCGTGGCGTGAATGAAGATCAGATTCTGCGTTTAGCACGCTGGTCAATCCAGAACCAGTTTATTTTACGCTTTATTGAATTTATGCCACTTGATGGTGAACATCGATGGTCCAGTGCACATGTGGTCAGCGAGCGGCAAATTCTGGAAACGCTTGCCACTGAATTTGATCTTACCGTCCTGAACTGGCATTCAGCTGATCCGGCACGGCAATATCTGATTGATGGCCATCCTATTGGAATTATTTCGACCATTACCCATTCCTTTTGTGGCAGCTGTGACCGGCTACGCTTAACGGCACAAGGTGATTTCTATAACTGTTTATTTGCCCCGCAGGGATTGAGTCTGAAAACACAAATCAGGGCCTTGACTGCGGCTAAACCTTTCGCTGCATTGCACTTACAGACGGCACTTTCCGATTATATCTGGCACAAGGAGTCTGGCTTTCACGCCATCACACAACAGGCCGACACTCAGTCCTCACGAAAAATCAGCATGCACATGTTAGGAGGTTAGGATGCAGACCCTCAAAATTAAAATCGAAGCGTTCGGTGCAATTGAACGCATACTTCCTCAGACTCTGGAGATGCTGTGTAGTTCAGGCCAAAGCGTTGCCGATGTACTTGATCAGGTGGTACAGGATTATCCAGAGTCAAACCCGCTATTGCAACGCTGTGCCTGTGCCATGGGAGAAGACATCATTCCACGGAAAGCCACCTTAGAAAAAGACAGCACGCTGGTTTTGCTGTCACCTGTGGCAGGAGGATGATATGGATGAACTTAAATCCTTGACACGCATTTCAGAGACGCGTTTGAGCCTGGACCGTTTTGATGCTATTCAGCATTTTCCTGAATGTGGTGGAATTGGCGTGTTTATCGGGACGGTGCGTAACCATCACGAAGGTAAAGCGGTCAAAGCCTTGAAATATACGGCCTACACACCTGTGGCAGAGAAAATGATTCGCCAGATTGAACAAGACATCCAGCAGCAATATGGCGTGTCTTATGTCCGTGTCATGCACCGCATCGGAACCTTGCAGATTGGTGAAGAAGCGATTATTGCAGTCGCATATTCCGCACATCGGCGTGAAGCCTTTGCTGCATGCGAAGCGGTGGTCGAGCGGGTAAAACATGAAGTCCCGGTATGGAAAGAGGAGTTCTATCTGGATGGAAGCAGTCAATATGTAGAAGGTTGCTGTATCCGTCAAGATCATGGGAATGCCAGACATGTAGCAGATTTACCCCCAAAAACATCTCAACACGCTGAACATTTGCATTGCCATCATTCGCATTCTGTCTAGCACCTTACACGCCAAAACCATCTTTAACATCAGAATGAATCTAGGGAAGCCGCAATGAAAAATGTCGGAATGAAAGCTGAAAGTTATCGCACGGCCGTAGCGACAGGGATCCTGCATGCCCCGTCACATTGCATTGAACTGTTACGTAACGGCAATACCGAAAAAGGTGATGCACTGAAAACTGCCCGGATTGCAGGCATTTTGGCTGCAAAACGGACGGATGAGTTGATCCCGCTGTGTCATCCATTGCCAATCTATCGTGCCGATGTGGAATACGCACTGTTCGATGCCCATGTCGAGATTATTGCTACCGTGGAAACCATTAGTCCAACTGGGGTGGAAATGGAAGCTTTGACGGCTGTGAGTTTGGCTGGTCTGACTTTGTATGACATGCTTAAACCACATTGTGAGCCGGAAGATTTATCTCTCGATCAATGTAAATTACAGCAAAAAAAAGGCGGAAAATCTCATTATACCCGTGTGCTCAAACAGGCCATGCCGGCATCGGTGATCGTGCTTTCAGATACGGTTGCGGCGGGTAGAAAACCCGATACTGCCGGGAAAAATGTCTTGCAGATTTTACAGGAAGCCAATTTTGACCCCATTGCGTATCAGGTGATTGCGGATAGTCCAGAACAATTACTGGCCCTGATTGAACAGCAAAAAAATGATTATCCCCTGATTCTGACGGTGGGTGGAACCGGAATTGGACCTAAAGATTTAACGGTAGAAACCCTGCAACCCTTATTGCAACGTGAAATTCCCGGACTAATGGAAGCATCGCGTAGTTTTGGCCAGAAACGTACACCATATGCAGCCTTGAGCCGTGGGGTGGCAGGCTATATTGAAAACAGTCTGGTGATGACCTTGCCTGGCAGTCGGCAAGGGGCAAAAGAATCTTTAATCGCGGTGTTGCCCGCTTTGGTGCATTTATTTGACGTGCAAAAAAATATCCCACATCAAGGCGGGTATCAATAATGTCAGGATGTGCTACAGAGCAGGGGCTGATCAGTGTTGATCAGGCATTAGATCTCATTTTGCGTGAGACCACAACTTTGAAGACTGAACAGCTCATGTTAAATCAGGCCTTGCACCGGTATTTAGCAGAAAATGTTTATTCTAAGATTAATCTGCCTATATTTTCACAAAGTGCGGTGGATGGTTATGCGATTTGTGCACAATCGTCGATTGAAGAAGATACGGAATTTGAGTTGATCGGTGAAATTCGTGCAGGACAACAGGCAGCTGTGTCACTCAAGGCTGGACAAGCCGTCAGGATTTTTACCGGCGCTCCGATTCCAGCCGGGGCAACTACAGTTGCACGTCAGGAAATTGTCCATCTGAGTAATTCGACCTGCATTAAGGTCGAGAAAAATCTAAGTTTGGATGTGGATATTCGTCATGCTGGAGAAGAAATCACTTGCGGACAATTACTGGCCGAACAAGGACAGTATTTATCAGTCGGTGCAATTGCTTCTTTGAGCATGGCGGGTATTCAAACAGTCGAGGTCTTTTGTTACCCGAAAGTGGCTGTGGTGATTACCGGTGATGAGGTAGCAGAAAACATAGAGGACCTGGCATCCGGTAAAATTTTTGATGCCAATACCCCATTAATCCATGCCTGGTTCCAGCAAGCCGGACAGTCTGTCGATATTATCCACGTCGAGGATAGTGCTGCTGCGGTCAAAACCTTACTGCAAAGCTTAAGCGAACATTATGATCTCATCCTAAGCACGGGCGGCATTTCGGTGGGAGATTATGATTTTATCCGTCCGGCTGCTCTGGATTCGGGTTTTCAACAGATTTTCTGGAAAGTGAAGCAGAAACCGGGAAAGCCAATGTTCTTTGCCCGACAGCGCCGTGAAGATGGCTCACATTGTTATTTATTGGGTTTGCCTGGTAATCCAGCCGCCGTCTATGTCGGCATGCAAGTGTATGTCTCGACTTTACTGTTCGCCCTACAAGGGCAGCAGCAACCCCACTGGATAACTGCCATTTTGACACATGACCTGAAACCAGATGAGAGAGAGCGCTTTTTACGCATGTCCGTGACTGTGGATCAGGCAACCTTAAAGGTTACAAGTCTATCTAAACAACAGTCACATATGCTGAGTAATTTAATGCAGGCGAATGCGCTGGTTCGTGTCCCTGCAGCGACTGCAATGCATGCAGGGCAGATCGTGAAGGTCTTGCTGATTCAGGGCTAAGGAGAAGTGGATGAAAACATCTCTGGGATTAGGCATCGCTTTGGCTAGTAGCATTGCCACGGTACAGGCCGGTAGCGTCAAAGTTTATGCAGCGGCCAGCCTGAGCAATGCCCTGACGGATATTGCACAGGCCTATCAGATACAGCATCAGTCTACGCACATCATTCCGGTTTTTGCAGCATCCTCTACATTAGCCAAGCAAATCGAAGCGGGGGCGAAAGCGGATCTATTTTTTCCCTCTGATCCGGACTGGATGAATTATCTGTCGCAGAAAAAGGTAGTTAATTCCAAAACTATCAAGCCTTTACTGAGTAATGAACTGGTAGTGATTAGCCGAAAAAATCGCAAGATTACATTTACTGCCAGCCCAAATTTTAAGTTTGCCCAGTCGTTCCAGGGCTATCTGTGTACAGGACATATGGAGTCTGTTCCAGTCGGTAAATATGCCAAACAAAGTTTGAGCCAGTTCAACTGGCTAACCTCCCTGAAGGGGCGGATTGTCGGAACACAGGATGTACGCTCAGCTCTAACATTTGTCGAACGCGGTGAATGTGAGGTGGGTATTGTCTATAAGACGGATGCCTTGTTAAGCCAGAAAGTCAAAATCCTCGGGAAACTCCCTACACAGTCACATCGTCCGATCGTCTATCCCATAGCTCTGACACAAGGCGGTGAAAAAAATCCGGAAGCTGTGCGATTTAGCCAGTTTTTACAGCACAGTTCGCAGGCCAAAGCCATCTTTCATCAATACGGTTTTCAGTTGAAATCCTGACTATAGATTCAGGAGTGTTAAGCATGTTTAGCCCGGAAGAGTTGAGTGCGTTGGTCTTGTCAGCCAAGGTCGCAACATGTACCACATTATTCTGTTTGCCTTTTGCTATAGCGCTGGCCTGGCTATTGGCCCGGCATGAATTTCATCTGAAGTTTATCCTGGAAGCCTTTTTGCAACTGCCAATGGTTTTACCCCCTGTGGTATTGGGTTATTTATTGCTATTAACCTTTGGTCAGCAGGGATTTTTGGGACAATATCTGCAGCTGCTCGGTATTGAGCTGGCATTCAACTGGAAAGGGGCCGTTTTAGCCGCCATGCTGGTGGCTTTTCCGTTGATGGTGCAACCCATCCGATTATCTTTTCAACTGATGAATCCACAACTTGAACAGATTGCGGGGTCACTGGGTGCAGCACCGTGGAAAGTCTTTTGGAGTATCAATTTACCCTTGGCATTTCCTGGGATTTTGATCGGCAGTATTTTATGCTTTAGTCGCAGTCTTGGAGAGTTTGGGGCAACGATTACCTTTGTGGGCAATATTCCAGATGAAACCCAAACGCTCTCGATAGCCATCTATTCTTTTCTGCAGCAACCGAATGGCGAAAAAATGGCAATGCGCTTGGTGCTGTTGTCTGTACTGTTGTCATTTTTAGCCTTGCTGGCCAATTCGTGGATTCTAAAAAACTATCAGAAAAGGTTAGGGGGCTGATATGCTGCAATGTGCTTTTGAATATCAACATGGCGATTTCAGGTTGCAGGTTGAGTTGAACATGCAGCAGCCCATGATTGGGCTGGTCGGTGCGTCGGGAAGTGGTAAAACCACCTTATTAAAAAATATCGTTGGTCTGTGCAGCCCAACCCAAGGCAATATCCAACTTCAGCAACAGCTACTTTTCAGTACAGTACAAAATATCAACATTCCCATGCATCAACGCAGGATCGCATTAGTTTTCCAGCAGACATTGCTGTTCCCGCATTTGAACGTACGACAGAATCTGTGCTATGCAGAAAAAATGCTGAAGCCGTTTGAACGAAAATTTCAGTTTGAGCAAGTAGTGGAACTGCTGGAACTCACGCCATTACTGCAACGTCGTGCATCTCAGCTCTCAGGTGGAGAAGCACAGCGTGTTTCTATTGGACGCGCCTTATTATCTTCGCCACATTTACTGTTGCTGGATGAGCCTTTGACCGGGCTGGATGATGCACTAAAAAAGCAGCTTTTAGTATTTTTAAAACGTGTTAAAGAACAGATGGGATTACCGATGATTTACGTTACACATCATCTGGAAGAGGTCATTTTTTTAGAAGCAAAAATTATGGAATTGAGAAATGGGAAATTAATTAATTTTGAAAAAAGCTATTTAATAGAATAGCTTAATTTCATCGGATTTCCTGTTGCATCATCGATATAAACCAGCAAACAGCATTTGGCGGCACGTCCTTCAAACCAGTCATGATATGAACCATCGATCTGGATCAACTCACCGAAGCAATCACGGTTATATCGAGGCTGATATGGACGTTTCAGGCGCTTGGCGCGAGGAATCCATAAATCGGCTGCAATCATCCAGGAACGCAGTGTTTCCACTGAAATATCGAATCTATGAATGGTGGTGAGCTTTTCATGCGCTAAAGTGGGTCCGAAACCATGGAATTGCTCAGCAACCAGATTAAGACACTTGAGTCTAAGTTCTTCTGGAATTTTGGAATTGCTGGTTTGGCCACGTGCAGCATGGGCTAATGCAGCTGGGCCTTGAGCTTTGTATTTCTGCAGTAAACGTCTGATCTGACGTTCTGAAATATGAAGTAGCTGAGCAGCCTGAGACTAGGTGATGCGTTGATCGCAGATTTCTTGCAAGACCGACAATCGTTTAAGTTCTTTATCCGACATAGACACCAACATATCAAACCGTCCGCTAAGAAAATCGCAAAAGCGCGTATTCTAAAAGCGGACATTTTTACTTTGGAGAAACCGGACATTTTTACTTTGGAGTTACAGACTGTGTTATTCACCAATTAAAATGTCTATGCGATAAACCATTTAAAATGTCCTGTTTTTAAATGCAAGAGTCAAGAACAGGATTTAAATTTCTTTGTTCAATGATGGCTTTCTGAGCTTTACGACTCGGCATACTTTTCTTGAGACGGGAACGTTTATTCTGTTTCTCCAACTCCTCATGCTGTTGCTGGATATGGGCTAGAACCGAGCCTAATCTTTTATTCTCAACCACTGCATTCTGCTGTAGTCCAGCCAGTTTATTGAAGACGCTATAGTTGATCTTCCGTCCTTCATGCATGATGGCCACAGTACCATCCGGGTACTCCAGAAAGGAAATGTATTGCCCAACAAGCTTATGATTCAATGCTGTTGGCTCAAGCATATAAATACACTTGTCATAAGTGATGGTCAGGTTCTTTGTGACCTTACGCGGTTCCTGCCAGGTGAAAATATCCTCCAGTTCAGCATCAGACTCTGTTAAAGGGCGATGCAAGTTCTTGCAATTTCTCGCACACTTGGCGAACTTCTGATTGAACTGCTCAATGAAGCAGGGTAGCCAGGCATTGGCTTCAGCAATCGAACTGATGCCTTGCAGACGCATCTCCTTGATCAGACGATCCTGAAGTGTCCTGTTGGCACGTTCAACACGACCTTTGGCCTGCGGTGAGTTGGCGAAGATAATATCAATGTTTAACTCATTCAGGATCCGCCCAAATTGCGTGATCTTGCTGTCTTGGCTGGATTTCTGATTGACTCGGAATACCGAGTGTTTATCGCTATAAAAGGCCAACGGCTTGCCGTATTGCTCAATGTAGGCTCTGGTTGAGAGCATATAATCAAAGGTCGTTTCAGCCTCACAAAAGCGTAGATGCAGCAGTTTTCCAGTCGCGTCATCGATATAAACCAGCAAGCAGCATTTGGCGGCTCGTCCTTCAAACCAGTCATGATATGAACCATCGATCTGGATCAGCTCACCGAAGCAATCCCGGTTATATCTAGGCTGATATGGACGTTTCAGACGCTTGGATCGCGGAATCCAGAGCTCATTGGCAGTCATCCAGCGACGAACCGTTTCTACAGGGATATTCAGGTCAAACATGCTGCTGAGTTTTTCATGCGCTAAGGTTGGGCCAAAGCCAAGCAGATGTTCAGAAATAATAGAAAGGCATTTTGATTTTAACAAGTCGTCATGGCGACGATGGCCAGGTTGACCACGACTGGCATGCGCCAGACCTGAAACACCATCTTGCTTGAGCTTGTGCAATAACCGGGTAATTTGACGGGTTGAAAGATTCAGAATTTCAGCAGCACGGACTTGTGTAATACGT
>JAJUIK010000032.1 GCA_029267635.1 Moraxellaceae bacterium | reverse complement strand
GTTCAATAAAGAGCGTGTACATAGTGCACTAGGTTATGTGTCACCTTTTGATTTTGAAGCAATGTACTATGATAAAATTAACCCATTAGGTCAGGTGGCCTAACTTAAATAAAAAGTCTCCGACAAACCCGGTACGGTTCATCCTGGATCAAATTAAGCAAATCATTATCAAACTTCAGAGTTTATTGAAATTAGATATTTCCGAAGAATCTTACTTATCGATTGCTAAAACGGTCTATAGAGAGCTTTTATGGCTCAACTTAGAAGTGATTAACTTTAGTGCCATAAGAGAAGGGCTGAGTTATATTGATTTTGAAAATGGATTAGTAACCGGCCTGGAGTTTGAATGCGAGTACTTAGAATTTTCAAAAATAGGGGAAAATTTTGAGAAGATATTATCTTATGCAAAAGACCGTAAAAACGCTAATGCCTATGCTTTGCTAGGGGCATATTACCGTTATTTAGCAAATCAGATAGCGCCTTATGGTCGAAATGGCTCAAATTTTGGAAGTCGTTGGGATAATAGTAAACAAAAATATATTAATTCTGATGAAACTAAAAAAAATAAAGATAAATATGAAGAATACATAAAGCAAGCTGAAGATTTTGAATCCCATATTAAAAATTCCCCTCTAAATCTTCATGAAATTGATTTAGATGCAGACACAGAAACAGTCTATAAACAGATTCTGTATTTGTGCAATCAAGGTGATATTGCTGCTATTGAATATTTTCTTTACGAAGAAATATTCAAAAATAATGGAGAGGCCTGGTTGTACATCTACTTAGCTCAAATGTGTGGCGTTGACTTCACTCAGGATGATTTTAGAGCTTACAATGCTTATACAGGCGAAGATTATGATGATTATGGACCTATGGAAATCGCAGGTCGTGAGGCAATTCAGTATGCTATCGATTTACCGGAATTAGATCGGGAAAAAGATAATTTAGCGAGAAAAATTGCTACAGAGTTATTTGAAAAAATTTAAAGACTTTAAATTTAATTTATAGCCTTATAAAAATGGGAGCCTTCGAACTGCACTCAGAGCTCCCATTTTTTAATGTTAGACATTGAAACCTATGTGTTTTCCTGTAGGAAGCTCGACATCAATACGGAGCTTTCCACCCATCGCTTCAACATACTTTTTCATGGTTGAGATCTTGAGATCCGTACCACGATTCTCAATTGCCGATAGTGATGGTTGTTTAATTCCCAGGGCTTCAGCAAGCTCTTTTTGAGAAATTTCGAGTTCTTCACGAATAAGATGAAGCTGATTTTCTAGCAGTAATTCGTCAGCCATCTTTTGAATACGAGCCTGACTCTCTGGAGAGCGGCGAGCTAGTAATTCCTGCAGAGTTTTAGCCATTAGATTGTTCTCCTAATGTGGAGAGATGAAGTTCGTATTGCTGCTCTGCAATTACCAACATCTCTTTATAGAATCGCTTCTTACCGCCTTTATCTGCAATACACAGCACAATGGCTTGCCGTAATGGATCAAATGCAAAAAAGGCCCGGAGTGGTTTGCCTCTATGTTGAACACGTAGTTCTTTCATATTGGTAAATTTAGAGTCATACACGGTATCCACTAAAGGCCGACCTAAACTTGGTCCCTGCTGTTGTAGAACAACCAAAGCAGCCAAGACTTTCTCTTGTGTAGATTCATCTTGCTGTTCCAGCCATTCGTTAAACAGATCTGTCGTGATGACTGTCCACATGCCACAACCAAAATATAGATTATAGTCTATATTTTAAACCAGACTTTAATGATTGGCAAACAAGAATGAAAAAATCCCGGAATCCTGCCGGGGTTTTTCATGTTGGCTGTATGTACAACTGCTGCTCTACATCAGCATGAGTATGCAGGACACTTATTATTATTGTTTTTTGTTCCTGCATAGTTTCATCATAAGTAAAACATCCTAGCTTTCCTATCCGCCAAATCCCTAAATATAGCTACGCGAGAGCGTATAAAAGAATACCGACTGTTATACCAAGATTTATCCGCAGAAATTGAGAATGCTTTGCGGTCTTGGGCATCTGATGGGATCAGGAAAAACCGCAAAATCGACTATTTTTTAAACAAATTGATTGGCGAAAGATGCCAGAATTGGACAGAAAAAAGCCGACTTGTTTCCAAATCAGCTTTTCGGGTTTGCGTCCCCGATTTCTTATAGCGTAACTTACTGAAAAATAAAATAATTTTAGTCTGATGTTATTCACCAATTAAAATGTCTATGCGATAAACCATTTAAAATGTCCTGTTTTTAACTGCAAGAGTCAAGAACAGGATTTAAATTCCTTTGTTCAATAATAGCTTTCTGAGCTTTACGACTTGGCATACTTTTCTTGAGACGGGAACGTTTATTCTGTTTCTCCAACTCCTCATGTTGCTGCTGGATATGGGCTAGAACCGAGCCTAATCTTTTATTCTCAACCACTGCATTCTGCTGTAGTCCAGCCAGTTTATTGAAGACGCTATAGTTGATCTTCCGTCCTTCATGCATGATGGCTACAGTACCATCTGGGTACTCCAGAAAGGAAATGTATTGCCCAACAAGCTTATGATTCAATGCTGTTGGCTCAAGCATATAAATACACTTGTCATACGTGATGGTCAGGTTCTTTGTGACCTTACGCGGTTCTTGCCAGGTGAAAATATCCTCCAGTTCAGCATCAGACTCTGTTAAAGGGCGATGCAAGTTCTTGGAATTTCTCGCACACTTGGCGAACTTCTGATTGAACTGCTCAATGAAGCAGGGTAGCCAGGCATTGGCTTCGGCAATCGAACTGATGCCTTCCAGACGCATCTCCTTGATCAGACGATCCTGAAGTGTTCTATTGGCACGTTCTACGCGACCTTTGGCCTGCGGTGAGTTGGCGAAGATAATATCAATGTTTAACTCATTGAGAATCCGGCCAAATTGCGTGATCTGGCTATCTTGGCTGGATTTCTGGTTCACTCTGAATACTGAATGTTTGTCGCTATAAAAGGCCAGCGGCTTGCCGTATTGCTCAATGTAGGCTCGGGTTGAAAGCATATAGTCAAAGGTGGTTTCAGCCTCACAAAAGCGCAGATGCAACAGTTTTCCAGTCGCGTCATCGATATAAACCAGCAAACAGCATTTGGCGGCACGTCCTTCAAACCAGTCATGATATGAACCATCGATCTGGATCAACTCACCGAAGCAATCACGGTTATATCGAGGCTGATATGGACGTTTCAGGCGTTTGGATCGCGGAATCCAAAGGTCATTGGCAGTCATCCAACGACGAACCGTTTCTACAGGAATATTCAGCCCAAATATGCTGCTGAGCTTTTCATGAGCCAAGGTTGGGCCAAAGCCAAGCAAATGGTCAGAAATAATGGAAAGGCATTCAGACTTTACAGCTTCATCATGGCGACGATGGCCAGGTTGACCACGACTGGCATGCGCCAGACCTGAAACACCATCTTGCTTGAGCTTGTGCAATAACCGGGTAATTTGACGGGTTGAAAGATTCAGAATTTCAGCAGCACGGACTTGTGTAATACGT
>JAJUIK010000008.1 GCA_029267635.1 Moraxellaceae bacterium | reverse complement strand
AGGATACCGTTTTCACCAGTGAGGGGTTGTCCTGACTGTAATTGTTTTAAAGCTGCTTCGAAATCAAAGTTGTTTGCCATGATGTGTCATTTCCTGTTTGATTCAGTTTATTGAAATGACACAGATTTTTGAACACTACCCAACAACATAACAGCTTAGTTATTTCTTGCGTTTTCATCCTGCTGGATCAGCTCGACCTTGTAACCATCCGGGTCCTCCACAAACGCAATCACGGTCACGCCACCTTTCATCGGGCCTGCTTCACGTACCACTTTGCCACCACGCGCCTTGATCTCTTCACAGGCTTTGTAGGCATCCTCGACCGCAATCGCGATATGACCATAACCATTGCCCAGATCATAACTACTGATATCCCAGTTATGCGTGAGTTCAAGCACGGTCGTGCTATCTTCATCCCCATAACCAACAAAAGCTAGGGTAAAACGGCCTTCTTCATAGTCGCGTTTACGCAAGAGCGTCATGCCCAAGACTTCGGTATAAAAAGCCAAAGAACGTTCTAAATTACCCACACGCAACATAGTATGTAACATACGCATTATTTTTGCCCTCGGTTTATTTTACAGCTGATTTTGTTGATGTTTCGCCAATAATCGAGCTACCCAGAACACCAAGATCAAAATCGGAATTCCAATCAGAGTGGTCAGTAAAAAGAAATTCGGATAACCAATATTGCTGACGATCGTACCGGAATATCCACCTAAAATTTTAGGTGTGAGCGTCATCAGTGAACTGAAAATTGCATACTGCACGGCGGTAAATGAAACACTGGTCAAACTCGACAAGAAGGCAATAAAAGCTGCACCTGCCAAACCAGAAGCCAAGTTATCCACAATAATGGCAAAATATAGCCAGAATGAACTATAAGGCTTGATCACTTTGCCTTTGATTTCGATGTCACCTTGATCTGCAGCAATCAAGGGTAAAGCTTGAAGATCCACATCTAAGGTCGAGCCTTTTGCCTGTTGGGATACCTGATATGGAGCAGAACTCGACATCACAGTTTGTTCTTGGTCATTTACCACCTGTGCAGTGATTTGACGTGAAGCAGATTGCAGTAGTTTCTGCCCTTCGATGGCACTACTGAAAATACCACTCTCATCCACACTAGCATCAAATTTCTGTCCATCCAGCATCAACTGCACTTTTTCAGGACTAGTGGTATTCAATCCAAAGACCTGTCCACGGACGACCACACTATTTCTAGCTTCATCGGCATAAATAACATTATCGGAAGTCACAGGCAACAACTGTAAAGTTAATGCAGATTTTCCAGTTTCAGCTTTTAAATATGGGAGGGTAATCAGCGTCTTATCTTTTTGCTCCGTATAAGCCGTCTGCACCTGAATCTGATCCGCCTGCATCAATTGGCTGGCCGGTACTTTAAGCTGCCAATATCCCACTTCATCAGCCTGCGCCTGATAATGTTGCGAGCCAATATTGACCTGTACCGGTTGCAAAGTTGCGCCGGACTTGACCAGTCCAATGAAAATCAGGTTGGTCGAACTGGCCAGAATTGCTCCAACAAACATCACTTTCATAATATTAAAGCGTTGTGCCAACAATCCCCCCAAGAAACCACCGATCAGGGTAAAAATCACCCCATACACCTTCACGGCTTCTGCAATCTGTTCCTTGCTGAAATTCAAATCCTGATAAAACACATTGGAAATCACGCCGGCAATAATGTCGGAAATCCGGTAAAAGCCGATCAATAACAGCAACACCAAAGCCAGTTTCAGGCCATAACGCTGAAAGAAGTCCTGAATCGGATTGATCCAGGTTTCATGGGCCATTTCCTGGTTCACTACTTTAGCTTTCACCAACAAAGCACCAATGAACAAAGCCACAGCGGCCGAGCCAATAAAACGCAGGCTTTCCATGAGAAATTTGAGGAAAGTATCAGTGATATTTCCAGCTTCAATCATGGCCTGGACCAAATGATTCGAATAGATGTAACTCAGTACAAAGCCGACCACAGAAAGCAGAAAAACCAACACCAAACGGTAGTAGTCACTACGTGCATAATCTTTATAGTGACGTTCGACCTTTGGCTCAGCAATAATAAACGTGGTCATGACCCCAATCAGCATGACTGCTGCCATGGTCAGGTAGGTATATTTCCAGGCTTCATAAATATAATTGCCTTTCGCTGTACCCAGATAAGCAGCTAAAAACAGGGCACCAGCGCCGGCCACAATCATGCCGATCCGGTAACCGGCATTATAAGTAGAGGCCAAGACCGTCTGCATTTGTGTTTCCGCCAGCTCAATGCGATAAGCATCAATCACGATATCCTGCGTGGCTGAAGCAAAACCTAAAAGCACGGCACCTGCAGCCATCTGGATTAAATAACTCTGCCCCAGCGCAGGATCAGAAAAAGCCATCAGGCTGATCGCTACAATAATCAAAAGCTGTGCGATCAACAGCCAGGCACGACGGCGCCCCAAAGTTCGGGTCAAGAATGGAACCGGCAATTCATCAATTAAAGGAGCCCAGACAAACTTGAAGGAATAACCCAAGGCGGCCCAACTGAAAAAGGTCACTGCACTTTTATCAATCCCCGCCTCACCCAACCATAAGGACAAGCTGGAAAAAATCAGCAGGATGGGAATACCAGCAGAAAATCCCAAAAACAGCATAATGATCGCACGGCGATCTAAAAATGCAGCGAAGGCATCTTTCCATCCATTCGATTGTGTGGTCATTCGTTTATGATTTTCCGTGATCTTTCAAAGATTGTTATTCAAACGCTTAATAGCAAATGTTGCAACCGGAATTGTGCAATGATTATTTTATTGTCGATAAAAACCGCACGCCAGCTTGATATTTTCAGTTAAACCTGTATACCTTAAAAACTCTTACGCAGCTTAAGTTTTGGATTTTCACAGTGACCCAAAGACTCGACCAGATGACTTGTTCTTTATCAACCGCTTCAATCATAAATTCACCACAAGACATTCAGGAAAATCCATCAGCCTTTGACCAAGCCGATATTCAAAATACCCTACAACGCACGGCATTACATACTAAACAACTCACCCATATTCCCAATCTCGAAAAAATCCCAGCCTCTACCAAACGCGTTAAACCGTTGAATAACTTTTTGGGCCAAGATCGTGCCCGTGCTTCGGTCGAAGCAGGAATTTCATTACCCTATTCCGGCTACAATATTTTCGCTGTCGGCACCGCTGGTCTGGGCAAGCGCACCATGATCAGACGTTTATTACAGCAACACGCTAAAAGCATGCCAACACCGGATGACTGGGTGTATGTGAACAACTTCGAAAATCCACGCCAGCCGATTCTTCTAAGATTTTCTGCCGGACAAGGCAATAAATTCGCAAGCTTGCTGCATCAAAACTGGCAAGTCATCCTAAAACAGCTGGAACGTCGTTTTACTGCCGAAACTTATTACAACAAGATTGAACAGATCCGCCAGCAAACCGGCAGTGAACAGCAAGAGGCCTTGACCGAACTCACCAAAGAAGGTGAAGGACTGGATTTAAAACTGATTTCACATCATGAACAGCATAGTTTTGTGCCAGTACATCTCAAGAATGACACATTGCAAGAGATGACCCAGCATGAAATCAATGCGCTCAGCAGCAAGGAGCGTGCCGAGATTGCAGCCAACATCCGCTATATGGATAAAAAGCTGGAACGCCTGGGCCTGCATTTGGGTGATCTGGAAGATGATGCCCGTGATCGGGTTTCGCATCTGAACCGGGAAATTGCCAAACAGGTGGTGCATCCCAAAATGGATCAGATCCTGAACAAATTCAGTGAGGTTGAGGGTCTGGCACAATATCTGAAAATATATGCCGAAGATATCATTGATCATGTGGAAATGATTCTGGAACAGGAAGAAGATGATTTTTCTCCGGCTATGTTTAGCCGCATCCCGGCACGCTATCAGGCCAACGTGATTGTCAGCAATAAAGCCAATAGTGGCGCACCAGTGATTTTTGAGGATTTCCCGACCCACTACAACCTGCTGGGTCATGTAGAACAGCTCACACACAACGGTACCATTACCACGGATTTTACTCTTATCCGTCCAGGTGCCCTGCACCGCTCCAATGGGGGGTTCCTGATGCTCGAAGCCGAGCAGTTGCTGGAACAACCGTATGCTTGGCAAGGTTTAAAACGTGCACTGAAGTCCGGCAAGTTAAAGCTGTCTTCACTGGAACATATGCTTACCCTGACGGGCAGTATTTCCATTGAGCCGGAAGCCGTTCCGCTGAATTTAAAAGTCATTTTGCTGGCTGAACCAGAAATATATTATGAAATTCTGGAACTCGAACCGGAACTCGGCAGTGTATTTAAAATCCGCGCCGATTTTACCGACACGCTGCAACGTAATGACGAGAATGAACATGCTTATATGCAGCTGATTGCCGATTATGTGCAATCCGACAAATTGCTACCTTTTGACCGTTCGGCTTTGGCAGCACTACTGACAGATTCCAGCCGTCAGGCAGAAGACCAAAGTTCACTGTCCTTGCATGCCCTCACCTTGGGTGATTTGATTCGTGAATCGCATCATCATGCAGTTCAGGCAGATGACAAAATTGTATCTGCCAGACATATTAATACCGCCCTGCATAATCGCCAATATCGCTTAGGCTATTTACGTGAATTATACTGGCAGGATCTATCGCGTGGCACGCAACTGATCGAGACCCGAGGCCATCGCCTAGGTCAGATTAACGCCATTTCCGTGATTCATTATGCCGATGTTGAATTTGGCTTGCCTTCTCGTTTAACGGCATCGGTTTATCAAGGGGGCGGCGATATTCTGGATATCGAGCGCAGTGTGGAGCTCGGTGGCTCCTTGCATGCCAAAGGCGTCTTGCTGATGGCCAGCTTCCTGAAAGCCCATTTTGGACGCGAGCAGATTCTGCACTTCTCTGCCGCGCTAGCCTTTGAACAAAGCTATGGTCAGATTGATGGTGACAGCGCCACCGTTGCCGAACTTTGCGCACTGATTTCAGCGATTAGCCAGATTCCAATTGACCAGTCCTGGGCCATTACCGGTTCTATGAACCAGCTGGGTCAGGTACAGCCAATTGGTGGTGTCAATGCCAAAATCGAAGGGTTCTATGATGCCTGCAAATTACAAGGTTTGACCGGTAAACAAGGGGTGATTATTCCACGGCAAAACATGCAGCACTTGATGCTACGCCAAGATGTGATTGATGCGGTAGAAGCTGGCCTGTTTCATGTGCATGCGATTGACACCATTGATCAGGCGCTAGAAATCTTGATGGCACGCCCTGTCGGCACCTTGAATAAAAAAGGCCGTTATAGCAAAAACTCGATTTATGCAGCGGTGATGGCACAACTGGAATACTGGCAAGCCATTGAAGATGGTGAAGAAGTCGAGGAAGAGCCGAAGAAAAAGAAACCTAAAAAGAAAAAAAAGAAAGATGAGGACAAAAAGTCTGAAGCTAAAATCAATACGGCCGAAGTGACTGAAGCGGATGACTCTGCCCCATCAGAGCCAACCTCCGTCCAAACGGAAGCGAGCTAAAACGCACTTGTTATATAATTCAATTCGCATAAAAAAGCGCCTTGCAAGGCGCTTTTTTTATCACTGACCGCAAGCGATTAAGCTTCTGGTGCTGGACTATGTTCTTCGATCAACGGCTTTAATTCGCCACTTTGGAACATTTCCAGCATGATGTCGCTACCACCGATCAACTCACCATTCACCCAGAGTTGTGGGAAAGTTGGCCAGTTGGCAATACCCGGTAATGTTGCACGAATATCTGGATTTTCAAGGATATTCACGTAAGCAAATGGACGACCAATTTGACTGAGTGCTTCTACAGCACGCGCAGAGAAACCACATTGTGGGAATTGCGGCGTACCTTTCATATAAAGGAGTACAGCATGTTTAGCAATTTGATCGCGAATTAATGCTTCAGTATCACGTGCTTGTTCAGTCATCGAAAAAATCCTCAACTTATCTGCGGGCATTATACCTAAAACTTCGGCAAACAGGACCAACGCACACGATATTTCTGTTTTAATTTTACATTTGGGCTTTTATTCTGGGGCAGATTTTGCTTATATAAACTTTTTCTATTCCCCTAACAGATAAGAGTTCGTCATGAATCACATCACCCTTGCTCCGGTACAACCTGATCAACCATCTCACTTGATGGCAACCTATGGCCGCCAGCCGATCAGCTTTGTACGAGGCCGAGGTGCTTATCTTTATACTGCGGATGGCAGTGAATATCTGGATGCGCTCACCGGGATCGCAGTTTGCGGTTTGGGCCATGCCCATCCGGTCATTGCCGAAGCAATTGCTGAACAAGCGGCAACTCTGATTCATACCAGCAACCTGTTTGAAATTCCTTGGCAAACGGCTGCTGCACAAAAACTGGCTGAAGTGTCAGGTATGGAAGAAATTTTCTTCTCGAACAGTGGTGCTGAATCTAACGAAGGTGCAATTAAAATTGCGCGTAAATATGGCCACCAGCAAGGCATCAGCCATCCGAAAATTATCGTTGCGGAAAAATCGTTCCACGGCCGCACCCTTGCAACACTTTCTGCAACAGGCAATGCAAAAGTCCAGGACGGTTTTGCCCCATTGGTCGAAGGCTTTATCCGTGTGCCATTTGGCGATATCGAAGCCATTCAGGAAGCCGCCATCCATCATCCGGACATTGTGGCTATTCTCATTGAACCGATCCAGGGTGAAGGTGGGGTCAATACTGCCCCTCAAGGTTTTAGCTATCTGGAAGAAGTCCGCCAGCTGTGTAACCAGCACAACTGGCTGATGATGCTGGATGAAGTTCAAACTGGTAATGGCCGTACCGGCAAATATTTTGCCTATCAACATACCAATATCGTGCCGGATGTTTTGACCACTGCAAAAGGTTTGGGTAATGGCTTTCCGATTGGTGCAGTGATGACGCAAGGCCGTGCAGTGGGTGTACTCGCTGCTGGCAACCATGGTTCAACCTATGGTGGTACTGCTTTAGGTTCACGCGTGGTTTATACAGTCATTGACCTGATGCAGAAAGAAAATATCGTGGAGAACGCAGCACAAGTCGGCCAACACATTGTTGATCAACTGCGTGAAAAATTGGCAGCCCAGAACGTGATTGTTCGTGGTTTTGGCATGATGATTGGTATTGAATTACCAAAAGCCTGTGGCGCATTGGTTGATATCGCACGTGATGAACAAAAACTGATTATTAATGTCACCGCCGGCAATGTCATTCGTTTATTGCCACCATTAAACATGACACGTGAACAGGCAGATGACTTGGTACAACGTCTGGTTCCCTTAATCCAGAACTTTCTCGCAGCATAATCCTTGCATCTAGAGACCAAAAAAGCCGCAACTTGCGGCTTTTTTATTTTTCTTATTTTTATCTTTTTATCAGATGATTCTGCCACTTGGTAACTGGCTAAAATATTGCTTCAAGGTATCCACGCAACGATGAATTTTTATCGGCTGTTGTTCTTGCAGGGAAGTCAAAGCAAATAAAGTAAAGGTCGGTAATTTCCACTCCGGTAAAACTTCCACCAGAGAACCACTGATTAAATCTTTTTGTACATCTAAATAAAACACGCGGGCTAAACCATGACCCTGCTTGCATAAGGATTTGGCAATCGACACATTATTGCAATGCAAACGCGCTTTCATTTCAACATCCACCGCTTCACCGGTCATATTATGCTGAAAGACGAAATTTCGGTCATTTTTCAACGTCTTGGTCGGGATCAGCTCATGATGCTGCAAATCTTCCGGACGAGAAATCGGCGTTGACTGGTTTAAATAACTCGGTGCAGCCACCAGAACTTGTTCCACACGAGTCAAAGGCACCGCAGCAACCGGTCCATTTTCTGCCGTATCACTCATTCGTAAAACGATATCAATCTGGCCATCCATCGGATTAACATCCTGATGATCAGTTTGAATTTTCACCGATAAACCACGATGCGTTGCCATCCAGTGTGACAAAGCCGGCACTAAATGGTTAGCACCCAATTCCGGCGTCGTGGCAATCCGCAACTCTCCCACCAGGTCATCGCGTAATTCGTTAATCCGGTTTTTGCCACGTTCTGCAGCTGCAAGCATTTCTTGACAGCTATGGAAAAAAGTCTGTCCGGCTTCCGTTAGGCTCAGTTTACGCGTAGAACGATGTAACAGGGTAACTTCCATCTCATGTTCTAAGGAACGGATTTGTTGACTCACAGCACTGGTGGTAATGCCTAGCGCACGGGCAGCGCCACTGAACGAACTTTTTTCTACAACACAAGCAAATACACCCATTGCCCGAAGTTGATCTAACATAAATTTCCCTCTGAAATTATGAGATGCCCCATCCTTTTGATAAAAGCAACTCATTGTATTATACGGGGAATTTCACGTTTTGCATTATTTTTATCAATTAGTTGGTAAAACACTGCTTGGATTAATCGGTTTTCCGTCTAGACGCACCTGGAACTCCAGCATCACGCGATTGGTTCCGCTCGACCCCATCTCCGCAATTTTCTGTCCAGCGCGGACATTCTCACCGCTTTTCACATTCATTTTACTATTATGTGCATACGCTGTAATGTAACCGTCAATATGTTTGATCAACACCAAGTTACCATATTCTTTCAGACCATCCGCTGCATAAACCACCTGACCATCGGCAGCAGCATAAATTGGATCACCTTGCGTACCCGTATAACGTGTGCCTTTGACATTATTGGCCAGATTAAAGTTTTGCAAGATCGCCCCATTTGAAGGTTTGACCCAGCGTAACTTACTTGCTCTGGAGGTATCTACTGATGCTGTAGGTGCCTGACTGGTCACACTTGGTGTCGTGGTCACTGGCGCAGTCGGGATACTTACACTTTGACGCTGAATCGGGGCAGCTTGCGTAATCGCTTGTGTGGTACTACGGCGGTTTCCGGAATCTTTCAAGCGTAACGACTGATTAACATAAATCCGGTATGGCGGTGCAATATCGTTCATTTCAGCGATGCTGATATAGCTCAGACCGTAGCGTGCAGCAATACTGCTAAGGGTATCGCCCGAGCGAACCGTATAAAAATTAGGTGCAACGGCATAACGTGCTGAATTGTTGATTTGTGGTTTGGATGCACAACCGGTAATGGCAACTGTTGAAACAACGGCAATAGACAACATGATGGTTTTGAGCATATGCGTTGGCACTGTGAATAATTGATGTTGTCGAAGCAATTGCATTGCTTTCCCTCTCTACGTCAGACAGAAAAAATCAGGTGCGCTAAGAGTAGCAAAAAAGAAAGCTCGAACGCCTGTTTCAAGCCTGCTTTTTCACAAAGTTATAACATTCGTTTTTCTCGACTTATTCTGTATCGCTCAATTGGGTCTGTAAAGTCAACAACACATCGTAATTGGTCGCATCCATCTGAATCGGCGTGATGCTGACATAACCGTTGGACACGGCAAAAAAATCCGACTGGATATTGCTGATATTTTTACGCGGTTCGGCTACCGCCTCTCCGGCCAGACCAATCCAGTACACTTGACGGCCACGCGGATCGACATGGCTGGTGATCGGTTTACCTTGGGTACGATGCCCCTGATAGGTAATTTGCACGCCCTGCAACTCTTCCACATCCGGAATATTAATATTCAAAATATGGCGCGGTGGCAATTTGGGTACACCTGCCGCAATAAAATCATGCATCCACTGGGCAGCCACGGCATAATCTTCCGCACGCAAATAAGACCGCACGTTACTTCCGGCCAAAGACACGGCAAGTGCTGGCTGTTTCATCAGCCGACCTTCAAAGGCCGCACCAACCGTTCCGGAATACAACACATCATCACCGAGGTTGGCGCCACTATTAATGCCGCTCACCACCAGGTCAAACTCAAAATCAAACAGACCATTCATGGACAAATACACACAGTCCGCAGGCGTGCCATTCACGGCCCACACATCTTCGGCAATCGGTACTGCACGTAACGGACGGTCCAAGGTCAACGCACTGGAAAAACCACTCCGTTCACTTTCAGGCGCCACAACTACCACACGGCCCAAAGGACGCAAAGCCTGCGCCAGTGCCTGAATACCGGGTGCAAAAACACCATCATCATTAGCAAGAAGAATATTCACAAAAATCTCGATCTATTTAATAGCAGCAAAAAACAATTCATGGAATCTGCTGCAGGATTATATCCTGTTGCCCCGAGACATCCACCCTCAATTCAAGTCTGAATCACATTCCGTGTGTTTCCTCTTAAAAAGATTGCAGTGCTGTTACTCCTCATCGATTTTGTTTTTAAGCTGTATTTTCACCTGTTTCCATTTAATTAGTTGCTCAATTCCATTTCAAAACAACAGCATCAATACATTTTTCTGCTACATTTTTGCTTTAAAAGTATTAGGCTATTTCCGATTATTATTCATTGCAAATAATTAGGTTAAACATGACATTCAACTGGATCAAAACATCGGCCTATGGCCTGGGCATGAGTACATGGATGGCAATCGCCAGCGTGCATGCAGCTCCAACAGAAAATATTGAAATTACCCAACAACAGATTACCCAGGAAGAATTAGCGGCCATTTATGTACTGTCAGATATTTGTCCGGAACTGATCGGAGAAAATGTCCAATTTCAGCAAGGTTATGCCAGTCTGACTCGCGACCACCTTCCGCAAGAAAAAGATCCTGTGAAAGCACTAAAACAGCTGAGCCAAACAGCAAAATTCGAGAAAGTGCTGAAAGAAGCCCAACAAGATGCCAAAGCCGCAGGAGATGCAGAAAATAAACAGGTCTGCCAGGATGTGATGGCTTATGGCAACCAAAACTAAATAGTTACAATACTGTATGAAATAAGCCGAATTTGCCCATAGCAGTCGGCTTTGCTTTGCCCTAGAATGCTAGCTTATTTGTGCCCCTGTACTACGATTGGAAACACCTAGAATGACCCCGAAAAGCGCCATTGCTGCACTGCTACTTTTACCTAGTTTTTCTTATGCAGCAACCGTCTTATCCGCACCACCAGAATTCAATAATAAATCTTATGTGTTGATGGATTACGAGACCGGACAAATCCTGGCGGCAAAAAACGAAAATGAAAAACTGGCTCCTGCTTCGATGACCAAAATGATGACCAGTTACCTCATCGAGCAGAAATTATTAAAAGGCGAACTCACTGAAGATGAGAAAGTCCGCATGAACGAATCGGCTTGGTGCCGAGGCAGCAGCACAGAATCGTGTATGTACGTGCCGCTGAACGGTACGGCAACCGTGCTGGAAATGTTGCGCGGCATTATCATTCAATCGGGGAATGACGCCTCTAAAGCCATGGCCGAACACATTGCAGGCAATGAAGGCACCTTCGCACATGCCATGAACCAGGAAGCAAAACGTATTGGCATGAGCAATACGCATTTCATGAACTCTACCGGTATGCCTGCTGAAGGCCACTATTCCACGGCCAAAGATATGGCAACCTTGGCTCAGCACATCATTAAAGACAGTTCAAAATACTATCCGATCTATTCTGAAAAAGAATTTACCTTTAATGGCATCAAGCAAGGCAACCGTAATGCCCTGCTTTACACGGATCCAAGCGTAGATGGTTTAAAAACCGGCCATACCGAAGAAGCGGGTTACTGCTTAACCACTTCCAGCAAACGTGGCCCAATGCGATTGATTTCGGTGATCTTTGGTGCACCAAGCATGAACGAGCGTGCCTCTCAAACACGTGAGCTACTTTCTTGGGGTTATGCCAACTTTGAAACCGTCAATGTCCAGCCAGCCAATCAAGTTCTTGCTAAAAGCAAAGTCTATTTTGGTCAAGAAAATGATGTCCAAATCGGTTTAGCAGAAAACTTCAATGTTACGATGCCAAAAGGCCAGGCAGACAAGATTAAAACCCAACTGGTGGTACAGCCAAAATTAAACGCGCCGCTACAAAAAGGTCAAGTGATTGGTAAACTGGTCGCCAGCCTCGATGGTAAAGTGATCGCCGAAAAACCTTTGGTCGCATTAAAGGCAGTGGAAGAAGCTGGTTTCTTCTCTCGTATGCTAGACCATATCAAGCAATTCTTCAGCAACCTGTTCTAATTTCAGGCTGTCTTGAAAAAGCATTCATATCTTCGGTATGAATGCTTTTTTATTTTATACTGATGCAATGAAAAACAATCTGATCCAAATCCAATGAAAAAAAATATTCGTCCCTATTTAGAACACCATCCCAAAGTGGATTCCACCTGTTATATCGATGAGATGTCTGTGGTAATTGGTGATGTTTCTTTGGCCGAAAATGTCTCGGTCTGGCCTTTTGCCGTGATTCGTGGTGATGTCAACCGCATTCAGATTGGCCGTAACAGTAATGTGCAGGATCATGCCATGCTGCATGTCAGCCATAAAAGTGAGGCCAAACCGAATGGTTCACCGCTCATGATTGGTGAAGATGTGACTATTGGTCATCATGTCACCCTGCATGGTTGTACCATCGGCAATCGCGTACTGATCGGCATCAATACTGTCGTGCTAGATGATGTCATCATTGAAGACAACGTCATGATTGGCGCCGGCAGTCTGGTACCACCACGCAAGATTCTCAAAAGTGGCTATCTGTATGTCGGCAGTCCAGTACAGCAGGTGCGCCCACTGACCGAAAAAGAAATCGCCTTTTTACCCTATTCCGCCACGCATTATGTCAAAGTGATGAATCACCATAAGGAAAATCAGCACGATTACTAAGCGAGTGGGGCGCACTGAATGGTTCAGCAACTCATTTTATCTGATATCAACGGTCTCGCCTGTAGATCAGCATAGCCATAAACGGATAAATTTCGTAGAATACGACTTTTATCCTATGGTGCTTTTTAATGACCGCTTGGACACCGCATGTCACCGTTGCTACAGTCGTAGAAAAAGACGGACGTTATCTATTCGTTGAAGAACATACCGAAGGTGTGGTTCACACGGTATTTAACCAACCCGCAGGTCATGTAGAATATGGTGAAACCCTGGTTCAAGCCGCCATTCGGGAAACGCTGGAAGAAACCGGTCACGACGTAAAAATTGATCATCTGCTTGGTGTGTATACTTATACCCCACCCATGTTTCCGGATCGCACCTATTACCGTTTCTGCTTTTTAGCGCATAGCATTGGCTATAATCCAGATGCTGAGCTCGATACCGGCATTACCGGCATCGCATGGATGAATCTGGATGAGTTGCAAGCGTCTGCCCGTGCCCGCAGCCCTTTGGTCATCAAAGCAGTGGAAGATGCACTGGCTGGCAAGCAATTTCCACTATCGCTAATTTATGAGCATTTTTCTCCCTCATTAACCTCTCATTTGGATGCCTAATCCTATGCAACAACGTGTCATCGTCGGTATGTCAGGTGGTGTAGATTCTTCTGTTTCTGCCGCACTGTTACTTCAACAAGGTTATCAGGTTGAAGGTCTTTTCATGAAAAACTGGGAAGAAGACGACGGCACGGAATACTGTACGGCCCTGGAAGATCTGGCCGATGCGCAAGCCGTCTGTGACAAGATTGGCATCAAGCTGCATACCGCCAACTTCGCCATGGAATACTGGGATCGTGTCTTTGAACATTTCCTGGCAGAATATGCTGCGGGCCGTACACCTAATCCTGATATTCTCTGCAATAAAGAAATCAAGTTTCGCGCTTTCTTAGATCACGCCATGACACTGGGCGCTGATTTTATTGCGACAGGCCATTATGCGCGCCGCGGTGCAACCCAATACAACTCTAAAGGTGAGGCCTACGCGCCATTATTACGTGGCCTGGATCAAAACAAAGATCAAACCTACTTCCTGCATGCCGTGCATGGCCGTGAAATTAACAAGACTCTATTTCCTGTCGGTGAAATTGAAAAACCGCAAGTGCGTAAAATCGCCGAAGAACTCGGTTTAATTACCGCCAAGAAAAAAGATTCAACCGGGATCTGCTTTATCGGTGAACGCCGCTTTAATGATTTCTTGAAACAGTATCTGCCAGCACAACCGGGCAAAATCGTACTGGATAATGGTCAGGAAGTCGGTGAACACCATGGCCTGATGTATTATACCTTGGGACAACGTGGCGGGATCGGTCTTGGTGGTATGAAAGGTGCGCAAGAAGGTGCATGGTTCGTACTATATAAAGATCTGGAAGGCAACCGCTTGGTGGTCGGTCAAGGACATGAACATCCGCTCATGCAAAGCAATATCTTGTGGACGGATAATATCGACTGGGTTGCCGGTGAACAAGAGATACCAGCCAGCGGATTCCGTTGCACTGCCAAAACCCGTTATCGTCAGCCAGATCAGGCCTGTACCTTGTATTGGGATGACCGTGAAGCGAACCGTGTCCGTGTCGAATTTGATGAGCCGCAACGTGCCGTGACTCCAGGGCAAAGTGTGGTGTTTTATACTGATGACATCTGTTTAGGTGGCGGTGTGATTTTACATACCAATGCGCCTAAACCAGATTTTATTTAAAGGAACTGTGGCACATGGTTGAGCTTCCTTTTCAACAGCCTTCTGCGTTGAATGCACGACAAAACCGTGCCTTGGCTTTGGCTGCCGTGTTTCAGGCAGCCCAGCTCACCCATATGACCGCAATGACTGGACGCCAAAGCATTGGTGAAAGTGGCAATTTTTATTTTGAACAGTTGCTAAAAGCCAGTCTGAATATCCGTCCGACCAGTAATCATTCCACACAAACCCTGGACTTTTTTCATCAGCTTGCCGATGTGTCTTTAGGCTTGAAAACGCTGGAAAGCAGCATAACCCAACCCTTTTCAGTGACACCCAAGTCCAAATTACCCAAATTGACACATGCCAAACTGCCCATGTCTTATGCGATGTCCTTGTTACGCCTAGAAAAAAAGGTGTATAGCAACCCGAAGTTTGTGGAGATTATTGAAAAATCTCAACAAAAAATTCTCAAACAGCTGTCATTCTTCGATCATAACTATCTCCATCCGAGCATCCTTGCCAACCTTGCCCAAACCTATGTCGATACCGCCGGACAGATTAATCCACGGATTTTGGTACGTGGTAATCCGGAAGCCTTTAAAGACAGTCAACATACCAACCGCATTCGTGCCAGCCTTTTTACCGGCCTGCAAATGGCACACCTGTGGCGTCAGCTTGGTGGCAGTTCCTGGAACATGGTTTTCAGCAAGCGTAAACTGCTGCAAGATATTCAAGATTTAGCCCGTTTGCAGTATCAGGTGGTCTAAACCATGCTGCAACGACATTCGTTTTACGTTTATTCCAAAATTAAGGAATCCCTATGAATGCTTTAACCGCACTTTCCCCACTTGATGGGCGTTATGCAAGCAAATGTGATGCGCTACGCCCTTTCCTTTCTGAGTTTGGCCTGATCCATGCTCGTGTAACGGTTGAGGTGCGTTGGTTACAAGCACTGGCAAATCATCCTGAAATCACTGAAGTACCAGCATTCTCTGCTGCAACCAATGCTGCACTTGATGCCATTGTTGCCAATTTCTCAGAAGATGATGCCAACCGCATTAAAGAGATTGAACGCACCACCAACCATGACGTCAAAGCCGTTGAATATTTTCTGAAAGAGAAAATTGCCGGTATTGAAGAATTGAAAAATGCCGGTGAATTCATTCACTTTGCGTGTACCTCTGAAGACATCAACAACTTGTCACATGCCTTGATGCTGAAAAATGGCCGTGAAGTGCTGGTAACAGCGATGCAACAGATCATTGACTCGATTGTGGCTTTGGCTGAAAAACATGCTGAACAACCAATGTTGTCGCGTACTCATGGTCAAACAGCGAGCCCAACCACTTTGGGTAAAGAAATGGCCAACGTCGCTTATCGTTTAGCACGTCAAATCAAACAATTCCAAAATGTAGAATTGCTGGGCAAAATCAATGGTGCTGTGGGTAACTACAATGCGCATCTTTCTGCTTATCCAGAGATCAACTGGCCTGCCCACTCTCAAGCCTTCGTTGAATCACTCGGTTTAACATTCAACCCGTACACCACACAAATCGAACCGCATGACTACATGGCGGAACTTTTTGATGCGCTACGCCGTTTCAATACCATCTTGATCGACTTCAACCGTGATGTCTGGGGTTATATCTCTTTAGGTTTCTTCAAACAAAAACTAAAAGAAGGCGAAGTTGGTTCTTCTACCATGCCACACAAAGTCAACCCAATTGACTTTGAAAACTCGGAAGGTAACCTCGGTATTGCCAATGCCGTATTGGCGCACTTGGGCGAAAAATTGCCAATTTCTCGCTGGCAGCGTGATCTGACTGACTCTACTGTGCTACGTAACATGGGTGTGGGTTTTGCACAAAGCTTGATCGCATTTGAAGCATGTTCAAAAGGTATTGGTAAACTTGAACTGAATGCACAGCGTATTCTTGAAGACTTAGACAATGCGCAAGAAGTCCTGGCTGAACCGATTCAAACCGTAATGCGCCGCTATAACATTGAAAAACCATACGAAAAATTAAAAGCCCTCACCCGTGGTCAAGCCATGACACGTGACATGATGGTGGATTTCGTAAATGGCAGCGAGTTGGAACAAGTTCCAGCGGCTGACCGTGCTCGTCTGGCTGAAATGACACCGGCAACATACACTGGTAATGCAGCAGAACAAGCGAAGCAAATCAAGACGTTGATTGAAAAACTGTAATTGTTGACAATTATGGTACAAAAAGCGAAGCTCTAGGCTTCGCTTTTTTATTTTATCTAAACAATTAGATACCACCCATGATTTATAAGAATTTCACTACAGCACATTGGATCAGCTTAGGACTCGTCTTGCTGGCCACACTTCTTGCCTCAATTCAGCCGCTTGAGTTCGCAGCCTATCTGCTACATCAGTCCGGTACTGTAGTTATGCTGGTCCTGTTAATATTACTGAACAAACGCTTTGGTTATGATTTATGGTCCTTTCATCTCTATAACGTGTTTTTGATCCTGCATATTATTGGTGCGCATTATCTATATTCTTTCGTCCCTTATAATGAATTACTCATCCAGCTTTTTGGTCTTAATCTCGATCAAAGTATGGGCTGGCCACGCAATATGTATGACCGCCTGATTCACTTTGCTTGTGGTCTGTTGCTCTACCCATTCATTTACCGCACATTTCAAGCTTGGCTGCCACCCGTCAAACCTTATATCCTGTTCCTGCTGGCTATTCAGTTTATTATGGCCTCAAGCTTGATCTATGAACTGATGGAATGGTGGATTGCCTTAACCATGTCTCCAGAGGCCGCCGAAAACTACAATGGCCAACAGGGCGATGCCTGGGATGCGCATAAAGATATGTTTTTAGCGATTCTGGGGGGTGTCATTTATGGCATTCCTTATTTATACAAATGTCAACGCCACGATAAATAAACTGTCAATACCACTCAATTCAATCTGCTGAACGATCCGATCATTAAAAATGGGCTGTAAATTTGAGCCCATTTGATCATCCATTTAAGATTGCAGGACTCACTCAGACTTCATCGATCTACCGTTTTCTTAAATATCAGGTCAAATATCAGGTCAAATACCAGCTCCAGAAAGCAATAAAACCGCTCAACATCAGCACAGTTACGTTCCACGTAATCAGTGAGTTTTCACGAGTCCACAACATTTTCTTGGCCAGAAATTGCTTAAGTAACAGACTATTCAGCAATAATGAAGCCAGATGTATCAGCACGGTAAGCAAAAATAGATTGGCAAAAAGTTCATGGATTTCTTTTAAAGAATGACTATGCGTGTTTTCCGTAAAATATCCCAATGTCACGGTCATGGGGAGCAGCATAAAAATCAGTACAATGCTGAATTGAAACAATGTTGCACTGGTTAATTGTAAAGGTACTTTGGACAATGATAAATCTTGACCCTTTTTCCACGCCAGTTGTAGCAAGTTTTTAGCCATGATCCTGCGCTTGCGCAATCCAAATGGCTGACTGACTGCCAGTGTAGGTGCCAGAAACTGCCACATTAATCGTAAAACTAGAGCAATTGCCAGAGTATAGCCAAACAGCATATGCCATTGATGCCATTTTTCACTATCACCCGTGAGATAAGCCCCAAGAAAACTCAACATCATCACCAGATGAAGAAAACGGATATTGGTATCCAAATGTACTCTGTTTATTGTACTCGACATGAATTAATCCATTATAAATCTTGCCAGCATTATGTTGCTAAGAACTTAATTTTTGATTAATTTTTCATGCAAATATCATTTTATTATCAGCATAAACACCAGATCAGCAGTACCACATGAGTAATATGATCAGAAAACAAAAAAGCACGCCTTGGCGTGCTTTGATCAATGGAAGATTAATTCCAATGAATTAAAATTGTGTGTCGCGGAATTGCACTAATGAACCATTGGTTTTACTCACGTGATTCATGATCTTATCCATGACAGCAGGAATCAGCTGATCGGAGAGTTGTGCTGCCTGTAATCCCAATTTCTCGCCCAAGGTTGGTTTGCGGCGTGTACTGATCACATAAAGATCATGTTGTGGCAATAACCCCAACAGATATTCATCCGAGGTTTTTAGCTGATCCACCAAATTCAGATCAAGTGCATCCTGACCGTACCAATGCTCACCTGTCGCGACTTTTTCCACATTCAGTTTTGGACGGTATTTTTCCACAAAATGTTTAAACAAGGCATGCGTTTGCTGTAATTCCTGCTCAAACTTCGCCTTGCCTTCTGAGGTATTTTCACCAAACATGGTGACAGTACGCTTATATTCACCCGCTGTGTAGAGCTCAAAGTCAACGTGGTGCTCTTTCAGTAAACGATTAAAATTCGGCACCTGCGCCACTACACCAATCGAACCCATGACCGCAAAAGGAGCAGAAATAATCTCATTGGCGATACAGGCCATCATATAACCACCGCTTGCCGCAACCTTATCTACACAAATGGTGAGATGAAAACCTGCATCTCGCAAACGTACCAACTGAGCCGCAGCCAAACCATAGCCATGAACCATGCCACCCGGGCTTTCTAAACGTACAACAACACGATCACGGCCTGCTTTCGCAGTCGCCAAGAACAAGGTAATTTCTTCGCGCAAATTTTCGACCGCAGAAGCCTGAATATCACCTTTAAAATCAATCACAAAAATTTTCTGGTTATTTTTTTTACGCGCCCTTGCCTCTTTTGCCAACTGCTGAGTCAATTGTAAAAATTCCAGTTTTGACGCAGTACACTGCGCGATTTTTTTACGTTGTTCATTCACTCGGGCATTTAAGTGAGTCACGCGAATTTCGGCAGGAAATTTAGGCAAGTGAAATAACATACAGATACTATTCTCAAAATTCGTCTTTATGTGGACTAAGATGCGGACTAATGTAGAAAAATTCAATATCGAATTTGCAAAAAGCCCCAAATGGGAGCGTAGCAATAAAAAAGGGCCCACAGGCCCTTTTTTATCACCGATCGAATTAACCGAAACGGCCGGTAATATATGCTTCAGTCAATTGATGGTCCGGTTGTGTGAAGACTTTTTCAGTCGAGTTCACTTCAATCAAATCACCTAAATGGAAGTAAGCTGTACGGTCAGAAACACGTGCTGCCTGTTGCATCGAGTGAGTCACGATGGCAATGGTATATTGCGTAGAAAGCTCAGAGATCAATTCTTCAACTTTCGCAGTCGCAATCGGATCCAGTGCAGAACATGGTTCATCCATCAGGATTACTTCAGGGCTGACCGCAATCGTACGTGCAATACATAGACGCTGTTGCTGACCACCTGAAAGACCGGTACCTGGCTGGCTCAAACGGTCTTTCACTTCATCCCAAAGACCTGCTTTACGCAAGCTGTTCTCTACAATTTCTTCAAGGTCGTATTTATCACGTGCCAAGCCGTGTAGTTTAGGACCATACGCCACGTTTTCAAAAATTGATTTCGGGAATGGGTTTGGCTTCTGGAACACCATACCCACTTGGGCACGAAGTAACACCACATCGAGATTTGGATCATAGATGTCTTGATTATCCAACATTACCTTACCTGTAACACGACAGCTATCAATCGTGTCGTTCATACGGTTTAAGGTACGCAAGAAAGTAGACTTACCACAACCTGATGGTCCAATAAAAGCGATCACTTCATTTTCATAGATTTCTAAATCAATGCCTTTGATTGCTTCAGCTTCGCCATAATACACGTGTACATCATTAGTACTTAACTTAACCGTGCTTTGGGCTTCTTTCTTCGAGCTATTCGTATCAAATTGAGAAACAAATGAAGTATTTGAAGAAGTTTCAGTTGCCTGAGTGGTAAATTGCGTATGTTCAGAATTCACAGCTTTATCCTGTTGTAAGGAATTTGTTACATCAATAGTATTCATTGTCTGGCCTCAATTACCAACGCACTTCGAATTTTTTACGTAACCAAATTGCAAGGCTATTTAGTCCAATCATGAGTGCTAATAACACAATAATGGCGGCCGCAGTACGTCCTTCGAAGAAGTTACGCAATTCATTCCCTTGCCACAAGTAAACTTGTACTGGTAATGCGGTTGCCTGATCGAATGGGGTGGCAGGAATGCTCGCAACAAAGGCGCTCATACCAATCAATAATAGTGGTGCAGTTTCACCAAGTGCATGTGCAACACCAATAATAGAACCTGTCATGATGCCTGGTAAAGCCAAAGGTAACACATGATGGAAAACCATTTGTACTTTAGATGCACCTAAACCTAATGCCGCCTGACGAATTGAAGGTGGCACAGCTTTCAGTGAAGCACGGGTGGTAATAATCACGGTTGGAAGTGTCAACAGACTCAGTACCAAACCACCTACTAGTGGTGCAGATAATGGTAAATGCATCCAGCCAATGAAAATCGCCGCACCCAGCAAACCGAACACAATCGATGGAACAGCAGCCAAGTTGTTAATGTTCACTTCGATAATATCGGTCCAGATATTTTTCGGGGCAAATTCTTCAAGATAAATCGCACTCGCCACACCAATTGGAATTGAGATCAGGATCACGATCAGCATCATGAACAATGAGCCCATGAATGCACCGGCCATACCCGAAGTTGCTGGTGAACTACGTGAGTCTGGATTAGTGAAGATATTGGTATTGAATTTACTTTCAATAATCCCTTTCGCTTCAAGATCATCAACCAACTTACGTGTTTCAGCATCTAACTGTTGCTGCTCGTCCGGTAGCGTACGGTCAATCTTACCGCTTACCCAAACATCCACATTAGCATCCGCCAAGAAGGTCATTTCTTTTTTTTGGCCAATCAATGCTGGATCAGCAAAAACCATATCACGCAAGCGATACGCTTCAGAGCTGGTATAAATACTGTTGAGATAATCACGTTGTGCTTCAAGCGCTGGATCTTTGGCAATCATCCCGTTTACGATCAAAGCATCCCAATCCACCATACCCATTTTGGTTTGCCATTCGACATAACGCGCTTGATATTGTGCCGGGCTTTCATTGGCATTTTTCGTCGGTTGTGGTCCTGCATTGATCAGATCCGGATCGAAATAAACCGGAACCGTGATGCTGGCCTGCCAGAATGCAGGTAGACCTTTTGCTAGGATGCTACCAAACAACAAGGCAACGAAAAGCAAACCAACCACCACCGCAGAAAGACCTGCTAAACGGAAGGTTTTTTCTTTACGATGACGCGTTGCCAAAGACTTTGAAATTCTATCCATACGCTCAGCACGCAGGTTAGCCGCTTCTTGCGGATCAAATGATTTTTGATCCATAGGAGATGTATTGGATGTACTCATTCGTATTGCTCGCGGTATTTACGCACAATGTAAAGTGCGATGATGTTCAAACCTAGGGTAATCACGAATAACGTAAGACCCAACGCAAATGCCACCAATGCTTGCGGACTTGAGAAATCTGTATCGCCAGTCAATTGTTTTACAATCGTTACTGTTACAGTGGACACAGCTTCTAGCGGATTGGCATGCAGTAATGGACTATTACCTGCGGCTAAAACCACAATCATAGTTTCACCCACTGCACGCGATACAGCTAAAAGGAAAGCACCAGTAATGCCTGGTAATGCTGCAGGTAAAACTACCTGACGAATCGTTTCTGATTTAGTCGCACCCAAACCTAAAGAACCATCACGCATTGCACGTGGCACTTGGGTAATGATGTCGTCTGACAATGAAGACACAAACGGGATAATCATAATCCCCATCACGAAACCAGCGGTTAACGCACTTGTTGCATTAATCTCAAGGCCGACCTGGTCACCCAGCATCTTGAAGAACGGACCAATCACCATCATGGCAAAAACACCATACACGATGGTTGGAATACCCGCTAGAACCTCAATGGTCGGTTTAGCCCAAGAACGTAAACCGGATGATGCATATTCTGCCAGATAAATTGCAATCATCAGACCAATTGGGACTGCTACCAATAAGGCAATACCACTCACCATGAGTGTACCCCAGAGCAATGGCAGCAAACCGTAGCTACCTTCTGCATTACCAGAAGTACTAAAACCTGGGTTCCATTCTGTACCAAAGAAGAAATCAATTGGACTAACAAATTGGAAGAAGCGCATCGCTTCACCAAACATAGACATTACGATGCCCAGTGTTGTCAAAATGGCCACACCAGAACACAATGCCAACGCCACATTCACCACACGCTCAACCTGATTACGTGCACGGTACTGTTGACTAATATGTTTTTTCGCCCAAAGTAGACCAGCTAACGCAATGCTTAGAATTACCGCCAATTTGGCATAAGAACTAATGCTTTGCATTTTAGCCAGTTGCTGTGCTGCAGCAACTTCATAAGCGGCAGGCTGATCACTCACACCGAAACCTGACGCAATCGCTTGTACACGATCCATCAAGACTGAAATACCTGCTGGATCTAGACTAGCGGCCACAGCAGCTGGAAGATTACTTAATACGAGATAACGTAAAATACTCGGTTCGGCAAGGCTCCAAACAATCAAAATTAAAAAAGCAGGGATCCCGCACCACAAGGCAACCAACGCACCATAATAACCTGGACGTGAATGCAATGTAGCAGAGTTGCTTCCCCGACCTGCTAGATTACGGCTTTTGCGAAGCCCAATTTGATACGCAATGGCCACAAGAGCCAATAATACGCCAATTAGTAGCAGATTCATGTATTCTCCACTGTTTTCTCAATTTTCATTCTTTGAAAAAACTCAACTTAGCAAAAAAGCTGATGCTAGAGTTACTCCAGCATCAGCTCCAATTTGAATAAACTTAGTTTACAGTTTTACCTGCTTTGAACGCTGCCAAGATTTTTGCACGTTCTGCGTCGCTCAATGAGATCAAGCCAGCGCGGTCTAATTTAGAACCTTTACCAGATACCTTCTTGTTCAGGAAGTATTCAACGTATTGTGGCAAGCCGTTGATTGATTTTACGTGTTCGCCTTTAACGTAGAAGTAAAGTGGACGAGATACTGGGTATTTACCAGAAAGAATCGCAGCTTCACTTGGAACAACGTTGTTTACAGTTGCTACACGTAGTTTATCACGGTTTTGGTCATAGAAGCCTAGACCGAACACACCCACCGCACTTGGAGAAGTTTTCAAGCGAGCCAAAGTTTCAGTATAGTCACCCGCGATTTCAATTACGCGACCGTCTTTACGGAAAGTAGAACATGCTTTTTTCTGAGCATCTTTATCTAGGTTTTTGAAGTATGCATAAGCTTCACAGCCTGCTTCAACCATTTTCTCTTGGAACACTTCACGTGTACCATGGTTAGATGCAGGAATCACTAGAGTAATCGGTTCGTTTGGAAGGGTTTTGTCGATCTGGTTCCAACGAGTATACGGGTTAGCAACCAATTTACCTTTTGCTGGCAATTGTGCAGCAAGTGCAGCAAATACATGATAAGGTTTTAATTTATAAGCCGCTTTACCTGCATTTGATGCAAACACGATACCGTCATAACCGATTTTGATTTCGTGTACTTTGTTTACACCGTTTTTCTTACAAGTTGCCAACTCGGTATCTTTGATTTTACGAGATGAGTTTGCAACGTCAATTGTGTTATCGCCAACACCTTGACAGAACTGCTTAAGACCAGCAGAAGAACCACCTGAACCCACTACTGGAGTTTTGTATTGTGGGAAAGTATTACCAAACTCTTCCGCAACGATACTTGCGTATGGAAGTACAGTTGATGAACCAGCAACTTGAATGGTGTCACGAGCTGCATTTGCAGTTGTAGCAACAGTAGCTCCAGAAACAGCTAAAGCGATTGCGATTTGACGTGGGGTTAAGCGCATGCTCTTCTCTCTTCAATGTGTGAATTGTTTGCAGTACGTCACTTTTTTGTTGAGTGTTGTACATTTTTGATAAGTGCATTTTGATTTTAAAATATGACAATTAAGTGACAACTTGATGACGCTTTGGTTATTTTTATTCTTTTTCTTTGATTTTATTAAAATTCTTTAATTTTCAATATGTAACATAAATTGTCATGTGACAAAAATTTCAAGCCATTTGTATCATTTTTAGTTCACTTTTATTTTATGACAAAAAACGGCCACTTACGTGACCGCTTTATGACATAGATTTGTCATTAACATGACAAATCCAGGCATTAATCAATAGCTGGGGTATAAGTACCTGCCGCAATCGCATCTTTGATACGATCAGCTTCTGCCAATACCTGTACCAATAATGCTTTTACGTTATCTAAAGTTGCTACAGGGCTTAAGGTCGTCATCTTCAATGATTGTACCTGACCGACTTTGGTAACCCCGATATTGGCTTCACCACGTGCAAACAATTCATCTGCAACGTTTTGGTTAAGACTATCAAGCAATTCAGCTGGATAACCTTCTGGCACTACACGGAACAACACAGACGCAAATTGCGGCTCTACCAGCAACTCTAAACCTGCAGTTGCCTTGATATAATTCGCCACTTCACGGGTCAGTTTCACACCATGGTCAATCATCGAACCATAGAGCTCTTCACCCAGTGCTTCCACCGTCATCCACAGCTTCAAAGCATCGAAACGACGAGTGGTTTGCAATGACTTCGATACCAGGTTCGGCACACCATGCTCTTCATCATAAGCAGAGTTCAAATATTCTGCTTCGTAGTGCATGAAACGATAGTTCGCTTCATCTTTTAGCAAGAATGCACCACATGAAATGGTTTGGAAATAGTGCTTATGGAAATCGAGCGTAATCGAATCCGACAATTCAATACCATCAAGCATGGTACGGAATTCATTCGACAAAATCAGTGCACCACCCCAGGCTGCATCAATATGCATCCACGCGCCATATTTGTTGGTGATTTCACGGATTTGCTTTAATGGATCAATTGCACCGGCATCGGTCGTACCTGCGGTTGCTACAACACAAGCGACAATTTTACCTTCTGCCTGTAAATGCGCCATGGTTTTTTCTAGCGCATCAACATCCATTTGAGCATTTTCATTAACAGGAACGGTTACAACAGACTGGAAACCCATACCCATCATCGCCATGTTCTTTTGCACAGAGAAGTGTGCATTTTCAGAACAGATGACTTTGACATTACGCATCGCATCTGCAGGGATACCATCACGCTGAACAGACCACGGATTGCCGTTTTCATCTTTCCAGTTCTTTGAAATGCAAGCATCACGCGCAAGCAATACACCCATCAAATTTGACTGTGTACCACCAGAAGTGAATACGCCCGCCTGACCTGAGCCATAACCTACTTTTTGACGCAACCAGTCAATCAATTGCACTTCCATCAAGGAACCGGCCGGGCTTTGATCCCATGAGTCCATAGACTGGTTAGTGGCATTGATCAGCACTTCTGCGATTTGGCTGGTGACCATGGTTGGACAGTGCAAATGCGCCAATGAGTGCGGGTGATGAACTTTCAGACTCTTGTTGAGGAAAAGCTCCACCATACGCTCAAGTGCTTTATGGACACCCAAACCTTGTTTTGACGGATGAAAAGCAATTGCTTGGCGCAACTCCTTAATGCTACCGCCGGTGTACATTTTATCGTTTTGCAACCATGCTGCGACGGCGTGAGTCGCTTCAGCCATTGCTGACTCATAGTCAGCAATCGACTGTGCATCATTGCAGAGTAACGCTTTACGATGTTCTGCAAAATCTACCATGACTTATGCGCCTCGAACTGCAACCAAAGCTTCTGCAACCGCTTTCTTAAAGCGAACAATCACTTCTTCACATTCTTCTTGGTTAATGATCAATGGGCAAAGTAAACGAATCACCGTACCGTTACGACCGCCTTTTTCCAACAATAATTTATTGTTAAAACATGCGGTCTGAATTGCAGCAGCCAATTGTGAGTCTGCTGGCAATGAACCCATATGATCCGCAGGTTTGCGTTCATCTACGATTTCAACACCAATCATCAATCCGCGGCCACGCACGTTACCGATACATGGGAATTCAGCCGCAAGTTTCTTAATTTCAGCTTGCAGGAAATCCCCACGTTCTTGCGCATTTTTCGCAAGGTTTTGTTCTTTAATGGTGTTGATCGTCGCAAGACCTGTACCCATTGCCAATTGGTTACCACGGAACGTACCGGTGTGACCTGCTGGCTGCCAAGCGTCAAACTTGCGTTTGATACCCAAGACCGCAAGTGGCAAGCTACCACCAACGGCTTTAGACATCACCACGACATCTGGCTCAATACCCGCATGTTCAAATGCAAACATTTTGCCTGAACGCGCAAAGCCTGCTTGAACTTCATCAAGAATCAACACGATATTGTGTTTTTCAGTCACTTCACGGATTTTTTGCAACCATTTTACCGGCGCTGTGACCACACCACCTTCACCCTGGATCGCTTCCAAGATTACTGCAGCTGGTTTAGTGACACCACTTTCTACATCTTCGATGAATTGCTCGAAATAGTAAGTCAAGGCATTCACACCTGCCTCACCACCCAGACCGAGTGGGCAACGGTATTCATGCGGATATGGCATAAACTGTACGCCTGGCATTAAGCCATTTACCGCATTTTTAGCGCTCAAGTTACCGGTCATGGCCAAAGAACCATGCGTCATACCATGATAACCACCCGAGAAACTGATCACCGAGCTACGACCGGTATAGGTTTTCGCCAGTTTAATTGCTGCTTCAGTCGCATCTGCACCCGATGGACCACAGAACTGTAAGCAATATTCTTCTTTACCACCTGGCAACTGAGCAAGCAAAGCCTCAGTAAATGCATCTTTCAGTGGTGTTGTTAAGTCTAAAGTATGTAAAGGAAGACCACTGTTCAGGGTGTCCTGGATACTTTGAATCACCGCAGGATGGTTATGACCTAAAGCCAATGTCCCTGCCCCAGCTAAACAATCTAGGTACTTGGTACCTTCAACATCAGTAACCCAGCAGCCTTGAGCTTGTGCAATCGCTAACGGTAATTTACGCGGATAGCTACGCACATTCGATTCCATTTGACTTTGGCGAGTCAAGTAGTATTCGTTAGTGGAATTGCTGGCAGGGTTTACAGAAGTAACGCTCATATCGGATTACCATCTCTGATAAGGGTAAAAGAAATAAGTCTGGTGACTTGTGGTCCTTTGACTCGGTGCTTGTTAGAATCTAGTGAAGACTCAACGTTATATATCTTATAACTAGGTGCGCGATGATACCTAATTTTTAAGGAAAATAAACGTGTTTTGTACACTTTACTGATCTAGTTATATGGAAAAATTGTATTAATCCAATATTTAGATTGAATTATCATCATACTGTGTGACAGCCTAAAGAAAACCTTATTTTTTATGACATTTTTTCAAGATGTATCCGGCTTATTTTCACAACAGTAAAAATAAAATAAAAGTTATTGATAAATATAAATTTTAAAATATAAAAATCATTATACAGCTAATTTAATTATTACAAATAGACGACAAAACCCGCGCTGTGCCTCCATCGCTTCTTATTACCATAGCCATAGCAGCCATAACATCTCATCAAAAACAGCGATAAGGTTAACAATATGCGTCACTTAGCTCTCTCTACACTACTGCTTTCGGGCAGCCTTACCACGACCGTTTGGGCCCAACCAGCAGAGCCTTTAAACTATCAGATCATTAACTTGCAGGCAGAAGCAACGCGTGAAGTATCAAATGATGAAATGCACGCGGTATTATTTATTGAAAAGAGTCATAAACAGCCCGCCGAACTTGCACTGCAAATCAATCAACTGATGAATCAAGCGATGACGACGGCACGTCGTTTCCCACAAGTCAAAATCAGAACCGGTGCACAAAGTACCTACCCGATTTATGATGAAACAAACCGTAAACTGAAAGAATGGCGCAGTCGTGCCGAAATTCAACTCGACAGCCAGGACTTTAAAGCCACCAGCCAACTGATCAGTGAATTGCAACAAAATTTCCAGACCGATTCGATTAGCTTTAGTGTGTCCGACCAGCAACGCAAAAAAGTGGAAAACGAGCTCATGCTAGAGGCCTCTAAAAACTTTCAGCAGCGCGCTCAGGCTTTAACTCAAGCCTGGAATAAAAATCAGTACACCCTGGTCAATTTAAACCTGAATACCAATAATTACTTTCCGCAGCCGCTGGTCCGCAGCATGAGCAAAGTCACCATGGCCGAATCAATTCCCGCGCAAGATATAAGTGCTGGAGAGTCCAAAATTACGGTGAATGCGAATGGCAGCATTCAATTAAAATAAGTCTCTCAAGGATTACTGTCTCAGTAATCCTTTTTTGTATCCAATGTGAAGTACAGCTTTATAAACATCGTTACATATCGCTACTTGTGAGCCTGAAGTTTATTTTTGTACATTAATTAAACAGACAATAAAAATCGCTTTAAGGATAAAGGCCTATGAAAAAAATACTGCTGTTTAGCCTGTTCACCAGCTGTGCCTTCCCGATCTGGGCGGTAGATACAACATGTGATGGTCCCATTAAAAACCGTACAATCTATAATAATATTCACATTAGTAAAAATTGCTCCTTAGAAAAAGTGACTGTTACCGGCAATGTCCTGCTGGAATCCGATGCTTCTTTACGTCTAAATCAGGTGACCATTAAAGGTAATCTAGAATCGCGTAATACCTTTGGTCATGTCACTGCTCAAAGCAGTAGAATTAACGGGAATATTCAACTAGAAAATGGCCATAGTGTAGAATTAATTAACAACCTGATCTTGGGCAATTTAGAACTAGAAGACAATAAAGCCAACATTCAAGTCAGCCAAAATACCATTCATGGCAATGTAGCCTGCCAGAATAATCTGGAAACACCAAAAGGCCAGCAAAACCAAATCAAAGGGAACAAAGCCCATCAATGCAGTTCATTATAATTTTCTATTATTTTTCCGTGACATACCCCTCATAAAAAACACCCAAACTGTTTCCAGTGTGGGTGTTTTTTATTCAAGACTTAAACGTCTTATTTTTTGAATGGCAACGCGTATTTAAAGATACGGCCAATTACTTGTCCATACTGTTTAACCAAGCTGGCATTGTTATAGTTCAAACCGTATTTTTTACATACCGCTTCAACTTTTGGTCCCATTTTACGGTAACGGCGAGCTGGAATATCCGGATACAAATGGTGCTCGATCTGATGACTCAAGTGACCCGTCATAATATGGAACAATTCTGAACCTGTCAGGTTAGATGAACCACGAATCTGACGCATATACCAGTGACCACGACTTTCTTCCTGCATCACCGCTTTGGGGAACACTTCCACATCTTTGGTAAAGTGACCGCAGAAAATAATACTGAACGTCCAGACATTACGGATACCATTGGCAGCCAGATTACCCAAGAAAACGGGCAATGCGGCAGGACCAGCAATTAATGGGAAGAATACATAATCTTTAAACAGCTGTTTGCCGATTTTCTTCTGCAAAGGTTTCCATTCTTCTTTAAGTTCCTGTTTGGTCTTACGGCCCATCCAGACTCTACCAATTTCCAGGTTCTGGATCGCCACGCCCCACTGGAACAGCAGGCAGAATGGAATGCTATAAATTGGCTGTAACAGGAAACCTGGTTTCCAGCGCTGTTCCGGGAATAAACGCAACAGGCCATAACCGATGTCATCATCCATGCCTTTGATATTGGTATAAGTATGATGTTTATAGTTATGGGTCTGGCGCCAGTTATCCGATGTGCCCACGATATCCCATTCAAAAGTTTGGCCATTGAATTTCTGATCGTTCATCCAGTCATACTGACCATGCATAACGTTATGGCCTAATTCCATATTTTCCAGAATCTTGGACACACCCAACAAACCTGTACCGAGAATCCAGGCTGGCGGGAACCATCCTGCAAACAGCAAGGCACGGCCAGCAATGCCGGTATAACGCACAGCGGAGTACACTTTACGGATATATTTGGCATCTTCTTCACCAATATCATCCAGAACCTCTTGCTTGATCGCATCAAGTTCTTTGGCTAATTCATCCAACTCAGCATTGGTGAGGTCACGATTTTTCGGGTTTTTAAAATATTGGATTTTTGATGCAACTTTTGAAGCAATATTGACTGGCATATTCATAGGAAAATACTCTTAAAGATCAATTACGAGATCAGACTGGGCAGCATTCACACACAATTTAAGTGCATCACCGGGTTCGGTATTTTCCGCACCATTCACTAAGTTCTTGGTTGCACCTTGTGCTTTGTTACATACACACTTATGACAAATCCCCATACGGCAGCCATATTCTGGCTTGAGATTTGCCTGTTCCAAGCCAACCAAAATCGATTGGCCTTTTGGAATGGCGACTGTCTTGTTCGATTTGGTCAGAGTCACATTCACGAAACCGGTTTCAGCAGAGGCTAACTGACTTAAGCTAAAAGCTTCACCTTTAAACAGGTCAGCATCTGCAAACAGTTGCTCGGCTGTGGAGACAAAACCAGATGGACCACATGCATAAACGGTTGCCGTGTTTAGCTGTTCAAAACTTTTCACATAATCCGCATTAAGACGCGGATCTGCTTCTGTTTCCTGGGTATAAAATACCTTGAACTGGAAGTTGGAATACTGGGCGGCGATCTGCTCAAAACGTGCCTTGAACGCGACATCAGCATAATTTTTTACCCAATACCACAATTGTACCGGTGTGCTGTCCAGTTTTTTCTGCTCAGCCAAGGCATTCACCAGACTCAACATTGGGGTAATCCCACTACCAGCTGCCAGCAACAACAGTGATTGCGCCTGCTGTGGCAATTGCATGTCACCATAAGGTTGACCGAATTCAATGATGTCACCCACTTTTGCCTGATCCGCCAACCATGAGCTAACAATACCCTGCTCGACTTTTTTTACGGTCAACAATACATGCTGGGCATCAACACGTGTCAGACTGTAGGTACGTTCATAACGGCGTCCTTTCACTTCAACAAAGACTGGATGATGCTGCCCGGGTTGCCCCATGACAAAATTGCGATTGCAGCGTAGGGTTAAACTGACCAAACCGTTCGCTGTGGTTTCTTTTTGGGTAATTTGTCCTAAAGCCTGATGTACAGACCATAAAGGATTGATTTTTTGTAGCCAAAAATTTGCCGTGTCTTGATCAACAACGGTTTCAGCTAAAGTAGTAAGGGGAGATTTTCGTTTTTGTAGAGCTTGCATGACATCTGAACTCTGAAGGTTTCCAATTATTATACATGTGTATATATATTTGTATATACATGCGTGCAATTAGTTACATTTCCCAAGCTACGCTTCAACCGCTATAATCATCCTCTATCATCTACCGATGTCTAATCTATTGAAAAAAATGTATCCATCTTCAACTCATGGCCAAATCGATTCACTCAATGGAACCGATCTTGCCGTGCTTGAAAAAGTTCCTACACGGAGTGTGGGTCGTAAGGCCACGATTACCAAGGAAGAATTGTTCCAAGCCGCATTAAACCTGATTGGCCCGCAAAAAAGTATTGCTTCTTTAAGTCTGCGGGAAGTTGCCCGGGAAGCAGGCATTGCACCCAACAGCTTTTACCGCCATTTCAAGGATATTGATGAACTGGCCATTGCGCTGATTGACCAATCAGGGATTGCGTTGCGTCAGATTATCCGTGAGGCACGTTTACAAGCGATTAAACAACACAGCATTATTCGCAGTTCCGTGGAAGTTTTTATCCAGCAATTAGATGCCGATGAAGGCAATCTCAGTCTATTGCTACGTGAAGGCTATACGGGATCGGCGTCTTATAAACAGGCGGTAGAACGTCAGCTGAATTTTTTCCAGCAGGAATTACAAGAAGATCTGATACGTCTGGAACAAAAGAATAAATTATATCGTCCTGAGCTGGCAGCTAAAGCCATTACCCAGTTGGTGTTTAACATGGGCGCTAAAGTAATCGATCTTGATACGGATGAACGCCAGGTGATCGCAGAGCAAACCATGATCATGATTCGCATGATTTTAGAAGGTACTCGCCATTTGGGTGAAACACAGAAACGTTGAGCTGAACGCTCTTTTCTACATAAAAAAGCGCCCGAAGGCGCTTTTATCTATTAAGGTTTGACCACCACCAAAACTTGAATGGCTTCTGGCGTCACAGCCAGACCATTGAGCAGATCCAAACCTTCTTTTTGTAATTTTTGTAATCTTTCGATTTCATCCTGACGGATGCTCGGGTTGAACTGTTTCAGGTAACTCAAACGGTCAATTTCATATTGCCATTTTCCGCCATAGATTTCTTTGGCTTGCTGTTTCAGCCCACCCAATGAACCACGGGCAATGTCCAAGGCTTGTGCATAACGCGCTTCAATGATTTCACGGCGTGCTTTCACGACCTGACGACAGCTATTACTATCCAGATGATGCAAATACGGTTTTAAAATCGCAGGATCAATACGTGCGGATAAGTCCTGGCCATTTTCATTCAAAAGCACGCGAATCAATTGTTGCGGCAGACTGGATGGCAAATTCAAGGCCTTAGGTGCCACAACATCCAGCTTGAACCAGACTTCCAGCAAGACACTACCTTGTTTAAGTGCGTTGGACTTGAGCAAAGCCACATTGGTACTACCAAATGCCTGGGTCTGCATCATTTCCATCACACTTTCGATGAACGGATGTTCAAGGGTGAGATATTGTGCATCTTCACGAATCTGGGCCTGATCGCGATAGAAGGTCGCGGTCATACCTTCTTCATCCAAGGTCAGACCTTGTACTTGCATTTGGTCAGTTGGCTTGATAATCACCGTACCATTGCTTTGCTCATCAAAATCGATGTTGGTCGAGGCCATGAAGCGTTTCATGAACATCGGCAAGGTAGTATTGTCATCGTAGTCTTCAAGTGCCTGCACAATTTCCTGCGCCACCACCGGACGGCATGAGTTGTATTCCAGCAAACGGTCACGCCCTGCTTGCAACTCGGCTTCAAGTGCCTGACGCTGAGTATTCACTTCTTCCAGTAAATCTTCAAACACCTGACCTTGATCAGACAACAAACAGTCCTTCAAATCAACAATAAAGTTTTCCTGCAAGGTCTGCGCAGTTGGTGAGATATTACTAAAAATATTCAAGGCTTCGTTATACCAGCGGAACATACGTTCCTGTGCCGTCCCGATCAGATAAGGCACATGAATCTGGATACGGTTCTGCTGACCGATACGGTCTAAACGACCAATACGCTGCTCGAGCACATCCGGGTTGGCAGGTAAATCGAATAGGATCAGGTCAGAGGCGAACTGGAAGTTACGGCCTTCCGAACCAATTTCAGAACAGAGCAGGATTTGTGCACCATAGCTTTCTTCTGCGAAATAAGCCGCAGCCTGATCGCGCTCGAGTAGACTCATACCTTCATGGAACATCGCGGTACGGATACCGGCATGCAGACGTAGCACACTTTCCAAAGCTTCTACTACCGGACCACTGCGTGCAATCAACAGCACTTTTTTGTGCTTGAGCTCTTTACGCAGAATTTCCATCAGCCAAGGCACACGCGGATCGGTTTGCATCCAGGAACCATCAAGCTGTGATTCTTCTGGCCACATCTGTTCACGCATTTTACCATCGGTAGACCAGTTCTCTGGTGCTGGCAACGGTGCTGGCTGGCAGTCACGCCCCGGAAAGCCTTGAATTGCTTCACGGGTATTACGGAACAGAATACGACCTGTCCCGTGACGGTCCAACAATTCATGAATCGCACGGAAACGCTGTTCTGGCTGGTCTTCAATGCGGTGACCCAACAAACCTTCTAAGGCAGCCATATGCTGTTCACTGAGTGGTTGGTCGGACATCAATACTTCGGCAATTTTTGCCGTGTGTTGGTATTGTTCTTCTTCATCCAGGAAGCGATCGAGTGAACTGAATCGTTGTGGATCGAGCAAACGTAGTCGGGCGAAATGGCTTTCGACACCCAACTGTTCTGGTGTTGCAGTCAGTAACAATACACCCGGGGTAAGCTGTGCCAACTCTTCCACCAGATCATAACGGTCATTGCCGCCTTCTTCTTCACTCCACATCAAATGATGCGCTTCATCCACCACCAACAGATCAAAACCGGCTTCAACCGCCTGCTCACGCAAGTCTTCATGGTCAACCAACAAGTCGACACTGGCGAGAATGCATTGCTCGGTCAGGAACGGGTTCTGTTCTGGATCATGTTCTTTAATGGCAGCAGTACGTACCAGATCAAAAATCGAAAATTGCAGATTGAAACGGCGGCGCATTTCAATCATCCACTGATATTGCAGCGAATCTGGTACTAAAATCAGCACACGTTCAGCACGGCCGGTTTTCAGTTGCTGGTGAATGATCAATCCGGCTTCAATGGTTTTACCCAGACCGACTTCATCCGCGAGTAACACGCGCGGTGCAAAACGCTGGCCCACTTCATGGGCGATATAAAGCTGGTGCGGAATCAGGCCAACACGTGGTCCAATCAAACCGCGTAAAGGGCTGGCCTGCATCTGGGCCTGCATCTGCATGGCTTCAATGCGCAGGTCATACCATTCTTTATAATCGATCTGACTGGCCAACAAACGGTCTAAAGGTTTGGCTAACTGGATTTGTGCTCCGATCCGGGTTTCGTTCAGTGCCTTGCGTTCCTGCTCACCATCTTCGAGGGTACGCACCACGTGATAACGGATGACGCTATTGCGGTCTTCTAGCGATTCGACTATCCATAGATTGCCTTCTTGATCCTGCACTTCATCATGAACATTGAATACAATCCGAGATAAAGGCGCATTATTGCGTGCATAGACGCGGGTTTCATCACTTTTGGGGAATAAAATGCTGACTGATCGCTCATCAACATCAATAAGAACCCCTAAGCCCAGTTCTGTCTCTGTGTCTGATAACCAACGTTGACCAATAGCAAACTGCTGCAATTTTTCCACCTTTATCTCAAGTTAGCACTACATAGTAAAACTCAAAGCGAGAATCAGTTGAGTGATTTTCTGTAGTCTTTAATCCTTTCTATTTTGACACAATCACTCAGCTAAAGTGAGTGTATTCAGTCTACATAAAACGCGTATTACATTAAAAAGGGGCCGGGCAATAAAAAGCCAACGGCTCCCGGGTTTGCGGATGCGCAAAACTTAACTGTTCAGCATGCAAACACAAGCGCGGCATCAGCTGTTGCTGTTCCGGCGTTGCATATAAGGTATCGCCCACAATCGGATGCCCCAGATATTGCATATGCACCCGTAATTGATGGGAACGCCCGGTAATCGGGCTGAGTTTGACGCGAGTCACCGGTTGGCCTTGAATCTCAAAATGCTCGATGGCCTGCCAGTGTGTCAGTGCCGGTTTCGGATGGGAGGCGTCCGCAATATGTAAGGGCGGACGGGTTGGATCATAAATCACGGGAACATCAACAGTGCCCTCACCAACCAAATGTCCAGCCACCACGGCCTGATAGGTTTTTTCGGTCTGGCGTTCCTGAAACTGGCGGGAAATACAGTTTTGTCCCAAACGGGTCAACGCAAAGACCAAAATCCCGGAAGTATCACGATCCAGACGGTGAATGAGCAAAGTTTTGGGTTCGATGGCCTGTAGACGGGTCAGCACGCTGTCCTGCAAGGCTTCACCTTTGCCCGGCACACTGAGTAGGTCTGATGGTTTATGGATCACCATAAAATCTTCATCACGATGAATCAGGTGTTCGGTTAGAAAATTACGCAATGTTCTATTCCAAAGGTGATATCGAAAATGAGCCGGCAATAATAAAAATCTTAGCCTCGAATTACAATGCAAATTCCGTAAATCGGCTGAAGTTTTTTGTTTTTTTCCGCAAAAGCCTCAAAGCATGGATCCATCCGCTATATGCACAGGCAATATACGCAACAGATCCTGCAAGGTGGGATGCTGTAGAAAATCCTCATAGGTGATATTGGCACCATTGGCGCGCCACAAGCCAATCAGCGTGACCATCGCCACCGAGTCTAGACCATAATCACGTAAATCCACATCCAGCTCGATTTCCAGCGGATGTAAATCCAGCTGTTCTGCCACCGCTTGTACAATACCTTTGGCTGACAAAATCAATGCTGCCGGTGCACTCAGCGACCAGAGCCGTGTCACGGCATTGCTATTCATATGATGCACATTTTGCATACTAAGATTGTCGATCCACTGGATATGCTGTTCCAAGCCACTGCTCAGAATCGCATCATCAATCACGCAGACTCGCTCTGTCACCGACAAGGCATGCTGCAAGATCTGATTAAACAATCCAGACACTTGCCCGGCCATGATCAGCTGACGGTCCACTGCAAGATATTGCCCTAAGGCCAATAAGCCGCGTTGTGGATTGTCACTGCTTACCTCCAGCACCGTAATATCCAAGGCCTGTGCCCTTTTGAGTAACTGACGCAGATTGAGGGCAACCTGACTTTCCGTCCACCCTGCCAAATTTTGCAATTGATCCAGCCCAACCAGAATCAAGACACTCTGGCTCGACTGAATCGCCCATTTCGCCTGGCTCACTGCCAGTTGGATTTTCTTGGGTAAAGGATAAAACATACGCGTTCCAGTATGTAACGATGTGCCTACTATAAAACCCAGGGCGTAGTTCGCATAGTGTCCGGTGAAAATCATGCTTTCAGTCCAGCAACGAATGTGTGAGCTGTTTTATTTCCATCCTGCTTGACTGGGTTTCGCAAAAAATCCATGTGCTCACTTCAGAAATTTGACTTCCTATTACGACAAATAATGTCGTACCAAAACCCTACGCTCTATAAAATACATGGGCTTTTTTCTATAATGAGCAGGTCATAAAGCGAGAAGAATAATGTCGACACTCGAACAAGCCATCGCACTGGCTGCAGAAAAACATGCCGGACAAGCCGACAAAGCTGGACAGCCTTATATCCTGCACCCTCTACGGGTCATGCTGAACGTGGAAACTGAAGAACAGAAAATCGTCGCAGTATTACATGATGTGCTGGAAGATACCGCCACCACCTTAGATGAATTACGGGATTATGGATTTTCCACCCCGCAGCTAGACGCCCTGTTAGCTTTAACCAAACAAGCCGGAGAAGACCGTATTGCAGCAGCCCAGCGTGCTGCACAAAACCGCATTGCCTGCCGGGTAAAACTTGCAGATGTCGCCGACAACATGGATATTTCCCGTCTTGAGCAACTTAGCGACAAAGACCACACACGTCTGGCCCAATACCAACAAGTTAAACAGATTTTACTGGAGGCTTATGCCCACTATCTTCAACAATAAAATACTCAATATTCCCACCAACTATCCGGCTGATCTCAGTCAGTCACCACAACAATATTATCAATATCAATTAAACCTATTATTTGATCTCTACCATCCGCTGGGTGGCATCCAGATTGACTCGCCACAAGAATGGTGGTGTCTGTTTGAAGAGGCCAGTGCTTATTTGGCGTGCTGTGATCAGAAGCATACTCCTGCTATTTTTACCCAATTTCTCCAGCTTATTCTCGACACCGCAGAACAACATTTTGGGCTCAATTTAAGCAAAGACAATGATCTACAACTGTTATTGAATATTTTCCAGTTGGTGAACGCAACCGATTCAGAACAAGCATAAACATTGGAGGGAAGATTTATGCAGTTACGCGAAGATCTCTATATCGGGCATCTACATTATGTGCTGAAATTCAACCATTACCAGTTTTCATTTTACCTGATTCATCCGCCCAAAGCCCTGACCCGCCAGCACTACAAGAACAATCCTGCACTGGCGCTATTCCGTGATGACCCCATTTATGAAGATGTCCAACTACAACTACCGGCAAGGAAAATATTGCAAGCGATTGCGATAAGAATTGAACAACTGGTACGGCGTTACCGGATTCAATACTGGAGTTTCACCGCCACCTCCATAAAAAAAGCCAACGTGTATGACAAACTGCTACAACGCTGGCTAAAACAAACTCGAACTCCTTTCCGCTATGAACGTTTCGGGCTCGATTTTTGTATTTATCCGATCAACGAATTTTCATAAACGCTCATCAGGCATGCAACGCCAAAAATTGCGCAATCGCCACCTGGGCAATTTCCGCATCTTCATACGATTTCACTCCGGACACCCCAAAGGCACCGACCAGCTGTCCTTCATACAAAATAGGTTCACCACCTTCCAGCATGCCAGAAAAACTCTGCATGGTGACAAAACCGATCTGTCCTTGTTGAATCAGACTTTCAAGCACTTGCGTCGGAATACGGCTGAGTGCTGAGCAACGTGCTTTTTCTACCGCCAGATTCGCGGTCATGGGTGCAGCGCCATCCAGACGTTTCATCGCCAGCAAACAGCCAGAATCATCGGCAATCGCAATACTGACATTCCAGTTTTTTTGTTTGGCATAATTCACGGCAAAATCTAATAGCTGTTGGGCTTCTTGCTCGGTTAAATAGGCTTTGGTTTTCATCACATTCCTTCATCTTCAAATTGATATCGAATACGCATGCAAAAAATGACATAAAAAAAGCCCCATGATCAGGGCTTTTTTTATCGAACAATTATTTCTTCATTTCAGCAAAAGTTTCACGCGCAGCCTGAATGGTCAGGGCAATATCTTCATCGCTGTGTGCAGAAGAGATAAAGCCTGCTTCAAATGCCGAAGGGGCAAAGTTCACACCACGCTGCAACATGCCATGGAAGAACTGCTTAAATGCTTCCACATCGCACGCCAGCATGGAATCAAAACTGGTGATATCGTCCTGAGCGGTAAAATACAAACCGAACATCGCACCCGCTTGCTGGGTTTTGAACGGAATGCCCGCTTCATCTGCCGCTGCTTGTAACCCTGCAAGCAATTTTGCCAATTGCGCAGACAGATTCTCGTAAAAACCCGGTGCACGTAAATGCTTAAACATTTCAATCCCGGCACGCATCGCCAGCGGGTTACCCGATAAAGTTCCGGCCTGATAGACATTGCCGAGTGGCGCGATACACTGCATGATTTCACGCTTACCACCAAAAGCACCGACTGGCAGTCCGGCACCAATAATCTTGCCTAACGTAGTCAGGTCAGGCGTCACGTTGTAATGTGCCTGTGCTCCGCCCAAGCCGACACGGAAACCAGTCATGACTTCATCAATAATAAACACCGCTTTGTATTCATCACACACAGCGCGAATCGCTTGCAGGAAGCCTTCAATCGGCTTAACCAGATTCATGTTACCAGCCACCGGCTCGACAATTACCCCGGCAATTTCATGGCCAAATTTGGCAAAGCATTCTTTTAAAGCCGGGATGTTGTTATACGGCAGGGTCAACGTATGTTTGGCAAAATCAGCAGGCACCCCGGCTGAAGTCGGCTCACCTTCCCCTTTGGTCAATAGGCCAGAACCTGCTTTCACCAAGAGGGAATCAGAATGGCCATGATAACAGCCTTCAAATTTGACGATCTTGTCACGGCCTGTATAGCCACGTGCTAAACGGATAGCGGTCATGGTCGCTTCAGTGCCCGAGTTGGTCATACGCACCAATTCAATGGATGGCATGATTTCACAGATAATATCGGCCAGCGTAGTTTCATGTACCGTTGGCGCACCGAAACTTAACCCATCTTCAGCCGCTTCCTGCACTGCTTTAATGATGGCAGGATGGGCATGACCCAGAATCATCGGCCCCCATGAACCGACATAATCGACATAACGCTTGTCATCTTCATCCCACAAATAAGCACCCTTGGCTTTTTTGATAAAGACTGGTGTGCCGCCCACTCCGTTAAAGGCACGTACCGGTGAGTTTACCCCACCCGGAATATGTTTATTGGCCTGTTTGAACAACTGCTCTTGCTTTGGAGATAAGCTCATGGAAAGTCTCAACTTATTATAAAAATCTAAAAATAGTTACTTAAATGACCGACTGGTTTTCGGCAAATAAAGCGGCCCAAGCCTGTACACGTGCCGGAATATCTTGAGTATTCAACGCTAAAATATCACTAATCACGGCACACAAGTCAGCACCACTTTGCACCACTGTAGCTGAGTTTTCTACCGTCAAACCACCAATGGCGCAAATCGGCAGATTCAATTGTGGTCGAGCCGTTTTTAAAGTTTCCAGACCGATATTACCGGCTTCAGGTTTGCTTGCCGTTGCATAAATTGCGCCAAACGCCACATAACTCGCGCCATCCTGCACCGCCTGTTCAGCCAGTTCAATCGAGTTGGCACAGGTGCGGCCAATAATCGCTCCTTGCGGTAACCGGGCTTTGGCATCACGAATTTCGCCATCGCTTTGCCCCAGATGTACGCCCAATCCGAACTGCATGGCCAGCTCCAGATCATCATTGATCACAAACGGCACTTGATACTGCTGGCACAACTGCTGAATGCGTTTGATTTCAGCTGGCTGATCTGCACGTGCGACTTTTTTACGGCGATATTGCAAAATCGCGATGTGTCCGGTTGATAGTGCTGCCTGCAATTTTTCCAGCAATATCTCAATCGGGTGATCATTGGTGATCAGATATAAACCGCGCATATCCCCTCGCAAACAGGCTAAACAATTTAAAGCTGCAAGCAGTATAGCAAACTCACTTCGCCAATCGGTCTGCTGCACCTGTAATTTACCTAAAACGCTGATCTTTTTGGCGACCTTTAACCAACAAGGATTGTCAAAACAGCAAAATTTTTAACCGCGTGAAAACCCTTATCCTACGTAGGCAGCAACAGAAGATGAATATTACATCTTTATCTGTTCAATTAGCCCATCACGCCAAGATATCCCAGATACAGCACCAGATAACGCGAGACCTTGGCCAGCGTCACCAATAAAATAAAGCGTATAAATGACTCTTTCAAAAATCCCGCAATCAGGGTAATGGGATCACCAATAACCGGTACCCAACTCAGCAATAATAAAGGCGAACCATATTTCGCATACAAAGCCTGACTTTTCACAATCTGCTCGGGGCGAAAAGCAAACCAGCGTTTTTGCTGAAAATGTAACAGGGAACGACCCAGATACCAGTTCACACAGGAGCCTAAAATATTCCCGATCGAGGCAACGCCAATCAGCAGCGACGGTGCATAAGCGGAATAATGCAGACTCGAGATCAGCACAGCTTCCGACTGTAACGGCAACAAGGTTGCAGCACCAAAGGCACTAAAAAATAAGACGATTAAAACCATGCTTAATCCATTCGTTCGGCGATCTTTGACCCAACAGGACTAATCACGATATTTACCATAGATTTTCCAGGTGTCATTATCCGCCAATGGATCACGATAACTGTCATTGCGTTGCTTGCGCGGTTTATCGCGTGCATCCACCAGCTGAAAATGCGGTTCAACACTTAATACAATCCCGTTCACATAAAAGCGGGTTCGAGTATAGTCACTCTGTCCATGCTGGAAAACATAAGTGCGTAAATCAATAAATTCACGATGGGCAACCAGTGCCGCCGTATCATCACTTTGCAACCACTGCTGCATGGCTTCAATCTGTTGGGGCTCAAATTGGCCACATTTTTCCAGCAAACTGGCTACGCCGCGAAAGGTTTTCGATTCTTTAGCGCGGGTTTTATTGATGCGAATCCGATCCACATGAAAATAAAACAGCGGTAAATTCAGATGGCTAGGCAAATGCACGGCGTCTAGCACTTCATCCTGCATAAACGGCTGGAATAAATCCTGTGCCCGTTCGATCAGGCCTGACCATTGGCGATAATAGACCTCTACCTCATGTTTTGATCCATAATAAATGGGCAAGCCTTCGACATGCGCCAAATTGGCGGGTGGCCAGATGTTTTGACGCAACAAGGCAATATCACTTTTCAGGCTTTGCACCGCAATCGCATCTTGCATGCCGCTATCCAATAAAATACTTAGGCTATTTTTAGACTACGGTAAAGGTTCAGTTTCTGCAAGGCTTTGCCTATAATATTGGTCTTATTCTCGAGTTGGAAAATGCCATGTCTCAAAAAATTGAAGCCACGGATGTTACTGAAGAAGAAGCGCTCAATGCTGCCTTTTTTGAGCGTGCGGACGAATTTATTAAACAAGCCAATGAATTTTGTCGTCCAGCACCTGGTCAACAGCCCAATCCTGCTGAAATCCGCGGTCAGGTCAGCGCATCCATGCTGTTTGCTGCAGCACGCTTTAACACCTGGGTCGCAGCCAACAATTTTAAAGATGGCAAAGAAATGCGTGAGGCCAAAGACCAGGTTATGGCCTATCTGGTACAACAGTTCCAGATGATGCTCGATGACAATTACGATGAATATTGCGAGCAGTTTGACAACTATTTACGTTTCCGTAAAAATGAAGATTTTCATACCCATAAACATGACCATGACCATGACCATGACCATGACCACAAGCATTAATCTGGTATGATCTACTCTAAGCCCTGCAGGGCTTTTTTTATTTTTACCCTTAAATTGTCACTACACGTTTTGAATGACCGATCCAATTCCCCATTCTGCCCATACATAAAAAAAAACAGCGAGATGATTCGCTGTTTTTTCTTATAACGCTTACATGATCAAGAGGCTTGCGCCTTACCGTATTGATCCGCCATCACCTCGACCAGCTGATCCAGCTTGATATATTTTTGAATCGCGGCATCAATATCGGCCTTGCTCAATTTGGCAATTGCCTGATCACGCTCGGCACGGCTGGCCATATTTTTGCCCATTTCCAGCTGGCTGTTGAGCATACGGTGAATAGAGCGCTCATCTTCCAGTGAGGTGACACGCTGTTTCATCATATCGGCTTTTGCTGCTTCCAGTTCTTGTACGGTGACACCTCGCGCCAGCAAGTCGCGAAACACTTTATGGACCGCCTGACTGACTTGTGTTGCCTTTCCTGCCGTATAGTTTGCTTCAATCATGATCGCGCCGACATCGTGATGCATATCCAATTGCAGATTACTGCCAAAACCGTAAACCAAGGCATTCTTTTCACGCAATTCCTGTGCTAACCGCGAAGACAGTTGTGAATTTCCAAGAATATGGCTCAAAACCAGCAAAGCTGGTGCATCTGCATGATACACACCAACCGATAAGGTTAATACGCTCTGGTAATTACCAAATTCACGTTGCTCGGACAGCGCATGCACCTGTTGCGCCTTATAGGTGGTATATTGCGGCAGAACTTTGGCATAGGGCTGCTTGCCATTCCACTGTCCGAATTGCTGCTTTAAAAATTGCTGCATTTTGGCTGAGTCAAATTCACCGGTAATGGCAATCTGTGCATGATTCATCGCAAAGAACTGTTGATAAAGCTGCTGCACCTGTGCTCGTGTGGCAGACTGTAATTGCTGTTTCGCCAGCTCAGGTTCAAAGTGATAACGCAAATCACCCGGCTGGTAAATTTCAATCAAGCGTGCCATGGTCAGGGCCGCGACAGTTTCCGGTTCCGTATAAGGCCGCTCAAGACTGGCCAGACTTTGTGCCTTGATCAGATCAAACTGTGACTGTTCAAAATTAGGGTTTTGCAGGACGTCCAGCACAAATTTGAAATACTCGGCAAATTTGTCCTTTTTGGCCTTGATCTGGATAGTCATGCCATTACCGCTGGCTTCGGCGGTCGCTTCACCCCCAGCAGCAATCGACTGATCCGCGATCTCCTGCAAACTATGTCGATCTGAACCACGCAGCAACAGATAGGCGGTTAAATCCAGCAGCTGGCCTTGCTTAAACAAGGATTTCTCATTACCAAAATCCACAGTGATGGTCGCGTAGGTTTTGTTATCGCGAGTAGAGGTTGGAAACAAGGCATATTGCATGCCATTCGCTAGCTGACCACGCTGAATTTTCTTTTCCGTTGCATCCAGATAGGCTTTAGATGTCGCTACGAACTGTGCAACCTCTTGTTGATAGATACTCGGATCTTTCAAAGCCTCAGACTGCTCAAATGCCTGTGCTGGAGTCTTAACCGATACTTTAGCCTGCTGCTGTTGCAGAGCTTTTTTCTGATCTTCTGGTGTCGGGCGAATATCCCCTGCAATGCGATGTTTGGCGCTAAAAAACTCATTGAGTTGCTGATTCACCTGAGCAACGGTTAAATTCTGGATGGTCTGCTGATCGGTAAAATACTGCGACCAGTTGCCCTGTTCAGACACCACATAATCACTCAGCATTGAACCCACTGCCACCGCATTGGTCAGCATGCTGTCTTGATCATTCTGGATCAGGTTTTTCACCCGTTTCAGTTCGGTTTCATTAAAAGGCTGATTTTTTTCCACCCCTGCCGTTAAGCCCTGTTCAACTTTTTGGCTATCGTGATGCGGTGCATAAATCGCGCCCATAAAGACCAGGTTAAAATCCTGTTCTAACCAGGTACTGGCCTGCACCTGTGTGGTCAAGCCGGTTTCGACCATGCTTTGATACAAATGCCCACTCGGTTGCAAGGTGTATAAATAAGGTGCCAAGGCTAGAGTTGGCTGTAACGGTTTATTTTTATCATTCATGTAGATATGAAACTTGGCCAAATCACTGCCCTTTTTCACCACAAAATGACGCTGCTTGATTTGCGGTGAATCGAGTAAAGCAACTTCCGGCTGTGCTGGCACAGCACGTGCCGCGATCGGACTAAAATACTGATCAACACTTTTTAGCACTTCGGCCTTGTCAAATTTACCAGCAATCACCATCACGGCATTATTGGGTGCATACCAGGTGCGGTAAAATTTATTCAACTCTTGCATTTTAATGGATTGCATCTCGGCCAAATCACCGATGGGCAGCCGTCCCAAGGACCGGTTTCCATAAGCCGATTTCCAGACCTGATCCATTAACACTGCAAAAGGCTGATCCAGACGGATTTCACGTTCACGCTTGACGATTTCAATTTCACTCGGGACAAATTTTTCCTGCAACACCAACTTGTCCATACGTTCTGATTCGAGATAAATAATCTCATTCAATGCTTTGCTTTCCGGACGAACAATATTGGTATATTTGGTCGAGTAATAATCCGTGCTGGCATTGGTCATTAGGGTGTATTGGTCTAGCCGGCGCTGAAACTCATCCCCTTTGACATTCTGGCTGCCTTTAAATGCAAGATGTTCCAGCAGATGTGCCAGGCCGCCTTTGCCTTTAGGATCATTGAGGGAGCCGGTGAAATAGACCGTATTGACAAAGACTTTATTTTCTTTTTCATTCGGTGCCAAAATGACCCGAAAACCATTATCTAATTTATATTCTTCGATATTCTGCTGGCTTTTTACCAGTACGGTTTGTGACCAGGATGCTGCACTGATTCCAATCAGACAGACGGAAAGGGTCAGTTGTTTCAAGCGCATCAACATAATAATTCCAATTTGATTTGAGCATTTCGGTATTTGATCAACAGCTTATAGTCGGAAATCAGCTTTTTGCATAGTGTAGTTTTGCAAAGACCCAGTTGCGATACAACGACTGATTTCAGAGTCCAAACAAATGGAGTCTTTTCATCATCGTTAGAAATAAACAGGATGATGGGTATCTGCCGCCATCTAAAATAATAAGATCAATGATCGACTGCAAACAGTTCAAAATAAAAGAGGGTGCAAGCAAAAACCCGCGATCAACGCGGGTAATTCTGATTTAAAATCAGAAAATTATTCCATATTGTTAATAATCGCCTGGCCAAATTCGGAACAACGCAACAAGGTTGCATCTGGCATAAGACGTTCAAAGTCATAGGTCACGGTTTTTGCTGCAATCGCTCCCGATATCCCTTTGATAATCAGATCCGCCGCTTCGGTCCAGCCCATGTCTCGCAACATCATTTCCGCAGACAGGATGATCGAACCCGGGTTGACCTTGTCCTGCCCCGCATATTTTGGTGCAGTACCGTGCGTGGCTTCATACATGGCGATCGCCCCGCCAATATTGGCACCGGGTGCAATGCCAATCCCGCCAACTTCAGCCGCGAGTGCATCGGAAATATAGTCACCATTCAGGTTCAATGTGGCAATCACTGAATAATCCGCAGGACGCATCAGGATCTGTTGCAAGAAGGCATCGGCGATTACATCTTTGATGATAATATCCTTGCCGGTTTTCGGGTTTTTAATCTTGACCCATGGACCTCCATCCAGCAACTCGCCGCCAAAACGCTCCAGTGCGGTTTCATAACCCCACGCTTTAAAGGCTCCTTCGGTGTATTTCATGATGTTGCCTTTGTGCACCAAGGTTACAGAAGGCTTGTCGTTGTCAATTGCGAACTGGATGGCCTTACGCACCAGACGCTGCGTGCCTTCTTTCGATACCGGTTTGATCCCGATGCCACAGTTCTCCTCAAAACGGATCTTAGTGACACCCATTTCCTCTTTCAAGAATTTGATGACTTTCTTCGCTTCTGCAGAATCGGCTTTCCATTCAATCCCCGCATAGATATCTTCCGAGTTTTCCCGGAAAATTACCATATCAGTCAATTCAGGATGTTGAACGGGTGAAGGTACACCTTCAAACCAGCGCACCGGACGTATACAGACATAAAGGTCCAATTCTTGACGCAATTCCACGTTCAGAGAACGAATCCCGCCACCCACTGGCGTGGTCAAAGGACCTTTGATCGACACTACAAATTCACGCAACGCTTCAAACGTTTCTTCCGGCATATAGCTGCCATAGATGGTATTTGCTTTTTCACCACAATATACTTCCATCCATTCGATCGAACGTTTGCCACCATAGGCTTTCAACACGGCTGCATCGACAACCGCCTTCATTGCTGGTGTAATATCAACACCAATCCCATCGCCTTCAATAAAAGGAATGATGGGATGGTTGGGTACATTAAAGGATAAATCAGCGTTTACTGTAATTTTTTCACCGTCCGCTGGTACTACGATCTTCTGATAACCCATGGTGCAGGTTCTCCTCATGTCGCTGGCAAATATAAATGTAAGCTTATTTTTAGGAATATACTTTTATCTTTTGTATACGCGTTTTATCTTAGAGCAAATGAATTCTTGAGGTGATTTTTGTGGAAAATATGATCATTTTTTCCAATGAATCCATCCTCGTTATTTACCTATTTTTTACAGACTAAAGTTGTAATTTTTCATGAAAATCGTTCTATTTAACAAGCCCTTCGACGTCATGTCGCAATTTCGTGAAGATGAAAAGCATTTGACGCTATCGCATTTTATTCACGATCCTGACTTGCGTATTGCCGGTCGTCTGGATTTGGATTCAGAAGGATTAATGTTTTTAACGGATCACGGCGGACTGAATCAGTTTATTACCAATCCGGCCAGCAAAAAATACAAGACCTATCTAGCTCAGGTCGAAGGTGAAATTACCGAAGAAGCCCTCGAACAACTGCGTAAAGGCATCGAACTCAATGATGGCATGACCCTACCTGCACGCGCACACAAAGTGGATGAGCCGACCTGGTTATGGGAACGTCATCCACCTGTACGCTACCGCGCCAGCGTGCCAACCTCTTGGGTAGAAATTCAGATTTGTGAAGGCCGTAACCGCCAAGTGCGTCGCATGACTGCCACTGTTGGCTTCCCAACCTTACGTCTGATCCGCACCAAAATCGGCTCGATTGATTTGGTGCAAATGGGATTGCAACCTGGCGAGCAGAAAGAAATTGAACCGTTGCTCTATCCTGACTTTAAAGATGTACCGGCAGAACAGCCATATCGCTCGCGTTCTTATGTAAAAAAACCGGGCGGTACAGGCGGCAAACCCATGCATCAGAAAAAGAAAGAAGGTGACAAGAAAAAACCGTCGGGTACCAAACGCATCTGGCAGATGGATGAAAGTGAAAAACCGCGTCGCAAGACCAATGGCACGACTCGTCCGAACACCAAAAGTCGCGGCCGTCGTCCTCGTTAATTCCTCAATGATGAGTTTTACCCAAGCGTAAAAATATATAAAAAAACCGATGCTTGGACATCGGTTTTTATTTATGCGGAAGAAGTTAAGTATTTAATCATTTACCGAACATCGTCTGATTTTCCGCAAGCCTTGTTATTCTCAAATAGAAATGCTATTTATGATTCAAATATTAAAATATTTAAAATAAAATGTATCTAAAAAGGAGTTTTTGCCATGGATCAGCAAGTCAATCAGATGTTTAATCAGGATACCTTAATGCAGCAACTAGGCGCACATCTGGTGTCTTTTCATCACAATACGGCGCAAGTTGAACTGAAAGTGACTGAACAGCATTTACAGGGTCATCAAACCTGCCATGGTGCAGTGATTTTTGCTTTGGCGGATGCGGCTTTTGCGATTGCCTGTAATACCGGTGAGCATCCAGCGGTCGGCCAGCATTGCAGTATTAATTATTTAAAACCCGGCTTATTGGGCGATACCTTAACGGCCAAAGCCGAACATAAAGCCAGTAGTGGCCGAACTGGAATTTATGACATTACCGTCAGCAATCAGAAACAGCAAGTTATTGCTGAGTTTCGTGGTACGTCTCGTTTGATTGTGAAATAGTTATTATTCAGCTTATTTAAAAGCTCACAAAGGTGGGCTTTTTATTTATATAATATTCATTAATTCATTTTAATATGATAAATATGTTAGAAAACTTATATTTAAAATTTTTTAGATTTTTTGCTTCATCTTACATTTTTCTATTTATTTTTCTAAGTTTTATAGGGATTAACTTGCTTTATCTAAATTTTGGTGGTTGGATTTCTACAAGAAACAATCAAGAGACACTCTCCTCTATCAGTAATTTATTAAGCGCTGCAGCAACTACTTTTGCTGCCATTACAGCAGCACTGTTAATATTTAATTGGAAAGCACAACACAACTTATCATTGATTTCAAAAATAATTACTGACGTTTGGGATTTGCATGCGCAATTTAGCTCAGGAATTTACAATTTAACCTATTCTTTTTCAGTCAATACTACAGAATCTGAATACTATCAAAGCTATGGATTATTAATCCAATACGCCACACCGTTGAGATCAAAAGCTCAACAACTTCAAGCATTACTAGAAGGTCAAATCGATAAAGAGAATTGGGAAAGCTTGCAAGAATATATCAATTATTTAGAAATGTTTTATCCTTGGACCACATTAGATTTTTTAGAATACCGTAACGACAGAATAGAATTTTCAAATGAGTTCAAATATGCTCATTCTAATATTATGAAAGTATGTAAAAGATATATTTCCCTCTAATAAAAAGGATGCTTTAAGCATCCTTTTTATTCATTTAATATTAAGCCTTTAACCAAATCTCCACTTTCGCCTGATCTTCAACTTTCAGCTCAACCGTAGTTAAGCCTGTTTCTCCACCCTGCACTTCAAACTGCATCAATTCATCACGGCGGAAAGCAAGGACCGTAAAAGTCCCCTGCTGTTTTGCATATTGGGCCAGGAGTTTTTCCGAAGCTTTCAGACCATCAATGGCAATAATCACATCATTCGCCGAAAGTCCCGCTTGTGCTGCTACACCATCACGGCGTGCCTGTTGCACCACAACCCCTTCAGGTTTATCTGCCAGTTTCAAGCCAAATGGCAAAGACTTGTCATTTTTCAGCTGGTAACTGACACCAAACTCAGGGAACAACTGATCCAGCGGCAATTCATCAGTGGTGTTAATCAAATGCGTGATCTGTTCAATCCAACTTTGTCCGGTCAATTCCTGGCAGAGCTCAAAAATGGTTTGCTCATGTACCTGTATGCCATTTTGCGCGTTTTCATATAGTTTGCGCATCAATGCATCCAAGCTTGAACCGCGTAAACGCAATCCTAAATCCAGACACAAGGCCACCAAAGCGCCTTTATTATAGTAGCTAGTGCCAGCATTGTTGGAGTTTTCATCCTGACGGTAGAATTTGATCCAGGCATCGAAACTCGATTCAGCCACTGACTGGATAAAACGTCCCGGATTTTGCAGATAACGCCCAATATGCTCTGTTAATAACTTGAGATAAGATTCCTGAGAAATCACACCACTGCGTAATAACATCAGGTCATCATAATAAGAAGTGAAACCTTCAAAGATCCATAGCAGACTGGTATAGCTTTCACGGTTCAGATCATAATTGACAAAGTTTTCCGGGCGGATGAATTTGACCAGCCAGGAATGGAAATATTCATGGCTACACAGTCCAAGAAAACGCTGATAGTCCTGACCCGGCTCTGCAGATTCATCCGCTTTGGGTAAATCCTCTCGCGGCGTAATCAGACTGGTACTGTTCGGATGTTCCAGACCACCATAACTGTTACCGCTAGCCATGGTCATAAAGGTATAGTTTGCAAATGGCGCTGAACCAAACAGACCGATTTGCGTGGCACAGATTTTTTCCAGATCCTGTTGCATACGTGCGGCATTCATGGTGTGTTTGCCAGACAGTACAAATTCATGCGCAATACCGTGAGCTTCAAAACTAAAACGGGTTTGCGCGGCCAGTTCAAACGGACTATCAATTAACTGGGCGTAATTATCCGCCTTTAAGGTATAACGGCCTTTAACCAGGCTCTTGGCTGCCAGTCCGGTTGCCAGCTGAAAATGTTTCAGTTCTTCCGGCAAGAAAACTTCCACTTCAATCGGCGTATGTTCCTGACCTTCCAGTCCCAGACAGGCACAGGAAGGATTAACATATAAACGCGTCTGATCCACATAAGCGCCACGAACCGACAGGTCATAGGCATACACGTCATATTCCACCGTAATCAATTCGTAATCAGTGTTAAACAGACGCCATTTATTCTTTTCAAACTTACTGATTTTCAGTTGACGACCCGCTTCATCATAAGCTTTGACCGCTTCAATATGTTTGGAAAATTCACGAATCAGATAACTGCCAGGAATCCAGGTTGGCAGCCAGAGTACCTGCGTTGGATTGGCCAAAAATCTGGCGGTGACGTGAATTAAATGCTGACGATAGTCATCGAACTCGATTTGATAATGCAACATAAGTCGGTATTCAAAAGCTTTAAGCAGATAGGTTGGTAATTAGCTTAGCATTTTTTTCATCTTTGAGGCGGATCTGTCGTATTTGTCTGCAAAATGCACTAGCCTTGAGAAAAAAAAAGGCATAGCATTCGCAAGGTTTTTTGCATTTTCCCCTTGGCTGGCTCCACAAGGTATTTCCCGTTGAAAAGTTTCCTTTACCTCTTTGCATTTCTGAGTTTCTTTTGCTCAACACTGGTCAACGCCAGCCTGTTAAACATCGTGCCCGAGTCGGTTGAAGCCGAAGCCTGGACCATTATGGATGCTCATTCAGGGCAGGTCATTGCCGAACATAATAGCCATATGCAACGTGCGCCGGCCTCACTCACCAAAATGATGGTGGCCTACATTGCCCTCAAGGAAATTCAGGCAGGTAAACTGCGCAGAGAAGAAGTGCTGACCGCAACGCCCGTGGTAAACATCGTGCAATGGGATGAATCGCAGATGTACCTAAAACCGGGTGAAAAAATCTCGGTGGACCAGTTGCTTGCAGGTTTAATTGTGATGTCGGCCAATGATGCTGCAGTGACGTTGGCGGAACGGATTTCAGGCAATGTTCCAAACTTTGTGAAACGCATGAACCAGGAAGCCAAAGCCTTGGGTATGAGCAATACCAATTTTGCCAATCCAGCCGGGATTACCATGCCGGATCACTTTTCCAGTGCACACGATATGGCGCGCTTAGGCGAAGCGTTGGTCACTACCACACCGGATTATTTATATTATTCCAAGCAACAAAGTTTCAGCTATAACCAGCGTTTTCACCGCGCTACCAATCTGTTGCTGAAGCAAGACCCAAGCGTGGACGGTTTAAAAACCGGTTTTACCAAAGCGGCTGGCTTCAACTTGGCGCTTACGGCGCAACGTCCCACGCTGAATCCTGATCTGCAAAACCGTCGCCTGATTGTGGTGGTCATGGGAACTAAAAGCGGTGCAAAACGCGCCGAAGTTGCACATAAACTGATGAATCTGGCGTATAACTACACACGTGATGAGGTGGTAATTAAACGCCATCAGGTGATTGCTGAGCTGCCAGTGATCAAATCCACCCTAAAAATGTTCAAACTTGAAACCGAACATCCAAAAATGGTGACTACGTCATTGTATGATCAGCCTTACCCGATTGATCTGCAAGCCTTTGATAACCAGCGTCAGCGCATCATGCTGAACAATCTCAGTATCGAACCTTTACAGACCACCAAGACCCATTTGAACCTTGAAGTCCATGAGAAACAGTTGACTGCTCCTTTGGCAAAAATGATGCAATTGGCCAGTGTGCATGTTTACCAAAACAATCATCTAATCCAGACCATCCAGATCCAAGCCAAAGTCCAGATTGAAGAAGCCAATATTTTTCAGCGCTTCTTTATGTGGTTAGGCAGCCTATTTTCTTCCAGTACCAGTGACAGCTATATGGTGAAAACCTATCCGCTCGACACTGCACGTTGAGTAAAATTTTTCACACAAGATGGCTGATTCAAGCCATCTTTTTTTATGCTCATACATCCTCTCAGAAAAGCTTGAAAGCAAGATTGGACCATTCTCTTGAAATAGCGAAAAATCGGACTCTTCTTCAGCAGAAATAAGCTCACATCCATTTCACATTTTTTTGGCCGCAAAACCTGTAATCAAACATAAAATAGGATTGAAATTCCAGAATTCATCCTCATTAAACAATAAATCGTCATAAAAATATTGAAAAAGCCAAAATTCACGTAAATGTAGTCTACAAATGCGGCTTTTCACTTTATGATGTAACCCTGAAAAAATTGAATGGATCAACAACATGACCGCTATTGCAGATAACCACGTGGTTTCATTCCACTACACTTTAACAAATGCTGAAGGTGAAACCCTTGACCAATCTCAAGGTGAACCACTTGCCTATTTGCATGGCGCAGGCAATATCATCCCGGGTCTAGAAAAAGCTTTAGCGGGTAAAACTGTAGGTGAAAAATTCACTGTAAACGTTCCTGCAGCAGAAGGTTATGGCGAATACAACCCAGCACTTGTACAAGAAGTTCCAGTACAAATGTTCCAAGGCGTAGAAAATGTACAGCCTGGCATGCAATTCCAAGCGCAAACTGATGATGGCGTACAAATCGTTACTGTTAAAGCGGTTGAAGGCGACAACGTGATCGTTGATGCCAACTTCCCATTAGCGGGTCAAGATTTGACGTTTGAAGTTGAAATCGTTGAAATCCGTGAAGCTTCTCAAGAGGAACTTGATCACGGTCACGTACATGGTGCAGGTGGTCACCACCACTAAGATCAACTTGATCGATAAAAGCAAAGCTTCGGCTTTGCTTTTTTTATGCCTGCACGGCTGATCTTCACAGATTTTTCTCAGCTCAGCAGCATAAAATATCGCTATAGCTAATTTTGCAGAGTTTGGATCACATGTCGGCTTATCAACTCATCTGGTTTCGTCAGGATTTACGCATTCAGGATCATGCTGCACTGTGGCATGCTCAGCAGGCTGGCCCTTGTATCGCGCTGGTGATTTTATCTCCTGAACAAAGCTGTTTACATGATGATGCCCCGATTAAGCTCGACTTTTATCTACGCCAGCTCGTAGAACTGAAACAGCAGCTGAATGCACTCAACATTCCCTTGCTGATTGAAACCGTCAATCGCTATGAAAACATTCCGGCTTTCATTCATCAGTTGATGCAGCAGCTTGAGATCTCACAAGTCTTTGCCAATATGGAACTGCCGGTCAATGAACAGCAACGCGACCAGCAAGTCGCCGCATATTTACAGCAGAATGGTCAACGTTTCACGCTGCTACAAGATCGCACCCTGTTCCCGGTCGCCAGTATTCGTAACAAGACGCAGCAGCCGTATCAGGTCTTTACAGCCTTTAAGAATGCCTGCTACGAGCGTCTGCAACATAGCCTACCGGGTTGTTTCCCGGCTCCACACCTACAGCAACAGAACTGGCCGGATCTCAGTGCTTTCAATCAGCAAATTCCTGAGCTAGAGGCCTGTTTCGGCTATACGGTCACGGCGAAACAACAAGCTTTATGGCCCGTGGGTGAACAACATGCGCTGTCTGTCCTCGATGATTTTGTTGAACAGCGGGTCAAGCAGTATAAAGAGCAACGTGACTTTCCAAGCATCACAGGGACCAGCCAGCTGTCTGGCTATTTAACCATTGGTATCTTATCCGTGCGTCAATGCATCCAGGCACTGTTCCGAGAGCAACAAGGTCAATTTATTCTGGACAATCCAGGGCAGCAGACCTGGCTGAATGAATTGCTCTGGCGTGAATTTTACCAGCATATTCTGTTTGATTTTCCGCAGGTGTCCAAACACCGAGCCTTCAAAGTGGCCACCGAACAGGTGCAATGGCGTGATGATCCAGAAGGTCTACAGCGCTGGCAACAAGGTCAAACCGGCATTCCAATCGTGGATGCAGGCATGCGACAACTGCTGGCGACGGGCTGGGTACATAACCGGGTGCGCATGATTGTCGCGATGTTCCTGACCAAGAATCTGTTAATTGACTGGCGCCTCGGAGAACAGTGGTTTATGCGGCACTTAATTGATGGAGAGCTTGCCGCCAATAACGGTGGCTGGCAATGGTGTGCCTCCACAGGTACGGATGCAGCACCGTATTTCCGGGTGTTTAATCCGATCAGTCAGTCCGAAAAATTTGATGCCAACGGCGACTATATCCGCCACTGGGTACCTGAACTGGCGCATTTAAGCGCAGAACAGATTCATGAGCCTTATGGCAAAAATCCGATGTTACGACTGAATTATCCACGTCCGATGGTGGATTTAAAATCCAGCCGCGCGCGTGCGATTGAGGCTTTTAAAAATCTTTAATGGTACCCAGCTCAAACGAAATAGAACATAAATTTTTATAGCAACACTTTCAATATGTTGCTGAAAATAAGCAGGTTGATAAAGAGATGCAATAGGCATCAGTGAAAAACTTTACTTTTCATGGTATATTTCACTCGTTCATCTACCCAACGGTATTCTGGTTGAATTTGGCATTTCCTTTGCTAAAAATACACTGATTGAACTGCTAGATTGGATTCTCTCCCTATCCAGGAAATACTGCTCGTTCAGATCAAGCTTGCGTCAACAAAATCGCCCTTTAGATTTTGTTTTTGGCATTTATCGCAATCAGACCTCCAAGCAACAATCAAAAACTGAATGGTGCTGATACGGAACTGTATCCGCCTTGATCGTTCAACGAAGTCAAGACGACGAAATTAAGTGTAACCAAGAAACACATGGATGCTTTCGCGTGTAATGGATTGAAGTCCTTGATAGGATTTTGAGCTCATTTCATTCGACTGCATCATGATGACTGCATTTGACCAATTTTTTTAATTTTCGGCAGCATTGAATTTGATGTGTCTTTCTGCGGTTAACTCAAAGATCTAGTCGCCATTTGGTGTGCATATAACACATGCACCAGCGTAATTCCGCATTATACGTCTAGTCATTGAATCAGCGAATACGATAGATGTACTCAATCTTGTTTCTTTTAGCGGACATTATTATGCGTAATTTTTTTATAGTATTCCTCATCTCCTATGCTTTAGTGGGCTGTCAAGGTGCTGTTACACCTCCGCCACCAGCCAATCAGCCACTGATCCACGATACCCCTAGCGGTTGGGTCGGTTAACTGAAAAGCCCCGATTATGGGGCTTTTTTTACCACACAACGATCAATAAAAGCTGTCTAATCGCTGTCATTCACACAGTAAAACACCTATTTAAAACTGTAAAAACGCTAGCCAATGCCAGAATTGATTTAGGCCTGCCGAAATGTTCTACGAATTTCGATGGATGGATTAGCTCTATCCTCAGGCAGCCTGTTCATCGCGCTTAAACACCAATTCTTGTGCAGTGGAATTATCCGCATCAAAATAATAGCCTTCGCTGTTAAAGGCTTTGAGATCTTCTGCACCTTGAGGTTGCTGTTCGAGCATAAAACGCGCCATCAAACCACGGGCTTTTTTGGCATAGAAACTGATCACTTTATATTTGCCATTTTTCTGGTCTAAAAACACCGGTTTGATGATCTGTGCCTGAATCTGCTTTTCTTTTACTGCCTTGTAGTATTCATCAGAAGCCAGATTGAGCAATAAATCAGATTCAGCTTCCAACAGATCCGCATTGATTTGCTGGGTGATGATCTCTCCCCAGAATTCATACAGGTTAGATCCACGTGTATTGCGCAATTTGGTTCCCATTTCCAAACGGTAAGGCATCATCAAATCCAATGGTCGTAACAATCCATACAGACCAGAGAGCATACGCAGTTGTTGCTGCCCAAGATCAATTTGTTGGTCATTCAGCTGATAGGCATCCAGACCGGTATAGACATCCCCTTTAAAGGCAAACAGAGCCTGACGGGCATTTGCCAGGTTAAAATCCGGCTGCCAATCCTGAAAACGCGCAACATTCAATTGCGCAATCTTCTCACTCACACTCATCAGGCTAGCAATCTCAGTCGCAGACAATTTCTGACAATCCTGAATCAGCTCCTCTGAATGTTGCAGTAAGCGCGGGAAGGTATGAAGATCTGTGGGTAAGGCAGAATCGTAATCGAGTGTCTTGGCAGGAGAAAGAAGAGCGAGCATGGATAACCTGGTCAAATAATAATGAATCAAACGATAACAGTCGGCTCATTTTAACGCCACTTTGTGTTTTTGTTGCGTCAAGGCAGTAAAATATTCCTTCTTCCATTTTCTCCTGTGCCTGTATGTCTGAACAAATTTTTATCCCTGGTCCTGTCGGTCAAATTGAAATTTTTGTTGATTCACCGCAGGATAAAATCAAAGGCTTCGCGGTCGTTTGCCACCCTCATCCGCTACAAGGCGGCAACCCACAGCATAAAGTGCCTGCCCTGCTGGCGCAGATTTTTGTGGAACAAGACTATGTGGTCTATCGTCCAAGTTTCCGTGGTTCAGGTCAAAGCGCTGGCGTACATGATGATGGCTTTGGGGAAACACAAGATATTTTGGCCGTGATTGCGCACTTAAGAAACCTGTATCCAGATTTGCCTTTTTATGCCGGTGGTTTCAGCTTTGGTGCGCATGTGCTGGCCAAATGTCAAGCCAGTCTGGACGTGGCTCAACAGCCACGACAACTGATTCTGTGTGGTCTACCGACAGGGAGTGTCATTGGTTTACGCCATTATCAGACTCCAGACATTCAGGGTGATCTGCTGTTTTTGCACGGCGAACAGGATGACATTACCCTGCTTTCGGATTTAATTGCCTGGGCAGCGCCACAAAAACATCCCATCACGATTTTACCGGGAGCCAATCATTTCTTTACCGGTTATCTCAAGCAGCTCCGTCATGAAATCAAACGCTTTCTGCTGAGTCCTACGCGCTAAAATTTAATGTCTAAACATTTCATTCAGTAAGATATCAAAAAAGCAGCAAACGCTGCTTTTTTAGGATTTTTCAGATCAATGCCTTTTACTTCCACTCAAACCCGCTAAAACGGTCGTCACTTTTCAGGCTGTTTTCTACCGCTTGCGCTAGCTGTTTCACCACGCTTTCCGTTGCAATCTTATCAAACCAGTCCTGTTCCTGTTGCGGATGAGCCGAAATTTCGCAGACCAGATGCCCGTCCTCGTCACGCTTTTGACAGCTCACAGATAAGGGCAATGTCCGACTCTCGACACTGACCTGCAACTGATTTGGGGTTTCAGTGACAGTAGTCGTGTCAAAACCGTAATGTGCAAGCTGCTCAGACAATACGGAAGCAACCTGTGCTTGGGTTTGGGAGGGATAAGCAGAAGACGTTGAATCTGGATGGGCGGTAAATTGTAATTTTTTCATCTCGTATCCCCAAGGGTATTATCGTTATCGGGGATTAGCATAAGCAATAAAATGCAAACAGCCAAGCATTTGCCTGGCTGTTTCTCGGATAATCTTGCCTTCAGTTTTTGAATCAATTACCGATTAGTTACTGACCTGAATGGTTAATCCAGCTTGATTGGCCAGCTCAGTAAAGGTAGGAAAGCTGGTCGCGACGGTTTCTGTACCCACAATGGTAATTTCACCTGTAGTACGTAAGCCCGCCATACTGAAGCTCATGGCGATACGGTGGTCATGGTGTGATTCAATCTGCGCACCTTGGAAAATCGCAGACCAGTCACCATCTTTGCCTTTCCCTTCAATGATAATGCCGTCAGCCGTTGGGGTACAGTCAATACCCATCGCTTGCAAACCATCAGCCATCACCTGGATACGGTCAGACTCTTTCACACGCAGTTCAGCCGCACCGGTCAATACCGTCTGGCCTTCCGCGCACGCTGCGGCAATAAACAAGGCCGGGAATTCATCAATCGCCAATGGCACCTGATCTTCAGGCATGTGAATACCTTTCAGGGTACGGCTACCACGGATACGGATATCCGCAATCGGCTCACCACCAGCAATGCGTTCATTTTCCACGCTAATGTCTGCACCCATCTGTTTCAGGATTTCAATCACACCGGTACGCGTCGGGTTAATACCCACGGCTTCCAGGGTCACATCCGAGCCTTCGGTGATTGCTGCACCGACCATAAAGAACGCCGCTGAAGAAATATCGGATGGCACCTGAATGTCAGTGCCGACCAACTTACCGCCGCCTTGCAGGCTAATACGGTTGCCTTCAGTTTTCACTTCATAACCAAAGGCACGCAGCATGCGTTCAGTATGGTCACGGGTTGGTTCTGGTTCAGTCACTGAAGTTTCACCTTCTGCCCATAGACCTGCGAGTAAAATACCGGATTTCACCTGTGCGGAGGCCATTGGCAAATCATAATCGATGCCTTTCAATGGCTGATTGCCCGTGATGCTCACTGGTGGTGTGCCTTTCTCACCCGTAGTCTGAATCTTGGCACCCATCAAACGCAATGGTTTAGCAATCCGTTCCATTGGACGTTTTGACAGGGATGCATCACCGGTCATCACGGTATCAAAGGCCTGTGCCGACAACATGCCCGAGAGCAAACGCATACTGGTGCCTGAGTTGCCCATGTACAACACGCCCGCCGGTTGTTTCAAGCCGTGCATGCCCACGCCATGAATGGTCACTTCACCATTTTTTGGCCCTTCAATGCTCACGCCCATATCACGGAATGCCTGCAAAGTCGCCAAGGCATCTTCACCCTCAAGGAAACCGGTCACATGAGTAGTGCCTTCCGCAATCGCACCAAACATGATGGAACGATGTGACACAGACTTGTCACCTGGCACGGTAAATTTACCTTTAAATGTCTTCTGTCCCGGCAAAATGGTAAATTGTTGTGTCACCTTATTGTTCTCCATCAAGGGTTTCTGGGCTAGCATATGGTTGAAGTGCTGACGCGCAGCCTGGGCATGTCCTAGTAAGCCCATAATCGCCTGCGAATCTTCGTCTTCAATCATTTTACGCAGGATGGCGAGCTGCTGCTCAAAACCATCTACGGCATTTAAAATGGCTTTCTTATTGGCAAAGAAAATGTCATGCCACATTTGCGGATCGCTCGCGGCAATGCGCGAAAAATCACGGAATCCGCCTGCAGCATAACGGAAAATATCGAGATTATCCTGGCGGTTGGCCAATTGCTCCACCAGGTTAAAGGCCATCAGGTGCGGAAGATGACTGGTATGGGCCAGCACTTCATCGTGCTTTTCGACATCCATACAAATCACTTCTGCTTTGGCTGCAGCCCACAGATGAATCAGTTTTTGCACCGCCCAATCGGCACTCGTCGGCAAAGGGGTCAGGATCACCTTGTGATTGGCAAACAGATCCACTTTACCCGCATGTACGCCAGTATGTTCACTGCCTGCAATCGGATGCCCCGGCACAAAACCGGCTGGCAGCTGTTCACCAAACACGGCTTTGGCCGCTTCTACCACATTGCCTTTGGTACTGCCAACATCCGTTAAAATGGTATGTTCAGACAAATATGGCTTGATCGCTTCCAGCACTTTTTGCGTCGCGCGTACTGGCAAAGCCAGTACCACAAGGTCAGCGCCTTGTACCGCTTCGGCAGGATTACTAAAGCCTTGCTGAATCAAGCCTAGGGCTTTGGCATCATCCAAGGTTTTTTGCGAACGTGCCGAAGCAACCACGCAATCTGCCAGTTGTTCAGCAGCAATCACTCGAGCCAGACTGGAGCCAATCAGCCCCAGCCCGATAAATGCAACTTTTTCAAACAGTGGGTGTGCCATGGTTTAAGCTTTTGCCTCTAAGCCCAACACTTTTGCCAGTGCAGTCAGGAACTTGGCATTTTCTGCTTCTGTACCGATCGAAACACGCAAATGGTTGCTAATTCCGACTGGACGCACGATCACACCTTCTTTTAATAACGCATTAAAGGTTTGTCCTGGATCAGCCTGCACATCGACCAAGATAAAGTTGGCGCGTGATGGCACATAATTCAGACCCAAGGCCTTAAAGCCTTCTTCGAGCTGTTTCATGCCGGCTTTGTTCACTTCACGTGATTTCTCGATGAAGGCTTCATCTTTCAATGCAGCGACCGCAGCCACCATGGCTAAATGGTTGACGTTAAATGGCTGACGGATACGGTTCAAGTAATCCGTTACTTCTTTTGATGCCAAAGCAAAACCGACACGTAAGGCAGCCAAGCCATAGCACTTGGACAAAGTACGGCTGACGATCAGGTTCGGATATTGCTCAAGATATTTCAGGCTGTTGAAGTTTTCAGGGAAATATTCCACATAGGCTTCATCAAGAACTACAATCACATTGGCCGGAACTTTTTGCATGAAGGCTTCAAATTCGGCTTCTTCAAACCAGGTGCCTGTTGGGTTATTCGGGTTGGCAATAAACACCAATTTGGTATTGTCCTTGATTGCAGCCGCCATCGCATCGAGGTCGTGCGCAAAGCCTTTCGCAGGAACTTCAATCGCTTCAGCATGAATCGCTTGAGTCACCAAGGCATACACGGCAAATGCGTGCTGGCTATATACCACAGAATCTTTTTCTGAAACGAAAGCACGGGCAAACATTTCTAGCAGGTCATTTGAACCATTACCCAAGGTAATACGGTCGTGTGCAAAGCCAAATTGTTGCTGAATCTGGTCTTTCAGGATAAAACCGCCACCGTCTGGATAACGGCCAATTTCAGCCAGTTCTGCAGCAACCGCTTCTTTGACTTTGTCTGAACAGCCCAATGGATTCTCATTTGAAGCCAGTTTGACAATATTAGTAATCCCTAACTCACGCTCAAGCTCACTGATTGGCTTACCCGGTTGATAAGGTTTTAATTTTTCAATGCCTTCATTCGCAGGGACAAATGTCATTTCACACTTCCAATAATTTTAGCTAACAGCAAAAAAGGGACCGGCATGCCGGCCACCGAAAAGAAATTTAGAGTACTGCCGCCGGATAAGAACCGAGTACACGCAGCTCTTTCACCAATGGGCGGATTTCTTCAATCGCAGCCGCCACATTTGCCTGCTCAATATGCCCCTCTAGATCAATAAAGAACACATAGGCCCATTTTTCAGGCAAGGCTGGACGGGTTTCAATACTGGTCAGACTAATGCCGTGTTTAGCAAATGGTGCCAGAATATCCAGTAAGGCACCTGCACGATCATGCGCAGAAATCAGCAGGGAGGTCTTGTCGTTGCCACTTGCGGGTACTTTTTCACGGCCAATCACCAGAAAACGCGTGGTATTTTCCGGATTGTCTTCAATGTTGCTATGCAGAATTTCCAGATCATACATCTGCGCTGCGATATCGGAAGCAATCGCTGCGGAGTGCCATTCATTACGGATACGGCGTGCAGCTTCAGCATTGGAACTGAGCGCAACACGTTCTACGCCCGGATAATGGGCATCGAGCCATTGACGGCACTGTGCCAAAGTTTGCTGATGGGCATAAATCTGTTTAATGCTGTCTTTACGGGTGTTTTCTGACACTAAAAATTGATGGTGAATACGCAGTTCCACTTCACCAATCACATTCAGGCTTGAGCTTTTGAAACAATCCAGCGTGTGATTAACCACACCTTCAGATGAGTTTTCAACAGGCACAACACCATAATGCGCACTGCCCGCTTCCACTTCACGGAACACTTCATCAATGGTTGGCAAAGGACGAACCAAGGCATCCTGGCCAAAGTGCTTTAAAGCTGCCGCTTGGGTAAAGGTCCCTTCAGGACCTAAGAATGCAATACTTTGTGGGGCTTCGAGTGCCAGACAGGCAGACATGATTTCACGAAATAAACGTGCCATGGTCAGATCAGACAAGGGACCAGTATTACGTTCCATCACTTTACGCAGCACTTGCGCTTCACGTTCAGGGCGGTAAAACAATGGGTTCTCTTCGGATGCAAATTTGGCTTTTGCTACCGCTTCGGCCAAACGCGCTCGACGATTTAATAAATCCTGAATTTGCTGGTCAACAGCATCAATATCATTGCGAATTTGTGCTAAATCTAGAGAAGTCGAAGAGTTCTGATCATCTTGGATCATTGTAATGCAGCCCCTGCAGAATCGTTTATGCTCAACAGTATAACAATAGTTAGCTTTCAAATGTTGCGCAATACAACTTTGATGGATTCAGATTTAAAAACAGGCAGTTGTTTTTATAACCATGAGTTATCCCGCTCTAGCAAGCTCAACGCTACCCCATATAAGCCAAATCTTCACAAGTAAAAAATTCAGAAAAGTTGAATGAAAGCGAATGTTGAATTGAAGTCGACAATGAACTTTTAGCCCGAAATACAGCTCAAAATCTATCAAATCCTAAACTTTTATCTTCTTTTTACAAAAACAGATCACCGCATATCTCACCCTTCACCTGAATGATTAAGCAAAATTTGAATAAAAAACGAGTTCACTCAGGAACCCGTTTTTTCAAATCAGTTGCGGTCTGTGCCCACAAAGCACTGAAGGGTTTCAATTGTTATTTCACCACACCATCTTGCTGGAAATTTGGCGAACGCGGTCCATACAACAATCCCACTCCCGGATCACGTTTGGGCGTAAACAACAGCTGATTCAGTTGATGGGATAACATATGCGCTCGATCCTGCAAATGATTCGCAACCTGATCGACAATCGCGCTGATCAACATACCAGCAAGCCCATTATTTCCGCCATCACTGGCCTGTACCGCCTGTTGCTTCCCTTCCCAAAGGATCGTTCCGGTTTTTAAATCCACCAGTTTTGCTTCTGCTGCAACAATGGCAGTGGTTTGCAGGACTTGGTATTTGGAACCATATTCTTTGATCCGGATATACAAAGCGGCATCAGCACCAAAAATTTCCTGTAATTTTTGAGGTGAGATGGCTTGGGCATCATGTCCATTCGTAATGCCATTTTCTTTAAACATGGTTTCCACCACGGATAAAGGAAAGACATAATATCCCGCCTCTGCCACCGGTCTCGCGACGGTTGACCAGTAGCCATAATAAGCACGGGTATCCGGCGTATCATTCACTGGTGGTAATACCAGAATAGAACGTGGCATATGGTTTTGGTAAGCAGAAATATCCTTTTGAACCTTTGGTGCAGTCGTACATGCCGCAAGTGGCAAAATACAGGCGCCCATCAACACAGCAGACCAGACATTTTTTTTCATTTTGTCACTCCTGCAGTGTTTGGCTTCAGTTTGCCCAACAACCGGTTCATCAACACTTGAGATTCTGGATAGGTTTGCCGTTCAAGTTCCAAGTATTCACCTGCACGAACCAGATTGCCTTCATTCATCAATAGCAAGCCCAAATGAGCATATAAGCCTGGAGGCACGGCGGCACCACTTCCTTTGGCTTTTTCAATCTCACTTTCCAGTTTCAAAATCTGATCTTGCGGCTGGACTTTGCCCGGCGCACTGTACATCAGATAAGTCTGTTCCTGAAATGAGCCCCATTGATACAAGGTTTTTGGTGTACTCACACAACCTGCCAGACTCAGCAAGGTGGCAGATAACACAAACTGTCTAATCATATACTGCGACCTAATCTTATTTTTGCAAATTCCATTGTTGGGACTGCAGATCAGCAACCAGATGATTGACGGCTTCACGGATGGCCAAATCCAATACTTTGCCATTTAAGGTAGAGTCATAGGAAGCGGTACTGCCAAAACCCAGCACTTCTCGCTCACTTAAGGCATACTCGCCCGCACCTTGTACAGAATGTACAATTTCAGAACTTTTAACATCAACAATATTCAGGTTGACTTTGGCATAGGCCACTTGTGATTTACCGCGCCCCAAAATACCAAATAATTGATGATCCCCCACCTCTTTGCGACCAAATTCAGAGACATCACCGGTAATAATATAACGTGCACCTTTAATCGCTTGGCTCGTCTGGCTATACCCCACCTCTTGTTTCATTTCAGACAGATTATCGCGGTTGAGGACAGAGAAATAACCCGTTTGCTGTAGATGGGTTTCCAGAATCGTTTTAGCTTGACCACCTAAACGATCGACATTGTCTGAGAAAATACCCCGCATATAACTGGAACGGTTATCAAACTTGCCAATAGAAACAGGTGTTTTGACGCCGGTATATTTATACGAAGAGGTGGCTGCTGTAACTTGAGGTGCCTGGATGGTTCGGGAGGTCTCGGTCGTAGAGCAGGCCGTTAAACTACCCAACGTAGTTAAAGTCAATAAACTGACGATCCACGGTGACTTTTTCATGTTTTAACCTCTTTTGTTTTGTTATGAATTCATCATTTTTTACTTCTTGTTGTAAATTTATGACATTTTTGTATCAAGAACAATCGTTTTATCGCTCGTAAAAATTTCATTTCCAATAAAAAAGGAAGCCGAAGCTTCCTTTTTTTAGAACATCCCACGCTTATGCTTGAGGTGCTTGGGACTGTTCAAGCATTTTACGATCCACTTCAGCCGGATTATTTAAAGCGTCTTGCAATTTTTGCTGATCTAACTGACCGACCCATTTCGCCACAACAATCGTCGCCAGAGAGTTACCGACCAAGTTGGTGAGTGCACGAGCTTCAGACATGAAACGGTCAATCCCTAAAATCAATGCCAGACCCGCGACCGGAATATTCCCTACTGCCGCAAGCGTCGCAGCCATCACGATAAAGCCTGAACCGGTCACACCTGCTGCACCTTTAGAGGAAATCAACAACACCAGCAACAAGGTAATCTGATGCGAGATATCCAGCTGGGTATTGGTCGCTTGGGCAATAAAGATTGCCGCCATGGTCAAGTAGATTGAAGTACCATCCAGGTTGAATGAATAGCCTGTTGGAATGACCAAACCCACCACGGATTTCTCACAGCCCGCGATCTCAAGCTTCTTCAACATACGAGGTAAGACGGATTCAGAAGATGATGTACCCAGGACAATCAGCAACTCTTCACGAATCATGCGGATCATCTTTAAGATACTGAATCCAGCAACACGACTGATTGTACCTAACACCAGGAAGATAAACAGCAAACAGGTGATATAGAAACAGATAATCAGCTGCGCCAACTGCGCCAAACTGCCAATCCCATATTTACCAATGGTAAAGGCCATCGCACCGAATGCGCCAATCGGTGCAAGCTTCATGATCATATTCACGATGTTAAAGAACACATGCGAAATCTGGTCAATGAGTTTCAATACCGGTTTACCTGCATCACCCAATTTATGTAGGGCAAAACCGAAAATTATCGCAAACAGCAAAACCTGCAGGATTTCACCTTCGGCAAAGGCACCGACCACGGTATTCGGAATGATATTCATCAAGAAATCAACCGTCGACTGTGCTTCACCAGTCGCGACATATTTTTGAATACCGGTAGTATCCAGTGTCGCAGGGTCAATATTCATGCCCGCACCCGGCTTAACGATATTGATCACCACCAGACCAATAATCAGCGCCAACGTCGAGACAATTTCAAAGTAAAGTAAAGCCACACCACCGGTTTTCCCGACCGATTTCATGCTTTCCATGCCCGCAATCCCGCTGACCACGGTACAGAAAATGACAGGAGCGATGATCATTTTGATCAGGCGGATAAACGCATCGCCCAGCGGTTTGAGCTGCTCACCCAAACCTGGAATATGCTGTTCAACACCATTGATGATCTGGGTGCCACTCGGAGAAAAATGGCCTACCAGAATACCTGCAATAATGGCCACAATCACTTGGAAATAAAGTGATTTATAAATCGGTTTTTTCGCCATAACATTTACTTCTTTGACATTTCTACCGGGAGAAATAGCTAATTCATCGTCTATTCTTACGAATACACAGCTCTTAACCTCTTTACAGAAACTGCAAAAGGCAAAAAGAGTTTTCTGCCGAAACAAAAAACTCATAGGTTGTGAAAACAAGATGTTTTCAAAGATACTTTTTTGGCTTAGCGCCAGTGTTCATGCGATCCTTGTCATAAGGTCCATGAGCTAGAACAGGAGAAGATTACAAGACCATGACTGTTAAGATTGCTTAACATCGATCATCAAAATAATTACATGATTAATTTTGACCAAACGTTAAATTTAGTCCCATTAGACATTAGTCGAAAAATACACAAGCACAGCCTTTTTTTATTTTTTATGTCATAGTGATGTAACTAAAAATAGGTTGTGAATGACTGGCAATTTTATGAACAGTAAAAAAAATCTCTATAAAGACTTTGAGCATCCATTTGCACAATATGTACGGATTCTGGGTAAAGGAAAAACCGGAGCACGCTCACTCACCTATCAAGAAGCCTATGATGCCTTTTCCATGATTCTGAAAGGTGAAGTACTCGATGTGCAGCTCGGTGCTTTTCTGATGTTGCTGCGGGTCAAAGAAGAATCGGTGGAAGAGCTAGCCGGTTTTGTCCAAGCGACCCGTGACCAGCTCAAATTTAAGCCCCTGGAAGTGGATCTAGACTGGTCCTCTTATGCTGGAAAACGCAAACATTATCCCTGGTTTTTACTGGCTGCCCTGACCCTAGCAAAGCATGGCTATAATATTGTCATGCATGGTGCTGCTGGACACACCATCAATCGGCTCTACACTGAGCAGGTGCTCGAATATCTGGGTTATCCGATTTGCCAGACCGATCTCGACGTGGAACGAGAACTGACAAAACGACATTTTGCCTATTTGCCTTTGGTAGCCATTTCACCAGTGCTGAGTGAACTGATTAGCTTGCGCAATGTCATGGGCTTGCGCTCCCCGATTCACACCCTGGCACGGCTGATCAATCCGTTTAACGCCAAAGCGACATTGCAGGCGATTTTCCATCCGGCTTACCGTAGCTCACACCAGCAGGCTGCGTTTCAACTCGGTTATTTGAACAGTGCCGTGATTAAAGGTGAAGGTGGTGAATTTGAACGCAATCCGGATGCCAAGACCCTCATTTGTGGTATCAAGAATGGCGAACTATACGAACATGAATTGCCAAAACTCACCACAGACCGCAGCCCGGTCGAAGAAGAACTTGATCTAGTCATCTTTAAAGCGGTTTGGGAAGGCAAGCAAAGTCATGCATATGGAGAAATGGCCGTAACTGAAACTATGGGCATTGCCTTATATGTTATGGGACAGGCCGACAGTTATGAACAGGCCATGCAAAAAGCAAAAGACCTTTGGAACACACGTTTCTAAAGGCCTTTAGCGTACAAGAATTTAAATCGGTTCAGATAAAACGGATCGGTTTAAATTCTTCATCCTCTTTCGGATCGTGCGAGTCGCAATGTTCATCTTCTTCTTTGGTGCCACGGTCGATATAACCGGTACGTTCGGTTTCTGGCAGATTTTTCATTTCCCAGGCAATCACCGCTTGCATACAGGTTTGACGCTGCTCTTTGGTTAATGCAACGCCATTCGGCCATTTGCCAATTTCTACCGCAGTTTTCAGACGCTCAACAATTTCCGGATTCAATATGGCAAGCATTTGTTCAATATTCATGGTTAATCCTGCTGATTAAATGAGTCAAAATCTTGATTCCAGCCAAGTTTGGTACGGCATGCCATATAAAAATCATAACCTGGTGGATGCAGCAAATTTAATTTAAACGGGTGCTTGCGGATATGCAAACTGTCACCAACGCCGAGTGAAACACTGTGCTGACCATCGGCACTGACCATGGGCAATACCCGGTTTTCACGAATAACGATCTTTACTTCGCTATGCCCGCCGACCACAATCGGACGGGAGGACAACGTATGCGGATGCATCGGAACCAGCACAATCGCATCCATACTTGGATGAACAATCGGTCCACCACCGGATAGACCATAAGCGGTAGAGCCTGTCGGAGAGGCAACAATCAAACCATCACTATGCTGACGGTAAACGTATTGACCATCAATATTCAGTTCAAAATCGATCATGTGTACCGACTTACCCGAATGCAGCACCACATCATTCAGCGCAATCGCATCATAAATGTTTTCGCCCTTGGAACGGATTTCCATTTCCAGCAGGAAACGGCGGTCCAGCTGAAACTGACCTTGCAACACCTGATCCAGTTTAAAGATCACTTCCGCCGGTTTAATATCAGTCAGAAAGCCCAAACGTCCGCGGTTGACCCCAATCACAGGCGTATTATATTTCACCAGGGCACGTGCAGCATGCAGCAGAGAACCATCTCCGCCTACCACGATGACCAAATCGACCACTTCACCCAACAAGTTTCGGCTCACCGTTTGGGCATTTTGATAAGGCACCAGTTGTGCCGTCTCTTCATCAAAAATCGGATTCAGGCCCAAAGCAAGCAAATGATCATGGATCAGACAGAGAGTCTCAACAACAGAGAATTTATCAGGCCGACCCAACAACCCGATATTGCGAAAAGACTTGTGTGAAATGTGCACGAATTTTCGAGCTCCGCTAACAATCGTCGCTATCATAGCATTAACCCGCTTGTTTTTAAAAAACATTGATGGGCCAATCTGTAGCAGATTTATCCAGTATTTTTCCTCCATTGACAGTTTAATCATTGCAAAATCAATAAAAGCTTCGCATGATTAGGCGATTCGGACAGGCTTTCTTATCTCTCTATGAAGTTTCAACGCGGTATTGGTGTTTTTGCACTGCTCTTTTCAGTGCTGATGATTGGTGTTTTTCTGGCATTGGGTATTTATTTAATCCGTTTAGACAATATTATTCGCACCAAATTTGAAGGTCAGCGCTGGGATATTCCGGCCAAGGTGTTTGCTCGTCCGCTGGAAATCTTTAATCAGGCTCCCATCGCTCAACAGGATTTAACTGCAGAACTGCAATTGCTGGGCTATAAAGAAAGCAGCAACTATATCAAGTCCGGTAGCTATGTCATGCAAGGCTCTACCGTATATGTACATACGCGCGGTTTTGATTTTGGTGAAAGTATTGAACCGGAACAGATCCTGGAAATTTCCTTTGCCGGGCAGCAGATTGGTGAAGTCCGTGCCACCAAACCGTCAAATACCGGTATTGCACGCCTTGAACCGATGATGATTGGCGGGATTTATCCGCAGCACAATGAAGATCGCGTGCTGATCAAATTGAATAAAGTCCCGCGTCCACTGATTGAGGCTCTGATCTCCACAGAAGACCGTAATTTCTACCAGCATCATGGCGTTTCGATTCGTGGTACAGCACGTGCAGTGGTCAGTAACCTGACTGGTGGCAAACGTCAAGGCGGATCAACCCTGACCCAGCAACTGGTAAAAAACTTCTATTTATCGCCCGAAAAAACCTATAAACGCAAGATCAATGAAGCCTTTATGGCGCTGTTGATCGAACTGCATTACAGCAAAGACGAGATTCTGGAAGCCTATCTCAACGAGGTGAATCTGGGACAAAATGGTAATTATTCCATCAATGGTTATGGTCTGGCATCACAGTTCTATTTCGGCTTGCCGTTACGTGAATTGAATATTGCCCAGCAAGCCTTTCTGGTCGGTCTGGTACAGGGACCTACCCTCTACAACCCATGGCGCAACCCGGAAGCTGCCAAGAAACGCCGCAACGTGGTATTGCACAATATGCTGGTGATGGGTTACCTCAGCCAGGCCCAATATGAAGAAGAAAGTGCCCGTCCATTAAATGTCATCGATAAACCAAGTTTGGGTCCGTCAAAATTCCCTGATTTTATGGACATTGTCCGCCGCCAGTTAAAAAATGAATATCAGGAAACAGACCTGACCAATAAAGGTCTGCGCATTTTCAGTACTCTGGACCCGCTGGCACAAACTCGCGTGGAAGGTGCATTTAAAGATTCGGTGGCGCGTCTGGCCAATGGCAATCCAACTCGCTTAAAAGATTTACAGGGTGCTGTGCTGGTCGCACACCCTGAAAATGGTGAACTGGTGGCCGCTGTCGGCTCTACCCAGGATTTCACGGGTTTTAACCGTGTACTGGATGCCAAACGTCAGGTCGGTTCGCTGCTGAAACCGGTGATCTATCTGAGTGCACTGGAATCTGGCCGCTATACTTGGGCCAGTCCGGTCGAGGACAGTGAAATCAGCATTGAAAGTGATGGTCAACGCTGGACCCCAAAAAACTATAGTGGTGGTCCACATGGCATCGTCAATCTGCAAGAGGCTCTGGCCAATTCTTACAACCTGTCTGCGGTCCGTTTAGGTCAGGAATTTGCACTGTCGACCTTTAGCAATAACCTGAAAAAATTCGGCGTGACCTCGAATATTCCCAATTACCCCTCCATTTTCCTGGGCGCGGTTGATTTATCACCGATTGAAGTGTTGGGACTGTATGGTAATTTCGCGACGGGCGGCATGAAGTATCCGGCCAAAGCCATTCGTTCTGTGGTCGATGCCGATGGACGCTTGCTGCAACGTTATGGTATGAGCGTACAACAAACGATTGACCCATCCGCAGCTTATCTGCTGAATTATGGTCTGCAGCAGGTCATGTACTCCGGTACCGGTCGTGCTGCGTATGCCAGCTTGCCGACTTCACTCAAACTGGCCGGTAAATCCGGGACCACCAATGACACACGGGACTCCTGGTTTGCAGGCTATTCAGGCAATCATTTAACCGTGGTCTGGCTAGGCCTGGATGACAACAAAACCACCGGCCTTACCGGTTCATCCGGCGCATTACCTGTCTGGACCAATGTCATGCAGCAATTACGTCAGAAACCGGTCACTCTGCGCCAGCCAGACAATGTGCAATGGCAGTGGATTGACCGTGCCAGCGGCGATCTCTCCGCACAAGGTTGTGCCGGTGCAGTGTATATTCCGTTATTGCGTCATACGGTGCCACGTCAAGCCACAGCGTGTGGTTTATCCAGTTACCAGACTGAACCGGCTTACCTGCCCGCAAGTGAGCCTAATGCTAGGGATGCTACAGCACCGGATAGCCTGGAGAACCTGATTCAGGAAAGTGAAAGTCAGGACACAGAGCAAGGACCGAATTCCAGCCAGATTATTTCCAGCGGTAGCTATCAAAATTAATCAGGAGATCAGATGCTGATGCGTGTTGTGTTTTTAGTGATCTGTAGTGCAATGCTGGTTGTCGTGGGATGTCAGTCTCCTCAGCCCACTGTACCCGCAGCACAGCCACCTCTGCCGCAAAAAACGGCTGTAACAACACCAGAAGGCGTCACCATTACGCCTTATCAGCCAGAAGAAATTCAAAGACAAAAACTTTGAGATTGTGCTGTGCTCTGCACACTTTCTTAGATGGTACTAATGTCAGGTTGCTTCAGCAGCCTGACATCTTACTTCGATTCGATGTATCGAATACATTGCAAATCTTACCTGAATAGCCCCGTTTAAAACTCCCGGATTCCCGCCACACCATAGGCGTACTGCTGTTGAGCTGTGGCTAAATCTTGCGGTTTTACCCCACCCAGTGCAAAGACTGGCAAATCCGACTGTTTTGCCAACGCTGCAAATGCAGTCCAGCCCAACGCCGATGCTTCAGGATGCGTTGGCGTGGTGAATACCGGACTGAGTAAAATGGCATCGCAACCAATCGCCTGAGCATGTTGAATTGACACCTGATCATGACAAGCCGCCAGATGCCGAATTCCCACCCGAAGCTGTCCCTTTCTTAAGTTTAATAACTGCGGCTGTTTCAGATGTACGGCAAAGATCGCCTGTTGCTGCGCACGTGGCAATACTTCCCACAACTCGCGATTGATGATGAGCTGTTGCAAGGCAGCAGGACTGAAATTTCCGAGCAGTTCAGCGGCTTGTGCAGCGGCCATGCCGGTACGCCAATATAACAACGTGTCCGCGTTTACAGTGAGCAGATCATCCAGTTCGGCACTGATTTTAATCTGATGCGGCCAGTATAAGCGTTGTAACATGGCCTGATTGGCTTGGGGGAAATTCAGCTCTTGTAACTGTTCACGGCGATACCAGTTCCACGGCTGCTGAATCAGATCCAGCAAGTCTGCCGGCACCGTCGCCTGAAAAAGATGCAAATTGACAATCACATCGTCATATTCATGACAAATCTGGTCAAAAGCATGCCACGTCTTAATGCCAATGCCGACTTCTTCATAAACTTCACGGCGACAGGCCTGCTCCGGCGTTTCACCCGCTTCCACTTTACCACCCGGAAATTCATGCTTATTGCCCTGATGCTGCTTGGCCTCACGCCAGCCCACCAGCACTTTTCCCTGATGCAGTAAGATTGCAATGGCGATGTCGACAATCGGTTTTGGCATATGCCCATCCATTTTGATGAAATATTACAGAGTGTAAGCAAATTAGCGCTTTTTATAAATTCTGACAAATTGCATTGACAGATTTAATTGATAATGATTATCATTTATTTATGCAATCAATACACCACGGAGTCCAAAACATGAATGTGCCTTTCCACTTTTTTAATCGTAGCCATGACAGCCATCAAGCCTTACCTATGCTGCATTCCAATAATCTGTTCGCGTTGGGCCGTGAAATCCGTATTCTGCACGCTGGAGAGGAATACCGCTTACGTTTAACCCGCAACAACCGTCTGATTCTGACCAAATAAGCATCATATCTTCAAACAATTCAGCGTGGGTATCGGCAGTATGAGCAGATTCATACTGCTTTTTAGATTCAAGAGGAACCGTAAATAGTTCAGGCATTCTCCATTACATAAGAACAATTCTAGGATTCTACACTTTCCTGCCATTTTCTGATCAATCAAAAAATAGGATCAGTGCCAAAGATTTTTCAACCTTCAAAAATAGCGTTTTTGAAGACAGAAGCCCGTATTCACCCAAAATTTCGGTATGCAAAAAAGGAATACATTAATTTAATGGCACGACTCTTAATACTTCTTCCAATGTCGTCACGCCAGCCAGCACTTTTCTCGCTCCCGCGATTCGTAAGGGTTCAATCCCTTCTTTTTTAGCTTGTTGACGCAACTGATCCAAGCTGGCATTAGCACTGAGCAATTGTTTCAGTTCCAGACTCATCAGCATAAATTCATAAATCCCGACACGGCCCTTGTAACCGGTGTAACGGCATTCTTCACAGCCAATCGCCTGAAAGGTTCTGGCTGGCATTTCCATGACATAATCAAATGTCAAATGCTGCCATTCCTGGGCATTGATCTGACCTTCTTTCTTGCAATGTGAACACAATTGACGCACCAGACGCTGTGCCAGCACGCCCAAAATGGTCGCGGCACTTAAAAATGGCTGCACACCTAAATCATGTAAACGGGTCAAACTCGATGGTGCATCATTGGTATGTAAAGTTGATAAGACCAAATGTCCGGTTAATGCAGCTTGAATAGCCATATTAGCAGTGTCCTGATCCCGAATCTCACCCACCATAATGATATCCGGATCTTGACGCATCAAGGCTCGCACCCCTTCGGCAAAACCCAGCTCAATCCCCAAATTGACCTGCATTTGGTTAAAACTCGGTTCCAGCATCTCAATCGGATCTTCAATGGTACAGACATTGACCTGATCCGTCGCCAGCTGTTTCAGGCTGGAATAGAGTGTTGTAGTTTTACCGGAGCCAGTAGGCCCCGTCACCAAAATAATGCCATGGCTATGCTGGGTCAGATCCTGCCAGTCTTGCAATAGATGACCTTCAAAGCCCAGTTGCTGAAAGCTGCGCACCAAAACTTCCGGGTCAAAAATACGCATCACCAGTTTTTCACCAAAGGCCGTTGGCAAGGTGGAAAGGCGCAGTTCGGTTTCCTGTCCTTTCGGGGTACGGGTTTTTAAGCGACCATCCTGCGGTTTACGCTTTTCCGCTACATTCAAACGGCCCAGAATTTTGATCCGGGAAATCACCGCAGTTAAAGTGGTGGCCGGCATGTTATAGATGGTATGCAAAACCCCATCGATACGGAAACGTACTTTGCCTTTTTCTTTACGTGGCTCCAGATGAATATCACTGGCACCCTGCTCAAAGGCAAACTGTAAAATCCAGTCCACCAGTTTCACAATGTGCTGGTCATTGGCATCCGGATTTTGCGTATCCCCCAACTGTAATAAGGCCTCAACGCCTTTATTTTCCAGTTGTCCACCGGCTTTTTGCGCTGAACTCACCGCACGGCTGACCTGATAATATTCGGTCAGATAACGCTGCAACTGTTCCGGATTGAGCAAGACTCGCTGGATTTTTTTCGGTCGCAAACTGCGTTCAAGATTCGCAATCCAGTCATACATAAACGGCTGATCTGTGCCGATCAGCACGGTATCGGCCTGTACTTCAACGGCCAGGATCTTGTTTCTTAAAGCGAATTCTTGGGACATGATGCCGGTCAACAATGCCACATCGGCTTTTAACGGATCAATAATATAAAATGGCACATTGGCCTTGGCTGAAAGCCACTGACACAAACGGCTTAAAGTCAAGGTAGTTTGTGGAAACAGCGCATCAGGCAAATTAAAATAGGCAATCCATTGTAGAGGATGCCAATGCAATTGGTCCTTTTGGCGGTGCGTGGTCTGCACCAGCAGACGATCACGTTCGCTAATCCGTCCATCTTTTTGTAATTGATCAAGACACCAGGTGGCATCAACAACAAATTCTTTCATAAATTAAAATAATTGATCCGTTTGCCGTACTATAACAAACTCCTTATCGGCATCAGGCAAATAATTGATTGTAGAAAACATTCTTCAAATGAAAAACGTAGAGTTCATCACAAAAAAAGGATTTTTGTTTATTCTTAAGCTATACAAATCTGGATGATTTTTATATGGTGAATAAGCAATTACGCCTCAGCATGGCGTTTGCCATGACCAAAAGAAATTGATCTGCATTGCCGTAAAAACGTCGTGGTGATCCCAATCACAAGGGGGAAAAGTTGGAAATCACAACAACAATGTCATTACAAACGGCTCAATTCCAAGACATTTTAATGGTCATCGCGGCGGCACTGGGTTGCGGGCTGCTGATTGGTCTGGAACGCGAACGTAACACCCAGAAAGAAAACAGTACCAGTTTTGCCGGACTGCGTTCCTTTGCCATCAGTGCCGTGCTCGGAGCGTTGTGTTTCCTGTTTGGAATTGCCAGCGGGATTGCTGGTGCGCTGATCATTGGCGCGATGAGCATTGTTTCCCTGATGAAAAGCCAACCCGATGATCCAGGAGTCACCACTGAACTGGCCTTTGTCACCACTTATTTCATTGGGGCCTTATGTCTCTGGAATATTCCGGTGGCTGCCAGTCTCTCCGTGGCCTTAACTATTCTTCTCATCGGCAAACAATCCATGCATGGCATCGCAGGCCAATGGATTACCGAAGCAGAATTACGCGATGGCATCATTCTACTGGCGTTGGTGCTGATTGCTTTACCTTTAATTCCCAATACACCACTTTGGGGCCCCGTTCTTAATCCTTATCTGCTGTTAAAACTGCTGACGCTAATCCTGGCAGTGCAGGCTTTGGCACATTTGGCCAAGCGTTTACTGTCCTCGCAAAATGCCTTAATCCTGTCCTCCCTGGCGTCCGGTTTTGTATCCAGCACAGCATTGATTGCCAGTTTGGGCATGGAAGTCCGTCATGGTCGTGCCAATGCCGTGACCAATGCCGGTGCTGCACTGATGTCCTGTGTGGCGACACTAATTCAACTGTTAATTGTCGTAGGCGGTACCAGTATCGCCTGGCTCAAAGTCATTCTTTTACCTACGCTGATCGCGACGCTGATCCTGGCTTTTTGGTCGGCCTGGCTGTTACGCAATGCACCCTCGAATGACACACAGCTCAGCCTAGATTCACGGATGTTCAGTTTAAAAGAAGCCGTCATTATCGCCGGTGCACTCACCCTGATCCAGGCCGGCGTGTATGCACTCAGCCTGTTTCTCGGTAATGCAGGCTTACTGGCCGGAACCTTGCTCGCCTCGCTCTTTGAAGTCCACGCTGCCATGGCTGCCGTCGTGGCGCAAGGTGAACCCGATAGTGCACAGAGCACTACTTTACTGTTCGCCATTATGCTCGGCTTAGCCACCCATGCCATCGCCAAAAGCATCAATGCCGGAATTTCTGGCGGCGTACGCTATGCCCTTACCTTTATTCCAGCTCAACTGATCCATATGGGCATTCTGGTGGGATTGCTCTGGAGCATGAACGAAATTTTTTAACCCGCTAGCCAGCGACCCAACAAATTAGAATAACTCAACAATCTGGACCTGATCCTGATCCACCTGAAAGCCAACATCCAGCTCAGCAAAGCGCATTTTATAAATGCGCTCCGGATCCTCCTGATAGGCAGGACGCGGATCTAGAGCCAGTACCTGCTGTAATTCATCCAGCAGTTGCAGGGTGATTTTTTGCTGGTGTAATAATTCATTTTTTTGTTGCAAAGCCTGTGCTGACCAGACTACTCGCTTACGCAGCGGCTCTTCCTGGGCATAACCGCTTCGCGCATCAGCTACAGCATCCGAATATTGAATATAGGGTTTGATATCTACAATCGGCGTACCATCGAGCAAATCACTGCCCATGACATAGACCCGAACCGACTTACCGATTTTTTTGACCTCTTTGAGCTGAACCACAGACAATCCAATCGGTGCTGGGCGGTACATGCTACGCGTAGCAAATACCCCGATTTTTTGATTTCCCCCTAAGCGTGGTGGACGCACTTGTGGGCGAAATTTATCTGCGTGCTGCTGATTTTTATTATCATGGAACTGCCAAACCAGCCATAAGTGACTAAATTCCTCAATGCCTTCAAAAGCCAGCAGGTCATTATACGGTTCGACCATTTCGATATAGGACTCGACCTGAACCAAATTAGGTTGGCGCGGGATTCCAAATTTCTCACGGTAAGGTGATTTCATATGACCAATTATGGGCAGCGTGAGTTCTGACTTCATCACTTTTTCTGATAAACACAATTAAATATATTCAGTTTATAGACAATGATTTTAGATTAGAATAGCAACCTGTTCTAATTTGATAACTTATTGAGACCTTTAATGGCTGCATTTAACGTCGAAAAGATTACTCACGTACACCACTGGAATGACACTTTATTCAGTTTTAAAACCACGCGCGACCAGAGCCTGCGTTTTAAGAATGGTCAGTTTGTGATGATTGGACTTGAAGTCAATGGCAAGCCATTAATGCGTGCTTACTCAATTGCCAGTGCCAATTACGAAGAAGAACTCGAATTCTTCTCGATCAAGGTTCAAGATGGTCCATTGACTTCGATCTTGCAAAAAGTACAAGTGGGCGATGAGATTTTAGTGTCTCGCAAACCGACAGGAACGTTGGTTCTTGATGACTTGTTGCCAGGCAAAAACCTCTGGTTATTGTCTTCAGGTACAGGTCTGGCACCCTTCTTGTCAATCATCCGTGATCCGGAAACTTATGAACGCTTTGAAAAAGTGATCGTGGTTCACGGTACGCGCTTTATTTCCGAATTGGCTTATCAAGACTTGATCTTGAACGAACTGCCAAACAACGAATTCTTCCAGGAATTGGGTATTCAAGACAAACTGGTGTATTACCCAACCGTGACACGTGAGCCATTTAAAACTCAAGGCCGTTTGACTGCGCTAATTGAATCTGGCCAAATCTTTAAAGATCTAGGCTTACCAGCATTCAACCGTGAAGATGACCGTGCCATGCTGTGCGGTAGCCCACACTTCTTGCGTGATGTGGCTGGCTTGCTTGATCAACACGGCCTGAAAGAATCACCACGTATGGGTGAGATGGGCGACTACGTGATTGAACGTGCTTTCGTTGAAAAATAATTCGCATCACTGGTCATACAAGTTCAGTGCATCGAGGTCCCAGGACCTCGATTTTTTTATGCATTGAAATATCCTAGATAACTATATTTTTCACTTCAGCCCAACCACGCTGTAATAACCTTAAAAATCGCCTCAATTTTGATATTTTATGTTCAAAACCGCACAAATTTTGCTATAACCTCTCTCAGCATCTGTCCAAAATAATCCAACAATGGCCAGGATCAGATGGCAAACTCGGAGAATGGTCTAATTCCGAGTAAAAACCATGGAATGCTAAGCTAAAAGAAAGAAGAAATAGGAAGGACGCATGAATATCGAAAGACATAAACAATTCTTGCTGCGCAAGGAACGCATCCTGGATGTGGCTGAAGAGCTCTTACTGGAAAACAACCAGCAAATTACGCTGGATGAATTGGTTATTGAATTGGATATTGCCAAAGGCACCTTGTACAAGCATTTCAAAAGTAAAAATGAGCTGTTGCTCGAACTAATTATCCGTAATGAAGAAAATATTTTAGCCTTGTCGAAAAAAAACAATGCTGATTTTAAAATCTATGTCCCAATCTATATGATGCACCATCTGCTCGCACCCGAGCGTACGATTCTGCTACACCAGATCGAAGAAAATCTGACCATGACCGAATCTTCACTGAATCACCTGTTCGATAAGCTGTATCAGATCCGCCAGGATCGTATTCTGGCCATCAAGGACATGACCGAAACTTATCTGCACAATCATAACAATCCAATTTCGATTCGGGACTATCATTCTTATATCTGGTCGCTCACCTATGGCGCCTGTCTGCTGCTCAATTCGAGTTTTTATCAACGCTCCATCGGTTCACGCAAGAAAATGATTAACCTTTATGTAAATCAAGCACTTTCCTTACCGAGCAATGACATCATCCTGGATGATTATTGGCCAGTGCAATGACAACCGTTCAGAGTTTTGGCTATTGATCACATCGGGAGAATGAATCTCCCGATTTTTTATTTACATTTCCTTTTATTTCTTCTTGAGTCAAAAAACCACCGTTAAATCCTTATCAATTCAGCAATTCTTTTCATTTTCTTGGTATTTCAATTCAATAATGCTGAGTCACACGCAATCCCGACTTTTTTACTTGGTTGAGCACGAAGCTTGAAATCCTTAAAATAATCTCCTATTTTTTCCCTGTCTTTAGCTCAAGCGGCGACCAACATGCAAACTGAACTTCTCTCTCCTGCTGGCTCCCTAAAAAACATGCGTTATGCCTTTGCTTATGGTGCAGATGCGGTGTATGCGGGTCAGCCACGTTATAGCTTACGTGTACGTAACAATGAATTTGACCATGATAATCTGCAAATCGGTATTAACGAGGCGCATGCCTTGGGCAAAAAATTCTATGTCGTGGTCAACATCCAGCCGCACAACAGCAAGCTAAAGAACTTTATCCGCGACCTTGAACCTGTGGTGGCGATGGGACCTGATGCACTGATCATGTCTGATCCAGGCCTGATCATGATGGTACGTGAAGCCTTCCCTGACATGCCAATTCACCTGTCGGTACAGGCCAATGCGGTCAACTGGGCAACCGTCAAGTTCTGGAAAAGCTACGGCCTGACTCGGGTGATTTTGTCACGTGAATTATCCATTGAAGAAATCGAAGAAATTCACCAGCACGTCCCGGACATCGAAATCGAAGTCTTTGTTCATGGTGCATTATGCATGGCTTACTCTGGCCGCTGCCTGCTGTCTGGTTACATGAATAAACGCGATGCCAACCAGGGGGCGTGTACCAATGCCTGCCGCTGGGAATACAAAATTCACGAAGCCAGAGAGGATGAAACTGGCGACGTAATCCCCGTGACCCAACTGGAAGAAAAACAAGGTTGCTGCTCCAACGAAAATGACCAGCATCAGTTTGATGAACCCGTGCTGTTACAACGCAATGATGAAGATATGTTTGCTGCTGAAGAAGATGAACACGGCACCTATTTCATGAACTCGAAAGACTTGCGTGCGGTGCAACACGTCGAACGTCTGACCCAGATGGGCATTGCATCGCTGAAAATTGAAGGCCGTACCAAGTCATATTTCTACTGCGCACGTACTGCACAAATCTACCGCAAAGCGATTGATGATGCATTGGCAGGCCGTCCATTTGATCCAAGCCTGATGCTACAACTCGAAGGTCTAGCCAACCGTGGTTATACCGAAGGCTTCCTACGCCGTCATGTACACAGTGAATATCAAAACTACGAAACCGGTTCTTCGCGTTTTGATTTCCAACAGTTCTGCGGTGAAGTATTAGAACGCAATGGTGATTACATCAAGATTGATGTGAAAAACCGTTTTGTGGTCGGGGATTCTTTGGAGTTGATGACACCACAAGGCAACATTACCTTTACCCTGACTGAAATGCGCGATAAAAAAGGCAATGCCATTGATGATGCCAAAGGTTCCGGTCATATCGTGGAAATTCCAGTGCCGCAGGATATTGATGTCAGCTATGCCCTGTTGATTCGCAACCTGCCAGACTCCAAAGAAAGTATCACTGCTTCCTCGCTGGCTTATAATGCAGGTGCGTAATGGCCTTATTGATTACCGATGCCTGCATCAACTGTGACATGTGCCTACCAGAATGTCCGAACACGGCCATTTTTGAAGGCTCGAAGGTCTATGAAATTGATCCGGCACGCTGTACCGAATGTGTCGGTTTTTATGAGGAACCGACCTGTATGGCGGTCTGCCCGATTGATTGCATCATTAAAGATCCCGACCATGTCGAGAATCAGGAACAGTTAATGGAAAAATTTAGCAGCCTCAACTTGTTCGCTAAATAAGTCCTCGTATAAAAAAGGAGGGTTGAAGGTGTTATCCATTCAACCCTGAAAGAGGAAACTTGCTATTTTTTGCTTAAGCTGAAGGAAGTATTCTTCCTTCAGCTTTTTTATTTAGCTTACTGTTACTTGCCTTATTTACCGTTACGAATAATATAATCAAACGCCGATAACGATGCTTTCGCCCCTTCACCCGTGGCAATAATGATTTGCTTGTATGGCACTGTAGTACAGTCACCTGCAGCAAACACTCCTTTCAGGTTGGTTTCATTGCGTTCATTAATCACAATTTCACCGCGGTTATTTAACTCCACCACGTCTTTCAGGAATTCGGTATTTGGTAACAATCCGATCTGGACAAAGATACCGGACAAGGCAATTTCCTGTTCATTCCCGGTGGTGCGGTCCTGATAACGTAGCGCCGTCACTTGTGAACCGTCACCCACCACTTCTGTCGACATCGCAGATTTAATCACGGTCGTGTTTGGCAAGCTGTTAAGCTTGTCCTGCAACACCTGATCGGCACGTAAAGTATCGGCAAATTCCAGCAAGGTCACATGCTCAACGATACCCGCCAAGTCAATCGCCGCTTCCACACCAGAGTTACCGCCACCAATCACTGCAACACGTTTGCCTTTAAACAGCGGGCCATCACAGTGCGGGCAGTAGGCTACACCACGGGTACGGTATTCGGCCTCACCCGGCACATTCATTTCTCTCCAGCGCGCCCCGGTTGATAGAATCACGGTTTTCGATTGCAGTTTCGCGCCGTTTTCCAGCTCGATTTCCACCAGACCATTCGCTGTTTTGTCCGCAGCGATGACATTCTTCACCCGTTGCAAATTCATGATGTCCACGCCGTATTCACGTACATGTTCTTCCATGGCTGCTGCAAATTTTGGACCCTGGGTTTTTTGCACTGAAGTAAAGTTTTCAATGTCCATGGTGTCCATCACCTGACCACCCATACGCTCAGCAACAATTCCGGTTTTAATGCCTTTACGTGCCGCATAAATTGCAGCGGTGTTGCCTGCAGGACCACCCCCAATCACCAGCACATCAAAAGCATCTTTGGCATTGAGTTTTTCTGCATCTTTCGCTGCTGAATTGGTATCGAGCTTGGCAATGATTTCTTCCAGCGTCATACGGCCCTGACCAATATGGTTACCATCCTGGAACAACATGGGCACTGCCATAATTTTGCGTTGTTCCACTTCTTCCTGGAAGAAAGCGCCATCAATCATGGTGGCTGTGGTACCAGGATTGTAAATCGCGATCAGGTTGAGGGCTTGCACTACATCTGGACAGTTATGGCAGCTAAGTGAGACAAACACATCAAAATCAGCGGTCAGATTTAAGCCCTTGATTTGAGCCAGAACTTCATCAGAAACTTTGGGTGCATAACCAGACACTTGCAACAAGGCCAAAATCAGGGAGGTGAATTCATGCCCCATTGGCAAACCGGCAAAATTGACCCGTGGCTGTTCACCTTTTTTGGCAATGCCGAAACTTGGACGGCGTGAATTGCT
>JAJUIK010000015.1 GCA_029267635.1 Moraxellaceae bacterium | reverse complement strand
CAGTGGCGTCAGGTCGGGCTGTTTGTAGTCATCAATCGGGGTCGGTACAGTGACAATAAAGAAATTGCAGTCTTTCAGGTCTTCAAGTTGTGCGGTGTAAGTCAGATGAGTGGCTTGTTGTAATTCTTCCGGGCTGACTTCCAGGGTATGGTCCTGGCCATGTTTTAGTTCATCAATGCGCTTCTGGTAAATGTCAAAACCGACCACCGGGACTTGCTTGCCAAACTCAACCGCTAACGGCAGCCCTACATAGCCTAAACCGATAATCGCTATTTTTAATTCGCCGAGCTTTAACATGGAAGGAGCCTTCATACCGTGGGTCATCTGTAGAGATGATATTATCTATAAAAAGTAAGACATTTTAACTGGGCAAATATAGCAGAAAAACCCGAATAATTTATAATTGGTGATTAACAAGCTATACTATTCAATTATAATTTTTTACGCATCCATCACATAAAATTGTCACCATATAGATATTAATCACGTAAACTATTCAGCAAATTTTAACACCAGCAATTTTTCAAATATAAGATACAGGGTTTCGAGTGAACTATCCGCGTTTTTTATTTATTTTGACATTAGGTCTCTCCCTAGGCGGTTGTGCCGTGACATCTGGCTTGCAAACCTACGATTTACCGCAAGAAGGGGTATACCAAACCGATTTAGGTACCCAAGTCAACGTGGTACGACTGACCCAGGAAACTCTGCCGGTTGTACAACCTGCTCAGATTCATTATCAGAAAGATTATGCATTTTTATTCCAAAATAATATCCGTAACTATCGTTTAAGTCCGGGTGATATTTTATCTATCCAACTTTGGGCCTATCCAGAAATCACACCACCAGTGAACAATGTTTCCACTCCACAATCTGCCCAAGCCAACGGTTACCAGATTGACCAAAGCGGTTATCTGCATTTTCCTTTGATCGGTCGTTATAAGGCTGCGGGTAAAACCCTACAACAGATCAATCAGGAACTACGTAGCCAACTGGCACGTTATCTAAAAACCCCAGATGTGATCGTGCGCGTACTGGCCTATCAGGGGCAACGCTATTCGGTTCAAGGTAGTGTAAAACAAGGTGGACAATTTTATCTGAATGATCAACCGGTGAGTGTCTATACGGCACTAGGCTTGGCCGGGGGCGTGACTGAACAGGGCGATACCACCGCAATTCAGCTGGTCCGCAATGGGGTCACTTATGATTTGAACACCATTGCCCTGGAAAAAGCTGGTTTCTCCCTGCATAACCTGCTGATCCAACCCAATGACACATTATATGTCAATTCTCGCGAAAACCAGAAAATCTATGTGATGGGTGAAGCGGGTAGAAATCAGGCGCTAGCAATGCGTGATCAAGGCATGACGCTCAGTGATGTCATCGGTGAAAGCCAGGGTATTAACCCACTATCGGCCAGTGCCGGGCGGATTTATGTGCTACGTAATAATCCAAATGACCAGAGCACGGAACTGTATCATCTCAGCCTGGGCAGTTTGGGTGATTTTGGCTTAGCCAATCAGTTTAAAATGCGCAGTAACGATATCGTCTATGTGGATGCAACCGGTCTGACCCGCTGGCAGCGTGTAGTCAGCCAGATTATTCCGTTCTCGAGTATCGTGAATACAGCAAATAATTTGGGCAATTAAATGCAGATTCAACATATTTTGGTGGTCTGTGTGGGCAATATCTGTCGTAGCCCGATGGCGGAATATTTCTTAAAACAGTCTTACCCCCATTTGCAGATTGAATCCGCAGGCATTGCCGGTCTTAGCGGTCAACCGGCCGATGACAAGGCGCAACTGTGTATGCAAAGGCATGGTATTAGTCTGCACTCCCATGTCGCCAAAAAACTGAATGCTGAACAGATTAAAAAAGCCGACCTGATTCTGGTGATGAGTAAAAATCAGCAAAAACACTTAGAACAGAGCTGGCCCTTTGCCAAAGGCAAGGTCTTTCGTTTGGGGCATTGGCAAAACTGTAATGTGCCAGATCCTTACCAACAGGGGCAGCAAATCTTTGATGAAACTTGTGAGCTGATTCAACGCTGCATTGCTGACTGGAATAACTATATTTAAACTTTTGATGTCCAAATTATGAGCCAAAATCCCAATACCGAAGATACCATTGATTTAAAAGAGCTGTTTTTCTCCCTGATTGCACAATGGAAACTCATCGCACTATGTGTGATTCTCAGCCTGATTGCAGCACTGCTGTATTTGCGGGTGACCCCTAATACTTATTCTGTTGATGCTTTGGTGCAGGTTGAGGACAGTACAGGAGTAGGAACTGCTGCACTATTGGGTGATCTCTCTGAGATGGTCGACCAGAAATCTCCTGCTCAAGCTGAAATTGAAATTCTGAAATCTCGATTGATTTTAGGTTCAGTAATCAATCATCTAAACTTGGATATTCGCATTTCCAGTACAGAAGACTCTTTACGCAACCGGCTATTGCAACGCACAAATTATCAAACAGAGTATTTGACACAGCTAGTACGCTTTCAAGATGGTGCCAAAAGCTTTGATGTGCGCCAGTTTGAAATACCCGCCTATTATTTGGATAAAAACCTGTTACTCAAATTTCAGGGACAGAGCTTCAGTCTGACTGATGCCGCAACTGAACAAGTGGTGTTTCAAGGTGTGCTGAATCAGCCTGTACAAAACATCTCGAAATCAGGCCAATGGAAGATTGCTGTCTTTAGCCGAGATCAGTTACAGAGTACCTATAATATTCAAAAACTTTCACTACCTACAGCTGTCAATGCGCTTGCGGCGAATTATTCAGTCGCAGAGAAAGGTAAAATGACCGGTATTTTGGGACTGAATTATCGAGGACAAGACAAACAACACATTACCCAGGTACTGAATGCCATTTTAGCGGCTTACAGCCAGCAGAATATTGAACGCCGCTCGGCAGAAACCGCACAAACCTTAAAATTCCTGGATGAACAATTACCAGAACTGAAAAAACAGCTAGATGATGCAGAACGCACCTTTAACCAGTTCCGTCAACAGTACAATACTGTGGATGTCACCAAAGAATCAGAACTGTATCTGACACAAAGTATCCAGCTGGAAACCCAAAAAGCCGAACTGCAGCAGAAACAGGCTGAAATGGCAGCCAAATACACGGCTGAACATCCAGCCATGCGAGAAATTAATGCACAACTCGGCGTCCTTAATGGCAAGATTAGCGAACTGAATGGCACCTTAAAACGCCTGCCAGATTTACAGCGTCAGTATCTGCAACTGTACCGCGAAGTTGAAGTGAAGCAGCAACTGTATACCAACCTACTCAATTCCTATCAACAACTACGCGTTGCCAAAGCCGGTGAAATTGGCAATGTACGAATTGTCGACACTGCAGTAGAACCGGTCAAACCGATCGAGCCGAAAAAGTTACAGATTTTGGTCCTGGCCTTATTCCTTGGCGGATTCCTGGGTACTCTACTAGCTTTATTACGCAATATGCTACGCTCTGGTGTGAAGGATGCCAGTCAGATCGAAAACGAGTTGGATCTGCCGGTTTATGCTGCTGTACCCCACTCGCCTATTCAGGAAAGAAGTCTAAAATTTCTGAAAAAGAAAAAGATCCTGCCTTTATTGGCACTCAAGCATAATGACGATATTGCCATTGAAAGTCTGCGCAGCATGCGTACCGCGATTCATTTTGCACTCAGTCAGGCAAAAAACAATATTATCATGATTTCAGGCCCGGCACCTGAAGTGGGTAAATCCTTTGTTTGCAGTAACCTAGCTACCATCATGGCGCAAAATAATAAGCGGGTACTGATTATTGATGCTGACTTACGTCGTGGCTATTTGCATAAATACTTCCACCGCGACAACCAGCCAGGTTTGGCTGAATACCTCAATAATCAAAGCACCTTAGAACAGGTCATTCGCAATACAGAAATTGACAATCTGCAGCTACTGCCACGCGGTAAAAGCCCAGCCAATCCATCAGAATTGCTCAGCTCAGCTCAATTTGCTGAATTGCTGCAGCAGCTGAGTCTTCAATATGACCATATCATTATTGATACACCACCTGTTCTGGCTGTGACCGATGGTATTATCGTGTCACAACATGCCGGGGTAAATCTGGTGGTGGCACGTTATGTGCAAACCCAAATGAAAGAGCTGGAACTAACACTCAACCGCTTTGAGCAAGCGGGTAGTAAAGTCAATGGCTTTGTCCTGAACGATATCCAGCGTGCAGCAGGTGGGTATGGGTATGGGTATGGGTATAATTATGCCTATAGCTATAAAGCCAAAGAAAAAGACTAAAGAGTAGTACTAGATGAGTATTATGCCAATCTATAAAACTGAAGTAACAGATTGTAAATTAAGAAATAAAATACAATCAAAGTTACTCAAGCTTTTTTATTCTTATTAAATGTGGCGGATAGAGCAGCTGCAGATTTATTGGAAATACCCCATAATTCTGTAGCGCTCTTTTACACCAAAATTCGTAAAATTATCGAGCATCATCTCGATAAAGAATTTCCTGGTATTCGATGAAAAATTGAATTTAATAAAATTAATTTTGGCGGATCAAGGAGAGGTAAACGCAGTGCTGCAGGAAAAGTGATTGTGTTTGACTTACCCAATTATGATGGTAAAGTCTACACGTAGTTCTTAGCACCAAATCAAAACATTAATGACCAGAATATTGAAGAAAAATTACTGCCGATCTTGTGGTGTATACAATTTATTGGCATAGTTACCATGCACGTGATGTAGCTGATTTTAGCCAGTATACAATTAATTGTTTAAATCCATTCACTTATGGTTGTTATAACTAAGATAAACTGAATACACTAATTTCTATTAGAGAAAAATTTTAAAAATCCAATTATTGAGTATTTTTGAAATCAAACAAAGAGAACACTTCAAAAATTTAAAATAATTTTACTCAATCGTTAAAGAATACGAGTTTAGATATAATTTCGGAGTCCAAAACCACAATTAAAAACGTTACCACTTTGGACTAGAACTTAACTTTCATCTAGTACAGCTCCATCAATATAATAATGAGAAAAAAATGACACAACTCACTTGCTTTAAAGCTTACGACATCCGTGGCCAACTCGGCACTGAACTGAATGAAGACATCGCCTATAAAATCGGCCGTGCTTATGGACAAATCTATCAGCCCAAAACCGTAGCCATTGGTTGTGACATCCGTCTCAGCAGTGAAGCGTTGAAACAGGCCACCATTAATGGTCTGAATGATGCGGGTGTCGATGTGCTCGACCTCGGCATGACCGGCACAGAGGAAGTGTATTTCGCGGCCTTTCATCTAAATGTGCAAGGCGGCATTGAAATTACAGCCAGTCACAACCCGATGGACTACAATGGCATGAAGTTAGTGCGTGAAAATGCCCGTCCGATCAGTGCTGACACCGGTCTCAAAGAAATTCAGGCTCTGGCTGAATCGGGTAAATTTGTTGAAGTAAGTACAAAAGGCACGACCAAGCACTACAATATCCTACCGGAATTCGTGGATCATCTGATGACCTATATTGAGCCAGGCAAAATCCGCCCACTCAAACTGGTGGTGAATGCCGGTAACGGTGCTGCTGGTCATGTCATTGATGCAATCGAAGAGAGATTTCAGGCACTGAATGTGCCGGTAGAGTTCATCAAAATCCATCATGAAGCGGATGGTACTTTCCCGAATGGCATTCCCAATCCAATTTTAATTGAAAACCGCGACAGTACTCGGGATGCAGTACTTAAACACAAAGCAGATATGGGAATTGCATGGGATGGTGACTTCGACCGCTGCTTCCTATTTGATGAAAAAGGCCAATTTATTGAAGGCTACTATATTGTCGGTTTACTGGCGCAAGTCTTCCTGATGAAACAACCCGGTGAAAAAATCGTGCATGATCCGCGTCTGGTCTGGAATACTCTGGATATTATCCAACGTTATCAAGGGCAAGCAGTGCAGTCCAAATCCGGCCATGCCTTTATTAAACAGGTTATGCGCGAACAGAATGCGATCTATGGCGGCGAGATGAGCGCGCACCATTACTTCCGTGATTTTGCCTACTGTGACAGTGGTATGATTCCCTGGCTGCTCACCATCGCGCTGCTCTCGGAAACCCGACACGCACTTTCCACTCTAGTGGAAAACATGATTGACCGTTTCTCCTGTTCTGGCGAGATCAACTTTAAGGTGGCAGACACTCAGACGATTATTCAGCGGATTTTAGACCACTATGCCGAGCAAAATCCCCAAATTGACCGTACCGATGGTGTAAGTCTAGACTTCGGGGACTGGCGTCTCAATCTGCGTGCTTCCAATACCGAACCATTACTGCGTTTGAATATTGAAAGTCAAGCAAGCAGAACTGTACGCCCAATGAGTCATTATGTGGATGAGTTGACTGCACTGATTAGCAATAATTAATCAGTTCCCATTCAACTAGAGCAAGGGAATATCTTCTCTGTAAGAAACTACTCTCCTGATGAGTACTGTTTCTTAAGAAAAAATTTAGTGAAAATAATTTAGTTACCTTTATAACCCTTTGGATTGTGCTTTTGCCAATTCCAGCTATCCACAAGCATATCTTCTAAAGTGTATTGTGGCTTCCAGTTCAGTTCAGCAACGGCACGGGAATTATCGGCGAAACAGATAGCGACATCACCCGGACGACGTGGTGAAAACTCAAAAGGTACGGGTACTCCATTTACCTGCTCAAAAGTGTTTTTTACCTGCAGTACTGAACAACCATTTCCAGTACCAATATTCCAGGCACGACAACCCACGTTCTGTAAGCGGTTATTTAAAGCACATAAATGAGCATTCGCTAAATCCACCACATGAATATAATCACGCACCCCTGTACCATCCACCGTATCGTAATCATTGCCATAAATCGACAATTTTTCACGGCGGCCTACTGCCACCTGAGTCACATAGGGCATCAAATTATTTGGAATACCTTGTGGATCTTCTCCGATACGGCCACTTTGATGTGCTCCAACCGGATTAAAATAGCGCAGTAAGGCAATCGACCAATGTTCATCAGTCATAGAGAGCTTTTGTAGTAACTGCTCAACAATCAGCTTGGTATAACCGTAGTTATTGGTTGGCATTCCGGTTGGCATTTCTTCATTCAATGGGGAAGGATGATCTTCACCATATACCGTCGCTGATGAACTAAACACGAGAGTAAATACGCCCGCACGTTCCATTGCCCGAACAAGGCTAATGGAACCTACAATATTATTATCGAAATAAGTTAATGGGATCTGCTGGCTTTCACCCACTGCTTTTAGACCGGCAAAATGGATGACTGCATCAATCTGATGTTGGGCAAAAATCTGATCAAGCATCTGCGCATCGCGAATATCACCCTCAACAAAGTCCAGCACTTTTCCAGTTAATTCCTGCACCCGATTTAAAGCTTCAAGCGAGCTATTAGACAAATTATCCAATACCACCACCTGATACCCGGCATTAAGTAACTCCACACAGGTATGCGAACCAATATAACCCGCTCCACCGGTAACTAAAATCTTAGTCATGAATTTTTCCTAATAAAATTTTTAACAAGCCTCGGGTCGAATCATCAAATTGTGAAAGATCCGTTTGCTGCCCATTTAAAATCGGTAGCAGTTGATTGGCAATTTCCTTACCTTTTTCTACGCCCCATTGATCAAACGGATTAATATTCCAAATTACAGATTGCACAAAAACCTTATGTTCATAGGCTGCGATCAACATACCCAGATTATAAGGGTTGAGTTCTTTTAATAACAAAGTTGAACTTGGCTGGTTACCCTCATATTGTTTATAGACAGGTAACTGTTCAAGCTCACTAGCATCCAATGCCTGATTACCAAATGCCAATAAACGGGATTGAGCCAAGCAATTAGATAAAGCCAAATAATGTTGCTCAATCAGAGCACCTGCATTTTTCACATAGGTAAAATGGTTGGCATTATAACGCTTTACCGGTGCAATGAAATCACAGCTCACCGCTTGCGTGCCTTGATGGAGCAATTGATAAAAAGCATGCTGAGCATTAGGACCCACTTCCCCCCAGATAATTGGACAGGTATCAAGATCAGTTTTCTCTCCATCACGCTGAATAGACTTGCCATTGGACTCCATTTCGAGTTGCTGTAAATATGCGGCAAAGTATTTTAAACGGCCATCGTAAGGCAACACAGCATGGGTTCGCATATTCAGAAAATTACTGTTCCAGATACCTAACAAAGCCATAATTACCGGAATATTTTTATGAAAAGGTACTTGCTTAAAATGCTGATCCATCGCGTAAGCACCCGCCAATAGCTGTTTAAATCCATCGACACCAATGATCAGTGCAATCGGTAGGCCAATACAAGACCATAAGGAATAACGCCCTCCAACCCAGTCCCAAAGCAGTAACTGATTTTGCTGTGCTATGCCCCATGCAGTCATTTTTTCAGATTTTGCCGATATACCAATAAAATGGCTTTTCACAATATGCGGATGTGTCCCCAAAGCTTTTTCGAGCCATTGTCGTGCAGTTTGTGCATTAGATAGGGTATCAATAGTGCCAAAAGATTTGGATGAAATGACGAATAAGGTGGTTTCAGGACGGAGCTGATGTAATAAATCGGATAACTGACTGCCATCCATGGTCGATACAAAATGCATCTGTAGAGGCATGCTCGTCTGAACTTTAAAGTCAATCAAGGCATCACTGACCATATGCGGACCAAGGTCAGAACCTCCCACACCAATATTTACGACATCGCGGATCACTGCGCCAGTTGCCCCCCGATATTGCCCAGCATGGATTTTTTCCACCAGCTGATACATGCGATCCAACTGCTCATGCACTTGCTTGGCCAATTCTGGATAGTGACGATCATGCTTGGGTAAACGCAGTGCCCAATGCATAGCCGCACGCTGTTCCGTATAATTAATAGGTTGCTCAGAAAACAGTTGATCAATCCATTTAGGTAATTGCTGCTGTTCAGCCAAATTGCATAACTGTTGCAATATTGTTTGATCAATACGGTGCTTACTAAAATCCAGTAAAATCTGTTCTATTTGCACCGAATAGCGTTCAAAACGATTGTATTCTCGTGCGAATAACGTATTTAAATGTTGTTGCCTAAAGTTTTGAGCTAACTGGAGTAGCTCATGGTAAGCTCTACCAAACTGGGCAGAGTCATAAAATTTTCCACCAAGATTATTCATGCACGTCCAACCCCTTCATAAGCAAATCCTTGCGCTTTGACATAAGCAGGATCATAAATATTTCGGCCATCGAGAATAAAAGGATGGGCCATCTGTTGTTTTAAGCGCTGATAGTCTGGACTGTAATAGGATTGCCATGCTGTAATGAGACATAGGGCATGTGCATCCCGAGCGGCTTCATAGGACTCCTGACATAAAATTAGGTCATGACGTGAACCATATTGTGCTTCAATCTGCTCCAAAGCTTGTGGGTCATGCAGTTTGACTATCACACCTTGTGCCCATAAAGCCTGTAACATGGTATGTACTGGAGAGTTAACTATACTGCTTGTATTTGCTTTAAAAGAGGCTCCCCAAATAGCTATTGTTTTACCCGAAAGATCACAGCAATAATAATTCCACAATTTTCGGAACAAAATTTCTTTTTGCTGTTCATTGATCTCCCATACCTGCTGTAACAACTGGCTACTGATACCAGTATTACTAAGTGTTTTAGATAAGGTTATGACATCACGTGAAAAATTTTCTCCACCGAACCCAACACCAGGATGCAGGTAAATAGCGCCAATTCGGCTATCTGCTCCCATTCCTAAACGGACATTCTCAATATCAACATGTAATTTCTCTGCCACCTGTGCCAGATCATTCATATAGCTAACACGTGTTGCAAGCATTCCTGAAATGCTGAGTTTGGTGAATTCAGCATCCAGAATCGGCATAAATAAATACTGATGTTGCAATGGAAAAAATGGACGTAATAATTCGCGAACCTGACACCGAACAGCAGAATTATCCTGTGCTCCGATCACCACCTGTTTTGCTTGGGTAAAACTGCCCAGTGGATGGCCCTCTTGAATCATGTCCGGTAAATAGACCCAAAAATCTTGACTTAAAATTTGTGCAAACTGTGCCGTACCATGCAAACCAAAAGTTGAACCATTGATCATTAATTTTGGGTGAATCAATGGCTTGAGACTCAGTTGTGTAGCGACATCCAAAGCTTGTGCCACTCTAGACGGATTGAAAGCAAAAAAATACACATCTATGTCTAGGGGCAGCGTGTCTAATGTAGTCGATGTTAATCGTCCCTGCTGCTGCTGTTGCTGCAGTAAAGTAAACAAAGCCTGATCCAGATTTAGTGCGTCAATGGAAATAGAAATATCGAATTCAGTCCACCACAATACCTGATGCCCTGTTTCAGCCCATACTCCCGCCATTAATGCAGCGTGCAAGGTTGCACCAAAGATCGCAATTTTCATTTTTCTTTCTCCAAACAGCATTTATATTTTTTTTTAGAGATCTAATTTTCTTATTAGCTGCTTAAATTCTGCTCCCAGTTGAGCATGTTCAATTCCATAGTGTAAAACGGCTTTTAGATAACCCAACTTACTACCGCAATCAAAAGCCTGCCCAGACATACGGTAAGCTTCTACTGGATCTGTCTGCTGTAGCATTGCAATCGCATCAGTAAGCTGAATTTCATTTCCAGCCCCTTTGGGGGTCTGTTCCAGTAATTGCATAATTTTGGCTGGAAGCACATAGCGTCCAACGACTGACAAGTTCGACGGTGCAGTCCCTATTACCGGTTTTTCTACAATACTCTGCACCAGTTGGCTTTCAGCTTCAGCTGGAATCTGTGCTACCTCTACAATGCCATATTGATCTACTAGATGATCAGGTACAGCCTCAACCATAATCTGAGCTGCACGAGAGATCTGATAACGCTGTATCATTTGAGCAAGATCCTGTTGTCTGGAACGAGCCTTTACCAGTACATCTGGCAGCAAAACAGCAAAATCATCTCCTCCTATAATATTTTTAGCACACAATATTGCATGCCCCAGTCCCAAAGGCTGCGGCTGGCGAATACTCACAATGGTGACGTGAGATGGCACAATATCAGTAATCTCTGCAAGTAAATCAAATTTCTGTTTTTGTTCTAATGTAGTTTCTAGCTCAAAGTTTCTATCAAAATAATTTTCGATCGCTACTTTAGAGGAGTGGGTCACCAAAATAACTTGTTCTATACCAGCATCTATAGCTTCACGTACTGCATATTCAATCACAGGTCGATCAACCACTATGACCATTTCTTTAGGAATAGATTTACTTGCGGGTAAGAACCGAGTACCCAAACCCGCAACGGGTAAAATAGCCTTTTTAATCATAAGCTTTACTACTAATTATTTTAATGGAAGTTTTAACTCATCTATTTGCTTTGAAAATTGTTACCTTTAAATAATGAAGGTCCGACATGGCCAGGTGCATTGATTCCTTCACATTTTGCCATGACGATAACCGTCTTAAACATGATCTTACAATCGACCCATAAATTATGATTATTAACATACCAGACGTCATATTTAAAACGTTCTTCGTAATCCAACTCATTACGTCCACTGACTTGTGCCAGACCTGTCATACCGGGACGAACATTCAAACGACGTGCTTGTTCAGGAGAATACAATTCCACAAATTCTTTGAGCATCGGACGGGGTCCAACAATACTCATATCACCTTTTAATACATTAATCAGTTGAGGCATTTCATCCAAACTGGTCGCACGCAATTTTTGCCCGAAAGGCGTGATACGTTGCTCATCTGGTAAGGGACTTCCATCTGGAGCACATAAATCCTTCATAGAACGAAATTTAATCATTCTAAAGAGTTTGCCATTTTTTCCTGGACGCTCTTGATAAAAAAATACTGGTGAACCAAGATTTTTCCTAACTTTATAAGCGACTATAATAAAAATCGGAAACAATATTAATAAAGCGATTAATGAAATAACTATATCAACCAGTCGCTTTAACACTTCCCCTTTATACCTAAAAATATTGTTAACAAAATAAAAATATTCAGTATTTTTAATAGAATTTTTTAATAAAATATCATTTTCATCACCCCAAGATTTTTTGTTATCGGATGTATTTATCTGATCGTTTTTTAAAGAAATTTTTGTAGATTGTGTATTACATGTATAGATATTATTGGAATATCTCTGCAAAGAAATATCATTTTTTTCAAGATATAAAGGCTTATACATCACGAAAGCACTTTCTTTACAGTTTTTCATTGTATTTTTTTGTTCTTTTAGAGTCATTAATAAACACCTCAATATGTCTATTCTCCAATCATATCAATTGCTTTTTGTTTTAAGTAGAGATGATTTCTTACAAAAATTCTTAATCTTTGAGTTTATAGAACACAATTAACATTTCTTATAAGCAATTTTTATTAAATAAAACCAACAATAAATGATAAACAAAAAAATAAAATTTATAAATTATACAATAAAATCAGTTAATTAAAAATAAAAGCCTATTGGATATCTATATTTTAATTAAATAAATATCATGATAAATATTTTTATTAAAAAAATTAATGTCATATGAAATAGGTGATTAGTTATATTTTTAAAAATGTAAAAAAATGTATTTTATTAATTCATAATTAAATGAAATTTATATAAACAAGATTAATATATAAGACAGTTAAAAAATAATTTTCAATAGTCGCCCACAATATAAATTAATAAACCAACAAACCAATTAAAGTGGCTAAAATTTAAATAAAGAGAAGTCGATATATGAGGAGGAAGTATGCTGACTGGCTTTTTAATCATGATTTTTATTTTTAAAATTTCTGTACTAATTCTTCATCAGAATAAATCAAAAAAGCTTACACAAAAATAAGGTTAATTAAAATTACCTCTTAAGAAGTATTACTTCTTAGGAAGTAATACTTCTTAATATTAAAATATTATAAACTGACGTTGTAAAAATCATGAATAATTGCACGAGCACCGAACCTTTCTTTTTGAGTAATCAGCCCAATATTTAAATATTTTCCTTCATTTTCATTTGAAATTCCCAAATTAAATATTTTAGCGGATTTAATATTTTTATTTATTAAAAAATCTATAAGATAATCTAATGCCGCCACTTCTCTTCCTTTAGTGTTACACGCCAAATACTGAGTATGAACTACTCTATCGGTTTCGAAAGTGACTACTGCTGCAATTATTTCATCATCCAAGCAACACTGATAAGCTTTTATATTATCAGGAAATTTACTTTTTAATAAATCTATTTCAATTTCATTATGTATAGGGCATTGATTATGATTATCTTTCAATACTTCACGAATTACTCCCCAAACAAGACTAGGTTGATCCACTTCAACACAAATCAATCCCTTTTTCTTTGCTTTATTAATTGATCTCCTCTTGCTCTCTGAATATACATACCCTTCATCCAAATAAATAGAAGAGCTAACATCTCTACGATAAAGTATAGCTTCATTTATAAATAAAGCATATAAATCTTCTTGCGCCGGATATTTATGATATATAACAGGAATACATTTATATATAATTTTGCTAATATTTTTATTTTTTAAAAAGACCTTCATTTGTGAAAAAATCTCTACCATATCAATGGTATGAAAATTTTTATCAATCAAAAAACCACCAAAAGATAGACCTTCATGACTATAAAAAATGTTATCCTTAATATTTCCCGGTAATAATGCAACGATTTTATCTTTCTCATCTTTAAATATTAATGAAAAATCCTCAAAACGATCAGAATGATAGTCCATAAAATCACGATTAAACATGAAATGATAATTTTTGCAATTTAATAAAAATTCATTCCAAGCTTCTTTTTCAGAATTCGTATATATTTGTATTTTATAATTCATTACTTCCTCACCAAAATTTATTATATTAATTTAAATCTAATTTTTTTATATCAAACAAGAACCAATCATTTTTCCAATTCATATTTAAATAAAATATAGAAATTTTTTATTTAAAAGATAATTATGAATTATTAACTCCTATAATTTGTAACAGCTTATCGTTTATTATATCAGCATCAAAATGTCGTTTAGCATATAAAAATCCTTGATAGCCCATTGTATTGACTTGCTCAGGATGTTCTATAAAGTAAATCATTTTTTTCACTAATGCAGCCACATCCCATTTTGGGATAAGGAAACCTGTCACCCCCTCTACTACGGTTTCACGGCATCCTGGCACATTGGTTGTGATCACTGGACGTCCAATAGCCATTGCTTCTTGCGTACTGCGCGGGACACCCTCTCGATAATACGAAGGCAATACAAATACTGCACTATCGCATATTCGTTGATCAACATCTGTAACAAATCCCTCGTACTCAATAATACCTGTCTCTATTAACTGATCCAATTCTACTTGTTTTAAACCTGTGGGATTTCCAATATCCAAACCACCAATAATTTTAAATGACACTTCAGGATATTGTTTTTTTATTATTTTTGCAGCCTCTAAATATTCAAATATTCCCTTTTCAGCGATTAATCGAGCTACAAAAATAAAGGATATGCTTTTTTCCTCATCCCATTTTTTATAAACATAATCTTGTAAATTAAGGCCAATAGGTCCCAACACTTCAATCGCATTAGTTTTGTGAGAGATATTATATTGTTCTACTAAATCTTTAGGATCATCATGGTTTAAAAAAATAATTTTATCTAAATATGGAAATGCAAGACGATATAAACACACTTGCATAAACCTTATAAATTTAGTCTTGAAGCTTTGCCCTTGTTTATGAATTGTAAAAGGTGAACCCAGTCCTTCAATCATCCCATAAATATAAGGTACATTTGCTTTATAAGCAGCTAAAGTAGCATAAATCACTGGTTTGGTCGAATATGGAAATACAATATCTGGCTGAATTTCTTTTATTTTTTTAATAAGTTGATAGGTGGATTTCAGATCATCCAATGGATTAAGTCCACCACGGCTAAGCTTATAGGTTACTGCAATAGCACCTAAGTTTGTAATTTTATCTAGCCATTCATCATTGTATTCGGATACAAAAGTATATACCTGATAGCCATTCTTTTTGCAAGCCAAGATAAAATCTTTACGAAAGCCATAAAGATTGTATGCGGTTGTACCAATAATAATTATTTTTTTATTTTTCATAGAGATTTAGCCATTTTTCTACAATTATTTGTAAATCAAAATTATTTTTAATATGTTGTAATGCTTTTACATTATTCTTTTTTATATCTACTTCAAACATGTTCATCGCAGTAACTAATGCTTGTGCTAAAGCTAGGCTATCTTTGGGTGGTACTAAAATACCGGTATTACCCATAACTTCTTTTACTCCTCCACAATCTGTCGCCACAACAAAAGTTTCACAGGCCATTGCCTCCGCGACCACCAGACCAAAGCCTTCAAAAGCAGACGATAATACAAAAATATCTGCCGCTGACATTAGTGCTGGAATATCATCACGACGACCTAATAACTCTACAGAATGTGTAAGACCTAAGCTACTTATTAGCTCAATAATATGCGATCTTTCTTCCCCCTCACCTACAATATATAATTTAAAGCTAGAATTTTGTGTAGTTTTAATAACGAATAATGCTTTTAGCAAATTAGAATAGTCTTTAGCTATATTTAACCGACCAACAGCTAACAAAATTTTAGTTGCACTTTTTTTTGTATCACCTAAAATTTCATCCATACTAATATCAAATTTATTATATTTACATAAATCTATACCATTATAGATGGCTAGAGCTGATTCATTAAATGCTTTTTTCTCAATAAACTCATTTACTGCACGCTTACTAACATTTGTATCTAAATTAGATAGTGACTTTGTAAATTGATAAGCCAACATTCTCAACTTTCCACCCTCATTATTACTATGTGCGGTACAAATGAGCTTTGGTATAGAGCACCCTATACGATTTAACCGAGAAAAAATATTTGCATGTACCATATGGGCGTGTACTATATCAGGTTGAAAAAAAGCAATTAATTCGCGATATTTTTTTGATGCAAAAATAAAATCACTTAACGTTTCAAAACCTAAATAAATCAATTCAATAGCTTGAGAGTTAGGCTTTACAACTATGTTCATTCCTTTTAAATAAGCTATTTTAACTTGATGACCTCGTAATTGCATTTGATCAGCCAAATCTGCAACCACTTTTTCTGCACCGCCTCCACTAAGTCCTGTTATCACATATAAAATTTTCATTAGAATACATTATTAAATAAGTAGTTAGAAATATAATTTTTATAAGGAATCCAAGCTTTTACTGCCCACTCCCCATAAAAAAACCATATATACATTTGCAGTGTATAAAATAATATTAATGCACCAAGAAATACGATTTTATTTTTATTCGTTAAATAATCAAAAACTGTACAAATAACAAATAGATCAAAGAATATTAAGTAGAGATTAAAACGATCTGACAAAGTAGAAAAAATCATACCTAATGGAAGTATAAATAAAACCAATATACTAAAATAGCGAATTACCGGATAAGACCTGTGTTCTTTAAAAATAAAATTATATTTATAAAATAAAAATATAGGTATTAAATGGTATAGCCAGCGTACAAAAAATCCCTTGGAGCTCATATCCTCATTGCCTTGAAGATACATATTTACATTGCTCGAGCTAAAATAATAGAGCAAACCTAAAAGCAAAATTAATGATATTATAATATAAAATATATTAAAAACTTTAGAGAGTTGAAACTTAATAGATAGAAGAACAGGTAAAAATAATAGTAAAGTAATCGCTGTTTGATGGAATAGAGCTGCTAAAAAAATCAAAAACGTAAATTGAAAAAATTTATTTTCTAATAGTTTACAAAATGCCCATAAGCTAATACTAATAGCAACAGCCTGGCGATTATAATTCATAGATACTACTAGAAGATGGTAAGGGAAATATACCAATATCACTAACCAATATTTTTCTAATTTTAAAGCAGTTTTCGTTAAAAAAAACAGTACAAGAAAACTAGAAATAGTATTAACCAAAATAGTATCTGAATATCCAAGATAATTACTTAAATAGTTAAGAAGATTATATGCTGGATCACTACCATGAATTATTTCCCTCAAAGACTGCTTGGAAGAATATTCGTACCAAAATAAATAGTTTCCCCAGTCAGCTCCTACTTCATATCTAAAACTTACAAATAGAAAAATAAATACTATAGTGAAATAAAATATTATTTTACTAGTATAGTTTTTATATGATCCTATTAGGTTCGCAATACCCACATAGATCCAAATCAACCAATAAATAACCACATGCACCCCGTTATCTAAGTAAATAATTTCTCACATATCGAAGAAAATTTTTAGAAAAAATTGACCATGGAGATATAAGAAGTATATTTTTCATCACCTTGAAACTAAATTCTTTATTTTCCAATGCAAGTGCTGCAGCATATCCCCACACCATTCTATATATAGCTCTGAGATAAAGTGGATGCTCACTATATTCTTTTAAAACATCCAAGCAACCATTGTAAATAAAAGTATTACGCTTTATCGAGTTATTAGCATGAAGCCTATAATTAGAAACAATATTATCATCTACAAATATTTTACCTATCTTTACCAATTTTAATAACATATACAAGTCTTCAATTACTATCGCAGGATTATAACCACCAACTTGTTTAATAGCATTAGACCTAACTAATTGAGTGCATGCATGAATAATATGCTTATTAAGCAGTATATCATCAAAAGAATATTCCCTTGATTTTCTAGATTCACTTCTTTTTATTATATTATTTTCATCAATATAATTAATATTTCCAAAGAGAGCGACAATGTCAGGTCTTTTTTCCATTATTTCAATTTGATGGGATATTTTTTTAGGTAGCAAAATATCATCTGAAGCGAATGGGGAAAGATACTTCCCTTCACACCATTCTAAAGCTTCATTTATAGTCGCACATAAACCTTTATTAGCTCGACTTCTAAATTCAAAACGAATAAACCTTTTTTCACACTGGGGAATTATTTCTCTAATTTTGGCTACAGAACCATCTTTAGAGCCATCGTCAATAACGATCAATTCAAGATTTTGGTAAGTTTGATCAATTGCACTTTGAATACTATCCTTTATAAAGTTTTCATGATTATAACTTGCAATTATTATTGAAACCAAAGGCTCAGTCATAGGGTCCTCAAAATATATTTATTAATTTTAATATTGTTAATTGTGATTTTTTCTTAAAATCCAACTTTCCTATTAACTTTAAATAATTAAGTTTTTGTATTGCATCGCCAACTACTTTCTTCCATACCAACAAGTTTTCAAGTTGTAGTTTATTTTTATACATATATACAAAAGCTCCCCAAATAACAGCGACCAACTCTGCTTTAACATTCGATTCTAATTCTTTTTTATTTGAAAATATTTCATCTGTTATAAAGGCATTGTTTATCATTAAATAGCTTAAATTATTAACTTTTTTTGTCAGAGACTTTTTGTTATAGCAGTAATAATATACAGCATCACTACGTATTATTTTTTCAGAATTTAAAAAAATCAATCGAGCTATTACTTCATCATTATTAATATAATTGCTACTTTCAACATTAAAATCTTCATAGTCTATACAACTTTTTATAAAAATTGATCTTTTACATGTGAAACATCCATGTACATGCCAACCATTTAATGTATTTTTTATACATTCTATAGAATTTAAAGAGGTATCTTTAGTATAAAAATTTAAATTTTTCCAATTTCCATTTTCCCCCTGTATTTCCATATTTGGTATAATGATGTCCACATCATTTTGATCTTTATGGATTGCATAAATTTTTTCAATTAAATTTTTTGATAGCCTATCATCACAATCATACGCCATAATATATTGTGATGAAGCATTTTCTATACCTGTTCTTTTTGCTCCAGCTGCACCCTTATTTTTTTGTTGTATAATCTTATAGCTAAACTCTACATTTGATTCTAAATAATACTTTAACTTTTCGACTGTTTTATCAGTTGATCCATCATCTACAAAAACCACCTCAAACTTCTGATCCGTTTGACTTTTTAAGACATCAACACAAGATGCCACATTTTGTTCTTCATTGTACATAGGTACGATTATAGTTATTAAGTGTGTCATCTAAACCTCTTTTAATTTTTTAAATGCCAAATAGGAACAAACTATCCAATATAATAAACAGTTTACGGCAAATGCAATCGCAACCCCTTTAAATCCCTCAAAATATATAAAAAACAATGTTAATGGAATAATACTTAACGCAAAAAAAACTTCAGTAAAAATAAAGATTTTAGTCATTGCCTTACTTAGCATCATAAAAGATACAATCCAACTACCTATTTTTATAACATCACCTAATAATTGCCATGAAAGTAACTGCAACATAGGTAAAAACTGATCTGTAAATAGCAAACGAACTATCCATTCTTTCAATATAAAAATGGTCAAACAGGTTGTCGCTGCTAGTGGTAATATCCATTTATATCCATAATATACCTCTTTTCTTATTTCTATATATTTATGTAATTGAGATAATTTTGGTACATAATATACACTTAAAATTGTGCCTATCAGCATTAGATAACCACCACTTAATTTAGTCATTGCATCCCAATAACCCGCATAACTTATACCAAATTCAGCAATAATAATTTTTCTTAACCAAATTTGAGCAAAATTACCAAAAACAACACTTACCAAAGCCATTAAAGCAAAGGCACTTAATTGCTTAGCAATTTTTTTATCAACCTTTCCAAAAAAAGATTTAAATTGAAACCAATCTGTTCTAGAACATAATATCATTGTTACTACTAAATTAATGGATTGATAAATAGATAATGCAATTAATGTACCTTTTAAGCCAAATTTCATAGCTAAAAATGAAGTAACAATAAATGAAAACAGGCTACCAATAATGTTTCCAGTCACAAGTTTAGCAATTTCTTCTTTACCATTTAGAATGGCAAGCAATAATGCATTAAAACTAAAAAAAAACAAAAAAACAGCAAACCATACTAATACCGATTGGTATTCAGCAGATTGAAATAAATAAATTGTCAGGCTTTTTTGAAATAAAATTATAAGTACCGTCAATAAAAGACTACATACGGTAACCAAGACCCCAGCCGTTTGCCAAATTGCCCGTTGTTTATCTTTATCTTCATGATATTCCGCAGTGTATTTAACTACACCAGTATTAATGGCGCTTCCAGCAAAAGTGGTGACCATCTGAATAAAATTTTGGAATTGACCTATTGCCGCATATCCAGCAGGCCCCACATAAATAGCCAGAACTTTATTCAATGCAAACATGGTGGCAGTCTTAATTAAGACTGCTACTCCATTGAGTACGCTGGTTTTGAGTAAATTCATTTATGCTTTAAAACCATTACACAATTGAACAACTTTCTTTGCCTTATCAATTGTCAAGGTAGGTCCCATAGGCAAACTCAGGATTTCTGCATGTATCTGTTCTGATATAGGAAAACTCAAATCATTCCATTCCTTATAGGCATGTTGTTTATGTGGCGGAATTGGATAATGAATTAATGTCTGTACACCATGCTCTAACAAATATTTTTGTAATGCTTCACGATGCTTGGTACGTATCACAAACAAATGCCAAACATGTTGTAAATAAGTTTGTGTATCGATATTTTTTAGAGGAATCTCAATTTCAGGATTTTGAATTTCTTTCAAATATAAGTCTGCAATTTGACGACGATGCTGAGTTTCCTGGTCTAAAAACTTTAATTTCACATTCAACATAGCCGCCTGAATTTCATCAAGTCGGCTATTTACACCCAGCACCAAATTTTTATATTTCTCGTGTGATCCATAATTACGTAATGCTTTAAGCATATTTGCCAGTTCAGCATCATTGGTAGTAATAGCACCAGCATCTCCAAGTGCACCCAAATTTTTACCGGGATAAAAACTAAAACCTGCAGCATTGCCCCAACTACCTGCTTTTTTCCCGGATATTTCAGCACCATGTGCCTGTGCAGAGTCCTCTAAAACCAATAAATTATACTTCTCTGCTATGGCCATAATCTCCGGCATTGCAGCGAGCTGTCCATATAAATGGACAGGCAAAATCACTCTAGTTTTAGCAGTAATAGCGGCTTCAATTTTTTTAGTATCAATATTAAAAGATACTACATCTGGCTCAACTAACACTGGTTTTAGATCATTCGCTGTAATGGCGAGGATACTTGCAATATACGTATTAGAGGGAACAATCACTTCATCCCCATCTTTTAATTTACCTAACTCTTTCCACGCTCGCAGAGTCAGAATAAGTGCATCTAATCCATTAGCAACGCCAATTACAAACCGTATTCCACAGTAATTTGCAAAATTTTGTTCAAACTGTTTTAACTCATTACCATCTATATACCAGCCTGAATCAATTACACAAGTACATGCTTCAATTAATTCTCGACGATATTGATGATTAATGGATTGAAGATTAAGAAACGGAATATTATTATTCATATAAAAAGTCCCTTATATTGAAAATAAGTTGATCTGGACCATATCTTAATAAATTGAATTTATTCATAAAACCTGATAATACTGCACAAGTTTTTATACCGAGACTCTTCCCAGCTTTTATATCTTCACCCGTGTCCCCAACCATCCAATCGTTTATTGAGAGATTTGAGATACTGCTAGATATTACATGTTCTTTAGAAATTTTTTGTTGTGTGACTAGAATATTTTCAAAATATTTAAGCATTCCTAAATTATCTAATTGCTCAAAAGTCTTATCACTCGACTGTCTTGCTGTACATAAAAATAAATTTGCATTATCTGACAGACTTTCCAATTGATCTAAACAGCCCACTATTGGCTTATCAAATTTTAAGTAATTAACGTCTTCAATTAAATTCATCCACTGAATTTTAAAACTTGATATTTGTTCATCTTTGTAATTCAAATAATTTTTAAGAATATCCACATTAGAAAAATAAGAAAATTTTAATGCCCAATATTGATCAAAAGTTAAATCAGACTCTGGCACTAAATCACTAAATAAATAAAACATTCGCTCTCTAGAGCAAATTAAAGTACCATCCAGATCAAACACTATATTCATACTTTGATACCATATAGCTAAATAATTTTTATAAACTAAAACTTATTATTTTATTTTTTAAATATAACCAACAGAACCATTTTAGCCTTATATATTGATTTAATTCTATAGATTACACCTGATAAAATATCCCATATTAGTAATAATATTTTTCATAAGAAGTTGATATTCTTTTCAAGGATATCATTTGTAATCAATTTAGGTTCATTATCCATTCCTCTAACCCACATCAAGTTCTCTGGTAAAGGATTAATTTTCTTAACAGGCGGTTGAAAACTTTCATCTAATGCTAGACATTTAAATATTTCAGGCATATTAATTCCAGCTTCCGTAAAAAAACGTATCGTCGTAAAAAATCTTGAAATATTAATTTCCGTTGGATTCGGTATACCATCTGTATCATATGCCATATCCACGCCAAAAATTCCATGGGGTTTATTGGTTGTAGCTTTAATCGCATTAATTGCAATATTTGTCACAATTTCAGACTCCATTGTCACACCAACTTTAGTCATACCAGTAACTCCAGAAATTGTTCTATTACCATGTGCCCATCCATTACGAGCACGTGTTTGCGCCACTACCAAATCACCGTGATACCATATTGACATCCAAGTCACAGTTTTGGCTGTCAACATTTCAGCAGCGATAAAATCACCCCAGCCGTTGTAATGATTTAACCAAGCTTTTGCCAAATCAATATCTTTCGTTGGAAGTGAACCCTTTCCTCCTCCACCAATCGAACTTGCTCTAAGCCATATTTTGCCATCACTATCGCCTAAATATTTGAAGGCATCTTCCAAGTCCTTTTGATTATTAATCATTATATTTTTAGGAACTTTAATATCCGCCTTAGTAAAGGCTTCATAAGATTTAAATTTGTGAACACAAGTATCGATAACTTCGTGTTCTGGCATGAATAATTTCACCCCTGTAGAAGTAATCTCATCACGAATCAAAGATGCATGATATATTTCTAAATCATTCTGAAAATGGACTAAATCAGGTTTTTCTTTATTTAAAATTTCCAACAGACTCTTTTTATATTCAGGTGTATCAGCATAAGGAATATAATATTTTCTTACAGCAGAAGACTGCACTAGATCTGTTGGTTCCGAACCCATTCCAATGACTTCATTTTTAGAATTTTTTTTCAGTGAAAAAATCACTCCTTCTGAAAGTGCGCTTCCTGCTCCACCAATCAATATTTTTGCCATTATTTTATACCTTATCTAATTTTTATAGTTTTATATAACTTAGAATATAATAACTTTTATCTTTTCATGAATACTCCTCAATGGAATATTAAATAAAAAACAAGTTTTTTTTCTAAGAGTTCTGTATTAAGAAATGCATAGCAATTTAATTAGCTTAAGCATTTCACTTATACCCTTTAATATAGGCCGGAACACCTATAACAATTGCATTTTCTGGAACATCTTTAGTAACAACTGCACCCGCACCAATCAATGCATTTCTTCCGATTTTAATACCAGGTAAAATTGTTGCATTCGCACCTATACTGGCACCTTGTTCTACAATTGTTTTTTCAAAATATTTTGGATATTGTTTAGAACTTGGTTTCTTGTCATTGGTAAAACTTACGCCCGGTCCGATAAATACATTATCTTCTATTGTAACTCCCTCCCAAACATAAACACCTGATTTAATTGTTACATTATTTCCAATTTTGACATCATTCTCGATTAATGTATGCGCACAAATGTTGCAGTTTTCACCAATTTGAACCTTTTTAAAAACCACACTATATTGCCAAATACGAGTATTCTGACCAATTTGATTAGATTGCACATCAGATAATGAATGAATAAAAGGTTTATTTACTTCTTTTAAAAACTGGTCATAATCACGAATATAATCATCTTCATCATAATAACCATTCGCCAAAACCAATAAAACACAATCCTCAGAAAAGTCATGCATTTCGCGCCAAGTTAAGCTTTCAATCATTAATCCTTGTGTTGGAGAATTTAAAACCACTTCTTCTTTATGGAGTCCATCATCCAGAATAAAACGACAACTCCCTTTTACGCACACGGCAATCTGCTTTAAATCAATATGTGCATGAAAACCGCGAGGTTTGTTATCCGATGTATTAAAAATATAATACAAACGCTTTATTTCAAAAGGGATGGATCGATTGGACTCAATTGCAACCAAACCACCTCGATCATCACCAAAACTTGGTAAATCGACTAATTGAACGAGACTCATAGTTATTCATTTACCAACGAAATTAAATATTGGCCATAATCATTTTTACTCATGCTTTGACCAATTGCTAAGACTTGATTTCTGTTTAACCAACCATTATTCAGTGCAATTTCTTCTAAACAGGCCACTTTGTAACCTTGACGCTTTTCAAGCGTTTCTACAAACTGAGCTGCTTCAAGTAAACTGCCATGTGTACCTGTATCCAACCAAGCAAAACCACGTCCCAGCAATTCAACGTTTAAATCACCCCGCTCCAAATACATCTGATTGACTGTGGTAATTTCCAGCTCGCCACGATCAGATGGCTTCACCTGCTTGGCAATTTCGATCACATCATTATCATAGAAATAAAGACCAGTCACAGCAAAATTGGATTTCGGATGTTGCGGTTTTTCTACTATTGAGACAGCATGTTTTTGATCATCAAATTCAACCACACCAAAACGTTCAGGATCTTTGACCTGATATCCAAATACTGTCGCACCTTTCTGACGCGCTGCCGCCTGGCGTAACATTGGTGTAAAACCTTGTCCATAAAAGATATTATCGCCAAGAACCAAACAAACATTACTTTGACCAATAAATTCTTCACCCAGGATAAATGCCTGTGCCAAACCATCCGGACAGGGCTGAATCGCATAACTTAGCTCAATACCAAATTGTGAACCATCACCCAACAAACGTTTAAATCCCTCAATATCCTCAGGCGTACTAATCACCAATATTTCGCGAATACCCGCTAACATCAAGACAGACAGCGGGTAATACACCATCGGTTTGTCATAGACAGGAAGTAACTGTTTAGATACGCCTTTAGTGATAGGGTACAAACGTGTCCCTGAACCACCCGCTAAAATAATGCCCTTTGTTGTTATTGACATGATGCACTCACCCCTAATCTTTCACGCTGATAGCGACCATCCTGAACACGACGGCACCATTCCAAATTATTCAGATACCATTGCACCGTTTTACGGATGCCGGTTTCAAATGATTCTTGTGGCTTCCAACCTAATTCACGCTCAATTTTTGAGGCATCAATGGCATAACGTAAATCATGTCCAGGCCGGTCTTTGACAAAAGTAATTAGGCTTTCATAAGGCTGATTATTCGGCTGTGGTTTTAATTCATCCAGAATCTGACAAATAGTTTGAACAACTTCTATATTTTGTTTTTCATTATGCCCACCGATATTGTAAGTTTCGCCCACAATGCCCTCAGTAGCAACTCGATATAAAGCACGAGCATGATCTTCTACAAACAGCCAATCACGGATCTGCTGACCATTTCCATAAACAGGTAATGGCTTCCCATCCAAGGCATTCAAAATAACCAATGGAATTAATTTTTCAGGAAAATGATAAGGTCCGTAATTATTGGAACAGTTCGTCACGACTACCGGGAAACCATAGGTTCGATACCAAGCTCGCACCAAATGATCGGAGCTGGCTTTGCTGGCTGAATAAGGTGAACTTGGCGCGTAGGGGGTGGTTTCAGTAAAAAGATCGTTCGTGCTATTTAAATCACCATACACTTCATCGGTTGAAATATGATGAAATTTAAATTGGGACTTTTTGACCTTATCAAGGTTTTGCCAATATTTTCTTGCCGCCTCCAATAACGTATAGGTACCCACGATATTGGTGGTAATAAATTCAGCAGGACCATCAATCGAACGATCCACATGAGACTCTGCTGCCAAATGCATCACAGCATCAGGCTGAAAATCTGCAAATAATTCCGTTAAAGCAGTACCATCACAAATATCAGTTTGAGAAAATTGGTAACGAGAGTTTTCTGAGACAGAAATTAGAGATTCTAAATTTCCGGCATAAGTCAGCTTATCAATATTTAAAACACGATGGTCCGTATCTTTTATGACATGTCGGATTACTGCAGAGCCAATAAAACCGGCCCCTCCGGTCACTAATATCTTTTTATTCATTCTTAGTTCCCAAACTTTATTTTTTATAATCGATTTTTAGCTATACATATTTTTTCGATTTGAGCCATTTATAGCATAAATTAGCTTTATCATAGCAACTACCGATAGAAACTTTTCATCAAAAATAGTTACACTTTATAAATAAGTCTTCTTCTAATATTGATCCAAATCTAAATATCTACTGTTTTTTAGACACTTTTCGACTATATTAGATAGAATATATTTTATAATGGTTGATATGTTTTTCCAAAATTAACAATATATTATTAATTTATTCTTGACCCACATAATATTTCTAAAATGGTTTAAATATATAGTAAATTTCACGAGAAATATAATTCTTATAATTAACCGCTCTAGAATTAAAAAATTATGAGATTCTCGCAACAGTGCCAGCTCATTTCTTAGTACATAACCTTTAGTTATGGAAGGATAATGAGAAAAGATCAGATCTTATCAAGCTAATTGATAGCAGATTCTACATCTTTCAACTTATTAGACATTTAAAATCAAATACTTAAAAATTAATTAAAAACCACTTTAGCTTTACTCATTCTGAAATTCTATTCTTAAACAAACCGTTAAACATAGATTTATGCGCCAAAGAAAAATAAAACCAAAAACAGGTATGGACAATCTATATAATTTGTTATAGTTTTTAAACGTTAATCACGTAAAATACCTCGAAATTAAATAATTAATAATTTCTATATAAAAATAAAGGGGTTTCAAGTGAAATATCAACACTTTTTATGCATTTTAACTATAAGCCTATCATCGGCCGGCTGTGCGGTAACTTCCGGCCTTCAAACCTATAATTTGCCAAAAGAGGGAGTTTATCAAACCGAATTGGGAACTCAAGTTAACATCGTAAAACTGAGCCAAGACACCCTACCTGCTTTACAGCCTGCTCAAATTCATTATCAACGAGACTATGCTTTTTTATTCCAGAATAATAAGCGTAACTACCATTTAAGTCCGGGTGATGTTTTATCCATTCACTTATGGGCCTATCCTGAAATCAGTGCAGCGACAACCGAAGGTGGTAGTAGCTATCAGATTGACCAAAATGGCTATATTCATTTTCCATTAATCAATCGCTATAAAGTAGCAGGAAAGACCCTTTCCCAAATTAATCAGGAATTACGCAGTCAACTGGCACGTTATTTAAAAAATCCAGATGTAATCGTGCGTGTGCAGGCCTATCAAGGACAACGTTATTCGGTTCTAGGCAATGTACGAGCAGGTGGGCAATTTTATTTATCTGACCAACCGGTGAGTGTTTATACGGCGCTGGGTCTAGCTGGTGGGGTGACTGAGCGGGGTGACACTACGTCTATTCAATTGGTACGTCAAGGGATAACCTATGACCTGAATACCCTTGCTTTAGAAAAAGCAGGATTCTCACTACATAACCTGTTAATTCAACCAAATGATTCCTTATATGTTAATTCTCGTGAGAATCAGAAAATCTATGTTCTTGGTGAATCAGGCAGAAATGAAGCCCTGCCAGTACGTGATCAAGGCATGACTCTTAGTGATGTTTTAGGTGAAAGCCTAGGGATTAACCCACTGTCTGCCAGTGCTGGTCGAATTTACGTAGTGCGTAGCTACCCCAATCATCAAATAACTGAACTGTATCACTTAAGTCTAGGCAATCTGGGTGATTTTGGTCTGGCCAACCAGTTTAGAATGCGCAGTAACGATATTGTCTATGTGGATGCTACAGGTCTAACTCGTTGGCAACGTGTTATCAGTCAGATAATTCCTTTTTCAAGCATTGTAAGTACCGCTATACCAGATTAATAGTATGAGGTAACCAATAAATCAAGATACACAAAAAAATTGAATGTGGGACAGATTAAAAAAAGCCAATCTTATTCTGGTATCAATGAAAGCATCTAGAGCACATCAGAGTATTTACCAGAGACAAGATTCTTTATTTGGGCCATTAGTAAAATTAAGATGCCCCAGATTATTACCAGCAGGAGCAGCAGGTCTTTGATGAAACCTGTAACTTAATTGAATGCTTCATCACAGACTAGAAAAATTACGTTTAACTTTTGATGTCAAAATTATGAGTAAAAATAACAATACCGAAGATACAATTGACGCAAAAGGGTTACTTTATTCCCTGATTGCACAATGGCAACTGATCGCCCTATGCACCTTTCTCAGCCTAATTGCAGCCTTATTATATCTACGTGTTACACCAGATACCTACTCTGTGGATGCACTAGTCCAAGTAGAAGAAACTAAAGGTGCATCAGCCGCTTTGCTAGGTGACCTTTCGGATATGGTTGAACAAACATCTCATGCTCAAGACGAAATAGAGATTTTAAAATCCCGGCTAATTTTAGGTTCAGTTATCGACCTTTTAAATCTAGATATCCAAATCTCTAGCATTGAAGACACCTTTAGTAATCGTCTGTTTCAACGTACAAATTATCGAACCGACTATCAACCTCAAGCTGTGCACTTTCAAGATGATCAAAAAAGCTTCACGATCCGTCAGCTTGAAATTCCAGTAGCATATCTGGATAAAAGTCTGTTACTCAAATTTCAGCAACAAAGCTTTAGCTTAACTAATCCTGAGACAGAAGAAGTCGTATTTCAGGGAGCACTTAACCGGCCAGTACAAGTTACTTCTGCTCTCGGCAATTGGAAAATTGCGATCTATGCTCAGGATCAGTTAAACGGCAATTATCAGATTCAAAAACTGTCATTACCTGCAGCCATTAATTTAATTGCAGCAAATTATTCTGTAGAAGAAAAAGGTAAAACGATAGGTATTTTGGGACTCAGTTATCAAGGCCAGGATAAAGTACATATTACCAAAGTACTGAATGCTATCGTAGCTGCTTATAGTCAGCAGAATATTGAACGTAGTTCGGCAGAAATTGCACAGACTTTAAAATTTCTAGATGAAAAGTTACCTGATTTAAAGCAGCAACTTGATAATGCGGAGCGCACCTTTAACCAATTCCGCCAGCAATATAATACCGTCGATATCGCCACAGAATCCGAATTGTATCTAAATCAGAGTATTGCACTAGAAACCAGAAAAGCTGAGCTTGAACAAAGAAAAGCGGAAATGGCAGCCAAGTATACTGCTGAACATCCGACCATGCGGGAAATTAATGCCCAACTCAGTACAATTAATAGCAAGATTTATCAACTGGATGGTACTTTAGAGCGTCTGCCGGAAATACAACGCCAATATTTACAACTGTCTCGTGAAGTCGAAGCCAAAACTCAATCATATACTGCGTTACTCAATTCCTACCAGCAACTACATGTAGCGAAAGCTGGTGAAATTGGGAATGTCCGTATTGTTGATACCGCAGTTGAACCTATTGCGCCGATCAAACCGAAAAAATTATTGATTCTGGTTTTAGCTTTATTCCTTGGTAGTCTCCTCGGTATATTACTTGCCTTACTACGCAATATGTTATATTCCGGCGTAAAGGATAGCAGCCAAATAGAAAAAGAACTGAATCTGCCAGTCTACGCGACTATAGCGCATTCCCCAATTCAAGAACCCGGCCTAAAACTAATACAAAAGAAAAAAGCCCCGTCATTATTAGCAATCAGACATAGCAAGGATATTGCTATCGAAAGCCTGCGAAGCGTACGCACAGCGATTCATTTTGCATGGCCACAAGCCAAAAACAATATCATCATGATCTCGGGTCCAGCACCAGGAGTCGGAAAAACGTTTGTTTCCAGTAACCTCGCGACCATCATGGCAGAAAACAATAAACGTGTACTGGTCATTGACGCAGACTTGCGTCATGGTCATTTACACAAATATTTTAATCTGAATAACCAATATGGTTTAGCTGAGTACCTGGATGAGCAAAGTACATTAGAACAGACGGTACAAAACACCAGTGTGACGAACTTAAATGTAATTACATCTGGTAAAAATCCAGTCAATCCATCCGAACTCCTCAATTCAGCGAGACTTTATGGATTACTACAACAACTGATTCCGAACTATGACTATATTATTATTGATACACCACCAGTATTAGCTGTCACGGATGCGATCATTGTATCTCAATATGTCGGGATCAATCTGATAGTGGCGCGCCATGCTAAAACACATATGAGAGAATTAGAGCTTACGGTCAATCGTTTTGAACAAGCGGGTATTAAGGTTAATGGTTTTATTCTAAATGATATCCGGCGTTCAGCTAGCGGCAATTATAGCTATAATTATGCCTATAATTATAAAGCCAAAACGAATTAGACACAGAAAAATGATAAAAAGCCAGACCTCAATGTCTGGCTTTTTTAGTCCAACATCAAATACATAACACAAATTCTTCACAGAAAAATCCTATCGTTTCGATAACAGACACGATATGCTTGAAGCCGAATTCTGCTAAGATCAAAAGCAAATTTTTTTACCATAAAATGAATTTGGGAAAACCTATGAGTAAAGCCTTACCTGTTGCAGTTGCTGTCATTTTAGGCGCTGCGGCCCTAATTCCGGTTTACTATGCAACTCAGCAGCCGGCAACTGCTACAAACAGCAAAATGGCGAAAGATGCTGCTCCTGTTGCAAAAATCAGTTATGCACTCGGCTATGAAGTGGCACAACAAACGCCACCTGAGTTGGATATTAACAGCTTTGTAACGGGTGTACGCGAAGGCCATGCCAAGCAGAAACCAGCTTATACCGAACAAGAATTACAAGCTGCCTATGCACAGTTCCAGAAAGACATGCAGCAAAAGCAACTACAAGAAGCACAACAGGCACAATCATCTAGCGCGACTTTCCTCACTGAAAATGCGAAAAAGCCAGGCGTAAAAACAACTGCTTCTGGCTTGCAGTACAAAATTGAGAAAGAAGGCACAGGTAAACAGCCTGCTGCAACTTCAATTGTCAAAGTCCACTACAAAGGTCAATTGACTAATGGCAAAGTATTTGACAGCTCCTATGATCGTGGTCAGCCAATCGAGTTCCCTCTCAATCAAGTCATTCCAGGCTGGACTGAAGGTTTACAGTTAATGAAAGAAGGCGGCAAAGCGACGCTTTATATTCCAGCCAAACTGGGTTATGGTGAACAAGGTGTTCCGGGTATGATCCCGCCAAACAGTACCTTGATCTTTGATGTTGAATTGATTCAAGTGAAATAACAACAAAATTTCTGGAGAGCACAAGCTCTCCTTTTTTGAGATTTCTTTATGAAAAAGAGCCTTCTTTTCCTTGCTGTGCTGGCTGCCATACCGGGTGCCTTTGCTGCAACGGTGACCAATAAAAGCCCTCAGGCAGATCAAGCCGGCTATAGTTATGGCTATGTCATGGGCCGTAACAATGCGGATACCTTAAAAAACCTGAATCTGGATGCCTTTATGCAAGGCCTGAAAGATGGTGTACAAGGCAAGGAGTCCAGTTTGAGCGATGAAGAAATGGGCAAGGCACTCAGTGAATATAAGCGTCAAACCGAAGCCAAGCAATTGATTGAATTTCAGAAAATCGCAGATCAAAATGCCAGAGAAGGTTCTGCGTTCCTGGCACAGAACGCGAAAAAAGCCAACATCATGACCACCAAATCGGGGTTGCAATACCAGGTATTGCAAGCAGGTAAAGGCCAAGCACCTAAAGCAAAATCGACCGTAAAAGTACATTATGAAGGTCGTTTGCTGGATGGTACTGTTTTTGATAGTTCGATTGCACGCCAGCAACCGGTGGAGTTCCAACTCAGCCAGGTGATCGCCGGCTGGACAGAAGGTTTGCAAACCATGAAAGAAGGTGGCAAATCCCGCTTCTTTATTCCAGCACGTTTGGCCTATGGCGAGATCGGTTCAGGTGATGTGATTGGTCCCAACAGCACCCTAATTTTTGATGTCGAACTGATTAAAGTCGTACAACAATAAACCTGGATCAAAACACCTAAAGCAAAAACACCGCAATGCGGTGTTTTTTACGTCTTGAATTACTTAGTGTTTTAAATGACGAGGTCTGAAGCCCGTAGCCAACAAACCGACCACATAGGCCACAACACCCAAGAGACAAAGCCCGGTCAATTCAGCCACACGCAGCCATTGTGATACCTCGCCATTATACCAGCTCAGGCCATACCACAAGGCAACGATCATCGTCACATTCGCTATGCTATATTGCAGCATCAGCTTTTTCCAGTGGCCGCCAAAACGGAAAATGTGCCGTTTATGCAGATAATAATAGAGCAATCCAGCGTTCACTAAGGCGGAACCGGAAGAAGCCAATGCCAGTGCCATGTGCTCGGCCTGCCAGTCGATCAGTTTAAAGAAACCGAGAAACACCACGTTTAAAATCGCATTCGCCGCAACCGACATCAAACCGACGCGTACCGGTGTTTTGGTATCCTGCTGGGCATAGAAGCCTGGAGCAAACACCTTGATCAACATGAAAGAAATCACCCCGGCACTCATACACTGCAGTGCCAGTGCAGTCATTTCCGTATCCTGTACCGTGAACTGCCCGCGCTGGAACAGGGCCTGAATAATCGGGGTCGACAGCATAAACAGTGCAATACTGGCCGGGATCCCGACCAAAATAATCACCCGTGCGGCCCAGTCCAGCATGGCTCTGAACTTGGCCTGATCATGTTCGGCATGACGTGCCGACAGCGATGGTAAAATCACGGTACCAATCGCCACACCAATCAAACCGAGTGGCAACTCCGTCATCCGCTCGGCACTGTATAACCAGGATACGGATCCATCCTGCATGAAGGATGCCCAGATGGTGTTCAGCAACAGATTGATTTGGGTCACTGATACGCCGAACAGAGCGGGCAGCATCAATTTTAAAATGCGCTCGACCCCTTCATGTTTAAAATCGACTTTCGGTGGAATCAGCAAATTTTTGCGCCATAACTCAGGAATCTGTAATGCCAGCTGCAGTACACCCGCCGCGACCACCGACCAACCCAACGCCATAATCGGCTCAGCCATATACGGTGTCAGCCACCAGGCACCGGCAATCATCGCAATATTCAGCAACACCGGTGAAAATGCCGGGGTGGTAAAGGAACCATAGCTGTTGAGAATACTGCTGGCAAAGGCCGTGAGCGACATAAACATCAGATAAGGAATGGTCAGGCGAAACATCTCCACAGCCTGATCAAACTTCTCGGCATCGCCATGGAAACCAGGCGCATAAATATAGACAATCGCCGGTGCAATAATCATCGCCACCAGCGTCAGCGTTGACATGACCATAAGCAGGCAACCAAACACCCGGCTAATCAGGATCTGGACTTCGGCATGGGCACGGCTGGTCTTATATTCAGTCAGCACCGGAATAAAAGCCTGGGAAAAAGCCCCCTCAGCAAACAGGCGTCGGAAAAAGTTGGGAATGCGGAAAGCGACCACGAAAATATCGAACTCTTTGCCTGCACCAAATACATTTAGCAAGACCACATCGCGGACCAGCCCCATAATTCGGGACAGCATGGTCATTGCACTGACTACCATAGTCGATCGCCACAGCGCCATCGCACCCACCTAAGTTTAAAAATAAGCGCTTATTGTAAAGAAAACTCAGGCGGAATTTCGTTGCTAATTCATTTATGCGTGCTTTTTTTTTGCTGCAACAGCTCACGGAAATAATGCCAGTCGAAATACGGTCCTGGATCGGTTTTGCGTCCCGGGGCAATATCCGAATGACCGGCCAGATGCTGCTGGATTTTAGGATAAGCCTGTTGCAGACTCTCCACTACCTGAGCCAGAACCGCATACTGCACCGACTCAAACGGCTGGTCGTCACTGCCTTCGAGTTCAATGCCAATCGAATAGTCATTACATTCTTTTTTGCCCAGATAACTGGAACGACCGGCATGCCAGGCCCGGTCATTGAAATTGACAAACTGCAGCACTTCACCACTGCGTAAAATCAACAGGTGAGCCGAAACCTGCATGCCCTCAATGGTCTGAAAATACGGATGCGCCTGCCAGTCCAGCTGATTCTGAAAAAATTGCTCAATATAGCCGCCGCCAAATTGCGACGGCGGCAAGCTGATATTATGAATGACCACCAGCTGGATCTCGGTGTGTGCAGGGCGGTCATTAAAATTGGGCGAAGGCACAAATCGGGCACCCAGCAGTTGTCCATTCTTCACCTGAAAATGTGCTGCACTGTGTTGCATGCGTTCCCCTATTGCGCTGTAGCCTGACCGCTGAGATCGGTAAAAGCCGTGTTTGATATGCCGCCAAGTGTAGCGCGACAAAAAGCAAATTGAAAATCATCCCTTTTTGGCAGCACAGTGCTAATATATTGCACACTTTTTATAGGCCAGAAACAACACGGAAATCCTATGAGCATACCTCAATCTTTGCTTGAGCAATCCATTCAGATCAACATTCAACAAGCATTACAAGAAGATATCGGGGATGGGGATATTACCGCGTTGCTCACGCCTGAAGATGAACAGGCCACTGCCACCATCATTACCCGTGAAGACATGGTTTTAGCCGGTCAGCCTTGGGTCAATGCACTCATTCAAGCCTATGATCCAAACGTGAAAATCGAATGGTTAAAACAGGAAGGTGAACAGGTTCAGGCCAACGGAGCCTTTTTGAAACTGGCCGGTTCAGCACGCAGCCTATTAACCGTTGAACGTCCAGCACTGAATTTTGTGCAAACCTTGTCTGCCGTGGCGACCAAAGTCGCACACTATGTGAAAGAGCTAGAAGGCTTACAGACCAAACTGCTCGATACCCGCAAAACCATTCCGGGTCTGCGCATTGCGCAGAAATATGCGGTAACGGTCGGTGGCGGACAAAATCACCGTTTGGGTCTGTTTGATGCCTTCCTGATCAAAGAAAACCATATCATGGCAGCAGGCGGCATCCCACAAGCGATCGCCAAAGCCCATGAAATTGCACCGGGTAAACCTGTCGAAGTCGAAGTAGAAACTTGGGATGAACTGAATCAGGCGCTTGAAGCGGGTGCCGACATTGTCATGCTGGATAATTTCAGCCAGCAGCAAATGATTGATGCCGTGCAGCATGTGGCAGGCCGTTGTAAGCTTGAAGCTTCGGGTAACATCACCCTGGCCAATCTACGCGAAGTGGCTTCGACCGGTGTGGATTATATTTCCATGGGTGCATTGACCAAAGATGTCAAAGCGGTGGATTTATCCATGCGTTTTAATGCATAAAATACCCAAAATAAAAAAACCCGCGATTGCGGGTTTTTTTATGGGCGATTAAATGCTCGTGATTACCAACCCAAAGCTTCTTGCTGTTTTTGCACTAGGGTTTGAATGCCCTGTTCGGCCAAAGCCAACATCTGGTCGGCCTGTTGACGCGTGAATGGCTTGTCTTCTGCAGTACCCTGAATTTCAATAAACTCACCTGATTGCGTCATTACTACATTCAAGTCGGTTTCACAGTTAGAATCTTCTTCGTAACAGAGGTCAAGCAAGACATCGCCCTGATACATCCCTACCGATACTGCAGCAACCAGACCAGTTAATGGATCATGCTTGATTTTTTTCTGGCTTAGTAACACATTCATGGCATCCACCAAAGCTACGGCTCCACCGGTAATCGCGGCAGTACGGGTACCGCCATCCGCCTGAATCACGTCACAGTCAATGGTAATGGTATTTTCACCAAGTTTTTTCAAATCCACCATGGCGCGCAGGCTACGGCCAATCAAACGCTGGATTTCTTGGGTACGGCCACTTTGTTTGCCACGTGCTGCTTCGCGGTCACTGCGGGTATGCGTCGAACGTGGCAACATGCCGTATTCAGCAGTCACCCAGCCCTGCCCCTTGCCTTTCAAGAAACGCGGTACGGAATTATCGACACTGGCCGTGCAAAGCACCTTGGTATGACCAAATTCAACCAACACTGAACCTTCAGCATAACGGGTATAATTACGCGTGATCTTAATCTCACGAAGTTGGTCAAGTGCTCGCTGGTCAATACGCATAAGGCTTCCTGTATCTCTTGATTGGGTATGAAAGTGGCCTAGTATAGCAGAGGCACTGCGTAATCATAAAAAATGCCACGCCTTAAAAAGTGATAACTGTGTCACTTTTCTTGTAACAAATCCTCTTTTTAGCTTGGCTTTTTGCTAGACTTTGTTCATTTCTTTGGCAGGGGCTACTTATGTCGATTCGTGATGCACGTAAGCAACAAAGTCATCAAGCCTTACTGGACGCGGTGCTGCAGCTCTGCACGGCAGGACGTTCTTTTAGCAGCCTGAGTCTGCGTGAAGTTGCCCGTGAAGTTGGACTGGCCCCAACCGCCTTTTACCGCCATTTTCCAGATATGGAGCATCTGGGACTGGAGCTGGTCGATCAGGCTGCTCTGCATTTAAAAAAAGTGCTGTATCAGCTCAGTGCAGCGGCCTTACAACAACCACAACATACCGTAGAACACACCCTACAGCTGTTTTTTCAGGCCGTTGATGCTTATCCACCTGCCTGGATTTTTATCATTGCCGAGCGTTGGGGTGGCTGCGCACTGGTACGCCAAGCCATTGAACGGGAAATCAATTTTCTGATTGAAGATTGCATTTATAATTTAAAGCAACACGCTGCAACCCAAGCCTTACCCTGCAAAGAGCGTGAGGCTTTGGGCCATCTGCTGATTCAGCTGGCGCAAAACTGGGCCATGTCCTGGATTCATCTGGCCCAATACACCGATATTGTGGAAGCCCAGCAGCAACGCCTGATCCTGCTTGAGCAGAGTCAAACCCAGCTGCATTTGTTGTTCTGTGGCATTTCACACTCTACCCGACAACCCATAATATCGGCTTAAATACGCAACAAAAAACCCGCAGAAGCGGGCTTTTTGTAAATGCTGAACTTATTTACCGGTGCGCTCTTTTGCAATCAGGTAATTGACCACTTGGGTCACTTTGGCATCTTCACCTTGCACCACATATTTACCATTGACCACCACTGCAGGTACGCCAGTCAACTGGTATTGCTGTGCCAAACGTTTGGACTGTGCCACTTTGGCACTAATCGCAAAGGAATTGTACAGACTGTTAAATTTCGCTTCTGGCACGCCATAGCGGGTAAAGAATTTCGCTTGCGATGCCTGATCAAAAATCTGCTGTTTATTCACATGGATCGCATGGAATAACGGCAAGTGACTGCGTTTACGCACGCCCAAAGCTTCAGAGACATAATAACCGCGTGCGCCATGTTCCCATACCGGATTCATCGCCGCTGGTGTACGCACAAAACGTACATCTTTTGGCAGTTTCTTTAACCAAGACTGCATGTGCGGCTCCAACACAAAACAGTGTGGGCAACCATACCAGAAGAATTCACGGACTTCGATTTTACCCGGAACTTCAACCTTCACCGGATTGGCAACAACAGTATAGTCCTGACCTGCGACAAAATTGGCGGCCATGACTGAACCTGAAAACAGCATCACTGCGGCCGACACGCTGCCCAAAAGAAACTTTTTCATGGAGTTTATTTTCCTCATTCATTGTTATGCGTAGCATAGTCGCTCAATATAAAACAAATATGCTGAAATGGTTTTGCTTGTGTGAACTTTTTTATCGGATTTATCGCTTTTTTTCGAATTGACGCTACACTAGCAAGACAGAATTTTTCCGATGATAACCCGCTAAATTGAGGTGCCTTCATGTCGCAACTGAATGTTGATCCACAAGAAATTGCTAAATTCGAAGCACTTGCTGCCAAATGGTGGGACCAGCATTCTGAATTCCGTCCGCTACATCAGATTAACCCGTTACGTCTGAACTGGATTGATGAACATAGTGGCGGCCTGAGTGGTAAAAAGGTGCTCGATGTCGGCTGTGGCGGTGGTATTCTGGCCGAAAGCATGGCACGTCGTGGGGCAAATGTGCTCGGGATCGATATGGGCGAAGCGCCTTTAGCCGTCGGCCGTTTGCACGCTGAACAGGACAATGTACAGAATATTGAATACCGCCAGATTCCAGTCGAAGAACTCGCCAAGGAACAAGCCGGTCAATATGATGTGGTGACCTGTATGGAAATGCTGGAGCATGTACCCGATCCGGCGTCGATTATCAAAGCCTGCCAGACCCTGGTCAAACCGGGCGGCCAAGTGTTCTTCTCGACCATTAACCGTAATCCGAAAGCTTATCTGTTTGCGATCATTGGCGCGGAATATGTGCTGCGCATGTTACCGAAAGGCACGCATGACTATCATAAATTTATCCGTCCATCCGAATTGGCACAGGATATCCGCAATGCTGGCCTGCAACTAAAAGAAATGACCGGTTTGCATTACAACCCGATCACCAAACGCTACTGGCTGGCGCCGAATGTTGATGTGAACTATATGGTCTATACCGTAAATACCGAGGCCTAAATGAAAGCGGTTTTATTTGATCTTGATGGCACTTTAATAGACACAGCAGCCGACTTTATCCGCATCATCCAGGATATGTGCCGTGCGGAAGGCCGTGAAATTGTGGATGCTGAGCTGATCCGTACCCAGGTATCGGAAGGTGCGCGTGCCATGGTGAAACTGGTTTATCCTGAACTGGATGTGACCGATCCGGTGTTTTTGGCGCATCGCCAGCGTTTTCTAGATTTGTACGGCGCCGACATTGCTGTGGATACCGACCTGTTCGCAGGCATGTATCCGCTGCTGGAACAACTCGAAGCCCATCAGATCCCTTGGGGCATTGTCACCAACAAACCGCGTGGCCTGAGTGAATCCTTGCTTGCAGCACTGAATCTTACTGAACGCTGTGCAGTGCTGGTCTGTCCGGAAGATGTCAGTAAGACCAAACCAGACCCAGAGCCGATGTATCTGGCGGCCAATCAATTAAATATTCCGGCCCAACACATCATTTATGTCGGGGATCATCCACGGGATATTGATGCTGGACGCAATGCGGAAATGTATACTATTTTGGCTGCCTACGGTTATTTACCTTTACAGCACAAAGATAACTTAACAGCGTGGCAAGCCGACTGTATAGTCAATGATGTCGCGCAGTTACATCAAGTCATTGCACAACTACTTACTTTACAACAACCTGAACCTGACACTCTCGCGACATTATAAAAAACAGAAGGAGGTCTCTCATGAAATATTCCGAATACCAACCTCGTCCGGACTTGCTGAAAGACCGCATTATCCTGATTACCGGTGCCGGAGATGGCATCGGACGCGCTGCCGCGATCAGCTATGCCCTGCACGGCGCTACCGTGGTCCTGCACGGACGCACCTTAAACAAGCTTGAAGTCATTTATGACGAGATCGAAAGTCTAGGAGCGCCACAACCAGCGATTCTGCCGCTGCAACTGTCGAGTGCTTCCACCCGCGATTATGAACTGTTGGTCGATACCCTGTCACAGCAGTTTGGTCGTCTCGATGGTATCCTGCACAATGCCGGCATTTTAGGTGAACGGACTGAACTGGCCCATTACCCGATCGATGTCTGGGATGATGTCATGGCCGTCAACCTGCGTGCACCTTTCGTGATGACTCAGGCCTTACTGCCTTTACTGGAAAAATCGGATCATGCTTCGGTGGTGTTTGCCAGCTCAGGCGTAGGCCGTGAAGCGCGCGCACTGTGGGGAGCCTATTCGGTTTCAAAAATTGCGATTGAAGCCGTCAACAAAATTTTTGCCGCAGAAAATACCTACCCGAATATCCGTTTTAACTGCCTCAACCCGGGCGCTACACGTACGGCAATGCGGGCCAAAGCCTATCCGGATGAAGATCCGAAAACCCTGCCTTTACCTGAAACTATTATGCCAGCTTATCTGTACCTGATGGGTGAAGACAGCAGACATCTGAATGGCAGCAGTATTGATGCGCAGGATTAAACCTTGCTCACGATCGCACCCTAACGGGTGCTTTTTTACGCATAAAAAAATAAACCAGCTCTTAAATCGTATTTTTAAATCATTTTTATAAAAATATTCGGTTTTTTAAATTATACAACTACAGGTAAAGTCATCTGCATCGCAACATCATTCCGAACAAGAGAGATAACGATGGCTGACCAAATCCATAAAGCAGCAATGATCCGTTCTATTGAAAATCTGCAATTGCCAACAAGTTTCATTCAAGCCTTGGATGATGCGAAACAGGCAGCAATGGTGGTGGAGACCCTGCACTGTCTGGAAAAGCTGAACGAACAATGGAATTAAACAGCACGGCGTGTCAGGTGAAACGCTCAAGCTAGGTTGATACAAATTCATTAAGCCCTGATCACTACAAGCCAAATGTAGATTACGCACCTTCGGGCTAATGCGCGGCTAAGACTGCGTATGCTATGCTCTAGGTCTGCCTATTTTTAAATAAACTCTGCGTTGATCTTCATAGTTTCTCTGCATTTGCTGCGTACATTAATGAAAAGAAATCAATACAGGTGTGCATGAGGATTCAACATGAAGAAGATTTTGACAGTTCTGGCATTATCTTGCGGCACTTTGCTGACCAACACAGCATTGCAGGCGGCTCCTCATTTCTCTAAACATGAGCGTTTTGAACAACGTAATGCGGATGAGGAGCGAGGCGCACGCGATTGGTACGATCAGGAAGAGCGTGACAGTTTACGTGAACAGCGTCGCCTGCGTGAGGAGCGTGGTTTCAAGCGCCTGAAACAGCACAAATGGCAAACCGGTTATGTCATGCCACAGCATTATCGTGGCGAAGGCTACAAAGTGGAATATAAGCAGCACAACTTACCAAAACCGGCACGCAACCAGCAATGGTACAAGATCAACAACGATTATATTCTGGTGGATTCAGACAGCAACAGTATTATGCAGGTTATTGGTTTTTAATATTTTTTACATTCAAGCCCAAAGCAGCCTATTCTTTGGGCTTTTTTTGTGCCCACGTCAATCCAGTCTGTCACGTTACAAAATCTGCAGCATTTCTTCATTCCATTCACAATTGACTTAAAAATCTTCATCTTTTCTCGCCAATTGTTGGTTAATTTGGACACATAAAAGATGTAGCCGAATGAGGTCAAAAAATGAAAACTTTAGTTACAGTGCTTGCCTTGTCTCTAGGCGCTATCATGGCAAACAGTACAATGGCGGCCTCCTATGATGAGCGCTATGAACATCGCTATGATCATCAACACAACCGTTACCAGCAATCTGAACGGCACTGGGATGACCGTCATCATGATCGACGTTATGACGACCGTCGCTATGATCGCCATTACAACTGGAATCGTGTCAATCCGAGCCGTGACTGGCGTGTTGGACAAGTCTTCCCGCGCTATTTTGAACAGTCACGCTACAGTGTCAATTACCGCGACTACCGACGTCTGACCCGACCGGGCCGTTACCAGCAATGGTACCGCATCAATGGTGACTACGTCCTGATCAATGAACGAACCAATCGCATTATCCGCATTATCGACTAAGACTCTCTTCCTCTGTTCACCCAGACTCCGGTCTGGGTGTTTTTTTGCCTGTTGTATGCCAGCGCCATTTTTTTGTTTAGAATCAGCAGAGATCAATCCAGATTTGCCTTGAGGCCGGTATGCCAGCAGAATTTTTCGACTATCACAGCCGTAACACACAACAATATGTGCACTGGTTTCGTCATTCTGCGCCATATATCAACGCCCACCGCAACAAAACCTTTGTGCTGATGTTTGATGGTGAAGCCGTTCAGCATCCCAATTTCCAGCACATTATTCATGATATTGCCCTGCTGCATTCGCTGGGCATCCGGCTGGTACTGGTACATGGCGCCCGTCCGCAAATCAATGAGAATCTGCAACAGCGCCAGATTGCAACGCCTTTTCATGCTAATCGCCGCGTCACCACCCGTGAATCCTTAAGCTGCGTGATGAATGCAGTGGGTTCGATCCGTCTGGAAATCGAAGCTCTGCTGTCGATGGGATTAGCCAACTCGCCGATGTACGGCGCACGCATTGATGTAGTTTCAGGCAATTTTGTCACCGCCAAACCTTATGGCATCCGTGATGGGGTGGATTTCCAGCTCACCGGTGAAGTACGCTCAATTGATGCCGAAGCCATTCACAAGCATCTGGATAACCATAATATTGTGGTACTTGGTCCAACCGGTTACTCCACCACAGGTGAAGTGTTCAATTTACTGGCCGAAGAAGTCGGCACCAAAACTGCGATTGTGCTGAAGGCCGAGAAATTGATTTTTCTCGGCAAGCGGCAAGGCCTAGAAGATGATCACGGCCATCTGCTGCGTGAAATCATTCCACATCAGTTGGATCAGCATATCGAAAAATATCAGCAGACCCAACCGGAATTTGCCTTACATTTACAGGGGGCCAAAGATGCCTCACAACGTGGCGTACACCGTGTGCATCTGATTTCCTATGCCTATGATGGTGCCCTACTGGAAGAACTATTTACCCGCGATGGAATTGGTACCATGGTCACTGATGCGCATTATGAAGAAGTGCGTATGGCCAATATCGGCGATGTGGGCGGTCTAATTAATTTGCTGCGTCCTTTGGAAGAAGAAGGGATTCTGGTCTATCGCTCACGGGAACGGCTAGAAAATGAAATTGGCCAGTTTGCTGTGATTGAACGTGATGGCATGATCCTGGCCTGTGCCGCCCTCTATCCAATTCCCGCTGCAAACGGTGAAATCAGCTCAGCGGAGATTGCCTGCGTGGCGGTCGATCCGGCCTACCGGAAATCCAACCGCGGCAGCCAGATTCTGCATTTTCTCGAAACCAAAGCTAAAGCCAGCGGGATCCAGCAACTCTTTGTACTGACTACCCGGACTGCGCACTGGTTTCTCGAACATGGTTTCACCCCTGCCAGCGTAGATGATCTACCCAATGCCCGCCAGGCGTTGTATAACTATCAGCGCAACTCCATGGTGTTTAAAAAATCGATCTGATGTTGTTTTTTAAGACACATGATATAGCTGTATTTTCGATATCATTATCAATCCGGAGGATGATATCACTTAGTCATATTTAGCCAAAAATAATGATTCATTTTCACCCTTTCCGCCATTTAAAATAAAAAACAATAAAATCAATCAATTAATAAATAAATAAATATCTCATAAATAGTGCCTATCTACTGCAGCTTTTCCTATAAGCTTTGCAGCATTTTGGTTATCTCAATTTCGTATGAGTAATGCCTTAATTTTTATTTTTTCCTGCTAATCAATCACTTTAGTTTATGTGCATTCACTTGACCGAGCCATGATTGCGGAGCAAACATCATCATGAACAATCCTCATAAAACCTCCTGGACCAAGTACGCTGTTCTTGCTGCAAGTATTGCGGGCGTCATGATGCTGTCTGCTTGCAGTAAACCGGCTGCAACGCAAAATACCACCTTACAGATCGGCTACCAGAAATATGGTGTACTACCGATCTTGAAAGCACGCGGGACATTGGAAAGTGCACTGAAAAATCAGGGTGTGCAGGTGAAATGGGTGGAGTTCCCGGCTGGTCCCCAGTTACTGGAAGGCCTAAATGTCGGCAGCGTGGTGTTTGGTGAAGTAGGTGAAGCCCCACCTATTTTCGCTCAGGCCAGCAATCCTAACCTGGTCTATGTGGCCAATCAGCCCGGTGCACCCACTGCAGAAGCGTTGCTGGTCCCAAAAGATTCCAGCATCCAGCGCATCGAGCAACTCAAAGGCAAACGCGTGGTCTTGAATAAAGGCTCGAATGTGCATTATCTGCTGTTAAAACTGCTCGAAGCCCATCAACTCACCTTAAAAGATATTGAAGTGGTATACCTGCCACCGGCCGATGCACGGGCTGCATTTGAACGCGGAGCGGTGGATGCCTGGGTCATCTGGGATCCATTCTTTGCGGCAGCAGAACAGCAGATCGGTGCACGGGTCTTGGCAACCGGCCAGAATCTGGTGAGCAATTATCAGTTTTATCTCGCCGACCGGAAATTCGCACAGCAAAACCCGCAGGTTTTAAAAACCGTGGTGAATGAACTGAACAGCACCACGCAATGGGTATCCCAGCATCAGGATGAAGCAGCCAAACTGCTAGAAAAACCAACCGGACTCGACGCCAACATCCTGAAAAGCTCGATTTCCCGCATGAGCTTTGGCGTGCAGCCCATCTCGGCACAGGTGGTGCAGCAGCAGCAAGCTGTGGCCGATGCGTTCTATCAGCAAAAGCTGATTCCAAAACAAATCAAGATTCAAGATGCCATCTTAAACAACGACATTAAATAAGAGCATACCCATGGCCACCTTAAAACTATTTTCTCTCAGTGCTTTGCTCGGACTGGCATTCAGTCTGAGTGGCTGCCAGAAAAGTGAAACGGCGACCGCCGCTGCAGAGCATCCACCTGCCCAAGCGGAAGTCAAAACCCTGACCGTTGGCTTTCAGAAAAGTGCCCTGAATTTACTGGTCGCCAATCAACAGGGTTATTTGGCACAACAGTTTCCACAGAGCAAAATTGCCTGGAAAGAGTTTCCAGCCGGCCCACAAATGCTGGAAGCGATTGCGATTGGCGCAGTCGATTTTGGCTATGTCGGCAATACTCCACCTATTTTTGCCCAGGCAGCCAATAAGGAGATTCGCTATCTTGGCTTTGAACCGGTGTCTACCACCGGTAACGCGCTGGTTGTACCGAACAAATCCAAGATTCAGCAATTGAGTGAACTGAAAGGCAAACGTATCGCGGTACAAAAAGGTTCCAGTGCGCATGAACTATTGGCCAAAGTGCTACAAAAAGCCGGGCTGTCCTGGTCAGACATCCAGCCGATCTGGTTGCCGCCTGCCGATGCCCGTGCGGCATTTAGCAAAGGCTCAGTCGATGCCTGGGTGGTTTGGGATCCCTATCTGAGCGCAGCTGAACTGGATGGCAGTGCCAAAGTACTGGTCGATGGTCAGGCGTTCCCGGCGACCTATTCTTTTTATGTCGCGAGCCCTGCTTTCTTAAAACAGCATCCGCAAAGTGCAGCAAAGTTTCTGCACAGTGTCAATCAGGCGGATCAATGGGTGGTACAGCATCCACAGCAGGCAGTTGACGTCTTGGCACAAAGTACCGGAATTGACCCAAAAATTGCTGCAGTAGTGGTGCAGAAGCGCCCTAAACCAGCTCCAGTACAGCGGCTCAATCCAGCCGTGATTGCCGAACAGCAACGTATTGCCGACATGTTTGTACAGGTCGGACTGATTCCGCAAAAAATCCAGGTTCAGCATAACGTCTGGACTGGCCAATAACTCAATTTTTAAATTTAGATCCATTTATTTTAAAGGAACACATAATGAAAATTTTCTGGTTCATTCCTACCCATGGTGACAGCCGTTATGTCGGTACCAGCAAAGGTGCACGTCAGGTCGATCATGCCTACATGAAGCAGATTGCGGTTGCTGCAGACAACCTCGGTTATGAAGGTGTCCTCATCCCGACAGGCCGTTCCTGTGAAGATCCATGGATTACTGCAGCTAGCCTGATCGACGCAACGAAACATTTAAAATTTTTGGTGGCACTACGCCCGGGCGTCACCACACCAGCGCTGGCTGCACGCATGGCAGCGACCTTTGACCGGTTATCTGGCGGGCGTGTTTTGCTGAATCTGGTGACTGGAGGCGACGAGCAGGAATTGAAAGGTGATGGACTGTATGAAGACCATGCGACACGCTATCAGACCGCAGCAGAATACACCAAAATCTGGCGTGAAATCCTTACCCGTTCACATACAGGAGAATCCTTTACCTTCCACGGCGATCGCTTAAAAGTTGATGACGCTAAACTGCTGTATCCACCTGTGCAGCATCCTCACCCACCTTTATGGTTTGGTGGTTCATCGGAAGCAGCACATGAGCTGGCAGCGGAACAGGTCGATACCTATTTGACTTGGGGGGAACCACCGGCAGCGGTCAAGGAGAAAATCGAGAATATGCGTGCCCGTGCAGCGGCCAAAGGCCGTCGTTTAAATTATGGCATCCGTCTGCATGTGATTGTCCGTGAAACCAATGAAGAAGCCTGGGCGGCTGCAAATGACCTGATCCAGTATCTGGATGATGACACCATTGCTGCTGCTCAGAAAAAGTTTGCCCAGATGGATTCTGTGGGCCAGCAACGCATGGCTGCCCTGCATAATGGCGACCGCAGCAAACTGGAAGTAGCTCCTAACCTCTGGGCCGGTGTTGGCCTGGTACGTGGTGGCTGTGGCACAGCTCTAGTGGGTGATCCGGAAACTGTGGCGGCACGCATTCAGGAATATGCAGATCTGGGCATTGGCACATTTATCTTCTCTGGCTATCCACATCTGGAAGAAGCTTACCGTTTTGCCGAACTGGTCTTTCCATTATTGCCGATCGAAACCCGTAAAAAACTGGCACAGCCCAACCTTACAGGACCGTTTGGCGAAATCATTGCCAATAACTATATCCCTGAACAGGCGAAGCACACATCCGTCGCCAAGGAGCTGGCCTGATGCGCATCGCTGTTTCCGGGAAAATTGTTTCACGTGGAACAAAACAATTCGGACAGCGTTTGCTGCCCTGGCTGTTCCCGATTCTACTTCTTCTCATCTGGCAACTCGCCTCAAGTAGCGGGTTGCTGGAAAGCCGGATCCTACCGGCACCGAGTGCCGTGGTCAGCGCCTTTTGGCGTCTCTCCCTCAGTGGCGAACTTTGGCAGCATGTCCAGGTCAGTGCTGGACGTGCCCTGCTCGGCCTGTTGGTAGGGGGTGGCTTGGGATTGCTGCTTGGCCTGCTAAATGGCTCGTCTAAAGCCGCTTCGACATTGCTGGATACCACCTTGCAAATGATCCGCAACATTCCAGCTCTGGCACTGATTCCCCTGGTGATTTTATGGTTTGGCATCGATGAAACCGCCAAACTGTTTCTGGTGGCAGTCGGCGTATTTTTCCCGGTGTATATCAATACCTACCATGGCATCCGTTCTGTTGATGCACAACTGATCGAGATGGGAAAAAGCTATGGTCTCAAGGGTTGGCAGCTGTATAAAGAGATTATTTTACCGGGTGCCATGCCTTCCATTCTGGTCGGTCTGCGTTTCTCGCTGGGTCTGGTCTGGGTCTTGCTGATTGTGGCTGAAACCATTTCCGCCCAATCCGGCATTGGCTATATGACCATGAATGCCCGTGAGTTCTTGCAAACCGATGTAGTGCTGGTGGGTATTCTGCTCTACGCTCTGCTCGGCAAGCTGGCGGATGTCTTGTCACAAGGCCTGGAACGTTATCTGTTGCGTTGGCATGCCGGCTATCAAAAATAAGAAGAGGAGCATTCCCATGAACGATTTATCAATTCGCTTTTATGCAGATGAGCCAGCACAACCTGAACAGCTGCCAGCAACTTCTCAAACACCCTTAGGCGGTGAAATCCTGATTGAGCAGCTACATAAATTTTATGGCGAAGTCAAAGTCCTGCAAGACCTCGACCTTAACATCCAGCCGGGTGAATTTGTCGCGATTGTCGGTCGTAGTGGCTGTGGCAAAAGCACCCTGCTGCGTCTGATTGCCGGACTGGAACAGGCCAGTTATGGTGAAATCAAGTTTAAGTCAGCACGCCATATCCGTGAAGGTGTCACCAGCGATGATATTCGCGTGATGTTCCAGGATCCACGATTATTGCCCTGGAAAACCATTCAGCAGAATGTTCAACTCGGGCTGGATAAAACCCAGCATGCACAGGCCTCCGATTTACTGGAAAAAGTGGGACTGAAAGAAAAAGCTGGACTATGGCCGGCGCAACTCTCGGGTGGACAGCGTCAGCGCACGGCATTGGCGCGTGCCCTGTCGCATACTCCACGGATTTTATTGCTGGATGAACCTTTAGGGGCACTGGATGCCCTGACCCGTCTGGATATGCAGAAACTGATTGAACGACTCTGGCAAGAGCAAGGCTTTACTGCCATTTTAGTCACGCATGATGTTTCTGAAGCCGTACAATTGGCGGATCGGATTATTTTGCTGGACAAGGGACAGATCGCACACAGCTTTCAGGTCAAGCTGCCCCGCCCACGGCAAAAAGGTATGGCTTTTACCGAGCTGGAACAGCAAGTTCTGGATGCAGTACTGGCCACCTGAAGCAGGTCTAAGCCACGTTACGGCGTGGCTGCAATCCGGATTATTTCCCATGATTGTGAGCTTTCAGCAATCACGAAAAACATATAATGTTTTCACTTTCATCACATGATGAAATACATTGGTGCTTTTGCTCTATATTGGTGCAAAAAACCGCATAAATAGGGGCTAAGACTCGGATTTTTCTATTTTTAACCGAATAAAATAAAGCAAAAAAAAGTCTAGATTCTGCACAAAACAGCCTAATTGGCTTACAATTTGCGATTCCCCCTCTTTATTTATTATTTTTCAAAACAAATGGAACAAAAGAAGAGTACCCAAAAACGACATCAGTTGTTGAATGCAGCATTGGATGTGTTTTCTCATTATGGATTCAATGGAGCGAGTCTAGATGAAATTGCCCAACTGGCCGATATGCACAAGTCGAATATTTTTTATTATTACGAAAATAAAGAAGCCTTGTATATCGAAGTTCTCACCAACGTCCTGCAAAAATGGCTCGCACCCTTGCAAATGCTGGAAGTAGAACTCGAACCTGTGGAAGCGCTCAGCAATTACCTGATGCAAAAAATTGAAGTGTCCCGCACCCAACCGAAAGCATCCAAACTGTTTGCGCTGGAAATCATTCAGGGCGCACCGCATATTTCACCGATCCTGAAAGGGCCGCTGAAAAAACTCTTCAAACGCAAAGCCAAAGTCATCACCACCTGGCAGGAACAGGGCAAAATTTCTGCCGAGATTGATCCGGAATTGCTGATTTTGAATATCTGGGCGGTGACCCAGAACTATGCAGACTTTAGCGCACAGATGGAAATGGTCACTGGCAAAACCTTACGCAACCGCAGCATGAACCAGCGGGCCATTGAACACACCATCCACATGATGCTGTACGGCGTGTTACCACGTTAATCGATGCTTAACCCATCTGTCACGATAAACCTTTTGGCACTACGACCATAGCCTTCTATGGTCGCCGAAGCCTTTAATCAGGCCTCTCTCTCCGTAACATTTCACACTGCATCTCGCCTCTTATCCTGGCTCAAAGTTCTGCTAGAAGCTTTGGTACAGTGACAATAACTTTTCCGCACCGAGTAGCAAGTTTTCTTCCCAATCCATATGTGCGCTGTCATCCGCACCATCGGTAATATATTTCACCGATAACAAGCGTACGCCCAAGCGGTTGCAGACCTTGGCCAAGGCATAGCCTTCCATATCGACCAGATCACAAGCGACTTTCGGCAAACCCGTTTCAAAACTGTCCCCGGTGCCACAAATCCCTTGCGGTAACCGCTGAAAAAAAGGCTGCAGATGGATATCCGCAGGATGATGTTCATCCATCGGGGTAAAGCCAACCGGGAAACCCAGTGGCGACACATCCATATCGCGCTGCACAAAGGTTTTGACTTCAACTAGACTATGCCGGTCAAAATGGGTACTACCCGCACTGCCTAAATTGAGCAGGGTTTTACAGCCAGTTTTCTGGATCACCTCAAAGGCTTTAAAGGCTGCATTGACCTTACCGATCCCACTGTAATGCACCTCAATCCCCGCTTGCTCGAACAAGCCTTTGGATTCACTGGGCAGTGCCATAATCAGGGCCAAATCAGATTTCATCGTACACGCTACCTGGGCAAACTGCCGCTCAAGAAAAATAGGGAACACCTGCTGCACAGCGCACAACTGGCTTCCCCTTAAAGGGACTATTATCTCGCGCCAACCCATACGGCTGCAAGGCCGCTATATCTCCTGCAGAAAAGCGACATTTCTATGGTTCTCTTATCCAACGTCATCTTGGACTTTTCCAGTAAATAGTCCTCCTCCAATAGCGGTTTACACAGGCATCTTCCTAAAAAAATCTGAGTAAAAACACAACAGCAAGACGAACGCGCGAGAATATGGCAATATATAGCTCTTTTAAATTTTAAGCTCATTTTAACGCCATGAAGCTGCTCCGTCTGAATGCTTTAGCACCCCATACACAGTTGCCAAAAACCGCAGTGACGATTGGCAATTTTGATGGTGTCCACCTTGGACATCAGGCGATGATTGCCCAGTTAAAAGCACTGGCTGCAGCGCAGGGTTTAAAAACCCTGGTGATGATTTTTGAGCCGCAACCGCTGGAGTTTTTCAAAGGCTACGAGGCCCCGCCACGTATTACCTCCTTGCGTGAAAAAGTCGAATATCTCACTGAACTGGGCGTGGATTATATTGCGGTTGCACGCTTTGACCGCGCCTTCCGCCATCTCAGTGCGGAAGAATTTGCCGACATGCTGAAACTGCAGCTGAATGCACAAAGTCTGGTGCTTGGCGATGACTTCCATTTTGGTAAAAACCGTCAGGGCGATAGCGAATATTTAAAAGCCTACGGTTTTGAAGTGACCAATTTAAATACCGTGGAATTTTCCGGGGAACGCGTCAGTTCGACTCGCATCCGTCAGGTGCTACAACAGGGTGATTTGGCCCTTGCCGCAAAGTTACTCGGTCGTCCCTACAGCATGACTGGACGGGTGCAGTATGGCGATCAACTGGGACGGACCCTAGACTTCCCTACCGTGAATGTTCGGGTTGGACGACATAGACCCTGTCTGCAAGGCATTTATGGTGTACAGGTCGAATGGCTGCAGGACTCTCTGGCAGAACACGTACAAAGTCAGAATCCGCAAAAACCCGGCATTCCGGGTTATCTCCCGGGCAGCCTGTTTGGCGCAGGCCATGTTGGTACTCGACCAGCCATCGCGCAAGAACAGCCGGAATGGCGATTAGAAGTTCATTTCCCGGAGGTTTCTGCTAATCTGTATGGCCTGTTAATGCGGGTGACGTTCCTCAACTATTTACATGGCGAGCGGAACTACCCTTCGCTTGAAGCACTAAAAGCCGGAATTGATGATGACGTGGTAAAATTGCGCGCGTTTCGTGAAAATACGCCCCATTTTCCACTTTAACCTAGAATTTTGATTGTAAAACATGTCAGCCTCGTCGCTGATTGAACTGGAAGACAACTTGCATGAGCGATAAGCAAACTCCTGAAAATGCAGTGGACTATAAAGCCACGCTGAACCTGCCGGGCACCGATTTTGCCATGAAAGCAAATCTGGCCGTGCGTGAAGTGAAATGGTTAGAAGAGTGGTACGCCGACGACATTTATCAGCAGATTCGTGCATCGCGCATCGGCAAGAAAAAATACGTCCTGCACGATGGTCCTCCGTATGCCAATGGTCAAATCCACTTGGGCCATGCAGTCAATAAAGTCCTGAAAGACATCATCATCAAAAGCCGCGTGATGGATGGCTATGATGCACCGTATGTACCGGGTTGGGACTGTCACGGTTTGCCAATCGAACTGAAAGTGGAAGAAAAAGTCGGTAAAGTTGGCGTAAAAGTGGATGCTGCAACTTTCCGTAAAGCCTGTCGTGAATACGCGATGAGTCAGGTGGAACTGCAGAAGAAAGACTTCATCCGTATGGGTGTTTTCGGCTCATGGGATAATCCTTACCTAACCATGAACTTCAAGCAGGAAGCAGATATCGTTCGTGCTTTGGGTGCCATCCAGAAACAGGGCCATATCCAGCCAGGTCTAAAACCGGTGAACTGGTGTCTGGACTGTGGTTCAGCACTGGCTGAAGCCGAAGTGGAATACGAAGACAAAAAGTCTGACGCGATTGATGTCGGCTTTAGCGTGGTCGATTTGGCTGATCTTTCTGCACGTTTAGGGATCAATGTGCAGGATGCAACGGACATCGTAATCTGGACCACCACGCCTTGGACATTGCCAGCCAACCAGGCAGTTGCGCTGCATGCTGAGATCGAATACCAGTTGGTGAAAGCCCGTGGTGAAGAAAAACAGCCACAAAACTTCATTTTGGCCAAAGACCTGGTGGAATCCGCAACTGAACGTTACGGTTTCAACAGCGTTGAAGTGCTGGCTGATTTCGCGGGTGCAAAACTAGAACATCTGGTCCTACAACATCCATTAATTGCGGAACGCCAAGTTCCGGTGATTCTAGGTGAACACGTCATCGCGACCAGTGGTACTGGTGCGGTACATACCGCCCCTGGCCACGGTGTAGACGACTATAAAGTCGGTCTCATCTATAACCTGAAAGTGGATAATCCGGTCGGTGGCAACGGTGTATATTTACCAACCGCGCCGATTTTTGCCGGTGAGCACATTTATAAAGCCAACCCACAGATTATTGCCGCCTTGGCGGAGTCTGGCAAACTGTGGGCCCATGTTGCCATTAAGCACAGCTATCCACACTGCTGGCGCCACAAAACCCCGATTATCTTCCGTGCCACACCGCAATGGTTTATCAGCATGGACCAAAAAGGCCTGCGTGACAGCGCACTGAAAGCCATCCGTGACGACATCGAGTTTATCCCGGACTGGGGTCAAAACCGTATGGAATCCATGGTGGAAGGCCGTCCGGACTGGTGTATTTCGCGTCAGCGTACCTGGGGTGTGCCAATTCCGTTCTTTGTACACAAAGACACCAACGAACTGCACCCACGCACTGAAGAACTGATCGAAGAAGTGGCGAAGCTGATCGAACAGGAAGGCATTGATGCCTGGTTCAGCCGCGAAGCGAAAGATTTCATCGGTGATGAAACGGAACAGTACAACTGTGTGCGTGACACCCTGGACGTCTGGTTCGACTCAGGTACTACCCACTATGCCGTATTGCGTGAGCGTGAAGAGCTGACCGATCCAGCGGATCTTTATCTCGAAGGTTCAGACCAGCACCGTGGCTGGTTCCAGACCTCGTTACTGGCTTCAATTGCCATCAATGACCGCGCACCATACAAAGGCCTGCTCACCCATGGTTTCGTGGTGGATGAAAAAGGCCGCAAGATGTCAAAATCGCTGGGCAATATCATTACTCCGCAAGACATCATCAAGGACATGGGTGCGGATGGCTTGCGTTTCTGGATCGCGTCATCGGATTACCGTTATGAAATGACCGCGGGTAAAGAAATCTTCAGCCGTGCATCAGATGGTTACCGTCGTATCCGTAATACCCTGCGTTTCTTGCTGGCCAACCTGAATGGCTTCAAACCATCAACCGATGCCTTGCCAGTCGATCAATTGATTGCGTTAGATCAATACATCCTGCAACGTGCGGCTGAAGTTCAGGACACCATCAAGAAAGCCTATGAGGATATGAACTTCCATATCGTCTGCACCTCCTTGACCAACTTCTGTATCAATGACCTCGGTGGTTTCTACCTCGACATCATCAAAGACCGTCAGTACACCACCAAGACCGATTCACAGGCACGCCTTTCCGCACAAACCGCACTGTATCATCTGGTACAGGCCTTTGTGCGCTGGATGAGCCCGATCCTGAGCTTTACCGCACAGGAAGCTTGGCCATTGATTCCTGAACAGAATGAGAAATACGTCTTCACCGCAGAATGGTATGACATTCCTGTCTCAACGACAGCTAACCTGATATCTGAAGCCGACTGGCAAACCCTGATCAGCGTCAAATCTGCGGTGAACAAGCAGATTGAAGCGGCACGTAATGCCAAGCTGGTGGGTTCAAATCTATCTGCCAAAGTTGAGCTCTGGGCGAATGCTGAATTGAAAACCGTGCTGAACCAGTTAGGTGATGAATTACGCTTCGTCTTGATCACTTCACAGGTTGCAGTCTATGACTTTGCTGAGCAAGGTGAAGCAACAGATCTAGAAGGATTACGCGTTCAGGTGTCGGCAGCAGAGGGTGAGAAATGTGTACGCTGCTGGCATGTATTGCCGGATGTCAATACACATCATGAACATCCGGGCTTATGTGGTCGTTGTATTATCAACCTTCCATCAGGCCAAGGCGAAGAGAGAAAGTATGCCTAACACCGAGCAGAAAAAGGGCTTATTTCGGTTCTATCCGCATAATCTGTTATGGCTGGGACTTGCCGTCCTGGCCATCGTACTGGATCAGTGGACTAAATGGATTGCCAGTACTTATCTGAATTATGCAGATCCAGTACCTGTCCTGCCCTTTTTAAATTGGACATTGCTGCATAACTATGGCGCTGCCTTCAGTTTCTTGTCTGATGCAGGTGGATGGCAACGTTATTTCTTTACCTCACTGGCAGGGATCGTCTCACTGATTTTTGCATTCTGGCTATTACGTATGCCAAAAAAATTGCTGGTATTGCCGATGGCCATTGCTCTGATTCTGGGCGGTGCAATCGGTAACCTGATCGACCGGGTAATCTTGGGTTATGTGGTCGATTTTATCCATGTCTATTATCAGAATAGCCATTTCCCTGCTTTTAATATCGCGGATAGTGCCATTACCCTCGGCACGATCTTGCTCCTGATCGATACATTTTTCCTCGAAAAAAACCGTATCCAACGTGCGGAAGCGCAAAATGACTGAAATTATTAATCCGAATGAAGAAACCCGTATTGAAGACGGCTCAAAAGTAGACTTACACTTTTCGGTTGCCATCGAAAACGGGGTAGAAATTGACAATACCCGTAGCCGTGAAGAGCCCGTCAGCCTCGTTATGGGAGATGGCAGCTTGCTACCTGGTTTTGAAAAAGCCCTATTCGGCTTGCGTGCCGGTGACCGTCGCACCGTCCATCTTCCACCAGAAGATGCTTTTGGTCCATGGAATCCTGAAAACGTCCAGAAATTTGATACCGTCAAATTCGAACAGCCCCCTGTCGTGGGTCATATGATCGAATTTGAAGACAAGTCTAAAGCCAGCCTGTTTGGTGTGGTGAAATCAGTCAATGACGACATTACCGAAGTGGACTTTAACCATCCATTGGCCGGTAAAAACATTACCTTTGAAGTGGAAATCTTCAAAGTGACCCCTGCTGGCCAGCAAGGCATCAAACTGATGTAATGCTGATTGCAATTAAGCCTCCAGTGATGGAGGCTTTTTTATGCTTATAAAAATATTCCGGTAAAACTTCAGCAAATCTCAAACATTATTGATCTTTGATAACTTCAATCATAAATTGAATCACATGGCTTTTGCCCTGATGCAACTTACCTTCATAACGCTCCACTTCACCTACAAAAAAATGCACGATGTGATCATTTTTAAACACATCTAAGATCATCTTGGGATCATAAAGAAAATCAGGATTACCGGGACCACCGGTTTTATAAGCGAGCTGGGCTTTCGAATACACCTCACCGATAAAATAACCATGATTTTTAAGTGCCTGACGTACACCGTCTAAGGTTCTCAATTGCGTTGCTGAATCGACATGACCAAACACACATATAATATTGTCATATTGATCTTGCGGCCATTCTACCCTGGTCAAGTCGACCTGCCGGGTGCCCAATTCAACCCCCTGCTCGTTTGCATATAGTTGCGCATTTTCCAGAGCAACTTGCGAATAATCCCAAGCCTCAGCACTAAAAGGTACATGCTTCTCTCGTGCTGTACGTGCTAAATACAGGATATTACGCCCTTCTCCTTCGGCAATCGCTAGGGTACGACCTGAAATAGTATAACGCTGGCTCATATCTTGAATAAAAATATTCGCATCTGAACCATATAAATGCTGTGTTTCGCTATAGCGCTTGTCCCATTCTTGACGCATTTATATCACCTCCGCACTCAATGAAATCTCAAAATACTTCATCGATTGTAGCCAATCCAAAACATATTATGTTTTTAATATTTATATGCGGTCCTGATGATATTCCTTTGTACGTTAAGACGTACAAGATAAAGCGCAATTTTCGACTTTTGCAATGAAGTAGGATTTCTTATATTTAAACCAACAGGAAATAGGATATTTCCTCCATAAGAAGAATAAATAATAGATAAGACCGGGGATGGTCAACGGTGTAACAGGAAAGTGGCATTGTACTCATGTAATACGGAAAAGCCCCGTCAGGAAGATGGGGTTTTTTCATTGCCACGATAAAATTCGTCTTCCCCATCTCAATAATATAAAAATTCTAAAAAATAATTGTCTAACCTACTTGGCCGTGAGTTTTAAAAGACTGGCATCTCGGCCATCTTCAATCACCCACAAACCGCCATCTGATGCTTGTAAAAGACCCCGAATTCGCGTGTTCATCTCTAAACGCTGCACTTCTTGTACGGGTTTTAATCGGGTATCAACGACCACAATTGACTGTGAAGACAGCCCACCTAACAATGCCTTATTTTTCCATTGTGGGAGCATATCTCCAGTATAAAAAATCAAACTGGAAGGGGAAATTACGGGTGTCCAGTCCAGTTCAGGGGCTTTAAATTCAGGATGGGTATGATGATCTGGAATATTGGTGCCATCATAATGGTCTCCATTGGAAACGATCGGATAGCCATAATTGGCCCCTTTCACAATTAAATTGAGTTCATCCCCACCTTTCGGTCCCATTTCCGCTACCCAAAGCTGCCCCTTCGAGTCAAAAGCCATACCTAAAGGATTACGGTGTCCTAGTGTCCATATTTGTTTGGCAATCTCACCCTGTGTCATAAAGGGGTTGTCCTTCATCACTGATCCATCAGCATGTAGACGTAGGATTTTGCCTAAATTGGACTGTAGATCCTGCGCAGGATCAAATTGCTGTCGCTCACCCGAACTGATCCATAACGTACCATCCGAACCAAATAACAGACGATGCGCATAATGTCCTCGCCCCATGACTTTCGGTACTTGCGTCCAAATTCGCTGTATATTTTTAAGTTGTGGTTTTTGGGAGTTGATTAAATCTAGTTCTGCACGAACCACCACTGCACCATAACCACCTTGCCCAGCTTCCGCATAACTTAAATAGACATGAGGATTCTTGGCAAATTCCGGACCTAAAACAATATCTCCCAAGCCACCCTGACCGCCATAAGCTACCTGAGGTACACCAGCAACCTGCATTTTCTGTTTTGTTACAGGATTGAAAAGTTGTAGTTTGCCTTGCTTTTCTGTAATCAATAAACGTCCATCAGGTAATAAAGCCATCCCCCAAGGTTCATTAAAGCGTGCAATTTGATGAACTTGATAGGATTGGTTTATTTTAAGCGTGGAAGAAACATTTTCTGCAGATGAAGCTTTATTATTTTCATTTTGTGTCGTGTTATTTTGTGCATGACAAGCGGATAAACCCATCGCTACAGATAGACTTAGCGCGATATGAATTAAACCTATAACCTGCATCACTTACTGCTCTTTTAAGGATCTCAAATTAATTTAACATCAGGAGAGCAAGAGTAAACAAAAGAGATCCGCAACAAGCGTAAAAGAATATATCGGTGTTTTAGTTTTGTGAAAATTTAGATCTTTATTAAAAAACCCAAAGAAAAACCCCCCTCAGGTTTTTCTGAGGGGGGTTTTAGAATAATGAGCTGGCGATGACTTACTCTCACATGGGCAACCCCACACTACCATCAGCGCGAAGAGGTTTCACTTCTGAGTTCGGGAAGGGATCAGGTGGTTCACTCTTGCTATTGTCGCCAGCACAACTGTTATGGT
>JAJUIK010000005.1 GCA_029267635.1 Moraxellaceae bacterium | reverse complement strand
TTCATAATCTCTTAATGATCTTCTTTCTACCTCGTCAGTAGAAAATAACGAAAAAGATACCTAACAACTCCACCCTTGGTGAAGCTTCGTATCAATCGCGTCGGGATGTGCGTATTCTAGGGAATTTACAAAGCTTTGCAAGTATAATTTAAAAATTTAATTTCAAGCGAATATTTTTTAATCAAAATCAAATTAAAATCCTTGTAAAATCGACAAAACTAACTGTTTTAAAATAATTATTTTAAAAATATATTTTAATTTTCTTATTTTTCCTCCACCTATCTACATCAAATTTGACTATCTGCAACAAAAACCATTTTAATATACCAATGTTTCATAAATGGAATAATAAAATGCTCAATGATCTCGACGATTTTTATTATTTTGCACTAGTGGTAGAACATGGTGGTTTCAGCTCTGCTGAGCGTGCAACCGATATTCCCAAGTCTAAGCTCAGTCGCCGCGTCTATAATTTGGAAGAAAAACTGGGTGTTCGACTCATCCAACGCAGCTCACGCCACTTCGCTGTAACAGAAATTGGAATGAATGTGTATCGGCATGCACAAGTCATGATGAATGCTGCGCAGGCTGCACACGATCTGATAGATCATCTTAGCATCCAACCTCGTGGTGTGATTAAGGTCAGCCTCCCTGTTTCCATTGCCCAAAATGAAATCGCCAAAATTTTGCCCGAATTTTTAAAACTCTATCCAGAAATTAAAGTACAACTGATCGTAAGTAATCGACGGGTGGATGTGATTAATGAAGGGATTGATGTCGCGCTACGTGTCCGCTCAAACCTGGATGAAGATCCAAACCTGGTCATCCGTAAATTTGAAAAAATCGAGCAACATCTGTTTGCGAGTCAAGCTTATCTTAATCAGTTTGGCAATTTAAAACATCCAGATGAATTAACCGAACACCGCATATTAAGCATGGTGGATGAACATCTAGATCAATATTTAATTCTACATGATGAGACAAATCACCAAAGAAAGGTAAAAGTTAATCCTGTAGTGATGGGTTCAGATTTAATGATGCTAGCGCAATTAGCTCGACAGAATTGTGGGATTGCGTTATTACCTGATACCATCGCGAAAGACTATATTGAGTCCGGCGAACTAACCCGAGTGTTGCCTGACTGGAAAACCCCGCATGGAATTTTACATGCGGTTTACCCTTCACGACGCGGTCTACTCCCAGCTGTACGCGTGTTTATCGATTATCTGGTTGAGCATTTAACTAAACGCTAAATTTTACATAATGAGCTTATTCAAATTTGAATAAGCTATTCATAAATTGTAGTCAACAAATTTCAGGATAAGTTCCCGTTCCTTCTGGCCATGGAGACAATAGCTCAAATCCATCATCCGTAACTGCTACCATGTGCTCCCATTGAGCAGATAAAGATTTGTCCACCGTGACTACAGTCCAACCATCGTTTAACTCTTTAACACGTGCTTTGCCAGCATTCACCATGGGTTCAATCGTAAATACCATACCCTTTTGTAACTGAATACCCTGACCTGGCAAACCATAATGCAAGACACTTGGCTGTTCATGATATGTCTGACCAATACCATGACCACAGTATTCACGCACAATACTGTAACCTTCCCTCTGCGCCACACTGTGAATCGCATGCCCGACATCACCGAGCGTTGCGCCAGGCTTAACTGTCTGAATACCTGCAAGCATTGCCTGATATGTAGTTTCTACCAGTTTTTGAGCCGCTGGGCTCACTTCTCCCACATAATACATACGGCTGGTATCACCATAATAGCCATCTTTTATAATCGCAACATCAATATTAATGATATCCCCATCTTTCAAAACAACTTCAGATGAAGGGATACCATGACATACCACTTCATTGGGTGAGATACATGTAGTTTTTGTATAACCATAATAGCCAACATTCGCAGGAATCACTTTTAAGGTTTTTACAATGTAATCATTACAAAGATCATCCAGGTATTCCGTCGATACTCCTGGCTTGACATGTTCACTGATCATTGCCAAAACTTCTGCCGCAAGGCGTCCTGAAACTCGTAATTTTTCTATATCTTGTTCAGTTTTCAGATTAATTGTCGAAGCTCTCATCTAGACCTGCCCTCTTTTTTTCGGTCTAAATTATAAACTCTTTCCACTTAAGATATTTTCTTTTTCCGCAAAGGCTATTCTGACTTATCAAAACATATCCAATTTTTCTATCTCAAAACCATTGAACACAACTTTCTAAAATTTCTATCCAAGTCGCCCTGATAATTGAAATCTTCAAGAAAATCTTATTCCTGAGATCATGCCCAATCTACTACTTGTTCCACTTACTCAAAGATTCCTTTGCATTGGATTCAGATCTTTTAGAATGTCATTCTATAAAATTTTAATACCTAATCTTTGAATGGCAAAAAACAACTTATTGAAATATATAAGTATTCGACATACAAAGGTTGAACTTTAAATCCTCAAAAATGAATAAATATATTTATAGAAAAATAAAAACCCCATCTTCATTTAAAAGTGGGGTAAGGCGAACTAGATGATCAGAAATCATGATAGTTCCACAAGGAGCTTGTGAGGGTGATTTATTATACACAAAATAATATAAATTAAATATTACAAAAACCCTGTAACAGCCATTTTAATTATATTTATTTTGTAAAATAAGAGACTTTTTATGAATAAATCCCATAATAAAATTATGGATTAAACTTAAAAGAACATCTTATTTTATAGCAAAAATATCTCAGCTCCGCCCACATCCGGATACCTTATCTCCATGAGAAAAACGACCTTACGAAACAATAGAAAAATTTATCAGGTAAACAAATTGCACACCATGCAAGGATATGTTAAGAATAAGAAATAGCTTTAAAAATCATAAACAATACGGAGCCTTTATGCCTTATCAACACATTCTAGTTCCCATTGATGGTTCCGAGATTTCTTTTGCTGCAGTAAAACAAGCTGCAATTTTCGCTAAAGCGTTTGGAAGTAAATTAACCGCTATTAGTGTAGTAGTAGAAGACCCCTTTAGTGATCAAGATTTTTATTACTCTGCGGGCTCTGCAATCATGAAAGAATATTTTGTAGAAGCTTATGCCAATGCACAAAAAGCCTTGATTACTGCACAGAATATTTGTACTGAACAGGGTGTTCATGCAGAAACAAAAACGATTAAAGGTGAAGTTTCTGCGGGAACCATTCTTCAAACAGCTGAAGAACTTCATGTTGACTTGATTGTCATGGGATCACATGGCCGTAAGGGTTTCCAAAAAATGTTACTGGGTAGCTTTGCTCAAGATGTACTCAGCTCAACCCTCATACCAGTCATGATTGTGAAAAAATAAATTAGATTTTCATTTTATTGCAATAAACGGCCGCTATTCTGTATTTAATAAAAATCAAAAATATTATAAAAACTGAAATTGCTATTATAATAATTTCAGTTGAGCGAACATCAACCTGCCTTGTGCAGGTTTTTCTTTTGTCACTTCATAAACAAGATACGTGTTAGAAATACTTCTACTTAATAACATTTTTAAACGTATGATTAAGTTTTTATCATAAAAATCAAATTTTAATCAGTAGAATATCTTTTTCTACCAGAAAAATAGAAATTCCGGTATATATATAAAATATAATTATATTAATTAAATTATTATATACCTCTTTAAAATATATCTCATGTTTAAAAAATCTTTTCTTTATTAATTAATAATATAGCTAACTTTCTTTTGAGTACAGAGCATACTTTTTCAATTAGATTTAGCTCCAAGCGGGCTATTTCATCTATTTGATCAATCATCTCATCAAAATACAAACTGGCCCAAGCCAAAAGAAAAACATTCCCTTTTATCTGCTGCCCTCATGTTTTTACTTATCATTTGCTTGGGTTCATAGGGAAATTATAAGGTAATTTTTCTTTGCAAACTTTCAGATAAAAGAAGAGAAAAAATTATTGATTAAGTTATTCATTTTACAATATTATAGATTGTGACAAAAATATAAAATAATTAAAACATACTTAAGGATGACTGCGATGAGTAAAAAATATTCTAAGTTTTTGCCCTCTACTGATGATTTTAATTTAGAGCATTTTCCATTTTACTGGATTACTCAGGTTCATGCTCAATACGTCCAGAAAGTAGACCATGTACTCAAAAAATATGGTGTAGACAATTCTAGACGACGTATTTTAGTTGCATTAGCCTCTAAACCGAATGCAAGTGTTTCTGAACTATCAGAAATGATCGTTTCAAAAATGTCCACTACAACTAAAATTGTATATCGACTAAAGGAAGAGCATCTGGTCGAGACATACTCATGTCCACACGACGGTCGCATTACACGAGTTGTATTAACTGAAACCGGACTTGAAATGACACATAAAATTAATGACTTGACTGCTGCAGTATTAGAGCAATCTCTTGAAGGATTAACACCCTTACAAATTGATCGACTGATTGATGGATTAAAACATATATTTCACAATCTATCGCATTGATGGAAAAACGTCATTTAGACCTATTTCTTTTTATATTTTAGACTGTGAAATAATAGATTTTTGATCACTTACGCTTGAGGGAAACTTGTCTAGAACTTATGGTCAAAATTAAACACAAATCTAGCCACTGGATCAGGTAATTCTACATAAATAGCCGAAATTAAAAGTAGAGGTTAAGCAGCTATTAGATGAGCTTTTATTTATTAACCTGATCTGATCGTTGACGACTGTCATATTTGAGCACACTACTGCTTATTAAAAATAACTACGTAGCTTTGATCTTAACCTAATCATTAGCTTAACACCCACCTATAATCCAAATTCTGGCTGATGAGAAAATGTCTTAATTATCAAGCCTTCGCAACAGTAATTATCAATAAGCTTCAATAACTTGCACTTACAGTCATCAGAAAACTAGTTATATAAAATCCAATTCGCACACTTTTCCTTAATCTAAAATAAATTTCTGCTCATAAAATCAATATGGAACTATATAATTTTATTTATTTTTCCATTAAGACTAACTATATAAATAATTTAAATATATCAACAATATGAAGGCCATAAAAAAGCCCCCGAAGAGGCTTTTTTACTAAGTGAGATTAGTCACTTGTATAACCTTTGAGTTTTAAACGTGCAGCATGCAATAGCGGTTCTGTATAACCAGAAGGCTGCTCACCGCCTTTAAAAATCAAATCAGAAGCCGCCTGGAAAGCAATACTGTTTTCGAAGTCAGTAGACATTGGCGTATAAAGTGGATCATCAGCATTTTGCTCATCCACAATTTTCGCCATACGTTGCAATACTTCTTCAACTTGCTCGCGCGTGACGATGCCATGACGCAACCAGTTCGCTACATGCTGTGAAGAGATACGTAAAGTTGCACGATCTTCCATTAAGCCAATATCATTAATATCTGGTACCTTGGAACAACCTACACCCAAATCAACCCAACGTACTACATAACCCAAGATACCTTGACAGTTATTTTCTAGTTCATTGTTCTTCACTTCATCAGACCAATTCGTATCGGTTGCCAATGGTGGTGTCAACAAATTGTCTAATGGTAAAGCTTCGGTTTTAGCCAATTCTTTTTGACGTTCAGCCACATTGACTTGATGGTAATGGATCGCATGAATGACCGCACCTGTTGGAGATGGAACCCAAGCACAGGTCGCACCAGCAAGTGGGTGCTCCATTTTGGTTTTGTACATGTCAAGCAGCATATCTGGCTTTGCCCACATCCCTTTACCAATTTGCGCTTTACCACTTAAACCGGCATGTAGACCGATTATCACGTTACGGTTTTCGTATGCCGGGAACCAAATTTGGTTCTTCACTTCAGTTTTACGAACGAATGGACCCGCTTCCATGAAGGTATGGATTTCGTCACCTGTACGGTCCATAAAGCCTGTGTTAATGAAAATGGTACGGTCTTTTGCTTGTGCGATACAGTTTTTCAAGTTCACAGAAGTACGGCGTTCTTCATCCATGATACCCATTTTAAGCGTCTTCGCTGGCAAACCAAGAGCCTGCTCTGCACGCTCAAACAATTCAACTGCAAAAGCCACCTCTTCTGGACCGTGCATTTTTGGTTTTACAATATACATGGAACCCGTACGAGAGTTGCGAATCTCATTTTCACCACGGATATCAGCAAATGTTAACAGTGGAGTAATCAAGGCATCCATAATACCTTCATAGATTTCTGCACCATCCACCAAGATTGCCGGATTCGTCATGAGGTGGCCGACATTGCGTAGTAACATCAATGAACGACCATGCAATTTTTTGGTTTGACCATTCACATCAGTATAAGTACGATCCTGATTCATCGTACGCGTAACAGTTTTGTCACCCTTTTGGAAATCTTCAGTTAAAGTGCCTTTCATCAGACCTAACCAGTTACGGTAGCCTTCCACTTTTTCTTCAGCATCTACTGCGGCAATCGAGTCTTCTAAGTCTTGAATGGTGGTTACTGCGGCTTCAAGTACCACATCTTTTACGCCTGCAGCATCAGATTGGCCCACGACTGTAGTTGGATCAATTTGAACAATCGCATGTAGTCCATTATTTTTCAGTACAATTTCTTTTGGATTGACAGCATCACCATTAAAACCTACAAACTGTTCTGGTTTTGCCAAATTCGTTGTAGAGCCATCTTTTAAAGTTACGGCCAAGGCATTATTTACGACTGCATATCGAGTTGCGTCTGCATGTGAACCTTGTGTCAATGGGAAAGTTTCATTCAAGAAGTTTTTAGCAAACTCAATAACCTTAGCACCACGGGCTGGGTTATAGCCTTTACCTTTTTCTGCGCCACCCTCATCAGAAATAACATCGAAACCATAAAGGGCATCATATAAAGAACCCCAACGCGCATTGGCAGCATTTAAGCAGTAACGTGCATTACGTACTGGCACTACCAGCTGTGGACCTGCTAAAGTTGCAATTTCTTCATCTACGTTTTCAGTGCTAATTTGAAAATCTTCTACTTCTGGTAATAAGTAGCCAATTTCTTTAAGGAAAGCTTTGTAAGCTTCTAATTCAAATGGATTATTGCGATGCCATTCATCAATTTTAGCCTGCAACTCATCACGCTTCGCTAACAGCGCTTTGTTTTTCGGGCTAAGATCGACAACGACTTGCTCAAAGTTTTTCCAGTAGGTTTCGCTGTCCAAACCTGAACCTGGCAAAGCTTCATTTTCGATGAAATCGTAGAGTTCTTTAGCAATCGCTAACTTGCCTTTTTGAATACGTGCAGTCATTGTCGTTCCTGATATTGCTATTTTTTATCACAAGAGATTCTAGTATACCGATTTATACTTCACTGAATAGCAATATCACGCAGCTAAATAGTAAGCATTTCTCATTTAAAAAATATTGATATCATTAAATGAAATGACTTATTGCGCGATACTACATCATCGTGATGAATACTCAGTTACAGTTTATAAAGTTTTAGAAATGTCGAAATTAGACTTAAGTTCAGCTTTATCTAATAAATTATGTCGTTAGCTCGCATTTCTTCGTTATGCTTTATGATTAAGCCATGATTTGACAAAAATGTCGATAAAATAACCACTCTTTATTGCCAATAATAGGCCATAAAAAAGCGCCCGAAGGCGCTTAAAATTACTGTTCAATGATTTGTGGAGCATGAATCTGACGATGTTCAGCATTCAGATATTCATCCGATTGCATTTCAAGCAAGCGTGAACGGGTCCGTTCGATCTCAAACGCCAGTTTTTCACCTTGATAAATCTCGATAATACTGTCTTGTGAGGTCAATAATAATTTTACGCCCCGGTCATAAAACTCATCTACCAGGTAAATAAAACGACGCGTCGCATCACTGAGCTGGTCGGTTAGATGCGGCACATTACTCACCAAAACGGTATTGTAAATGTTGGCAATTTCAATAAAGTCAGCCGGACTGCGTGGTTTTAAACAAAGTTCTTTAAATTCACACCACAACACATCTTCAGTATGCCCATGTGTTTCTACAATACGCTCATTAATAATAATGGGTTCTTGCGACACAGACTGTGTTTGGGTCAATGCACTAAAACGCTGCGCCATCCAGACCTGATGATCATGAGTCAATGGGCATTTAAATAATTGAGCCTGCTTAAGCACACGCAAACGATAATCCACACCCGCATCGACATTTAACACCACACAATTCTTTTTCACCATTTCAATCGTGGGTAAAAAACGGTCACGATGGATACCATTTTTATATAAACCATCAGGTGCAATATTTGAGGTCGCCACCAAGGTAATGCCACGACTAAATAATTTCTGGAATAAATCACTCAGAATCATAGCGTCAGTGACATTCGAGACGAAGAACTCATCAAAGCAGATGATAACAGCATCTTTATAAATCTGGTCCGCCACCAAATCGAGAGGGTTACGCTGACCAGCCAGTTTGTTGAGCTGCTTATGCACGTGCTGCATGAAATGATGGAAATGCATCCGGGTTTTGCGACGAAATGGAATCGAATCATAAAACTGATCCATCAGCCAGGTTTTGCCGCGCCCTACACCGCCCCACATATACACCCCATGTGGGGCCGTTTGACGACGAAAACGACGAAAAGCTTTTTTAGACGCTTTATATCGTTGCAGCAGTTCTTGCCAAACGCGCTCCAACTCATGTACCGCCTGTGCCTGTGCTTCATCTGGCATAAACTGCCCCGAAGCCAATGCTTGTGCATAACGTTCCGCCGGGGATAAAGTAAAAGAGCTATTGTTCGGATTCAGATCAGACATATCGATTTAAGCTAATTAAGGCAGTAGGAAAGTATAATGCAGTTTAAATGTAAAAGAATAAAACTTTGGCATAAATTTTCTTAGGCTATTTAATTGATTACCAGGAACTTTATGCTAAATACTTTAACAAGGATTAGAAAACACCAATTCAGACCAATTGTTCTTTTTAATACATCAGTATGTTGGGAGAAGTGATTTTGCGTTTAGCTGCAAGGAACACAATCAAATGGCTTATAAAGCCTAAATGCATTCCTCTTTTGCTTAATATGCCAGCCAGAATCATGACATTAAAATGATAGGGAGTGGCAAAAACCCACCCCATCTATTGATTTGACTCATTTAAGCAATAGACGCCAAAATATCTTTTAAGGTTTGATTTGGATTGGCTGATTGCGTAATCGGACGACCAATCACCAGATGAGTAGAACCATCCAGCATGGCCTGTTTCGGGGTAACAATGCGTTTTTGATCATCTGCATTTGCACCTGTTGGACGAATTCCCGGTGTTACCAAACCAAATTCTTGGCCCAATTCCGTACGTAGCATTTTTGCTTCTTGTGCTGAACACACTACACCATCTAGACCTGAATCTTGGGTTAATGCAGCAAGACGCTTAACTTGTTCAAAAGGTTCGATATCCAAGCCAATGTCTTTTAAGTCTTCACGTCCCATTGAAGTGAGAACCGTTACTGCAATGAGTTGAGTTTTATAATTACCAGCTTTTAGACGCTCAACACAAGTTTCCATCATTTTGCGACCACCGGATGCATGCACATTCACCATCCACACCCCTAGGTCTGCCGCTGCACATACCGCTTGGGCAGTAGTATTAGGGATATCATGAAATTTCAGATCAAGAAAAACTTCAAAACCGCGCTGTTGTAATACCTTGACCATCGCTGGACCTTCATGGGTAAACAACTCTTTTCCTACTTTCACACGACACAAGCGAGGATCAAGCTGATCGACCATGGTTAATGCGTCATTTTGACTTTTCGCATCTAGTGCAACAATAATACTCAAGGCTTTACTTCCAACAGGCAAAATAAAAGCCCATTATAATGGGCTTTTATTTTCTGAGGGAATGTCTAATACAGTTTTTTCATGTCGGACATGAGCTGCCGCTTCGGCTGCAGCCAATTGCGCTGTATGAATCTGCTCTTTACGCAGATATTCTATATCTTTACGAAGGCGCTTGATTTCCCAACCATTTTGGAAAACCCGAAATATTTGCACACCAAGCAGCAAGCCAACAATAATCCCGAGTCCCAAGGTCAATAGTAGTAATAACCCCAAACGCATGGCAGGTACTTGGGTAAAAAGCAAATCGACGGAAAGCTCTGTTCCGTTTTGCAAGACCAACGCCAGCGTATAACCAAAAACTACAATCAATAATACGATGAGAAAATAACGCATACGCCTCTCCCCGAATATATTTTTTATTTTTCTGCAGTTTCGTTTACTGCATCACGCAATGCTTTACCCGGTTTAAAATGAGGAACTGCTTTAGCCGCTACTTCAACTGATTTACCTGTTTTCGGATTACGACCTACACGCGGTTCACGATGATGCAAAGCAAAACTACCAAAACCACGAATTTCAATACGGTTATCTGCAGAGAGCGCCTCGATCATCTGATCGATCATAATTTTCACCGCCTCCTCCACCAATGGCTCTGCCAAATGCGGATTTTTCAGTGCAATACGCTCTATTAAGTCAGACTTATTAAGTGCTTCTGTAGTCATTGACGACCTCATTAATTATCTTGCTACTTTAACTCGTACTGATAATAACCTGTTTAAATACAAAACGGTAGCGCAGTATGATAATACTACGCTACCGTTTACAGTATTCGTATAAAAAGTACTAATCAGTTACACTAAAAAGTACTTTTTAACACATTACTTCATTTGCGCTTTGATCAAGTCACCGATCGTTTTCGGACCGTTTTCTTGAGCAGCAGAAGCTGTACGAAGGTTTGCAACCGCTTCTTTCTCTTCAGCTTCGTCTTTCGCTTTGATAGACAAGTTGATAGAACGAGATTTACGATCTACATTGATGATTTTCGCTTCAACTTCTTGACCTACTTCTAGGAATTTAGTTGCATCTTCAACGCGATCACGGTTGATTTCAGAAGCTTTCAAAGTTGCTTCTACTTCGTCAGCCAATTTCACAGTTGCACCACGCGCATCAACTGCAGTTACAGTACCTTTAACCAAAGCACCGCGTTCGTTTGCAGCCAAGAAATCGTTGAATGGATCGCTGTTCAATTGCTTGATGCCAAGGCTGATACGGTTGCCTTCAGCGTCTACAGACAAGATAACCGCTTCAACAGTGTCACCTTTCTTGTAACGACGGATAGCATCTTCGCCTTGTTCGTTCCAAGAGATATCAGACAAGTGAACTAGACCGTCGATACCACCAGGCAAGCCGATGAAAATACCGAAGTCCGTAATTGACTTGATTGTGCCAGAAACTTTCTCGCCTTTGTCGTGGTTTTTAGCAAACTCTTCCCATGGGTTAGCACGAGTTTGTTTGATACCAAGAGAAATACGACGACGTTCTTCGTCCACTTCAAGAACCATTACATCAACTTCATCACCGATCTGAACGACTTTAGATGGGTGAATGTTTTTGTTCGTGTGGTCCATTTCAGAAACGTGAACAAGACCTTCAACGCCTTCAGCGATTTCAGCGAAGCAACCGTAGTCAGTCAAGTTAGTTACACGTGCTTTAACGATAGAACCTTTAGGATAACGGTTCATGATCGCCATCCATGGATCTTCGCCTAGTTGTTTAAGGCCTAGAGATACACGGTTACGTTCACGGTCAAATTTAAGTACTTTAACAGTAACTTCTTGACCCACTTCAACCACTTCTGATGGATGCTTGATACGTTTCCAAGCCATGTCAGTGATGTGAAGAAGACCGTCAATACCGCCAAGGTCAACGAACGCGCCGTAGTCAGTAAGGTTCTTGATTGTACCAGTAACAGTTTGACCTTCTTCAAGTTGAGCAAGAAGTGCTTCACGGTCAGCTGAAGATTCAGCTTCCATTACTGCACGACGAGATACCACAACGTTGTTACGTTTAGCATCAAGCTTGATCACTTTGAATTCTAACTCTTTACCTTCAAGGTGAGTTGTGTCACGGATTGGACGAGTGTCTACCAAAGAACCCGGCAAGAACGCACGAACTGGACCGATGTCAACAGTGAAACCACCTTTAACTTTACCAGAGATAACACCAGTAACGATTTCGCCGTCTTCAAAGATTTTTTCAAGTTTAGTCCAAGTTTCAGCACGTTTCGCTTTTTCACGTGATAAAACTGTTTGACCCATGCCATTGTCAAGCGCTTCAACAACAACATCAACTGTGTCGCCTACAGCAACTTCAAGTTCACGTTGTTCGTTAAGGAATTCAGCACGGTCAACAACGCCTTCAGATTTAAGGCCAGTGTCAACAGTAACCCAGTCAGAATCGATACTTACAACAGTACCTTGGATGACTGCACCCTTTTCAACGTTTAGGTTTAATTCGCTTTCTTCAAAGAGGGCTGCAAAAGATTCGGTCATGATATACCTGATAAATTCAACGGTCTTGGATCAGACAAGGCCGGTTTAGTTAAGCATTCGCATAGTCCGTATAGAAACTGATCAAGCTATGCGTTTGCTGATAAATTTAGTTACTTAGCTAATTGCGCATCGACATAATTCACCATTAACTGAAACACTTCATCGATGGTTAAATTAGAACTATCGATCAGGTAAGCATCTGGTGCGGGTTTAAGAGGTGCAACAGCTCGTTCCATGTCTCTTTTATCGCGCGCCTGTATATTGGCTAAAATGTCGCTTATTTTAACATCGAGACCCATGACCTGCAACTGTTTTACACGGCGCTCGGCACGAGACTCAGCCGAAGCGGTTAAATAGATTTTTGCTTGCGCTTCGGGAAAAATCATCGTAGCCATATCACGACCATCCGCCACCAAGCCCGGTGTCTGAGCAAACGCGCGCTGACGCTCAAATAAAGCCGTTCTAAGCTCTGGAATCACGGCTACTTTTGATGCATATTCCCCCACACGTTCGGTACGGATGGTTTGGCTTACATCTTCACCACTTAACCAGACCACTGTTCCATTTACCGTAGTTTCAAAGCGGATGTCTAAATTTGTTGCGATTTTGATGCACTGCTCTAACTGGGTTTCTAAATGCTCCAGTAGCCCATGTTGATATAATGACAGACCCAACAAACGATATAGAGCACCAGAATCCAGCAAATGAAACTGATAATGCTGCGCCAGTTTTGCAGCCAACGTCCCCTTACCTGAACCACTTGGACCATCGATTGTGATAATTTGAACTGTCATTGGTTTTCCGTTTAAAGCATCAATCTTGCTAATTTTGAATGGCCTAGTTTAATCACAGTTTCCAGCCACGCAAGTATTAATTCATACAGTAACGGAATTTTGATCTGTAATTCAAAACCATAGATGAGAAAATGTCTTAATCAGGATTGTGTTGAAAGAACAAGACAAGTACTGATTTACTGCAACAGTAAATCTTTATCAAATTCTTTTTATGTTAGACATAAGGAAGCACTATTTTTAACTCTTCGTTTTTTTGCTTTTATTGATTCGATAAACCTGTAGAAATTCGCTCTAATCGCTGTTGTCGTTTTTCAGCACGGCGCATTTTAAAGAAATCACTTAATTGTTGTGAGCATTGTTCTTGCAAACAACCGGCTTGAAACTCAAATTTATGATTGTAATAACCATTTTCCAGTAAACGGCGTGCACTGACCAATGAACCAGCTTTTGGCTCTGTTGTTGCAAATACAACGCGTTGGATCCGCGCATGAACAAGCGCACCCACACACATGGTACATGGCTCCAGCGTTACATAGAGCGTCGCATCCTCAGGTAAGCGGTAGTTTTCAATTTGAGCACAAGCGTTACGAATCGCCTGAATTTCCGCATGTGCAGTTGGATCATGCTCAGAAATTGGCGCATTATAACCTGCTCCAATCACTTGCTGATTGCTGACTATAATTGCACCCACAGGAATTTCACCGTTGGATGCCGCAATTGCAGCCTGCTCGTAGGCAAGCTGCATCCACTCTTCGTCGGTTCTGGTGGGCTGCTCTGACATTTAAACCTTAGTCAATCACACCATATTGCTTGAGTAGCGCATTCCAACTTTCAATTGTGGTGACAGGAGGATTGTCACCCAAAATCCCTTTCAGGCTTAGTTCTAAACTTGTCTGCCATTCTGGAGATAGGTCTTTATCTACCAAACGAGCCCGCACTCCCTCTATAAAGTCCGGATGGCGGATTTTCCAGTCTGAAATCTGCACTTCCAAAGCAAAGACTTCATTCCAGGAATGCACCTGTTTACCCCATTGCCACAATAACCAGGTTAAAGCCGCTGTAGCTGGTGAACCTTTTTGTAGGTTTTCACTCGCTTGGCGCAACCAGTCGCTCCGCGCATCACTCAGCCCAATAATGGCTTCATAATCGTATTTGAAATCCACACCGCGACATACACTATAAATAACATCGAGCGAATTCTGTAATGGTCCTGGTGCAACCGGACGATGCAAACAATTCAAGGTGTCATCAATGGCACGGAAATCGCCTGCAGGATAATGGCTCCAGTCAATATCAATGACTTTTTGCAAAACTACATCACGATGTGCATCACAAATATGTGTTGCCCAACCGATACCGTAAGCACCCGCAGAAGTCATAATCGAACCGGTTAAACCGGTAAATAAACCAATCGAACCACGATCTGCCAGGAAACGCGTTGCCCCAACATCTGGATATAAACCGATATTGATTTCTGGCATTGCTAAACGGGAATATGGGGTCACCAGACGGAACGGCGCTGCCATAAACAACCCTAGACCACCACCCATCACATAACCTTCACCCCAGACCAGTACCGGCTTTGCATAATTATGCAATAACAAATCCAGCGCATATTCTTGTTCAAAGAATTGATTGGCGGTATCTACTTCTTGATTGATCACCAGTTGGCGTAATTTACGCACATCACCGCCCGCACAAAAGGCCTTAGGTGTGGTGGAATCCAGCCAAATTGCCTTGACCTGATCATCATGGTGAAAATCTTCAAATACACGCAACAGTGCAGTTACGATGGATTCATCCAGAGCATGCAAAGATTTCGGTCGATTCAGGCGAACCACGCGCCAGCCGTTCTTTGCTTGTTCAACAATTAAGTCCGGATGATAGCTGTTTAAGTCGAGAGAATGTGTCATGCGTCCAGCTGCCAATCTATAGGCTCAATGCCATTTTGTTTCAGATAATTATTTGCTTTTGAGAATACTCTACACCCGAAGAAACCACCGCGATTGGCCGCCAAAGGTGACGGATGTGCTGCGGTCAGTACCAGATGTTTGCTTCGGTCAATGCGTTGTCCCTTTCTTTGCGCATAGGCTCCACATAAAATGAAAACCAAATGCTCTCGTTGCTCATTTAACACATCAATTACCTGGTCGGTAAAATCCTCCCAACCACGTTTTTGATGCGAGGTCGGTTGCCCTGCTTCAACAGTAAGTACACTGTTAAGCAGCAACACCCCCTGCTGAGCCCATCGCGTCAGGTCCCCATGCGATGGGATCGGCACACCGAGATCGGTATGCAATTCATGAAAGATATTACGTAAAGATGGGGGTAATGCAACCCCTCGTTGTACAGAAAAACTTAAACCATGGGCCTGATTGGGTCCGTGATAAGGATCTTGCCCCAGAATCACGACTTTGACTGCAGGCAAGGGTGTGGTATTTAAGGCATTAAAAATCAGTGGACTGGGCGGATAAATGACTTTTTGGGCTTTGATTTCTGCTAACAGGAAATCACGCAATTGATCCATGGTAGGACTAAGTAAAAACTCAGCCAGATGATATTTCCAGCTGTCTTCTAAATGAACTTTGTCGAGTTTGGCCTGCTGTTCTACAGTAAATTGCATTATAACTTCATCCCTAAATTCACTCCATTCAAGACTAGATTTACACTTGGACTTGCAACTCAACAGTAGGATTCTGGAATTTTATTCCTTGTTTTAATTTTTCGTACATCTGTGGATCATGCCATTCTGACTGCACTTGTTCAGAAAATTCAATTTGATCCAGGCTGATTACACCCATCTGCACATTTTCAACATCTTCTAGAAAACTTTGCGCATAACCGGTATCTGTTTCATGCACAATGACCGAATAGACCTCTACATCTCCTTCGCCATTTTGCGTAATGGTAGATTGTAAGACCTGCTGAGCCAAAAAGAAAAAAATCCGGGAAAATTGTTCAGCAGAAGGTGAAACCGGCAAAGCCACCCAGCGTGCGCTAAACTGTTTGCACGCCTGAATATATGCTGCGTCATCCTGTTGCCAGAAACAGATCGCATGATCAAAACTATCAAAGATATCTTTAATCACCCCTTTTAACAGACCAAAATCATAAACCATCTGGCCATGATCCAGTTTCGAAGCTTTAAGCAATAGCTCCACTTTGTAACTGTGGCCATGAATCGAACGCTTACAACGATCCGAGCTGCAGTTACGCACGATATGAGCATTTTCAAACTTAAATAACTTACGAATTAACATGCGCTAAAGAAAGATTTGAGATAAAGAAATCTGATTATAAAGCAAAAGTACAAAAGTTAGCATTTATTTTACCGTTTGACCTAATAGGCAAAAGGTATCAACTTTTTACGTGTGAGCCCTACATATTTATGCTTTAGAAAATAAGAGATTAACGTGATGGCTGCAAACTTCTAGACCATACCCAAACCTGCTGACCTTTGCGTAGTAAAGCACTGCTTAAGTGACGCTGACGTTGCGATAACATAACATCAATCTCTGCACGGAAATAATTAGATTTCACACCGAGCAAGGCATTCATTTTGTTTCTATTCACCTGGCTGACTTGATTAAAAGGGGGTAGAGACCATAAATCTGCGGCACTCGAAAAATGTTCCAGCTGGGCTTTGTTTTGTGTCAGAACCTGCTCAACTTCTTTGACATCAAGCTGCTCATCCAGACCAGCCAATACCAAAGCAGGCGCAGTATTGATATTGAGCAAGGTATGATCTGGCAAAGCACTAATGTACGGCGCGATCAGTGCATATTTTTCACGTTCAAAACCACGCACCTGTTTCAGTTCTGCAACATCATTAAACTTGCTATTGGCTGGTAAATACGCCTGGGTTAATCCTTGATAATAGCCACTTTCCGCCCCCATAGCACCAGCAGTCAAATCATCAGCATCTTGCCAGTCAATCACAGCCTGGCTCAACTCTATTGGCAAACCTACACGGCGCAACAACTGCTCAAACCATTGTTTAGCCCCCTCATTGACCTGACCATTTGCATCAAGCAAGTTATTCAGATTAAATTTGCCTGACTCATCTTCCAATACCCCTGTTACATAACCATCTTCAACCGGAAATGCAGGCATGGGTTGTGCCCAGATTTCTTGTAAATGATCCACAGAAGCAGCATTTCCACTGTCTTGTCTAAGAAGTTCACTAAAAAAGGTTTCTGCACTTTTCGCATATAACAAGGACTGATCCTGACGCATCAGGTAGGCTGTAGCATCGGCAGTATTGGCTTGGCGTTTAGCAATGGTCGCGGCTAAAATAGTGGCCAATGCTACCATCACTAGAATCGTGATCAGTGCAATACCTCGCTGCTGTCTCATTCCGATTCTCATAAGCCTGGGCCCAAGGTTTGAGTAGAGGCGGGTTTTAAAAATTCGGTATTAAGCAAAGTATAGATCCATTCATATTCAACCTCCTGAATGGTCAGTTTCACTTTGAAACCTCTCGGCAAGGTTTGTAATTGTGTTATATCAGTTGCATCACTTCCTGCACCCGGCCATTGTGCTGTTTCATTGGGATTTAGAACCGTGACTTGAAACTGGTCGACTTCATTTAACAGCACACTGGATAATGGCTGCGACTGATCAACCGTATTTAAATTACGATATTTAAGACGGTACAGCTTTTTTTCATCAGCACGGTATTGATATTCAATCCGTTCAAAAGGTGATAAGCCTTGCTGTAAAGGATCGCTCACTCCGGCTTTACTAAAACTCAAAGATTGTCGGTCCAATTTGAAGGCAGATTGTCTCTGGCCTGCGATATTGGCTGTGACCGGAACAATTTGCACGCTATCACGTAAAATTTGCTGATAGGCCTGTTGCAACTGACTCAAATTTTGTTCATGAATTGCATTACGTTCTTTAACTTTCAATAAATAATCAAAGACTTTCCAGCCTAAAGCAGACAGCACCGCAAAAATGGCAATCGCCACCAGTAATTCTACCAAGGTAAAACCGGCTATTTTTTTCATGAGTTTTTTTCTTGAGGCATCGCATTAAAAAACACTACATTACGAATACCCGACACTGTCTGTCCCTTTGCAACATCCATCAAACTCACCTGCACCTCAATACGCTGTACATTTGGGCTTACCGTTGATTGTGCCTGTTTATTCACCTGCCAGGTTTCCCCTTGAGCCACGACCTGCTTGGATTGCTGACCATCCAGCCATTCCTGGTTAATCTGCATCAATGCAATCTCGTTCTGTGCAATAAACTCAGCCTTGGTACGTAAAATGGCATGACTGGTGGCTTGGGTATATTGCATGGCAACCTTGCTTAACACCATCGCAGCCGTAGCAAAAATTGCCAACGCTACCATGACTTCCAATAAGGTAAAGCCTTTAGATTTCATTTACTTTACCCAAATGATCAATTTCAATCTCATTTCCCAATGGCTTTTGTGCAAAGTAAAACTGTATGCGCACCGGCTTAACCTCACCATTGCCTAACCAGATCAACTGAGGAGCATCCACTCCCATTAAATCTTGCTGATTGATCTCTGGTGGAGGGTTGTCGAGTGATTGGATGGTAAAAGAAACCTGTTCAGGCAAACGGCGGGATGGAATAGCAGGATAAGACTGCCATCTTTGCTCAGGATTCACCACAGCAGAGGCAGAAAATTCTTTTTTCACAGACTGATATTGGACAAACTGATATTGAAAAGGCGTAACATCCGTCGCAGTGTGTTGCTGCAAGGCCAGAATCAGTGCCTGATCATTGGCCTCCTGATTGATTTTTTGCAAATCCATCAGCAATACTTCACGCGCTTGCATCGCCTTACGCTGTTCTGTGCCGTCCAGATTCACCAGAATAAATGAAGCCATAATGCCCATAACGACAATTACCACCATCAATTCAATCAAGGTGAAACCGGCATTTGATCTTATACAGGAATGCTTTTTCATCTCAGGCACTCAGGCAAAAGATGGCTTTACCGCATGTTGCGGCAAGGCCAAAGCCTGGTCAATATAAGCTATACGCAAGCTGTCACGCGAACCCAGATAACGTTGATAAAAACTGGAATTCAGCATGGCAGCTGCACCATAAGTCATGGCCCAAATAGCGGCCAGATAATCACGCCTGGTCATTGCGCTCTGAACTGATCGCAGATAATGATCCGTCATCTCAATAATAATCCGCAAACGTTGCTTCCGGATCTGATAAAGCTCGCCAAACAACTGATGAATACCTTGACCGGTGATGGACAAACGCTCTTCGATTTGATGGAACAATACCGTACGTTCCGGATGATGCAGATGATGCAGCATAAAAATGGTCAGATGCTGCGGGAAAGTTTGCTGCTTATCGCGTACCATGTCTAACAACATCCGCTCATTACGGATAATCAGCAGCATGTACAATTCATCTTTACTCTGAAAATGTTTGTATAGCGTGCCTTTTGCCAAATCGAGTTCAGTTGCGAGTACATCAAGGGTCATGCCAGACTCGCCATTTTCAAGGAGCAATTGCTCTGCCGTTTGAAAAATTAGCGCTTCTCTAGCCCGAAACTGAGTCTGACGATCCATCTTTACCCGATCTCTCTTTTACTGTTTTTAATTCATATGATTTTTACTGTAAATTGAGGAGATTTTCAAAGTTTTGCGTCGTGATTTCTGCCATCTCCTCAAGCGATTTATCATATACATCACAGAGTGCTTTGGCTACATAAGGCACGTATTTAGGCTCATTCGACTTTCCTCTATAAGGCACGGGTGCCAGATAGGGACTATCAGTTTCAATCAACACCCGGTCCAGAGGAACCTGTTTGGCCACATCTCTTAAATCTTGGGCATTGTTAAATGAGATAATTCCGGAAAAGGAAATGTAATAGCCACAATCCAACACCGCTTTGGCGGTTTCCCAGTCTTCAGTAAAGCAATGCAAGATCCCATGTTGCGATTGTTCAGCACGAATGATGTCCACAGTATCGTGCTTGGCGGCACGGGTATGTACTACCACAGGTTTTCTGACGATTTTCGATGCGTGAATATGACGGGCAAAGCAGGCTTTCTGCTCATCCACGAAATCCGTACTATGATAATAATCCAGCCCGGTTTCACCTAAGGCCCAGACTTTTTCAGGCTGTGCCAGCTCAACCAGATATTCCACACCTGCACGCGACATCACTGCGGCATCTTCACAGGGATGAACCCCAACGGTATAACCCACATCGGCATGACGCGCTGCAATCTGTGACAAGATCAGATGGTCATCTAGATCAACCGAGATACCCATGAATTTCGACACGCCTGCAGCACGTGCCTGTGCCAATGCTTGATCCAGATCACCAGCATAAGGTGTCAAATCCAACATGGTTAAATGACAATGAGTATCTACAAACACAACGCTTACCTACTTTTGATTTGAATACTTTTACATGGTGAAACTTGGACGATCCAGCGACAAGGTACCCGCCAGGATTTTTTCCGCTTCCGACTTGTAATAGATGCCCTTTTCACCACTGAGCTGAATCGCAAAACCTTGCGGCTTGATGCCACTTTGTTTTTGTGAAATCCAGATGACCTTGCCGGTTAACGGAATTTTTTGTGTTTGCTCGGGCAACGTTGCCAGAACAAAGACTTCTTCTCCAAGCTTGACCGGCTGTTTGGAGGAAATAAACAAACCGCCGCCATGTACAAAAGGCATGTAAGATGCCTGCAAAGTCGCACGGTCTGAAATGTTGGCTTGGATAATACCGCCCATACGTGGTTGCATGTGATTTCCCCTATTATTTTTAAACGTTCATCAGTTTTATAAATAATTGATCCAGAATAAGATTGCCCTGCACATTCTGCTCGATCAGACGTTTGGATTGCTGCAAGTCAGCATATAGATCAAACAGGTTTTCTAGCGAATAATAAGTTGGCAGGGCTGCAAAATCCAGATCGATATTTTTGACATTTTGCTGGAGCTTGACACAAATCACATCACACAACAAGTATTCAAACATCAGGATAAAATCACTAAAGCTCAGTGCTTTGTTCCATTTGCTTGCCAGCGTGATCGGCTGATTTTTTTGCTGTACCAGCTTATGCCAATCCTGGATAAATTCTGTACGCTGCTGTAACCAGTCACTTTGCGCCAGCTCAATCGCCCGTAACGGCATCTGATTGGATAAATGGCCCAGCAATTGTAACTGTTCGGCTGTCAATTCCGGTAAATGCTGTTGCATATAATCATGTAATTGCGGTGGACTCAAACGGTCTAAAGCAAAATGTTGCAGCCGGCTACGAATAGTCGCAGGCAGTTTGAGATAATGATCCGCCAGCAAAATAATTACCATACGCTCGCCTGGTTCTTCCAGTGTCTTTAATAAGGCATTGGCAGAAGCCATATTCAATGCTTCGGCAGGCTCAATCACCACCACACGCCAACCTTCTACCGTTTGCTGTACAAAAGGCAATAAGTCACGAATCTTTTCAATCTTAATTTTGGCGTTCTGTTTTTTATTGTCTTCATCTGTGCTGATGTGCACATAATTGGGATGAGTATCGGATTTCATCCACTGACAGCTGCTACATTCACCACAAGGACCATTTGGCTGTTGATGTAAGCACAAAACCCAACTCAAAAAATGCTGGGCAAAAGCTTCCTTGCCACAGCCGGGTTTGCCATAAAACAACAACCCATGTCCCAGCTGCGGAAAACGTCCAGTCAGTGTAGACCAGACTTGTTGTTGCCAAGGATAAACCTGGGATGAAATCTCGGGATTTAGCATGTCGCTACGCCATTATTCAAAATGCGAAACATCCATGGCATTGAGACGATCCAGATCCGCTTGGGTATCGACACCTGGCGGCAAATTGGCTTGTGCAACCGCAATGGCAATGCGATGGCCATTTTCCAGCACACGCAATTGTTCCAGACTTTCCAGTTGCTCTAGGGTACCCATCTGCCAACTCACATATTCTTGTAGCAATTTGACCCGATAGGCATATAGACCTAAATGGCGGTACGCATGGGCATGCAAACTTGGCTCAGCTTGTTTTGCGCCATCACGGTCATAGGGAATACCGGCCCGGCTAAAGTACAAGGCTTCGTTTTGTTTCGACATCACCACTTTAACAATACTGTCGCGCTGGAATTCTTCCAGTTGGTGGATCGGCTCACACAAAGTGGACATCGAACAATTTGGTTTATCCATCAATAACTGCGCTACTTGCTGTACCAACTGAGCGGGTAAAAGAGGCTCATCGCCTTGCACATTCACCACGATATCATCACTGGACCAGCCTTTAAGACGCGCAACTTCACTTAACCGGTCAGTACCTGATGGATGATCCGCAGAGGTAATCACCACATCCACACCTTCAGCACGGCAAAGCTCAGCAATACGCTCGTCATCGGTTGCGACACACAGATCATCAAAACCCTGTACTTTTTTCGCCTGATCCACTACCCGTAAAATCATGGCACGGCCATGAATCTGTAAAAGTGGCTTGCCCGGTAAGCGCGAACTGGCAAAGCGTGCCGGAATAACAATATGTTTCATAAACTGAACCTTAAGAAATCTGAATACCTAAAGCGCGAAGCTGTTGCTGCAACAGCTGATAACAGGCCGGTGATAAAACCGCTTCCACCGGAACCACCCAAATTGGACGGTTAAAATCTGGATACTGTTTTAATAGGGGCAATATTTTCACTGCATCTTTTTCAGTGGTGATAATTGGACTGGCATCATCAAACTGCAAATCTTCAATGTCGTAATCATAATGATCAGGGAATTCATGACACTGAAACTGATGGACACCCATCGACTCTAAAGTCTGGTAAAACCTTTGCGGAAAGCCAATACCGACCACAGCATAATACGGGTCATCCACATCAAAAAAAGCTTCACGCCCGTCAATTGGATTGAGTAAATAAGGTGCGGCCACTTCTAGATGCATGTTCAAATCATGTTGGGGATGTGCAGCATGCTCAATCACGGTTCCGCTTTGTAAGCGGCTTTTCGGTTCCCGCAAATACCCTTCTGGCAACAATTTTTCATTACCCAAGCCCCGGTTCTTGTCTAACACAATCCATTCGAGCTGACGCGCCAAGGCCCAATGCTGCAAGCCATCATCACTAATAATCAAATCAAGATTTTGCTGTTGCAATAACAATTCAATACTTTGTCGCCGGTTTGGTCCCACCGCCATCAAGACCTGGGTGGATTGCACGATCAGACAAGGCTCATCCCCTACGCTATCGGGTTCTGAATCTAATGTGACCAAGGCTGGAAATGGACCTTTTGCCCCATAACCACGACTGACTACACCGACACGAATCTGCCGGGCTTGTAGATATCTTACCAACTGGATCAATAAAGGCGTTTTACCACTGCCCCCCACGGTAATATTACCAATGACCATCACCGGCACAGGCGCACGATAAACTTGTTTAATCCCGGATTGATACAGCTTCTGATTCAGCAGAAAAGCAGCGCGATACAACCAGGACAGCGGGCGCAAGACAATCAACCACTTCGCTTGCTGATTCCAAGCATCCTGAATGAATTGCGCCAAAGACATGCTTATCTTTCCTCAAAATTACGCTGATGCAATTGATAATATGCGCCCTGCTTGGCCATCAATTCTCCATGTGAGCCCTGTTCAACAATACGGCCCTTGTCCATCACCACAATCCGGTCAGCATTTTCAATGGTCGACAAACGGTGTGCAATCACGATAGTGGTACGATCCTGCATCGCCTCATCAAAGGCTTTTTGAATAAAGTGTTCTGACTCATTATCCAGTGCACTGGTTGCCTCGTCCAGTATCAGGATTGGGGCATTTTTCAGAATCGCACGTGCAATTGCAATACGTTGACGTTGCCCACCTGACAAGCTCAACCCCTGTGCACCTAGCGGGGTATCATAGCCTTGTGGCAACTGCATGATAAACTCATGCGCATAGGCCGCTTTTGCAGCTGCAACAATCTGTTCTTGGGTTGCATCCTGTAACTGGCCATAGGCAATATTTTCCCGCACGGTACGGTCAAACAGCACCACCTGTTGATTCACCATGGCGATCTGTGAACGCAAGCTGCTCAGCTCAATATCTTGAATATCAATATTATCCAATAAAATCTGACCGCTGCTCACTTCCTGAAAACGGATCAGCAAATTCACCAGCGAGCTTTTTCCTGCCCCCGAACGGCCAACCAATGCCACCGTTTCACCTGCGTTCACATGCAGGCTGAAATCCTCAATGGCTTTAGAACCATCCGGATAGGTCAGGCTGACCTGCTTTAACTGCACATCACCTTTCAAGGTTGGTTTTAGCAATCCAGTATTTTTTTCCGAAGACAGATCCAGCAATTCAAACACAGAATACGCTGCCGCCATCCCGCGTTGCAGTTTTTCATTGATATCAGTCAGGGCTTTAATCGGCTTGGCCAGCAAACCTGCCGCCGTGATATAGGCCACAAATTCACCTGCCGAGGTATCACCCAAAATTTCCGGGCGTAAGGCGAGCCAGATAATAATACTCAAGGCAATCGCCATAATCAGCTGAACAATCGGGCTGTTCATCTGCTGCACCACCACCATTTTCAACCCGCGTTTCAGGTTTTCATTGGAATAGTGATAAAAACGTTGTTGTTCAAAGGCTTCACCCCCGAAACCCTTCACCACAGCATTGCCATTTACGCTTTCTTGCACCACGTGATTGATGTCACCCATGGTATTTTGCACCTGGGTGGACAGTTTGCGCATACGTTTCGCCGCTTTACGGATCAGCAAACCAATTAAAGGTGCAAATACCAGAATACAAATGGTCAGACGCCAGTTGCTATAGAGCAGATAACCCAACAAACCGATGGTAATAAACCCTTGCTGTACCAGCGTCTTGAGTGATTCCGAAGATGCCGCGGTCAACTGCTCGACGTTATACATGATTTTGGCCGTAATCTGGCCACTGGAATTGTCAAGATAATACTGTGCAGGCAGACTTAACAGCTTGGCAAACACTTCCTGACGAATATGAAAAATCAGGCTGCGGGAAATCACCGCAGTATAATAACCCCCAATAAATAAGCCCAGACCGCGAAAAAAAATCAGCAGGACCACCAGGACGGGAAACCAGTCCAGATTCTGCTGATTTTGATGCTGAATCGCATTAATAATATATTCTAACAACTTGGCCACAGACACTTCTGTAGCCGCATTCATACCGAATCCGACCAAAACCAATAAGGCTGCGCCCCAATAGGGTTTCAAATACGCTAAGAGACGAAAATAAACCTTAAGATCTTGATTCACTAATAACCCCGAGAAGGTACTTTGGTACTGATATTGACATTCACAAAGCCCAGTTGACCGGCAACATCCATCACCCGGATCACATCCTGATGACTGGCTTTGGAATCTGCTGCGATCACAAACATCAAATCACGGCGATCCTGTGCAGCTTGTTTAATTGCAGTACTCAGGTCAGCCACTTCCTGACTGGAAAGCGCCTGCCCATTCACCGCATAATGCCCGGTCGAGTCTACCATGACTTCAATTTTAAGATCATACTGTTTTGGTGGAACCCCTTGTGCATCCGGCAGTGTCAGATTAAGACGACTCGGCTGGCTAAAAGTGGTGGTTAGCAACAAAAACACCAAAATAAACAACAAACAGTCAATCATCGGTGTCAGGTTGATATGAATTTCTTCCACCTGTTGAGAACGCTTGAACTTCATCGCAATAACGTCCTGTTAACTGGCTTGTTTCATCAGGATCTGCGCTGTTTCAGGCTTTTGATAAAACAAGGCAGCATGAAATAACGTCGATTGTTGCTCAAGCTCTGCGATATATTCCAATACCAAACGCTGGAAATAGCGGTAAGCGAACAAAGCGGGAATCGCAATCAACATCCCCGCGGCGGTGGTAATCAAGGCCTTGGAAATCCCTGGAATCATCATGGTGGGATTACTGGAAGAACCTAAATCAATCACCAGAAAAGATTCAATAATCCCGATCACGGTACCCAACAAGCCCAACAATGGCGCAACCGCACTCAACGTTCCCAAGAAATTGATATTGCGTTCCAGGTAGCCAATTTCCTGTGAAGCTGTAGCTTCCATTTGTGCGCGAGCAAATTGTTCCGATTGATGCTTGGCTTGATAACCTGCCTGTAAAATACGTCCTAAAGTGGTCGCTTGCAGTTGTGAATCCTGTTCCAGCTGATCAACCACTTCTGGCAATGATTCGGCAGATTTTAAGCGCAAGGCTTGCGGCAAGACTGCCGATCTTTTCAAGCGAATAAAGCGCTCAATCGCGATCGCCACGGTAAAAATCGAACACAGCACCAAAGGCAGCATCAACCAGCCACCCGCCTTTACCAATTCCCACATACGTCTTTCCCCAATCTAAAAATCCCCGTACAACGGGGATTAAAATTTTATTCAGCCAAACAAATATTTAAAATACCATCCAGTTCATCTAAAGAATGATAATGGATCACCAGCTTACCTTTACCCTGTTTATTATGGTCAATCTTGACTTCAGCACTAAAACGCTCGGCCAACTTATTGGTGAGCTGTTCAAGATCAGGAGATACAGCTGGCTTCACTTTTTCCTGTTTTGGTGTATTCCAGTCACGCACCAACTGCTCGGTCTGACGCACGGATAAACTTTTCTCAATCACCATCTCCGCAACAGCCAACTGATCTTTGGCTTTCAAGGTCAAGATTGCACGAGCATGCCCCATATCGAGCAGACCCTGCTGCATAAAGTCTTTGACCGAATCAGCAAGGGTCAATAAACGCAACAGGTTACTGACCGTCGTACGTGCTTTACCCACCGTTTCTGCAATTTCCTGATGGCTCAAACCAAACTCTTCATGAAAACGTTGTAGCGCCATGGCCTGATCAATCGGATTGAGGTCTTGACGCTGAATGTTTTCAATCAAGGCCAGCGCAATTGCAACCTGATCATTCAATTCACGCACAATCGCAGGAATTTCGGACAAACCTGCCAATTGAGCTGCACGCCAACGACGCTCACCAGCAATAATTTCATAGGGATGTTTTTCATCATCCACCGGACGCACCACAATCGGCTGCATCACGCCATGCTTTTCAATCGAAGCAGCGAGTTCCTGCAAATCCTGCTCATTGATAAAACGGCGTGGCTGATATTCACCACGCTTCAACAGATGTACATTCATCTGTTTGAGCTGACCATGATCTAAAGACTGGGCTTCAAGCTGTAATTTTTCTTTTTGGATCGACCCAAGCAATGCATCTAAACCACGGCCTTTCGCCAATCCGCGTTTTTTTATGGTCATGCTTGGATTCCTTTTTTCACTTTAGTCTTTTTCAGCATTTCAGCAGCCAAATTCAGATAGGCCACTGCGCCCTTGGAGCTTTTTTCAAAATAAATAATGGGTAGACCATGTGCCGGCGCTTCTGCCAAACGCACATTGCGCGGAATGACCGTGTCATACAGCTTTTTACCAAAATATTGTTCTAATTCTGCCGAAACATCACGTGTTAGGGCATTACGTGCATCATACATGGTGCGTAACACGCCAATAATCTGTAAATCCGGATTGAGTGCCTGCTGAATACGGTCGATGGTCTGGGTTAAATCCGCCAGACCTTCCAGTGCATAGTATTCGCATTGCATTGGAATCATCACCCCATCCACTGCCGCCAAGGCATTGATGGTAATCAGACTCAAACTCGGTGCGCAATCCACAATAATATAGTCAAAAGCATCTTCGATTTGCTGCAAGGCTTCACGCAGGATAAACTCACGACCGTCCTGTTCAGCAATCGCCAGCTCAACCCCTGCCAAATCACGGTTAGCTCCCAGAACCTTATAACCCACTTCCGCTTTGCTAATCGCGGTTTCGATTGGCACTTCACCCAGCAACACATCGGTGACCGAATATAGCAAATCATTTTTTTGGATACCGGAACCCATTGTGGCGTTGCCCTGGGAATCCATATCGACTAAAAGCACACGTTTTTTCAAGACTGCCAGTGATGCAGCCAAATTCACTGCGGTTGTGGTTTTACCTACGCCACCTTTCTGGTTCGCAATCGCAATAATTTGAGCCATGGTAACCCCAATCCTTCCAATGAATTAAATATGTTGCAATAACAGTAAATGACGTTGTTCATCGAGACGTGGTACCCGCAGCTCGATCACTTCACAACTGAACTCATTCTTGATCTGTTCAATTTCATCCTGTGGTACCAAACCTTTCATCGCAGCAATAATGGTCTGCTCATGCATATAAGGTTTGGAAGCATCGACAAAATCGGTTAAAGAAGCAAATGCCCGGCTGGTAATCACGTCAAACTGTCCGAGATCACGAATACTGTCTTCATTTTCCACACGTGTTTGCACGGCAATCACATTTTTCAGTTTCAGATCAGCAATGAACTGTTTTAAAAAACGGATTTTCTTGCCATTTGAATCCAACAGCACGCACTGTCTTTCAGGCTGGCACAAGGCAATAATCATTCCAGGCATACCGCCGCCCGTGCCGATATCCAGCAAACGACCTTGTGGCAGATCTTTTAAAATAGAAAGACTGTCCAGTAAATGCTTAACCAGCATTTCTTTCGGGTCACGAATCGCAGTCAGGTTATAAGCCTTGTTCCACAATACCAAAGCATCCTGATATTGCAGCAACAAGCCCAATGCTTCATCGCTTAAACTCAAGCCAAGGGCTTGGCTTCCCTGCTTTAACTCTTGTAAAAACGGATGCATAGACAGTCAACATCTTTTAAAAATTTAGGTGAAGTATACCGATTTCTCAACCGTGGAACAGTAGTGAATGCCTAGTGATTACACACTTAATCATACAACCCCTGCCTGATTTGTTGATCCAGTGCACTTAATCGCTCCGGCGTGCCAACATCTACCCATGAACCCTGCATTTTTTCTGCCGCCACACGTTCATCCTGCATCGCCTGTCTTAACAGCGGTGCCAATGGTCGTTTACCCTGCTCTAAACCATAAAACATTTCTGGGGACAAAACAGCAATACCACTATAAGTTAATGCTTCACCGGCTTTCTGCTGTTCAAAGGTATAAGCCCGGCCATCCAGCAGATAAAAATCTCCCTGCGGATGCTGCACCGGATTGGGCACAAAAACCAGATGTGCCAGGTCACGGTTTAACTCAACCTGCTGCAAAGGTGCAAAATCCATGGTACTCCAGACGTCGCCATTCACTAGAATAAAGGGATCATCTCCCAGCAAAGGCAAAGCACGAATGATCCCGCCGGCAGTTTCCAAGCCTTCACCTTCATGCGACCAGAGAATCTCCACACCAAACTGAGAACCATCGCCCAAAGCCGCTGCCAGTTTATCTCCCAACCATGCCGTATTGATGACAATCTGGTTCACACCCATTTTTTGCAGCTTTTGGATATGCCAAACGATCAAGGGCTTATCACCCACCTGTAATAGTGGCTTGGGCGTATGTAAGGTCAAAGGACGCATCCGGTTTCCCAGACCTGCTGCGAGAATCATGGCTTTCATCAGGCAGCCACCTCATATTCTCCATATTTTGCATTAAACGCCGGCATCACACGCTGCTGGATAAACTGCATAAAAGGTTCTAACTCAGCATAGCCCTGGCTTTCTTGCAACAAATACCACATGACCCGTGGCAGATCTTTTAAATAGCCAGCCTTACCATCACGCTCAAACAAACGGACAAAAATACCTAAGATTTTAATATGACGCTGAATCGCCATCAGATCGGCATCACGTTTAAATTGCTCAAAACTGCGATTCAGGGTTGCAGTTTCCGGCAGCAATTCATAAAACATCTTAAACCAGCGATACACGCGATCCGCGTTCCACTGCACATAGGCATCCCGGGTAATGGAAATCAGGTCATAGGTATAGGCACCGATCACCGCATCCTGAAAATCAATCACGCCCAGTTCCTGCTCGCCCGCTATTTTCATCAGGTTACGGCTATGAAAATCACGATGCACAATCACTTGTGGTTGTGCCAAAGCTGCTTTAGCCAGAAAATCAAACGCCTGCTCAATCACAACCTGCTCATCAGATGTCGGTTTAATCTGCAAAGAAGGCAACATCCATGCGGTGAGCAACTGCATTTCTGTCAGCAGTTTTTCATAACTATAGGCGGGCAATTGACTTTCTTGTGCATCAATCTGCTGTAGCTCAATCAGCTGTTTAAAACTCTGCAAATAATAATGATCCACACTGACATCATTCAGCAACGTCGACAGCAAGGTATCGCCAAAATCTTCGAGCAATAAAAAACCTTGTTCCAGATCTTTTGCGATAATTTGCGGTACGCGCACTTCATGTTGACTGAAGAATTCGGCAATTTTCACAAATGGCCCACAATCTTCTTTTTCTAGTGGTGCATCCATTAACATATATGTTTTATGATTAAACTGAACTCGTGCATAACGACGGAAACTCGCATCGCCTGGCAGAAAACTGATTTCAAATTGATCTGAATCGAGTACAGAGCTAACCCATGTTTGTATCAATTGTTCACGTTGTGTATTCATTTGCAATAAAATCTAAAACAGGCTGAGTTTTTTAAAGGGTTAAGTGTAGCCACTTATCAACTTTTTCTCTATGATGCGACAATAATTAATTGCGAAAAGCATACTTGGTTAATGAGACAAATGAAGCATCAGTTTAAATTTAATCCTTTAGCGACTGCTATTTTGACCCTATTATGTGGTGGCTCAATATCAAGCTATGCTGAGTCAACCGATACAGTTTCAAGCTCAACGCTGAATAACGAACAATTACAAGCAGCACTTCAAGAAACCTATCCGGGACAAGCCTTTTTTGAACAATATTATATCGATAAATCTGCACCTGAAGCACAACAACGTCAAAGCAATTTCAGCTCGCGTTATTGCCAGGGAGTCTGGGTCACTCCGATTCAGCCCCATGCAAAACCGCTAGATCCGACACAAACTACGTCAACTATTACCGCAGACTATGGGCATTACAATCCTCAGGGCGATTCCATCCTGGAAGGTAATGTGGTGATTGATCAAGAAGGCCGCATGATTCGTGCCGATAAAATCACCCTGGACAAAACCCAGACGTTTGCCAAAGCGGAAGGTCGAGTACAAATGGCGCAAGGCGGTCTGCTCACGCAAAGTGACCAGATCAACTATAACCTGCGCAGCCAGATTGGTGACTTAAATAACAGTTACTATATTGCTGAAGAACAGCATGCACATGGTCATGCCGACAAAATCGCACGCACATCAGCTACGATTGCCGTACTGGAAAACGCAACCTATACCACTTGCCCACCCAATCAAAGCCCGACCTGGAAAATCCAAGCCAAGCGTATTGAACTGAATCAGGATACTGGCCGTGGTGTAACCCGCAATACCAAACTCTATATCAAGGATACGCCCGTACTGGCACTTCCTTATTTCAACTTTCCGATTGATGATCGCCGCACGACAGGAGTTTTGAGTCCAAGTTTTGGTTATACCAATGATGGTGGTATTCAAGTTTCTGTTCCGGTTTATCTAAATTTAGCACCCAATTATGATGCCACTATCACCCCGCGCTATTTAGGCGGACGCGGTGCCATGCTGGAAGGCGAATTCCGCTACTTAACAGAAGATTTTGGCCAAGGGATGCTGTGGGGCGGCTATCTACCGTCTGATTCAGAATATAATGATGAAGACCGTAAGGAATTGCATTTCCTGCATAATTGGCAAATCAATAACACCTTAGCCACCAATCTTGAATATAACTATGCTTCTGATAAAGATTACTTTTCAGATCTAAATAGCAACCCAAACTCTAAAACCGAACTGAACCTACGTCGTGCTTGGGAACTGAATTATAAAAATGGCATTCCAGGTCTAAAAGCTCAGCTTAAGGTAGAAGACTTCCAGACCCTCGATAAAGAAGTGGCGGATAAAGATAAACCCTATGCACGCTTGCCGCAGTTTTTACTCAATTACGTCACAGGAAATCAGCAAGGTTTAGAATATGAATTTAACAACGATACCGCATATTTTAAAAAATCAGATAATGATTTAACGGTAAATAGTGGTACCCGTATTTATAATGACTTTGCTGTTCGCTATAACTATCGTACGCCATGGTCATTTATGATTCCAGAAGTGTCTGTACGCAGCATTAACACCTTCTCTGATCGTGCAAACAACTCCGGCAATGAAGATAAATCGGTCGTTGTACCCCAATTTACGCTAGATACGGGTTTAACCTTCGAGAAAGACGGGAAATTCCTACAAACCTTATCGCCACGTGCCTTCTATGCCTACGCACCCTATGAAAATCAGGATGGCTATCCAAACTTCGACACCACATCTGCATCAATTAGCTATGATCAACTGTTCAATCCTTACCGCTTCTATGGTCATGACCGTTTGGATGACAATAACTTCCTTTCTCTTGGTCTAAGTTATAGTCTGTTTGACCCCGCTGGTTTGGAGCGATTAAAAGCCAGTATCGGTCAAAGTTATTATTTTGAAGACCGTCGAGTGCGCTTAACCGAAGAAGAGACTATTGATTCTGAGCGCCGAACCGGACCGATTGTCAGTCTATCCAGTCAACTGTCACAGAATTTTACCATCAATGCCAATTCTGCCTGGATGTCCGGTGGTGACAATGCGCAACGCGATTTTCAAGTTTACTATACTGGCAATCAAGGCAATTTATATAACTTAGGCTATTTCTATCGTAAGGATATTCCAGATCGTCAGGATCGTTATGATCAGGCCGTTGCTTCCTTTATACAGCCGATTCAAAACAACTGGCGTCTCATGGGGCATGTTCAGTATGACCTTGACAATGATGTCGCTCGTGAATATTTACTCGGTGTAAATTACGAATCTTGCTGTTGGGCAGTTTCAGTCTATGGTCGTTCTTATTATAACGATTTGGATAATGTGAATGATCCGGATGTAAAAGCGAAACGTGCGATTATGGCGGAACTCACCTTAAAAGGACTGGGTGGTTTCAATAATAAGCTGGCCTCTTTACTGGAAAGTCGCGTTTTAGGGTTTAATAAAATTAATCAATCTTGGACACAACGTTAATGAAGAACAATCCTTTTAAACAGTTTTTTCAAGCCAGCATTCTTGCCGTATGTATTTCTTCTGCACTCCCGACTTTTGCACAAACTGCTGCTGATGAAGTGATTGCCGTTGTGGATAACAGTGTTATTCTACGTAGTGATTTAGCTCAGGTCATGGCCGAAACTTTGCATCAATTACAACAACAAAAACAAGCTGTACCCCCACAGGTCTTACTGGAGCAGCAAGCGTTAGAAAAACTTATTTTACGCCAAGCTGAATTGCAACAGATTAAACGTTATGGCATCAAGGTTGATGAACGCACACTAAATGAAACCGTTTTAAAAGTTGCACAGCAATTCAAAGCGGATTCACTTGAGCAACTCCAACAGAAGCTCGATGCTCAGGCACCTGGTAGTTATGCTGCCCTGCGTAGCCGGATTGCCGACGACCTGGCAATTAATCAGTTACGCCAACAACAAGTTATGTCGCGCATTAAGATCAGTGATCAGGATGTAGAAAATTTCCTGAAATCACCGCAAGGTCAGGCGGCTTTGGGCAGCCAGGTCCATGTCATTCATATGCGTATTGCAACAACCGATAAAAACATAGCCATTGAATCAGTCGCACAGCAAGTTAAGAATGCGTTACAAAACAGCAATGATATTGCCACAATCAGCAAAAAATATACAGGCCAGAACATTAAAGTAGAAGGTGCCGATATGGGCTTTCGCAACTTGGCCGAGATCCCTGCCGAACTGGCTGGTCGTGTCGCATCGCTACAAACAGGTCAGACCAGCGAACTCATTCCGGCACGCGATGGCATTCACCTGTTGAAATTACTCGAACGCAAAACCAGTGAACAAAAAGCCCTTGTACCTCAGTATCAAACCCGTCACATTCTGATTCAGCCTTCAGAAGTAGTCAGTCGTGATAATGCCAAGCAAATGATTGAGAACATTTACAATCGCTTAAAAGCCGGGGAAGATTTTGCGGTACTTGCGGCTACTTTTTCCAATGATACAGGTTCGGCACGTGATGGCGGTAGTTTAGGCTGGGTCAATCCTGGCGTGATGGTTCCTGAGTTTGAAGATAAAATGAAAAATACCCCGGTAGGTCAAATTAGCGAACCTTTCCAAACCCAGTTTGGCTGGCACATTCTGCAAGTAACTGATACACGCCAGCAAGATATGACCAAAGAATATCAAGAGCGTATGGCACGTCAGATTTTAGGCGAGCGTCAATTTGATTCTGAACTGGATAGCTGGTTACGTGAAGTACGTGCCAATGCCTATGTCGAAATCAAAGATCCATCTCTAAACAAAAAATAATTCAGTCGGAACCATTTAAAAAGCCTTATTCAATCATAGGGCTTTTTTATTTATAAATCGGGAAAAATAAAAAAAGCCTCTTAAAATAAGAGGCTCTTAAAAATGATTTTTAACTCATCAGATCTTAACGATTATTGTCATCGTCTTGTGTATCTTCAAATTTTGCATCATTGTCGAAGCTAGGTGCTGATTGACCACCGAAGCCACCTTGACCGCCAAAGCCGCCGCCTTGACCACCGAAGCCACCTTGACCGCCAAAGCCGCCGCCTTGACCACCGAAGCCACCTTGACCGCCAAAGCCGCCGCCTTGACCACCGAAGCCACCTTGACCGCCAAAGCCACCACCTTGACCACCGAAGCCACCACCTTGACCGCCAAAGCCGCCGCCTTGACCGCCAAAGCCTGCACCACCTTGACCACCTGCCGGAGCACCTGCTGGACGTGGATTACGTGCAGGTACGACAGTAGAAATTGCATGTTTATAAACCATTTGGCTTACAGTATTTTTAAGCAGTACCACATATTGGTCAAAAGATTCGATATGACCTTGTAGTTTGATACCGTTCACAAGGAAGATAGAAACTGGAATACGTTCTTTACGGAGAGAATTCAAGAACGGATCTTGTAAAGTTTGACCTTTAGACATTTTATAACTCCAAAAAATTTAAAATCAGCGCAAAAAACTATCTTTATGTATCATTTAAAATTTATAAAAAGATAGTTGCTAAATTTTGCTTTATCCGTAATCGTTTCGCAAGTCTTGTTGAGCCTGCTTAATCGTTGTATACGTTTTAAAGGGATGTAATTCTTGTAAAGATCTCAACCAAGTGTATTGACGTTTTGCCAGTTGTCGTGTTGCAAATAGCGCCTTATCTTTCATTTCTTGCTGTTTTTGCTGACTTTTATCGCTTTTCAGCAAAAAATCGAGCGCTTGTCGATAACCTACCGATCGCATAGAGGGAATATCCACATTTAAATCGTATTTTTCGATGAGATACTCCACTTCATTCAAAAATCCATTTTCCCACATTTTGTCTAATCTTTGCTCAATTCGACCATGTAATTCTAACCGATCTGGCAGTAATGCATGATTATGAAATATGTAACGATATGGTAAGTTTTTCGGCTGCTCAGCCTGTAATTTTGTAATGGGCTGTCCAGTCAATTTATAAACTTCCAAGGCACGGATAATTCGTTGTTTATCCGTCACCTTAAATTTCTCCCCGGCCAAAGGATCGACGGCTACCAGCTCTGCATAGACTGCATCCCACCCCTCAGTGGCGGCTTTGGCTTCGATCTCGGCACGCACTTCATAATCCGCACTGGGTAGATTGCTCGATAAGCCTTCCAGCAAGGCCTTAAAATACAGCATAGTACCACCGACCAGCACCGGAATTTTACCGCGTGCATGCATCTCATCAATCAACAGAGAAGCATCTTCAACAAATTGTGCTGCAGAATACACGTCGAGCGGACTGATAATATCAATCAGATGATGCGGATACTGCGTTTGTTCTGCTTTGGTCGGTTTTGCCGTGCCAATATCCATATCTCGGTACACCAACGCAGAATCGACCGAGATCAGTTCAAAATGACCACGCTCATAGAGTTCACATGCCAATGCGGTTTTACCACTTGCGGTTGGCCCCATTAAATTAATAACAGGCAATTGATTTGACATGAAAAATTACTCTCCTCGAGCAAACAGTTTATCTAATTGGGACAAAGGAAAAGCACGCCAGGTTGGACGGCCATGATTACACTGGCTGGCAAATTCCGTTTGTTCCATTTGCCGCAACAAGGCATTCATTTCCGACAGGCTGAGCTGACGGTGCGCACGTACCGCACCATGACAGGCCATTCCTGCTAAAATCTGGTCACGTTTTTGCAACAAACCTTGTGCTTCATCGCGTGGGTCCAGATCATTGAGCAGTTCAGGGATCAAGGATGCAAAATCTGCTTTATGCAAAATTGCGGGTACACCGCGTACAATCACCTGATCATCACCATACTGATCAATTTCCAGTCCTAAACGTTCGAGCTGCGGCTTCAATTCCTCTACACGCATGGCTTGCATTCGGCTAATCGGCAGAACTTTCGGAATCAGCAGCTGTTGAGAGATCCAGAACTCCGGTTTATCCCAAGCCATCTTCATCTGTTGCAGCAAAATACGCTCATGCGCCGCATGCATATCTACAATAATCAAACCTTCGCTATTTTGCGCCAGAATATAAATGCCGTGTAACTGGGCAATTGCAATACCCAAAGGAAACTCATCAATCGGCGTTGATGACTCTGTATTGAGCGCGTAATCTGATGAATCCACGTCCCTTAACGGCGCCAGATAATCTTTCAGTGCATTATTCAGTTGTGCTGAACCCGCATAACGTGGCTGTGACTGATATGGTACCGATTGCACCTGACTGGCCTGAAAATCCGTGAGTAAGTCCGTTGAGGGTTGCAGGTTTTCCAATGTAGACATGACATGCGTCTGCACAGGTGTTTCTACTACAGGACGATGCAGCTGAAACTGTTCCTGATAACGCGGCTGTGACCCGGTTATAGGCTGCGATTCCTCTACTTTCAGCGCCTGTGCCAAATCTGCACTGGCAGTCTGAAATTGGGCCAAGGTTTCTTTAGCATAATGTCGTACAAACTCATGCACTTCACGTTGATTCAAAAAACGGATTTCATGCTTGGTCGGATGCACATTGACATCGACATTTTCTGGATCGACTTGTAAAAACAGTAAATATGCCGCGTGCTGATGACCATGCAAAATTCCCTCATAAGCCATGCGCAAGGCATGTGACAGTGTCTTGTCTTTTACAATCCGGCCATTCACATAGACATATTGCAGATCTGCCTGCGCACGTGCATCTGAAGGATGCCCTAACCAGCCTGACAGACGCATACTGATACTTTCTGCATCAAGCCAGTAGGCATTTTCAGTAAAAGCCCGGCCTAACAGTTGCTGCACACGCTGAAAACGCAAGGCACCACTATCCGCAACCGGCAGATTCAAACGCACCGAATCATTATGTTCCAGCACAAAACGGATATCGAAATGGGTTAAGGCCAGACGACGGACGATTTCTTCAATATGACCAAATTCAGTGGTCGGCTTTTTTAAGAATTTACGTCGCGCCGGGACATTAAAGAATAAATCCTGCACCCGGATATGCGTGCCTTTTTGTGTAGCAACGGCCTGTACCTGCTGATGATCAAATGCCGTACCATTGACTTCGACCTGATAGCCAATCCCTGAGTCATCCTGACTGCTGGTCAAAGTTAAACGTGAAACCGCAGCAATCGAAGCTAAGGCTTCACCGCGAAAGCCCAAACTGACAATCGCCTGTAAATCTTCAGCAGTCTGGATTTTACTGGTGGCATGACGCATCACCGCCAGAGATAAATCCTCAGGATGAATACCACGGCCATTGTCGATAATTTCGATCAGGGTACTTCCACCCTGAGCCACACGAATAATCAGCTCAGTCGCTCCGGCATCAATCGAATTTTCCAGCAGCTCTTTCACCACAGAAGCTGGGCGCTCAATGACCTCACCTGCTGCAATCTGGTTGGCCAGTGCGGGATCAAGATGATGAATACGGCGTGAGGACTGCACTTCAGGCATGTTGCAATGCACCTTGCAAAACCTGATAAAGTGTTTCTGATGGCATGGATAACGTCACTTCCCGTCCCGTTTCCTGCGCTGTTTTTTGAATATCTACTACCAGGTCAGGCTGCGGAATTTCATCTGCCCCTTTAGAGGGCCATTCAAATAAAAATAATCCATTAAGCGTTTCCAGATAATCACGAATGCCCATCAGTTCGAGTTCATACGGATCATTCAAACGGTACAGATCAAAATGAAAAATTTCTTTCCCGTTGACCTGATAAGGTTCTACCAGGGTATAAGTCGGACTTTTCACCGCACCCTGATGTCCCAACGCCTGCAGATAATAGCGGGTCAGGGTGGTTTTTCCTGCACCCAGATCACCGATCAGATAAATCACACCCGAAGTCAAATGCTCTGCCAAAACCTGCGCCAGGTTTCGTGTATCATTTTCATTGTTTAATGCGAACTTAAATGAATACTGCATAACACTCACAATAGGATTCAAAATTGCAATTATGATAGCATTGTGACGCTTTAAAGCCTATGTTGCGCTACAAGATTGGGGCTTTTTTCATCTTTTCCAGTATAAATCTTCTGCTTAGTTTCCATCCTGATTGCCTAATAGAATTGCCATGTCAAATGTTGAATTTATTCCCCCGATGATCAATGGCGTCAGCGCCAGCCAAGTATTTTTGCCTACTGCCGATGCATCATCACCCAGCTGCATTTTTGATTATTTATGCCAGCAATTTCCGCATATTGCTGCTGAAGAATGGCAACAGCGTTTTCAGGATCAACTGATTTATGATGCTCAAGGGAATACTCTACAACTCGGCAGCCCCTATCAGGGCAACGTCCATATTTTTTATTACCGTTTTTTGGCACATGAAATAGAAGTGCCCTTTGCCCATCAGATTCTGCATGAAACAGCGGACTTACTGGTAGTGGATAAACCGCATTTTTTAACCATGAGTCCAACAGGGCAATATGTACAGCAAACCTTACTGGTACGCCTTAAAAAACAAACACAAAATGCCAATCTTACTCCCATCCATCGTCTGGACCGGGAAACGGCAGGTGTAGTGCTCTTCTCTAAACGTCCAGAAACTCGGGGGATCTATCAGCAACTGTTCGCTGAACGACGCGTTGAAAAAACCTATCATGCGATTGCTAGATACGATCCAAATTTAATTTTCCCGTGCACCACCCGTTTACGCATGGAAAAAGGTCAGCCTTTTTACACCATGCGCGTGATTGATGGTGAACCCAACAGCGAAACCATAATCGAGTTATTACAACAACACGGCGCATGGGCCAAATACCAGTTAAAACCCCAAACGGGCAAGCAGCATCAGCTACGTGTTCACCTGAATCATTTACATATTCCGATTCAGTATGACCCCCTTTACCCACAGGTACAACATAAAGCCGCAGATGATTTTACCCAGCCACTTCAGCTACTGGCGAAAGAAATTTCTTTTATCGATCCGATCAGCGAGCAGCACATGCGTTTTTGTTCTGTATTTGAACTTACACTGTAATATTAATGTCATTACAAATAATCGAGTTAATTTCTGCCAAGTCATTGAAATTACATCGTGATTGTTTAAAATAAAGCCTGAAAAATTTAACTTTTTGGTTTTAAATCCATGAGAAAAACTGAAGTTTATCAAGTGCGACTTGATTCACAAGAAAAAAAACAGGCCTTTGCCGTGTTTAAACAGTTGGGTATTACCCCAGCGCAAGCTGTACGCTTATTCTTCAAACAGGTGGTGCTGACCAAATCCATTCCATTTGCGATTGAGAACCAGAATATCAATATGGAACAGTTGCTCAAACTGCGTAAATCAAAACAGGAAAAAGTCGCAACTTCAGCTACAAACCCAGATGATGAACATGCCGCTTTATTTGAAGAATTAAATGCTTTATTAAGTGAAACTGAAAAGAATTAATGTGTATCTTTTTCCTTTTTATCTTTTAACTTATTTTTTAAACAAAGTTATAACATTCAACAGCTTTTTTTTGCTTATGCTCTGCAAAGAATAAAAATATAAAAGCAGGAAGCAAAACATGATTGTGAGAAAAGCTGAAGCCGACGATTTACAGCAACTGGCTATTTTATTTGATGAATATCGCCAATTTTATGGGGCATCTTCCCAACCCATACAATCCTTGCAATTTCTACAACAACGCTTTGCCAATCAGGAAAGTGTGATCTTTATTCATGTCAAAGATGACATCATTACCGGTTTTGTACTGTTATATCTAGGCTTTTCTTCAGTGGCCTGCTCTACCTATTACATTTTGGACGATGTTTACGTCACTCCCCACTACCGCCGTCAAGGTTCGGCCAAACAGTTGATTGACACTGCCATTTTATTTGCACGACAGCAAAATGCCTTAAGAATTACCTTGGAAACCCAGAAAACCAATATTGAATCCCAACAACTCTATGAAAAAATGGGCTTTATAGCGGACAATCAATTTCAGACTTATCACTGCTTTATTCGCTAGTCCGCGTTTTTGCCTGTACTACTTGCTCATCATTCAGGTATAACCACTCACCTTCGGCAAGATCTTCCAATACTAAAGCGCCCACCTGCTGACGATGTAACTGTTCTACTTTATTGCCCACTGCGGCCAGCATTCGTTTCACCTGATGATAAACCCCTTGATGAATCGTCATGCTCAAACGATGTTCTGCTAATCGCAGCACCTCTGTTGCAGCATAAAGGCCTTTTTCATTACGCAACTCAACCCCCTGCTGCAAAGCCTGAATTTGTGCGTCCGTGACCGGATCCACTGTCCTAACATGATAAACTTTACCTACATGCTTACGCGGATGGGTTAATGCCTGCAAAAATGCCCCATCATCCGTAAGCAATAACAAACCGGTGGTGTCCTGATCCAACCGGCCGACACATTGCAGCCCACGATTCAGTAAAGGCTCGGGAAACAGATCAAACACACTGTCATGATGCAAAGGCTGGTGTGAACATTCATAACCCTGCGGTTTATGTAAGGCAATATAGACTTTTTCCCGATACTGATAATGCTCAGCATAAACCGTAAAGGACATTCCCGCTTCAGGCTTGATCTGGGTTTTTAAATCCTGATGGACTTCTCCTTGTACGGTTACGGCGCCATTTTTGATCAGCTGCTGACAATGTTTACGCGAACCAAATCCTTGGGATTGCAACATTTTTTCCAGTAACATGATCAGGCCTTGCTTAAAATCAACAATGTGCATTTTATACCGTTTTTGTCAGAAGTCACCCCATCCATACAAGTCAGAGAAAAAGGCGTACAATCCTGTTTCTATCGCTCTAGCCCTTCACACTCTTTGTTATGTTTTCTCATCTCGATTTAAATTTAATCGTCCTGATTATTTTATTGGCCTGCGGCATCTTCAGCCACAATTCCACCATTACCATTGCGGCAGCTGTACTGATCATTTTCCGCATTACTCCGCTGCAAGAGTTCTTTCCCTACATACAACAATACGGGTTACATCTGGGGATTCTCATTCTCACCATTGGCGTACTGACACCGATTGCCAGTGGAGCAATTGCTGGGGAAACCATTCTTCAATCTTTTCTGCACTGGAAATCCTTACTGGCAATTGCAGTAGGAGTTCTAGTCGCCTGGCTTGGTGCACGCGGGGTCAGCTTGATGAGTCATCAACCGAATGTCGTGGCGGGTTTATTGATCGGCACCGTTGCCGGAGTCGCGCTGCTGCGTGGCGTTCCAGTAGGGCCACTGATTGCAGCAGGTTTCTTATCTTTACTGATTGGACAACGCTAACGTCGTACTTCACTGGCCAGCGTCTGAGCTGAATGTGGTGCAGAATGGAAGAGTTTGAAACTTAACACGATCCCCAGACAAGAAAGCAACGCCATACTGAACCCAACGCCAATCCATGAACCAGTCAATGAGACAATCCACGCAACCATAGGGGGGACGATAAACTGAGAACAGGCTGAACCTTGTAGGGCCAAACCAATCGTCGCCCCTATTGCTGTTGGCTGTGGTGCAAAATGCAAGGCTTGTGAAAAAATGGTTGCCGGAATCAAACCGCCAAAACAGGAAAAACTGAGTACCAAACCGTATTGCAGCCAAAAAGGCAATTGTTCTTTAAATACATAAAAACTTAAGGCGCAGCCGATTAAGACACAAAAACTACTTTGCAGTAATTTTCGTGGCAAATAACCGCGTTGTAATAACATCCCGCAAATCAAAGTCCCAATGGCATTACTCATCGCGACAAAAGCTGTCAGCATCCCAGCAAGTTGCATGGAAAGCTGATTTTGCTGATAAATCGTCGGTAAAAACCCGACCAGACTGAGCCATTGCCCAGAATAACAGGCAAAAATTCCAGCCAGCCACCACACAGGCGGATGGCTCAAGGTCGTTTTCACAATGGCTTTAACATGTACTGGCTGTACAGACCGGGCAGCTGCCGGAACACTGTAGTAAATAATGACAGCTAAAATTGCACTTGTCAGCGCAAAGCTCAACCACACCCCTTGCCATTTGAAGAGTGGAATGAGAAATGGGGTTAACAAGAGGCCAATGCCCATGCCACCCCCCATATAGGCACTCCAGAGGCCCATTTTAGTTTGTAACTGTGCGGCCGGGACCAATTGACGTAAGTAGGCCGGCGCACTTAAGGTTATAATTAAAAAACCGCAGCCTTCTAGGGCACGTAATAACAATAAGCCATGAACTGAAGTAGCATAAGCCCCCAAACAACTGGCGATCGCCAATAGACTCAAGCCCAAGACAATACAACGCTTAAGGCCAATTTTTTCTGTATAGCTACCCAAGATCAGTGCAAAAAACATCCCGGCACCTTGTACCATGGATAACAGTAAACCCGCTTGCAGCAAAGAAATACCCAGCTCTGCCTGTAGTATCGGTACAGCAGGAGGTAATTTACCAATATGCAGCGCTGCCATAAAACCGGCAGCAATAATCCATAAATCGCGGCTTAAATATTGCATCACTTTATATTATTCCGTTTATTTTTATTTATGTCCTTGTGGAACTCAATATAGCAAAAAATCAAACTCAGGATGCAGCGTCGAGAAATTCGGTAAATAAGAAAATCAGATGAGCTCTCCATCTGATTTTCATTTTTTTAAGCAGAATAATAAGAGCTGCGCTTTTGGGAGAACTTGTCAAGCTGTTTCAAGAAACCCTCAAAATAGCTCTTTTCTTTTTCTTCGCTACGATAACCGGCAAATAAAGTACGGCGCAAACCATTCGGGGAAACACAATCCAGACGGCGACTGGTCACCCAGCCTTTTTGCTCATATTCATTGACTACCCAATCGGGTAAGGCGGCAATCCCCCGGCCACTCGCCACCAGCTGAATCAGCATCTGGGTTAAATCCGTGGTGCGAATCTGTTTCGGCTGGATATTCGCAGGTAAAAACAGACGCGCCATAATATCGAGTCGATGCTTGTCCACCGGATAGGTAATTAAAGTTTCTTCAGCCAGTTCCTGTACGGTAATCCGCTCCGTACGAACCAAAGGATGGGTATTGGAAAGCACCAAACGCGACTCATACTCAAAAATCGGGAAGTATTCGATGCCTTTTAATGCAATCGGATCTGCCGTAATCAACAAATCAAATTCACCATTTTGCAGCAACTCATGCGGATTCGATTCAAAACCAGAGGCAAAATCCAGATCCACATCCGGATATTGTTGACGATATTGATTGAGCAAAGGCATCAACCAGTCAAAACAACTATGACACTCCGAAGAAAAAATGATGCGGCCGGTTTGCCCATGCACGATGCGGGTAATGTCACTTTGTGTAATCTGGATTTGTGGCAATATATCATCTGCCAGTTTCAATAAACGCTGCCCCACATTGGAAAAAGTCACCGGACGAGTTCTGCGGTTAACCACCTCTACCCCATACCAATGATCCAGCTCTTTCAACTGATGAGAGATAGCAGACGGCGTAAGACATAAATCATTGGCGGCTGCCACCAGTGAACCATGTTCACGTAAAGCCAGTAAGGTTTTGAGATGACGAATTTCCAGCATGACACACTGCATTAAAATGAAATTAATTCAATATAACATGAATTTATTTAGCTTGTTTCAGTTTTATTTTTAACTCATGATGTGTTCAACAAGACAAAAATCATATTTGGAACATCTCATGGTTGTAACCCTTCATATTTTAGGCTACCCCAGTATTGAAGCCAAACATGAACTTAAATTTGTTGCGTGTGTTGGGAAGCGTTCAGACAAAAGGCTTATAGATCAATTCTGACTGTGCCCTAAAACCGCAATTGGAAAAAACGCAAGTAGTACTAACGCAGACGGTGAAAATGGCGCAACAGGTCCATGTCGAATGAACAGTTTTCGTCTAAAAGCTTCCAGAGGTTGGGCTGTAATACATAAAGCACTTTGAATAGCATAAAGCATGAGATAAGTTGATTTAACAGCCAGGAGAGATCAAGACTAGATCTCTCCTATTTTTTCTTTCATTTATATCCACCCAAACCTCAGAAAAAATCTTATGGATCAATCAGGTAAACGTTCTGCACAATGTGGACAATATTTATATTTCTTCAAGCCCAGCTCTTTTTCTTCCAGTACCTGTTCGCGCATCAGTTGCACAATGATCCGATGTGTTTGTTCCGGACGAATCCCAATTCTGCGACGAATTTCTTCAATTTTATAATGATCATTGACCAGATCAATATCATTGCTAAGCAGCAGTTCACGAAACTTTTGTTCAAGATTCTGATTCCGCAGATTAATTTCATTGGCTAATCCTGTCGCTAGAATACCTGCAGGTAAAGCCGCCAATCCCACGCCTAAAATCGTAATCATGGCACCAAAAAATTTGCCCAGATTGGTTACCGGCGTCACATCGCCATAACCCACTGTGGTCAAAGTGACAACCGCCCACCACATGGCATGTGGAATAGAACCGAAAGCTTCGGGCTGAGCCTTATTTTCCACTACATACATGCCACCTGCCGCCATGACAATCATAATGGCCAGAATAAACAGCACAGCCTGAAACGAACCTTTTTCACGCTGTAAAACCGTCAATAGAATCTGTAAAGACACAAAATAACGTGTGAGTTTCAATAAACGTAATAAACGCAAAATACGTAAGAAGCGCAGATCAAATGGTACAAAGAAATTGACATAAGCTGGCAGAATCGCTAATAGGTCGATAATCGCGCCGCCACTGACTACCCATTTCATCCGAACTTTCCAGTCTTCTTCAAAGGGATCCTGATCAGCAATACTCCAGAATCGCAACAGATATTCAAAACTGAAAATAGCGATGGAAAGCAATTCAAAAGTATCGAAATAGTATTGATAAGTTGCATAAATACTGGAGACCGATTCCAGCAATACTGCCAATACATTGCTCACGATCAATACAATCAAAAAATAGTTAAGAAAACGGCTGAATAGCGTTTCGTATTCATCATTATGCAGATTGTTATAGACCCAGTAGCGAAACTTAAACCAAGCACCTGTTTTCATATTGTTCTAAAGATTGCATGTTACGAAAAATAGTAATCTTGTTTCCTGCGTGAATACAAGAAAAAATCTGCAATCCAGTCGCTATCGGTCTATTTTTATGTTCTAATACGCTCAGTTTGAGATGAGCCTCTTACAGTATATGGCTTGATTCATATACGACTAGCCCCGCTTTTATGCGGGGCTTTTTATTAACTCTAAATTTTTAACAAAATTTTAGGTCTAATTTTAAATTTCTAAATTCTCAATATTTTTTAAAAACCTAATTGCATTAATCACACTATTAAAAATAAATTTTCTCTCGAGTTTATTTAAAGTTTGATTATCATGTGCCAAGCTTTGATTATTACGGACATCATTAAATGCTTCTAATATTGAGATATTACTTTTAAGAATCCGCTCAGACATGACGCTTTCCAATAACTCTCTCTGTTTTAAAGTTTTTATATATTCTCCTATTAAGCTATGTAATGGCTTATCTCTCGCTACTTTAATGCTATTTTTTTCACAAATATTTCTTATAAAATTTGTAGTAAAAGTATGTAATCTATCAAGAGCGGCTTCTGGGTTTCCCTTTTCCAAACTACTTTTCATTTCAGAAATCAATAAATCTAAAGTTAAGTTATTAATTACAGCAATATTTTCTAAATCAGTTAAGTCTGGCTCTCCATTAGTTAAACGATCACATATATGACGACATTCATCTATTAACACTGGATTACTATCAGCTAAACACCCCTCACCATCACCGTAAGAAATTAAAGCTCTCAACACTCGAGAAACAATATAATCTTCTTCAATTTCCCAAAAAGCTCTTAATCTCTTAGCTTTTGAAGTACCATTTTTAAAATATTTTTGATGGGTAATATCTAAACTCAGATCAGAAAAAAAATCAGCAAATGTTTTATCACTAAAATTTAGGACATACCCTGATTCCATTCCTAAAAGTTTCTCTATTTTCCTTTTCTCTATGTGACCCAATGTAGACACTCAATACTCCAAAAAAATAAGGGCTGATTAATCAGCCCTTATCTTCACTCAGTTTAATTTACTTTTCAATAAATTAAGACAATTGAGCAGCAGCAATTTTTTTGGTATCTACTTCGCTAGCTTCAGAAGTATATTCTTCCATTTTGTCGAAGTTCAAATACTTGTAGATGTCTGAAGACATGCTATCGATTTGCGCAGCATATTGTTGATATTCTTCCGGAGTTGGAAGTTTACCCAATACTGCAGCAACAGATGCAAGCTCAGCAGATGCCAAGTATACGTTAGAACCTTGACCTAAACGGTTCGGGAAGTTACGGGTAGAAGTCGAAACAACAGTGGTGTTCGGTGCTACACGTGCCTGGTTACCCATACACAATGAACAGCCTGGCATTTCAGTACGCGCACCAGCTTTACCGTAGATGTTGTAGAAACCTTCTTCCATCAACTGGTGTTGGTCCATACGAGTCGGAGGAGCCAACCATAAACGAGTAGACAATGAACCGCTTGGTACTTTATCTAGAAGTTTACCCGCTGCGCGGAAGTGACCGATGTTAGTCATACAAGAACCGATGAACACTTCATCAATCTTGTCGCCTTGAACTTCAGAAAGAAGTTTTGCATCGTCTGGATCGTTCGGGCAGCAAAGGATTGGTTCTTTGATGTCAGCAAGATCGATTTCATACACTTTAGTGTATTCAGCATCAGCATCAGCTTTGATCAGGCTTGGGTTCGCCAACCATTTTTCCATGTTTTCAACACGGCGTGCCATAGTACGCGCATCGCCATAACCTTCTGCGATCATCCATTTCAACATGGTGATGTTAGAACGTAGGTATTCAGCAACTTTCTCTTCAGAAAGCGTGATTGAACAGCCTGCAGCAGAACGTTCAGCAGAAGCATCAGAAAGTTCGAATGCTTGCTCAACAGTCAGGTCAGTTTCCATTTCAGACAAGTCGATCTCAAGGATACGACCAGAGAAGATGTTCTTCTTACCTTTTTTCTCTACAGTCAAGTCACCCGCCTTGATTGCGTAGTAAGGGATTGCATGTACAAGGTCACGTAGTGTGATACCAGGCTGCATTTTACCCTTGAACTTCACAAGTACAGACTCAGGCATATCAAGAGGCATAACACCAGTTGCAGCTGCGAATGCAACTAGACCAGAACCCGCTGGGAATGAAATACCGATTGGGAAACGAGTATGTGAGTCACCACCAGTACCTACGGTATCAGGAAGCAACATACGGTTTAACCAAGAGTGGATAATACCGTCACCTGGACGAAGAGAAACACCACCACGGTTCATGATGAAGTCTGGTAGTGTGTGGTGCATCGTTACGTCAACTGGTTTTGGATACGCAGCAGTGTGACAGAAAGATTGCATTACAAGGTCAGCAGAGAAGCCCAAGCAAGCCAAGTCTTTTAACTCATCACGCGTCATTGGACCAGTAGTATCTTGAGAACCGACAGTTGTCATTTTCGGTTCGCAGTAAGTACCTGGACGAACACCTTGACCTTCAGGAAGACCGCATGCGCGACCTACCATCTTCTGAGCTTGAGTGAAGCCTTTACCAGAGTCAGCAGGTTGTACTGGAGTACGGAACAATGTAGATGGTGCTAGACCCAAAGCTTCACGCGCTTTAGCAGTCAAACCACGGCCGATGATCAAGTTAATACGACCACCTGCACGTACTTCGTCTAGAAGTACTGGAGTTTTCAATTCAGCTTCAGCAATTTGCTCGCCGTTTTTGAACGCAGTAACTTTAGCTGCAGCACGATCGATTTTAAGGGTAATTTCATCACCCATGTTCATGTTAGAAACATCGATCTCAACTGGCAATGCACCCGCATCTTCCATGGTGTTGAAGAAGATCGGTGCAATTTTACCACCTAGGCAGTAACCACCTTCTTTTTTGTTTGGAATGTGCGCGATTTCGTCACCGAAGAACCAAAGCACTGAGTTAGTTGCAGACTTACGAGAAGAACCTGTACCAACAACGTCACCCACATAAGCAACTTGGTTGCCTTTCGCGATCAATTCTTTGATTTGGCTCAATGGACCAACTTCACCTGCTTTTTCAGGGTTGATGCCATCACGTTCGTTTTTCAACATTGCATTTGCGTGCAATGGAATGTCTGGACGGCTCCATGCGTCTTGTGCAGGTGACAAGTCGTCAGTGTTGGTTTCGCCAGTCACTTTGAAAACGGTCAGTTTGATTTCTTCTGGAACGTCTGCACGGTTTGTAAACCATTCAGCATCAGCCCAAGACTGAAGTACAGCTTGTGCATTTGAATTGCCTGCTTTTGCTTTATCAGCAACGTCATGGAATGCATCAAATACTAGAAGGGTTTTTTTCAATGCTTCAGCAGCCAAGCCAGCCAATTCTGCATTGTCTAAAAGTTCAACTAAAGGCGCTACGTTATAACCACCAAGCATAGTACCTAGTAAGTAAACCGCACGTTCTTTAGAAACTAATGGAGAAGTCGCTTCACCTTTTGCAACAGCAGCCAAGAAAGCAGCTTTTACATAAGCAGCTTGGTCAACACCTGCAGGGACACGGTTTTCAAGCAAGTCTACCAAGAATGCTTCTTCACCCGCTGGTGGATTTTTTAATAATTGCACCAACTCAGCAGTTTGAGCATCATCAAGTGGCTTCGGTGGGACTCCGAGTGCGGCACGTTCTTCAACGTGTTGGCGGTAAGCTTCTAGCACGGTGTTATTCCTCTTCTTTAAAAAATTACTTGTAAATTCCAGCTTTGTCTAAGCTTCACAAGCAATAGGGACTGCAAAATTTTACTAAAATTCCAGTTAAAAGTTAATGCAAGTACAGTGTTTCTTCGTGATGCTCATTATTTTATATCTAAATAATGTCCAAATCGGCGACACAATCAGCAAATCAGCCTTACATCACCGCTGTATCTTTCTACATAGCCCCTTTGACTGGATCTGATACATAAAAAAGGCAACTCATGTTGCCTGTTTTTTATTTCTGACCATATACCACTTTAGTGAACTGTGGTGGCAGCAAGATAAGTTTTCAGCGCGTCACGACTGCCTTCAAATTTCACCTGAATTTCATCATCATGCAGCATACCATGTTCGGCACTGGCAAATGAAATTTTCACCTGATACAGTTTCGCCTGCTCATCAATCACGCTATCTATTTCGACTTTATCGCCCACACTGAGTACATAGTGACTTCCCCCAATGATCATGACGCCTTTATCGTCTTCCAAGAGCAAATCCGAGTTGTTCAAATAACCGACGACTTCCATATTTCGCTCCCCATCATTATTATGAATTAAAATTATTATTCATGATTTAAATGAGCTTTTCTATTGCGGTATATTGCTGCAAATGTGACAATTTATGTGCGCATTTTGCTTAGGCTATTATTAAGGAAACAAAAAATAAGCCGTAATTAATACGGCTTATAATTTGGCATCTTATCATGCGGTGTAGCGAGACAGTTCTGATAGGCCTGATCCTTAAACTGCTCACGGAAAGCATCTTTATCCTGTTTCACCTGAGCATCCGAATAACTATAAGCCTGATCGACCAGTTTAGTCACCATGGCCTTAATGATTGGATCCTGGACCTGATTGGCATGCTCTACAGCCTGAGTTTTAGGAATACCATTTTGACGATCTAACATAATCGAACGTGCAGCATTCCCGATACTTTTACAATAACCCTGCCATTGTTGTTCTGGGGTGAGCGGCTTTTTCTCTGCACAACCCACCGTAGCCAGTATGGCACCTAAAACCAAGATTTTTTTCATTGCGTCACTCCTGCTGTACCCTATCATACTCGAATGTCATGCATGATGCCGCAGCACAGCAAAAAATCCCTGCAAAAATATGACAGAGCAACTAACTCAATGTCTCATCAACAATGCGCATTTAAAAATCAAATTGTTAAAACTGACGACTTAAATCCAGAATGAAATCACCAGTAAAATTCCTGTCAACAGCGTAAATAGGCTTAAAACAATCGGTAAATGGGTACGATAGCCATCAATCATTTCCTCTTGTGTCAGTGATTTTAACGCCACCCGATACTGAGCCACCGACCAAAGACTGATCAGCAAACCAAAACAGACAATCAGAATTCCCAACCACTGGCTGTACACAATTTTATTGGCAAAACGTACCGGGTCAATGATCTGACCCAGTAGCGTCGATTTCTCAATCACAAAACCAAAAGCAATCAAAGCTAAACTGCTGCGGTTCCATGCCAGCAAGGTACGCTCCAAAGCCAGCAGCACGCGTGGATCTTGCAAACTAGACATGCTTTAGCCTTTTTTAAAGTAGTTCAACGGCAATTTCAGATAACGCACTCCGTTGGCTTCCGGTTCTGGAAATTTACCACCATCCATATTGACCTGAATTGACGGTAAAATCAGTTTTGGCATGGGTAAAGTCGCATCACGTTGTTGCCGCATTTCCACAAATTGCTGTTTAGGCGTGTCCTGCTTGAGGTGGATGTTGCCGGTCTTTTGCGTTTTGATATCGGTTTCGCAAACGTATTGGTCACGACCTTCAGGTTTGTAGTCATGGCACAGAAAAACCCGCGTATCCTCTGGCAATTCATATAAACGCTGCACCGAATCAAACAGGATCGATGCACTACCTTTCGGAAAATCACAACGCGCGGTACCATAGTCCGGCATAAACAGAGTATCGCCCACAAACACAGCATCGCCAATTACATAACTCAAGCAAGCTGGCGTATGCCCAGGTGTTGGAATGTTATAAGCCTGCATCTCTCCAATCTGGAAATGCTCATAATCATCAAACAAATAGTCAAAAGACTGATGTGAATTGAAGTATTTCATGTCCAGATTGTAAATGGCACTAAAGGTTTCCTGCACAATGGCAATCTTGTTGCTCATGGCGATCTTGCCGCCTAGCTGCTCTTTCAGATATTGCGAAGCTGTCATGTGGTCAGCATGGACATGGGTTTCCAGAATCCACTGTACCGTCAATCCTTCACGATGCACATATTCAATGATCTGATCTGCATGGGTGGTACTTGTCGTGGCAGAGGCCGGATCATAATCCAGTACGCTGTCAATAATCGCACATTGTTTGGTATGCGGGTCAGCCACCACATAACTGAACGTATTGGTCGCCACATCAAAGAAATCTTGTACAAGCGGCTTAGATATACTCATTTAACGGCCTCCTGAAAATTGACGATGAATCATCACACCGGCAAACATGGCAGCAATAAAATACAACGCTTCATAATGCCCCAGACCAATTAAGGTAAAGCTAGGCGCAGGACAAATCCCGGCAATTCCCCACCCCATACCAAACAATAAACCACCAATCACCAGATTACGGTCAATTTTTGTATTGGTCGGTAAATCAATCGGTTCATGAAAAACCGTTTGCGGTTTCGAGCTACGCATGGCTTTCTGGAACGGCAGAAATGCCACCATAATTGCACCGCCCATCACAAAGGCTAGACTGGCATCCCAATCACCAAATACATCCAGGAAATCCAGCACTTTTTCCGGATTCGACATACCCGACAAAATCAAACCGACTGAAAACAATCCACCAAACGCAAAGGCCAATAAATTTTTCATGACAAGCCTCCCAAGACATGGCGAATGACATAAACCGTGATAAAACCGGCAAACATAAAGGTTAAGGTCGCCACAATAGAACGTTTTGATAATCGGCTAATACCGCAGATACCATGCCCACTGGTACAGCCTGAACCTAAGCGAGTCCCAAAACCGACCAGTAAACCGGCCAAAATCATCATCCATGGGCTAGCATTCAGCTCAATATTCGGAGTAGTCACCAAGCCGTAAAAGAAAGGAATCACAAAAAGTCCCAACAAAAACCATAAAGCCGGCGTTTTAAATAACGTCTGAGGATTCATGACTTGTGCGATCAAACCACTGATGCCAGCGATTCGGCCATGAACATAGAGATAACCCACAACGGCTAGCCCCAGTAAAGCCCCACCGATAAAAGCAAGGAGAAAATCGTGCATTGCTCAACACCTTTACAATATATATTTTTATATTATATAATTAAATTAATTAATCAAGTCTTATTGTGAGGATTTTTGATTTGCATCAGACTCATCCAAACACCAGCATTGATTTTGCGAAAGCTCCTGTGGTGACAAGCGCGTTAAAAGTATTGTCTAATCCAGATCGGCTGAAAATTTTATGTGTGCTGAGCCAGGCGGAACAGCATGTTCAGCAAATTGAACTGTTGACGGATATTCAGCAACCTACACTGTCACAACAGCTTACCGTACTGCGTAAAGCCGGCATGGTGGAAACCCGCCGTGAAGGCAAGCAAATTTATTATCAGATTTGTGATCATAAGGTCTTACAATTGATGCAAACCCTGTATGGCTTATATTGTCTGGATGAATAAATTCAGCCTACAGTGCACTTAAATCACAACTTTAAACATCACAACAAAACCTCACAAAAAGAGCAGCTCTGTCAGACCTGCTCTTTTTAATACGCTCAGGCCATCAAAAACGCCAGTGATAGAACAAGTCGATGGCGCGTTCCAAAGACTGGCTGGCTTCCAGATATAAACGTTTGTTCATTTGGTAACGCAAGGTCAGTTTATTGACCGGCGTAAATACGCCAACCCCATAACGGATAAACAGGTCGGGGGTCAGATAACCGGTCAGGCTCACCTGGGTATCTTCTCCGGTTCCCTGTGCATCCAGCGCCAGTCCACTGAGACCGAAACTGCGGCCAATCTGGTTGGTGAGAGCACGTGTCCCACCCAAGCCCAAACTGATCCCGGCTGCAGCAATGGTGTTATTTACATCTGATTTAAAACCTTCAGTCTGGTTTAAACCACTGGTTCCTTCATTAATACGTCCGGTAATCAGGGCATTTAAAGCTTCCTGCTCGGACAGGCCGGCATCATTATAAACCTGAATATTCGGACTGGATGCCGTCCCGGTGACACGGAATCCGACCATACTGCCTTGCACGATCTTGTTGGCATCCATATCCAGAGTCGGATTAGAGACAGAACCATTAAAACGCGCAATCGCACGGTTCAGATCCAGACTCTGTCCATAGGCTTCAATTTTAACGCGCTGGCTCACCCCGATAGCACCATTGGCACGCATTGCAGTTTCTGTTCCACGCTGTGATAAATACAATCGGCCGATCAATGGAATACGGCTATCAAACCCCTGAAAAATGACCCGGTCACCCAGATTGACCTGTACATCTGCACGGATATCCCAAGGTTTGGCAGCACGCAAAATGGCCAGCTGATTTTGCCCTGCACGGACAATACGAACATCTGACGACACATCCACAATCGGGGCCGAAGCTTGCGGCATGGAAATCAAGGCACGTGGAATATCGATCTTACCATTGACTGTGAGGCGCCTATTCGAAGGTAAAACTTCCATAGTTAAATCTGGCGTCACCAAGGCTGTGATCAGCGGTGCCTGACGCATCAGCAGGTTTTCACCTTTCAGGTTAAGACGGATGCGCAGAGTATTTTGCCAGTCAATATCACCATTAAGCAGTCCCACACCATTGCCACTGTTAAAAGCCCCCTTGAGCGTGGCCGAAGTCTGGCGAATCGAAGAATAGATCTGAATATTATTCAGATTGACCGGCAACGATAACATGCTGATCGAACCATCTTTCAGACGCATTTCACCATTCAGCAAGGGATTGCTCAGTGTGCCACCCACTTTTCCAGCAAATGATAAAGTACCGCCCATAGAACGCACATCACGAATAAACGGCTTAAAGACCGCCAGTTGCACCTCGCTAAAGGCGACTTCTCCCCGCATCGGCTTGCTGGCCTGATAAGGATCAATCACCACATTGGCATAACCCGCCCCGATATTCGGGGTTTTCACATCCAGGCGCAGCAACAGACCTTGTGCGACACTTTTAGAAATCACGCTGATTTCATCATATTTCATGGTCATGGCAAGATCTTGCGGATCATCTGGAGCCAGACCAATCTCACCATTGCGCGTGACCAAACGTGCATCCAGTTTAGGGCGACCGCCATTGCTCCAGGAAGCTTTGGCATAACCATTCAGTCTACCGGTAACCGCCAGACCTTCAGGCAAAAAGGCCTGAAAATCCTGTAAATCAAGGTTCTGAGAAATCGCAGAGACATTGCCCTGGACTCGGCTGACACGCATGGGTTGGTCAAGACAAATTTGACTGCGTGGACTGGCCCAGCAATGTTGTCCGACAAATAAAGAGACGCGTGCCTTGGAATACAGCACCGCTGCATTTTGCTGCTGGGTCAAATGGACACGATACGAGTTAAAATCGCCTTTTTGCAGCTGGCCGAGCCAGTCATTTTGCGCATTAAAGCCGCCAGCCAACTGCACATAAAACTTGGACAGACTGTTTTGTGCAGACACCCTGAGCAGATGTGCTTGTCGTGTTCCGGCTAAGGAAACATCCGCAGCATCGATATTGCGATTACCACTGCGCAGTTGTTCCAGTTTGGCACTGAGCAGGGTTGGCGTCTGTGCTGAAGTCGGTAATTCACCCTGAATACGCAGTTTCTTAATGCTAAATACATCATTCAACGCAAAATTATCCACCGCCAGATTGGTCGTGGCTTTCAGGCGCGGTTGTGACTGAATATTGAAATAGCCATAAGCCCGCCCACGCAAACCTGGATATAACTCATACAGCGCTGGCGCATTCAGTTTTACTTTTAAATTTTGTGCATTACCCGTCGCTTGCAGCTGGTTATTGGCATACGCTAGATATAGGTTATTGGCTTCAAACTGCTGCGGTAAAAATCCTGTTTGTCGAGAGTCAAGCAACAAGGATAAATTGCCTTTGCCGCGAACCCGTTTATTGTTCAACATACCGGCAACATTCAGGTGTTCAATATTAATGCGCTTGATATTTTCCGCCCAAGTTCCCTGTGTTTTAAGGTTCCCGGAAATATCCCCACGTAAAGAAGCAACAAAATACTGCGGTTTAAAATGCGCCAATGAGGCCTGAATATTCCAGCCGATGCCATTCGTAAGATTGACTAAACCCTGGGCATAAATCCGCCCAGCAACCCCATTATGCTGAAACTGTCGCACATTGATGAGTTCGGGCGTACCGGCAATCTGCAGTTTCAGCATACCGTCGCCTTGCTGCACTCCTTTGAGCGAACCATCATAATTCACCGCAAAACTTTTGAACTTACCACCGGCTTTCGGATCATGGAACAGCAGTGCCACCGTACTTTTACCGGCCAGATGAACCTGTTCAATTTTGCCCATTTGTGCCAACCGACCGCTGAGGTTAATGGCATTTAACTGGATAATATGCTGGTTTGGTTTGGCATAGGCATTGACCTTGACGCTGCCATTTAGCAGGTTCACCGGGGCTTGTGGCACCACCGACTGCAGATTAAAGTCTTGAGCCTGCAAATTGGCATTCCACTGTAACTGACGTTTTTTGCTCGGTAACAGCACCATGCCATTCCCGCTGACGCGCTGCTGTTCCTGCTGAAAAATAAAGTCACGGATATTCAACTGGTTATTATTGAGGTTTAAGCGGGCCTGATATTGTCCCTGCGGTAGCAAACCTTTGGGATTTGGGCGGACACGTGTAGAGACCTGAATATTCTGTTGGCCTTTCACCAAGGTCATTTTTGCCTGGCCTGATTCACTACTTAACCAGCCAATATAGGGCACGGCGCGATCGATATTGTTCCAGGCCACATCCAGCAAAATAGGTTTGGGTTTTTCGGTGGTTTGTTCTGCCTGATCCAACTTGACCGACCAGCGTTCAAAACGGTCAAAATCAACTGAGCCAGTCACATGCAACCCCTTTTCCAGAGAACCGGTCGAGGCAATCTTGCCATCCAGACTTGGCGGTAAAAATTCCCGTATGGCTAAAGGAATAATTTTATCTTTGGGATTGATTTTGTCTAAACGACCATTGGCTTTCCAGGTCACCTGATCCTTCCAGCCCACCACACCTGCAGCGTTGACGGTGCCAGACATGACCTTACCGGTCAATTGCTTAATCTCTAACTGGCGCACATAGTCAGTATACATATTGGCCTGATATTGACCTTGGGGAATATACTTTCCACTCAAGTCCGTGCGCAGCTGGATATTCATCCCATGCGCAGTTCCCTGAAATTTCGCTACGCCATCTTTACTGTACAACTTTTGCTCGGTCAGCAAAGGCCAATCATAGTGTTTGAATTTTAATTGGCCAAACATCGGTACACCTTGGCGCACCGGATGTAAAACAATCCAGCCGGTGAGTAAATCGGGCGTATTGGTTTGTACACCAGCCGCAATCGTATCCAGTGAACCTCTGGCCACCACCCGGATATCATGGATATTCAGATAGCGTAAAGACGGCAGATTGACATCGCCAGTGGCATTCAGCGGGTATTTGCCTTCAAAGCGCATATTGCCGCTGGCATTGCGTACCGCCAAATACCCCATATCCATCCGGCTGTCCTGAAAGCGCAGCTCGGTACCGGACCACAGAGCCTTGTTCAGCTCAATATCGTAAAAGTCCACACGGTTTCTGGACAGTTGTATCAGCAAATGATCCAGCTCTGCATGGTTCACCCGCAAAATAAAAGGCAAGCGGATTTCGCTAAATTTAAACGGTGCATTGCTTGGCGGTTTTTTGCTAATAATTTGCAGATTGCGCACATCTGCCGAATTGAAATGGATTTCTTTTTGGATGATTGCGCGCCAGCCCAGAGTGACATCGGCACGGTCAATTTTGACATCTACGGTTTTCAGATTGACCCAGATATTTTTCAGGATAATTCCGCGCAGCAAGTTTCCACTTTCATATTGATAGGAAATAATTTTTTGCCGCTCTAGTACCCGATCCAGTAAAAATTTACTGCCCCGGTCGGTGGTAAACATCCCCACGAGTGCAGAAGTCAGCAATACTACCACCATCAGCAAGGTTAAAATAACGCCAGGCCAAATGCGTCGTTTCTTGATGATCGGTGGTGTTGAAGTTTCTTGCTGTTCTGCGTCAGACATAACAATCCTGATAAATTCGGTATTTTAAAGTGGTGATCCAATAAAGAAATGTAATCGAATTGGATGACCATCGTCTGAAATGCCAGACGCCACATCCAAACGAATCGGACCAATCGGTGAAGTCCAGCGCAACCCTAAACCGACACTATACGCAGCCGGTGTATTAAAATTCTGATCATAAGCATTACCAAAATCGCTGAACAGCGCAGCACGCCAGCCTTCTTTAAACTGGTAATTGTATTCTAAAGAACCCACAGCCAGGGCTTGCCCCCCGACCTTCACCCCAAACTCCGTTGGACTTAGGCTCTTATAGTCAAAACCGCGAAGGCTCTGATCCCCCCCGGTGAAATAGCGCAAATTGTAAGGCACCTTGGCAAAGTCCTGGGTAAAAATATAACCGAGATCTGCTCGACCGACGAACTGATGATCGTCATTTTCACCCAGCGAATAAATAAAATTCCAGCCGGCATTGACGATCGCCATATCTGCATCACTGAGCAATGTTTCACTGCCCAGCTCAACTTTATAGGTCTGTTTGAAGCCTTTAGACGGATTAACGGGTTTGTCACTATCGGTTCGGGAAACCTGATAACTGAACAGCAAGGATTCCTGTTCGGTATCTGCACCCGGAATCAGGAAAGCATCCGGCAGGCGGCGCACATCAATCTCGCCTTGCTGGGTTAATCGGTCCAGACGGTAACGTCCGCCAAAGGTATGCTGCCAACTGCCCAATGGATTTTTAATAATGCGTTCACCACCCACAACGGCTGATTCAATCATCAATCCATAACCGGCCGCGATATCGTCACGCTCTTCCCGTTCATAACCGCCCACAATATTGACATAATCATTTAAGGGATGGTGATAGGGAATACTGTAACTACCGTCGATCGATTGACGAATGCTGGAGACCTCCATGTTGGCATCAAAGGCGTGACCACGACGGTTGACAATGGCACGGCGATATTGGGCACGTAAACGTGGGCCAGTATCGGTTCCGTAACCCACACCGGTTTCCAGACTGTTCAGCTTGTCGGCATTTAAAGTTACTCTCACCGGAATTTTCTTTTCTGCGCGTGCCTGTCTTTTCAACCTATCTTCTTCGGACTCTTTTTCCTGTTGCTGGGCTTGTAACTGTTGTACCAATTGATTTTGTGCGCTCGCTTCATTACCAGCGAACTGGTCTTCATCCACTACATTCTGGGTCACTTCTTGTGAAGACGCCACACGCTTTTTATCCTGCACACGCAAATCGGATTCAGCCAGCTTTTCCTGATCCACCAACGCCTGAATATCTGGTGGCAATTCAAGGTCATGCTCAACAGGATCAGGACGAATCGCATCCACCAAGGTATAGTTAAAATAGCGCGAGTTGGTCAGATTATTGGCCAGGGAATTGACACGCCAGAAGGTATAGTCATCCCCCTCTTTCCACGGCACCATCTGCTGCAGAATATCCATATCCAGCGGTAATGCTTTGGACGGATCACTCATGCGGAATTCAGCCGGCCCGATCTGGTAACGGTCTCCGGTTTCATAGCGCAAATTGATTTCTGCCGTATTTTGCGGTTGTGCCACTTTCACATCATGTAAACGCCAGTAGCTATCAAAGAAACCGTTATCCAATGCAGCATCATTGATCCGTTTTTTCGTCTGCTCATACAGACCATGATGGAAAATATCGCCTACATCCTGATCCGGAATCACGCGGATCACCTGAAATTGCGGATGATTCTGCCCGGCGCCCGAAAATTCAATATTCTGCTCTTCAATTCGCACTGGTTCATTCGGTGTCACCAGCACCCGTACCCGACTGTCACTGATACGTTCAAAACGGAACTGGGCCTGATAATAACCGACCGCTTGTGCGGCCTGATGACTGATACTGCGTAATTGCGGTACGACCAGGTTAAAATCTTCAAAGGCTTCCTGAGTCACAGTCGAAAGTTTACCGCGGATATTGGCGGCCAGTTCTGCCGGCGCACCCTGCACCTCAGCACTGATCCGTGGCACATTCGCCGTATTTAATTCACGTGGTGGACGAATTTTGTACCACCAGCGTTTTAACAGTCCGGGCGGCTGATCATCTTCAGGCCGTGTTTCTGCCGCCCCCAACCCCAGCTCGGCATAGCTACGCGCACCATTATTGACGTCCACGACAATCTGGCTATCCGCCTGAATGCTTTGCATCAGCTGGTCAATATTGACCGGTGCCTGATTGATTTCTGCCAGTTCCTGTTGTGTCGCCTCTGCGACCACCACTTCCGGCAAGGTGGTGAGACCGGCACGATAATTCTGCGCTTCAGTTTTTGCCTGCTCTGCAACCCGAAAAATTTCCTCAGCCAGATTTGGATCGATGCTGGCAACCGGTAAATCTTCCAGATCCTCAAATTCAATGGGCTGGAATTCGGTAATCGTGTCTGGAGACTGTTCCTGTTGTTGTAACAGGCTCAGACTATCAGGTTCTGGGTTTTCAGTGAGAACTTTGCCCAGCTGATCATTTTTTTGGGTATCTGGTACAGGGTTAAGTAATGCACTGGCAGGATCAGTATTCGTTTCGGAAGAAATGACCTCAACATCTTGAGCCATGGCATGACCAGCGAACAACGCAAAGAAAACACTCATGCCCAGTTTTTTATTGTTATTATTGATTTTCAATATTGGATGCATAGACTGTGCAAGCATTGACTTTTTAAATTTCACTTTTGCAGGCATACAAAACTCGAATCTAAGTTATCTTTAAGTGGAAAATAGTCAATGAGAGCGCCCTAACAACTCAAATCTATTAAAATTTTCACCGGCTAATAAGCTGAAAATATCATACATGATTTTGTCAGTTTAGTTACCAATTCACCACATTTCTTAATAAAAGTTAAAAAAGCTGATCCCTCATGCATAAAGACCCTCGACTTCTCCATACACGCCGGTTTTTACCGATGTTTGTGACCCAATTTTTTGGCGCACTGAATGACAACATCTATAAACAGGCATTGTTGTTGGTGATTACTTACGGATGGATTAGTCAGCAGAGCGCTGCGGTCAGTACTTTAAATAACTTGGCTGCCTTGCTGTTTATTTTGCCCTATTTTATTTTCTCTGCGACCGCCGGTCAGATTGCCGACAAATATGAACGCTCTCAGCTGATACGTGGCATTAAAATTCTGGAAATCATAATTATGCTGATCGGCTCAGCGGGGTTCATACTCGGGCAATTGTGGCTGTTACTCATTGCACTTTTCCTGATGGGGACCCACTCCACTTTCTTTGGTCCGATCAAATATGCAATTTTGCCGGAAATCCTGAAACCTCAGGAATTAATGTCCGGTAATGCCCTGTTTCAGTCAGGTACCTCCATTGCGATTTTACTCGGTATGATTATCGGTGGCGCAGTCATTTCAGCTTCTCAAGGCAATATGCTCTGGATCAGCCTCACTGTAGTGATGGTGGCTTGCTTAGGCTATTTTTCCAGCCGATTTATCCTACAACAAAAAGTTGCGTCTCCTGACATTCATGTGGACTGGAATTTTTTCCGTACCAGCTGGCAAACACTCAAATATGCCAAAAGCCTGCCATTGATCTTTTGTATCTTACTGGGCAATTCCTGGTACTGGTTTTACGGCGCAACTTATCTCACCCAGATTCCGCAATTGACCCAGCAGCATCTGCATGCTTCGGAAAATGTGGTGAGTCTTTTATTAACCTTATTTTCTGTCGGCATTGGTATTGGCTCGCTCTTATGTCGTCGCATGGGCGGCTCGGAAGTCAATATTAAAATGGTACCGTTTGGTGCAATCGGCCTGACATTCTTTGCCCTATATCTGGCTGCCAGCCTGATGTTTGTTCCGGAACGCAGTGGCGCCCTGCTGGGTTTTAGCGACATGTTCACGCATGGCTGGGCGTATTATCATGTCATGCTGGCTGTAGCGTTATTAGGCATCAGTGGCGGTTTTTATATTGTCCCGCTCTATGCCATGATGCAGGCCTATTCACCGCGTTCACACCGCGCCCGTGTTGTCGCGGCCAATAATATTTTAAATGCGGTTTTTATGGTGTCTTCTGCGATTTTTTCGATTTTCATTTTAAGTATGCTGCAAATTGATATTAAAATACTGTTCGTGATTACAGCCCTGCTCAGTGCCATCTTTACAGTTTGGCTGTTGTTTAAAATCAAGCCTATGCTAAAAAATACACCCGGCTGTTTGGAGGATTAACTACATGCGTCACTATACCGGTCTTGATCGACTCATCAATTCCTTTGACCAAGCCTTAAGAAGTCTGGTTCCGGGCGCGACGGCCGCACAACGTGCCAATCCAGCACAACAGAGTGAAGCGCCACTCAGCGTCAGTGATGCCCGACACGTCGCCGGTCTGATGCGGGTCAATCACACGGGGGAAGTCTGTGCGCAGGCACTGTATCATGGCCAGGCACTCACCGCGCGTTTACCGAATGTGCGGCGGGAAATGGAACAGGCCGCGATTGAAGAACAGGACCATTTGGCCTGGTGTGAGGATCGCCTAAAAGAGCTCGATAGCTACCCAAGCCTGCTGAACCCGGTCTGGTACGGATTATCTTTTGGTATGGGCGCGATTGCCGGGATTGCCGGTGATCAATACAGTCTGGGTTTTGTGGCTGAAACTGAGCGTCAAGTCAGTCTGCATTTACAGGATCATATCAACCAGCTCCCTGCGGAAGATGAGCGTTCACGCAAGATTCTGCAACAGATGAATGAAGATGAACTGCATCATCGCGATACGGCATTAAAGGCTGGAGGTGTGGATTTGCCCTATCCGGTACGCATTACCATGACCGCAATTTCCAAACTGATGACCAAAACCAGTTACTATATTTAAATCACAAATCAGAAAAAGGCGATGATCCGCTGAGATCATCGTCTTTTTATTTACAATATTGCCTCAACCTGAATCACTGGCAAATGTTGTGAAGAGGTCCAAAAATCCGGATGTGGCCAAAGATCATACAGTGGAATTTTCACATCTAGAGCTAACGGCAATTTTTTTGGATTAAATTGCATGTCCTGCAAATCCTCTCCCCAGGCAATCAAATCCACATCCAGTGAAATCTGATGCGAAGGACGGATGCGCCCTGCTTCCTGCTCAAGCTGCTTTAACTGTTCGATCAGCTGTTCAGCATTGACGGTGCTTCTTAACAGACAGGCACAGTTCCAGTAATCAGCACCGACACCATCACGACAGGGAATTTCATAAATCGGGGAGAATTCCACATCTCCCCATTGGGCGATTTTTGCAAAGGCACTTGCAAGCTGTTGTTGAGGCTGACAGTTACTCGCCAAGGCGAGAGCAAAAATCTTTACGGTGGCGTTCAAGACGAATTCCTACAGAATTGGCTTGCGCGATAATAGCAGGCTTCCGGATCATAATCATAATCGATTCAATACCCGGAAAGGTAGTGAAAAGCGCATCGAGTACCAGTTTTGCGGCATGTTCAATCAGTTTTGGCTGTGCCTGCTGGATCACCTGCGCAGCAATTTCACAGATTTGTGCATAATTGATGGTATCTTGCAGTTCATCAGACTGTGCCGCCTGTGATAAATCATGATGAATGGTTAAATCCAGCAACAGCGGTTGGAGAATTTGCCGTTCCCAGTCAAAACAACCGACCACGGTCTCGACCTTTAAACCTTCAATAACAATTGCATCCATCATGATTCTCTGGGCTGGGTTGGGGTGTGAGATTAGCTGTGCTGCGGATGCAGATTCTGGATCATTTGCAAACGCTGGTCAGCATAGATGTCCGTATACGGTGCCAACACCCGCATAAAACGGTCAAAATATAGCATTTGCTTGAACAGCAAGGCAAAATCGCGCGGGAAACGGATGCCGTGTCGCTCACCCACCGCCACCATATCCATCATGATGTCATTTAAATCCGCCGGATTGGTGTGCAGTAATTCCTGCGGATCAGCCAGCATCACGCCACTAAATAAACGTTCCAGATCCTGTGCCAAAACCTGCGGATCAATCTTGCTGTCGGTCATGCCCATTTTCAGCATATTTTCGGCCATGGCGGAATAATCGGTTTTTTGCAGGGCATCCATAAAGCTGATACAAGCCGTCCAGACTTCCGGTTTCAGCTGTCCGACAATGCCAAAATCAATGAATCCGATACGACCATCTTCTAGCAACATCAGGTTGCCCGCATGCAGATCAGCATGGAAACTGTTACACATCATTAGACTGCCAAACCAGGTATTCATGGCGGTAATCAACACTTGCGATGGGTCTTTGGCGTATTTTTTCACTACTTCAAAATCAGTCAATGGCACACCATATAAACGCTGCATGGTCAGGACACGGCGAGTAGAATACTGATGATAGACTTTCGGTGCAGTCGCCGCCTGATTGTGCGTCTGGTTCAGATACTGAATAAAATCATCCAGGTTACGCGCCTCTTCAATAAAGTCGACTTCGCGCACCATACGGTCTTTAATTTCTTCCACAATATCCGCTAACGACGCGAATTTGACTTTAGGCACCGCTTTTTCCAGCAATTTTGTGGCCCAGTGCAAGACATTCAGATCGGTATAAAGAATGGTTTCGACACCCGGCTTTTGCACCTTGATCACGACATCTTCACCGCTGACCAGTCGTGCGGCATGCACTTGGGCAATCGAGGCCGAAGCCAAAGGTTGCTCATCAATCCAGGAGAAAATTTCATTCAGGTTACGGTCAGCAAACTCTGAAGCCAGTACCTGTTGAATATAGCTAAATGGCAAAGTTGGCGTCTGATCCAGACAGCCTTGAAACTCTTCAACGTATTCACGCGGAAAGAGCGATGGTGTACTGGCAATAAATTGTCCGAGTTTAATATAGGTCGAACCGAGAGATTCAAAGGTTTCCCGCATCAGTTTGGCATTGCTTGGTTTTTCTGTTGCGTATTTAATGCCGGCTTTGGCAACCACCACGGCTGTTTCACCCATGCGGCCCACGGAACGTAATCCATCCAACCAGATATTTTTTTTCATCATGTTATAAACACTTCTTGATTGTGGCAGATTCTAGCAAAGTTCCCTTAGCTTAAGGAAAATCTTGCCTGACAGATGGGGCAATTTGTATCTTTTTCAAAACCAAGTAAACGCTGTTTCATGGTTAAGCCATCCCAGAGCAACAATTTACTGCGTAACGGTGTACGATTTAAACCTAAATACAACAAAGCATGATGGGCTTGTAATGCAGCCATCACCACGGGCGTGGTGGCCAATACACCAGAGTCGGCGCAGCGCAAATTTTCATTACTGTGCTGCTCTTTCGGGAACAGGCATTCATAACAAGCAGAATCCCCTTCCACCATAAACAGTTGCCCTTGCAAGCCAATGGCTGAGGCACTGAGTAAAGGAACATTCTGCTCTGCACAGACCTGATTCACCAAATAGCGCGTACTAAAATTATCACAGCCATCAAGGACCAAATCCTGAGCAGCAATCAGGTCTTTGGCGTTGTGAATCTCCAGTTTCTGGTTGAGATAATCCACCTCAATATGGGGATTAATGCCTTGCAGACGTTTAGCCAGTGTTTCGGCTTTAAAAAAGCCAAGGTCTGCCTGAGTAAAGGCAATCTGTCGCTGCAAATTGCTCATTTCGATGCTGTCGGCATCAATAATGGTTAACTTGCCGACACCTGCGCGCGCCAACAGCTCGGCCGAGCTACAGCCGATGCCACCCGCACCGACGATCAGTACATTCGCCAACTTGAGCTTTTCCTGGGCCTCGATATCCCAGCCATCCAGCAAGATCTGACGACTGTATAAATGCATTTCTTCATCGCTGAGGGTAAAGTCGTTCTCAAGCTGGCTGGCCACGTGCTGATCCTGTTGATATTTTAAAAAATTCAAAACCTGACCGGATTATAGAGCAAATTTTGCTGTTCAGCAGCTTAAGCTTATTGGTCATCAGCTCTTCTAATATCTGATATTGTGGTTTGAACACCACAAAGGCTTTGACGATTTCTGCCCGCTCTCGTCCGGTTTACCCACTACGGCCTCAAGCATGAAAATATCAATTATCAGCAGCTTAAAAATGACATCCGCCGCGATATCGCCATTGAACGGCTGAGCAAAAGCCAAGATTCTATTCAGGACAACAGTGATGCCTTGAGTTTCCACGACCCGAGCGCCTTTCATCGTGCCTTTAAAAAATGGACCGGTGTGAGTCCGGGCGCTTACCGCCAGTTACAGTAAACACCCGATTAATCAATCAGCCCCTTAGCTATATTGAGCCAGGGTCACCCGATCATTCCCACCGTAATCCTTGACGGTACAAATCTGCTGAAAACCAGCCTGCTGAAAAATCTGCTGCACCGTTATCGCCTGATCATAGCCATGCTCTAGGGCAATCCATCCCTGCGGGTTCAACCAGCCTTTGCCTTGCTGAATGATGATTTCAATATCTGCCAGTCCCTGCTTGGCCGCTACTAAAGCACGTTCTGGCTCGGCAGTCAGTTTAGCCATATGTTCATCATCAGCATCGATATACGGCGGATTGGACACGATCAAGTCGAATTTTTGGGACTCTAAAGCCTCATACCACGCACCACAAGCAAACTTGACCTGATGCAACCCGTGTCTGACTGCATTTTCCTGAGCCACAGCCAAGGTTGGGGCGTAAATATCAGTCGCCGTGACTGACCAGTTTGGCCGTTCAGAGGCGAGTGACAGTGCGATTGCCCCGGTCCCCGTCCCCAAATCCACCACATTCGCCGCTTGCGGCAAATCCAGAGCCAGCACTGTTTCCACCAGGATTTCAGTATCCGGACGCGGCACCAAGGTGTCTGACGTGACTTTTAAATCCAGTGTCCAGAAGGGCTGCGAACCCAGCACATAGGCTAAAGGCTCACCCGCTGTGATCCGCGCCAATGCAGTTAAATACTGCTGTTCCTGTGCGGTGGTCAGTTCCTGTGCCTGACGAAATTTCAGTTCCAGTCCGGACAGGTTTAAAAAATGTTCCAGCAACCAGCTATTTTCCTGCCGCTCGTAGCTTTCTGGCTCACCACGAATGGCAAGTGCTTGGCTAATGTTCATTAGCCACCATTTTCCTGTGCCAGCATCGCCAACTGATCGGCCTGATATTCGCGATGCAGACTGTCGAGCAACTCGGTCAAATCCCCTTCCATGATGGCATCAAGTTTGTACAAGGTTAAATTGATACGGTGATCAGTCATACGGCCTTGTGGATAGTTGTAGGTCCGAATCCGTTCTGAACGGTCACCCGAACCAACCAGATCACGGCGCATTTCCGAAGTTGCTGTTTCCTGTGCGGCACGTTTGGCGTTTTCCAAACGAGAAACTAACAGTGCCATCGCTTTGGCCTTGTTTTTATGCTGTGAACGTTCGTCCTGACATTCCACCACAGTTCCGGTTGGAATATGCGTGATCCGCACAGCGGAGTCGGTTTTGTTGATGTGCTGACCACCGGCACCCGAAGCACGATAAGTATCAATCCGCAAATCTGCCGGGTTAATCTCGACTGTGGTATCCACATCAACTTCTGGCAAAATCGCGACAGTACAGGCCGAAGTGTGCACGCGTCCCTGTGATTCTGTGGCTGGCACACGTTGTACACGGTGTGCACCACTTTCAAATTTCAGACGGCCGTAAACACCCTCGCCATCAACACGGCAAATGATCTCTTTATAGCCACCATGTTCACCTTCATTTTCCGAAAGGATTTCAATCCGCCAGCCTTGTGATTCGGCATATTTGCTGTACATGCGGAACAGGTCACCCGAGAAAATTGCCGCTTCGTCTCCGCCCGTTCCAGCACGCACTTCCAGATAGGCTGCATTTGAATCATTCGGATCTTTCGGAATCATCAGAATATTTAATTGACCTTCGAGTTCCTCAATCAAGGCTTTGTTAGCTTTAATTTCTTCTTCAGCCATGTCCTTGAAATCCGGATCAGTTTTCATCATCTCCGCAGTTTCAATATCTTCTTCCGCCTGACGGTATTTCGTCCAGACTTCGGTAATTTCGCTTAAATCACTATGCTCACGCGACAATTGGCGAAAACGTTTGTTGTCTGAAATCACTTCAGCATCTGCCAATAACGCATTCAGTTCTTCATGACGGTCAGACAACTGATCTAATCGTAAACGTAGTGATTCTTTCATAATTGGAAATATCTCAAATCAACAGCTTACACAAGCATGTGCAGGCCAAGCAAAATCATCAAATTGCGCATAGTGTAACGATTCTGGCCTTTAAATGACATATCTATTGCTGCGGGTAGCTTTTAGGACTTGCTATTTTTGCCGGCTCTCACCCCTCTACCTCTCTCTAAGCGTACTAAAATCATCTTTCCATAATTAAATGATCTTTTATTCAGCAAATTTAATACAAATCCTACAAACGGATAACCAAAGCACAGCAATCTCGAAGTCCCTCTCCACATTTCAACTTCATGGGTTTGCTAATTTGTCTCCATCACAACAATGACACTGTAATACTGCGAAACACTGGAGTGAACCATGAAATTAAATGCCGTATTGTTATCCGCCACGCTGGCCACCAGTTCAATGATTGCCATGAATACACATGCTGACAGCGCGACCCGTGTTGCCGCCGCAAGTGCTTTAGGCAGTGTTGTCGGCACAGCGGTCGGCAAGAATATGGGCGGAAATACAGGGGCAACGATTGGTGCAGCTCTAGGTGGGGCTGGTGGTGCGGCAGTTGCCAGCAATAAACGTCATCGTACCGAATCTGCCGTGGGAGGCGCTTTGGGTGCTGGTGCCGGCTATACCGTTGGTAAAAATATGAGTGGCACCAATGGCGGTTATATCGGTGCGGCTTTAGGTGCTGCAGGCGGTGCCGCACTCGGTAATAAAATCTCTAAAGACCGTGAATATGACAAATACCAAGAACGCCGCTGGAGCAAATACGGTTACTACCGTTGATCTGACCTAATCTTAAACAAGCACCTTCGGGTGCTTTTTTATTACGGATCGTTTTGTGTGCATTTGGTTTATATCGATAATAATCGATATACAAATATTGAGAACCAACGTATGATCAGCTCATAGGCAAAATTGTGAGTGTTGTGGATGGCAACTTTATCAGAAACCAAATTTTCCATTTTAGAATTAGCACCTGTACGCGAAAATCACAGCATCGAATTTTCTTTACGGCATGCGCTGGAGCTTGCACAACACGCCGAAACGCTTGGCTATGACCGTCTCTGGCTGGCAGAACATCATAATATGGATGGGATTGCCAGCTCGGCAACCGCGGTGTTACTTGGTTTTATTGCAGCAAATACGCGTACCTTACGCCTGGGTTCTGGCGGCATCATGCTACCCAACCATGCACCGTTGGTAGTTGCCGAACAGTTCGGTACACTCGCTACACTGTACCCGAACCGGATTGAATTGGGACTAGGCCGTGCACCCGGAACCGATCAAATGACCATGCGTGCCTTGCGTCGTGGTCGTCAGGAAACTGAAGATCAATTCCCGCAGGATGTGTTGGAAATCTTGCAGTATTTTAAAGATCCAGAACCACAACAACGCATCGTTGCCACCCCGGGGCAAAGTACCCACGTTCCGGTCTGGTTACTTGGTTCTAGCCTGTTTAGTGCCCAGCTTGCGGCGAAGCTTGGCCTACCCTACTCATTTGCCTCACATTTTGCACCACGCATGCTGAATCAGGCCATTGCGCTCTATCGTGAAAACTTCCAGCCTTCTGAGTATTTGTCTCAACCGTATGTCTCGATGGGTGTACCAACGATTGTTGCAGCAACCGATGCGGAAGCCCAATATCTTGCGACCAGCGGTTATCAACGAGTGCTGGGTCTGATGAGTGGCCAAAGCCTGAAGCTGAAACCACCGGTTGAAAGTATGCAGGGTTTATGGTCACCGATGGAGCAACTTTCCGTGCAGAATTTTTATGCCATGGCACAGATTGGGTCACCGGAAACGGTTAAACGAGGTTTACAGGATCTTCTGGACAAAACACAAGTGGATGAGTTTATTTTCACCTGTGACATTTATGACACCGCAAAACGTCTCGAAAATTTCAGTTTACTTATGGATATCAAGCAATCTGGTTAAAGACAAAAACCGACCCTATGCGGTCGGTTTTTTAATTGCATGCTTTACAGGCTGGCACTCGTATCTTGAAAAGAGTTTTAAGTCAACGATATCAATGATGACGCTTAGCCAATTCGGCGTTTCAAACCGGTCATTTGCAAGATACGGGTTGAAATTTCTTCAATCGACATTTCAGACACATTCAAGTATTTAATGCCTTCAGAAATATAAATTCCTTCAATCGCGCGTAGTTCCATTTGGCATTGGTTAAAGCTGGCATAACGGCTATTCGCTTTGCGTTCGGTACGAATCGCCACCAGACGCTCTGCATCAATCATCAAACCAAATAGTTTGTGCTTGTGCGGACGCAATACCGCCGGTAAACGGTTGTCATCCAGATCTTCTTCGGTCAATGGATAGTTTGCTACACGAATACCAAATTGCAGTGACAGGTAAATTGAGGTGGGCGTTTTACCCGAACGCGACACACCAATCAGGATTAGTTCGGCTTTATCATAATGACGGGTACGCGCGCCATCATCATTGTCTAAAGCAAAATGCACCGCGTCAATACGTGCCTTATACGATTCAGAGTCCGTTACCGCGTGCGTCTGCCCAACCAGAGTCGTTGGTGGGGTACCCAATTCTTCCGACAATTTGCTGATCAAACCTTCAAACACATCCAGATTAATCGCATTGGCGGTATTAATGATGTCACGGACGTTTTGATCGACCAAAGTATCAAATACCAGCGGCAAACTCCCATCACGTGTTTGGCAACTATTAATTTCCGCCACCACATTCATCGCAGCTTCTTCGGAGGAGATATAAGGAATAATATGAATGTCAAAATCTACGTTGGGAAACTGCGCTAACAAAGAATGTCCGAGCGTCTCTGCGGTAATCGCAGTACCGTCGGAGATAAAAAATACACTGCGCTTAATATGTTTACCTTCTGACATTAAAATTCTCCTTAAACATTTGTCTTAGTGCCTTATAATCTTTATAGTAAACTGAACTTTAAAAACTGTCGCTTAGTAAAATCAAAAACCTAAGCGTCTTTTCTGTATTTCATGCCAATATAGTGATTAATACTGCAACAGTGGAGTAAAAACTTTGGAAGCGCGCGTAATCGGTCTCGAAAAATTAGGAAAGCATGATGTCGAACTCGTGGGTGGGAAAAACTCATCTCTAGGTGAGATGATCAGCCACTTATCCAATGCAGGTGTATCTGTTCCGGGCGGTTTTGCAACTACTGCTGATGCATATCGTGAATTTCTCGAGCAAAGCGGTCTTAACGCTAAAATTCAGGCTGAACTTGCTCAACTCAATGTTGACGATGTTAATGCTCTGGCTGAAACAGGCGCTAAAATCCGTCAATGGATTGTTGATACTCCACTCACAGCAGAATTAGAAAAAGAAGTGCGTGAAGCATTTGCCCAACTTTCTAACGGCAACCCGGACATCGCGGTTGCCGTTCGTTCTTCTGCAACAGCAGAAGACTTACCGGATGCTTCCTTTGCTGGTCAGCAAGAAACTTTCCTGAACATCCGTGGCATTGAGAATGTATTAATCGCCATTAAGGAAGTGTTTGCTTCCTTGTTTAATGACCGTGCGATTGCTTACCGTGTCCACCAAGGTTTTGAACACAGCCTAGTCGCGCTTTCCGCTGGTGTTCAACGCATGGTGCGTTCTGAAACGGGTGCTGCAGGTGTGATGTTCACTTTGGATACCGAATCTGGTTTCCGTGAAGTAGTATTTATCACTGCATCATACGGCCTGGGTGAAATGGTCGTGCAAGGTGCAGTCAACCCTGACGAATTTTATTTGTCTAAACCATTACTGAACAATGGCAAACATGCCGTATTACGCCGTAACCTCGGCTCTAAACACCAGAAAATGATTTATGGTGAAGAAGGTTCTGCGGGTAAATCTGTTGTGGTGGTAGATGTTGAAAAACAAGACCGTCAACAATTTGCCTTAAATGATCACGAATTGCATGAACTTGCCAAACAAGCCTTGATCATTGAACAGCACTACGGTGCACCAATGGATATCGAATGGGCAAAAGATGGTGATGATGGCCAGATCTATATCGTTCAAGCCCGTCCAGAAACCGTAAAAAGCCGCCAGAATGTCGGTACCATGGAACGCTACCTGTTAAAACAACGTGGTACCGTACTGTGCGAAGGTCGCTCGATCGGTCAGCGTATCGGTTCTGGTAAAGTCCGTATCGTGACCTCCATCAAAGAAATGGACAAAGTCCAAGACGGTGACGTTCTGGTTTCTGACATGACTGACCCGGATTGGGAACCAGTGATGAAGCGTGCAGCTGCTATTGTTACCAACCGTGGTGGCCGTACCTGTCACGCGGCGATTATTGCGCGTGAATTGGGTGTTCCAGCCATCGTAGGTTGTGGCAATGCCACTGAAGTGCTTGTCGATGGCCAAGAAGTGACTGTTTCCTGTGCCGAAGGTGATACAGGTTTCATCTATGAAAGCGCTTTGGATTTTGAAGTACAACGCAACTCGATCGAATCAATGCCAAAACTTCCATTCAAGATCATGATGAACGTCGGTAACCCGGATCGTGCATTTGACTTTGCACAAATTCCAAACGAAGGGATTGGTCTTGCACGTCTTGAATTTATCATCAACCGCATGATCGGTGTCCATCCTAAGGCGTTGTTAAATATTGACAGTCTACCACGTGAAACACGTGCGGCAGTGATGGCACGTACTGCAGGCTACTCTTCTCCGATCGAATTCTATGTTGAAAAACTGGTTGAAGGAATTTCTACACTTGCCGCAGCTTTTGCAGACAAATCAGTAATCGTGCGTATGTCTGACTTTAAGTCAAACGAATATGCCAACCTAATCGGTGGTAAGCTGTACGAGCCAGAAGAAGAAAACCCAATGCTTGGCTTCCGTGGTGCAAGCCGCTACGTTTCTGACAACTTCCGTGACTGCTTTGAACTTGAATGCCGCGCACTGAAAAAAGTTCGCAATGAAATGGGCTTAACCAACGTTCAAATCATGATTCCATTCGTACGTACGGTTGCTGAAGCAAAACGCGTCATTGAGCTATTGGCTCAAAACGGTTTAAAACGTGGAGAAAATGGCCTGAAAGTCATCATGATGTGTGAATTGCCAACCAATGCATTGCTTGCTGAACAGTTCCTTGAACACTTTGATGGTTTCTCGATCGGTTCTAACGACTTGACCCAGTTAACCCTTGGTCTGGATCGTGACTCTGGTATCGTTTCTCACCTATTCGACGAACGTGATCCAGCAGTAAAAGCCCTACTTTCTATGGCAATTCACGCTTGCCGTAAAGCAGGTAAATATGTGGGTATCTGTGGTCAAGGTCCTTCTGACCATCCTGATCTTGCAAGATGGTTGATGGAGCAAGGCATTGAGTCTGTTTCACTTAACCCGGATTCAGTCCTAGATACCTGGTTCTTCCTCGCTGAAGAAAAAAGCAAGCAGGCGTAATTTCTTGCACAACAAAGAGACCCCGCGTGGGTCTTTTTGTACTTTAATCTTCACTATTTGAGATTTGGAATTTATGCAAATTTACTTGGCCAGAAACAATCAACAAGCCGGCCCTTACAGCCTAGAACAGGTCAATGCCATGCTTGCAAGTCAGCAAGTATTACTTACCGATCTCGCCTGGCATGAAGGAATGACAGAATGGAAAGCTTTGGGTGAATTGACGCAAGGTAAACTTGTATATGAACCAATCGGCTATATACCTCCGACAGCTCATGTGACTGCCACGCAGGATCAATTTAGCAAGAGCATCCGTGTAGAAAATAAAAACTCGCAAACCTTGGCTTCATTTAACTCACGTGCCTTGGCCAAAATTATTGACTTATTATTGTGGTTGCCAGCTTTTGCAATTCCCTCACTGCTGATGAGTGAAGAATCTGCCAACAAACTCATGCAATTACAGCAACAGTCGATCACGCCTGAAACGCAGAGCCAGATTCTAGCCTTGATTTCACCAGAAAGCTGGCAAATGATGGGTGCATATATTGTGGTCATGCTGATCATACAATCCATTTTAATTGCCAAAACCGGACAAAGTATTGGCAAACGTCTGACCAACATTCAAATCGTGGATCAGGATAATGGTACCCTGGTCAACATGCTGCGAGGATTCTGGTTGCGTAGCTTTGTATTTATCATTTTAAATTTCCTGTTAATGCCGTTTATTACCATCCTGGATTATGGATTCGGCTTCAGCTCGACTCGCCAAACACTACATGACCGACTGGCTAAGACTAAAGTTATACAACGTCAAAAATAAGCTCAATTAAGGAGGGATTTTGATCATCCCTCTTTTTATGTTCGCCTGATTATTAGTATAAATTTCCACCTTTTAAATGCAATTCCGAGCAAAAAAATTGGTTATTTTTTATAGGTGTTTTAACCAGTTTTATGTATAGCTTAGTTTGTCGATATCAGGCATAATGCCCTACAACGTAGCGGTGCCGTACAATTGAGCTTTATTTTTTGTAAAAAAATAAGAATGCTCAATCATGCGACACTTGAATCGCTATCCCATATTTTTTAGGGAATGGGACTCTTCACCGAGGTTGTAAAATGAGACAAACGATCTTAGCTGTATTGTCTTTATCAACGCTTGCTGCACTCCTTACCGGGTGTGGTGGTGATATGGTACTTCTAAACTCTAAAGGTCCAGTTGCGGAAGGTCTAAGCGGCCTCATGATGACTGCGATCTATTTGATGTTGCTTGTGGTGATCCCATCGATCATCATGGCACTCTGGTTTGGTTGGAAATATCGCGCGTCAAATAAAGATGCAGACTATAAGCCTACCTGGGCACACTCAACTGCAATTGAAATTGTAGTTTGGGGTATTCCAGTTATTATTATTGGTATTTTAGCTTGGTTAACTTGGGTGGGTTCACACAAGTATGACCCATACCGTCCATTAGAATCAGATAAAGCGCCTTTAACTGTTCAGGTTATTGCTGAACAATTTAAATGGATCTTTATCTATCCTGAGCAAAACATTGCGACAGTCAACGAAGTACGCTTCCCAGAACAAACTCCGGTAAGCTTCCGTATTACGTCTAACTTCACAATGAACTCATTCTTCATCCCACAGTTAGCAGGTCAGATCTATGCGATGGCCGGGATGCAAACTCACCTGAATGTATTGGCAGATGAAACGGGTGTATTCCGTGGTTTCTCTTCTAACTACTCAGGCTATGGTTTCTCACAAATGCGTTTTAAAGCACATTCTGTGACTGAAGCTCAGTTTGCTGAATGGGTTGCGGCAGTGAAAGCAGGCAATGGTACTTCAGTAAATCCTGAAGCAATTCAAAAAGGTATCTTAGACCAAGCTGAATTTGCAACCTTGCGTGACGGTAACCGCGGTAAACACCAAATTGAAGCTTTGATTTCTAAAGCGCAAACTCCTGAAGAGAAGGCTGTTGCTGAAGCAATGAAGCCTTACCCAACTAAGCCACATCCTGTGACTTACTACTCTTCTGTAGAGCAAGGCTTGTTTGAATCAGTGATCAACAAATACATGAGCAACTACCACGGGGGTAGCCATTCAGCTACTGCTGGCGCTCATGAGGCTGCTGCTTCTGATGCACATGCCGCTGTTGAACCCGCTTCTTCAGTTGTAGGGGAATAAGACATGAGCTTCTTATTAGGCAAGTTAGGTCCGGATGCTATTCCGTATGATCCAATTGTACTGGTAACAGTTGCATTGATGATCTTGGGTGGTATTGCAGCAGTTGCTGGTATCACCTACTTCAAAAAATGGAGCTACTTGTGGAACGAATGGTTCACATCGGTAGACCATAAAAAAATCGGTATCATGTATATCTTTGTGTCGATCGTCATGCTGGTGCGTGGCTTTGCCGATGCAATCATGATGCGTCTTCAGCAGTTCCTTGCTCGCGGTGGCGGCGAAGGTTACCTGCACCCAGAACATTACGACCAGATCTTCACCGCACACGGTGTAATCATGATCTTCTTCGTGGCGATGGGTCTTGTGGTTGGCTTCATGAACATCTCTGTTCCATTACAGATTGGTGCTCGTGACGTTGCTTTCCCACTATTAAACTCTCTCAGCTTCTGGCTCTTCGCTGGCGCAGCTGGATTGATGATGGCTTCTCTTGCCCTAGGTGAATTTGCTGCAACAGGCTGGATGGCATATCCTCCTCTATCAGGCATCGAATATTCTCCTGGCGTAGGTGTAGACTACTATATCTGGGCACTGCAGGTGTCTGGTCTGGGTACGCTTTTAACCGGTGTTAACTTCTTTGTTACCATCATCAAAATGCGTGCGCCTGGCATGAAACTGATGGACATGCCGATCTTTACCTGGACTGCATTGGTTACTGCGGTATTGATCATTGCAACCTTCCCTGTGTTGACAGCAACGATCGCGATGCTTTCTCTTGACCGTTACTTCGGTTTCCATTTCTTCACTAACGATTTGGGCGGCAGTCCAATGTTGTACGTGAACTTGATTTGGACATGGGGTCACCCAGAAGTATACATCTTGGTATTGCCAGCATTTGGTATTTACTCAGAAGTTGTAGCAACCTTTTCGCGTAAATCGTTGTTCGGTTACAAATCAATGGTGTATGCAACTGTAGCAATTGGTGTGTTATCACTGGTTGTGTGGGTGCACCACTTCTTTACCATGGGTGCCGGCGGTAACGTGAATGCGTTCTTCGGTATCATGACCATGATCATTGCGATCCCGACGGGTGTAAAAATCTTCTCATGGTTATTCACCATGTACAAAGGTCGCATCACCTTCACGACTCCAATGCTTTGGTCACTTGGTTTCCTTGTGACTTTTGGTATCGGTGGTTTGACAGGCGTATTGATGGCAGTTCCACCAGCGGACTTCCTGGTACACAACTCTTTGTTCTTGATCGCTCACTTCCATAACGTAATTATCGGTGGTGTTGTATTCGCTATTTTCGCGGGTATCATTTACTACTGGCCAAAAATGTTTGGTTGGAGACTTAACGAGACTTGGGGTAAGGCTGCATTCTGGTTCTGGTTCTTCGGTTTCTACTTTGCATTCATGCCACTTTATATCCTTGGCTTCATGGGTATGACACGTCGTTTGAATACTTATGACAACCCTGAATGGGATCCATACGTAACAATTGCATTCTTCGGTTCTGTCCTTGTTGCGATCGGTATTGTATGTTTCATCATGCAAATTGTGGTTGGTTTCTTGCAACGTAACCAGACTTTAGATCTTACTGGCGACCCTTGGGATGCTCGTACGCTTGAATGGTCTACGTCTTCACCTGCTCCATTTTATAACTTTGCTCACTTGCCACAAGCTGACGGTGTCGACCGTTTCTGGAATGACAAAGAAAATGGTGTAGCGTATGCACGTCCAGCGAAGTATGAAGACATCCACATGCCAACCAACCGTGCTGCTGGTTTCATTATCGCAATGTTCATCACTGTAATGGGCTTCGCATTAGTCTGGCACATCTGGTGGTTAGTAGCCGTTACTTTCATTGGCGCAATCATTTCCTTCATTAACAGCTCTTTCACCAAGAAAGTGGACTACTATGTTCCTGCTGCTGAAGTCGAGCGCATTGAAAATGAACGCTATGCCCTACTTGAAAAACACTTGAAGAAGGACTAAGGATATGGCTGAAGTACTTCATCACGACAACCACGGACATGATGAACATCATCACCACGATGATACCGACATCACGATCTTTGGTTTCTGGTCCTACCTGATGAGTGACTTGATTATTTTCGGTACACTCTTCATCGCATTCGCTGTATTAAGCAGTCATGTTCCTGTGGGCACTCCAAGTGCAAAAGAGCTTTTTGGTGAATCTTTAGGTTTCGTACTTACTGAAACATTCGCTCTTTTGATTTCGTCAGTAACCTTCGGTTTTGCCGTACTTGCTTCATACAAGAAAAATGTTGGCCAGGTCATCACTTGGTTAGCCATTACTTGGTTATTTGGTGCAGCGTTCATCGGCATGGAACTTTATGAATTCAATCATTTAGTTCACGCTGGTCATGGCCCAAGCACAAGTGCGTTCCTATCTGCGTTCTTTACTCTTGTTGGTACGCACGGTATTCACGTTACTTCAGGTCTGGTATGGATGATCGTGTTAATGGTTCAAATCAAGAAATATGGTTTGACACTTGCAAACACACGTCGTCTTGCTTGCCTAAGCTTGTTCTGGCACTTCCTTGACATCGTATGGATCTGTGTATTCAGCGTCGTTTACTTAATGGGAGTTCTCTAATGGGTCACGATCATAACGCTGCTGGTGCATCGCACGGCAACTTTAAACAGTACACCATTGGTTTTATCCTTTCTGTAATCCTCACCATCATCCCTTTCGGGATGGTGATGGGCGGTGGATTTGACCGTGGCGTATTAGTCACTGCAATCGCAATCACTGCTGTTGCTCAGGTACTTGTACAATTATTTTTCTTCTTGCATATGAATACTTCTTCAGAGCAACGTTGGAACATGATTGCATTTATCTATACCATCCTGACCATTGCCATCCTCTTGGTTGGTTCTGTATGGATCATGAATTACCTACACTACAACATGATGATCTAAACTGGTTGTCATGCTGAAAAAGTATTTATTCCTGACCAAACCAGGAATTCTCTTTGGTAACTTCGTTACCACCCTGGGCGGCTATTTATTAGCCGCTCAAGGTTCTGTAGATTTCCTCTTACTCTTCCTCACCCTCTTAGGTACAACTTTGGTTGTTGCCTCAGGTTGTGTTGTCAATAACGTCATTGATCAAGACATCGACCAGAAAATGCAACGCACTCAAAATCGTGCGCTTGTCAAAAAAACTGTTTCTACCCCTATTGCGCTCGCTTATGCATTGGTTTTAGGTGTGATCGGTTTTAGTATTTTATGGTTTGCGGTCAATGCCTATGCATTTTTATTTGCCGTGATTGGTTTTGTGGTCTATGTGATTTTCTATAGCCTGTGGACCAAACGTACGACGATTCATCAAACCGTGATTGGTAGCATTTCAGGAGCAAGTCCTCCAGTGATTGGCTACGCTGCTGTCGCAAACCAGTTTGACCTGGCTGCTTTACTCATTTTCCTGGGTTATGCACTCTGGCAAATGCCTCATTCGTGGGGAATTGCAATCTACCGTTTTGATGACTACAAAAATGCAGGGATTCCGATTCTTCCGGTTGCACGCTCGGTATTCCGCACCAAAATTGAATCACTGATTTATATTATTTTGTTTGCGATTGCCATGAATGGCCTGTTTATCTATGGCTATACCAACTGGCTATATCTGATCATTCTGAATGTACTGTGTGCCTATTGGTTATATTTGGGTGTGATTGGTTTTAAGGCTGAAAATGACCAACTGTGGGCGAAACGTTTTTTCCTGTTTTCGGTGCTTCTGATTACCGTGATCAGTTTAAGTTTTAGCTTTACCACCATCTCTCCTGCACCACAGATTCCACTGTTTTAAGTGAATGGGTGGTTATGATACATAGCCACTCAGTCCTCTGATCATTTCTACTCACTCTGCTTTATTTCAGCTCATTTTGCGTTTCCAGTGGAAAAGCATTTGTTTTCAGATTGAATATTCCCTATAATTCAGCTTCGCAATTTGCGACTCAACTCATATGAGTTGTGACTCCTTGCTTCTAAATCTATTTTAGAGGCTGCATAAACCGTAAGGAGCTGACAATGCGTCACTACGAAATCGTACTTCTGGTACACCCAGATCAAAGCGATCAAGTTGTGGGTATGGTAGAACGTTACCTCACTCACATCAAAGAAGCTGAAGGTCAAATTCACCGTTTAGAAGATTGGGGCCGTCGTCAATTGGCTTACCCAATTAACAAAATTCACAAAGCGCACTACATTTTAATGAACGTTGAATGTGGTCAAACGACTCTTGATGAATTAGAAGAATTGTTCCGTTATAACGATGCTATTCTTCGTAACTTGATCATCCGTCGTGAAAACGCAATTACTGAAGAATCTTTATTGGCTAAGAGTGCTGAAGAAAAACGTGCGCGTAAAGCTCAACGTGAAGAAGCACAACACGCTCAAGATTCTGCTGAAGCTTAAGGAGAACTATCAATGGCACGTTTTTACCGTCGTCGCAAGTTCTGCCGCTTTACAGCTGAGAATGTTGCGTACATCGACTACAAAGATATCGACACTTTAAAACAGTACATCACTGAAAACGGCAAAATTGTTCCTAGCCGTATCACTGGTACTAAGGCTCGTTATCAACGTCAATTAGCGCTTGCGATTAAACAAGCTCGTTATTTGGCTTTGATCCCTTACACTGACAACCATAAGTGAGGTGATCTGTGGACGTTATCTTATTACAACGCATTAAAAACCTTGGCAAACTAGGCGATAAAGTTTCAGTGAAAGCTGGTTACGGCCGTAACTTCCTTATCCCTCAAGGTAAAGCAGTTGCCGCGACTGAAGCAAACACTGCTGCTTTTGAAGCTCGTCGTGCAGAACTTGAGAAACAAGAAGCTGATATCTTGGCTGCTGCTCAAGCACGTGCTGACCAATTGAACGAAGTAAACATCGTGATCACTGCGAAAGCGGGTGACGAAGGTAAACTATTCGGCTCAATCGGTACGCGTGACATCGCTGACGCGTTGACAAATGCTGGTCTTGAAGTTGACCGTGCAGAAGTTCGTTTGCCAAATGGTGCGCTTCGCAACACTGGTGAATTCAACATCGCGATTCAATTGCATCACGATGTAACTGCTGAAGTTCTAGTAACTATCGTTGCTGAATAATTTCGCAGTTTAAAAAAGGGCATGCTTTTGCATGCTCTTTTTTTGTCTAAAAATAGGAGGAATTGGCCTCTTTTTATTCATCAACTCATCTAAATTGTATGAAATAATCAATCAACCAATGGCTTAATTTTAGAAAAAATTGTTTTAAGATAGAGAACAAATTTTTCCGTCTTCACTCTCCTTTTTTGCTGAATATCTACAGGTCTCTTTATGTCTCAGGCAAGCGTCACTACGCCATTTCCTTCGGTCAATACAGACAATAAAAAATCTGCAGATTCAGGTCAGCTCAAAGAACTTCGCACGCCTCCGCATAACCTGTCTATTGAACAGGCGGTGTTGGCTGCGCTGATGACGGTAGCGGAATCTTTTGAACAGGTCAGTGATGTTTTAAAAGAAAACGATTTTTATGCAACACGGCACAAATATATTTTCCGCGCCATCGAAAAACTGGCACAGGAAAACTCGCCTTATGATGCGGTTCTGGTCAATGACTGGCTAATCAAGCAAAACCTGCTCGAAGCCGTTGGCGGTGAAGAATATTTAATGCAATTGATGGCAGACTCTCCGTCTAGTTTCTATAACCTAGAAACCTATGCCAACAAGATCCGTGAATTCGCCACCTTACGCAACATGATTAAAGTCAGCACGGAAATTTTGCAAAACGCCTATGACACCAAAGGCCGCAGTGTGAGTGAAATTCTGGATCTGGCTGAAACCAATATTTTCTCTTTAGCTGAACAGCACAATAACAATAAAAAAGATGCCGGCCCAAAACCGATTACCTCGGTGGTGGCTGATGTCTTCGACAAACTGAATGAACTATCCCAACTGGACGGTAACATTACCGGTTTATCCACCGGCTTTTTGGAACTCGACAATAAAACTTCAGGCATGCAGTCCGGTGATTTAATTATTGTCGCTGCACGTCCCTCAATGGGTAAAACCACTTTTGCCATGAATTTAGTGGAAAGTGTGCTATTTAACTGTGACTTGCCGGCCCTGGTCTACTCCATGGAAATGCCAGCCGACTCGATTGCCATGCGTCTGATTTCTTCCTACGGCAAAGTGCATCAGGGACATTTACGTTCCGGTAAACTCGATGGTGAAGAATGGTCCAAAGTCACAGGTACCATTTTACAGCTACAAGAAAAGCATTTATATATTGATGACTCCTCTGCCCTGCCACCGACCGAACTGCGTGCACGGGCACGGCGGATTGCCAAGCAGCATGGCGGCAAGCTAGGCTGTATTATGGTCGACTATTTGCAGCTGATGAAAGTTCCAGGCATGGGCGATAACCGTGTCGGTGAGATTTCGGAAATTTCACGCAGCTTAAAAGCACTGGCCAAAGAAATGCAGTGCCCGGTGATCGCTCTTTCCCAGCTCAACCGTTCTTTAGAAAACCGTCCGAATAAACGTCCAGTGATGTCGGATTTGCGTGAATCCGGTGCAATCGAGCAGGATGCCGACTTGATCATGTTTATTTACCGGGATGAAGTTTATAACAAAGAATCGAAAGAAGCCGGCACTGCCGAAATTATTATTGGTAAACAGCGTAATGGTCCGATTGGTACCGTGCGTCTGGCTTTTGAAGGCCAATACACCCGTTTCAGTAATCTCTCACCGGAATATTACAACCAGTTTGATGATGACGAGTAAAACGTTTTTGTTTTAAATCTTCCATAAAACAAAGGATTTAATGAGAATAACAGATGCTGCATAGCATTTTTGACTCAGAGGTCTACAATACTGCTCATTCAGAGCCAAAGCCTCTACCTATTTTGAGCTTTACTCATTTTATTTTTTAATGCTGTGATCTCCGCCCAAATCGCGTGCAGCATTTTGAGTTACCCCGAGGAGTTCCAGGGTGCGTCAAGCAACAATTTATATTGACAGCGCAGCACTGCAATATAATTTCCAACGTGTCAAACAACTTGCACCAAACGCTAAAATTGTCAGTATGGTCAAAGCCAATGCCTATGGTCATGGCGTAAAAGACTGTCTGGCCGCCCTGGCCGACTCAGATGCTTTTGGCGTAGCCTGTCTGCAAGAAGCCCTGGAAATCCGTGACTTAGGCTATCAACAGCCAATTACCCTGATTGAAGGGATTTTTAGTGCTGATGAAATGCCAATTGTCATTGCACAAAATATTGAATGTATCGTACATCACCAGCAACAACTGGACTGGTTACTCGCCCATAAAGATGCCTATATTACTCAAGGTTTGAAAATCTGGGTCAAACTGAACAGTGGCATGAACCGTTTAGGCTTTAAAGTGCCTGAAATCATTGATGTCATTCATACCCTTAAAGCAGAAGGTTTTACCTGTGTCTTGGCCATGCACTTTGCCAATGCGGATGCGGATCACCCGCTCAACGAGCAGCAAAAGGCACAATTTTTACAGGTGAAAAATGCCTGTGCCCCGATCCTTGCCTCATGCTGCAATTCAGCTGCCATTTATAAATGGCCTGAACTGCATTTCGACTTTGTCCGTCCCGGGATTATGCTTTACGGTGCCAGCCCCTTTGCCGATCAAAATGTGCATACGCTGGATTTAAAACCTGTAATGACCCTCACTGCTGAAATTATTGCCTTGAACCAGATTCAACCTGGTGAACAGGTGGGTTATGGCTCCACCTTTACCGCAGAACGCGACATGACCATCGCCATTGTTTCGATTGGTTATGGTGATGGTTATCCACGTGCCTACGTACAGCCAAACTTTGTGGCCATTCAGGGTCAGCTCACACCGATGATTGGCCGTGTTAGCATGGACATGATCGCAATTGATGTGACTGGGTTAACCGTCAAACTCGGTACAACGGTAGAACTTTGGGGGAAAAACCGTCTGGTGGATGAAGTGGCTACAGCTAATGGCACCATTGGTTATGAGCTGCTCTGCCGGATGAGTGCTCGTCCTGTACGTAAACAGATTTAAGTAGGTACTCTCAAAATCCCCTCTGCGGGGATTTTTTTACAGCTGAAAAAATTATTTGCAATAATCCGAGGTCGGTTTAGGTAAGGCTTGCAGTCCTTTGCGCAAAGTTTCTGACCACTGCTGACTGATGATTTGGAAATAGGCATCCTGTTCATAGATTCGCTTGCTACATGGCACTTCCAGACTATCTTTCTGATAAATGACTGCATCCAAAGGCATCCCGACCGATACATTGGAACGCAAAGTCGAATCAAACGAAATCAGACAACACAGAAAAGCTTCTTCTAAGGACATGGTATAGGTCAAGGCACGATCCAGAATCGGCTTGCCATATTTACTTTCTCCAATCTGAAAATACGGGGTATCGCTGGTGGCACAAATAAAATTACCTTGCGGATAGATATGGTAAAGTTGCATTTCTCCACCGCGGATCTGCCCGCCAATAATGATATGACAATAATAATTGACCTGATCCTGTTTATCCGTCGTGACGTCTTCAATTACTTTTTTTAGCGTCTGTCCGAGCAGTTCTGCCACCTCAAACATCGTATTTACACTATCCAAGTTCGGTTCTTGTTTTAAAGTCAAATGATTTTCCAGGTGACCGATGACAGCCTGTGTCGTAGCTAAATTTCCCGAAGTCTGAATGGTAAAGAATCGATCCCCTTTTATTCCAAAGGTGAACAGTTTACGAAATACCGAGATATGATCTACACCCGCATTGGTACGGGTATCACTGATAAAAACCAATCCATCTTTTAACCGCATCGCACAACAGTAAGTCATCCCATACCCCTTATTTTCGCAGCGCGAAACTTGCACTTAGGTATTTTTATTTATTTCCATTTAGTCTCAAAATACAACAATAGTTTTGCTATAAACTTGTGTCTGAATATAAATCTATGCAGCGGATTGTTCTTGCCAAACTCGGCAAGTTTTTTTATTGTGTTAGCTGTCCTTCAGTGATGTGATAATCACGCCTTAGTTCCTATAACTCTGATTAATACTTTTATGTCTTCACAAGAAAAAGAAACCTCAAATGGTCTTTACCGCCAATGGCAAATCCTTTCCCGCCTCTCGACTGGAAAATGGATGGGGACGCGTGAATTACATGACATCCTACAACGCGAAGGAATTGATATCAGTTTGCGCACCATCCAGCGTGATCTCAACCAGATTTCCCAGCGTTTCCCGATCGAAAACAACAAAACCGTGCCGCAAGGTTGGCGCTGGCGTTCGGATGCCCCGATTCAAAGCTTGCCGCATATGACCAGCTCACAGGCAGTGACGTTCATGATGGTTGAAGAACATCTGAAACATTTGTTGCCGCCTAGCCTGATTGAAGAAATGAATCCATGGTTTGATCTAGCACGGCGCAGTCTGTCCACACAAAACAATGTACGACAATGGGTCAATCGTGTGCGTATTGTCCCGGCGACACAGCCTTTAATTCCTCCGGTTGTAGAGCGTCAGGCACAACAGGCGATTTATGAAGGTTTATTGCAGGACAAGCAAATTGAGTGTCTTTACCGTGGACGTGGCGTTCAGGGCGAAGAGAAAAGCTATATTCTCAATCCTCTGGGACTTGTACAAAAAGGCGCCATTATTTATCTGATTTGTACCCGTCATGACAAAACAGATGTACAGACCTTTGCCCTGCATCGTTTTAAATCTGCCAGTGTGCTCAATTCTCGTGCCTTACATCCGGTCAATTTTAATATTGATGAATACATTGAATCCGGTGCGCTAGGCTTTAGGGTCGATTTCAATATTCCGACCCATAATGTAGAACTGCGCTTGTTGATGAGCGAACAGGATGCCAGCTATTTTTATGAAAGCCAGCTCAGTAAAGATCAGATCATTCAGCCCTATAAGGAAAATCAGGTGGAAGTGATTGCAACCGTACCGTTTACTTCACAACTGGTCTGGTGGTTGCGCAGCTTTGGTAAGAAAATAATTTCAATTCGACCAGATGAAGTCGCACATGCCGTCTATGAATCAGAAGATGCATCTGCAAAACCTGAATAAAAAAGAGAGCTTCAGGTCGAAAGCTCTCTTAGATTTATTATTATCATTTTTACAAAAATAAGCTTGTTATTATTGTTGTGTGGACGACAGCACAAATTCACCTTTCAGCCCCACGCATCGGGTGAACTTGCAACCCTCTCTTGCTGAATCTTTGTCCAGCTTTAGCATGCTAAGTCATTGCGATTATAGCGAATCATTTTCTTCGTCATCGCGCTCTCTCCTCCATCAGTTGAACATGCAATCACTATAGCGTGATGATTTCGACATGAGAAATCAGAAGATCTACTGCTTAATACGCTATTTGTGTTAAAGATTTATTGTGAATTATTTATATGGAAAAGCACAAAGCAGTCCAGGTAACCCTGAACTGCAGTTTGATTTAAAGTGGATTACACTTATTTCTTCTGGGCATCTTTGTAACGGGATAAGGCCGTAACTGCAACCGCAGAAAGCACAATCCCAGGTGCACTTGCAATCAAAATACCTGTCGTTCCCAATCCCAGTGCCAAAATTTTACCGGTTAACAAGGGACCAGTCATCGCGCCCAAACGCCCCAGGGAGATGGCACTGCCCACGCCAGTGACTTTCCCTGCAGGTGAGTAAAAAATCGGAGAAATACCATATAAAATCGATTGGCCGCCGGTCGAGAAAATGCCACCGATTACTCCGGCAAAAATCAACAAAGGAACTGAAGTTGTAGTGAACAAAATAAATACCGCGATCAATAAACCAGAATAAATGATCATGGACATTTGCCACAACTTAAGACGATCAAGCAGGTAACCCAAGGCCAAGGTTCCGATCACTGCACCCACCTGGAATACCAGCATCACCAGAAACGCTTGTTTCTTTTCCAAGCCTTGTTCCATGAGCAGGTTCGGCAACCAGCTGATCAGGATATAGTTGACCATTAAGGTAAAGAAAAAGCTCACCCATAGCGGCAGAGTATGTGCATATTTTTTATTCTTAAACAGAATTTCACTCATTGCAGGCACAGCTTCTGGCTGCACTTCAGCCTGTTGCTGCTTTTTCTTATCTTTTAAGATCAAAGCCATGAAGGGCAATAACAGCAACGGCGCCAAACCACCAATCAAAAACAGGGTGTGCCAGGAAATCTGTGGGAAAAACATGCCTAAACCTGCCACACAAATCGCACCAACCGGAAGACCACAGTACATCAGACTGTTTAACTTGCCGCGATTAGCTTCGGTTGCCTCATCCCCCACGACCGAAATCATCGTCGGCATGGCAGCCCCCAAACCTATACCCGTTAAGAAGCGCGCGACATATAAAACTTCAAGATTAGGGGCAAGCGCGGAAATACTAAAAAAAACACCAAAAATTGCCACCGCCAACATCAGGACTTTTTTCTGTCCTAGGTAGTCTGCAACACGCCCCCCAAAGAAGGCGCCGAAGAGCATACCAAATACTCCTAGACTAAAGACGTAGCCCATTTGCAATTGATCCAAGCCAAAGGTGGCAGCAATTCCTTTCGCGGCAATCCCCGGTGCCTGCAAATCAAAACCTTCAAAAAAGGCCACAAGAAAACATAAAAAGATGGTGAGCTTCTTTTGTAAGCCACCTGTTTGTGTCTGTAACATCACTAATCTCCATCCATACGATATAAAGCGTCGTTCCATCGCCTATTGACCAAATTATTCTGTGATAGATCATGCGGATGAAATAGCACTACAATGGTCGGGTTTATTTACAGCGGGGATGCCCAACAATCCTCAATTAATACCTAAAAGTTAAATCATCTATCGTTTTTTCTTCTTAATTCATTTACTTAGATCATTTTTTGGCAATGGATTTTACACAACAATTTTCCAATCAAACCATAGATAAAAACTATGCCATTGAAAAAATTCAATAAAAAAGCCCGCTGAAGCGGGCTTTTTTATTTCATTAGCTGAAAGTATCAAGCTGATTTGCGTGTGATTGCATTTTTACGAATGGTAATTAACACCAACTGCACTGCTGCCGGTGTCACACCCGGGATACGGCCAGCTTGTGCCAGCGTATCGGGACGTACCGTTTTCAGCTTTTGGGTAATTTCACGTGACAAACCAGAAACCGCATCATAATCAAAATCTGCTGGAATTTTGGTCTCTTCCAGTCGTTTCATTTGAGCTATATCTTCATGCTGACGGTTGATATAACCTTCATATTTCACAGCAATCTCGATCTGGTCACCCACTTGTGCAGAAACCTCTGAACCCGTTAGCTCAGCAATTTGCTGGAAGTTAATATTCGGACGCTTCAATAGATCAATTGCAGAGCATTCTTTCGATAAATCTGCGCCGGTCATTTCCACAAACTTTTTGCCCATTGGGTTGTTCGGTGCTGCCCATAAATCTTTTAGACGCGCTGTTTCAGTTTCAACGGCTTCCATTTTTTCACAGTAGGCCGCCCAACGCACATCATCCACCAGGCCCAGTTCACGGCCAATTGGCGTCAAACGTTGGTCAGCATTGTCTTCACGCAACATCAAGCGATATTCGGCACGTGAGGTAAACATACGGTACGGTTCTTTGGTCCCTAAGGTAATCAGGTCATCCACCAATACACCCATATAAGCTTCATCGCGTTTTGGTGTCCATTCTTCCTGTTCCCAAGCACGACGTGCTGCATTTAGCCCTGCAAGCAAACCTTGTGCACCGGCTTCTTCATAACCGGTGGTACCATTGATCTGACCCGCAAAATACAGGTTATTAATTGCTTTGGTTTCTAGGGTAAATTTCAAGGCTTGTGGGTTGAAATAGTCATATTCAATGGCATAACCCGGACGCAGGATATGTGCATTTTCCATACCACGAATCGAACGCACCAAAGCAAACTGCACATCAAAAGGTAAAGAGGTTGAAATCCCATTCGGATACAGCTCATGGGTATCCAGACCCTCAGGCTCCAAAAATACCTGATGCGAATCTTTATCGGCAAAACGGTGAATCTTGTCTTCAATCGATGGGCAGTAACGCGGACCCACCCCTTCAATCACGCCGGTATACATCGGTGAACGGTCCAGTCCGCCACGGATGATGTCGTGGGTTTTTTCATTGGTATGCGTGATATAGCAGTTCACCTGCTCTGGGTGCATGGAAACATCACCCATGAACGACATCACCGGTGACGGGAAATCACCTGGCTGTGGCGTCATGACAGAGAAATCAACAGAACGTGCATCAATACGCGGTGGTGTACCGGTTTTTAAACGTCCTACTGGCAAGTTCAACTCACGCAAACGATGCGCCAAGGCAATCGATGGAGGATCACCGGCACGACCACCACTGGATTTTTCCAGACCAACGTGAATCACCCCACCGAGGAAAGTACCCGTGGTCAACACCACCGTTTTGGTATCAAAGCGGATGCCCATCTGGGTCACCACACCTTTTACAGTATCACCTTCCACAATCAGGTCATCGGCCGCTTGCTGGAAAATATCCAGATTGGCCTGATTCTCTAGCGTATGGCGGATGGCTGCTTTATAACGAACGCGGTCGGCTTGGGCACGTGTGGCACGAACTGCCGCACCTTTACGCGAGTTGAGAATACGGAACTGAATCCCGCCTTTATCGGCTGCCAGTGCCATCGCACCACCCAAGGCATCAATTTCACGAACCAGATGCGACTTACCAATACCACCAATCGCCGGGTTACAGCTCATCTGCCCTAAAGTCTCAATGTTATGAGTCAAGAGCAAAGTCTGTCGACCCATACGCGCCGCAGCAAGCGCTGCTTCCGTACCTGCGTGACCGCCACCGATAACAATGACATCGTAAACTTTAGGATAATGCATAGTGGTAAATGAGAGATAGAAAATGGATGACCGAGTATTATAGCAAAAAATTGCCTTTAAGTTGACAAATTGAGTTGATTTTCTACAGGGTTCAAGATTATGGGCCAACCTGCTAAACCTTATAAAAAAATAATAGAATTTGCAGATTTACCTTAAGAACTCACAAGAAATCAGCAAAATTTACCAGATTAAAACTGTTTTATTCTGACTATTTTTTATTCTAATAAATGAACTTATCAGTAAAGGCCATGTCATGAATAATAAAATTCTACTGTCTGCCCTGTTATGTGGTCTCTGTCTGAGTCCTTTGGCGCAGGCCAATGACAAAGTGGATCGAGTTTATAATGCTCAAACTTACCAAAAAGTCTGTAAAGGCAAAACTCAAGGTGCTCAAGTCAGCTTTGCCTATCGCGGCATTATCTGGAATGGAACCTGTGAACCACAGTTTTTCCCTCAGCAAAGTAGCTCAATTATGGGCAACGAAGCTGAACTTTTCAGTACTTGTGATGCAGATGTGAATGCTACAAGAGCCACGATTAACGGCGCAGAAATGAGTGGCAAATGTGCCCTTGGTTTTACACCACCTCGTCCACGCTAAATCTCCACATTTAAGCTCAAGGCGACAAAATTTTATTGGTTTTGTCGCCTTTCTCATTTTGAATATTGCTTTAATCACATATACAACAGCACAAAACCTAACTTAACTTTTCACTCTTAAGAAATCTCTTCTTCTCATCCTCTATTTATTGACTCATCTTAAGATCCAATTTTTGTAGGGCTTTATAAAAACTGATTTTGTAGTAGGCAGTTAAACGGAATCCGTTACAATAGGCCTTTACATGAAAACGAATTAGGTTAATGCCGTGAAGTGGTTACAAATTCATATTACTGTTGATCAAGATCAAGTTGATTTTACTGAAACTCTACTCATGTCTTTGGGTGCTGTCAGCGTGACCCTCGATGATGCAGAAGATCAGGCCTTGCTCGAACCACTTCCAGGTGAAACTCCGCTCTGGAACAAAGTCATCGTGACCGGTATTTATCAGGATGATGAAAATGATCCGATCGATGTGAGCAAACTTGAAGGCTTTATTCGCGTACAAATGCCAGAAGCACCGATCCGTTCAGAAGAACTGGAAGATCAAGTCTGGGAACGCTCCTGGATGGATTACTATGAACCGATTCAAATCGCTGAAAAATTCTGGATTGTGCCGGAATGGTTAGAGCCACCTGAAGCAGATGCGGTCAATATCAAACTTGATCCAGGTTTAGCTTTTGGTACCGGTAACCATGCCAGCACCTTTTTATGTCTACAATGGCTAGGTAAAACAGACCTGAAAGATAAAATCGTCATCGATTACGGCTGTGGCTCGGGTATTTTAGGCGTAGCAGCACTCCTGCTCGGTGCAAAAAAAGTCTATGCCACCGATATTGATCCACAAGCAGTGTTAGCCACACAACAGAATGCCGAGCTCAATGGCGTACTCGATAAACTGTTTGTCGGATTACCGGAAGAGTTCAATACCGCATTCCAAGGCCAGCAAGCGGATATTTTGGTGGCCAACATCTTGGCCGGTCCTCTGATGGCACTTGCGCCAGAATTCTCAACTCTTATTAAATCTGAGGGAGAGTTCGCACTTGCCGGTGTGATTGAAGAGCAAGTTGCTGAAGTTTCTCGTGTTTATTCTGAATTTTTTGATATATTAGAAATCGAAAAACGTGAAGAAAATTGGTGCCGTATCTCGGGAAAACGCCAAGCCGATTAAACGAGTAAAAAGACCTCATGAGTGACAAACAAACCCGCTGCCCAAAGTGTTCCAGTGTCTATAAAGTAACGCTCACTCAGCTTACCGCTGCTCAGGGGATGGTTTGTTGTCCGAAATGTGGTCAAAATTTTAATGCATTGACCCACCTGATCACGCCAGAGATGCAAGAGGAACAGCAAAAGTCCACTGCATCTCATGAGGCTTTGCTTCACTTTAGTGCCACACCCGATCAGGCACATGTACTCGATATTTTCAACCGGAAAATCGAAAACTCGCATATTGATCTGCATACTTATCTGAACAATTTAAATTACTTTAATCACGAACCCGTTGATCATTATTCAGCATTAAATCTGTCCAGCAAGGCTCAGGGCTTGAGTTCCTCCGAAACAGCAAAATCACATGGCTGGGGCTATTATGTCTTCTGGGGCAGTATCAATTTACTGTTATTGCTGGTGCTGATCTTTCAGGTGTTCTGGTTTAATCCAAAACTCCTCAACAACAGCCCGGTACTCAGCAGTGTTTTTAACCCGGTCTGCCAGGCACTCAAATGTAACGCCTTGCAACAGCACTACAATTCGATTGCTATTAATAAAGTGAAAGTGAAACGCGTTGGCAAGGAAAAAACCCAATTTAGCGGTGTCTTGCTGAATCATCATGAGGCAAGTCTACCACTCCCGAAACTAAAAATCACCCTGAAGTCTAAAGGTGAACAGGTTTCCATCCATACACTCAACGCTAATGAATACTTAATCAAGAGTTTACAAAGTATCCAGCGCATCCCCCATGACCGTCCGTTCAAGTTTGAATTTAACTTACCCGTGGAACGAAAAAGCTTTGACGATTACAGCCTAGAAATCATTTCGCCTTAGAATTGAAAAAAACGATAAAAAAATGAAAAAAAATGCAGTTTTATTGCTCACTTTTTCGTAGACAGTGATATTATACGCGCCACGAAAAGCTATATGCTGCAAACTCCTCGCTTTCATTCAAAACAAATATTGTCCTTGATCATGTGCTTTATTTTAATATCGCGCATCAGGATATTTTTTGTTCTGAAAGTTAGGCTGTAACAAAACTTAAACTATTGTTACGCTTATTTTTCGCTCAAATTGAAGAGTTGTGGCAAGCTATTTGTTCCAGTTTTAGAGCCCGCCGTTTTAGGATCTAAACCGGAGCTCGACCTTTTTTTAGACCACATGTATATATCGCTTTACCCAAGTGATATTTGATTTTTTTCGGATTAACTCGCATGAATAGCAAATCTCCTATTTTTACTGCACAGTCTGACGTTGCGCTTCGTATCCACGTGGATCGCGCGGTTCGCCATTATTTTGCGTCATTGCAAGGTGAACAACCATCTCAGGTTTATGACATGGTGCTAGCAGAAATGGAGAAACCTCTTTTATCTGTGGTCTTAGAATACACTCGCGGCAACCAGACTCGCGCGGCTGAAATTCTTGGCCTTAACCGTGGTACTTTGCGTAAAAAATTGAAAGCCCACGGTTTAATGAGTGAATAAATGATAAAATGCTCACGTCTTCGTGGGCATTTTTTATGCCTATTTGTTTTTTAATCTGCAGACTTGAAAATCATGACTATTAAGCGCGCTCTTATCTCTGTTTCAGACAAAACTGGAATCGTAGAATTTGCCCAGCAACTTGCAAATTTAGGAGTAGAACTCCTGTCTACTGGCGGCACCTATAAGTTGCTTAAAGACAACAACATTGCCGTCGTTGAAGTATCCGAACACACTGGCTTCCCGGAAATGATGGATGGCCGTGTCAAAACCCTACATCCAAAAATTCATGGCGGTATCCTGGCGCGTCGCGGCCTGGACGAAGCAGTGATGCAAGAACACAACATTGATCCGATTGATCTTGTGGTTGTGAACCTTTACCCGTTTGCCGCGACTGTAGCAAAACCGAACTGTTCACTGGCTGATGCGATTGAAAACATCGACATCGGTGGTCCAACCATGGTACGTGCTGCTGCAAAAAACCACGCGTCTGTCGGTATCGTGGTGAATGCATCGGATTACGGCACTGTAATTGCTGAACTGAAAGCGAATGGCGGTTTATCCTATGAAACCCGTTTTGACTTGGCAGTAAAAGCATTTGAACACACTGCACAATACGACGGCATGATCGCGTCTTACCTCGGTGCACGCGTAGGCAAAGCTGAAGGTGAAGCAGACAAATTTGCGCGTACGTTCAATACCCAACTGAATAAAGCACAAGACTTGCGTTACGGTGAAAACCCGCACCAGGCAGCGGCATTCTATGTGGATCCAGCAGCCACTGAAGCTTCGGTTTCAACTGCAAAACAGTTACAAGGTAAAGAGTTATCTTATAACAACATCGCGGACACGGATGCAGCACTTGAATGCGTAAAATCATTTGCCAAACCAGCATGTGTGATCGTGAAACATGCCAACCCGTGTGGTGTTGCGGTTTCTCTTGATGGCATCCAAGCGGCTTATGACTTGGCTTATGCAACGGATCCTGAATCTGCATTTGGTGGCATCATCGCATTCAACCGCGAATTAGACGTTGCAACAGCACAAGCCATTGTCGACCGTCAATTCGTGGAAGTGATCATTGCACCAAGTATTGCTGATGGCGTTCTAGAAGTGACTGGCGCGAAGAAAAACGTACGCGTATTGGTTTGCGGTGAACTTCCAGCGATTGATGCACGTGCTGCACAGCTTGACTACAAACGCGTAAACGGCGGCCTATTGGTACAAGACCAAGACTTGGGCATGATCAGCAAAGATGACCTCAAAGTGGTGACCAAAATTGCACCAACTGAACAGGAAATTGACGACCTGATCTTTGCCTGGAAAGTAGCAAAATATGTGAAGTCAAACGCGATTGTTTATGCGAAAAACCGTCAAACCATTGGTGTAGGCGCAGGCCAAATGAGCCGCGTGAACTCTGCGCGTATTGCTGCGATCAAAGCTGAACATGCTGGTCTTGTGGTAAAAGGTGCAGTGATGGCTTCTGATGCGTTCTTCCCATTCCGTGATGGTATCGATAACGCAGCTAAAGCCGGTATCAAGTGCATTATCCAGCCTGGTGGCTCAATGCGTGATGAAGAAGTGATCGCGGCAGCCGATGAACATGGTATCGCAATGGTGTTTACCGGTATGCGTCATTTCCGTCACTAAGACTGATATGAAGCATTCTGCTTTATTCAATATAGATTTCTAGATCTTGCATAAAGTCCTCTGCCGAAAGCTTGAGGACTTTATGTCATTTTCGATTCATGGAGTATGAACCGATGAATATTTTAGTTTTGGGTAGTGGCGGCCGTGAACATGCTTTGGCATGGAAAATCGCCCAAGATGACAAAGTCAGCAAAGTTTTTGTTGCTCCAGGTAATGCGGGTACTGCAACTGAAAACAAATGTGAAAATGTCAATCTCGACATTTTAGACAATCCTGCGATTATTGCCTTTGCCAAAGAAAATAATGTGGCTTTGGTTGTAGTCGGTCCAGAAGCTCCACTGGTTAATGGTGTAGTCGATGCAGGACGTGCTGCAGGCTTAAAAATTTGGGGTCCAACCCAATATGCCGCACAACTGGAAGGTTCGAAAGCCTTTGCCAAACACTTCTTAAAACGTCACAACATCCCGACTGCATTTTATGACGTGTTTACTGAAGTTGATGCAGCCAAAGCCTATGTTGAACAAAATGGCGCACCGATTGTGATCAAGGCTGATGGCCTTGCCGCAGGTAAAGGCGTGATCGTTGCCATGACCAATCAAGAAGCCTTTGATGCGATTGATGACATGCTCGCTGGCAATAAGTTTGGTGATGCAGGTTCACGTGTGGTGATCGAGCAGTTCCTTGCCGGTGAAGAAGCATCTTTCATTTGTATGATTGATGGCAAAAACATCCTACCAATGGCGACTTCTCAAGACCACAAACGTATTTTTGAAGGTGACCAAGGTCCAAATACCGGTGGTATGGGTGCTTATTCCCCTGCACCTGTAGTGACTCCTGACGTATTTGAACGCGTGATGACTGAAGTCATGCGTCCGACTGTAGACGGTATGGCAGCTGATGGTCACGTTTACACCGGCTTCCTTTATGCAGGTCTAATGATTGACGAGCAAGGTCAGCCACGCGTTATCGAATTCAACTGCCGTTTTGGTGACCCGGAAACCCAACCAATCATGATGCGTCTCAAATCATCACTGGTCGATCTGGTTGAAGCGGGTATTGCAGGCAATCTGCCAGCAGAAGCTGAATGGGATGAACGCAAAACTGTGGGCATCGTACTTGCCTCTGAAGGCTACCCAGAAACAGCACGTAAAGGTGATGTGATCTCTGGTTTAGACACAGCAATGACCGATGCAAAAGTGTTTCATGCAGGCACAACAACCAACGCAAATGGTGATGTGATCACTGCGGGTGGTCGCGTACTCTGTGTGACTGCACTTGGCAATAGCATTGGTGAAGCACAAGCCAAAGCTTTGGAGTTATGTCAAAAAGTGACGTTTGATGGCATGCAATACCGCAAAGACATCGGTTACCGTGCAATTGCACGCGAACAGCAAGCCTAATTAAGCTGGACCAAAAACCCTCTTCGGAGGGTTTTTTTATGGTTACCGCCATTTCACATACCATCACTCAATGCTTTAAATTACTGTTAAGATAAAGACAAAATGAACCGAATCAGGAATTCGTATGACCTATCAAGTGCATGTGATTGATGTCAAAAATAACCAACAAAACTACATCTGGCTGATTGAAGATACACACACCCAAGAAGCTGTGGTGATTGACCCCACAGAAGCAGCACTGGTCACTAATTTCTGCCAACAACATCATTTACAATTAAAACAGATCTGGATCACTCACTGGCATAAAGATCATATTGGCGGGATTCCAGCTTTAATTACTGAACAAAACATTCCGATATATGGTCCACGTGAAGAATTAAGCAAAATCCTATTTATTAGTCATGCCTTGCAGCATGAGGATCAATTCCATTTTAACCAACTTGAAATTGATGTGATTGCCACACCAGGACATACCTTAGGCCATATTTGTTATTTTATTGATGCCCTAGATGCCTTATTTTGTGGGGATACTTTATTTGCTATGGGTTGTGGCCGCTTATTTGAAGGCACAGCAGAACAAATGTACCACTCTCTTAACCGACTCGCAGCACTACCTCCACACACCCAAGTGTATTGCACCCATGAATACACATTATCCAATGCCGAATTTGCGCTCACGGTTGAACCGGACAACATCGAATTACAGCAACGTACACAACAAGTCAAACAATTACGCGATCAAGGCAAAATCACGCTACCCTCCACAATCGAACTGGAATTATTAACCAATCCATTCCTACGCGCAGAGAGTGCTGAAGAATTTGCTAGAATCCGCAGCTTAAAAGACAATTTTTAGGAAACATCATCCTTATGGTCAGCACATTGGCACTGATATTCTGCCAATTGCTCAGCAGTGACCACCTGTAGATAACGGGTTTCATCGACCCGAATCAATTGCAGGTTATTCAATGCGGATTGATGCAAGCGCGCACTACCAAAAGGCGTACAAGACACTTCGCTTTGATTAGAAAATTCCAGCCAGTCTTCATGCCCCATCAACACTGCAACTGCAGTTAAACCCTGCTGTTGCAGTTGCTGAATTTGCTCCTGAATCAAGACCGTCACCATTTGCTCTTGCATTTTGCTTTTCTCCCTCCATGAAATTATTTTTATTCTACAGACTATTTTGAGCTTTCTGACGGTCTAATTGTGCAAATTGTTGTTGCATATGTTGAAAGGCATTACTAAAACCCAACAGCGCCACTTTATAATCCACATCCTGATCTGGATTGACATTTGGATAACGGGTATAAACATACGCTCCAAGCTTAAATTGCTCAATCAACTTATTTGCATCACGGAACCAGCCATTTGGGGTATATAAAGGCTGATACTGATCCACCCTTAATGCGGTCTTGGCATTTTTCCCTGATTGATCGCCAATTCTGACACTATAATCATCATTCAGACGAACCACCGTAATGTGGTCTTTTTGCAAGGTACAAACCTTGGCACCATCAAATACCTTTACCCAGCATTGCACATTCCAGCTTGAACGCCCCAACAAGTATTTTTCCAGTTGCGCGATATCATCCTGCGGGTTGGAATATCCTACGGTCTGAATAAGGTCAGCCAAACGATCCGTTTGATCATTGGGTTTCGCAAAGATTGAACTGCTCAACAATGAAATAAAAGCAATAAAAGTAGCCGTACTGGCCTTAAATATCTTTTTCAACATACGACATGATGGACTTCCCTATTGAGGCAGAATATTAACATTGTCGAAAAAGTTTCCAAAACAGTACAAATTTTCACAAAAATGAACTTTATCTAATTTTCTAAAAGTTTATGCGAAATCATCAACATAAATATATTCCGCAAACTTAATAATTGATTACATTTAATATACATATATGACTGTTGCTGTTTTATTACAAAATATTTCTACACTCAACTTAAAATATATCACCAAAATAATAAATTAACTTTACTAAAGAACACTTATTGAATATAAGATATTATTTTTTCATATATTTTTATTAAGAATTTAATTTACCATTTATTTTAATTCATTATTTTTAATAATAACTCTGGCTAAAGTTTTAAAATCGATTTACTGAAAATGCCTAGAAATTCAGCAAAAACTTTCCTATAAAATAAATCTATGGTGTTTGCCCTTTAAAAATTTAATGGACATCCCTATTAATTAAACAGACATTAATGAGGAGTTCTCTCGTGAAGAAAGTGGTTAAAGCAAAAAATCTGATTGCATTTCGTATCTGGTTAGAAAAATTAGGTTACTCAGTCAAAAATTTGGCCGATGGTCGAGGTTTTACCTTTAGTTTTAAAAAAGAATATGGTTTGGTCACCTGTGATTTGGCCGGTAATTCACTTGCCATGCAACTGGGTGAAGAATTTGAAGATCATTTGAAAGCATAATTATTATTTTTATTTATGAACCGCATTTCACTGTAGACGAATATACCTAAGACATCTAGAAGGAACTAGATGTCTTTTTATTTTGTGCTCATAAAAACTTAAAACATAAAAAAAGACCAGATTAATCAATCTGGTCTTTTTTGAATATGGTGGGGGCGAAGAGACTCGAACTCTTACACCTTGCGGCGCTGGAACCTAAATCCAGTGCGTCTACCAATTTCGCCACGCCCCCGGTATCCGATTTTTTATATCCTTCGGCAGGATAATTTGGCAGAGGATCAAGGATTCGAACCTTGACGAACGGTTTTGGAGACCGTCATGCTACCATTACACCAATCCTCTATCACTTTATGCTAAGTTTTAATACCACTTAGTTTAAAGTTGGTGGGGGCGAAGAGACTCGAACTCTTACACCTTGCGGCGCTGGAACCTAAATCCAGTGCGTCTACCAATTTCGCCACGCCCCCGATGGCTGTGTATATTATATAGATCACTTGCACATGACAAGAACTTTTTATTAAAAAACCACGCGTATGATTAAATAACAAACGAAACAATCATTTATGCTCATTTTTTGATAGATTTAGAGCCATAACTACCTGTTTTGCCTGCTGTAAATTGGTAAAACGTTGCTGTTTCTGCTTGGCCAATAAACCGTGTAATAGATTTTCAAAGATACTAAAAGGTTCAGGTAAATGAATTTTTAGGGTCTGGCAATGCAAAATCGCCCACTCACGATATGGACGTGCAGCGCACCGGCTTTGAATCAACCATTCATATAATACAATACCCAAGGCATAGAGATCAGTTTGTACCGATTTAGGTTCGGCATGAAATAACTCAGGTGCCATATAGCGTGGTGTGGCCGTAAGTGCTGACGTCGAGTGAAAATCTTGTAACTGAGCCTGTTCAAAATCGAGGAGTTTCAGCTGCCCTTGATAATGAATAAAATGTTCAGCTTTCAGATCACCATGAATCCAGCCCTGTTGATGCAATTCATCCACACAAGAAAAGCAAGCTAAAATCACAGCAGAAATTTCGATCAAACTCAGAGATAACGGATCATGCCAAAAAGGTGAACCGTGGGGCAGGATCATTCCCTCGCCTTGATCTACGAAAGGCTGCGCTAAATCGGTCAAAGAAATTATTTGAAATGGCAGCAAAAAATCCATTTGTCGTGCTGCAAAACTTTGATAAAAATTCAGCTCGTTGATAAAACCTCGCGTAAAAACAGCTTCACTCTCCGGTAAATGGAATTTGAGCCAGTAATAATTTTCTTGCTGTTGCAACAGATAAAGCCTTCGCCCAAATTGTCGGCTTATGGCTTTGGTCATTAATTGATATTGGGTCGGAACTGACGGATCAAACCACCGCATGGGTCAGTTCTTTCGCTGCATATTTCTGATGAAATTTCAGCAAATCCAGACAATGCTGGATGGTTTTACCAATACGGGCATGGGTTTCGATCGTAGCAATTTTCGGCCAGGTCGCCCGCTCTCCTTCACGCTGCAACAAACGGAACAAATGTGGCTTAGGATTTTGCAGCATATAGCTATAGTGGCGCCAGGAATATTTACCCACAATATTTACATCACCATAGTAACGCTGATCGATAATGCCATAGCCATGCTCCAATAAACGACGCACCGGTGGAATCTTCCCCATCCGGTCCCGGGTAAAGTCCATCACCCCGAGCGCCATGACTTTGGCTTGATGACGGACAATGCGCTCCGGCACGCTCAAGACATCTTTACGATAGCGCTCCTCATCGCTTTGCATAAAGGGCACCACATGCGGATTGACCTGGCTAGCAATCGTATAGTTTATATTGTACAGTCGCGCCATTTTTTCCTGCGGGAAATCACTGCGCACACTCCCATCCACCCAGCGGGTATCCGCCATATAAGGTGTATGTTCGCCATCGTAGCGTTTACTGGTTAAGCGTACCGGCGGAAACAGAATCGGCACTGCACATGAAGCTAATACTGCACTCCAAACCAGCAAGTTGGGCGAGGTAAATTTATTGAGAATTCGCGCATCATGCACCGAATCATAAGGCGCCACCGCAATATTGACATGCAACCCTGAGCGTTTATAGGCTTCCTCAAAACTCAGATCACCCAGGTTTTCGATCAGGAATTTTTTCAGTGATTTCACATCAGCAATACCCCCATTACCTTTCAGCATTTCACTCAAAGTACGAAAATGAAAAGCATCACTAAAGAAGTGATCACCTTGCAAAATATTCATGGCTTCACCATGAGCAGCTGTCCCCATCATTGCCGCCATAATTGCACCGGCACTGGAACCGGATAACACTTTCGGCATCAGGTCCTGTTCCATGAGCGCTTTACATACACCACTATGGAACAAACCCAAGGTCGCCCCGCCTGAAAACATCAGGGCCGGCTGGCCATAGGCACGTTGGCAATTTTCAAAAAACTCGATTTTTTCCTGAATGGTCAGGCCAATACAATTTGAAGAGACCAGGAAGTACAGGCTATGACTGACCTCTTCTACATAATCTTCAATAATTTTTTTGGTGCCGAGATAAGTCGTGGTAAACAGCATAGGATGACCAATATTGGCGATATCGTAGGTCAGGCCTTCACGCAAAATATAAATCAGGTCAACCACCCGTTCCTGCGTACGGTATTTTTTCAGTAAATTCAGACGATGGGAAATCAGCTCAGCATCAAAATAAGGAGAACTGTTTTCATATTTCCATTCCTGCACACCACTTTCTTCATCCAGTTTTAAGGCAATACTTTTCCATTCTTCATAGCTTTCTGCCCGCTCCAATTGCCGATTTAATTTTTTTATTCGATAGGCTTGATGCGGATTCATCTCGCTCTTGAAGGTATTTAACATGCTCTGCCTCTATGCTTTGATATATCACTCAAAGTGCTGTTTTAACTATGCGCAGGAACGTAAGTGCAATCAAGTGCAAAAACTTTAAATTTACAGCCGAATAGCTAGCAATCTGTTACATATTCGTCGTCGATGCTACTATGATTTTATTATTGATAAGCGTGGACTGATTATGGCAACCCTTGATTTACCTGAAAATATCCTCAGTTCTCTTGCGATTGTGTTACAACAATTACAACAAGCATTACCAGAACCCAAGGAACTCCCTGATTTTTCCGCACCCGCGTTTAAATGGCAAAATCAGCAACTCAAAGCAATTGAACAGCCGAAGATTATTTATCTGGATGATCTAAAAGGCATTGAGAAACAAAAACAAAAAGTGATCCAGAATACCCTGCAGTTTTTACAAGGTTTACCAGCCAACGATGTCCTGCTCACCGGCTCTCGTGGCACAGGAAAATCATCCATTGTGCGTGCCCTGTTGACAGCCTACCAGAATCAAGGCTTACGTCTGATTGAAATTGAGCGTGATGACTTGAAAGATCTGCCGGAAATTCAAAAACTGATTGTAGGCCGTCCGGAAAAATTTATCGTGTATTGTGATGACTTGGCCTTTAATGCCGAAGATGAAAACTATCGTAGTTTAAAGAGTGTGCTGGACGGTTCACTACAGTCTGGTTCCAGCAATTTTATTATTTATGCCACCAGTAATCGCCGGCATTTGCTGCCTGAATTCATGCATGAAAACACCCCAGTCACCAAAGTGGATGTTCCGCAATATGTTGAATTGCATCCTCAGGAAGCCATCGAAGAGAAGATTTCACTCTCCGACCGTTTTGGCCTGTGGTTGTCCTTTTATCCAATGGATCAGAACCTCTATCTGGAAATTGTCGAGCATTATCTAAAAAAAGCCGGGATGCCAATGACGGCTGAAGCACGGGCAGAAAGCTTGCGATGGTGCCAGTCACGTGGACAGCGTTCTGGTCGTTCTGCTTATCAGTTTTCCAAGCATTGGATTGGTTCACAATTATTGCAAAATTAAAAAACTAAAAAGAGGCACTCAGCCTCTTTTTATTTTTTTGTTTTAAGCTGAAGGGGTTGTTAATTCCGTCATTGGCCAACGCGGAGTCGTGGTAACTGATAGTCCATCACATTGTCCGGCTTTTAAACGCTGATAACCAGCAAAGGCGATCATCGCACCATTGTCGGTACATAAAGCCGGTTCAGCATAATAGACACTGGCTTTGATTTTGGCTAAATCAGCCTCGAGACGCTGACGCAAGCGTTGATTAGCACTGACGCCACCGGCAATTACCAAACGTTTCAGACCAGTTTGCTTTAATGCTTTGACCGATTTTTTCACCAAGGTATCCACAATGGCTTCCTGGAAACTTGCGGCAATATCAGCATCGCGGTTTTCATCGCCGAGCTTTTTAAGCTGTACCGAAACTGCAGTTTTTAAACCACTGAATGAAAATTCCAGACCTTGATGCAGCATCGGACGCGGAAAATCAAATGCGGTTGGGTCGCCCTGCTCTGCCAGTTTTGCAATATTTGGTCCACCTGGATACGGCAAACCCATCATCTTCGCAACCTTGTCAAAGGCTTCGCCTGCAGCATCGTCAATGGATTCACCTAACAGTTCGTACTGGCCAATGCCATGCGCTGCCATCAGTTGGCTATGGCCACCAGACACCAACAGTGCAACAAACGGAAATTCTGGTGGTGTTTTTGAAAGCAAAGGAGCAAGCATATGCCCTTCCATGTGATGCACCCCAATCGCTGGTTTGTTTAAGGCAAACGCCAGTGTTCTACCAAACAACGCACCAGTCATCAATGCACCCATCAACCCCGGTCCACGCGTATAAGCCACTGCATCAATCTGCGATTTTTGCATATCACTTTCTTCAAGTAGCTGATTAAGCAAAGGAATAAGTTTACGCACATGGTCACGTGAAGCCAGTTCTGGTACCACACCACCATACTCGGCATGCAGCTTGATCTGGCTATAAAGGACTTGTCCACGTAACCCCAGCTCACTGTCATACAGTGCCAAACCGGTCTCATCACAAGAAGTTTCCAAGCCTAAAACGATCATTCAACTGCCTATAGAAAATATCAAAAATAACGCGAAAGCTATTATAGACTTGTGATATGAGATGTAAATGAGTAAAATACGGCACTTCACTTGTGATCGAAGGCAATCGTGCCGCGATCTTATCCATAACTTATGAGGATTCTTCATGCCACAAGTTAAATTGAAAGAAGGCGAACCAGTAGACGTAGCAATCCGTCGTTTCAAACGTTCATGCGAAAAAGCGGGTGTTTTAGCAGATGTTCGTAAGCGCGAATTCTACGAAAAACCAACTCAAGAACGTAAACGCAAAAAAGCTGCTGCAGTTAAACGCTACCAAAAGAAATTGGCGCGTGAATCTGTACGTACAACTCGCCTTTACTAATTAATTTGTGATTGACTGTTTGGATTAAAAAATGACTACTTTAAAAAACCAGATAACTGAAGTTTTGAAAGCGACAATGCGCGCGAAAGAAATGGACAAGTTAACGGTGATTCGTAGTCTACAAGCAGCAATTAAGCAAATCGAAGTCGATGAGCGCATAGAGCTTGACGATGCTCAGGTTCTTGCGGTCATTGAAAAGCAAATTAAACAACGTAAAGAATCGGTTAAAGCCTTTACAGGCGCTGGCCGAGAAGATTTAGCTAGTAAAGAACAAGCCGAAATTGAGGTTCTTTCTCAATTTCTACCAGAAGCTATGACTGAGGAAGAGCTTGATTCTCTCATTGAGCAAACGATTACTGCTCAAGGTGCTACTAGCATGAAAGATATGGGTAAGGTGATGAATTCTCTACGTCCGATCATAGCCGGGCGTGCCGATCCTGCTCTCGTTTCGAGCAAACTTAAAGCCAAACTGGCTTAATCCTTCTCTCAGCTATATGCTCAATCCAAACTTCTTATTCATCATGAATATGAATAAAGTCAGGTTTATGCTGCTTAAATAATTCTTGTGTCGGTTTAGGCACTTGTCCTGCGGTAACTGTTCCTAAACGCAAACGGATATTTTCTGGCATATCAGTTCGATAAGAATAAATAGGACTGCCACATTCCTGACAAAATACTCGTGCCTTGCTGGGACTATGAAAATATTCCTTGAGGTATTTAATTCCGCGTGTCAATTCAAACTTGGATTTATCAATTGCACTATTCCAGCCCATCAGACTGCCTTGTGCACGCTGGCAATGCTGGCAATAGCACAGCACACTGTGTTCGATCGGTGCATGATAACGATAATGTACCGCACCACATAGGCATTGACCTTCGATCATTTTATTTGCTCCTTTTTATTATTTTTATGTGCAAAGCATTCTGTTTAGATTTTCATCTGTCGTTCACGCTGCATCTGTTTTAAACGATTGTCGATCGTGGCTGACATCGCCATATTATTTTTAGCCAGACGCTGCGCATGTAACAGCGATTTAATCGCCGTTTCTTCCTGCCCCGACCAGTATTCCGCCTCAGCACGATAACGCAATACATTCACCGTATGCAATGGCGACTGTCGTTGTAAAGCTGCGGTTTGTTGCAGTAGATGCCAAGCCACAATATCTTGCGGATTTTTTTGTGTAAAACCCTGCAATAAACTTTGGGCTTGTTCTGCCTGCTGCTGCCGAATCAGCACTTCTGCAAATTTAAAGGCCAAAGCACGATTTTCCGGCATGATGCGTTGCTGAACTGAGATACTTTGATAGGCTTGAGCCAGTTGATTCTGCCCCAGATAAATGTCAATTTGCAACAGGGTAATCAGATGATGCTGTTTTAATCCCTGCCTGGCTTGGTTCAGCATTTGCTGTGCCTCAGCATATTCACCGCGTTTGACATAAAACGTCGCCAACGCCAGCTGACCAGCCGAATTATTGGCCGCCAAGGCTTTCAATTGCGATTCCGTGGCCTGATTCGTCACTACAGCGGTGTACCATTTCAAGATGGCAAAATCGAGATCATCAGGTGCTGAATGAACTTTGCTTAATTGCTGCGCACGCAAACGTGCTTCGCTCATCCGCTCCGTTGTCAAAGGATGCGTTAACCAGAAATCCGGAAGGAAACTAACCCGACTAGTCGAGCGCTGCATGATTTCAAAAAAATCAGCCATGCTTTCCGGATTATAGCCCGCGGCATACATATACTGCATCCCAATCCGGTCTGCTTCACGTTCCTGATTGCGACTATAGGTCAGCTGTTGATCCATCAAGGCTGCCTGTGAACCCAGCATGATGGCAGTGCCGGCATCGCCATCCGCCTGAGTGGCAAGCGCTGCTCCTACCAGCACCCCTGCCAACGCTAGCAAGCCCTGTCCCTTAAAGGCTTCTTTGGAGCGGCTATAATGACGCTGGCTGACATGCGCAACTTCATGCGCGATCACGCCTGCCACTTCATCCATATTTCGTGCACTGGTAATTAAACCGGTATTCAGGGCGAATAATCCACCCGGCACTGCAAATGCATTAATCTGAGGATCGTTAATGAGCAACACACCGATCGGCTGGCCTAATTGGGTTTGACTCAGCACACGGGAAAAAACATATAAAAATTGATCCTCCAGCCAAGGATCTTGCAAAACTGGCATTTGCTGCTGTACTTCACGGAACACCTGCTCGCCAATAAAGCGCTCATTTTGCTGATCAATCAGTCCAACCCCACTGGTAATTTCAGGTACATCAAACTGCGATGCTTGAGGAACAGGATAAAAAGATTGCGCCGACCCTATTGCTGTGATCAGACTTAATCCTGCGGTCAGTAACACCCGTTTCAATGCCATACCCTACACTTTTTACCCTGTACAGCCAGACTATAACATTGAAAATTGACGATATTTGCAATGAAGTGTTATGAAATTTTAATGAAATTCCGGATTCACGACATAGCGCGGCATACCGCCTTCTAGCGCATCGACCAGATTACGGTAGGCCAATTCCGACATTTTCTTACGGGTCTCTGCCGTTGCTGAACCGATATGCGGCAAAGTCACCACATTGGGTAAGTTAAAGAGTGCTGATTCCTGCAAAGGCTCTTTGGCATATACATCCAGACCTGCCGCAAAAATTTTCTGCTCTTGCAGAGCATGGATCAAAGCGGATTCATCCACGACCGAACCGCGTGCAATATTGACAAAAATGGCATGGGATTGCATATGCTCGAATTCAGCTGCACCTATTAATGCTTGAGAATCTGCATTCAGGTCGACGGCCACCACTACAAAATCAGAACGCCGTAACAATTCCGGTAAAGAACAATATTGTGCATTGAAAGGTTGAGCAGCTTCAATTTTTTCACGACGATTATGGTACAAGATATTCATGTTAAAACCATAAAAACCACGACGTGCAATTGCGGCGCCAATATGCCCCAGCCCAATAATGCCCAAGGTTTTACCAAACACATCCCGACCAAACTGCGCTGGTCCTGCCGTTCTTTTCCATTGCCCCTGTTTGGTCCAGGCATCCAGGAAAGCGACTTGACGCGCTGCCCCTAACATTAATGCAAAAGCCAGATCTGCTGTAGTTTCCGTCAGTACATGCGGTGTGTTGCTTAACCAGATTTTACGTTGGTTGAGATAGCTCAGATCATAATTATCATAGCCAACGCTCACACTGGAAATGACTTTAAGCTGCTGTGCCGGTGCCAGATTACGTTCATTAAGTAGACGCCCCGCTCCAATTAAACCATCCGCATCCACCACCTGGGCACGTAATTGTTCATTGACATCACCCTGCTTAGGATCAATCACGACCACTTCATAAGATTGCTGTAAACGTGCCAAAATTTCCTGATCAATCTGGCTAAACACCACCACTTTTTTACGCATTAGTCTTCCATTTTTTCATCATTATTTTGCATCAATTGCCATAACTGTTTTTTCAGCAGAGGCTTATCTAGCATCTCCTGCAAACTCGCCAAGCGCATCATTTTCGCCTGTTGAATATAGGGGAGATTCCCCAAACAGATCAAGGTCTTATCCATACCGAGAACATCGACAAAACCTTGCACATAACTGCTCACACCCCGACCATCCTGAAAACTCAGCAAGGGAAATGGCCATTTCAATGTATGTAATTGGCTCGGAATTGCAGTTTGCATATTGAACCATAAGCGTTGCTGCTGTTCGGTTAATGCGGTAGTTTCAGTGATCACCACGCAATGTGGCAAACTAAAAGCCTGCAAGGCAAAAGCCTCGACCTGTTCGGACACCCGTGTTTCTACCGGTACTGATGGTACAGGCTCAGCAGCAGCTTCAATGACTACAGGCGGTTGAGGAACCTCACGTATAATGATTTGCGGCGCTGACTCTGGTTTCTTGATCTGCACCGGAGCCAGCTCAACACTTGGCGATACAATGTCAGCCGTCTGGTCACGCCAGATCGATGGCAAACTTTTTTCTTGATGCGGGGTATCTTTAGGAACCCAAATATCTATTCCCAAGGCTGCAAGTACATTGCGCTGATGCCCGATCATCATGTCATTCATTACCGTTTCAGTTCGCAGCATTTTAACCCGGTTTCATCTGCTTTGCCGAGCTTTCTGTCATTACCCTAGGCATGTGATCTCTGCTTAGACAATCACAATACTATTTCTTTTCTGCATCTGTTCAATCATTTCTGCCGTTTCAAAACCCAGACGCCAATATAGCAATTCCAGCACATCCAGCTCATCCTGGGTAATAATACGGTCTTGCCATAAACACAGTTCTGCGATGCCTAAAACAATCAGGCGGTCACGCAATAACAAGCCTGCAATATCATTGAGAATTTCTGCCAGATCAATCGGTTCATCCGAAATATCCTCATACATGCTTAACTCTTCTACACTCAGCACATGTTGCAAAATTTCATAACGTGCCTCCAGCTGATTTGCACCATGATTGAATTGCTGCACATGCAATAAGGCATCAACCAAACGTACAATCTGCGGTTTGACGTCGTGCAAAGCCGTTGGCGTATGTAAAGGCATTAACTGCAGTTCATGCTTAACTCGCTCCAGCAGCAGTGCATCCAGCAGACCAATTTCACCATCTTCCTGAATAATACGCGCCAGCTTAGTCAAAAACTGTCGAGCAATCGTCGTTGGCATTTTGCCAATATTTTGACAGGCATCATGGAAAATCTGGATATGTACCCGACCATCCAGATGCAATAAAGCCTCCACAATGGCTCGACTTACTTCAGCATCCGGTGGAATAAATTCCCGGTACTGGCGAATCATTAGAATAGCTACCATCACCTCTCTTGAACCAGTGGCAGTCTGTAAGGCCCGCTGGATCAGTTCCGGGCGTGGCATACTCTGACGAATTTGAGGCTTTAACGGCTTGATCGCATCTTTAATGGCAAAACTGATCGGTGACAAGCGTAATAAGGGTAAAGGTTGGGGGGATGTCCAGGGATGATAAATTTCCTGATCGGTTTCTTCCAGTGATTGCAATACGCTAAACAATGAGCGGTTGTGTAATTGTTTGAGGTTTTCCAGCCGTAAATCTTGCAACAGATGTGGATTCAATTCATAAATTCGTTCATGAATCCCAGGATGAATATTCAGCCAGCTTTGTGGGCTTAAGGAGTTGGCAAAACACATATGGGCAATGGATTCAGAATATTCACTGTGAATCTGTGAACCGGCATGATGCACATAAATCCGCATCAGGGTCTGGATATTGAGTTCATTCCGCATTAACAGTTTGGTTTCTTGATCATTGCGAAAGGTACGTCCTCCCAAGGTGAGATATTTAATCAAACGAGAAATTAGAATACCCAGACTACCCACCAGCCAAATGATGCCCCCCATTGCCACCAACGTGCTTTCAAATTTATGACGCCGAGGTGAAACGCCATAACGATCAAAGCCGCGTTTAGCAATTTTGCTGCCCCAGCGACTAAACGTGGTTAAACTGCTATATAAAATCTTCAGTCGGGTATTAGCCGCCGTTTCACCCGACAAAATCTGGTTAAACTCATGACTGAGCAAGCCATAGAGTTCCAATTCATCCAGATTCTGTAACGCCCCCCAAGTCAGAATAATCACAATGTCTTCAGGATAAAAACCTGCAGTTAAGGCATTTACCCCAACTTCCTCGGACAGTACATATACACTCGGTGTTTCAATGGCAAAAGTTTGCGCCAGCTGCTCTGTCAGTTTCAGGGCCGCACTTTCTTCCGGGGTACTTTCCGACAGGTTTAAATGACGTGCTTTGAGCTGTTTGGCTAAGGAATGCCCGCCATCGCGAAACACATAAAATTCATGTAAAATCGACCCGGACATGATCAACAACATGACAATGACAAAATAAGGGCTGAGCTGGTGCCAGAAAACCGGCTGATCAGGTGCAAGATAATGCACAATCAATCCCAAAGAGGAATTCAGGATAAAAATGGTGAGCGCGACCGCAAGCACACACATGCTGGCCGACCACATCATACTTTTGTTTTTTATAAAATAGCGACTTACATCTTTCAATGTAAAAATTCCTGATTACATTGAGCCACAGCATAAAGTAAAAAAGCGGGAAAAACCCGCTTTTTTATTCTGATTTTTTACTCTTGATTCACACCAGACAAGTCGACTGAAGCAGCATCGATATTGACATCGATATAGCCGTCTTTTTTCTTCTTGGCCGAATCATTGCGTTTTTTTTGCAGATTATCCAGATATTCGTCATCAATGCCGCCCGTGACATAAATACCATCAAATACCGAGCAATCAAACTCGGTGAGATCGGGTACTTTTTTGGTGCGTACGGCATCTTTAAGGTCTTCCAAATCCTGGAAGATCAGGCGGTCTGCGCCGATTTCCTGACGAATTTCTTCTACAGAACGGTGCGCCGCGATCAGTTCAGACTTGGCTGGCATATCAATGCCGTAGACGTTTGGATATTTCACCATCGGCGCAGCAGAAGCAAAGAAGACTTTTTTCGCACCAGCATCACGTGCCATCTGAATAATTTCATTACAGGTGGTACCACGAACAATCGAGTCATCCACAAGCAAGACATTTTTATCTTTAAACTCAAGTTCAACCGGATTCAGCTTTTGACGGACTGATTTTTTACGCTGTTGCTGACCTGGCATGATAAAGGTACGACCGATATAACGGTTTTTCATAAACCCTTCACGGAAGGTTACACCCAATTTATTGCCGAGTTCTAAAGCTGCAGTACGACTGGTATCGGGAATTGGAATCACCACATCAATCTCGTGGTCTTCCCCCCATTCACGCAGGATTTTATTGGCCAGAGTTTCACCCATACGCAAACGCGCTTTGTAAACCGAAATGCCATCAATCGTGGCATCTGGACGGGCAAAGTAAACGTATTCAAAAATACATGGACGGTATTGCGGATTTTTTGCACACTGCTGGGTAAACAACTCACCTTCTGCATTGATGAAAATGGCTTCACCCGGTGCAATATCACGCTCAATCTTGAACCCAAGGGCGGTAATCGCGACAGATTCTGAAGCAATGATATATTCCATGCCCTGTTCAGTTTCGCGTGAACCATAAATCAGCGGACGAATGCCGTTTGGATCACGGAAGCCAACCAAACCATGACCTGTGATCATCGCCACCACACCATAAGCCCCTTTACAACGCTCATGTACGCGACTTACGGTATGAAAGATATCCTCAGCCGTTGGAGAGAATTTGCCGCATTTTTGCAATTCATGCGCAAAAACGTTCAACAAGACTTCCGAGTCTGAATCGGTATTCATGTGTCGCAGATCAGTCTTGAATAGATCATCATGAATTTCTTCAGCATTGGTCAGGTTACCATTGTGTGCCAAGGTAATCCCATAAGGCGAGTTCACATAAAATGGCTGTGCTTCAGCACTGCTTGATGAACCTGCCGTTGGATAACGCACATGGCCAATCCCGTAATTCCCTAGCAAGGCACGCATATGACGGGTGTGAAATACGTCACGCACCATGCCATTGTCTTTACGCAGGAATAAACGGCCTTCATGGCAAGTCACAATCCCTGCTGCATCTTGACCCCGGTGCTGTACCATCGTTAATGCATCAAACAACATTTGGTTAACAGGTGATTTACCAGCTATACCAACTACTCCACACATAGCAACCTCGCAGACCAGCTAGGGATTAATTAAAAGGATTATTTGTTGAATGTTCTGACCGAGATTTTACAGGATCAGCAACGGAAGACGGATGAGAACCTTCTTCGGACTTCATTTGTTTCCACGCCTCACTCGCCACGTCTTTTGACACGTCACTGGCCATCGGCGCATAAGGCATTAGATTCTGAATAAATTTGGACTGTTTCCAGTGTGGTGAGCTTTCCACCCAAGGCCCCAGTCCTTGCATGGTAATCAGCACAATCAGCAGGCCTTTCAAGGTACCAAAAGCACCACCTGCCACACGGTTTATGGGGCCAAGTTTCAGTGATTTCAACACACCATTTAAGATTGCAGTGACCAGCCAGGTGCACACAATAATAAACAGCACGATAAAAGCGAAGGCAGCAATTTTTTGTATCACCGGGTCCTGACTCAATGCCTGCATAGATGGGGCGAGCAGATTGGCATATTTTGCGCCCACGATCAGCGCAAAAATCCATCCAACCAAGTTCGCAAAGGCTTTTAGCAATCCTTGTCGCAAACCGTTTAGCCCCCCAATGAGCAAAATGATCAGGATGATGAGATCAAGCGTGTTCATATTAGATCATGGCATCGACGCAGTCTTTCACCAAGTCTGGTCCAGTATAAATTAAACCACTATACACCTGCACGAGCGTTGCACCGGCCTGCTGTTTTGCAAGTGCCTGCTCTCCTGCCACAATACCACCTACACCAATTAATGGAATTTTATTTTGCAACAATTCAGCAAAACGGCGTAAACATTCAGTACTTTTCTCAAAAACAGGGGCACCTGATAAACCACCCGCCTCATCGCCAAATGGTAGATTCTCTACACCTTCACGCGACAAAGTCGTGTTGGTTACAATCAAACCATCAATTTTAAATTGCAACAGTTTTGCTGCGATAAATTCGATTTCTTCAGGATTTAAATCCGGGGCAACTTTAAGCACAAGTGGCACATAGTGCTGATGTTCCTCTGCCAGTTCCAGCTGACGCTTTTTTAAAGTTTCCAACAATTCGGTCAACGCATCGCCACTTTGCAGACTACGCAAGTTTTTGGTATTGGGTGAAGAAATATTCACCGTAATATAGGACGCGTAGTTATAAACTTTTTCCAGACAGATCAGATAATCGTCTACCGCTTTCTCAACAGGCGTATCGGCATTTTTACCGATATTAATGCCTAAAATGCCTTTAAATTTTGCCGCTTTTACATTTTCAATCAGCTGATCGACACCGGCATTATTAAAACCCATACGGTTAATAATAGCTTTGGCTTGCGGAATACGGAATAAACGTGGCTGAGGATTACCAGATTGCGGGCGTGGTGTAATCGTTCCGATTTCAATAAAACCAAAACCAAGCGCCGCCAATGCGTCAATATAGGCACCATTTTTATCCAAACCTGCAGCCAAGCCGACTGGATTCGGAAATTCAATACCCATGCAAGTGACCGGTTTTGCAGCCACATGCGAGCGTACAACACCCATTTTATGGGCTGATTTTAGTAACGATAATGTCAAATCATGAGCACGCTCTGGTGCGAAAGAAAACAACAAAGGACGAGCCAGTGAATATAACATATCGATTAAAGTCTACTGCTTTTTAAGTCGCCATATTATAGGCATAGGTGGCCAAAAACACCATGCTTGACCCGGCTTTATTTTTGCCGCTTATTGTACTGTCGCTGTTAATTTAATCTGATTTTCCTGAGTGACAAATTCCATTTTTTCAATGCTTAAGCCCATTTGCGCCAATTGCATCAAAAAATTGGCCAAAATGGCATAATTCTGATGCTGCGCCACCAGTTGAATTTGCTCATTATTTTGTTGTACAGAAACACTCAAAGATTGCTGCTGTGCAACTCGCTGTATTTTTTCCGCCGGACTCAACTGCGAATCACTAGCTGGTTGCATGGTCACTGCATGACTTTGCATCCAGACCAGCAGATCTTTCAACTGGTTAACCCGTTTTTGTTCCTGTTCAGCCAGTGCATGCATTTTCCACAAAGCCCCACCTATCATGACAATCACAAGAAAAATACTGGTAAAAATCACCATGATCCGCTCACGCGGTGACAGACGCTGCAAATACTGAGTAATCTGCTCTACAGTTTGATCCAGTGAGTTTTGAAATTTATCTAATACATTCATTATTGTACTTTTACCAATCCAAGCACGCCTGTTGATTGCGGCTGAATATTGCCCAGTTCCGCGTTGAATCCCTGCTGATTAAATTGCTGAGCCAAAGCTTGCAGGGCTTCAGCTGATTTTGCTTTTAATTCAAGATTCAACGCCACACCATCGTAATCCACGCGATCGGCAACAATATTTTGCTGCATCAGCACAGGTCCTACCCGGCTCAACAATTGCAAGGCGTTACTGTTTGCACTTTGATTCATCCGTAAATGACTTTCAAACTGGCTTTTAATATTTTGTTCCGTAACCCGACTTTGTGCCCCAAACCACGACTTGTACTGTTCGATGGATTGCGCCGCTGTTTGATCTGCCACCTTTTTGAGCTGCACCCAGCGCAGCAGATCATAACTAAACTGCGCCACTAATACCGCAAACACAACTGCCGCACAAGCTTTCCAATAACCGGAAATAGCTGTGTTTTTCTGTGCTTGCGGTAAAATATTCCAAGGATGGCTTTTCGGCTTGCGGACCGGTTGAAATTGATATTCAAAAGACTGGTAATGCGTTTGTGTGGTTCGGCTACTCAAGGCTGCAAATTGCTCTTCACTCAAGTTGGCAACTTGATATTGCATCTCAGCAGGCTGAAATTCCAAAAATAAGGCCAGATCATCCAGCGAATTACCTTTGAAGATTTGTTCTCTCACCAGTAAATGCTGTTGAAAATTGGCAATGACCACCTGACCAGGCTGCGGTTCTGGCAACACCAGAAAATCAGGTAATAAGGCCGCAAGCTTAATCGCTAACAAGCTCAAGGAATGCTGCAATGTCTCTACGGTCGACTGCGCAATCCCCATAACCGTTAACTGATCAGGGGATTGAAAGTGATGTAACACCTTCATCTGATCAATTGGCAACAGTACATATTCTTCCAGCAGATACTTAATGCCTTCAGCGCCAAGCTGCTTGTATTGTGCTTTGGTTAAAGAGTGCTGCAACAGCTGAATATGCCGACTCGGAAAAAACACCACAGTTTCTTCACCTTGATACGGCTGAATATCCTGAATCAACTGTTCAAGGCTTGATGCCGGTGTCCAATTGCCTCCTATTGACCATTGCCAAAGACCTTTGGCTTCAGGCATCCATAAATACAACATTACTAATGATCTGCCATTTTTATTTTGTTATATGCTGGGAATAAATGCGTATTGTTGGGTAGATAAACCATTGGCAATCACACTCTGTTCATAAATGCGCGCTTCTGCCAAGGCAAAAGGATGATATGAATCATGCGTCAACAGCTCAGCCATATGAGCAACTATATTCATATGACACACTACAACGATCGACTCATAAGGCACGTGGGACAACCATTCAATGGCTTTTTTCGCATCATCATCCGGCTTGATCTTGTCACAGATCAGCACCGGCACTTCCGGAAAATATTGCTGGATATGCGCCAAGGTTTCCTGTGCACGCAACAAAGGACTCACCACAAACACATCCGGTTTGATCTGTTCATTCAGATATTCTGCAGTTTGCTGTGCCTGTTGATGGCCGCGTGGAGTTAAAGGACGTTTTGCATCCAGGCCCTTCTTATCTTTACCTTCCTGTACAGCCTCGCCATGACGCACCAATGTCAATTGCATGTTTTCCATCCTCTTTTACGCTCAGGCATCATACTTGAGCTTTGTTACAATTATGATAATAACTTTCGGCTAAACCTGCTGATGCGGCAAAACAAATTCCACATCACTACGGTGACCATTTTTCATCAAGGATAAAGCTATCGTGAGTGGTGGTGCATGTTCAAAAATCACCTCATATAGTGCATTGGTGATGGGCATATACACACCGAGCTCTTCAGCCCGTTTACGCACCTGCACAATGGTATTAATCCCTTCTGCGGTTTGTCCTAATTCTTGTGTTGCCTGTTCCAGCGTTTTGCCTTTACCTAAAGCATAACCGACCTGAAAATTGCGACTTAAGGGACTATTACAAGTCGCAAACAAATCACCTACCCCCGATAACCCTAGGAAAGTAAGCGGATTCGCACCCAGTTTGACCGCAAAACGGCTCATTTCTGCCAAAGCACGGGTAATGATCATGCTTTTGGTATTTTCACCAATCTCATAGGCGGTTCCAATCCCCATCGCCACAGCATAGATATTTTTTAACGCTCCACCCAGCTCAACGCCGTGTACATCATCACTACCAAAAACACGGAACAAGGCACTATGCAATGCCTGCTGCACGGCATAACGCACCAGTTCTGATTCACTGGCAATTACGGTGCCGGCAGGCATGCCCTGCATGATCTCTTTCGCCAGATTCGGTCCAGACAATACCCCATACGGGACTTCTGGTAATTCTTCGCGAATGATGTCACTCATAAAGCTGAAGGTTTGAGCTTCAATGCCTTTGGTGAGTGAAATGACCGCCTGTGATGAAATATAAGGTTTGATTTTCTTCAGCACGTCACGAAAAGAATGGCTGGGAATCGCCACCAAGATGATGTCACGATCCCTCACCGCCGTTTCCAGATCAGAAACTGCACGTAATTCAGGCTCAAGTTGATAATCGGGTAAATAACGTTTATTGATATGGGTCGCGTTGATATCCTGGGCAGTGGCCGCATCACGAATCCAGATCATGGTGTCACAACCGTTGCGCACGGCGATATTGGCCATTGCCGTACCAAAACTTCCCCCACCCAATACGGTCACTCTTAAGGCTGTCTGTTTATTGACGCTGACAGGCTCAACTAAATCGGTAAATTTCAATTCCGACATTATTTTTATCCTTAAAACATGCGATGTGCTAAAAATTAAGCGGTCCAATCACGGACATAATCTTGAGTCTGAATTTCGCTACGTGCAGGAATCGCTTTGGCTGCCGTACCAATATAAATGATGCCCGAAATCAGATCTTGTGCTTGCAAACCCAATTTTTGCTTGAAGTGTTTCGACTCCACCACTGCGCCGGTGCGCCACATAGTGGCAAAGCCTTGTGCCTGTAAAGACAGCAAGAAGTTTTGAATAGCAGCGCCGGTACTCAAGGTTTGTTCAAAAAAAGGAACCTTAGGATGCGCTTGAAACTGGGTTACTGCCAAAACCAGCAAAGGGGCCCGAAAGGGATGCTGCTTAACTCGATCCAGCTGCACAGCATCTGTTTCCCCCAAATCCTGTAATGCTTCAGCCAGTAATTCCCCAAAAGCTGCACGCTGTTCAGGCTGAACCACCATAAAACGGGTCGGTTTTAAACGATGATGATCTGGTGCAGTCAAAGCAGCCTGAAAAGCCAGTTCAAGCTGAGCCGCATTCGGTGCAGGCATGATCAGCTGCCCTACCGATTGACGTTGATGAATATTCTGATGAACCGTATTGACTGTTAAATCCGTCATTGACTTCTATATCTTTTACCGAAATGACTGAGTTTAGATTAGCATAGTCCAGCTCAATTACTCTATGCCCAGTATAGATTTCACTGCAAAGCCTCAACTATTCACACGATCCTTAAACAAAACTGCAAATTTTATACAACTTCTTCAAATTACACCAAAAAAGCTGTGCTGAAATACCTCTAAAATGCTTCCAGGAGATGAATCCCTTATGAAAAAATCAGTGGTTTTCGCCAGTAGCCTAGTCGCTGGCATTGCGCTCAGTGCATGTACGTCCACTCCAAACCGAACCTTAGCGATTCAAAAGCCCAACAATCAGTATGAAGTGACTGGTATTGGCAGAACCAATCTGATTGCGAAAAATAATGCCATCAGTGCAGCCAATCAAACCTGTGGCAATAACGCAGCCCCCATCGTGGTCGATGAAAAAACAGAATATCAAGGTGTACTTAAAGGCGTTATCGACGAAGAAACCGGAAAAATGGTTCAGGCCGCCAGCGGGGTCATTGGCATCTTTACCGGCAATAGCACAGACCTTTCCCGCAATGAGGACTATCAGACCACACTGACTTTTTACTGCAAGGCCCAATAAAAAGAAAAACCCCAATTCAAACTGAATTGGGGTTTTAAACTACTGATTAAGTCACCCGAAAGCTTAGCAATAACCGTCTAAACGGGTGAGTGGTAATTTCTGGCCAATGGCTTTTTCAATTTCTGGCAGATAAAAAGCATCATCTTCTGATAAAAAGCTAATACTCACACCACGGGTACCCGCACGTCCGGTACGGCCAATCCGGTGCACATAATCATCTGATTGTTCCGGCAAGGTAAAATTCACCACATGGGAAACCCCATCCACATGAATACCACGACCAGCAACATCAGTCGCAATCATGATGTTATGTTTACCATTTTTAAACTGATCCAGCATTTTCAAACGTTTGTCCTGCGCAATCTCACCTGATAACATCACCACTTTATAGCCATCTCTTTTCAGATGATCATACAGACGACGCACTTGGTCACGACGATTGGCAAAAATCATGACTTTTTCAATCGGCTCATCACGCAGAATATCTTGTAAGAGGCGGTATTTGTCCTGACGTGCCACCATATAAACACGCTGCTCGACATCGGCATTGGTTTTCTTTTCCGGCTCAATTTCAACCGTCACTGGTTCAAACAACCATTGTTGTGCCAGATTTAACACGTCATAGCTAAAAGTTGCCGAGAACATTAAGGTCTGACGCTGTTCCTTGCGTGGTGAATAACGCACAATACGTTTCACTGAAGGGATAAAGCCCATATCGAGCAAACGATCGGCTTCATCGATCACTAGAAATTCAATCTGGTCCAGCCATACTTCTTTTTGTTCAACAAAATCAATTAAACGACCGGGTGTTGCCACCATAATGTCGACAAAGTTTTGATCGAGCTGTTTTTTTTGCTTATCGAAATCCACACCACCCAGCAAAGTCACCAGATTCAAATTGGTAAACCTGGTCAGGTCCTTGGCATCACTTTCAATCTGTAGTGCCAACTCGCGGGTCGGTGCCAAAATCAGCGCACGCGGTTCACCACGAAAGCGCGGTTCTGTAATCGGATTATTCAGTAAATCATTAATCACACTGATCAAAAAGGCAGCAGTTTTACCTGTACCCGTTTGAGCTCGTCCAATTGCATCATGTCCAGCGAGAGTAAATTTTAAAACCTTTTGCTGGATCGGGGTCATTTGCTTAAACCCTAACGCATCAATCGCCTGTTTTAGTTGCGGATGTAAATTCAAGGTTTCAAAACCAGCTGCCATAAAACTCGTGCTCAAACTATTAATCACCTAAATTGTGACACATTATAAACAAAAACGCCCCAATTCAAAAATTGGAGCGTCTGACAAATTACTTGCGGTAATTAGTCTAAAGGCTGAACTTCTTCAGCTTGGAAGCCTTTTTGACCTTTTACTACGCTGAATTCAACGCGTTGGCCGTCACGTAAAGAACGGTGACCGTCGCCCATAATTGCGCGGAAGTGAACAAATACATCATCACCGCCATTGCGTTGAATAAAACCAAAACCTTTGGTGTCGTTAAACCACTTCACTACGCCTTGTTCACGAGCTGTCATAAGTTAATCCTCTGTGTGTTAGATAAAAGGACCACCCGGTGTTGCAAACAGCAGAGCAAACAAAGTTTAAAAATAGTTATTATTTCTAAGCTTGTAATCATTCTGTAAAACTATTAACAAAATCCCGGTTACATCCATTTGAAATAAGGCTTAAAAACAATGTTTATTGGCATTAAACCCTAAATACGGCATCGAGCTTAACACGGGTTTATGACAATTAATAGAAGTTTTTTTGCTTATTTTGACTAAGCTTAGTACATTTTCTGCAAGGTTTGTTTTTTCCTGTACAACTCAATTCTGCCATTTTCAACATAGCAGTTGGGTGCCCAACTGATCTTTGTTAAAATGCTGCCTGGTTCGATTCATTTAAAATCCGCAATGTCTGATACCCCTTCTATACTGCCAATTGAAATTGATGCCATGGGCAAACCCTGCCCAATGCCGCTGTTAATGTTGAAACGTGCACTTAAAACTGCCCCAGCGGGACAATCTCTCTTATTAAAATCCTCTGATCCGCACAGCGAGATTGACGTATTGCGTTATTGTCAGCTGCATCAACTACGTTGCCATAGCGAAAAATTTTCTCCTACAGAATTTCACTATTTGATTGAATCTTAATTGTTTTCATTTAGACTAATGTATTCAAAATCTGTATAAAGTTTTACATTTCTCTACCTAATTTTCCTTAATTATGAACTGCATTCAAATTAAGATGAATTTATTGGCAAGCCCATCATCATCCTATAAGGAGAACTCATGAGTGACAGCAGCAACAATCAGTTGATGCCCCTGTCATTATCTGCGCCAGGCGTGAATCTCGGTGCTTATATTAGCACTGTCAACCAGATTCCAATCTTAACGGCAGAGCAAGAAAAAGAACTCGCTGAACGTTATTATTATGATCAGGATCTCGATGCAGCCAAAATGCTCGTGATGTCGCATTTACGTTTTGTCGTTCATATTGCTCGCAGTTACGCCGGGTATGGTTTACCGCAGGGTGATCTAATTCAGGAAGGCAACTTAGGTCTGATGAAAGCAGTGAAACGTTTTGACCCGAATATGGGCGTACGTTTGGTGTCGTTTGCCGTGCACTGGATCAAGGCAGAAATTCATGAATACGTGATTCGTAACTGGCGAATTGTCAAAATTGCCACCACCAAAGCGCAACGCAAACTGTTTTTCAACTTGCGCAGCCTGAAAAAATCCAGCAAGAAACTAACGCTGGAAGAAGCACAATCCATCGCCAACGACCTGAATGTCACACCGGAACAGGTGCTGGAAATGGAAGGTCGACTCACGGCCTATGATGCGGCTTTTGAAGCTTCCGGGGATGATGACGATGAAGGTTCGAGTCATGTCGCGCCTGCCTTGTATCTGGAAGACAACCGTTATGATCCGGCGCGTCTGGCAGAGAATGAAGACTGGGAAGAACAAAGTGCCTCAGCCCTGCATGAGGCCATGGATCAGCTGGATGACCGCTCACGCAATATTCTGCAACGCCGCTGGCTGGATGATGATAAATCAACGCTGCATGAATTGGCCGCCGAATATAACGTTTCGGCGGAGCGGATTCGCCAGCTTGAAAAAAATGCCATGGAAAAAATCAAGATCGCGATGTCTTCCAATTAAGTCAAAGTCGAACAAGAAAAGGGGCTATATCTAGACCCTTTTCTATTTCTACTCGTGCTGTATAGGGATTTGACTCTTATCGCTCCTCTGCTTTTATGCTAAGGTAAGTGGCACATTTTCTTGATCGGCATGGTTTATGTGGATTGCAATTTCAGCTCTGAATTTGGCTCTGGCCGTAATGCTGGGCGCTTTTGGAGCACATGGCTTAAAAGCACACGCTAGTGAAGCTCAACTGGTATGGTGGCAGACGGCAACGGATTACTTTTTTTATCATGCTTTAGGACTTCTTGCCCTGGCTACATTAACCAAAGTTATTCCACAGCTTCCGATCAAATCCAGTTTCTGGCTGATTCAAGTTGGCATCCTGTTTTTCTGTGGTTCCTTATATATCATGGCACTCGGTCTGCCACGTGGCCTCGGCATGATTACTCCTGTCGGTGGCGCTTTGATGATTGCAGGATGGCTTAGCCTGGCCTGGAATGCTTTTAAATATGCAAAATAAGGATGAATGTTTCACATGACGCAGTTCTACTTAAATGGTGAATTGAAACAGACCCATTGCCAAAATTTATTGCAGCTGATTCAGGAGCTGGCACTAGAAGGTAAACGCTTCGCAGTTGAAAAAAATGAAATGATTATTTCCAAAAGCAAGCTAGAACTGACCCCGATTGCTGATCAGGATCGTATTGAAATTATACACGCTGTCGGTGGCGGCTAATTCGGAGCTCTCCCATGCAAGACACCCCTCTTATCATTGGTTCACGTACTTTTCAGTCACGTCTACTGGTGGGCACAGGAAAATACAAAGATTTAACAGAAACAGATTTGGCCATTCAGGCCAGTGGTGCAGAGATTGTCACCGTTGCCATTCGCCGGGTGAATATTGGTCAGCATCCGGATCAGCCCAACCTGCTTTCTGTGATTCCACCAGAAAAATATACCATTTTACCCAATACGGCAGGCTGCTTTGATGCCAACAGTGCCGTGCGTACCTGTATGTTGGCACGTGAATTACTCGATGGTCACAATCTGGTTAAGCTCGAAGTCTTGGGCGATGAAAAAACGCTTTATCCCAATATTACTGAAACCCTTAAAGCAGCACGCACCCTGATTGATGATGGCTTTGAGATTATGGTGTACACTTCGGATGACCCGATTGTTGCACAAGAACTGGAAAGCATGGGTTGTGTAGCCATTATGCCACTAGGTAGCCTGATTGGTTCTGGTTTAGGAATCCTGAATCCACATACCATTTCCATCATTAAAGAAAATGCCAAAGTGCCTGTGCTCGTTGATGCAGGTGTAGGTACAACCAGTGACGCTGCCATTGCCATGGAACTGGGCTGTGATGGCGTACTGATGAACACTGCAATTGCCGCTGCACAACATCCGATTCTAATGGCTTCTGCTATGAAAAAAGCGGTTGAAGCTGGCCGTGAAGCATTTTTGGCTGGACGTATGCCACGCAAACGCATGGCCAATGCCTCGTCCCCTGAAACCGGTTATTTCTTTAAATAACGATGAACTTAATAAAAAAGCCTCTTGATGAGGCTTTTTTATTGGACGGTATTGGTTATATGGAGCTGTTAAGAAATAAGACCTTCATCACGCATGGCAATTTGAACAGATTGACGTTCAGCAATCTTATTACGCAACGCAACAATATGACTATACGGGGTTAAATCATGATGAATATAGTTCGACCAGTTGGTAATCACAAACAGGTAGGCATCCGCTGGTCCAAAATTATCATCAACTAAATAATCTGTGTCGGATTCACCAATAGTCTTGTCAATATAGCCGAGTAAACGGTCAATTTCTTTATAAGCTTTTTCTTTCTCGGCATCACTCAGAGGGCCGCCAAAGAATACTGCATAGGCATCATGCAATTCCGAGTTGAGGTAACCTAACCATTCTAAAACTTTGGCACGCCCCAAACCTGACGGCGGGATTAAATCCTGTTTTGGATCATGCTGGGCCAGAAACGGTAAAATAGCCACGGCTTCAGTCAAAATCAGTCCAGGGTTAATTTCTAGCGCTGGCACATAACCTTTCGGGTTAATATTATAATAATTTGCACCTTTCTCGGTGGTATGAGTTTTTAAATCAACCCGTTCTAAATCAAAATCTACATTAATTTCATTTAAAATAATATGAGCAGCCAAAGAGCTTGCCCCTGGAGAATAATAAAGTTTCATCGCTATTCCTTGTTATTGCACTCTTCATGTTTTAAAACGCCGCCTTACAACTTGCAAGCTATTGCACCGACAAAATTGCAAAAAAGCGTAAACTGATAAAAATCATTTAGTTTAAGAATATCTAGTAAGCTACATGCTTTTTCAAGTTAAGTTTTCAGCTTTTTATAAAGAAATATTTTTTACACTCCTCACTTCCTATATATTATTCTTGTCTTGTCATCAGTTACACTGATTTATAGTTGCTTGGATGAATCTCACAAAGATCACATAAATGGATGTTGACGCGATGACATAGTCAAAATGACAGATCACAAAACAGCTTTTGCCACATACTGAATTGGGTGGATTCTCTCACCCTACCAACAACTCTATCCTCTACTCGATAACCTAGAAATTTCCTGATCTTTTCAATTCATCAGGATAGGCTCCATTTAAAACGTTTGACTTGCCCTGCCCAAGACTTAAAATACCGCTTTTAAATTTTAGTATTGCCAAGATTATGTCGAACGATCAATTAGAGCCGCAAATTGTAGAGCTAGACAATTTGCATGAGCACCGTGAAATTGTGACTTTTATGCGCCGCTCATCGCCGCTGAATACTTCACAACGATCTGCGCTGGAACAATATCGTGAACTCATCTTGGAATATCCGGTCGGTGACTTGCGCCAGCATTTTGAACATCCGGAGCGACCATTAACGGTGGAAATCGGTTTTGGTATGGGGCGTTCATTGGTACTGATGGCCAAAGCCAATCCGGGACGCAATTTTATCGGAATTGAAGTGCATGTGCCGGGGATTGCGCAATGTGTCTATGAAGCCGGTATGGCCGGTTTGAATAACCTGCGTGTCCTGGATGCTGATGCGATTCAGGTGCTGCGTGAAATGCCGGACAATAGCATTAACTGCGTACAGCTATATTTCCCAGATCCATGGCAGAAAAAACGTCATTTCAAACGCCGCTTTGTCGCGCATGAACGCATGGCATTGGTCGAACAAAAACTAGAATTGGGCGGTACTTTCCATGCGGCAACGGATTGGGAACCGTACGCGGAATGGATGCTGGATGTACTCGACAATCGTCCTGACCTAGAAAATCTTGCAGGCAAAGGCAACAGTTATCCTCGCCCAGACTGGCGTCCACAAACCAAATTTGAACGCCGCGGTCTGGAAGCAGGTCATAAAATCAATGATTTTATCTTTAAGAAAATCAATTAATTTATTCAGAGTGGTGGCGTTGCATGATGCCATCACTCATCATCCGATACATTTCCTGTAGCTGTGGCTGATCATTTAGCAGGCTTTGATGCAGCTTTAAAATCTTCTCATCCTTGCGTATCGCCGGTCCTGTTTGCATTTGTTTTGGATCATGCTGTGTCACTTTCTGTGCAGTTTCCTGTATTAATGGATAAAGCAAGCTAAAATCCACCTGTTGCTGATCAACGACTTGCTTGGCCATATCATAACAATAATTGGTAAAATTGCAGGCGAAGACCGCTGCCAAATGCAGACTCAAACGCTGCTGTGACGTGTAATGATAAACGCGTTCACTCAACTGCCTAGCTAATGTTTGCAGCATGTCCAGATCGGACAGTTGTGCCGTTTCAATAAAAATTGGTGTATGTAACCAGTCAATTTCACGCTCCAAACTAAACGTCTGTAATGGATAAAGCACACCAGAGCGGGCATGCTGGGCAGTTAAGACTTTGAGATCGGTACTCCCTGACGTATGTACAATCAGACACTGCGGCAAATAAGCATGAACTTTCTGGATGACTTCAGCAATTGCAGAATCACTGACCGCGATAATCAGCAGGTCTACCGCTTGCAAAGCAGCATAATCATCTATTGCTTCAGCGCCTAGCGGCTGTGCCAGATGCTGCGCTTTCGACAAATTTTGGCTGTAAATTTGCCCAATATGTTGACCAATCAACTTCAACTGTCCAGCCAAATGATATGCCACCCGACCCGCGCCAATAATGGAAATATTCATGATGATGCTCCTTATTGACCGATAACTTAACAGGTCTGAAGCAGAAAAAAAGCCCTGTAATCATTATTACAGGGCAAATAGATTATTCAGTCTTTTGAGAATTTACACCGGCTTCATCCACCTCACGTACCTTACCAGTTTCAGTATTTTCCACCTTAAATTCAATCCGGCGATTCTTAAATTTACCTTCTTCTGTTGTGTTATCGGCAATCGGCTGTTCTTCCCCATAACCGAACGCAGTAACTTTGCTCGGATCCACACCTTGAGCGATCAGATAATCCGCCACAGCTCGCGCCCGTTTTTGGGACAAGGATTTGTTCATCACCGCATCCCCTTCAGCATCGGTATGTCCGAGAATAGTGACATGCACATTTGGCACACGCTGGATTAAGGCGGCTGCTTGAGATAATACCGAATGATTCAATTGTGGAATTTCAGCAGAACCACTGGAAAAATTGATAATCTGCAAGTTTAAAGCCGTGGCAATATCCAATGGCTGTACCTGATTGATGTCAAGTTGCGCCAATGCCTGCTCTGCACGTGCCACACTGTCATACACCGTCGCGTTTTCCAGCTGGTTTTGCTTCATGGTCTGTACCGCATCACGTTGTGGCTGCATCACTTGGACTTTCACATTCGGAGTCAAACGCTGAATCTGTGGAGCAATCGCCTGTGCACGGGCGCTATTTTCCGATTGCACAAAAATCTGCTCTCCTTGCCAGGTCAGCACCGTATTCGGTACACCCTTCAGCAATTTCAGTACTGTTGGCAGCGCATCCTGATTGATTAAACGCTGTTGATACTGCGTCTGATGCTCTACCCCACAACCATTCGGATGATTAAAAATCTGCTTCACTTCATTTTGCAGGATTTCAATATACTGTAAGTCGCCAGAATAAATGCGGCAGGTTACCAACTCTCCCTGATCGCCGGTCGAAATCTGGAACATGGCTGGCTGATTCCCCTCTACGGGTGCCACAGAGGAAACCGCTTCTTCCGTCTTTTTATCACAGGCGCGTAACAACAATCCCACCAGCAAGGCAAAGATCAATAAACCCAACAAGGAGATCAGCCATCCCGGCGTCACTTTACGCTCCTGCACAGGCTGCGGTTCTGGAATTGCAGATACTGGGCCAAGACTTTCTGGCGATACTATATTCAGACCTAAACCGGCCATCAAGGCAAGCGCCCAATCAGGTAAAGCCTTCTGAATATCAGCACTGTGTTTTTGCAAGAAAAATTGAATCCCTTCAGAATCCTGAGTTCCGGCTTGCTCGGCCAGAACCGTGAGCGTCGGCGTAATCGAACGCTCAAGAACCGATGCAATGGCTGTGGCGGATACATTCCTGCTCACCTGCTGCAAAAACTGATTTTTAATTGCGACATTTCCATCAAATATTTCGAGCAATGTAGGATTTAAATTATTTTGTAAGGCAGCAATCAACTCAGGCTTGTGCTGTAAGATCGTCAGTAGCAAAGGAAAAAAATTAGACAAGGCCTCATTTTTAGCCACTAAATCCTGATTATCGCCTTCCAGTACAATGGCCAAAACGTGCTGTTTTAATAAATCAATCAAATTCAGACTCATGTACAACTCCTTATTCTTTATAATAATTATGGATACTGTGCAATTTGATTATTTTTTATTCTATGTTGCAAATGAGAGCAAAGGGTAATTAAATTTTTTGCAATAACAAAAATTTACTAAACCCTTCAGTAAAAATACAGCACATAAAAAAGCCAGCCGAAGCTGACTTTTTATATTTCGACTGCTTTAAATCATGCAGGGATAAACGTCTGTAACACTTTACCAGTCACGGTTTGTTGTAATAACGGCGTATTTTTGCCTTGTGATAGGATCGCTTCTTTATCAACAATCCAGCTCAATTCTGGATCAACCAGTACCCAGCCTGCCTGTTGCTGCCAGCGTTCTACCATATTGGCCACTTTTGCTGGTGCCAATGTGACTTTCTCCACCCATTCTAATGGTGTGAATAAACCTTGTTGTACCAATTGCACGCCCAGCGCTACATAAGTATCAAAGGCACTAATACCAGGTTGAGTTTCAGCAAAAGGCGCCATTTTCGCAGAGCTGGATAATGGCTCATGATGCGTACAGATCGCGTCAATCACCCCATCTTTTACCGCCTGACGTAGCAACTCTTTGTCCTGCTCTGAACGCAATGGTGGACGCACATGGGCTAAAGAATTAAAACCATCAATCAGTTGTTCGGTTAAATGCAATTGATGCATGGCCACATCTGCAGTGACTGACAAACCTTTGGCTTTGGCTGCCTTAATCAGTTCAACAGAAGCCCCACAAGAGAGCAAACCAAAGTGCGCTTTCACACCTGTAGCCTCAATCATCAACAGATATTTCGCAATTGCAATAGTTTCTGCCATGGCTGGGATCATCGGTAAACCCTGGCGTGAAGCAATAAAACCTTCATGCGCACAACCGTCTTTGGCAATTTGTGGTTCTTCCGCATAGAACACCACAGTCAAGCCTAAACCTGCTGCATATTCCAGGGTACGGATCACCACATCATCATCAGCAAATGCCGCATTGGCATTGGAAACTGCACTACAACCACCTTTTTTCAAACCAGCCATATTGGCAGGCTGTTTGCCATTCAAACCCTGGGTTTGTGCACCGATAATATCGAGATAAATGCCACCATCAAGCATGGCTTTTTCTTGCAAACCATGAATCAGGGCCCCATTGTCCTGCACGATTGGCTTAGAATCTGGCGGAGTAATCACGTGCAAAATGCCATTTTCACGCGCTGCACGGCCTTCTGATTTCAAGGTACCATGCTGCTGCTGGCCTGGTTCACGCAAACGTGCGCACAAATCCACCATGGTCGGCATGAGCCATTTGCCTTGACCATCAATAGTTTCATTCACCTGTTCGCTGGCCGCAATCTGCTTGCCATTTTGCAAATAAACGGTTTGGATACTGTCGGTATTCTGGATAGGATCTAATACACGGACATTTTCAATTTTTACAATACTCATGTGATCTATCCTTATACCGCAATCGCTTCAATTAAACCCTGTTCCTGCAACTGACCCTGCATGGCCAAAGCCAATACCGCCATACGCACTGCAATACCATTGGTCACCTGTTTTAAAATGACTGATTGTGGTCCATCCGCAATACTTGAATCAATTTCCACACCGCGGTTCATCGGTCCTGGATGCATCACGATACAATCTGGTTTGGCCAAGGCCAGACGCTCTTTATTCAGACCATACATTTTGTAAAATTCAGCTTGCGATGCTAGTGCGGGTGAATCAATTCGTTCATTCTGGATACGCAAGGCAATAATCACGTCGCAATCCGCAATCCCGGCATCCATATTGTTAAATAAACGTACATGCTCGCCATATTCAGCAAAACCGACCGGTAACAAAGTGTTTGGTGCAATCACACGGATATCTTTACAGCCCAAAGTTTGCAAAGCTGCTACATCAGAACGCGCCACACGGGAATGTTTAATGTCACCAATAATCGCCACGCTTAAATCTTCAAACGATTTTTGGGTTTCGCGACGAATGGTCAGCATATCCAGCATAGCTTGGGTAGGATGCGCATGACGTCCATCCCCTGCATTGATAATCGCCACATTGGGGCAGACATCTTTGGCAATAAAGTGCGCTGCACCAGAAGAAGAATGACGTACTACGAAAATATCGGTGGCCATGGCTTCCAGGTTCCACAGCGTATCGCGCAGGGTTTCACCTTTGGAGGTACTGGAACGTGCAATATCGATATTCAGCACATTGGCGGACAAACGTTTGGCAGCCGCTTCAAAAGTGGTACGAGTACGGGTGGAATTTTCAAAGAACAGGTTCATCACCGTCCGGCCTTCCAAGAGCGGACGATTGATCAGATTATTATTATCATCTAGAAAACTGTTTGCAGTATCTAGAATTTTGCTGAGGTTGTCTTTAGAAAGGCCTTCAATCGTCAAAAAATGCTTTAAATTGCCATCCTGGTTGAGCTGAACCTGACTTGGCTGATGCAGTGCTGCAATATGCATAATGGATTCCTATGGGTCGAATCGCGAAACGTGCATAGTGTAGCCCAAATCTATTTTTTTCGCAGAAGATTTGCATAGTTATACAACAGATAAATAATGAAAACTAAAGATCTGCAAGCAAATTTCCTATGCAGATTGAACAGGATAATCACAAATAAATGAAAAGACAGCGCATCATATTGAAAAGCCCTAAATACCAGCGTTCTTTAGGGCTGAATGATTTAGCGTAATGCACCAATATAGTGATGCGAAACTTGCGCTTGATAAATTTCTTCGGCAGTTGCCTCGGTGGTAGAGAACTCTACGGGAGAGGCCGGAACTGGATCTGATGAGGATTCTGTACTCGCCGTCATTAAGTCTGCTAAACGTTGCACATAACGCATCAGTTCAGCATCTTGTGTTGCCAGGGCCAGCGCCCTGACATGCTGTGCATACGCCGGATTTTCTGCCAGATACATGGCATCCACCACACGTCCGGTCACGCGTCGCAGACGGACATAAATCTGAGTGGCGATTGAAAATGCTTCCGTATTGGCTTCCCATCCCTGCTGCATAGTTTGTTTCATTTGAACCTTCCCCCTCATAATTAAAATTATTAATCTGTTCATATCAATTTTTTGAATACATCAATCGATCATGCGAGATGTCAGGAATGAATTAGCAAAATGCGTACCAGTTTTTTATTATTGATGAGCTCAAGGAGTTTCCAGCACATCATGGCGACATGCTGGAAAAAAGGCAGGATAAATTAAAATACGCTAAATCTTGCAGCGACTTCCGTTTCAGCGATTTTTGAAACTCTCTCCGGAGCAGTTTTTACCACCACAGGTTCTTGATACAGCCCCATCGCCACGCGTAAACGCTCGGCGTACTGTGTCAATTCGGCATCTTGCGTCCCCAAAGCCAGATCGATGACATATTGGGCATAATCCTGATTTTCAGCCAAATACATGGCATCGACTACACGTCCTGTCACGCGTCTGAGGCGGACATAGATCTGTGTAGCAATTGAAAAAGATTCGGTATGCGCCAACATTCCATTGCTCATCGTTGCTTCCATGAAATTTTTATTCCTATTTGATTTAAATTATAAAAAGTAATTAAACAACATCAGCTTAGATAACGTTCTCAGCTGACGACAGTCATTATAACGAGATTGGCCAAAAATCGTATTGCAATTTTCGCCATAAAATGAATTGCTTTGCCGTGCTGCAAATGCTGTGCAATATTTAAAAAGCTTTAGCGAGTAAAATACGGTAAACTTTGCCGGTTAATAGTTATCTGCTTTGGTCTGTCTCATTTATGAATACGTCTTTACGTTTAAACACCTATTGGATCACTTGTGCTGATGGTTTAGAACAGCTGCTACAAGAAGAAATAGAACAACTAGGGAGCAAAGTGACCGAACGTAAAGCAGGACGTTTAATCATTCAGGGGACCTTGGAAACAGCATATCGTATCTGTATGTGGTCACGTCTGGCTTCGCGCGTCCTGATGCCGATTCACCAGCATGACATTGAATTTAGCCATGATGCTCGTGATGTCGCAGAAGAACTCTATGAGGGTGCGTTGAATTTTGACTGGTCGCTGATTTTCGCACCACAAAGTACTTTCGCCATTCGTTTGCATGTTGAAAGAGAAATTAAGGTCAATAGCCAATTTGCCACTTTACGTGTAAAAGATGGCGTGGTGGATTCTTTTATGGAAGCGGTTGGACGCCGTCCGAGCATTGACACCAAGCAACCCGAAATTACCCTATTTGTCTTGGCTGGGAAAACCGAACACACCTACTGTCTGGATTTATCCGGCGACTCGCTACACAAACGTGGTTACCGCCGTTACATGACAGATGCACCAATTAAAGAAAACCTGGCCGCAGCCATTTTGCAAAAAGCGCAGCTGAAAGAAAGACATCCGGACATCATTCTCGATCCGATGTGTGGTTCAGGAACCTTCATTATTGAAGCCTTGTTGATGCTCACCGACCGTGCACCAGGTTTGGTACGACGTTTCGGCTTTAACGGCTGGCATGGACATGACCGTGAACTCTGGTTAAACATCAAGGCTGAGGCTGCAGAACGTCATGAAAAAGCCTTGGAGCAACCTCTTCCGCAATTTTATGCTTTTGATGCGGACTGGGAAGCTATTAAAGCGACACGTCAAAACATCATCGCGGCCGGTTTTGAAAAATTACTGGATCGCATCCAGATTGAAGAACGCACTTTGGCAGATTGGCCTGATTTTCATGCAGATGGCAAAACTGCCTTTATTGTGACCAATCCGCCTTATGGTGAACGTTTAGGTGATAAAGCTTCAAATCGCGCTTTATATCTCGGCCTCTCTGCTTTATTGCAAAAACACTTCCCGAATCAATATGCAGCCGTGATTGCTGCACAGATCGAGCAGGCCGATGTACTGGCATTTAATGATCCGCAAATCTTACGTTTAATGAATGGTAAATTGCCGATCTATATTCGTTTTGGCACGATTAAACCAGTCAACGTGACACAACCTTTCTTAGCGACCTGGCAACCGCAACAATTTGAACCAATTGAAGGTGCAGAAGACTTCAGTAACCGTTTGCAAAAAAATATGCAGACTTTGAAGAAATGGGCAGTCAAAGAAAATATTTATTGCTTGCGCTTATACGATGCCGACTTACCGGATTTCAACTTGGCTGTCGACTTATACGGTGACCGCTTGCATGTGCAAGAATATGCACCACCGAAAAAGATTGACCCAGAAAAAGCCAAAAAACGCTTTAACCTAGCACTCGCAGCCATCCGTGCAGTAACCGGTCTGAATCGTGATGCGATCTTTATTAAAACCCGCGCGCGTCAGGAAGGCAAAAGCCAGTACACCAAGCAAAGTACTGCCTCAAAACGCTTTATCGTACAGGAAGGCAAAGCCAAAATTCTGGTCAACCTGACCGATTACCTGGATACTGGCCTGTTCCTCGATCACCGTCAAATGCGTTTACGTATTGCCAAAGAAGCCAAAGGCAAGCATTTCCTCAACCTATACAGCTACACGTCTACCGCGAGTTTGCATGCGGCTTTAGGTGGGGCTGCCAGTACCACCAGTGTTGACTTATCCAATACTTACCTAAACTGGTCTAAAGAAAACTTCGTGCTAAATGGCTTGACGGTGGATCATGCGGATGAACAACATCAATTCTTCGCCAGCGACTGTTTTGAATGGCTGAAAGAAGGTCACGAGCAATATGACCTGATCTTTATTGATCCGCCAACCTTTTCCAACTCGAAAAAGTTTTACGGGACGTTTGACGTACAACGCGACCATGTTTCATTGCTAAAACGTGCGATGAACCGCTTGCATACCGAAGGTACTCTGTACTTCTCTAACAACTATCGCGGTTTTGAAATGGATGAGGAAATTGAAGCACTGTTTGATGTGCAGGAAATTACCTCTGAAACCATCGGGCCTGATTTCAAACGCAATCAGAAAATTCACCGTGCCTGGAAAATCCAGCATCATCAGGCTTAATGACGCAAAAATTTTTAAGTTAAGCAGCAAACTTCAACCATAAAAAACCTGGCCGCAGCCAGGTTTTTTATCATGCGCTTAATGCACTTTTAACTTATCAAATATCAGACCATGCTCATCCGATTTCACCACAATCGTATCTCCTGCCACAAACTCGCCTGCCAGGATTTTTTGCGCCAGGTTGTTTTCTACCTGTTGCTGAATGGCACGTTTCAATGGACGTGCACCATAGATCGGATCAAAACCGGCATCAATCAGCAAATCAAATGCACTGTCGTCTACTGTCAATTTCAAATCACGTTCGCTTAAGCGTGCACGCAAGCGATCCAGCTGGATATCGGCAATACCACGAATTTGTGCTTTTTTCAGTGAATGGAAAATCACCAGCTCATCAATACGGTTGATAAATTCCGGACGGAAGTGCTGGCTAACCGCATTCATCACCACAGTACGCACCTCATCTTCAGTCGCGTGATCTCCCAACTCACGCACATCATGTGAACCCAGGTTAGAGGTCATCACAATCACGGTATTTTTAAAATCTACCACACGGCCTTGTGAATCGGTCAGACGGCCATCATCCAGCACTTGCAGCAAGATGTTAAACACATCCGGATGGGCTTTTTCCACTTCATCAAACAGCACAACACTATACGGCTTACGACGCACGGCCTCAGTTAAGACACCGCCTTCTTCATAACCCACATAGCCCGGAGGGGCACCCACCAAACGGCTGACACTGTGTTTCTCCATGAATTCACTCATGTCGATACGGATCATGGCATCATCACTGTCAAACAGGAAGTTGGCCAAGGCTTTGGTCAACTCGGTTTTTCCCACACCGGTTGGCCCCAGGAACAGGAAGGAACCACTCGGGCGGTTTGGATCTGATAATCCTGCACGCGAACGGCGTACCGCATTCGATACAGCCACGACTGCTTCATCCTGCCCGACCACACGGTTGTGCAGGAACTCTTCCATATGTAACAATTTCTCACGCTCACCTTGCAGCATTTTTGCAACCGGAATACCTGTTGCCGCACTCACCACTTCAGCAATTTCATTATCCGTTACTTTGTGACGCAACAATTTTGGCTCTTCGATTTCCTCTGCGGCATCATCCAGCTCAAGCTGTTTTTCCAGCTCTGGAATTACGCCATACTGCAAGCGGGACATTTCTGCCAGATCATTTTCACGCTGCGCTTTTTGCAAGGCCACACGCGCCTGATCCAACTGGGTCTGAATCTGCTTGGTACCTTCCACCAAGGTTTTTTCAGCTTTCCACACCTCTTCCAGATCGTTGTATTCTTTCTGCACTTCAAGGATCTGTTTTTCCAGATGTGCAACTTCAGATTTACTGCCAGCATCTTCGTCTTTTTTCACTGCTTCGAGCTGCATCTTGAGCTGAATCAGACGGCGATCCAGTTTATCCAGCGCTTCCGGTTTGGAATCCAGCTCCATCTTGATGCGTGACGCCGCTTCATCAATCAGGTCAATTGCTTTGTCAGGCAACTGACGGTCCGTGATATAACGGTGTGACATTTTGGCAGCCGCAATAATTGCTGAATCCAGAATTTTCACCCCGTGATGCACTTCATAGCGCTCTTTCAAACCACGCAAAATGGCAATGGTATCTTCCACACTCGGCTCATCCACCAACACTTTCTGAAAACGTCGCTCAAGCGCAGCATCTTTTTCGATGTACTGACGATATTCATCGAGTGTGGTTGCACCAACACAACGCAACTCACCACGCGCCAAGGCCGGTTTCAGCATGTTGCCGGCATCCATCGCACCATCGGCTTTACCCGCACCCACCAGTGTATGCAGCTCATCAATAAACAGGATGATTTCGCCTTCATGCTTGGCTAGATCTTTCAATACCGCTTTGAGGCGTTCTTCAAATTCACCACGATATTTGGCACCTGCAAGCAAAGAACCTAAATCCAGCGACAAGACACGTTTATTCTTAAGGCTCTCTGGCACTTCGCCATTGACGATGCGCTGTGCTAGACCTTCCACAATCGCGGTTTTACCCACGCCCGGTTCACCAATCAGCACCGGGTTGTTTTTGGTACGGCGTGAAAGCACCTGAATGGTACGGCGAATTTCATCATCACGGCCAATCACCGGATCAAGCTTGCCTGATAAGGCACGTTCAGTCAGATCAATGGTGTACTTATTCAATGAGTCGCGTTGTTCTTCGTGTGTATTGCTCATGACTTTTTCATCACCTCGAATTTTTTCAATCACTTGGCGCAAAGCATTTGCTGTCACGCCAGCACTGTTTAAAATACTTTGCGTCTTGCCGGTTTCTGCCAGGGCAAGTATGACCCAATCAGTGGATAAAAACTCATCTCCAGCTTTTTGGGCATAACGGTCCGCCAAATTCAACACCTTGACTGCTTCAGGATTAAGATTGACATCCCCCGTTGGACTGGACAAGGTTGCAGCATCTTTGAGAGCCTGTTCCAGCTTTTGCTGCAATTCACGTAAATTGGCACCGGCCTGTTGCAATAAACTCAGGTTGGAAGGTTCTTCTAGCAGGGTGCTGAGAATGTGAATGCCTTCAATCGCAGTATGGTCCTTACCCACTGCAAGGGACTGCGCATCCGACAGTGCCTGTTGTAGGCGGTTGGTAAACTTTTCAAATCGCATTGTTATTATTCCTCATAACATATTCTTTACTTGAGTAATACATGGGAATGTCTTGTTAAATTTCAAATAATTTTTTGAATATTTTTCAAAAGCTTATAAAATATATTTAGATAATATTCAATTATAATATGTATGCTAAAAATCAACTTTTCAAGCCCATCTCAGTAATATTTAACAGAATTTTTAGCCAATAAAAAAGCCAATGTTCACATTGGCTTTTCACGAAGGTCATCGATCACTTACTCAGCTTCGATAATTTCAAAATCATGGGTGATTTCAACACCACCATCAGAAAGCATTTTGCTTGCAGAACAATATTTCTCGGCAGACAGCTCAACCGCCTTCGCGACCTGTTTCTCTTTGACACCTTTACCCGTCACGACAAAGTGCAAATGGATTTTGGTGAATACCGCCGGAATGCTATCCGCACGTTCTGCCTTTAGCTGACACACAACATCCGTCACATCTTGACGTGATTTCTTTAAAATGGTCACAATATCAAACGAAGCACACCCACCAAGTCCCATTAAGATCAGCTCCATCGGACGTGGTCCACGATTTTCACCACCGTACGCAGCAGAGCCATCCATGATCACGCTATGGCCACTTTCTGATTTTGCTTCAAAAGCAACATTCTCTAGCCAATGTACACTTGTTTGCATTGCAACTACCTAAAAAAAGCTATAAATTTACGACGTACCTGTACACTAACATAAAATGAGTTGATAAGGAATTTCACCTCTTCGGTGTGACAAGTTCAATTTAGGTCTTGTGCGATCTAACTTTTATCCAACTCGGAATCTTTAAGCATGACTGCAAACTTTTCACAACTTAGTACTGATGCTTTGTCTCCCGGCCAATTACCAGAATCAGTCAAGGCATTATTAAAACGTGCGTATATCAACCGATATCCAAAACGCACCACTATTGTTGATGCAGGAACAGAGTCAAAATCTTTATATTTAATTTTAAAAGGTTCTGTTTCCATCATTTTACGGGAAGATGATGACCGCGAAATCGTGGTGGCATATTTAAATCCTGGGGATTTTTTTGGGGAAATGGGCTTATTTGAAGCCAATCCACAGCGTACTGCCGAAGTGCGCACACGCGATACCTGTGAGATTGCGGAAGTCACTTATGAAAACTTTCATGAGCTCAGCAAACAATATCCGGACCTAAGCTACGCGGTATTTGCCCAACTGGTACGCCGTTTAAAAAATACCACGCGTAAAGTAACCGATTTGGCCTTTATTGATGTTTCTGGACGTATCGCCCGCTGCTTGATCGAGCTATCATCGCAACCAGAAGCGATGATTCTACCAAATGGTCGTCAGATTCGCATTACCCGTCAAGAAATTGGCCGTATTGTAGGCTGTTCGCGCGAAATGGTGGGCCGTGTCCTGAAAACCCTTGAAGAGCAAGGCATGATTGAGACTGATGGCAAAGCTATTTTGATTTTTGACAGCTCTCTCGAAGAAAATACCGTCACTGAAGAAGAATTTGAATACGAGGAATAAGAATTTCAGATTCTCCTGCAGCAAAAAGCAAATCTCCGGATTTGCTTTTTTTATGGATGACATTTATATACTTCACAGCATTAAAAAGAATGCTATCCATACAGAACTGTACTTTTTACGTTTTTGCACAAGCTTTGTCATATCCATCATTTATAGAATCAATCGCAATCCTCTATGCTATGGCAACACAACAATAAGGGAACCTCATGAAACATCATCCTCTTGTCCAAACTGGAATTAGCTTACCCGAAATCTGCCTCGGCACCATGACCTTTGGCGAACAGAATACTCAGGACGAAGCCTTTGAACAACTGCGCTATGCCTTGGATCAGGGACTGTATTTTTGGGATACCGCTGAAATGTACCCAGTTCCACCCAAACCTGAAACCCAAGGTCGTACCGAAGAAATTCTAGGCAACTGGATTGCACAAAATGGCGGACGTGACCAGCTGTTTATCGCCTCTAAAATTGCCGGCCCATCACAAGGTGGCAGCCATATCCGTGATGGACACACCCGCTTTACCGCTGCCGAAATTGACAGTGCTATCACAGGTTCTTTACAACGCCTGCAAACCGATTATATTGACCTGTATCAACTCCACTGGCCACAACGCCCGACCAACTTTTTTGGCCAGCTCGGCTATAGCAACCACCATGACGCCAACAATCTCGAAGTGACTCCTTTAGAGGAAACGCTCAATGCCCTACACAAGGAAATTCAAAAAGGCCGTATTCGTTATATTGGTCTGTCCAATGAAACGCCTTGGGGTACCTTGAAATTTCTTCATTTGGCAGAAAAAATGGGCTTATCTAAATTCGTTTCTGTGCAAAATCCGTATAACCTGCTCAACCGTACTTATGAAATCGGAATGTCAGAGATTGCCCATTATGAAGATGTGGGTTTACTCGCTTATTCTCCCCTTGCCTTTGGTTACTTGACTGGTAAATTCCGTCATGGCGCACGCCCAGCCAATGCACGGGTGACATTATTTTCTCGCTTCAGCCGTTACAGCAATCCGCAAAGTGAATGGGCCACTGAACAATATGCGCAATTGGCTGAGCAGCATGGTTTAACCTTAACTCAACTGGCTTTGGCCTTTATCAAACAACAATTCTTCGTGACCTCCACCATCATTGGTGCGACCAATCTCGACCAGCTGAAAGAAAATATTGCCGCTTTTGAGGTGAACTTAAGCGAAGACATCTTACAAGCAATTGATGCCATTCATACCCAGCAGCCCAATCCGGCACCCTAAATTCAAGCATAAAAAAAGGATGTCTCGGCATCCTTTTTCATTTTAGTCTCATCCACCAGCACGATATTAGCGGCGGTTATAAATCGCTTGCGCAGCAGGCAAACTTTGACGCATTAATTCAATACGCTGCGCATTGGATGGGTGAGTCGACAAGAACGATGCTCCACCAGCGCCTTCCAGTTTATTCATCTTTTCCCACAAGGTAATCGCAGCCTGTGGATTATAACCCGCACGTGCCATGAGCATCAGGCCACCTTGATCGGCACGCGTTTCCAGGCTACGAGAATACGGCAAACCCACCCCAACTTGTGCGCCTAAATCGATCGCAGCTGAACCTAACTGGCCAATGCTGTTGCCTGCATAGCTTTTGCCAATGCCAATTGCCAGATTGGTCAGAGCCTGTGCACCAATCTTGCTTTTCGCATGTTCTTCCAAGGCATGTACCATTTCATGCCCCATGACAGCCGCAATTTCAGCATCTGTCAGGTTTAGCTTTTCTACAATACCGGTATAGAACACCACTTTACCACCCGGTGCGACATAAGCATTCACATCACTCGACTTCAACACAGCCAGTTGCCAAGCAAATGCTGTACCGGTTTGGTTTTGTTGATCTGCATACGGTTTTAAACGGTTAAAAACAGAATTAATGCGGCGATATGTGGTTGAGCTGGTATCTAACTGATTTTTGCTTTGTGCTTCCTGCACCATTTTGTTATAGCCTTGCGTTGCTGTCGCATTCAGCGTTGCAGTATCCGCACCCGCCATATCTGCCATGGTGGTACATCCAGACACGGTCAGCATAGCGACTGCACATACACTTAAAATCAATTTGTTCTGCATAATCCTGAACTCCACTTGTATAGCTGAATCTATTATATTTTGCTTTATGGCATTATATGTAAAAGGTCATGCAGCTGGAAATCAGCAACTATGCAACAATCATTGGATTTATGTAAGCAAAGATCCACAAAAAATCCATAATATCCAACAGGATATTTTCACATGATGAAAATGGGTAAAATATAAAGGCTCTATTTAAAAATAGAAGGGCAAAGCTTAGTGGAAATAAGGTTTACTCTAATATTGCCTAAGGCTTAGATTAGCTAATAAGATTATTGTAAGCATTCAATATCATCTTTGTAGGCTTCAACCACCCTCAACATAGATAAGTATCCGATACTTTTAAGATATAAATTCTCAGCATTACCCAAAACTAAAAAAGACCCAAGAAGCCAAACAGGCCAAATCCAGTACAAAATAAAAATGGCAAAGTGGTTCAATCTTGTCTTCGAGATTGACTTGCTTGCGTTTCCACATCAAGTACAAATTCTGGATCAGAATAATCGGTGCAATAATAGCAGCCAGAACAAAAGACAGTCCGACCAGAACATCAAAATAACGCCCGGTATCTGAGGTTTGAATCCGGATAATCCACATGGCAATTGTCGGCGCTCCACCAATCGCAAACAGCAGTGAATAGAACATGGTCTTGGAAACGTTACTTTGCATCTACATCCCTGAAACACAAGTGAAAATCATAATTAGACTAATGGCATTACATCCGTTTGAATGTTCGACTTTAGTCTTTGATCAAAATCTTATTTTTTTGCCATAAAAAAGCCCCAACATTTTATGGGGCTTTTTTTACATCATCATGACGACTTATGCAGCATCAAATGGATGACGAAGTACAATCGTTTCTGCACGGTCTGGACCCGTCGAAATAATATCGATTGGACATTCGATTAACTGCTCAATACGTTTGATATAGTTAATAGCATTTTGTGGAAGCTGTTCAACGCTAGTAGCACCTACAGTCGACTCAGACCAACCTGGCATGGTTTCGTAAATCGGTTTTAAGTTTTCATAAGCCAAAGCATCAGATGAACCCACACAACCTGAATCCGTATTTTCATAACCGATACAGATTTTCACTTCGTCCAAACCATCCAATACATCCAGTTTGGTCAAGCAAATACCTGAAAGCGAGTTAACATCTACGGAACGGCGTAAGATTTCTGCATCAAACCAACCACAACGACGCTGACGGCCAGTCGATGCGCCGAACTCGTGACCTACTGTACCCAAATGACGACCAATTGCATCGCCCGTATCCGTCGCTGCATCGTAATGCAATTCTGTTGGGAATGGCCCCGCACCTACACGAGTCGTGTAAGCTTTGGTAATACCCAATACATAGTCAAGGTGTAATGGCCCTAAACCAGAACCAGAACTTACCCCACCAGCCGTGGTATTCGAAGAGGTGACATACGGATAAGTACCGTGATCCACATCGAGCAATGAACCTTGTGCACCTTCAAACATGATGTTGTCACCGTTTTTACGGTAATTATGCAATTCAGTGGTGACATCAACCACGAGTGGAGCAACGACTTCGCGCCATTGGTCGCAGAGTGCCAATACATCTTCCAGTTTTACAGCTTCAACACCGTAGTATTGAGTCAACTGGAAGTTATGGTAATCAAGAAGTTCTGCCAATTGCGCTTTTAATGCTTCACCACCACGCACCAAGTCCGCCACACGAACTGCACGACGTGCAACTTTGTCTTCATAAGCAGGACCAATACCACGACCTGTAGTACCAATTTTTGCATTGCCACGTTTTTTCTCACGCGCTTGGTCAAGTGCAATATGGTTTGGAAGAATCAAAGGACAGTTTGGAGAAATACGCAAACGCTCTTTAACAGGTACGCCCTGCTCTTCAAGAATCGTCATTTCTTTGATGAGCGCTTCTGGTGAAAGCACTACACCGTTACCGATTAAGCACAATACGTTTTCACGCAAAATACCTGATGGAATGAGGTGTAATACAGTTTTCTTGCCACCCACCACAAGCGTATGACCGGCATTGTGTCCACCTTGATAACGAACGACTGCAGCCGCCTGATCTGTGAGCAGGTCGACGATCTTTCCTTTACCTTCGTCGCCCCATTGGGTACCGAGTACCACAACATTTTTGCCCATAATAGCCTCATTACATCATGCTGTTAAAATTGAAAACCTGACTGTGCAAGACTTTGCACAACCACGCGATTAAATCTTTTCGACTGTCCACTCGCCGCTAACCTGCACCAATTGATGCGTTGCATACGGAACCGAGTTTAAATCATCATTGCCCAGCAACTGAATCACACGCAAGCCCTGTTGACGTGCGGCGTCAATTGCCTGAACCAAATCTGTTTGCTGGCCATTAGGAGCCACGACTACTTCCAGCTGTTCAAACTGACCATCAGCGACCCTATAAAGATCACAGCTAAAACCGGTCGCCGGACGGCTACGCCCGAAATGCTCACCGATGCCATCATAACGGCCACCTTGGGCCAGTGGTGCAGCACGGTTCGGTGCATAAACCGCAAACATCAAACCAGTGTGGTAGTGATAACTACGTAATTCAACAACATCTACCCCGACATGAATATTCGACCAACGGCTTTCGATTTGCCGTTTGGTGGAAACCAGATCATGCAACGCTGCTTTAAATGCGGCATCTTCAAGTACGCTTGCACTCAAATTCGCCTGCAAGGCATTCAGGTCACTGGAATAACGGCCCAGCTGGTAAAAATCCTGACCCAAATTCAAATCAGCCGTATAGTCTGCCAATTCAGGCAATGCCTTACGCTGATATAAATCAGACAAATGGCTTTCTTGTGCTTTGCTTAAACCGGCCAGTTTAACCAAACTACGGAACAAACCGACATGCGCCAAATCCAGGTGCAAGCCATCCTGATTACCTGCCAGCGTCACGATTCCCAGCATCGCGTCGATCATTTCAACGTCTGCTTCAATTCCTTCATGCCCATACAGTTCCGCCCCTAACTGTAAAGGCGCGCGAGAAGCGGAAAAACCTTGCGGTTTGGTATGCAAAATTGTACCGACATAACAGTAACGTGCAACCCCGGTCACGGGACGGACATGCGCATCAATACGCGCCACCTGCGGTGTCATATCGGCACGTACACCTAATAAACGACCGGAAATCTGATCGATAATTTTAAAGGTTGCCAGGTCTAAATCTTGATTGGATTCAGAAAGAGAAGAGAGTGATTCGATGTATTCAATAAATGGCGTATACACCAGCTCATAGCCGCGAACTGCAAGATAGTCGAGTGCACGGCGACGAAGTGATTCAATCACCTGTGCTTGTTCTGGTAATACGTCAGCTACACCGTCAGGTAATAACCATGTCTCTGAAATGGGCATGTTGTAAACCTAAATTCTTGTCAGCGCGGAATCAATCCGCATAAAAAAATCGGGAACACACCCGATTTCTCCTATCTTAGCACGATCGTTTGCTGCATGCACCTGACAATTTTAACAAATGCAGCTTATTCATACGATGTCATATAAGCTGTAAAATTGCGTTAATGTTCAGACTTTTAATATAGATCCTATTCCACACTTCCTCCAGCAACAGCTTGCAAATCAATACAAAAAATCCTGTGAAGTTTAAACAAGGGATCAAAACTCTATTCTTGTTGTGATGAGCTCGCCTGTGGTGGTTGTGTATATTTTTTTAATTCCTCAGCATGTCCTACATACTGATTCAGCAATCCCAATAATTCAGCATTTTGAGCTTCCAGAGCGCTCACCTTATGTATTGCCTGACTCAAAGTTTCACGCTCGTGATGCACACTTTTGACCAGCTCTTGCATAATCTCCAGCGTCTTTTTTAAGTTCCCTTCCAATGAAACCACTTTATCTGCCAAATGCTGATATTGCCCTTCATCGCCCTGGGATGTTTTTTCCTGTTTAAAATGCAGCGCAATCAGGAAAATAACGGCAAGCGCCAACAGAAAGATAAATCCCCACATCAGTAACATCATGTTACCCCCCCAATTAAAAAATAATATGGCGACCTTCCCGGCCACCTGTGTTTTATATTATTGAAAAGACTCGCACAAATCGAGCAAACGGTTGGCATAGCCCCATTCATTATCATACCAGGCAAAGACTTTGGCCTGATGTCCTACTACCATAGTTTGGGTTAAATCCACAATCAGAGAATATGGCGAGTGGTTAAAATCGCTCGACACCAAAGGCTCATCGGTGACCGCCATGATGGCTGCATAATCCGATGCGGCCGCCTGAATCAGCACCTGGTTCATCTGATGCACGGTAATCGGTGCATGTGCGATAAACGTTAAATCAATTGCCGCCACATTCAGTGTAGGCACCCGGATGGAATAACCATCAATCCGGCCGGCCATTTTCGGCATGACCTGCTTGAGCGCGCCTAAAGCAGAAGACGTCGTTGGAATAATATTTTGTCCAGCAGCACGTGCACGGCGTAAATCTCGATGGGCATGATCCAGCACCGACTGATCCGCTGTCACCGCATGAATTTCAGTCATCAAAGCAGTATTGATGCCAAAAGCATCATCAATGATTTTCACCAAAGGCACCAAGGCCTGGGTGGTACACGACACACTGGAAATAATCTGATCCGTGGCTTTCACTTCGTGGTGATTGACACCATAAACAATCGCGGCATCCACTGTGTCAAACGGCGCAGCGCCGATAATCACCCGTTTGGCACCCGCGGTGATATGTTGCGTCGCGGCAGCACGAGAACGGAACAGGCCAGTACATTCCAGTACGACATCCACGTTTAACGCCTGCCAAGGCAACGCTACAGGATTAGCCTGCGAGAAAACCTCAACTTTTAAAGTGGCTAAACCGGCAGAAATCTGCAAGTAAATGCGTTCATGTTCCACCACTGCATTGACCTTACCGGCAAAACGCCCATGGGTAGAATCATATTTAAATAAATGGATCAAGGTTTGCACATCGGCAATATCATTAATCGCGACTATTTCAAAATGGAAGTCTTTGGGATTCTCGAACCAGGCACGTAACACATTACGTCCGATACGCCCAAAACCGTTGATGGCCACTCGCTGCATGACTTATCCTTTATTTTGAAATAATTGCTTAACCGGATATATGTTAAAGCATGGCAGAGCCGAATGGACACCGCATTTTTCAATAATCACAGTTTTATAAGATATTCCCCTTAAAATCATTGGTCGCGTTCGGATTTTCCGTTATAATTTGGCGTTTTTAAAAATATTAGCCCAGCCCTTCCAATATTCGATGAATTGTCAACAATCGGAGGGGTGCATTTAGCCAATTTAGAAAATATGGAGTGACTTGGTCGTGAGTACTCGTTTTATGACATCCGCTGAAATTCGTGAAGCATTTTTGCGTTACTTCGAATCGCAAGGGCATACACGTGTCGCGTCGAGTTCTCTAGTGCCTGCAAATGACCCGACCCTGCTGTTTACCAATGCCGGGATGAACCAGTTCAAAGACTGTTTCCTGGGTCTGGAAAAGCGTGATTATGTTCGTGCGACCAGTTCACAAAAATGCGTGCGTGCCGGTGGTAAACACAACGACTTGGATAATGTCGGTTATACTGCACGTCACCATACTTTCTTTGAAATGTTGGGCAACTTCTCGTTTGGTGATTACTTCAAACGTGATGCGATCAAATTTGCCTGGGAATTTTTGACTAGCGATGAATGGCTAGCCCTACCAAAAGATCGTTTGTATGCTACGGTTTATCATACTGACGACGAAGCGTATGACATCTGGAACAAAGAAATTGGCCTAGATGCCAGCCGCATTATCCGTATTGGTGACAATAAAGGTGGCCAGTACGCATCAGACAACTTCTGGGCTATGGGTGATACCGGTCCTTGCGGTCCATGTTCTGAAATTTTCTATGACCACGGTGATCACATCTGGGGCGGTTTACCAGGGACACCAGAAGAAGATGGCGACCGTTTCATCGAAATCTGGAACAACGTATTCATGCAGTTTAACCGTACTGCAGATGGTGTATTGCATCCACTTCCAGCACCATCTGTGGATACTGGCATGGGCTTGGAACGTATTTCTGCGGTGCTGCAGCACGTCAATTCCAACTACGAAATCGACCTGTTCCAGCATGTACTCAAAGCTGCGGCCAACATCATTGGCATTGAAGACCAAGGCCAACCATCGTTACGCGTACTAGCAGACCACACGCGCTCTTGCTGCTTCTTGATTGCAGATGGCGTAAACCCGTCGAATGAAGGTCGTGGTTACGTGTTACGCCGTATTATTCGTCGTGCAGTGCGCCACGGCAACAAACTCGGCGCAACCGGCAGCTTCTTCCACAAAATGCTGCAACCGCTGATTGATGTGATGGGCGAAGCTTATCCAGAACTGGCAGCCAATAAAGAGCGCATTGAAGCGACCTTGCTTCGTGAAGAAGAACAGTTTGCCAAAACCCTTGAGCAAGGTTTGAAGCTACTTGAAGGTGAATTAGCCAATCTTCAAGGTACCGTCATCCCGGGTGAAACCGTCTTCAAACTGTATGACACCTATGGTTTTCCAACAGATTTAACCGCTGACATCGCGCGTGAACGCGACCTCACCATTGATGAAGCCGGTTTTGAAGTTGAAATGGCAGCACAACGTCAGCGCGCCCGTGAAGCGGGTAAATTTAACGTCGACTATAACAGCATTGTAAAAGTTGAAGGTGAAACCCAATTTGAAGGCTATGAAGCCACGCAAGGTCAGGGTCAAATCATCGCGATTTACAAAGATGGCGAACAGGTCGATGAAGTGGTTGAAGGTGATGAAGCCCTAATCGTATTGAACCAGACCCCTTTCTATGCAGAAAGCGGCGGTCAGATTGGTGATACAGGACTATTCAAAAATGAAACTGGTATTTTTGAAGTTCAGGACACGAAAAAATCTGGTGGTGCCTTTGTGCATCAGGGTATCGTAACCATGGGCAGCCTGAAAGCAGCACAACAGGTTGAAGCGATTGTCAAAGCCGACATTCGTGAAGCAACTGCACGCAACCACTCTGCAACGCACCTTTTGCATGCCGCTCTTCGTCAAATCTTGGGCGAGCACGTACAACAGAAAGGTTCATTGGTTGCATCCGATATCTTGCGTTTTGACTTTGCCAATGATCAACCGGTCAGCTTTGAACAGTTGCAGCAAGTAGAACAATTGGTGAATCGTGAAGTGATTGCCAATACCGTCGTATCTACCGAATTGCTCGATATCGAATCCGCCAAAGCCAAAGGCGCGATGATGCTGTTTGGTGAAAAATACGGTGAAGAAGTTCGCGTACTTTCTATGGGTTCTCTCCTTGAAGAGAAAAACTTCTCGATCGAACTGTGTGGTGGCATCCATGTAAAACGCACGGGTGACATTGGTCTGTTCAAGATCGTGTCTGAAGGTGGTATTGCGGCTGGCGTGCGTCGTATCGAAGCCGTTACCGGTACAAAAGCCCTTGAAGTGGTACAAAAAGCCGATACGACCATTCGTAACATCGACGCCTTATTGAAAGCACAAAAAGACCAAACCTTTGAGCGTGTACAGGCCACTGTAGAAAATGCAGCAGCATTGCAAAAACAGATTGAACAGCTGAATCAGAAACTGGCCAATTTCCAGGCTGCTGAATTGCTAGGCAAAGTGCAAACGCTTGCAGGTCGTACGACCCTGATCACAACTGTGCAAGGTCTGGATGCCAAATCGCTACGCAATTTGCACGACAGCGTAAAATCAAAATTAGAAGATGCAGTCATTGTTCTTGCCGGTGTTGAAGCTGACAAAGTCAGCCTTATCGCTTCTGTGGCAAAACAATACAATGCAGCTCTTAAAGCAGGTGACATCATCAAACATCTTGCTGCTGAACTAGGCGGTAAAGGTGGTGGTAAACCTGACTTGGCACAAGGTGGCGCGCCACTTAACGAGAAGTTTGACTCCGTCATGGCAGCGGTGCCTGCCTGGCTGGAACAGCAATAAAACTTCACTTTTTGTGTAACTGACCCTGACCGACAACTTCAGGGTCATGGCTTATATGGAACAACTATGGCATTAATCGTTCAAAAATATGGCGGTACTTCTATGGGTACCCCCGAGCGCATTCTAAATGTTGCTCGTCGTGTGAAGCGCTGGCATGATCACGGCCACAAAGTTGTGGTGGTCGTATCTGCGATGAGTGGTGAAACCAACCGCTTGCTTGCTCTCGCGAAAGCCATTACCGCAACACCAGATCCACGTGAGTTGGACCAAATGGTTTCAACCGGTGAACAGGTAACGATTTCCATGTTAGCTATGGCGCTCAATTCTATTGGCGTAGCAGCTAAATCTTTGACAGGTCGCCAGGTCGGCATTCAAACTGACAGCGCCTTCACCAAGGCACGTATTGAATCGATTGATACAGACGTGATGACTGAGCATCTCGATGCCGGCCGCGTGATTGTGGTTGCCGGTTTCCAGGGCTTTGACGCTGAAGGCAACACCACGACACTTGGTCGTGGTGGTTCAGATACTTCAGGTGTTGCGCTGGCTGCTGCACTCAAAGCCGATGAGTGTCAGATTTATACCGATGTGGACGGTGTATATACTACCGACCCGCGTGTTGCACCAAAAGCGAAAAAAGTTGATCGCATTTCATTTGAAGAAATGCTGGAAATGGCCTCTCTTGGTTCTAAAGTCTTACAAATTCGTTCAGTAGAATTTGCGGGTAAATACCAAGTGCCTTTACGCGTATTATCAAGTTTTGATAATGACGATGATGGCGCATTCGACGAAGAGTTCAAAAAGAACGTCGGTACACTAATCACCACAGAAGCGGAAGACAACATGGAACAACCAATTATTTCTGGTATCGCATTTAACCGTGATGAAGCTAAATTAACTATTCTGGGTGTGCCTGATGAACCAGGTATTGCTTCTAAAATCTTGTCTCCGATTGGTGCTGCCAACGTCGAAGTGGACATGATCATCCAAAACGTAGAAGAAGATGGTACTACTGACTTCACGTTTACGGTAAACCGTGGTGAGCTGGCGAAAGCGAAAGCGATTCTTGAAGAAACTGCGAAAAACATTGGTGCACGTGAAGTGGCTACTCGTGATGATATCGTAAAAGTATCTATCGTGGGTGTCGGTATGCGTTCTCACGCAGGTGTTGCAAGCAAGATGTTCACAGCCTTGGCAGATGAAGGCATTAACATTCTCATGATCTCAACGTCTGAAATTAAAATTTCGGTGATTATTGAAGAAAATTATCTGGAACTTGCTGTTCGTACACTTCACACCGCCTTTGGTTTAGACCGTGAACACGGCGAAAGCAGTGCACGTGCTTAAGTTTAAAATATTGAATTAATATTCAACTAAAGCGTGATAAAAAATACTGGGCCGCTATGGTTTTTTCTATAGCGGCTCTGTTATATTTAGCTTGAGGTTTTTAGAAAATTTCAACAGGACTGTTATTTCAGTATTTTTTGACTTTCTGTTTAAATTTTCTTTGATAATAATGTGCTTATTATTTTTTATTTGTGCAAGAACTATCGCAGGTTTAGCGTTTTAGCAAGGAGATAAACATGCTGATTCTGACTCGACGCGTCGGAGAAACATTAATGATTGGGGATCAGGTCAGTGTGACTGTACTTGGTGTTAAAGGTAATCAGGTCCGTATTGGCGTCAATGCTCCGAAAGAAGTGTCCGTTCATCGTGAAGAGATCTACCAGCGTATCCAGCATGAGCGCGCTATGCATGAACACCTGCAACACATAGATCAGGATTACCAACCTGCTTTTTATGAAGACGACAGTTATCCAAGCAAAGACTTTAATCGTTAAATCATTAAAGTTTTTTCCTCTAAAGCGGCTTACCTAAGCCGCTTTAAATTTTTCAGTACCATTCTATTTTACAGTTCCTTCAAGCACTCTCTTTACCGGACCAAAGCTGCGGCGATGCTCGGCAATTACACCATACTGGGCAATTGCCTCAAAATGTGCTTTGGTCGGATAGCCTTTATGTTTGGCAAAACCATAATGCGGATATTGCTGATCTAATACCACCATCTGACGATCACGGGTCACTTTTGCCAAAATACTGGCAGCAGAAATCTCTGCATGTAAAGCATCTCCTCCAATAATCGCTTCACAGGTCATGAGCAAACCTTGCGGTTCTTTATTGCCATCTACCAGGACTTTTTCTGGCTGCAGGACCAAATTTTCCACCGCACGGCGCATTGCCAGCAAAGAGGCCTGCAAGATATTGATCTCATCAATTTCCTGCGCTGAGGCTTCAGCAATACTCCAGGCCAGCGCTTTTTCCTGAATCTCAATAAATAGCTTTTCTCGTTTTTTTTCAGTGAGTTTTTTTGAATCATTCAAGCCATCAATCGGATTATTCGGATCCAAAATCACGGCCGCAGCAACGACTGAACCAACTAATGGTCCACGTCCTGCTTCATCCACACCGGCAATTTTCATGTACATTCTCTCATCAATCACAAAAAAACAGGCTGAGCAATGTCAGCCTGTTTACTTATTTTAAAACTTATTGTAATGCTTCATTGATACATGCATTGATCGTACGGTTCACCGCATTTGTTACAATCGTTGCACGTGCAGCAGGATCAATCGCTGCTGCAGCCAAATCGACTGCAGTCACGCTGGTCGGTGCTTTCTCACTGACACAACCACAAATATTGCTTTGCACGGTTTGTTTCTGTTGAGCCGTCATCAAACGAGTGGCATTTTGCCATGCCGGAAGATTATTTAACTCAGTATTACATTTTGCATTGGCCGCAACTTTGATCGCCACCACACCCAATTGTTGCGCTGTACTATTGGTGGTGGTTGTGGTCCCCGTGGTAGTTCCTGTTGGTGCAACACAGGCGGTTAAAGCAAGAACTAAAGGAGCAAATAATAATGTTAGTTTTTTCACAAGAAATTCCTGATGAGGTAAGCAAGATCAATCGCCTGTATTTTGCCTAAACCTTCTACTAGAAGAAATACATAATTTGCATGATTTGTGCAAGTACGGGGCAATCACCCAATGTTTCAAAAAGCCAAATCCTACTTAATCGTTCTATTTTGGCAACGCACCGTTACAAGCATCCGATTTTTCCAACTATTTTTCTCTACTATGATCGGCGCACGGCAAAATAAACTGAATAGGACATCAAAATGTCTAGCTCCCCGCAATATTACACACGTACCGCACAATTTTTACATTGGATCATGGCCCTGATTTTTATTGCAGCCTGGCTCATCGGTTTTTATAGCGGTAATTTTTTAAGCTATGATGTCGATGGCAGCTTTAAGGGCGATGTGATTACCCTACATAAAAATATTGCTACGCTGATTATCTTTTTACTGATCATCCGGATTTTCTGGCGTTATACCCATCCTGCACCAAAACTCCCGGATAGTATGTCTCCCACCATGAAAGTTTTGGCTCATGCAGGACATTTAGGCCTGTACTTTATGCTGATCGCGATTCCGATTACCGGCTGTTTATTTAGCTGGAGTGTGGGCAAGCCTGTACCTGTGCTGTATTTATTTGAGATCCCGCGTTTACTGGAAAAGAACCCAGAACTTTTAGCGATTGTAAAACCTTTACATGCCTATTTATCCTGGTTTGCCGGTGTGCTGGTGGTGGGACACTTATTAGCAGCCTTAAAACATCATTTTATTGATAAAGACCATATTTTACTGAGCATGACACGCCAGCCTAAATAATCATCAAAAATAAAAACCGCATTTCAATGCGGTTTTTCTAATTAAAGCTGCTGAATTTGCTCCAACCACTTTCTCTTGTCCACTTCATCTAAAAATGAAGCGGTAAATGAATTTTCGGCCAGTTGTTTCGGCTCATCTTGATTTAAGTCCAGCGCTTGCTGGATAGCAACAAAATTATCATTCATATAACCTCCCAAATAAGCCGGATCGTCAGAATTAGCATCTTCATTTATCATCGCCTCTGTACATATAATTTTGCGCTGTTGAGCCTTATTCATCCCATAGCACTGTGAAACCTGAAGTTCCCAAACCATCTATCTAAAAACCAATGGTTTCACTGCCGAGATTAACTCACTTGATTCATCTCAGCACAGCAATGCTATACTGAGCTTGTTTCGCTTAATCGTTCCAGTACACAAAACAAAAAAAGCCGCATTACAGTATGCAGCCTTTCTCTTTTCTATCAGTGGAATTTCAGTTCACCTATAAGTATTTATCAATGAACTATGAAATAGAGGAGTATTATAACGAGGATTTTCTTAATTAACCAAACTCAAAAAAAACCAATTATTAAAAATAATAATATGTTTTATATCAATAAAATTTTAAATAATAACAATACCAAAATTTATCTTATACCAATTAATTAAAAAATTTTAAAATTAAAGAGCAGTATCATGTTTAGCATGAGTTCCCGGTGTGACAGTCCCAATTTGACGAAATTGATGTGGACTTGCTTCAACCACGGCCAAGGACTGCTTGGCCTCCTCAATGACCTTATTCACTTTCTGACGTTTTTCACGCTGATTTTTCAAGTAACTGGCATGCCCCAATAACAATAGACTACCCATGACTGTAAGCAACAAAATCTTCTTTATCTTATTGTGATTATTCATTTTATTTACTCTATTGATCATTGATCAAACTGATTTATAACATGCTTAAATGTAAGCAAAATGAATTGCTTTTCATTTTCTACATCACCACTGCAAGGCAATTGCATAAGCTCATGTGTCTTTCAATTTTCCAGCGCAGCATACGAACCTCTCATTCGATCACTGCTGTTATTTAATAAGGAATGGATAACATGATTCTACTGATGATCTTTTTGAGACAATAATTCAGCTTCAGCAATCGCTTGTATTAAATCTTGATGACGCTGTTGTTCTATTTCTTGCTTGACCACAAACATCACCACAAGCATCAAAACCAATAGAATACTGAATAATATTTTTGCTCTCACTTTGCTGTTTATCCCTGTTCATTTTCGTTATTTTTATCATAGGGTAAATATTATTTAAATAATTACAATATCTCTATTATCCCAATTAGTTTCAGTTCTTAATTTTCTAAAAATAGAATATATGAATAATTAAATACCCATACTTTTATCATGGATATTTTTAGTTTTTGAATAGGTTTTTAAATTTTAGTCAGATCATCAATAAAAAAGTGACTTCCTGAGCCAGCAAATCACTTTAAAGAGAGCAATTCCAACCTTAAGAATACAACATCAAAAATAACACCAATGCTTTTTCTTGCATGTCTATCTTTTTCATATGCGTCTGCAAAAGTTCAGTTTGCAACTGTTGGAATTTCTGCTGATGAACAGAATCCTGAAAAACCAGCTGATCATTTTCGATTTTCCAGGGATGATCTTTCAGCACATGCAGCATGTCACGTTTCAATGCCAAGCTATGTTTTTCTAAATTAAGAATCTGTTCTTGAGTTTTGACATACTGGGTAAAAAACTGATCAAAATTTTGGTGAAATTGATCAGTTCTTTTATGGGTGGATAATTCAATTTGATTGGCATCAATGAGCAACTGATCAAACATTTGGGATTTGTCTTGATACATCGCAATAAAAAGAAAATCTGCACGATTCAGGTTAGCTTCTGCTATTGCAAGAGATGGGTCTTGTTTTAGATGTGCCACACTAAAAAGACTATTGATCTTTAAATCATTTTTTTGCTGGCGGTACTTATTTTCAAAATCGAGGCTGCGCTTGAAATACTTCGTCATCAGATGTTCAATCCGCGCATAATCTCCCGCCAAATCAATTTCATTGACTTGTAGATGAATGATCGTATCAGGGTTGATCGCCTGTTGTTTAAAAATCCCTACATTTTCCTGAAAATTATTTTTAAATTCCTGAAAATTCTGACGGACTTGGTAAAAATATATTGCTACGCTGATTAAAATCATCACGCCAAATAAACTGGTTACAAAAAAAACATTGGTCGATTTGATCATCATCACAGGTCATCAATTAAGTTCATCTTTAAATTATCTTTTAAAATATTGAGCAAATGCACATACTTAAAAAGCATAGAATATGTGTGACGAAAGTATCAAAAAATTACAATTGCAGCAATATGAATCACCTATAAAAATAAACACAGAATTTTCTGGGAATTTTAAACCTTGTAACTTCTATTTATTATGTACAGAGAAAACCATAAAACTCATCTCTCAGGAACATACAATAAAAGAGGAAATGGAGTTTTTTATTTTTTTCTAACCCGTCTATATTCAGTAAGCATTTAAACTTCAAGATCGCGTCAATGAAAATTCAGCTCAAGTTGATATAGTAATAAATTATTCAGAGGTACAATAACCAGAATAAAAAAGAAGCCCTAAATCACTTTAGGGCTTCATGCATTTTTAATCAAAACTTACTGATCCCACTGTTTTTTGCTTTGATTACCTTGCTGCTGATTTTGCTGATTTTGCTGACGTTGCTGATCAGATTGCTGTTGTTGCTGCTTTTGCTGATCAGACTGTTGATTTTGTTGACGCTGTTGGTCATTTTGTTGGTTCTGTTGTTGATTAGCCATTTTCATATCCATCCTTTGTTGTACTTGGGATATGTCGTCCTAATTACGACTCTTATTACTCTACCCCTCTCATGCATTATTCCTAGCCAGCAGCTGTTACAAACTTGTGCAATGTAATGAAAGAAAATCATATGAAGCTGATCTATAAAGACTCTTAGCTTTTAATATTCACATAATTAACATAAGGCTTACTTCAATGACTTATTCCTCGTGTCTGTCCGGCTTAGCATGCAGATGCGAAACCCCTTGTGAAGTCAACTGATTGACACGCTCGACAAAGTGAATGTAATCCACATAAGCTTCAACATATTCACGGCCGGCCTGCACGCTCTCTGCAGCCTGCTTTTTTCGCTCGGCTACAACGGCAAAACGTTTTTGTATGCCTTCAGCAACAGCTAAGGACAGCTGTTGTGCCAACTGTCTGGCTGAACCCAATTGCAGCGCATGATCGGCTGCCACAATCCCTGCATCCACATGACTAGCGGGCTTTAAACCGGTAAATCCCTCGTCTTCACCCGCGCGATGAATGCGTACCAAAGTCTCAAAGAAATAGCGATCCGCCAGTGTCTGGGCATCCACCCCCTTGCCACGTACCGCAATAGTCTGTTTAAAAATATCACGTATTTCACTTTCATCTTCTGCTTTGACCCACTTGAGCACCGGCGTTGGATCTTCTTTTTGCAGTGCGATTCGTGCATCTTGCACCACCGGACCATCCAAAGAATCACAATGCGCCCAAGCTGTGATCGGGAATATTACAAACGTGGTCATTGTGATCAGTATGTTGCGAATATTTTGAAGTTGCATCACCTTTCTCCCTAAATCAGACAGCATCTTTCAGCCATGTATAAACACACAACGCGAGCGATATAGATAGTTTGGACTTGTCTTATTATTTCTTATATATGCTCTATGCTGTGCAGACTTTTAAATGCCAGGATGTTCGTCACCCTCAATAGAGTTATACCATTTGTCCTGATCAAGCAATCAAACAACGACAGCTGGCTGATTCAGATACATATCAACACAGTCAAATCTTCGTTTTTCTTAAAGCCATGCGAAAAATACAGATAATTTATATAAACCTTATCCATTACCGTTAATACCGCTAATCTAAGCTAAAAGATGCGATCTAAAATGAGCAGCCTTAATTCGGAATACTTGAGCACTAACAGAAAATGACATATTAAAGATTTATATAAAACAGTTATTACGTGAATTTTGTCACATCTTTATTTTAGGATATTTTAATTTAGTTTATGATATTGTTATATAAAAATGAGTGAACTGTAGCCATTTTGATGTAACACATGAGTCCAACATAGCAAAAAGATAAAGGATGCTCTATGTCAAATAAGTTTGCTGATCTCGACACCCAATACATTGTGAATTTAATTGGGCAGCATACGGAACTGAACGTAATATTGCATAGCGTAACCGAGTGGTTGGAAAGCCGTATTCCCGATGCGATAGTTTCTATTATGTTGTACTCAGAGTCAGCCCATACTCTGAACCTGATCAGTGGCGGTCAACATTTTTCCAGCCAATATCGACAGGCGCTTAAAGATCTTGAAATAGGCCCGCATATCGGTTCATGTGGCGCTGCTGCATTTAGTCGTCAGTTGGTGATCTGTGAAGATCTCAGCACGGATCCTAACTGGGCACCTTTTCAAGATCTTATCCAGCAAGAAAATTTGGGTGCTTGCTGGTCTATGCCTGTCCTGAATGCTCAAGGCGTACTGTATGGAACTTTTGGCACCTATTACCGCCATGCCAAACATCCGACTGAAGAAAATATCAAATTACTACGTCGTGCGGCAGCCTTGATTGCACTGGCCATCGATCATCAGCATGAACGCCAGCAAAGACTGGCCATAAATGAAAAATACAGTTCTTTCTTTCAACACCATCCCGATGCCGTATTTGAACTGGATCTGCAAGGCTATATCCTGGATGCGAATCTGACCTCCAAAACGATCACAGGTTTTGCTCTCGAGGACATTCAGGGTCTACATTATTCGCAATTTTTACATCCAGAATCTCAAGATATTACGATCTCGGCTTTTGAGCAGGCCGTGCAAGGCACAGCACAATATTTTGAAATACGGGCTTATAATGCGGCGGGGAAAAGTTACTGGCTGGATTTAACTTATCTACCGATTATGCAAAATCAACAGGTCATTGGTGTATTCAGTATCGCGCGGGATATCAGCATTCGCCGCCGTGCTGAAGAAAACCTACGCCTGCTCAAGCGTGGCGTGGATGCCAGCCCGCATGGTACGGTTATCTCAGATGCCACTGCTTTTGATATGCCGATTGTCTATGTCAACCCGGCATTCCTGACTTTAACAGGCTACACGGAAGATGAAGTGCTGGGGAAAAATTGCCGTTTTCTACAAGGGCCAGAAACTGATCCAGTAATGATTCAGGCGATGAAACAGGCGATCGAAGAACAGCATGAAATCAAGCTGACCTTAAAGAATTATCGTAAAGATGGCCGTTGGTTCTGGAATCAGCTGATCTTGGGACCTATTCTGGATGAACAGGGAAAATGCACGCATTTTATTGGTATTCAGCAGGATATTACCCAGCAACAGGCAGATGAAGCCTATATCATTCACCAACGCACACACGATAGCCTGACCAACCTGGTCAACCGGCAAACCTTTGAAGAACTGTTAGATCTCGACTTTGAAATACAACATGGCAGTCTGCAGCCCTTAGCCATTCTCTATATCGATCTGGATGATTTTCATCCATTAAATGAGAGTTTAGGGCATGTAGTCGGTGATCAGCTAATTCAAACCGTCGCTACCCGCTTACAGGAAATACTGCAAGCCGGAGATATTTTGTCCCGTTTTACCGGGGATGAATTTGTCATGCTGTTAAATAAGCGTCATGATCAAGAAGAAGTGACATTAGTGGCTGAGTCCATTCTCAAGCTGTTATCCCTGCCGTTTAATATTGAGGGTCACAACATCCATATTAGTGCCAGTATCGGAATTGCAGCAGATCACCCTGAAGTTACTCAATCTCGAGAAATATTACATCAAGCCTTACAGGCCGTGAGTGAAGCGAAAAGACAAGGCCGCAATACCTGGCATTGGCCTGCAGTGAGTTCTGCAACGATATCCGAAATGGGCTATGTCGATTTACGTCATGAATTAATGCAGGCGCTCGAAGCACAACAATTTAAACTGTTTTATCAACCCATCGTGGACTCTCGCAGCGGGCAAGTCAAAAGTGTCGAAGCGTTATTACGCTGGCAGCATCCTGAACGGGGCCTGATCTCACCCGCGGTCTTTATTCCAGTCGCTGAAAGAACCGGTCAGATTGTAGCCATCGGTCAATGGGTATTACAGCAGGCCTGTCTGGATATCGTGTACTGGAACAACCATCACACTGATCCGCTCAGCGTGGCGGTAAATATTTCTCCTTTACAATTCCGTCGAACCGGTTTCCTCGCGGAGCTGCAACAGACACTGCAAAACAGTCAACTGGCACCGGAATTACTGAAAATCGAAGTGACTGAAGGCATGCTGATCACGGGTGCCGATCGCTCAATCGAAATTTTACATTCGGTTCGTGCTTTAGGTGTTCAGGTGGCAATTGATGATTTTGGTACAGGCTATTCAAGTTTAAGTTATTTACGCCGTTTACCGGTGGACCAGATCAAACTGGATCGCAGCTTTATTGAATATCTGCCGCAGCATGATCAGGATGCAGCCATCGTGGATGCAATGATTACCATGGCGCATACCATCGGACTGGAAGTGGTTGCAGAAGGGGTAGAAACCGAAGCTCAGGCCAATTTTCTCAAGCAGAAAGGCTGTGATGCGCTACAAGGTTATTATTATGCAGCTGCAGCACCCTTAGCTGATTTAAAAACGGCTTATGCTTAACCATTTTACAGCTACAGCCAAGCTCCAGCTTAATAGCGAATACAGTTACGTCCACTGATTTTGGCTTGATATAACTTATCATCGGCTTTTTTAAATACCGCTTGAATATTGCTTGAAGTAGTCGGCCAATGCGCAATTCCAATAGAGACCGTGACCGGACCAATACTATCAATCAGCGTCATTTCCAGCTTGCGTCTGAGACGCTCTGCACTGGCATAGCCCTGCTCTTTATCTGTTCCGGCGGCCAGAACAATGAATTCCTCGCCTCCTGTTCGGCAACACACATCTTCATCGCGAAAGTTTTTCTGGATATATTCCGCCACTTTTCTTAACACCTGATCGCCGCGATCATGCCCATAGGTATCATTAATTCTTTTAAAAAAATCAATATCAATCGCGATCACTGAAAACATCGTCTGGGTATCCATAAAATCCTGGATAAAAATATCCATTCCCCGTCGATTATAGAAACCGGTCAGTGGATCAGTATTCACGTGATGCTTCAACTCGGAAATTCTTTCACTAAAGTTTTGTGCACTGAGTAACAACGACAGCTTAAACTTGTGTACCTCATAATACCAAGGTTCTACACTGTGAATTTTATGGGTGATGTCCGGAGTATGCAGAGAACCGGCAATCTTTGCCAACTGATGAAGTGGTGAAGAAATCCAGCGGGAAATCCACCAAAAAATGAAAAAAACCAGCAGATAAAAAAAGATGATGGCCAAACTGAATTTATAAACGATGTGACGTGCCTGTTCTAATACCACATACGTGGGCTGCTGAGAAATCACGGTCCATCCTGTGGTCGGGATAGGTGCAAAGCCAGCCAGACTGTCCACACCTTGATGAGTGGTCAGACGCATTTTTCCGGATTTCATTTGCTCCATAAATGCCAAATCAGCATTATTTTCAATCTTCCGACCGATTTGGCTCGAATCCGGATGAAAGATGATTTTATTGGACGGGTCCAGGACATACATATAATGGTTGATATAACCATAATGGCTGCTGAGCAGCTCACTGATACTATTTTCTTTCTTTAAATAAATCGCTCCGCCAATCAGGCCCAGGTACTGATGATTTTGATCAAAAATGGGCTGTGACACAAAAACAATCATATTGTTGGTGGAAGAATGATAAGGGGGTGAGATATAGGTTTGTTTCCGTTTTATGGATTCACGAACCCCCAAAGTGGTATTGATACCATCGCTAACAAGCTCTGCAGGTGCAAATTTCAGGATCTCTCCCTGAGAATCCGCAAGCACGACACTATTAAAATGGTCGGACTGATTTTTAAGACGATTTACCTCAGCCCGAGTGACTTCAGCCTGATCAAAGGTTTGACCCAGCACGGAGGCACTATAGGACAATTCCATCAAGGTATTCTTTAACTGCTGGTCCACGCCTTGCGCAACTTTGGCCGCATACTCCAGGTTGACTTCAAGCGAATTTTCAACAAGTTCATGACGTTGAATATAGTAATTGGCGCCCAAGGAAATCAAAAACAGGCTCGACATACTAAAAACTGACAGGAATAGAATCAGTGTTCTGAGATGCAGACGACGAGACTTTATCAATTGCTTTAGCAACATAACCATGGACGAATTTAACTCTATTACAGCTACGTTATCAGCCTGATCTATTGTATACGGGAGTATGCATGGTTAAAAAAGCTATAAATCTGACTTAAAAATTCAAGATCAAACTCACGTTATGTAAATAAATGTGTACACATATTAATCTGTATAGCTCATCACATTCAACACTATTTAAATGTTAATTTTCACACAAAATAAAATGTTTTGAGAATATCTTCACTCAAATTACCATAAAAGAAAATGCCAGAATTCACTTCTCTTATAGATCATTTGGAAAAATCCGATCCTTCCAGCTCAAGAGATTGATACACAGAGATGCAGACAAACCAGTGATCCGTTTATTTTGATGGGCAGGATATTCTTAAAAGTAACCATTGAGCGAGTAACCATTCGTAGAACAATAAGAATTTATGCGATCTTCAGCGCGGCATGTGCGAGCAGGTAAATTCTTGCGGATTAAAATTGCGAAAAAAATGGGCAGCCTCATCAAAGTGGCAATGTAACCATTCTTCGCGATCCTGCTCAGGAATCACCACAATCGAACGTTTCTCCTCTCCGGGCTTATGAAACTGTTTCATTAGTGAATGCTGTGCTGAATTGATGGTCAACATGGACATAGAACAGATTTGTTCGCCCTGAATGATGGCATTTTCATAGATGGCCGCGACCGTAAAAGGCAAACCATCCTGACGATAGACTCCCCAGCGTTGTGCTTTACCCTCGATATACCGCGGCTCATAAATGGTTTCAACAGGAATCAGGGCAAACTGACTGTGATACCATGCATGGCGAAAACTGGGCTTTTCATGCACTGTTTCCGTACGGGCATTGTAGGTTCTACGGCCAATCTTTAAGTCTTTAGCCCATGGCGGAATCATACCGAACTTGACCGACCTCCACTCCACACCTTGAGTACCGGCAAAGATCAAAGGGCCATCACTTAAGGGATATAAATCATCTTTAAAAAATAAATCCTTGGGTTCAGGAAAATGCAGCAAATAGGCGCGATGCGGAGCAATAGGTCGATAATTGGCGCACATCTTCATCATCTCTCGTTTTTTAATATTTCATACTACGCTTGCCTATTTTGAGTTCGAAAAGTTTTTTGTCACGGTATATAGGAAAAATGCAGCAGATCCTGATCACCAATCACTCTGCCCTACCGGCCCCCTATTAAACTTGAACAATGCATATTGATGACAAATTTTAGCCTTGTAGAGTTTTTACATTGTTTGCAAGAAAGTTAAGCAGGCTCACATTGCTTACTTTTCATCACGCAACAGGACTTTTCTGTTTCTCTTTTTCTCATTAGTTTATAGAACCAAGAACATCAATCCTTATAGTTACAAAAGGAAAATAATATGAATGCTATTCACTTTTCAGAATGCGCGAAAGCCTGTATGAACTGCTCTTTGGCCTGCACTACATGTGCTAGCGCCTGTTTAAATGAAGATTCAGTAGAAATGATGCGAGAATGTATCAAGCGATGCCTGGACTGTGCAGAAATCTGTAAGCTCTGTGCACATGCTGAGCAAAGGAATTCCCCTTTTAGTGCAGAAATCTGTAGTCTCTGTGCACAAATGTGTGATAACTGTGCTGAAGAATGCGTGAAACATCAAGCTGAGCATTGCCAACAATGTGCACAGTTTTGTCAGCAGTGTGCCGCTGAATGCCGAAAAATGGCGAGCTGATTGCTACAGTACAGTCAATCCGGTTGTCGGAGCAGACAGATTTCTGATATTGAGTGATTGCTGCAATGCTTTCATCATCAGCACATGTTTTTGGATCTGCCGCATACGCTCTTCATGTTGTGGGTGTGAAACCAGTAAAGACGGCATTTTTTGAGATGAACCTGATTTTTGCAGCAAAGCCTCAGTTCGCTTCAGCAATAGATCGGTTTTTTCCCAAAAGCTGATCGCAGCATCCGGGTTATAGCCGGCGCGGGCCATAATTTCCAGCCCCAACTGATCGGCTTCTAATTCGAGGCTGCGGTTATGTGCAGTAAATAGGCCTAAATTTAAAATAGAAGCTTTTTCACGACCATGCTGACGCACAATATGCGCCATTTCATGTGCAACCAGCGTCGCCAATTCATCATCAGTGAAGGTCGGACCAATAATAAATGCTGTACTCACCACGATCTGGCCGCTGGCAACAGAAACTGCATTCGGGTAATTGTTTAAATTTGCACTAATTTTCCAGTGAATTTTGCGCTCCTTGCTCATCATACTTTCAGCATGAGGAATGAGAGTTTGCATAATTTCAGTCAGGCGAGCATTACTAATATAAGTATGCTTGGCTTTGGCTTCCTGTTCATATTTTTCATATCGGGCATTCGCCGAGTTTTCCAGAACCGATTGGGGCACCAACAGTAACTGTTTACGCTCTGCGCTTGCACCCATCTGAGTGGTACTTACACAACCGGTGACGAATAAGCTGACAAATGTACCAAGCGTCAACAGCAATTTATAAACCATAGCATTTTCCTATTTATGCGTTACAGTGAACACAATTTACGGCACGCATAAATACCTATATTTTAAATAAGCAGCGATATTTTAGACAGTCGAATTCCCTTTCACATTGCTCATTCCACCACCAATACAAGCAAGCACTGTTAAAATCTGCTTAATTTTCGTATGAATTAAGCCCTAAATAAAGTGATTTTTACAAAAAAGTCTCGGTATTACTAAACAATCCGCTGTATTCAAAATACTCATATACAGAAAAGACCGGTTTTCTATTCAGCAAGAATATCCATCAACAAAATAGAGAATGTTTACTTCAGTTAGAAATGAGGAGACGAGCTGCAAAATAACGAATTTTTAACTATACACATCATGCATCTGTCTGCTTTACTGACTTTCTCTGCGGATCATTTGCAACCCGGCATCACAATTGATGACCGACATATAATAGAGGAAACCTGATGGAGCAACTCGTCTGCTATAAGCAACTTCCGATCTGGACACATGATTCGATCCCAGCAGGGTTTCAGCAAGCGCATAACACCCAAATGGGCACCTGGGCGAAACTGACCCTTTTAAAAGGGACCATCAATTTTGCCATGCTAGATGAAATGGGAGAAATTCTCTCAGAACACGTTTTCTCCGTGGATCAGCAGCCCCCTTTTATTCAACCTCAGGCCTGGCACAAAATCGTGTCTGCCAGTGAAGATGTTGAATGCCAGTTAAGTTTTTACTGTGAAGCTGTGGATTATTTCTCCAAGAAATATCAGCTCACAGCAGTACATTCCGAGATTCGTGCCGCATTGCCAGAGCTGAATCCTGGTAAATCTCTGGATATAGGCTGTGGTACAGGACGCAATGCCCTATTCTTAAGCCAAAATGGTTTTGTTGTGGATGCCTGGGATGTCAATGCCAAGAGCATCCAAAAACTTGATGAGATCATTCAGGCTGAACAGATTCAGAACATTCATACCCAGATCCGTGACCTTAATCAAGATTGCAGCATCACTGACCAGTACGATTTCATCTACTGCACCGTGGTTATGATGTTTTTACAATCATCTACCATTCCTGGACTCATTCAGCAGATGCAACATGCAACTCAAACGAATGGATTCAACCTGATCGTTTGTGCCATGGATACTCCAGACTACCCCGCCCAAGCTGATTTTCCATTTGCTTTTAGAACTGGAGAATTAAAGACTTATTATCAAGGATGGAAGATTTTAAAATACAATGAAAATGTAGGAGAACTGCATCGTACTGATGCTAATGGACAACGTATCAAGCAGCGTTTTGCCACGCTCTTGGCGCAAAAAATTTAAGAATCACGATCTACTGGACGGGTTTAATCTAAAATTAAGGCAACAAAAAGCTCATCAAAAGATGAGCTTTTTATTATTTGGAGTGTTGGTTAATCCATTCACCACATTATCCGTTAGTGACCAGAATGAATATTCAGTTCATCATCTTTGGTTAAAACCACTGAAGCCAGAATAGGAACACCCAAAATAAGCGGAACTAGAATAATCCATAAATCTGTGGTGAGCTTACTGGAAAAGAAAAACTGAATCACAGTTGCGGCTAAAATTAAGACGGCAAACAGAATAATAAGGAATCGCATAACAAATTTAAGAGGCATTTTTTCTGATCCTGTATGATTTTAATCGTTATCAAAAAGTATACGCCTTGCCTTCACCGATATACTGGATTTTTTGTTATTCGCATAAAAATTTTAAAACTTCTGCCCTAGACTAAGGCTCTAAGAATAGATGACATATGATTTAGAACTCAGCTATTTGTATACTCTCATCAGGAAAATTGCGAGAGCTGATCTGAATAAAAATTTAATCCTGACCGCATATAATAGTTTGAATAGCTGATATTTTTTCCAGCATAACAACAACAAGAATCACGTCAAAATGAAATTCTTTTTTATCTTGAATGCTGCACCCGATGGCGATGAAAAAGCCTATAACGGCCTGCGACTAGCCCGAGCATTAGCTAAACGAGAAAATCATCAGATGCGTATATTTCTGATGGGGGATGCAGCCAGTACAGCAAAAAAACCACAGAAAATGCCTGAAGGATTTTACAATCTAGAAGTGATGTTGAGTCGGATTACCCATGTCGATAACAAAACACTCGCAGTTTTTGGTACTTGTGTGGATGCACCCGGCATTGACGCTTCAGAACTCATCAATAACGCACACCGCAGTACACTGAATGAGTTAGCTGACTGGACCGAATGGGCTGATTAAGTTTTGATATTCCGAGTTTGAAGTGAGCTACGATTTTTTGGAGATTCGTGGTTTAAAAATCTATCTCAAAAATAAATATCTAAGCCCAAAACAGTTTTTATATTACAGAGATGGAAATATGAGTCAGCCTACAATTGTTTAGCTTTAATATTTTTATTCCGGTTTAAGGCCGTGATGGAAATTATTGGCTGATTTGGTCAAGGGCATCAACTCTGTCATCCGTACTAGGTCTAGCATATTTACTATAGACATTAAAAAGGGCTTTAAGTAACTGTTTTCACTTAAAACCCTTATGCCTCATGGCTTAAATCTGGTAGGCATAAGCAGACTCGAACTGCTGACCCCTACCATGTCAAGGTAGTGCTCTAACCAACTGAGCTATACGCCTAAAGTGTTTGCATAATATTCATTTTTTATTTTTCTGACAAGTTTTTTCTCGCCTGCCTCAAAACAAATGCACAGTCTTTAAGCATTTTTTTAAAGTGAGCCGCATCTTTCGGTTCCTGCTGTTCCAGAAATATGACTTTCTGATAATGCCGGATCAGCTGTTGAAAAATCTCTTGCTGATCAATCGGACACTCCTGCATTAAACGCAACATCCACTGTTGAAAGGTTTCACTTTTCTGTTTATGCAGATTACCTGGCAGCGTTCGGGAAAAACTCTGTATATATCGCTGATAAACAGGAATTTTCTGCTGTTGCCGAAGTTTAACAATCATTAAGTAGAAAATCCCTAAACCGATACATCCAATCACCAGTATCAGCACAGAACTATAAACCGAAGACAGTCCCAGTTTGGCGAACCAATTTTTTTGCGCCTCGCTATCGTACCCGACGACTTTACGCTGCCATTGATAGCTCGCGTAATCGCCCCAAACCCGAACATTTTTAAGCAGTGAAAACTGCTGATATTTCCATGTATTCGACGATTCTGTGCCAAAAATCTGCTGATCACTGGCCATTAAATCCTGCATGCCCTGATCTATACGCTGCGGCATAATTATCGCAGTCGGATCAATACGTTGCCAGCGCCTATCTAACCAAACTTCCGACCAGGCATGCGCATCTAGCTGCCGCACTTCCCAACTTTGGCCATCGGGTGCTGCTTGTCCGCCTTGATAGCCGACCACAACACGTGCTGGAATACCGACATAACGCATCAGCATCACAAAACTGGACGCATAATGCTCACAAAAACCCTGTCGAGACTGAAACAGAAACTCGTCTATCCGGTTTTCTCCTAAACGCCCCGGTGCCAAGGTATAAACAAATTTCTGTTGCTGGTACCAGTGTAAAATATTCTGGATATAACGTTGTGGATCAGATTGGCTCTGTGTAAACATCTGCCGGGCAAACTGCTGGGCACGCTGATCTTTTTGTTGCGGAATTGCGGTATTTATTTTTTCTTGAAAAGCTTTTAATTCCTCCTGCTTTTCCAATAAGCGATCCATTCCAAGCCAGCGTAACTTAATGGGTTGAGAACGTTGTACCCGTCGTGTTGGTGTAATTCCGCCATCTTCGCGCAATAAAAAACGTGGCTGTAAAGGAATGGACTGTTCCAAGCCTGTCACCCACATTTGCTGCTGATCAGCTGGCAAGTATTGATAATCCACATTAGTCTTTGCATTAGCAATCCATTGTGCCTGTTGGGCTTGCTGATTGATCCAGCTACTTGTCCAGCGCGTGCCATCATATTGATCTAATACCAATGCACGCCAGTACAGCTCCGAGCGGGGTGGTAAACGTGACATATCCGCAACAATACGAAAAGCCAAGGCGGAAGATTGTGATAATTGGGCAATATCGCCCGGCGACATTTGATCACTGATGCCGGTCACCGCTTGTTGATTTTGAATCGGAATATGCCAGAGTGGCGGCAAGCGCGGAAAAAACAGAAAGAGTAAAATAAAAAATGGCAGCGCATAAGTGGTCAACTTCACTACATGCTGTAGATCGGTTTTAATTTCACTACGAACCGTTTGATCTTGCGAAAACTGCACCACCTGTAACCGGTAAAATCCTAAGAAACAGCTGAGTAAACAGCCAAGAATCAAAATCGCCATCCACATGGACTGGCTGTATAAAAACAGACTCACACTCACGAACAGCGCAAAATTAAACAGCACAATCACATCGCGTGGCTGTTTAATTTCCAGTGCCTTGGCAAACAAAATCGTGGTTAATAAGGCAACGCCAGCATCTACCCCAATAAATGTCTGGTAATGCAGATAAATGGCCGCCAGACCAGCACTCAACAATACACCGATCAGCACTTTAGCAACCGCAGTATTACGCTGCTGCTGATAACGCCAGACCAGCAATAGTAAAATCAGTGCCAAAATAATATTTAATAGCAACGGTGCATAGATGATTTGAGTAATAAAAACCAAACTCAAGCTGAACAAAATCGAAAATTGAACGGATCGGCTCATCTGCTTAGGCCTGTGCAAGTGCAATTTGTACATGCTGATAATGAAGCAAACCTTGCCCCTCTCCGATCTCTTGTCCGGGCAAACGGATCCGATAATGTTGCTGATTTTGCTCGCAGTGATCAATCAATCCCATCATCAGACTGAGTTTTTCTTCATGGTCAGTGCTGGGCATATGCGCATAATCGATCAGGACACTTTGTTCCTGTTCTTGCGCTGTAAATACTTTAACAAACATGCCCTGTCCACGTGCAACTTGTTTCCAAGATACCGATTGATAGGAATCTCCTGTTTTAAAGTTGCGCAGTTCATAAAACTCATCCAATTCCTGTTGATCCAAATGACTAGAAGATTGGTATTGAGCCGGAAAGTTTTTGGCCTGTGGTGCAATCCAGATCAACGGCTGCAAATAAAGATAGGTCCAGGCACGCACCAAACCAAATGGATAGACGGAATACAGGTGAATGGGTGGAAATTGATATGATCCGCGCTGTTGTGGAAAAAAATGAAGCGGGATGGTATGCAGGCGATGGGCCAGCAAGACTTTTTGTAACTGTTGTTCAGTTTTGAGATAAAGATAGCGCGGTGCATCAGAATCCTGTTGCACCAGGATCTTCAACTCCAGAGGTTCTCCCGCACGTCCCACTGATGGATAAATGATTTCCAGCTTTAAACCGTGCAACTGTTTAAAGGTCAGATAGAAACTGATACATAATACGGCGCTAATAAAAAAGCAAAATCCCAAAATCAGATTATTGGCATAATTCACACCGGCAATAAAAGTAATCAGAATCAGGACCAGATACAAATAGCCCTGCTGGTAGATAAAAATCAGAATGTCTTGTTGTGCCAGCACAGGCTCATCCTGCATACGGAAACGTTTGGCTAACCAGCTTTGGTATAAACGACGCAAGTTATGTTGACTCATCAGCTGACAGCGACACTTTGTAGTAACTGTAAGGTTTCTGCTTCACTGCGTCCAATCCGGTGGCCGACAACAGCAACAAACACCGCCTGTACATCATCTGTCATCACAAAACTGCGTTTTTCAACCAGAGCATGGGCTTGCGCAGCATTCTTTAAGGCAATCACACCACGTGTCGACAGACCCTGTGTGCCTTTACGGGTCACTGCAGCCAAATCCAGAATGTAATCCAATACATTTTCCGCCATATGAATCTGCTTGGCACACTGCTGTAACTGAAGAATATCGGCCTGATTCAACAGTGCAGACAAACTAGCCAATAGGGACTGGCGGGAATTTTGTTGCAACAATAATTTTTCTGCCTGACGCGAAGGATAGCCCAAAGACAAACGCATCAGAAAACGGTCTAACTGTGATTCGGGCAAAGCATAGGTGCCACTTTGAAACAGTGGATTCTGGGTCGCGATTACCCAGAATGGTTGTGGCAAAACATAACGCACACCATCAACCGTCACACATCCCTCTTCCATGGCTTCGAGCAAAGCACTTTGGGTTTTCGGGCTACAGCGGTTGATTTCATCCGCTAGTAAAATCTGGGTAAAAATCGGTCCTTGTTTAAACTCAAAGACATGCGCTTTCTGATTGAACATATTAATGCCAATCACATCACTGGCCAGCATGTCATTGGTAAACTGGATGCGCTGGAACTGCAAACCGGCCAAATGTGCTAAGGCACTCGACAAAGTGGTTTTACCCAGACCCGGCAAATCTTCAAAAAGCACATGCCCACCTGCCAGCAAACAGGTCAAGGCCAGTTTGCTCTGCGCCGGTTTGTCCAAAATAATCGAATTAATCTGCTGTAAAAATGCATCGATGGAGGCACGATAAGATTCAATGTGCTGTTCCAGCACTTGCATTTCTTGATGAATTTCCTGCTTTTGAACCTTGCTCATGCCCCACATCACATTTATCTCAAATTAAAAACGGCGTATGTCTAACATACACCGTTTTGGTTTTTTTCTAAAGAAATCAACTGATTTCTAGCATGGACATTTCTTCATCCCACCTTTGGCAGAAGGATAGCGCGCATCTACACAATGGCGGAAAAAGGCTTTCACATCCATCGGAATCAGGTCTGGATGATGATTACGCATATGCTCCAGATAAGTTTCATAATCCGGCACGCCCACCATCAAGCGGAAACTCTGCTGTAGACGTGTCCATAATGTTGCAATGCGGGACCAATTTTTGGGAGACAGCAATACATCCTTCTGCGCCATAATGGTCATCTTGATGATTTTAACCATCACCGCCTTGCCACTTTTAGGAATTTTAAACTCCATCTTGTTCTCCTACTCAATGGTTGGCTGGTTTCTGTAGGGATTCTGGATCAACATACACCGCTTCAGCTTCATGAACCGTTGGAACCTTACTGGCCAAGGCACGACGAATCACCCCAATCGATGCAAACACCATCACGATCGCCACAATCATAAAGAAACCACACAACACCGCATTAATCTGATTCGACAACACCACCGTTTGCATTTCAGCAATAGATTTTGCAGGTGCTAACAGCTCACCGCGTGCCATGGCATCGGAAAAACGGTTGGCTTGTGCCAAGAAACCGATCTTTGGATTTTCATGGAAAATCTTTTGCCAGCCCGCAGTCATACAGGTAATGAACAAGAAAATGGTAGGTACAATGGTCACCCATACATATTTCTCTTTCTTCATTTTGAATAGAATCACAGTACCCAAAATTAGCGCCATGGCAGCCAGCATCTGGTTACCGATACCAAACAGTGGCCATAAGGAGTTAATCCCGCCTAGTGGATCGACCACACCTTGGTAAACGAAGAAACCCCAGCCCGCAACAGCCACCGTCGTTCCGAGCAAGTTACCCAGGAAAGAGCCAGTGTGTTTCATCGCTGGAACCACGATACCCACAGTATCCTGCACCATGAAACGGCAAGCACGGGTACCCGCATCCACCGCAGTTAGAATAAACAAGGCCTCAAACAGAATGGCAAAGTGATACCAGAACGCCATCATGGAACGGTTATTGAAAATCTCGGAGATGATATGTGCCATACCAATCGCAAAAGTTGGTGCACCACCAGTACGAGACAAAATCGAACTTTCGCCCACCTCTTTGGCCAACATCGCCAAGGTCTCCGGTGTCACGACAAAACCGAGATTACGGACCGCTTCCGCAGCACTCTCCACGGTTGTGCCGAGCACGGCCGCGGGAGCATTAATCGCAAAATAAATGCCGGGTTCCAGTACTGTGGCACAGATCATCGCCATAATGGCCACGAACGATTCCATCAACATGCCGCCATAACCGATCATACGAATATCGGCTTCGGTATTGACCAGTTTCGGTGAGGTACCACTCGATACCAGTGCATGGAAACCGGAAATCGCACCACAGGCAATGGTAATAAACAGGAATGGGAACAAACTGCCCGCGAATACCGGACCAGTACCATCAATAAAATGGGTGACGGCTGGCATTTTCAGCTCGGGTAACGCCACCATAATGCCGACCGCCAAACCTGCGATCACACCGATTTTCAGAAAGGTTGAAAGATAATCACGTGGCGCCAGCAATAACCAGACCGGTAAAACCGAGGCAATAAAACCGTAAATGATCAGACACCAGGTCAATTGCGTACCGGTTAAGGTAAAAAACGGTCCCCAGTAAGGATCCGCTGCCACTTGGCCACCATACACAATCGCCAGCATCATCAGGATGAAACCAATGATGGAAACTTCAGCAATCTTGCCCGGGCGGATATAACGCATATACACGCCCATAAACAGCGCAATCGGAATCGTTGCCGCAATACTGAATACACCCCAAGGACTGTGTGCCAAGGCTTTGACCACCACCAAGGCCAGTACTGCCAGAATGATGATCATCACACCCAGCGCACCGAGCATCACCACAATACCGGCAAAGGAGCCCAGTTCCTGCTTGGCCATCTCACCGAGAGATCGCCCATCTCGTCGGGTAGAAATGAACAGCACCAGAAAATCCTGTACTGCACCAGCCAGCACGACACCGGCCAAAAGCCAGATGGTGCCCGGTAAATAGCCCATCTGTGCCGCCAGAATCGGCCCGACTAATGGACCTGCACCGGCGATCGCGGCAAAATGGTGGCCGAACAAGACATATCTGTTGGTTGGCACATAGTCCAGACCATCCATTAAACGGTGGGCTGGGGTCAGGCGTCGAGCATTGAGTTCGAATACCTTATTGGCAATGAATAAGCTATAAAATCGGTATGCAATACTATAGATACAGATGGCAGCCAGGACTAACCAGACTGCGTTGACATGTTCGCCACGGCTTACAGCAAGAATCCCAAAGGAAATTGCGCCGACGATGGCCACTAAACTCCAAACCAATTTCGAGGGGAGAGTAGATTTTGTTTGAATCGTGTCCATGGATTACCTCGTATTTTTAATTTCTAATGATTTAAAAGCAGCTCAGTTTTTATTGTTGGTCGTCCTGCTGTTTTCCTGAGTGACTTTACTCCTGATATTTTACTTTTCAACTAATACTTTGGCATAAAAAAGGGATGATTGACATCATCCCTTCTATCTTAGTCGTATTTTCGACTAATAGTCTAATTTTTAGCGATTAAGCACGTTCTAGGTATTCACCAGTACGGGTATCCACACGAACGCTCTCTTCTTGCTGAACGAAAAGTGGCACGCGTACCACAGCACCTGTTTCAAGTTTCGCCGGTTTACCGCCACCGCCAGAAGTATCACCACGAACGCCTGGATCAGTTTCCACGATTTTCAAGACCACGAAGTTTGGTGCACTCACGTTTAACGGTACACCATTAAACAACATGATGGTGCAAAGTTCGTTTGAGTCATCCTTTAACCATTTTGCAGCATCACCCATCGCAGTTTTGTCTGCAGCGATCTGTTCAAAAGTGACTGGATCCATGAAGTTCCAAAGTTCGCCGTCATTGTACAAGTAGTTCATTTCTACTTCGACAATGTCCGCACCCTCAAGAGAATCACCTGATTTAAAAGTTTTTTCTAAAACTTTACCTGTTTTCAGGTTACGCAGTTTTACACGGTTAAATGCTTGACCTTTACCTGGTTTCACATATTCGTTTTCCATGATTGAACATGGGTTACCGTCAAGCATTACCTTAAGGCCTTGCTTGAAATCATTTGTAGAATAATTGGCCATGACTGGCACACTCCAAACTTACTAACTCAAATGTAATAATGCTAGACTAGCATTATTTTTAACGTGTGGCATGATAAACTATTTATATCAAGAGCAAAACTGGCAATCACAACTCAGTGACCTGATTACTGATCCTTTAGAATTGCTTACGATACTGCAGTTATCGCCCGATCAGTTATTATCAGGGGCAGTTCTGGCCTCTGAACAGTTTAAATTGCGTGTGCCACGTGCGTTTGTCGGAAAAATGAACGCGGGTGATCCATATGATCCTCTCCTGCTGCAAGTTTTACCGCACCATCTCGAACTAGAAGATCACCCTGGTTTTGTCACCGACCCTTTAGGTGAAGAAGCAGCCAACCAGTTACCAGGTGTCCTGCATAAATATAAATCACGTTTTTTGCTGACTTTAACTGGTGCCTGTGCAGTGCACTGCCGTTACTGTTTTCGTCGTCATTTTCCCTATCAAGAAAATCTGCCGAAAAATGAAGATTGGCTACAAATTAAGACTTATCTAGAAAATCAACCCGACATTAATGAGGTCATTTTAAGCGGCGGCGACCCTCTCACCCTGTCCAATCGCAAACTTGCCTTGTGGATTGAACGTCTAGAATCTTTACCGCAAATAAAATTTTTGAGAATTCATTCACGAGTTCCGATCGTAATCCCCAACCGTGTCGATAAAGAGCTGATTAGCTTATTAAAAAACAGTAGGCTACGCATTATTCTGGTGGTACACTCGAACCATCCTGCTGAGTTAGATGACTTCACCTGCTCGAAAATTTCTGAACTGGTTCAACAACATATTACCGTATTGAACCAGGCGGTTTTGCTCAAAGGCGTGAATGATTCGGCACAGGTCCTGGTCAGCTTAAGTTACCGGTTATTTGAAGCAGGTGTGATGCCTTACTATTTGCATGTACTAGACAAAGTCAAAGGGGCGCATCATTTCGATTTAATGTCATCACACGTGAATGATATTTATCGTGAGGTTTTAGCGAATCTGCCGGGATATATGGTTCCTAAACTGGTCAGAGAGATAGCGGGCGAAAAGAACAAAACACCGCTTTTTGGGGATCCAACTTTTTTTTGAGTTTTACAACAATATGACGAATAGTGCGATTTCAAAGACTTTTCAAACACCAACCTCATTAAACCGTGATCATCTCAGCTTTTGTGAAACCACAGTCAAAAGTGTACAGGATTGGGTTTCCTCGCTCTCGATTCTACAATTGGGCGATTCGTCCAAGTCACTTTTTAACGCCTTATTGGAAATCTCTGAACTCGAATGTTCAGAAACGCTCAGGTTTGATCTGATTCAAGCCTTACATCCGAATATTGAAAATGTGTTGGTGAGTCTGGAAAAACATTTTTCCAGTCATGGACTGATCAGTTCCGATCGTAATGAACACATTATCGAATTGGCCATGCTAATGCGCAGCTGTTTTGCCAAAATTTATCTGGATATTACCCATCGTAGCCATTACCAGTTACAGCATCAGAAATTTTCTCTGTTCGCCTTTAATCAAAAGAAAAATCTGCAAACAGCACGTGCCTTCGCAGCATTTTATGCGCTGCAACAACTGACGGCTTTACTCTTCCAACAACAAATGCTGTACAGTGAGGCACTGCCTGGCCAATGGCTGGCAGCCAACCAGATTTATGCTCTAGCAGTACAGCATGATTTCCATCAAAACAATCTGAATCAAGTTAAAGCAAGCGGCCATCAGCTACAAAATATTCAGCAGGCCTATGCACAGCTCGTTCTACTGGATATTTTCAATACCCATCAGATTCGCCAGTCCGAAATTAATGCCTTATATGAGTGTAGTTTTGACTGGGCACGCCTCATTCAGGTACAACCACGCGAAACCGGGTTATCCAAATATGTGATTGATGCCAGTCAAGATCAGCGTCCAACACATCATAAACAGCAAAATGCACATACTCAGTCCGTATTCTTTATTACCACACAAAATCTGCTGGAGCATATCGATAATACGCTGAATAAAAATGCCGAGTATCTGTCCAAAAATGAAAAACTGTTCCTAAATCCGGCACTCAAATTCCATGTACAGAATATTCTTGGCAATAGTAGTAGCGCTGAACGTCAGCACGAACGTTATGAATATTCTGCCCAGTTACAAGTCTGTTTTGGCTTGATGACTGCGCATTTTTATCTATCCAGAGCCAAAAACTTTGTTGAAACACTGCAGATGAGCAGCCGAATCAGCATGCCAAGCGAACCCAGATTATCCACCAGCTGGACAGATCCGGATGTAACAAGCACCAGTAACAGTAAAATTCTGGACCGCGAAGCCAAACAGATTTATCAGACTGAAGTACTGGATATTAGTGCCAATGGCTACCGTATCAAGTGGAATGGCGAAACACCTAAAAATTTGCGTACTGGCGAATTTATTCTGGTGCAAGAAAACCAACAGGGCCAATGGCGTGGCGGTGTGATTCGCTGGATCAAACAATCCAGTGAAAAAAGTCTGGAGCTGGGCCTAGAAGTCTTAGCATCAGAGCTTTTCTCTTGTGCCGTACGTCTTAAAGCTGAACGCTATATCAACAACTATTATCCAGCCCTGCTGTTACAGAACCAGCAGGAAAATGAAATAAAAACCACGCTGGTCTTGCCGGGCTCGCAAATTTTTAAAGAACAACAAACGGTTTACTTACGTCTGGGCAAGGAAGAAATCAGAATCTATCTGGTCAAAACCCTCTCCATTACCCAAAGTTTTATTCAATTTGAATTTGAATTACTGAATGATCAGCAACAAGATCTTGTCGATCAATTCATACGCCAACAAGCCGATGAGTTGAAAAATCATGATTTATGGGAAGCATTAAAATGAGAAACTCTTTACTGTCTAAAAAATTAAAACGCACAGAGACCCGCTTACTCATTATTGATGACAACCAGATCCGCTACAATCAGATTCTGGAGTTGCTCGAGTCGAAAGGACATCAGATTCAGGCTACCTTGCTCGATGACATCAAAAGTTTTGAAAAACAGCTCAACAATACTTGGGATATAGTCATTTTTGGCCGCGCCTATGACCTGAAAGTTGAACAGGCCATCACCTTGATCCAGGCGTCCAAGCAGCCTTATCTCCCGGTATTAATGCTTAAGCCTGATGACTATCAATTTGAACAATATATGTCTTATATTCATAAAGGCATTTATGATCTGGTCAATCTGGACTATAGCGAACGTTTTTATATTGATGTCATCCGCGCTTTATCTTATAACCGCCTCTTACAAAACCAGCAACATCTGCAAGATGAACTAGAAAATGCACAAACCCAGGCGCAAGCGCTAGTCGAAGATAGCCATAAAGCGGTGGCCATTATTCAGGAAGGGATTCATTTACAAGCCAATCCGGAATATCTCGCACTGTTTGGTTTTGACAGTGAAGAGGACATTATCGGTATGCCACTGCTGGACGTGTTACAACCGACTGATCTACATGATTTTAAAGTGCGCTTTAAAAAAATTTCGCAAGGACAATTTGACCAAGCCAGCTTTGAAATTCAGAGTCATAAACAGCACGTTTCCGGAAAAAATCTGTTTAAGATTGAGTTCCTGCCAGCAAATGAAGAAGCTTTGCAGCTGACCATTGATTGTGGCACAACGGATGTAAATGCTGAAGCACCACAGTTCAGACAGCCTGAAATGGTAGAAAAAATGATGGCGCCACAAGCATTAAAGGTACATCAGCAAATCAACCGGATTATGCTCAATCAACCCGCCAATCATAATGCCTTAGTGTCGTTTGCTTTGGCCTCTTGCCCGAGTGAAATTTTCCATACTGATGTCAATACACTCAAAAGCTATTTCAATAATATTCAAGATTTTATTAAAGAACAGACTCATTTGTCAGTCTTTAAAATAGATACAGGGTTATTTGTGGCTTTGCTGCAGGCAGAATCGCTATCGGTATTACAATCGCGTTTAACCGGTCTCGCTGCACTAGAAAAACCGCAACTCTTGTCCGTCGGTAAAAACAGTTATGCCTTGCAGCTCAAATTGGGCTATAGCCAGATCAATGCTGAGCTCAGCAGTGAAGAGCAATTGGAACAGCTGCTGAATCATGCGTTACATACTACTCTGGTCGGCTTACAGAATGAATCAGATATGGCCTTAACTGCTACCTTGAATAGTACCCCACTATCGTTCGATGCGAGTGGTGTGCTTGAGCAACCTTCCCTGTTGCAAACCTTGCAACAACAGTTGGAAAAAGGCGAAATCCATCTAAAATATCAGCAATTGTATGATAAATACGATACCAGCCTATATACCTATGAAGTGACCAGCGGTTTTATCTACGATAACCAATGGCAGGCGCTGGCAGGCTTGGTCGAACTGGAAAATGATACTGAGCTTTCGATTAAAGTAGACCGTTGGATTCTGGTTGAATCCTGTAAGCAGCTGCATAACTTCATTACGCAATATCCGGAAGCTAAACTGATTGTCAATATGAATGCACAGATTTTGCTGGAAGACCCGCAATTCCCGGAACTGGTGGCCAAATTGCTGACCATTGTAGGCAGCCGTCTCAGCCATCCGTTGATTTTACAATTCTCAGAAGAAGATTTAAGCCTGAATCTGCCAGAGGCTCAAAAACAGATTATTCGACTGCGCCAACATGGCGCTGAGGTTGCGCTGCGCAATTTCGGCAATTCGATTTACAGTGAATCTTTACTCAGCCAGATTGAAATCAATTATCTCACCCTCGATAAAAACTTATCGCTGTTTCTGGCAGATGACAAAAATCTGGAAAAGTTACAGGATAAAATTGCCAGTTTTCTTACCATTAAACCGGTGGAAATCCTGCTTTGTGAACTGAACGATATGAATTTGTTTGCTAATGCTTGGAATGTGGAAGCGCGTTTCTTGCAAGGTGATTATTTTCAGAAAAAACTCGATCATTTAACCGATGTGCAGGACCATTAAGGTCTTGCCTGAACAAAAATCTCAGGCACAAAAAAACGGGCAATTGCCCGTTTTTTCATTCTGAGGATTAACCACGTTTGATTGAACGTGACATGCCCGCAAAACGTTGTTTGAATTTGTCGATACGACCACCAGTGTCTACATTTTTTTGTTTACCAGTGTAGAACGGGTGACAAGCTGAACATACATCAAGATAAAGAGTTTCTTTACCTAAAGCAGAACGGGTTTCGATCACGTTACCGCATGAGCAAGTTGCAACTAGTTTTTCATATTTTGGGTGAATATCGGCGCGCATCGTCGATTACTCCTAAGTGAAGAAAGGCTTAAGCTGTCATCGCAATTGATCACTCCCAAAAATTTGGGGAAAAGGCGAAAATTTCGCAGATCAACACCACAACAGACCATTCTTTTGGCCCACCGAGGCTCTAAAACCAGGGCTAAGCACAACAAGTGGCAAATATTATATGCCAAGTCACTACGGATTGCGAATTATTCTACCAAAGAACTGGACTGTTTCGACCAGGCATTGGCCAGAATGCCACAGACCATGAGCTGAATCTGATGAAAAATCATGATCGGTAACAGCAACATGCCTACAGGCAAACCAATAAACAGGATCTGTGCCATTGGGATACCGCTCGCCAGAGTCTTTTTCGAAGCACAAAAGAAAATGGTTTTTTGATCGGCACTATCGAAACCCAAATATTTAGGTAATCCATACGCCAGTAACATGACCATCGCGAGCAGTAATACACACACCAGCAGTAACAGCAAAAAAGTTGTGCCATCCACCAGTTTCCATAGACCTCCCACCACTGCACTGCTAAATGCTCCGTACACCACCAGTAAAATCGACCATTGATCAAAATTTTTGATCAGATTGGGATAAGCCTGCATCTTGGGATATATCCAGGGACGTAAGCACTGTCCTAAAATAAACGGTAAAAACAAGAACAAAGCAATTTTCAGGATTGCTGTGCTCGAATCATACTGCTGCGTATGTGGTCCGAGAATAAAAATTCCCACCAGAATAGGCGTCACAAACATACCCACCAGATTAGAAAATGAAGCACTATATACCGCACCTGCAACATTGCCATTTGCCATGGACGTAAAGGCAATTGAGGATTGCACAGTAGAAGGTAAAAAACACAAAAACAGGAAACCCCAATATAAGGTTTGTCCCAATAAAGGCTCTAAAATAGGTCGAGAAAGTACGCCTAAAACGGGGAAAAAAGCAAAAGTAAAGAGAAAAATAATACTGTGCAGTTTCCAGTGCAGAATCCCTGCCCGCACTGCATCCGGTGATAATTTAGCCCCATGCAGAAAGAATAAAATGGCAATCGCAGTGGTGGTCAGCAGCGAAAAATAGTGGGCAGCTTGACCGGCAATTGGCACAATTGAAGCCAAGATCACCATCACAAAAAGCAAAATGGTAAAGCGGTCCAAAGCCAGTAATTTCAGCATGTCTACATCCTGTATATTATGCACAATAATAAACCCAGCAGATAAAATTAAACCATTTGTCAAATTTTATCTTACTGGGTTTATTGTATGATTTTAGGATCTTAATGCAACAACAGAGAGCGTTCAAAATTCTGTGTCAGCCGAATTGGCTAGAGTTTAATTATATCATCGAGCCTTCCTTCAAAGTAAATCGATAACTGTGTGATGGTTTGCCCCCAGTTTGTCACCGGCATTGTCCATTTTTCAGAAGCCTGTT
>JAJUIK010000006.1 GCA_029267635.1 Moraxellaceae bacterium | reverse complement strand
GACAAAAGATATTCATAAAAGTGGCGCAGCGGACGGGGCTCGAACCCGCGACCCCCGGCGTGACAGGCCGGTATTCTAACCAACTGAACTACCGCTGCACTTTCACAAAGTCACAATTGTGGCACAAACAATGTTTAGTTAAATCTTAAGTGGCGCAGCGGACGGGGCTCGAACCCGCGACCCCCGGCGTGACAGGCCGGTATTCTAACCAACTGAACTACCGCTGCACTGAGGATTTAACGTAAAGGCTTGGTGGGCGCTGACGGGATCGAACCGCCGACATTCTGCTTGTAAGGCAGACGCTCTACCAACTGAGCTAAGCGCCCTTTACAACGTCTTCATCGTTTGTGAGGTGCATTATAGAGAATCTTTACTGACTGTCAAACGCTTTTCAGAGAGATTTGGCAATTTTACAGCCGAGTGATTAAAAAATAAGTGATTATGCTAAAAAATCCAACAAATTCTAAATCTTATTTAACAACTAAAATGCTTAAACGCAATTTTTTCTCAATTTTATACATCAGCCCAAGGAGAAAGAGAAAGTAAAATGCAAGTGTTCAGCTTTATCACCGTCTAACCCTTTGCTACTTTATTTACTTTCACTCACTGGGTCTGAACTGGAAATTCTAGTGCCTGCTCAGACAAATAAACCAGTGCTCCGGCTTCAATACATTGAAATAATTCAATCACATCATCATTACGCATACGGATACAACCATGCGACATTGGCACGCCCATCGGTTCAGTATCAGGCGTACCATGAATATAAATATAGCGTGCAAAGGTATCACAACCCGCGCCCTGATTAAATTCTGGTTCTAACCCCGACAACCATAAAATCCGTGACAGGATCCAGTCACGCTGTGGATATTGTGCGGCCAGCTCCTGATCATAGACCTCCCCCGTTGTCTGACGCGCCACAAAAACAGCATTTTTAGCTGCATCATGACCAAACATCTGTTCTACCCGATGCCAGCCACGTGGGGTTTTTCCACTATTTTCTGCTTCACCAATACCGTTTTTACCGGTCGAAATGGCATAAACACGTTGATATTGCGGTAGATATAATTGCTGTTGAGCCAGATCAATCCAGATCTGTGCCTGATCTAATGAGTAAGACATGCGACTATGACTCATGTTTTTCGGTTTCAGTTGTTTCAGTCATGGGGAAATCCTGCGGTTCCGGTCGCAACCACAACCAACAGGCCACCACCAGCATGACCGTATTGGTAAAAACTTTGACCCAAAATGGCGCGGGAGTAAACAGCATCATAGTGGCACTGACTAGCATCATCAAACTGGCCACCCATTTTGCTTTACGTGGTACGGTGCCATGTTCTCGCCAGTTCCTTAAGGTCTGACCATATTTGGGATGGTTTAATAACCACTGATCCATCTGCGGCCAGCCTTTAGACGCCGCCCACGCAGCCAGTACCAGAAATACCGTGGTTGGCATGCCGGGTAAAATTGCACCAATTGCACCCAAAGTGATAAAAATGACCACCAGACTGCGCCACAACAACATGATCATATGACTATCCAAAACCGCGAATGGCGCTAGTATAAAGTGTTTTCACTATTGGCTCTGTGTTTTAATGCGCTAGATTAACAATTTGATGGGAAAGGTCATGTTGCCGTCGGTCCAGCAGCACGCTTATTTTGAACCCTGGCTGCGCTACAAACATCCCTTGGTACGCCAGCTGGCTTTTGCTGTGGCCAGTCCCAATCTATTGCAGCAAATTCCCGCTGAACTCGACTGCAAATATGCTTTCGAGTTACATCCCGATCAACTCTGGCAGCAACATTTTTATAGTTACCAAGCTCGGCTGCAGGCACTGGATCAATCTCCGCATGAACTGGAAAATTTTCTGCGGCAACTTAAAAGCACTCGTCTAGGCTTACGTTTTGAACATCTGCTCTGGTTCTGGTTACAGGATAATGCTTACCATCCTTATCAATTGCTTGGACATAGCATTCAGAAAATTACCGGTCCTAAAACCTTAGGTGAACTGGATTTTGTGCTGCTCAACCGTGATACGCAGCAGATTGAACACTGGGAAGTGGCGCTTAAATATTACCTGGCCGAAGGTGATTTTACCCTGGCGCAATGGTTCGGACTCAACCGTAATGATACTTTTTCCAATAAACTGCATCACTTTACCCAAAAACAGTTCCAGTTTTCCGACGCCTTGGGCTATCCAATTGAACGGCGCTTTGCGGTCATCAAAGGACAGCTTTATTTACCTTATGCAGTATCCGGCTGGCATCCCCAGCATGCACCAAAATGGATCAACTCACAGCGCCGGCATGGTCTTTGGGGTAACCTGATCCCACCGCAAGATTTTTACCGCTTACAGCGCCATGAGTGGCTTTGTCCCAATGCCGAAGCAAGTTCACAATCGGCAATCTGGTGGACGGAAGGCTTGTATTATCAAGCTGCCACCGTGCAATTTTATATGTATCGCCGGCCGGCTTTATTGCTGCACAAGTAAAGGAGGGTGCAAAAACATATCATAACGTTTTTATAATCAAATACTCCTACTATTCGCCGTATAGTTTTCTTAACCTGAAACAACGACAGAATAACTCGAATGTGGAGTCGATGATGAAAAAAATTCTTGCTGTTTCTATGCTCATTGCTTTTGTTTTGACCGGTTGTAACACCTTTAAAGGGATCGGTAAAGATGTGTCTAAGGCGGGTGAAGCGGTAACGGACACCGCAGAAAAAACCGAAAATAAAATGTAATTTTCTTTCTTCGTTTAAAAACCTTATCTCGCCGATAAGGTTTTTTCTATTAAAATTCCTTTCTTAAGGATATTCCCCTATTATATCTGGCAAATTGTTAACTCTTTTTCCGGTATGAATCATTCAGACACGCTCGAACTTAGTCTTCAGTTACTGCGCCAACCCTCTGTCACCCCTGTTGACCATAACTGTCAAAACATAATGGCAGAACGTTTGGCCAAAGTAGGCTTCCATATTGAACCGATGCGTTTTGAAGATGTCGATAACCTGTGGGCACGCCGCGGTACTCAAGCACCGGTGTTCTGTTTCGCCGGTCATACCGATGTCGTCCCGACCGGCAATCTCAATGCATGGAACTCTGATCCTTTTGCACCGGAAATCCGTGATGGCAAACTGTATGGCCGCGGCAGTGCCGACATGAAAACTGCTTTGGCCGCAATGGTGGTGGCCTCTGAACGTTTTGTTGCCAAACATCCGGATCATAAGGGTTCGATTGCCTTTCTGATTACCTCGGATGAAGAAGGTCCATCCATCAACGGTACGGTGAAAGTAGTAGAAGCTCTGGAAACCCGTAACGAGAAAATGACCTGGTGTCTGGTGGGGGAACCGTCGAGTACCACACAACTCGGTGATGTGATCAAAAATGGTCGTCGTGGCTCGCTGAATGGCGTGCTGACTGTGCAAGGCAAACAAGGTCATGTGGCCTATCCGCACCTTGCGATCAATCCGATCCATACCGCATCCAAAGCCATTGCAGAACTGTGCGAAACCGTTTGGGATAATGGAAACGAATATTTTCCAGCTACCTCCTTCCAGATTTCCAATATTCAGGCAGGTACCGGTGCCACCAATGTAGTTCCTGGCACGATGCAAGTGACCTTTAACTTCCGTTATTCAACTGAAGTCACCGCGGATGAACTGAAATCCCGCGTCATTGAAATTCTGGATCGTCACGCTGTGGACTATTCAATTGACTGGACCTTATCCGGCCTACCTTTCCTTACACCTGTCGGTGAATTAGTGAATGCGGCTAAAACTGCAATCAAAAATGTCAATGGTGTAGATGCTGAACTCTCCACCAGCGGCGGAACTTCGGATGGCCGCTTTATTGCCCCGACCGGCGCACAGGTACTGGAGCTTGGTGTTTTAAATGCCACCATTCACCAGATCGATGAACACGTCAATGTGGCTGATCTGGAACCTCTAGCTGAAATCTATGAACAAATCCTTGAGCAACTGCTCACGTAATGCTTGCGCAAATAAAAAAGGAACTCTGTGAAGTTCCTTTTTTATTGCCACTCACTTATCTGCTCAAGCCAAGATCCTGTTGAATCTGCTTCAGGTTCGGAATGTGAAAACTCTGGTCGGCCATGCGTACATATTGAAAAATGGTCGGGTCGTCAATTTCACGGTCTTCATCGACCACTTCGGAAATACGGATACGGATAGTTTGCGGCATCGCATCGCACATCAAGGCAAAACGCTGATCCGCCTCTTCCCCTTCAATGACCAAAGCCACACCACGCTTATTCAGCGGATCATTCACCGTATAGACCGGCAATGCCAGCTCATGCCACTCTACAGTATCCACCTGCGTCGAACTATCGAGTGCCGAGAGGATAATATTTTGCGGTAACAACATCGGCTCTTTATCATAGCAATGAATGATATAGGCATCGATAAAACCGGTCGATACCGTAATCAAATGTTGCAACTCTTGCTGGTTTACCTGGTTGAGTGCCGAATCAACGGCTGATTTCTGACTCATCGTATTATCCCTGTGCAACCGCTAACAAAGTTTCGATATTTTCCAGCAATTCTTCTTCCTGGAACGGTTTACCCATATAGTGCGACACACCCAAGCTAAAGGCACGTTCACGGTGTTTTTCACCAGTACGCGAGGTAATCATGATAATTGGCAAGTGCTGATGTACATCGTGGTGACGCACTAGGTTGGTCACTTCAAAACCATCCATGCGCGGCATTTCAATATCCAGCAACATCAGGTCTGGTTTGACATTTTCCAGCTGCTCGATAGCATCGATACCATCTTTTGCGGTGACCACATCATAACCTTGACGTTCCAGCAGACGTGTCGTCACCTTACGAACGGTAACCGAGTCATCCACAATCATGATCAAGCGGCGTTCATCATGTAGACGTTGCAACTCGCGCATTTCCTGGCTTTGCTTAATGCGTTGCGTGTTTTGCACCTGACGCGCAATATTCTGGCCATCCAAAATCAAGCAGACCTGACCATCACCAAGAATGGTCGCGCCCGCGATTGAACCGACACTGTCAAACTGCTGTCCAATCGATTTCACCACGATTTGTGCACGTGAACCAACCAGCTGATCAACCAGCAAGGCAACGGTTTGACCATTCGGACTCTTGATCAGTAGCACAGGTAAGGAATGCATTACGCCACTCAAACGTGGTGCAGGCTGATTGGAGATAAATTCGGACAAATAACGTAATTTATAGTTACCCTGGTCAATCTGGAAGAAATCCTCCTTACTATGGAAGTAATCCTCCAGCGCAGCTGGCGAAATACGCACAATACGTTCGATCTGTGCCAATGGTAACGCAAACTGCTGATCACCCACTTTCACCATCAAGGCATCACTAACTGCCACTGTGGTCGGTACGCGAATGGTAAAGGTGGTGCCTTTGCCCAGTACCGATTCAACTGAGAGGTGACCGCCCAAAGCTTTAATGTCACTTTGCACCACGTCCAGTCCGACACCACGTCCAGAAATCTGCGTCACCGCCTGTGCGGTGGTAAAACCCGGATGGAAAATGAATTGCAGAATTTCCTGCGGTTCCAGCTGCTGATCGGCTTGCATTAAATTGAGCTGAATGGCTTTCTGCTTGATTTTCTCAACATCAATGCCTTTACCATCATCACTAAAGGTCACCACTACATCTGTGCCCTGACGCGTGATGTTCAACTCAATGAGGCCTGTGGCCGGTTTATTCAGCTCGGCACGTTGTGCAGGGTCTTCAATCCCGTGGTCAATTGCATTACGCAGCATATGCTCAAACGGAGTGACCAAACGTTCCAGAATGGTACGGTCCAATTCGCCTTCGGTATTTCTAACCAGCAATTCGGCTGGACGGTTCAAGGTCGACGAGGTTTGACGCACGATACGTTGTAAACGTGGTAACAGGCGCGAAAATGGTACCAGACGGGTACGCATCAGGCTTTCCTGAATTTCAGCCTGAATACGAGATTGCTGTAATAACAAACCTTCAGTATCACGAATTTTTTCTGCCAAAGTGATCTTGAAGTCAACCAAGTCCGACGCAGATTCGGCGAGAGATTTTGACAACTGGTTCAAGGATGAATATTGGTCCATCTCCAGCGGGTCAAAGTCCTTATAACGTGAAGCCTCATCACCATGTTTGGCAATAATCTGGCTTTCTAATTCACCTTCCATTCGGCGTAACTGATCCGCCAGACGCTGGATCGCCAGTTCCATCTCGTTCAGAGTATTGCCAAGCTGGCTCAGATCCATCTCGATACGCGAACGGTTAATCGCATTTTCGCCCGACAAGTCGATCATCTTCTCGACCAGATCAGCCGAAATACGAATCATCTCATTGTTATTATCGAGTTGTTGTGTGCTGTCCCATTCACCCATCATGGATGGTGGTTCTGTACCATCACCCTGGACAAATTCAAACATGACCGGTGTATTTAACAGATCAGTCTGTGTCACCTTGCTTGGCAACTGCACCGTCACATCGACAAATTCAATCGCACTCAGATTGAATTTCAGGCTGTCAAAATTGCTGTAATCACGGCTCAAAACAGCCTGTTTTAACCAGTCCAATGCGGTTTGCAACAAAGCATCGTAAGCATTGGAGTTAAAGTTATGCAGCGCGAATTTTTCAAATGCAGTTTCCAGCTGGTACGCAATCACCGCAATCGGTTCAAGCTCAACCATACGTGCGCCACCTTTCAGACTATGGGCAGCACGCTGCAATTGCAGCAATACACTACGGTCACTGCGCTGATCAATCCATTGCTGCAATAAGCTATAAGCAGATTCAACCAGCTCTTGCGCCTCTTCCAAGAAGGCTTCTTCTACAATTGAACGGACCTGTGGATCTTCCGTGAAAGAGCTGAAAGATTCAGTAATTTCCACTGCCTGTCTTTCAGTCGACTCAGGCTCATCTGCCATCAAAGCCTCTGTTTCGAGCGCTTCAACTTCAGGCTTAACTTCTTCAGCAAAAGCCGTGTCAGTCTCTTCGATTTCTACGATTAGACTTTCATCCGGCTCTGACTCATCCGTCGTCAATGCCTTTGTTTCAAGCATTTCAATTTCAGGCGCAGTCTCTTCAGCCAAAAGCGTTACAGTGTCTTTAATTTCTGCAGTAGGGCTTTCAATGAACTCAAGCGGATCCGCCTCAAGCATCTCAGTTTCAAACTCAGACTCTTCAACCAATGAAAAATCACCACAGAATTCCACTTCAGGTGCTTCACTGCCAAGCAGCGCGGTTTCAAATACTGCATGTTCAGCAAATACGGGCTCGGCCTGTACCACAGCAGAAGCAACGGAAACTTTCTGCGCTGTTTCCGTAGTGGCCAAGGCAAATGCACCAGCCACCAGCGCTTCAATATTTTGCAGAATCTCAATACTGTGGGGAGCCGGATAATCTACCTTTTCTTCACGGATGGTCTGGATACGGTCTGCTAGGTTATCCTGAATCAGACGGATCACTTGAACTAGCGCATGGGAAACCTGGATTTGCTTGTGAATAACACGCTCATAAATGGTTTCCAGTTCATGCGAAATCAGTCCCAGATGGGTGGCCTGAATCATGTTGGCACCCCCTTTCAGGGTGTGCAAATAACGCATGAGATTATTGAGTGCCGAAATATTATCCTGATCTTGCGACCAGCTATTCAGATCCTGGTCAATCCCGACCAGCAACTCTTCCGCTTCTTCAATAAAGATGTCAAGCAAGTCTGGATCAAAATCATGGTTCGCATTCGCAGCATCCAGTAACTGTTGATCATGCGCCAAATGCTGTGCAATTGCGGCAATATCGAAATGCGTAACAGGTGCAGACTCTTCTTCCACCTCAACTGCAGGCGGGATCTCTTGCTGAACCGGCTCGATCGTTTCGCTTTCAGCTTCTGCAAACTGCTCCAGTTCCTGATGCACAAATGCATGCAGCTCACTCAGCGTTTTCTGCAAGTCATCGGTTAACAGTATTCGCTGTCCTGCAGCCAAAGTATCAAACAGATAAATCAGGTCCTGATGTGCCTGCTCATATAGCTCATAGGCATAATCAATATTCAGTAATGCCGGTTTCGCCAACAACTGCTGATAACTGTCATGCAATTGCTGGGCAAACTGGTGAATTCCTGCCGCTGCACGGTTGTTACTATGAGCAACCAGCTGTTGGGCCTGTGCACTAAGCTGTTGAATATAGCGAGGGAATTCAGTACGCACCCGTTTTTCAAATTCAAATTCAGCATCCAGCAACTGGTCAATATTCAATTCGATCAGCTGCGACACCAGACCTTGCGGATCAATGGCTTCACTACGTTCTTCTACCTGGAAGTCATAACTATCCCATGCAGCATTGAAGAGCGCATAAATTTCCTCTAATCGCTCCGGCTGACCTTGGCGCAAGATATGTAAATAATCGCGCACAAACTCGGTATAGTTGGTCAGCAAGGCGGTCTCTTGCGAAGTAGACAGCAGCTCGTCCTGCAACAAGGTTTTGAACAGGTTCTCGATTTTGGTGCTGGCTTCAAAGACATTTTCGATTTGTGCCATCGAAGAGCTACCACGCAAGGTATGCAAAGCACGAATCAGATGATTATAGTCATGCGCATCCGGCTGTTCCTGATTAAGGAACCGGTCAATGACGGCCAGATGTTCTTCAGATTCTTCCAGAAAGATACTGACGGTTTCTTCGATATCAAACGGCTGCTGTTCAGCAGCAGCTTCTGCTCCTGGTTCGTCCTGAACTGCTGTCGAGTCATCCTCGTCCAGCAATTCCAGACCCGTTTTCACATCTGCAGCAGTTAAACGCTCTGCTAGAACCAGCAACTCTTGCAATGCAGGCTCTAAGCTCTCATTTTTTTGTAACTGTTGACCCAGCAACACCAATGGACGCAAGTCAATACTGTGCGGCTGTACCGTTTTAAAATTGTCATACAGTTTATATTTGAAAACCTGATAAACAGTTTTCACATACTGCTGAATTGTGGGAGTCAATTCCACAGTACCGGCCATGACCCGGTTTAAGCTGTCTTCAACTGCCCAGGCCAACTCGCCTGCGGATCTGGCACCGACCATGCGTCCTGAACCTTTCAGCGTATGAAAATGGCGACGAATCGAAGTTAAGGCTTCGCTATCAGCAGGGTTGTCGATCCATTGATTCAGCAATTGATCCAGTTCGGTGAAGATTTCTTCTATTTCTTCCACATAAATATCAAGAATTTCTGAATCTTGTTCAAGATAAGTATCTTCTGGAAGTGTCGTCGTTTCGACTAAATTTTTTAATATTTCTTTCATAGCTAAGGCTTCTTAGGTTTTGTGCCACACAACGCTGGCGCAAACTAATTGATCACCATCACGTAGACAGGATGATTGGATCACTGTCAGCGGTTCGATGCTTGACCGTGACTCTGGTGATACCTGGCATCTATACACAAGTATCACCTTCCCAAGCTTTAAGCTGACTTATTCGGGTAATTTAAAGTCAGTCACAGACTCACGTAATGATTCCGCCATGTGGGCCAATTCAGAAACCGAACGTGCTGTATCGAAAGTTGCACCCGTGGTTTGTGAGGTAATTTCTTGTACCACGTGCATCGTGCTGGCAATGTGACCTGCTGAAGCAGACTGTAATTGTGCAGCGTCAGAAATGCTGGCAATCAGTTTTGCCAAGTCACCCGATACCTTTTGAATCTCATCCAGTGCAACACCCGCATCCTTGGACAAGTTCGCACCACGTACAACCTCGGCGGTGGTGTGTTCCATCGAAATTACCGCCTCGTTGGTATCGGTCTGAATGGTTTTCACCAGGGTTTCAATCTGTTTGGTCGCAGAAGCTGAACGTTCCGCAAGGCGCTGTACCTCGTCCGCAACCACGGCGAAACCACGGCCAGCTTCACCGGCCATCGATGCCTGAATCGCAGCGTTCAAGGCCAGAATGTTCGTCTGGTCGGCAATATCGTTAATCAGGGCAACGATGTTACCAATTTCCTGTGAAGATTCGCCCAGACGTTTAATACGTTTCGAGGTTTCCTGAATCTGTTCACGAATGATATCCATACCTTCAATTGCACGGTTTACGACATCCGCACCATTGGATGCAATGTGTACCGAACGTTGTGCTACCTCGGCAGATTCGGTTGCGTTGGCAGATACCTGGTCAATCGAATAGGCCATTTCGTTAATCGCGGCAGAGGCGCCGGCAATTTCTTGCGCCTGGTGTTCAGATGCTTCGGCCAACTGGTTGGTAATGTGCTGAGTATCTTGGGTATAACGCGCAACTTCTTGTGAGGTTTCGTTGATTCGGGAGACCAGGTCACGTAACTGGTCAATCGCGAAGTTAATGGAGTCGGCAATCGCACCGGTAAAGTCTTCCGATACCGTTGCATAAGAACGCAAGTCACCATCTGCCAAGTCGGCGATTTCATCCAGAAGACGCAAAATCGCATTCTGGTTACGGTCATATTCTTCTTGTAAACGGGTTACACGCTGTTTATCGGCATCACCACGCAGGCTAAGCAAACGATATACCGACCAAACAAAACCAGCCAAGAGCATGAACAATGCCAGCAAAGCAACTGGAATCAAGTTCAGCATAGTCGCTTCAATCTTGTTATTTTTTAGCGAAAGAAGCAATTCATCCGACTGACTCATAATTTGTGCCGATGCCTGACGTGCAGCAAGCAATTCTGCCGGGTTCTTTAATACCTTGGCTTTCGATGCAATCAGATCAATATCTTTCGACATCATGTTCCATTGCTTTTCTATAGCGGTGGTATCTTGCGTGGTACCCGCAATATCCTTGACCTGATCCAGGTTGCTATTAAAGTCTTTTTGCAAACCCAGCAAAGCATTCAGGTCATCTGGTGCCGCAGATGCGGTGGCTTTATTGGCTTGGGCAGGAATGGTTTGTGACAACAAACGCAACTCACCCAGGCTGCGGGTCAAGTCATTATTACGCGGAACGTTATAAACCAGGTAACCGAGGAAGAAAACCACTGAAAGTAAACAGGCAACGGAAATATAAATCAGGGGTTCAGATTTTTTTCGATCACCGAACATATCCGTGATCTGTTCCATTTTATTGGAAATTTTTCCAGAACCTTTATTACCAGACTGATCGCCTAATCCTTCAGCCGTGTTTTTCTTTTTCCACTTAAAGCCCATTCAGCTTCTCCCCAGATCGCCTTAATTCGTTCGTAATACGCGTTATTTAATTTATAAGCTTTGCAGATGCATTCATGTAATTTGGATTTTTCAGTAAACGACTCAACAGAAACACATGCCAGTGCTGATTATGTTGATGAAAATAACCTTGGCAATATTCTTGTAATCGGTTATCTAATGCGTCATTTTTAGAAAAGAAACTTTTCTTATTAAAATGCTGAATCCCCAGAACTTGATCTACAACTAAACCGACATATTGGTCATTGTGACTGATGCACAATACTTTTTGAGTAGGTGAATATGAACTGCGCTGTCCAGAAATAAACTGCGGCAGATCAGATACAGAAAGCAAGCGTCCGCGAATATTCGCCAATCCTTTCACCCAAGCCTGGGTATTGGGAACCGGCGTATATTTTGGCGGATAAATCACTTCAGCCACTTCACCCAATGGGGCAACGAAATATTGCCCCAACATCTCAAAAGCAATGCCTGACCATCGGTTTACTTCATTTTCAGACGTAACGTAGTTTTTATTACCACGCTTCGCCAAACGAAGTAATTCGATAAATCCATTGGCTGCCATAATTATCCTGCATTGAGCTGCTGTTTAATCACTTCGATTAATTGATCTTCATCAATTGGCTTGGTCAAATAATCACGTGCACCCTGACGTTTACCCCAGACACGATCCGTCGCCTGATCTTTGGTACTCACGATCACTACCGGAATGTGCTTGGTGGTGCTGCCACGTGAAATTTCACGGGTTGCCTGGAAACCATTGACACCTGGCATCACGACATCCATTAAAACCAAATCAGGCAATTCAGCCTGCGCCATGGTCACACCATCTGCCCCATTGGCAGCTTCAATCACTTCATAACCGTGCTTGGTCAAGATTTCTTTAAAACGGAAAGTTTCTGTTGGCGAGTCATCAACCACTAAAATACGAGCCATATTTATTTCCCCAATGCTTTATATCTACTTCATTTAAACTGTTACGTGATTACGGATCGCATTTAACAATTCATCTTTACTAAACGGCTTGGTCAGATATTCATCTGAACCCACCACTCGACCTTTCGCCTGGTCAAACAAACCATCTTTACTTGACAACATAATCACAGGAATATTCTGGTAATTCTGTGAGTTTTTGATCAAAGCACAGGTTTGATAACCATCTAAACGCGGCATCATGATATCGACAAACACGATATCCGGATTGGCTTCGGCAATTTTTGAAAGTGCTTCAAAACCGTCTACTGCGGTAATAACTTCACAGCCTTCACGTTGCAACAAGGTTTCTGCTGTACGACGAATGGTTTTTGAATCATCGATCACCATGACTTTTAAATTTTGGAATTTTTCTTCCATTGCATGACCCTTCCCATTTATTGAGTGTACAGCCTATTTTAAGCTGTTTATTTTTACAGATTATGAACCTTTTTTAACATATATTTACTTGCATTTTCAACGAACAAATTCTGGTCAAAACCTAACTTATTCTGATAAAATGATAAATGCGTCACACTTTTATAAGTGTAATGACTTATTTTTTAATGCACGTTTATTACAAAAATGGTAAAAGTTTTTGTTATAGCCTGAAGCACATCTAAAAATAAGTACCACAGTCCGGGCAATAAGAGGAAAAGCCATGTTTGCTGCACTATATAAAAGCACAGGAAGTGACCTATTAAAAGCCATCATCCATACCCCTTTCTTGGCGGTACTGTTCACCTGTAACTCTATTTATGCCAATGTGGAGCACGGTCCTAAAGTAGCCTGGTACCGTTATGTCGATCAAAACGGCATCGCTAATATTAGCACCTCGGTGACACCAGCACATATCCGTTATGGCTATGAAGCCCTAGACAGCAACATGCAGGTCATCAAACGGACCACCTCATACAATACAGAAGCGGATCTCCGTCAGGCCCCTAAACGCGCGACACAAGCCCGTCAGCAAGCTGAAGATCTTAAACTGAAAAAAGCCTATAGCAATGCCAAAGTTGCACAATTAAAACGTAACGAAGCACTCATGAGTCTGACCAAACAAATTAACTTTCAACAGGAACAGTTAAAACAGTTGAACAATGACCGCGTTTTATTTAAACGTCAGGAAGCCGATTATCTGCGCAAACAGCAACCGGTTCCCGTATTGCTCAAGCAGCGTCTGGAATACAATGCCGTCAATATTGCACAAAGCAAACAAAGTATTAGCTCTTTACAGAGCAGCTACCAGCAAACCCAAGCCTATTATGAAAAAATTATTGCCCGATTAAATACCCTTAAATAAGACTTTCTTTATACCACGCCATAGATCCCTGACGGTGCTTTAACTAAAGGGACATTTCTTAAAATAATATCCGACCTAATCTATTACCCCCTCTCTTCTTAGGGAGAAGGGTTTTCTCAAGTTTTCAAATGTCCGATTAGATCAGCATCGCAAAATAATGGCATAATGACGGCATACAAATGAGGTGCAATGTTCACCTCATTTTTTTATCATAGCTCTTTATTTTTATTCTCTTGCTATTAGGACATTTTCCATGCGCGCGAGTCGCTTTTTATTTGCAACGTTAAGAGAAACCCCAAACGATGCGGAAGTTATTTCACATCAGCTCATGCTACGGGCCGGGATGATTCGTAAACTGGCATCCGGTTTATATACCTGGTTGCCGATGGGTGTACGGGTACTCAATAAAGTTGAAGCGATTGTGCGTGAAGAAATGAACCGTTCTGGCGCACTTGAAGTGTTTATGCCGGTGACCCAGCCTGCTTCGCTTTGGGAAGAATCAGGCCGTTATGAACAATACGGCCCTGAATTGTTGCGTTTTAAAGACCGCCACACCAATCCGTTTGTATTGGGCCCAACGCATGAAGAAGTGATTACCGATCTGGCGCGTAACGAACTGAAAAGTTACAAGCAACTTCCATTGAATTTCTACCAGATTCAAACCAAATTTCGCGATGAAGTACGTCCACGTTTTGGTGTCATGCGTTCGCGTGAATTCATCATGAAAGATGCCTATTCTTTCCACACCAATCAGGAATCACTGCAAGAAACCTACGATGTCATGTATGACACCTATTGCCGTATCTTTAGCCGTCTAGGCCTAGATTTCCGTCCGGTACAGGCCGATACCGGTTCGATCGGCGGTTCTGCTTCACATGAATTCCACGTGTTGGCGTCTAGTGGTGAAGATGATATCGCGTTCTCAACTGAATCTGACTATGCCGCCAACGTCGAAATGGCCGAAGCAGTGCTGGTTGGTGAACGTGCCGCTCCGACACAAGCTATGACGATTGTCGACACGCCAAATCAGAAAACTATTGCTGATGTTTGTGCTTTCTTGAATGTGGAGACAAAACAATCCGCAAAAGCCTTATTGGTACAAGGGATTGCCGATGACAAAGGTCATGTGCCTGTTATCGCACTCTTCCTGCGTGGTGATCACGAACTCAATGAAATTAAAGCAGAAAAACATCCATTAATTGCTGCACCATTGACCTTTGCCACTGAAGAGCAATTATCTGCCTTGGGCTTAACCGCTGGCTTTGTGGGGCCACAAGGTTTGGTTGAAAAAGGCATCACCGTGATTGTAGATCGCGCTGCGTCTGTGCTGTCTGACTTTGTTGCCGGTGCCAATGAGGCAGATAAACACGCGACTGGCGTGAACTGGGAACGTGATGCGCAATTCACTGAAGTGTATGACCTGCGTAATGTCGTAGAAGGTGATCCATCTCCAGATGGCAAAGGCACACTACAAATCAAACGCGGCATTGAAGTCGGTCATATTTTTCAGCTGGGTCAAAAATATTCTGAAGCTTTGGGCTGTAAAGTCTTGGGTGAAGATGGCAAACCATTTGTTGTGACCATGGGCTGTTATGGCATTGGAGTAACCCGTGTGGTGGCTTCAGCCATTGAACAAAACTTCGATGATAAAGGTATTATCTGGCCGGATGCGATTGCACCGTTTGAAGTGGCCATTGTACCGATGAATGCACACAAATCACCGCGTACACTAGAAGCTGCGGAAGCACTGTATGCAGAACTGACCGCTGCCGGTTACGATGTATTACTCGATGACCGTAATGAACGTCCAGGCGTGAAATTCTCAGATCTTGAACTGACGGGTATTCCACACCGTATCGTGATTGGTGAAAAAGGTCTGGATGCGGGTACTTTTGAATACAAAGGTCGTCGTGATGCAGAATCGGTGAATATCAGCAAAGAAGAGTTATTGGCAAAAATCGCCCAATAATCTCCGCGTCAAAAAAATCCCGTCAAGTACGGGATTTTTTATCAATTCTAAAACCGAAAGCATTACGCTTTTGGCAAGGTCACGCCAGTTTGCCCCTGGTACTTACCACCACGATCTTTATAAGAGGTTTCACACACTTCGTCGCTTTCAAAGAACAACATCTGTGCAACCCCTTCACCGGCATAAATGCGTGCAGGCAAATTGGTGGTATTGGAAAATTCTAAAGTGACATGCCCTTCCCATTCCGGTTCCAAGGGCGTCACATTGACGATAATTCCGCAACGCGCATAAGTCGATTTCCCTAGGCAAATGGTCAACACATTACGCGGAATACGAAAATATTCGACGGTACGAGCCAAGGCAAACGAATTCGGTGGAATAATGCAGACATCAGAATGAATGTCGATAAAGCTTTTTTCATCAAAATTTTTCGGATCGACAATGGCAGAATGCACATTGGTAAACACTTTAAATTCGGGTGCACAGCGAACATCATAACCGTAACTTGAAACACCATAAGAAATCATCTTTTGACCCTGTTCATCATAGCGAACCTGGCCTGGCTCAAATGGTTCAATCATGCCGTGTTTTTCGCTCATTTCGCGAATCCAGCGATCAGATTTAATCGACATGGTTTTATCCCAACAAAATTTCGTCTTTATATAAGTGAGCTACTTTAACTGAAATATCGCACAAATTAAATCGTTTCATCAAAATCAGTCTGAGTGATCTAAACAGAGAAATCACCATCGAATATGCCACCGTTCACCCAGCCTCATTTCCATTCTGATGCAATTTATTTAGCATTCATCATGCTACCGTCTGGAGTGAAATTCGCCCTTTTCTATAGCAAGTCCAGACAATTTGTGCACAATAGCAGGATTGTCCCGAATGGTCGCGTTATGTTCAAAGTTCTTCATAAACTGATGCCCACACCTGAACAGATTGCCGCGATGAAAATCATGCGCCTGTTTGGTCAACGCGCCAGTGCGCCGCAGTTGTGGCAGATCAACCGGCGTACTGTGAGCAAAGCGATTTTTATCGGCACTTTTTTCGGGACTCTGCCACTTCCTTTTCATAGCCTGCTCATTTTATTCGCTGCCGTGTTGCTACGAGTCAATTTACCAATCAGTCTGGCACTGTCCTGGCTAATGAACCCTTTTACGATTCTGCCGATTTTATACACAGGCTTCTGGATCGGCACACGGCTCTTTCAGATGCCCATGGTCAATCAGGACATCCTGATTCTGCTAATGCATCAACTGGCTGACTGGATTACGACCTGGGGACAGGCTGCGGTGGATTTAACCTTGTTAAAGCCGCTCATGCTCGGACTGCTGATTGAAGCGCTGATTCTGGCCAGCAGCTTGTATCTATTGACACATCTGCTCTGGCGTTGGCAGATCATCAAACGCTGGCAGAAACGCTCATCAGAGTAAGTTCATTATTTTTAAGGTCAATTGCTTTTGCTATTAAATTACTTTGGAAATAAAAAAGCTCCAGACCAGCTGGAGCTTTGCTGCACAAAATATTTAGAAAATGCGTTTATCATCGCGCTGGGGTTGAGGCAATTTTTCAATCTGCTGCCACACTGCTTGGGCAATTTCGATATAACTTTCGGCAGCCTCATCCATGGCAACAACACTTGGCTGGCCTTTATCCGCATTTTCGCGAATCTGGACATTCAACGGTAAACGTCCCAGTAATGGAATATCGTACTGTTCCGACAGCTTATCGCCACCACCCTTACCAAAAATCTGTTCCTCATAACCACAGTTAGAGCAAATGTGGGTCGACATATTTTCCACCACACCCAACACCGGAATACCGACTTTATTGAATAGTTCGATTCCCTTTGTGGCATCCAGCAGTGCCACGTTTTGCGGTGTTGTCACAATCACAGCACCCGTCACCGGAATGCGCTGTGCCAAAGTCAATTGGATATCCCCCGTACCAGGTGGCATATCAATCATCAACACATCCAGATCCGGCCAGAGTGTCTGGTTAAACAATTGCATCAAGGCACCCGTCGCTTTCGGACCACGCCAAGCCACTGGGGTATTGTTGTCGCCAGTTAAATGCCCAATCGACAGCACCGCCATGCCATACGCTTCAAGTGGCACAAAATGTTCATTTTCAATTAACGGGGTCTGCCCGGCATTACCCAACATCGTCGGAATACTCGGCCCATAAATATCGGCATCCAGCACACCAACTTTTAAGCCCTGTTTTTGCAAGGCCAACGCCAGATTCACAGTGGTGGTGGACTTACCAACACCGCCTTTGCCCGAGGAAACCAAAATGACATTTTTAATGCGGGGATGCGGTGCCAGATCACGCTGCTGCGGCGCTGCTTTCTGAATCGGTGGATTATTTGGATCACTTGCAACTTTTTCGGTCGCAGGTGAAGCATTCACTACGGGAGGCAACTGCGTATCTGTGCTAGTCGGTTGACTGGAAAAGCTTTCACCGGCGGCTTTCTTCTGTTGTACGACATGCAAATTGAGTTCCTGAATGCCACATTTTTCCAGTGCATCGGCCAAATCATCATGGATCTTCTGCAGATGATCAGCTTCTTCCGGGTAGGTTTTGATACTAAGCTGCAGCACTCGGTCTTGCACCTGTAACTGGGTAATCCGATCCTGCAAGCGGTCATTCGACTGAGGCAGATGATAGCCTTGCAGCACCTGCTGGATTTCTTCCTCTTTGACCTCCTGTGCAGGAGAAAAGACCGATTTTAATGAAGAAAACCACGACATAACTTTCGCTCCAGATCCGGAAAATGCTATTCAACTGCATATAGTGTACAGTCAAGCTGAGCTAAGGTTAAGCGAAGTTGTATCAGGCTTTTTGAATCTTGATATAAAGTTGATTAATTTGCTTGGTTTAATACCAAATGCATGTTTTGAATGCGGCTGTCATACATCTGTAAAATGCTCAATGTGGTAATTTTCAGTTTAAAACAGTTTTTTGCTTTCCCCCTGATGGGTACAGCCCAGCTTGCATATTCATGATTTGTTATTTTTCATCTTGATTGACAAATGCTGTTGCAGCTTAAGCGAGGTTGAAGCCTTGCTTTGTTTTCCCCGATTGATCAGGTAAAATCACGGGTCTTGCGTAAAATGCCAACCACTATAAGAGAGTCACATCCGTGCGTAAAATACTCGTCACCAATGCCCTACCTTATGCCAATGGTCCAATCCATATGGGTCACTTACTCGGTTATATTCAGGCGGATATCTGGGTACGTGCCATGCGTGCAATGGGTCACGAAGTGACATATGTCTGTGCGGATGATGCTCACGGCACAGCGATTATGCTGCGTGCTGAAGCGAATGGCATTACGCCGGAACAGCAGATTGCCAATGTACAGCGTGAACATGAGCGTGACTTTGCCGGCTTTGGCATCAGTTTTGACCACTATGACTCGACTCACAGCGACACCAACAAAGCCCGTGCTTCAGATATTTATTTGAAAAACCGCGAGGCTGGTAATATCGCAGTGCGTCCTGTGACGCAATTGTTTGATCCAGAAAAACAGATGTTCCTGTCGGATCGTTTTATTAAAGGCACCTGCCCGAAATGTGATGCCGAAGATCAGTACGGCGATTCCTGTGAAGTGTGCGGTACCACTTATAATGCGACTGAACTGAAAAATCCGCGTTCAACACTAAGCGGTGCGACTCCAGTTGAGAAATCATCGGATCATTATTTCTTCAAACTGCCAAACTTTGCAGAATACTTGCAGCAATGGACGCGTGACTCAGGCCGTTTACCAGTTTCAATTGCCAACAAACTGGATGAATGGTTTGAAGCAGGCTTGACTGATTGGGATATTTCCCGTGATGCGCCTTATTTTGGTTTCGAAATTCCAGATGCGCCGAATAAATACTTCTACGTTTGGGTGGATGCCCCGATCGGCTATATGTCGAGTTTTGAAAATTACATCAAAACCAAGCGTCCTGACCTAAACTTTGCAGACTACTGGAAAAAAGATTCGGATAAAGAAATCTATCACTTCATCGGTAAAGACATCGTGTATTTCCATGCTTTGTTCTGGCCGGCAATGCTGGAGGGTGCGGGCTATCGCACCCCAACAGGTCTGTTTGTGAACGGTTTCTTGACCGTGAACGGTCAGAAAATGTCAAAATCACGCGGTACGTTCATCAAGGCGGAAACCTATCTGGAACATTTGAATCCAGAATACTTACGTTACTACTTCGCCTCAAAACTTTCCGACAAAGTAGAAGATTCCGATCTGAATCTAGATGACTTTATCCAGAAAGTGAACTCGGATCTGGTGGGTAAAGTGGTGAACATTGCCAGCCGTTGTGCAAAATTCATCAATAAAGACTTTAACAGTACCTTATCTGCCACTTGTGCTGAGCCTGAACTGCTACAGAGCTTTATTGCTGCCGGCGACTCGATTGCTCAAGCCTATGAAGCACGTGAATTTTCCGCTGCCGTTCGTGAAATCATGGCACTGGCCGACAAAGCTAACCAGTACATTGATGAAAAGAAACCGTGGGCTCTAGCAAAACAGGAAGGTCAGGAACAGCAAGTACACGAGGTTTGCTCTGTCGGGATCAACCTGTTCCGTCAGTTGGCCATTTACCTTGCACCGGTATTGCCAAAACTAGCTGAAGACGTACAAGCATTCTTGCAGCTCGATAGCTTTAACTTTGCTTCACGCGAAACAGTGCTAGTGAATCATGTGATTGCCCAGTTCCAGCCATTGATGCAACGAGTCGACAAAGCCAAAGTGGATGCGATGGTTGATGCATCGAAAGATTCCTTAGCAGCGCCAGCGGAACCAGCCAAAGCTGAAAAGAAAAAAGAGAAAGCCAAAGAAAAGAAAGCTGAACCTAAGGTCGGTGAAGCTGAAATCATTGGCATTGAAGACTTTATGAAGGTTGATCTTCGGGTTGCAGAAGTTGTTGAAGCTGCAACCGTTGAAGGTTCTGAAAAACTACTGCAACTCACGTTGAATGTTGGTGAAGCTGAGCCACGCAATGTGTTCAGTGGGATCCGTGAGTTCTATCAACCAGAAGACCTGAAAGGCAAACTGGTGGTCATGGTCGCGAACCTTGCTCCGCGTAAGATGCGTTTTGGTATTTCCAATGGCATGGTTTTAGCCGCGGGCAATGGCGACGGTGTTTGGGTGATTTCACCGGATTCTGGTGCAAAACCAGGCGATAAGGTCTCTTAAGACGAAACTGGTAGATTACCCATCAAAGGCTTCTTCGGAAGCCTTTTTTACCTGCCGACAAAGCTCGCCACGACATTAATCGCAATCGCCAAGATCATGGTATTAAAAGAGAAAGACAGAACACAATGAAAAATATTTAACCGTCTCATCAATCGGCTGGTCACGGCGATATCTGCCGTTTGCGCAGACGTCCCGACGATGTAACTAAAATAGATAAAATCAAAATAATCCGGTTGTTCGGTTTTGGGAAAATCCAGTCCCGGTTCTTCATCACAGCTTTTGGCCAGATAATAGTCATGCGCATAATGAAGTGCAAACATGGTATGCATCAGCAGCCAGGTGGAAAAAATGGTGGCAATAGTGAGGACAATGTCTTCGATTTCGATTAACAGGATCTGTTGATGGGTTTGGCTGAGTTGCACCACAATCCCGACCAGGCAGACCAGCACCGCCACCAACACGGCCCCCATAATCACCCACTTGGATTCATCCAGATCACGGGCGCGTTGCAGAATATTTTGCGCACTGGTCTTCAGCATCATGCGTAAAGTAATCAGTAGATACATCCAGGTGGCGATATTCCAGCTCAGTAACAGACAGGTCGACCATTGCCAGACGGTAACACTGCGTAAAATAAAGTATAAAGATCCGCCTAAAACAAAGGCTGCTGACAAATATGGACGTTGGGAGAAACCATGATGTACACGTTTGACAAATTTCTTCATACGTCTTCCATTGTTATTTTTATCGCGATAAGTGAATTCTTCAGTACCTTAGACTTAAACTTATCAGATTCCCGACAATTCGCCAGTCTCTTGAGCAAGACAAATTGGATTAGAATAAAATCATGCAATGAAGTACTTATGTATCAACTGAAATAAAAAATGAATTGGCTGTGATTGGGGCACTACTGATGTTTAATTTTGATGAGCAATCCATACCTTATCAGCAGCTTGCTCTGTATGCCGACCTGACAATAGACATAAAACGGCTGGACCTGACTCACCCGCTGATTTCAGGCAATAAATTTTATAAGCTCAAACACAATATCCGCTTTGCGCTTGATCACGGCTACCAACAATTACTCACTTTTGGTGGTGCTTATTCCAATCATATTTCAGCGACTGCTGCGGCCGGACAATTGCTCGGAATCCCCACCATCGGCATCATTCGGGGAGATGAACTCGCACATCAAATGCTTAACCCTACCTTACAGCAAGCCCAAGCCAATGGGATGGAATTACATTTTGTCAGCCGTGATGATTATCGTCGGCGTCATGACCCCGAGTATCAACAGGCATTGCAACAGCAATTTCCTCAAGCTTATATCATTCCGGAAGGCGGGACCAATGCACTCGCTGTTGAGGGCTGCAAGGATATCCTATCAGCATCCGATCTGGGAAATTACGATGTGATTTGCTGTGCAGTCGGTACCGGCGGAACCATTGCAGGACTGATTGAAGCCAGCACTACGCAACAAATAATCTTGGGTTTTCCGGCATTAAAAGGGGATTTTCTCGCTCAGGACATTCAACACTGGACAGACAAAATTAATTGGCAGCTCATCTCAGATTATCATTTTGGAGGTTATGCCAAAGTAACTGCAGAATTACTGACTTTTATTGAACAGTTTGAAACTGATCACGGCGTTCCGCTAGAACCGATTTATACCGGCAAAATGCTGTTTGGCTTGTCTGAGTTGATCCAGCAAGGCTACTTTGCCAAAGGTACACGTATTCTGGTGATTCATAGTGGCGGACTGCAAGGCAAAACAAGTTTGTCCTGAAATACCGGTTAAAATCTTTTATAATGCCGGGCCTTTCCTGCAAGCGAGAAACTCTCATGGCTGCTCCGTTTTATGATGTGATTGTTTTGGGTGCCGGTGCTTCCGGACTGATGCTCGCATCCATGGCAGCCAAGCATGGCCGCAAGGTACTGGTTCTGGAAAAGGCCAATAAAGTGGGAAAAAAAATCTTGATGTCTGGTGGGGGTAAATGTAACTTCACCAACCTGTATGTCGAGCCGGAAAATTACATTTCACACAACCCGCACTTTGTCATTTCTGCCCTGTCCCGCTATAGCAACTGGGATTTTATCGGGATGGTCTGTGACTATGGCATCGAGTATGAAGAACGCAGACACGGCCAGCTGTTTACCCTGAACGGTGCCAAAGACATTCTAAATATGCTGCTGAGTGAGTGTGACAAAACCGGAAGGGTCGACATCAAAACCAGCTGTGAAGTCAAAGCTGTCAATCCTTTAGAGGGTAAAGGTTTTCAAGTTGCCACCGTACAGGGCTATTTCGAATGTGAATCGTTGGTGGTTGCCAGTGGAGGCTTATCCATTCCGACATTAGGAGGATCAGGCATCGGCTATGACATTGCCAAACAGTTTGGCCATCATGTCTATCCGACGCGTGCTGGACTAGTTCCCTTTACTTTTAGTGACCAATTCAAGGAAGTGACCACACGTTTAAGTGGCAATGCCTTGGAGGCGACGCTGAGCAATGAACTGAATGCCTTTACTGAAGCCTTACTCTTTACCCATCGGGGACTCAGTGGACCAAGTTCCCTGCAACTGTCGAATTACTGGCACATGGGTGAAAGTTTCCAGATTAATTTCTTGCCAGGTTTAGATGTTTTTGAGTGGCTCAAACAGAAAAAACAAAGCCAGCCCAAAGTGCTGTTACGTACTTTGCTAAGTGAGCAGATGGCGAAAAGCATTGTGACTGAATTGCAGAACCTGATCTGGCCTGCAGACAGCGAAACGGCGATTGGCAATTTAAGCGATCAACGCCTAGAACACATCAGTACGCAACTGCAACACTTTAGCGTCAAACCTTCCGGTACTGAAGGTTATCGCACGGCGGAAGTCACCTTAGGTGGTGTAGATACGGCTGAAGTTTCATCCAAGACTATGGAAAGCAAGAAACAAAAAGGCTTATATTTTCTGGGTGAGGTGCTGGATGTGACGGGACATTTAGGCGGGTATAATTTTCAGTGGGCATGGGCCTCAGCCCATGCTGCCAGTCAGTTTGTCTAATCTCGGTTATTCGAGATAATCCGTACGCAATAAAGTCACACGTTGATTTTGTTGCATACGACTAATGGCTTGGTCCATTTTCGCCACTGCACCGAGATTATCTCGATGGACATTTTGATCTACGACTTTAGTCAAACTTTTCAACTTTACCAAATCTGAAATCTTTACTTGGTTATTCATCTCGATATCCTATCTTCTGTTTAAAAATTTTTGCTGAAGTTAATCCTTAACTGTTTCAAAAATATGAAACATAATCATTTTATATCAAATATTTGTTTCATTCACTAATTTAAAGTTGTCGTCAAAACTGATAAAAAATGCAATAAAAACACAGCAAAGCTTTGGGGCACAATGCCTTTGCTTATGATTTTTAGCCCAACACAATGCCCTAGACTTTAGTCTTAAATATATCTCTCACTGCAATCTAGAAAATCATTAATAAGACTATCCAGTGAGATAAGTCTCTATTTTTTGGGGGGCATACTGATCCTATTTGAATGTTTAAAATATAAAAATGACCACAATGCGTGGTCATCTTTTATGGATAAAAAGTTAGGTCAAATCATCCTTTTTAGGTGGATGAGGAGCATCTACACCTTTCTCGGCCTCACTGGTCGAACCAAAAGGATTATTGACCGGCGGATGTTGAGGATCTACCTCAAAATCCTGGATTCCATCTTCTGATTTTGCAGGAGCTGTTGAGGATGTCACCGAGTGAGAGCTAGCAGAGGAAGTTTTGGTTGTATTGGATTGTGATGGGAGAATGATCGGGTGTAATGGATTAGGTTGTTTCGCCTGTTGTCTCGCTTTATCCAGCAATTCCGTCAACAAACGTTCCGCAGGCTGGCGTCCGCCCAAACCAAAGGCCAAAGCAAAAGCCACCGCCACCGCACCCAAGGTTAGTCCAAAGGCCAAATTGACGATTGAATCCGCAATTCCCATGGCACGCAAGCCCATCGCAATCACCAATCCCATAATCAGCACACGCACCAGGCTACCCAACCAGCGAGAATGATTATACTGTCCGCGTTGCAGTACATTCGCCACCATATTGGCCAACCAGAAACCAATCAGTAGAATGACAGCACCCAGCAAAATACTGGCACCAAACTGGATAAACATCGAGATCAGACCACTCACCTGTCCAAATCCCAATCGGTTGGCAGCTTCCGCTACCGCAAACAGCATAGTGAAAAAGATGATCAGTGTGCCGACCACTGCGGAGATTTTAGTGCTGCCTAAAAAGCGTTGCAGATCCAGCTTGGCAGGAATCTGGTCCACACCCGTACCGGCTACCAACTCGGTCACTAATCGCGCCACAAAACGCGACACCACATAGGCAATAATCAGGATCAGCCCTGCGGCAATAATATGCGGAATGGCATTCAGGATTTCATACAGCATCGCGGTAGCCGGTTGCGAAATCGCTTCAATGCCCAAGGCTTCAAATGCAACGATCAAGGCCGTGATTATGATCAAGGTAAAGACAAAAGAACCGAGTAAATTTGGTAAGTTGCCATTTTTAAACAGACCAATTTTTTCTGCCTGAGATTGCAAATTCAGACTACGCAGCAAGCCCTCTACAATACCACGTACAATTTTTGCCAGAATATAACCGGCAAACACAATTACCCCTGCGATAAACAGATTTGGCAGGAACAATATGGCCTCATTGACCATGTTCTGTACCGGTGTAAGCAAACCATTCAAGCCCAGAATTGACAAGACAATTGGCAGGAACAACAATAAAATCAGCCAATAAACAATATCCGCCAGATTTTGGCTAATAGGGCGCACACCCACTTCAGAACTCAACTTCTCATCCAGCTGGGTGCGGGACAAAACCCGCTGCAATCCCATCCGCACGAGTTTCGCCAAGATCCAGCCGACGAATCCGACTGCGATTGCAGCCAACAAACTTGGAATAAAGGCCAATACCTGAGCCAGCATATCGCTGAATGGACCACTGACACTGTTAATGTTCAGTACGTTGAGTGCAGCAATCACGGCAATGATCAGGATAAACCAGAACACAACCTTGGAAATGATCCGTTCTATATCAAAAAAATGTGCGGTCGTGGGCGTCGTTGCCGAGGAAATTTTTTGATTGGTGCCAATTTTTTGCAGTACTTTTTTGACAGCGGCTGCAATGATTAAAGCCACTACCCAACCCAGCAATAAAATAACCACAGCAGCGATAATCGGTTGAAACTGATCCCAGTAATACATGGCATCATAATTGGATCCGCGTGGACCTCCAGCAAAAAAGTCATTCATAGGTTCAATCCTCTTATCTTTATCAATGATTTATTTTTCAATTCGGATGAAGCGGTTGTTGCTTTTTTAAATTTAAAGAAGTGAATTCTCTTGATTTGCACCTTAAAATCGGTGGTTTTTTTAATCAACACAGGACTGCAGAAAACTAACAAAAGTGCTGCGTAAAATTGCAAAAGCCCGTTGTGATTCACCCGGGCTTTGCTTTTAAAATAATGATTCTGAACAGAACCTGTTGGTCATATGAAAAAATATCAAACCCTTTGTCTAACGATCTGCTGTCTTGGCACTAGCTGTGGCAACAGCATCCTGCTCACTGACTTTCGGCGCACTATTATTCATGTTATTCATCGTGGCAGGTTGCAGGGCTGGGTTTGGATGATCTGGTGGTGCTTCGCTCGCATCCGGTTTACGGTCTGCGAACATATAGACCAAGAGTGCAACCAGGAATAGACCAACAATTACCAAAATATAAACTGGCAAACGTTTTTTTTGCATATTTTCTGTTGCACTCGTGACATGCGCCGGTTTGCTAAAATCATGCTTCATGGTCTTCTCGCCTGTCTTCCTTACTGATCTTTATTTTAGCAATTCAAATTGTAGCAATGTGTGAAGAAGCATAGTCTAATCGTGAGCTTTGTTTCAAAGTTGTATTTAAAATGCGCTATACTACACGCCCTATTTTTATGGGCTTTATGTTATGGCGTATCGTCAGCAACAGGTAACGCTTGATCTTGACACTGACGTCACTCATCAATGTTCTCTACATTACACCCGTGATCAGCATCTCATTGGCATCATCGAGTTCAGTAAACCGAGCTATGTGCTGCAATGGGGCGATCTGGAATATTTCCGTCGCCGCACCGAAGAATTCTCCGTCATGCCTTTCCCCGATTGCATCAATGCCATGGTGATTGACATTCGTAATATCAGTGCGTTTCTGGACAATGAAGTGCCGATTATTCCTTGGCGGTTACTGGAAGAAGAGTGTCCGATCCGTCTGGTGGTACCCCAGGACCGTCTGGAATATTATGCCGGCTTTTTTGAACCGACCTGGCTGAGCAGTGATCTTGACAGTGCCATTCAGGAAATTCGTGAATTCATGGATATGTTTGTGCATTAACATATCCATACTTGTATTTTTCGGTTACCAGTAATTCTCTACTGCAATATTTCCCTCACCACGCCGGTTCATGCTCAAGCCACGACGCTTCAGTGCTTCCTTGGTATCCTCTACCATCTCAGGATTACCACACAACATCACATGGCTGGTGGCAGGATTCAGTTCCTGTCCAACGGCTTTTTCCAGTGCACCATTTTCAATCAGCACCGGCAAACGTGCATGTAAAGGTGCCTGCGGATCACGGGTAATCACCGGAATAAATTTAAAGCCAGGATGCCCCTCCCCAAAAGTATCCGCAATTTCCTGAATCCGGTCCACATAAGCCAGTTCGGACGCGGTACGCACGCTATAGACCAGATTGATCTGCTGATATTTAGACCAGGTATCAAAATCCTGCAGCATGGAGAGAAAGGGCGCCAAGCCAGTACCTGTGGCCAAAAGCCACAGATCTTTCGGCAAAGGCAGCTGGTAGCGTGCCAGAGTTAAAAAACCGTAGGGGATTTTTTCCAGATAAAGATGATCTCCCACGTTCAGATGCTGCAAATTGGAGGTAAAGGCTCCATCCGGTACCACAATCGAAAAAAACTCCAGCACTTCATCAAACGGTGAAGAAACAATTGAATAGGCCCGTACCACCAGCTCATTATTCACCTTCAAGCCAATGCGCGCAAACTGGCCTGCGGTAAACTTGAAATGTGCTGGACGTGTCAGAGTAAAGCTAAATAAAGTATGGGTCCAGCGATGCACAGATAACACTGTTTCTAGGCTAAATTTTTCAATTGACATGATTTCAACGTGGCACGATACAGTAGGCTCATGTTAGCATGACAGGTCAATTTGTTCATATTTTTTAAACGTTAAGGCTTCATTCATGCGCATGACATTACGCCAACTGGCGGTTTTTGTAGCAGTCGCTCAAGAAGGGACAGTCACCAAAGCAAGCGAGGCGGTCAAACTTACCCAAAGCGCAGCCAGTATGGCCTTGGCGGATTTAGAAGATGGTTTGGGTGCCCCCTTATTCGACCGTTTAGGTAAACGTTTACAGCTCAATGACTTAGGACGTTTCCTGTTACCGCAAGCACTGGAAATTCTCGGCCGTTGCGAAGCTTTCGAGCAGGCGGCAAAAGGTGAATTGCAAAGTATTGACCTGCGTTTGGGTGCGACCCTGACCATCAGTGATTATTTAATGCCAGACTTGATGGCGGGTTTCTTGCAGGTACAACCGCAAGCGCATTTGCAGTTACAAGTGGGCAATACCCGACAAATGATTGAAGCGGTCAATCAGTTCCAGCTGGATCTGGCCCTGATAGAAGGCTCTTGCCACTTGCCACAACTGCAATGTATTCCTTGGCGCGATGATGAATTGGCCGTGTGCTGTTCTCCCCATCACCCCTTGGCACAACTCGACCGTCCGCTCACCGCGGCCGATTTTCTGAGTGTCGAGTGGATCTTGCGTGAAGAAGGTTCCGGTACCCGTGAAGTCTTTGATCATGCCATTTTGCAAGACGTGCCCGATGCCAATATCCGTCTGACTTTAGGGCATAATGAAGCCATCTTGAAAATTGTCGCTGGTGGCTTAGGAATGTCGTGTATTTCTAAACTGGCGATTGAGCCTTTACTGGAAAAAGGTCAACTGGTCATTCTGGATACCCCGTTCTGGCAACTGACCCGCCCGCTGTTTATGCTGGTACATCGGCAAAAATATCAGGGACCGGGCCTCAAAGCCTTTATGAAATTTTGTGAAGATCAGTTTCAATAAATCTCATCCCCACGCTTACAGCGGATGATTTAAATACGCTCCAACTCAATCAGCCCGATGACTCGGGCTTTTTATTACCATCGTGAATCATTTTCACATGGTTGACCATCATTATCCCCATCCATCTGGTTACCCGGACAGTTTTTCAAGAAGAATACCGCTTCTTCATAGGAGCGCATTTGGCTACAGTGGGTTCTTCCATCACAGCTAAACTGTGTTTGCGATGCAACCACAACCGGACTCACTGATGCGGGTTTAACTGTAGCTGCAGCGCTAAGTGCTGCAGCCTCTTCCCTTTTTTCTTTGACAATAATTTCATCTGATACGCTATCACCGAGGGCAGCGCGCTGTGCAGCAATAATCTTTTTTTGTTCCTCGACCAGTTGCTGGACTTTGAGCTGTTGTCGCTCTTGATAATATTGGTAGAGTTGAGAGCCTAGTACCGCTAAAACGAGCAATCCAATCAAACCCGCCAGCATTGAAATGCCAAGCTTGCGCTGGGAAGATTTTAAGTGATCGACTTGTGTCTGCCCCACTAAAGGTAATTCACTGTTTTCCGCTTGCGACAGTTCACACATCAAATCCAGACGCATGATATTGTCGGCTTTGAATTTTCCATTCTCTTCCACAATCATAAATTTCAGATTTTCACCAATGGCAGGTTCAATCTCGCGGTTTGGCAAGTCCCGGATATGGAAGAACACGTCCTGGCCGCCAGCATTCATTGTAATAAAACCGAAACCTTGTTCGGCGTTATAACGCTGAATTTTCCCCTTATTAAACATAAACTTCTCTTTTATTTTTTAATTTTATTATTCTAATAAAAAAGAGGCCAAAAAACCTCTTTTCTGGTGATATTTATAATTGATCCCTATATAAAAATCAGCGTCGAAAATTTGATAACAAGGCGGAGGTAATTGATTTATTGTGATTCACAATTTTTGTTTTCTTGGTTTTTGCTGGATTCGGATCTACGCGCTCAATACGGCTTGCTTTAAATTTCCCCTCATTCTCTAGCAAGACAAACTTCACTTTTTCATTTCTTTTCGGTTCACCACCTTCAGCTGGGTAATCTGAAATATGAAAAAACACATCTCCTTCAGATGTAGCAATAAAACCAAATCCTTTGCCTGGATTGTATTGTTTGATTTTCCCGTTGTGCAACTCTGCTTTCATGAGTTTTACCCTGCTTGATAAACGCGATAGAGCTAGTATATAAAAAAAGAGGCTGAAAGCCTCCTTTTTTAATTTGATTCAAACCTTAGCCTTTCTGCACTGAACCAAAAACCTTGTCACCGGCATCGCCCAGGCCAGGTACAATATATCCCTGTTCATTCAAGCCCTCATCAATCGAAGCGGTAAACATGCGTACATCCGGATGGGCAGCTTCTACTTTGGCTACACCTTCGGGTGCCGCCACCAGCACCATCACACGAATGTCTTTGCAGCCACTGGCTTTGAGCACGTCAATCGCCGCAACCAAAGATGAACCTGTTGCCAACATGGGATCAATAATCATGGCAATGCGGTTTTCTACATCCGGGACCAGTTTTTTATAATAAGTGCGTGCTTCTAAAGTCTGCTCATCACGCTCCAGCCCCAAGACTGAAACCTTGGCACTCGGAATCAAGCTCAGAAAACCTTCCAGCATGCCAATACCGGCACGCAAAATCGGCACCACGGTAATTTTCTTGCCAGCGATGCATTGGGTCGTGACTGGTCCAGACCAGCCCGTTACCTCTTGATCCACCATCGGTAGATCTTTGGTAGCCTCATAAGTCAACAACATGGTGACTTCCTGTGCCAGCTCACGGAAATTTTTTGTACTGATCTCAGCACGGCGCAACAGGCCAAGTTTATGACGGATCAGTGGATGACGAATTTCTTGAATGGGCACGGGAGAATACCTCAATAACGAAAAGCATTTTTTTCATTATAAAGGTTTTTAACAATTGGTATAAGAAAAGCCCCCAATGAATGGAGGCTTTTTGTTTATCTGAGTGGGTCTTAACTTATTGTTGCGTCAACATGAAATGTAATGGCGATAAGATCTCAGACTGAAGAGCTAATTTGATCAGTGGATCCGGGTAGATACCAATCACCAAGACCAGTGCAGCCGCTGCCAATACCATGATACCACCCACTTTTTGACCCCAGTGACGATCGGCATCAATACGCGGTGTCTCCGGTGGTGTCATATACATCACCACCATCACACGCAAGTAGTAGTACAGACCGATCCCTGAACCCACGATGATCATCGCAGCCAAGAACCAGTGTTGTGTAGTCACTGCAGCCATCACTACCAGGAACTTACCAATAAAGCCAGCAGTTAATGGAATACCGGCCAAAGACAGCATCATTACAGTTAAAGTCGCTGTCAACACCGGACGGCGCCAGAACAGACCACGGTAATCCGCCAGTGATTCTGCTTCATCCAAGTTATTGTACGGGCTTGACATCAATGCAACTGCACCAAAGGCACCAATCGTCGTCAACACATAAGTCACGACATAGACACTGACACTGCCCAAGCTGGCATAGGTCATGCTGATTAAGGCAATTAACAGATAACCAAAATGTGCGATTGAAGAGTAAGCCAGGATGCGTTTCAAGTTGACTTGACGAACTGCAAGCAAGTTACCCGCCAAGATCGAAAGCACGGCAATCACGGTAATGATCGTCACAATCGATTCGATCAGGATCGCACCTGAAGTCAGCAAATACCGTACAAACAGACCAATGGTTGCCACTTTGGCAGCAGTCGCCAGGAAAGTTGCGATAGGTGCTGGAGCACCGGCATACACATCTGGCGTCCATTTGTGGAATGGCGCAAGTGATAACTTAAATGCCACGGCAAAGATGATCAGACCAAGGCCTAGCAGTACCATTGGCTGTTTCAAGGCTTCCATAAAGGCTTGAACAGAATCATAGAATGCCAGTGACCCGGTATATGCATAGATATACGCCATACCCATCAACAGCATCGCAGATGCAGTCGCTGAAAGCACCAGATACTTGATCCCTGCTTCCAATGACCAGCTACGTTGATGTGTATAAGCCAACAGGCCGTAAACCGGAATCGACATCAATTCCAGGCTAATGAAGAACGATGCGTAATGTGCACTCGCCACCATCAACATGGCACCCGCTACCGAGCACAGCATCAGGATATACAGTTCTTCACGGTTATCCTGATAGGTTTCGATATAGGCATGTGACAAAGTCGCACAGGCCAATGCTGCAATCAGGATCACCAGTTGATACAACACGGTGAATGGATCAATCATGAACATGCCCATCACGTTGGCAGGTGCAAACGCACCGCCAAACATGCTGATCAACAGATACAGAGCTGCAAGATTTAAGCCCACCACCGTCGTTGTGGCAATTAAATTATGGTTACGTTTAATTGAGGTGAGAATCATCACCACGATCGCGGTTAACGCCACGATCATCACAGGCGCTAACGGCATGAGCTGTGAAAATGACATTGTGAAGTTCATGGCTTATTGGATCTCCACATTTTCGAGTTGAGTTGCTGTTTGCTGAACAGTTTCAACTACTTCTTGAACTGGAATGTAGCTATTCGCTAACCACGCCATGCTTGAGTTAGACACATCAAGGAAGGTTTGTGGATACAGACCAAGCCAAACTAAACCAAGTGCACAAAGCATCAAGATAACCAATTCACGGGCATTCAAGTCTTTCAGTGAGTTGTTATGATGCTGTTGTTGTTCTTCATTTGGGGTACCAAACAAAGCACGGTGGATCAAGATCAAACCGTACAAGCCGGCAAACACCAAGCTCACTGCTGCAATAATCGTAAAGGCTGGGAATTTTTCGAAAGAACCCATCAGGATCAGGAACTCACCAATAAAGTTACCCAGACCCGGGATACCCACCAATGCTGCAATAAAGAACATTAAGAAGAATGACAGATAACCAAACTGGCCACGCATACCACCCATCAAACGCATGTCACGGGTATGAACACGTTCATAAATCTGACCACACATAATGAACAAGGCAGCAGAAGACAAGCCGTGTGCCAGCATCATGATCATCAGACCTTGATAGGTCAGGATATTACCTGCATAAAGTGCAAGTAATACAAAGCCCATGTGCGAGATTGAGGTATAAGCCAACAGGCGTTTCATATCGGTTTGCTGGAAGGCACACCAAGCGCCGTAGAAAATACCAATCAGACCAAAAATGATCGCAATATCCGCAAATTGCGCAGATGCTGCCGGGAAGAATGGCATCACGAAACGTAATAAACCGTACGCGGCAGTCTTGATCAGGATACCTGCCAAGTCCACAGAACCCGCAGTTGGTGCCTGTGCGTGCGCATCCGGCAACCAGCCATGTAATGGGAAGACTGGAAGTTTGACTGCAAAGCCGACAAACATACACAGCATGAAGGCATAGGCAACCGATGGCAATTGAGCATCAAGCGTATTCGCCACACCTAACAGGTAGTTGTAGTTGAAGCCGATCATACCGGTCATCATGTAACCGTAGATCACCAGACCCAGGATACCGATCAGCATGATCAGACCCGCAACTTGGGTATAGATAAAGAACTTGGTTGCCGCATAAACACGTGACTTGCCATCTGCCCCTTTATGACCCCAAAGGGCGATCAGGAAGTAGATTGGAACCAGCATCATCTCCCAGAAGAAGAAGAACAGGAACAAATCAATGGCTAGGAATACCCCGATCACGCCACCCAAAGACCAAAGCAGGTTGAGGTGGAAGAAACCGACGTTCTTCTGGATTTCACCCCAAGAACAGCCAACAGCCAATACACCAAGCAGTGCAGTCAAGCCCACCATCAGCAAAGACAGACCATCCACTGCGAGGTGAATGTTAATACCAAGTGTCTGAATCCACGGCAAGTAGAACTCTGCCGACCAGGTTGGAACTTTTTGCCCCAACTCATAGTTAAAGTTGCCATTTTGCCAAAGTGCAACGGTGAGGCCCAAAGTGATGAGCATACCGATCAAGGCAATCCAGCGTGGAAGATGTTGGTCGAGTTTATCGACCAACCAGCATACAAAACCTGCAATGAACGGAACGAGGATCAGCGCGGGTAAAATTAAATTGTTTTCCATTTTATTTCCCCACTACCTGAATCACGATCAAGATCATCAGTAGGACCACAACACCCAATGACATGCTTGACGCATATTCACGCAACGAACCGGTTTGACGTGAACTGGTGAAGCTGTGACCGCCTTTGACCAGCGCGGGAAGCACCAACCATAAACCGTCAATTGGATCACGACCCAAGATCTTCGCGATGAGCAAATAAGGTTGAACAAAAACGATGTTATAAAGTGAGTCAAAACCAAGTGCATTGCGGCAGATATTGGCCAGGCCTGCGCCCAATGAAGTTTGCGCAAAACCTTTTACTGCATTGTAAGCAAAAGCAAACAGGACAATACCCACCACCAGACCCGCAAGTGCAATACCTACAGCGGTGTATTCTGCACCATGTACGCCTGCTTCAAGTGCTTCAGGAATAATGAATGCCGGGATTTTTGCCGAATTCAGGATCGCTTCTACCGGCGCTTTTAACACATATGCGAGACCCGTCGAAAGTACCGCCAAAATCGCAAGAGGACCCCAGTAAGTAACACCTTTGATTTCATGATATGGGGTTTTTTCTTCACCGAAGAAAACCACCCAAATCAAACGGAAGGTATAGATCGAGGTCAGGAATGCACCTGCAACACCTACCCAGTACAGGCTGTTATAGATCGCAACAGATTGTCCTTGCGCCCATACTGCACCCAAGATTGCATCTTTCGAGAAGAAGCCAATGGTGATGAATGGAATCGCAGCAAGTGCACCGCCACCAATCGCGAAGCAGGCAAACAGGAATTTGTTACGCTTGAACAAACCGCCCATTTTGAAAATGTTCTGTTCGTGATGGTAAGCCAGAATCACCGCACCAGAAGACAAGAATAATAATGCCTTGAAGAATGCGTGTGTCAGCATGTGGAACAAGCCAGCCTGGTATGCTTCAGCACCGACAGCCATAAACATATAACCCAGCTGACTCATGGTGGAGTACGCCAAGATACGTTTGATATCGGTTTGAACCAAGGCAGCAAAACCCGCAACCAGCAATGTCACTGCACCCGTAATTGAGATGAACTGCAATACTTCTGGTGCCATTTCAAACACGGTAAACATACGGCAGCACAGATAAACACCCGCAGTCACCATGGTCGCCGCGTGGATCAAGGCAGATACCGGTGTCGGACCCGCCATTGCATCAGCCAACCAGGTTTGCAATGGAATCTGCGCAGATTTACCTGCAGCACCCAAGAACAGCATCAATGCAGTCCAGATGGTAAGCGATGAACTTTGTGTCATCACCGTCGCTGCATTGTCTACGATGTATTGGATGTTCAAGGTACCAAACTGTTGGTAAAGCAAGAACAAGGCAATCAGCAAGAAGACGTCACCAATACGGGTCACGGTAAATGCTTTAATTGCAGCCAAACCATTCGCAGGGTTTTGGTAGTAATAACCAATCAGCAAGTAAGAGCATAAACCTACGCCTTCCCAGCCCAAGAATAACAACGCCAGGTTGTCACCCAGAACCAACAGCAACATGCTCGTTACGAACAGGTTGAAGTAAGAGAAGAAACGTGCGAAGTCTTCTTCACCACGCATGTACCAGGTCGCGAAGATGTGAATCAGGAAGCCAACACCGGTGATCATACCTGTCATTAACAGAGACAAACCATCAAGATGCAGACTGAACGCTGGCGCAAAACCGCCGACGTTGAACCAGGTCCACAAGTGTTGCACCTGTGCAACATAACCCTGATTAACAAAGTCCATGCCGGCAATCAATGCAAACAATGCAGAAAGGCCAACTGAACCTGCCCCAATTATAGCAGCAACTTTTTCAGGAAGATTATTTCGTCCTGCCGCCAAGAGGATAAAACCAATGAGCGGAAATAATACTGTTAAATATAAATAACTCATCCGCGCATCTCACTAGCAGCATCCACATCCAGGTGATGGAAGCGATGATAAAACTGAAGGACGATCGCAAGACCGATACACGCCTCTGCCGCAGCCAAGGTCAGGATCAGGATAAACATGATTTGTCCATCCGGCTGTGCCCAGGCACTACCTGCCAGAACGAATGCCAATGCGGCGGCATTCATCATGATCTCAAGGCTCATTAACATAAACAAAAGGTTGCGTCGCACCATTACACCGTAAAAACCGAGTGCAAAAAGAATGGTAGCCACGATCAAACCATGTTCTAAAGGGATGTTACCCATTATTCTTTTTCCTCTTCTGCACTTGGTTCACGTTTACCTAAGTGGAATGCCGCTACCAGCGCAGCCAAGAGCAACATTGCGGCAACTTCAACCAATAATAAATAGTGTGTAAAGAGGGCTTGACCCACTGCTTTCGGACCAATGATTTCTTTGCCCAAAGTAATCCCTGCTGCGGTGTAGTCTGAACCGAGCATCCAGACCAAAGCCAAACCTAACAGGAAACTCATCAAGGCTGGATAAGCCCAGGCAGATGAAGTCAACCATTTACGTTCCTGCTCGACAGTGTGCTGCCCCAAATTCAGCATCATCACCACGAAAACGAACAAGACCATGATCGCCCCGGCATATACGATGATTTCGAGTGCACCCGCGAACGGGGCACCAACGATCATGAAAATACCAGCAACAGCCAGTAGCGATACGATCAGGCTCAGTAAAGCGTGTACAGGGTTCGCGTTAGTTACCACACGAACGGTAGAGAGAATGGCCACGAAAGCCATCAAATAGAACGGCCACATCATGGTAATAAACTCCGTACATCAATAGGTGCACTTTCTTTTTGCGCTTGACCTTTGTCTTTACCGGTAACGGCCATACCTGTTACACGATAGAAGTTATAGTCAGGATATTTGCCCGGACCTGAAATGAGCAGGTGTTCTTTCTCATACACCAAGTCTTGACGCACATATTCACCCAACTCAAAGTCAGGTGTCAGCTGAATCGCAGTCGTCGGACAAGCTTCTTCACACATCCCGCAGAAAATGCAGCGTGAGAAGTTGATACGGAAAAATTCCGGATACCAGCGACCATCTTCTTTTTCTGCTTTTTGTAATGAAATACAGCCTACTGGACAAGCAACCGCACACAGGTTACAAGCCACACAGCGCTCTTCGCCATCTGGATCACGCGTCAGGATAATACGACCACGGTAACGCGGCGGTACGATTTCAGCGGCTGGCACTTCTGGATAAAGGATGGTGTCACGTTTACGTGTCACGTGGGTAAATACCATCCACAATGACCGTACAACTGACCCAACTCCAGCTAGAAACTTAAACATTCTGTTCTCCCTGCTGTCTTAGGCCGCTTGATTCATAAGAATCACAGCACCAGTCACCAACAAATTGACAAGCGCCAGTGGCAAACAAATCTTCCAACCAAAGTTCATGACCTGGTCATAACGTGGACGCATTAAAGAACCACGCGCCAAGACAAACATCATCACGAAGAATGCTGTTTTAATCACGAACCAGAACACTGGTGGAATGAATGGAATTTCGATATTGAATGGCGCTAACCAGCCACCGAAGAATAAAGTGACGATCAAGGCAGAAATCAGCACGACGTTGACATATTCCGCAACGAAGAACATCCCCCATTTCATACCACCGTATTCCACATGGTAACCTTCAGCCAATTCTTGCTCTGCTTCCGGTTGGTCAAATGGATGACGGTGCGTGACCGCAACGCCAGCAACCACAAAGATCATAAAGCCAAGGAATTGCGGAATGATGAACCATACATCACGCTGTGCTTCGACGATTTCACGCAGGTTGAATGAACCCGCAATCGCGACTACACCCATGAGCGAGATACCCAAGAACACTTCATAGGAAATGGTTTGAGCCGCCGAACGTAGGCCACCTAACAGTGAGTATTTGTTATTTGAAGACCAGCCACCGAACAATACCGCGTACACGGCAATACCTGCCATCGCCATAAAGAACAATAGACCGATGCTCATGTCTGCCACACCCATAGATGGTGATACCGGGATCACCATAAATGAGAGTACTGCAGTTGCCATCGCAACAGCAGGTGCCAAACGGAAGGTTAATTTATCGGCAAACTTTGGTGTCCAGTCTTCTTTGAACATGATTTTTAACATGTCGGCGACGATCTGGAACATACCACCAGGACCCACACGGTTTGGACCATAACGGTCCTGCCACCATGCAAGTAGACGACGTTCAATGAACGACATCAATGCAGCAACCAGTACCACCACCAAGAGGACAACAATCGCTTGTACCACCAGGAATGTCGTTTCCCAACCTGTTGCCCATTCTGGTAGAACGCGTAAAGATTCATTCATGATTACACTCCTACCGCAGTTTCTACTGATACAGGCTCAGCAAGAGAAACCGTTGGTGCTAAACCAATTGGATAACCAATATAACCTGTAGGTAAATATTCGATCACTTGTACAGGAAGGCTCACGGTAGTGTCACCGGCTTTCACTGTCACGCGTTGACCATCTTTCAGATTCAAACGAGTCGCATCCTGTTCACCCACTGCGAACACCGCTTCAGGAATACGTGATTCCATAGCTGGAGTCTTGATCGTGAATTCACCAGACGCAAAGATGTGGTGCATTGGAACCAGACGGAAACTTGCTGGATTCGCTACAACCGCGCTTGGCGCAACATAAGAACGTGCAGGACGTTTTGCTAAACGATCAAACAAACGGATCCCCGAATCACCACCTTTCAAATGGCCGCCCACTTCATCTTGGTATTTGTTCCAAGATTGTGGAGAGTTCCAGCCTGGTGCCCATGCAAATGGGACCAATGAGGCTTTGGTTTCTGGGCCCACATAACCTTCCATCGAGAACGTCAATGCTGAGTCTGGATCGGTTGGTTGTTTTGGCTCATGAATCGACAATTGTGCACGCATCGCAGTACGACCTGAATAACGGCGTGGTTCACGCGCAATTTTCAAGCCATGAATACGGTAACCCGCATCTGGTGCAACGTCTTGAATGGCTTCAAGTACCGGTACATTACGCACCACAGATTCGATCACATCATCCAGTACAGTCCAGTTAATCACTTTACCCTGGATACCGGTTTCAATGGCATGCAACCAGCGCCAAGATTCCTTGATCGCCAATTCAGGTTTGTAATAGCTTGGGTCATACACTTGATAGAAACGCTGTGCACGGCCTTCTTGGCTCACCACCGTACCGTCACCCTCAGCAAAGCTTGCTGCTGAAAGTACGATGTCTGCTGCTTTAACCGTTTCGGTTTCAGAGTGATCCAACACAATCACGGTATTGGCTTTATTCAATGCAGCTTGTACTTGTGATGCAGGTAAACGACGGAAGAGGTCATTTTCCACGATCACCAGCGCTTCATAGTCTTGCGCAAAGGCTTGTTCTAGGCTTAAACCACCAAGCAATGCCAAGCCCATGGAGTTCACTTCCGGAACAACCAGAGTTAAACCTGCATTGGCACCCAAGCTTTGGGTCAACTGTGCAGCCGCTTCCATGATCGCTGGATCTTGTAAGCTGGTACCAGCAATCACCAATGGTTTTTTCGCTGCTTTTAACGTATCTGCGATGGTTTGAGCAAAGGCTTTTGCATCATCATCCAAACCAAGCACGGTTTCACCTGCCACGGCTGCTGCAACAGCAAAGCCCAAGCGAGCGATGTCATTTGGAGAAGCAACAACTTCACCGGTTGCCACATCAGACAGACGGGTTTGTGTCGCTGCCAAAATGTAGATTGGTGATTTTGCATCTTGGCCAATACGCTGAACAGGTTCAGCCAACCATTCTTGTGTACGACGTTCAGCTGCCATTTCTTTGGCTTTGTTTTTCGCTGCTTGACGAACAGACAAGGCCATACGTGGTGCGGTTTGGGTTAAGTCTTCACCCAGGATCAACACAGCATCATAGCTCTCGATCTCACGCATATTGGGGTTATAAATACCCTCGGTTTGCATGATCGACGCTGCAAGCTCAACTAGGCTCTGCTCTTTTTGAGCCATACCGGTTGAAAAGTTGTCCTGACCGACCAATTCACGAAGTGCATAGTTCGATTCAAGGCTGGCACGTGGCGAACCGATACCCAAGACTTTTTTGCCTTGAATTGTGGCGATCACCTGATCCAGTGCCTGATCAACAGATACTGTTTCAACTACACCTTTGCTACGGAATTGCGGCTGACGTGGACGATCTTCACGGTTGACATAACCCGTACCGAAACGGCCTTTGTCGCACAGGAAGTATTGGTTCACTTCACCGTTGAAACGGTTTTCTACACGACGCAGTTCGCCATAACGCTCACCTGGAGAGATGTTACAACCTGAAGAACAGCCTTGGCACACGCTTGGTGCGTACTGCATGTCCCATTTACGGTTATAACGTGCAGAGTGAGTCTTATCGGTGAATACACCTGTCGGACAGATTTCGGTTAAGTTACCCGAGAATTCCGATTCCAAGGTGCCTGATTCCGGACGACCAAAATACACACGTGACGCATTGGCATACACACCGAAGTCTGTACCGCCCGCATAGTCTTTGTAGTAACGGACACAACGGTAACATGCGATACAACGGTTCATTTCATGTGCAATGAACGAACCCAGTTCTTGGTTGTAATGCGTACGTTTAGTGAAACGGTAACGACGACGGTCATGCTGTGTCATTACGGTCATATCTTGTAAATGACAGTGACCACCTTCCTCACAGACTGGACAGTCATGTGGATGGTTGGTCATCAAGAACTCAACAATCGATGCACGGAAATCCGTTGCTTCTTTGTCTTCGATCGAGATATAGGTATTGTCAGATGCCGGCGTCATACATGACATGACCAAACGACCACGCGTATCCTCTGGATTGGCATACTGAGTAACAGCACATTGACGACAAGAACCAACCGAACCTAAAGATGGATGCCAACAAAAATATGGGATGTCGATGCCCAGACTCAAACATGCTTGCAGCAAGTTTTCCGAGCCGTTGACTTCATACGATTTTCCATCGACATGAATTGTAGCCATAGTCGAATTCCTTAAGCTTGTTCTACGTTGCTTGCTTGAGCAGCAGGACGATTCGCCACTTTTGCTTCAAACTCGCCACGGAAATGTTTGAGTGCGCCCATGAGTGGTTCCATCGCACCTGGTGCGTGGGCACAGAAAGTCTTACCGATCCACAGTTTACGCGTCAGCTCTTGTAAATGGTCGATATCTTCCTGCTTACCTTCGCCGGTTTCCAGTGCTTTCAGCGCTTTCACGGCCCAAGGTAAACCATCACGGCATGGTGTACAGAAACCACATGATTCACGCGCAAAGAATTCTTCCAGGTTACGTGTCGCTGAAACCATACATTGGGTTTCATCAACCACCATCAGCAAACAGGTACCCAAACGTGAGCCTGCTTTCATGATGCTTTCCGCATCCATTGGCAAATCAATGTGTTCAGCAGCCAAGAAGTCTGTTGATGCACCACCTGGCAACCATGCTTTGAGTTTCAAGCCATCACGCATACCGCCGGCATGCTCTTCGATCACTTCACGTGCTGTGGTACCAAATGGCAATTCCCATAGACCCGGGAATTTCACCTTGCCTGATGCACCGTAAATCTTGGTGCCTGGATCTTTCGATTTACCCGCAGACAAACCGATATACCATTCAGGGCCACGCAGCATAATAGCTGGCAAGTTGTTGTAGGTCTCTACGTTGTTGACAATCGTAGGACGACCCCAAGCCCCTGCAACCTGCGGGAATGGTGGTTTGGTACGCGGATTCGCACGACGACCTTCCAGCGAGTTAATCAATGCGGTTTCTTCACCACAGATATAACGGCCTGCACCGGTGTGTACATACATTTCGAAGTTCCAGCCGGTTCCGAGGATGTTTTCACCCAGGTAACCTTTGGCACGGATCTGCTCAAGCGCTTCGTTTAAATATTGCGCTGCTTCGATGTATTCACCACGGATAAAGATATAACCATGAGTTGCTTCAAGGGTATAACCCGCGATCAGCATCCCTTCGATCAATTGATGTGGAAGTTTTTCCATCAACAAACGGTCTTTGAAGGTGCCCGGTTCCATCTCATCGGCATTACAAATCAGGTAACGAGGACCTGAGTTGTCATTCGGTGCCATCAATGACCATTTAATACCTGCTGGGAAGCCTGCACCACCACGACCTTTTACCGTTGCCGCCTTAATAATTTCAAGAACATCTTTCGGTGGCATGGTTACGGCTTTTTTGAAGCCCGCATAACCCTCTAGTGCTTCATAATCGTCCGCACTACGCACATGTTCTTGTTTGCTCAAACGCCAAGTTAATGGATGGGTTTCTGGGTTACCGTCACCATAAATTGGTTTTGGTTCGGTATTCATACATACTTCTCCAGTAACTGTTTAATTGATGTCACTTCAACTAGACCGTGAGTATCTTCATCAATCATCAACGTCGGACCTTTGTCGCAGTTGCCTAGGCAGCAAATCGGCAGCAAAGTGAAGCGGCCATCGGTCGTGGTTTGACCGAACTGGATCCCCAATTCACGCTGGAACGCTTCTGCCAAGGTTTCCGCCCCCATCAGGAAGCAGGCGATCGAATCACATAACAAAATTACGTGACGGCCAACCGGCTGACGGTAAATACGGTTATAGAAAGTGGCAACACCTTCCAAATCTGCAACACTAATGGTCAACAATTGTGCAATCGCATTCAGCTGCGCGTCATCTACCCAGCCATTACGGCGCTGTACACACTTCAAGGCATCTAGCGATGCCGCACGTGGGTACGGATAGTGACCAATGTGATGTTCAATTTCGTGAATTTCGTCCGCAGTCAAAATCCCTTCAACATTCACGCGTGGCTTTTTATCAGTCAAAATCATCATAATGCGTTTACCCCTTAGCGATCCACGTCAGCCATAACCACGTCAATGGTCGCTAAATAAATGATCAAGTCAGATACCAGACTGCCGTTAATCACGGAAGGCATTTGCTGCAAGTGCGTGAAAGTCGGTGTACGGATACGGGTACGATAACTCATGGTCGACTTGTCAGAAGTCAGATAATAAGTACTCGCGCCTTTCACTACTTCAGTCATGAAGGATGACTCACCTGCAGGCATGACAGGACCCCAAGAAACGCTCAAGAAGTGCGTAATTAAGGTTTCAATATCTTGTAATGTCTTGTCTTTTGGTGGTGGAACAGCCAATGGGTGATCCGCTTTATAAGGACCCGATGGCATGTTATCCAGACACTGCTGAATGATCTTCAATGACTCGGTGATTTCACGGAAGTGCACCAAGACACGTGCGTAAGCGTCACCTTCGTATTCCACTGGAACGTCGAAATCAAAGTTTTCATAGCCACTGTACGGACGGTATTTACGTACGTCGAAGTCAATACCTGTTGCACGTAAACCAGTACCGGTTACACCCCATGCCAATGCCGATTTTGCATCGTATTGTGCAACATTACGGGTACGACCGATAAACACCGAGTTTTTCAATGCCGCGGTATAGTATTCGTTCAGACGTTTTGGCATCCATTCGAGCAGTTCACGCACCAGTTTTTGCCAGTTGTTTGGCAAGTCGTGTGCAGTACCACCGATACGGAACCAAGCTGGGTGCATACGGTAACCGGTGATCGCCTCAACGATGTCATAGACTTTTTGACGGTCTGCGAACATGTAGAAAACTGGCGTCATACCGCCGGCATCCTGAATCGCCGTACCACAGAACAATAAGTGGTTATTGATACGGAATAATTCGTTCAGCATGACACGGATCACTTGTGCACGCTCTGGCACCTTAATGCCTGCAAGCTGCTCAACCGCCATCACATATGGCATGTTTTGCGCACAACCACCGAGGTAGTCAACACGGTCGGTATAAGGAATGAAAGAATGCCAGGTCTGACGTTCAGCCATCTTTTCCACACCGCGGTGGTGATAGCCAATATCAGGCACACAGTCTTTCACTTCTTCACCATCCAACTGCAAAACTACACGGAACGCACCGTGCGCAGATGGGTGGTTCGGACCCAAGTTCAGGAACATGAAGTCTTCATCAGCATTGCCACGTTTTAGACCCCAATCTTCCGGTACAAAACGTAAATGCTCTTGTTCGAAATCCTGTTTGGCTTGGTTCTGCATATACGGCGTATATTCTGTCGCACGTGCAGAATATTCTTTACGTAGCGGATGACCTTCCCAGTAGGTTGGCAACAATATACGACGGAGCATTGGATGCCCTTCGAAATTGATCCCGAACATGTCATACGCTTCACGCTCGTACCAGTTGGCATTTGGCCAAATATTGGTTGCGGTTGGAATGTTCAGATCATTCTCGTTTAACGCAACCTTGATACGGATATCACTGTTACGCTCTAGCGATAACAAGTGATAGAACACGGTAAAGTCAGATGCTGGCAAACCGTCACGATGAACACGTAAACGCTCATCCACCGCAGACAGGTCAAACAGCATGACATAAGGACGTTCCACTTTACGCAGGAACATAAGGACTTCTTGCACGCGTGCGCGCTCAACCCAGACTGTTGGAAACTCTTCACAAGTCGCCTGCACGTAGAAGTTCTCACCAAATTTGGTTTTGAGTTCTTCTACAATTGCAAATGCTGGGCGTGAATCAACCGCAGTTGATTCTGGCATAGCAATGTCAGTTTCAGCCATTGGCTTGGCTTCCTATTTAATACAAATTCGGTCAACTCTAACGACAATTACACCCATACGGGTGCACTAAAACTTTTCGTTAAAATTATTCAATTTCATCCATAGAGCGTAAGTTTTTCACTGCAATACGTTCAGCGTTCTTACGGTCACGTTCTGGCATCATCTTTGGCTTATACACTGGCTGAAGATCATCACCAATCACCGCAGAAAGCGGACGACGCTCTAACTGAATTTGGTCTTGTAACAGCATCAAGGCTTGAATTAATGCTTCAGGACGTGGTGGACAACCCGGAATATACACGTCTACAGGAATGATTTTATCGACCCCTTGTACAACAGAATAAATGTCGTACATCCCGCCAGAGTTCGCACACGCGCCCATGGAAATAACCCATTTCGGCTCCAGCATTTGCTCATACAGGCGCTGGATCACCGGTGCCATTTTCACAAAGCAAGTTCCGGCAACAATCATCAAATCCGCCTGACGCGGCGAAGCACGGATAACCTCGGCACCAAAACGCGACAAGTCATGCACACCCGTTAAGGTGGTTGCATACTCGACGTAGCAGCATGATGTACCAAAGTTAAAAGGCCATAATGAGTTTTTACGGCCCCAGTTCACAGCTGTGTGTAACACGTCCTCTAAACGGGTCATGAACACATTTTTATTCACTTCTTCTTCAAGCGGATCAGTCACAATCTGACGATCTTGAAGTGGATATTGCTCAGCATCTGGATTCGCACGGGTTAGGGTATATTTCATCCCGAGTTACTCCTGTTCTGATGACAAGGCAGTCGGTGTTTTAGATTTCACACGACCAGAGGATTGAGCGGGAATCTGACCTGTAGGATCAACCACCAGCTCTTCAATAGAATTGAAGCGGGTAATGTCCGCAATATTCATATTCGGTGAACCAATTTTCGCCTGAACACCGGCTGATTTACGACGATCGGATGGAGCCCAGTTCAACGCTCCTACAGAAAATGCATAAACCAAGGCAATCAATAAATCGACCACGAAAATCACCACGGTGGTATAACCAAACCAACCTACTTCACGCACCGATGTTGCCCATGCGTAGAGATACAGTGCTTCCAAATCGAAAACCACGAAGAAAATTGCAACCAAATAGAATTTTGCCGACAAGCGAATGCGTGCACCACCAGCACTCACCACACCTGACTCGAATTGCTCTTGTTTGGCACGGCCCCATGATTTACCCCCGAGGAGTAAAGGAACAGTGAGCATAAAGACGCAAAGAAATGTAACGCCGATCACGAAGGCAATAATTGCCCAGTCGTATGGAGTAATGGCACTCATGCGGGGATAACTCCTGGCAGGCCTAATTATTAACAAAGAATGGAATGTATTGGCCTAAAATACACCAAACATAAAATTAATCCCGCCAATTGTACCTGATTTATGATTTCTCTTGCTAGTTAATGCGTCTTAGCCTTTTGGCTGATTTTTTATGCAATTTTATGTATCTACGGCAGTTTGCAGCTATTCAAACCCCACATGATCGTTTTATTAAATCAAAAAAACAAAGCTCATCACTTTTTTCATAATTGTCATTTTTAACCATTATTGTCTAGCACTTCACATTCTTTTTTATGTAGCTAGACTTTATAAATTAACTTAACAACAGAAACATTTTGTTGTCTTTATGATACAAAATGTTATGATTATTAAATAAACAAAACAATAAATCTGTCGTTATCGGGCCGTTATTACGGGTTTTTCAAGAGTGGAATCATGCTGCAGCTGCATACAGGAAGAGAATCCCGTTTCTCACCTTTAACGCTATTTTGTTTATTTACCTGCATTCTGCTCATGCTGGGATGGCTGGGTATTGCAACACGTCCGCATGCGTTTCTCGCCTCGTTCTGGCCGGCCAATTCAGTTTTTCTTGGCTTGCTTGCACGATATCCACAGACACGTTCTATTTATAGTCTGCTCGGTGCATTCTGCGGTTATATGCTTGCTGATCTCAGCACGGGGAGTGATTTACTGTTAAGCACAGTTCTCACCACGGCGAATATGATTTACGTGGTCGCCACCCTGCTGCTATACAGTTATTTTCGCGACTTTATTCACTCACTGCATCGCGGCTATTTTTACCTGTTCATTTTCTTGTTCTGCACCCTGGGTAGTTTGCTCGGCGCTTCATTCGCAGCAATTGCAGTGCCACAGATCACGACCGCCTTTATGAATGGACCGTTCCTGCTCGAAGTCGGTGACTGGTTTACCGCAGAGTTACAAAACGCCCTGTTACTTTTACCGATCGTGCTCAACATTCCACGCTGGAAAAAGAAAAAATTTATCTTGGCACCGATTGCACATGGGCACAATCCCGTGATTCATAGCCTACCTTTGCTGGCAGTCATTTTTTCATTATTTATGAGTTATGTTGATTCAGGCCCCGGATCACTCCTCTATCCGATTGCAGCCTTGATTTGGTGTGCGCTGACCTATCGCCATTTCTTTGTTACGTTGATTACTTCATTTGCCTGTGGTTGTATTATTTTCTGGTTTACCAAAGAATATCTGGTTGTCTACCCGCAGCTTTATACACAAAATAGCATTTCACTGCGTTTAGGCATCATCATGATGGCGATTGCACCACTTACCGTGTCCAGTATTGATGAAATCCGTTCACGCCTGATCCGGCAGTTACAATACAATCTGGCTTATGATGACTTAACCACCTGCTTAACGCGCCGCCAGTTTATGGAATCAGCCAATGCCTTACTGGAACAAATGCAGAGCAAACAGCGCTACGCTGCCGTCCTCATGCTGGATATCGATCATTTCAAGCAAGTGAATGACACCTATGGCCATCAGGCGGGCGACATTGCCTTACGAAACTGTGCAGAGATCATCCAGAAAAACCTGCGCAGCTATGATCTTCTCGGCCGTTTAGGTGGCGAGGAATTTGCTGCCTTGTTGATTGATACTCCCCCCGAATATGCTTTAGAAATTGCTGAACGCATCCGCCATAATCTCAGTCAAAAGCAGATTGAAATTAGCCCAGGACAAATGATCCGGATTCAGACCAGTATTGGCGTACATATCTGCCCACCACAACACACAGATTCTATTGAAATGTGCTTAAAACAAGCAGATGATGCTTTGTATCAAGCCAAACGTTGCGGACGCAACCAGGTCATCACCGCCAACTAAAATGACGCGATTCAGTTACATACCCTTCATTCACTTTTACAGCAGGATGTGATATTGCTCTATACACATAAAAATCAATAACAAGGAATAACAGACATGAGCCTAGAATATACCCACCAGCCGGATTACTTTTTGTTTGCACAACTCTTGATGCGACACATTCAGCAGCACATGCAGAAACACACAAATGCTGACCATGCAATATTTGATTTAAGCGATATTTATCAACTCTTCCGCCAAGATCTCGCCTCGGCCACCACCAATCTGGAAGGCATTCTCAATATTGCCGATGAATATAAAGTAGAAACCCTGTATGGCGATCAGAAACTAATTCAACAATATAAAATGGATATTGAAAATAATGCCCTCATGATGCAGTTTCACGTTGCAGCCTTGCAAGCACTACGCGAAGGCAAAGCGTTGCTCCCTCCCGACAGTACCCTTCAGGAATAACGGCAAGACATAAAAAAATATATAAATTGCACCTAAACTTAGGTGCTTTCTTTTATGCGTTGGGCTTTCTTGACCACAAGACTGCCACAATGCTTTGCTGGCCAGGTCATGATAAAGCGCGCCCCGCCCAGTACTGGACTTTGATCCACCTGCACGTGACCACCAAACCAGTAGGCAATTCGGCTCACAATAGAAAGCCCTAAGCCATAGCCACCTGATGCCCGAGTACGGCTATCATCAAGCCGAGAAAAAGCTTCAAAAATACGTGCACGATCCTGCTCGGGGATCCCTAAACCATCATCTTCCACACACACATACGCCTGACCATCAGATTGAATCCCACCACTGATCCTGACCTTATGCTCACAGTAGCGCACCGCATTACCAACCAGATTTTGTACCACACGATGTAAATAGCGTCGTTCTGCATCCACCAGCACATACGCTGGCGGCGAAATGAGCTCAATCTGCTTCTGGGTTTTTAAAGCTTCGGTTTCAGTCGCCACCTGTTCCAGCACATCGCCCAGGATGATCTGTTCAAAATTCAGCGATGGCATACCCTGCTCAAGTTTGGCATAAGTCATGATCTCATCAATCAAGGTATTTAATGCCTCGATGTCTTTATCAATCATCTCCATCTGCTGCACGCGATAGGCATAATCATCCTCATCGGTTAGCATTTCTACACCAAAACGAATCCGTGCCACCGGAGTCCGCAACTCATGTGAGACTGCACGCATCAGTTCACGCTGCGCCTCAATCAGACGCTGAATATGATCCGACATACTGTTATAGCTGGAGGCCAGATTGGCCATTTCATCGGTACCGTCAATCGGCAGACGTAAAGACAGATTGCCCGATTTCATTTTATCCAGCGCATAATTGACCTGACGCAACTTGCGTTGCATTGGCAAAATTAGACCATAAATCCCCAGACTCAACAAAAACAGGCTGAGCAAGGTAATCCCAGCAGAGAGCTGGAAAGGCATCCAGTTAAACAGCGGTACCGGCCCCATTACCAATACTTCACTCGGATTGTTCGGCATCGGTGAAACAATGGAAATAGTGGTGCCTCGCACGGATGCATTATCGCGATACAAAATCACGCTATTGTCCAAACGCAGGCGCCCGATCTGCTCCGAATCCAGTCCCAGCTCACGAATAGACTGAATATCAATGGGGTAGGAAAAATACTGCTGGATTTTATGCAGATATTCATCTTCTTGTCCCGGATAATAAATCAGATAATCCAGGATAAAGATGGGCAACGCCTTCATCTGACGTTCGCCAATTTTATCGACTTTGACATACAGATAATGATCGGGATCATCCTGTAACCCCAAAATCACATAAGCCGCCAGACTTTTGGCATCATAACGGACCGCAGCCTTCTGTTCTTCCAGACGCTTTTTCTCGGCACGCGACAGGTCAATCTTGCTGGCATTGACATAATAAATTGGCAATTCCAGCAAATCTGACGCATCGGAAATCCAGTTTTTCTTTTGCTGCTCGGTGGGCTGACGTGCCACGCCCTGACTGATGACATAAGACAACCCATCAGTCAAAGACTCACGATATTCCTGCGCACGCTGATAATTAATGATTTGAACCAGGAGATAGCTAAAAATTGCAATCAGCACCACCAAAATCACCAAACCAGCATAAATACGCAAAAATATACTGTGCTTAAACAAACGGATATCCGTGTTTAAGAGTTTTTTTAGCCCGTTGCCCAGATTCATTAGAGACCGTTGGTTTCCTTCACAAATAAATAGCCTTTACTGCGTACCGTCTTGATCCGTTTCGGGTTTTCCGGGTCATCGCCAATTTTCGGACGGATGCGGGAAATACGTACATCAATTGAACGGTCCTGACCGTCATATTCAATGCCACGCAGACGCTCAAAAATATCTTCACGCGACAAGATCCGGCCAGCATTGGATGCCAACAACCAAAGCAGGTCATATTCGGCACTGGTAAAATCAACCAATTCACCATTCAGCGTAACCGAACGGCCGCCATTATCAATCACCAAGTCATCGAACTCAATGCGCTGCAAGACTTCATCTTCAGGAGTTTTATCGGTTCGGCGTAACAAGGCACGGATGCGAGCCAACAAAACGCGCGGCTGAACCGGTTTAGCCACATAGTCATCCGCGCCCATTTCCAGACCCAAAACCTGATCCATGTCTTCAGTACGCGCAGTCAACATCAAAATCGGTTGATGATAATGCGGGCGCACTTCACGGCATACTGTTAGACCATCCGCACCTGGCAACATCACATCCAGCACCACTAAATCCGGCTGCTCACTGATAATGCGGCGAATCGCACGGTTACCGTCCGTTTCTACCCCAACTTCCAGGCCGTTACGGATTAAATATTCCTGCGTTAAACCCGCCAAGCGCTCGTCATCTTCAACAATCAAAATCTTGGGTAACTTTTCTTCTTGACTCATTTACCTATCCCTCTTCTGGTTGGGTGTATCCTTATAAATCTGAGGGATACATCACTCATAGCTTGCAATATACACACGTTTACATTGTAAACAAGATGCTGTTCACCAAACCCATACACGTCAGCAGCATTTTGTTAAAGTTCACGCCATTCACTCTCCTTAAAGGTTCCGTTTACCTTATCGCGCTTTTGTCATAATTTTCTTGTATATTGCAGCCCTGTTCAGAAAGTGCCTGATTAAATCCGGGCTTTTTTAGTTATCCACAAGGTTATCTATAAGCACCTCAAGATCGGGTTTGCTATGCTATGCCCTTGCCAATTAAGGCTTCCCAAAAGAAGCAAAAAAATAAGGGGGATTTTGCCAGCGAGCGATCTCGGTCCGATCAAAATTTTTAAGAAAATGTCAATATTGATCTCCCTTCAAATTTCCCGTATCTTGTGTTCAAATTGATTTTAAACCACTAAGTCTTGTGTTTATTCCCCCACACATCGCGGCTCTTTTTTTGCCCGATTCAACTGGTCCATAAACATAACAATGAAGACAATGGAGCTATGCCGAAATGAGCGTAATTACATCCACTCCCGGTCAATTACAAGTGATCAAACGCACCGGAGATGTTGCCGCTTTTGATGCTGAAAAGATTTCAGTTGCGATTGGAAAAGCTTTTTTAGCTGTCGAAGGCCAACAAAGTGCAGATTCGAGCCGCATTCATGATCGCATCAGCCAATTGACCGAAATGGTGTTAAATACGTTCAATCGTCGCTTGCCTTCCGGTGGCACCATTCATATTGAAGAAATTCAGGACCAGGTTGAACTGGCACTTATGCGTACCGGTGAACAAAAAGTGGCGCGTGCTTATGTGATTTACCGCGAACAGCGTGCAACAGCACGTCAGCAGAACAATGCTAACCACCATCCAACCTTGCAAATTACCGATGTAAATGGCCAGCTTCAACCACTCGACTTGAGCAAACTCAAGGCCACGATTGAAAAAGCCAGTGAAGGTCTGGAAGGTATTGATGTTCAAGCGATTATCGATGAAACCGTAAAGAACCTCTACAACGGCGTAAAATCATCCGACATCGCCACCACGATGATGATGGCAACACGTACCCGTATCGAGCAAGAACCCAATTACACCTATGTCACTGCACGCCTGTTACGTGATGAATTGGTGGCAACCGGTCTGGAGTTCTTAGGCTTATCGACCGATACACTGGAAAATGATGCCCTTGAAGCTTTCTTGCAAAAAGGGGTTGAACTCGAACTGCTTGACCCTGAGCTGTTAAAATTTGACCTGAAAAAACTGGCTGCCGCGATTCAACCGGAACGTTCTAACCAGTTTACTTATCTGGGTCTACAAACCCTGTTTGACCGCTATTTCCTGCATTCCAATGATATCCGCTTTGAATTGCCACAGTTGTTCTTCATGCGTGTTTCAATGGGTCTTGCGGTTCAGGAAGATGACCGCGAAGCACGTGCGATCGAGTTCTATAACCTGCTGTCCAGCTTCGACTACATGGCATCAACCCCAACCCTGTTTAACTCAGGAACGTTACGCCCACAACTTTCCAGCTGCTACCTGACGACCATTTCAGATGACCTTTACAGCATTTATGGCGCAATGCGTGACAATGCTATGCTGTCAAAATGGGCGGGCGGTTTGGGTAACGACTGGACACCAGTACGTGCCTTAAATTCCTACATCAAAGGCACCAACGGTAAATCACAAGGTGTCGTGCCCTTCTTGAAAGTTGCCAATGATACCGCTGTTGCAGTAAACCAAGGTGGTAAACGTAAAGGTGCCGTATGTGCTTACCTTGAAACCTGGCACTTGGACATCGAAGAATTCCTGGAGCTGCGTAAAAACACCGGTGATGACCGTCGTCGTACCCATGATATGAATACCGCCAACTGGGTGCCTGACCTGTTCATGCAACGTGTATTTGAAGATGGCGAATGGACCTTGTTCACTCCATCTGAAACCCCAGACTTGCATGACTTAACCGGTCAAGCCTTCGCAGAACGTTATGCCTACTACGAATCTGTAGCAAAAGAACAAAACATGCTGCACAAGAAAGTCCGTGCGAAAGACTTGTGGCGTAAAATGTTGTCGATGCTGTTTGAAACCGGCCACCCTTGGATCACGTTCAAAGATGTGTGTAACTTGCGTTCACCACAACAGCATGTAGGCGTAGTTCACTCTTCGAACTTGTGTACTGAAATCACCCTGAACACCAATCAGGATGAAATCGCGGTATGTAACCTAGGTTCGATCAACTTGGTACAACACGTGCAAGGTGGCCAGCTCGATCGTGAAAAATTGGCACGTACTGTAAAAACAGCAGTCCGTATGCTCGATAACGTGATCGACATCAACTACTACGCCGTACCACAAGCGAAAAACTCGAATTTGAAACACCGCCCAGTCGGCATGGGCATCATGGGCTTCCAGGATGCGCTCTACGAAATGGGTATGGCTTATGGTTCCGATGCTGCGGTTGATTTCGCCGATGAATCGATGGAAGTGATCAGCTACTACGCGATTCAAACTTCGAGTGAGCTTGCAGTTGAGCGTGGCACTTACTCTACATTCAAAGGTTCATTGTGGGATCAAGGCATCCTGCCAATCGACTCGCTTGAAATTGTGGCGAAATCACGCCCTGAACGCATGTTTGAAGTGGATCGTACCCAACGTTTGGACTGGGATACTTTACGTGCCAAAGTGCAAAAAGACGGTATGCGTAACTCCAACGTGATGGCGATTGCACCAACTGCAACCATTTCCAACATTTGTGGCGTATCGCAATCGATTGAGCCGACATTCCAGAACTTGTATGTAAAATCAAACCTGTCTGGCGAATTTACCGTGATCAACCCTTACCTGGTTCGTGCACTGAAAGAACGTGGTTTATGGGATACCGTGATGGTGAATGACCTGAAACATTTTGAAGGTTCTGTCCAAAAGATTTCCCGTATTCCTGAAGAACTGAAAGCAATCTTCGCGACTGCATTTGAAGTTGAAACTCGCTGGATTGTGGATGCTGCTTCACGCCGTCAAAAATGGATTGATCAAGCGCAGTCTCTCAACCTTTACATCGCGGGTGCAAACGGTAAAAAACTCGACATTACCTACAAGATGGCGTGGTTACGTGGCTTGAAAACCACCTATTACCTCCGTGCCTTGGGTGCAACGTCTGCGGAAAAATCCACCATTAACACCGGTGCATTGAATGCAGTAAAACCGGCAACGGTTACTGCTGTTCCTGTTGCAGCCCCAGTGGTTGAAACTCAAGCAGCAGTTCCTGCAGAAGAAGATGGCTTTGCTCAAGCAGCACCAGTGCCAATGGCGTGCTCGATTGACAATCCTGATTGCGAGGCGTGTCAGTAATAATAAACGGCTAGAAGTCAAAGAACATTATTAGCTACTTAGGTGGCAAATAATGTGACTCTAGTAGTCGTTTTACTAGCACATAGCCATGTGAGTAGTTTCCATCTTTTTAAATTTTAATAATTTGGGAGCTCACTTAATGAGTTTGATCTTAATAACCTTTTTGTTACAACTGCCTGCGATCCTAAATGGTTCAGCAAATGTTATCGAAGCGAGTACCAATTTGGTCTTAGCAATTGATGTACTACTAAAAAACGAATTGGTTTGCAAACTCTTAATTACTACTTTCAGTTTATAAAAACTTAGGGATTGTTCTTATAAAGAGCAATCTCTACTTAGTAAAAGAAAAAGATCACGCTCCATATGACACCAACTTATGAATTGGGAATTACGGTACTGATCTTTTCTTTTTCTATAACCCAATAGTATATGCATGCCTTCGTTCAATTTCGTGGGCAGCAAGATCAGCAAAAGAAGTCATGTAAGGAGTGTTCTAAACAAAAGTAGAAATTTAGAACATTCAGCGACAAAACTTAATTTTGCTTAAACAGAATCAGCGTATAGTAATGACATCTTCGCTTGCAAAGATGTCGACCACAGATATAAGCAACGAAGCGAGAACAGATATGTCTATCCTTAGTTGGGACGATTTCGAAGATGATTCGCAAAAACCGGCTGTTACAGAGTCCAAGCCTACGCCCGTCGAGTCGCAAAAAGCGCCTAGTACGCAGATGGTATCTGATGCACAACAATCGTCGTCGAGTGTGGCTGCTCCTGAATCCCCTGGAACCTATTCCGTGCGATCAGCAAATCCAGCCGATTCGCTGGCTCGAGCATCTGAATCCCTAAACAATCTCGACGTCGCGCCTGGCCTCGAAGAACTGGAAATGGGTGCTGCACGCGTTCAGGTTGATGACAAAGCCATGATCAACTGTCGTGCTGACTTAAACCAGTTGGTTCCATTCAAATACGAATGGGCATGGCAAAAATATCTAGATGGTTGTGCCAACCACTGGATGCCACAAGAAGTCAACATGAATCATGACATCGCACTGTGGAAATCAGAAACTGGCTTGTCTGAAGATGAGCGTACCATCGTGATGCGTTCACTCGGTTTCTTCTCGACGGCAGATTCATTGGTGGCCAACAACCTGGTACTGGCCATTTACCGCCACATTACCAACCCGGAATGCCGTCAGTATTTACTGCGCCAAGCATTTGAAGAAGCCATTCACACACATGCTTACCAGTACTGTATCGAATCTTTAGGTATGGATGAAGGCGAAGTCTTCAACATGTACCGCGAAGTCCCTTCAGTAGCACGCAAAGCTGCATGGGGCTTGAAATACACTCAGTCTTTAAGTGATCCAACATTCAACACCGGCACACCGGAAAACGATCAATTGTTATTGCGCAACCTGATCGCATTCTATTGTGTACTTGAAGGCATTTTCTTCTATTGTGGCTTTACCCAGATTCTTTCGATGGGCCGCCGTAACAAGATGAATGGTGTCGCGGAACAGTTCCAGTACATCTTGCGTGATGAATCGATGCACTTGAATTTTGGCATCGACATGATCAACCAGATCAAGATCGAGAATCCACATTTATGGACTGCTGAATTCCAAGAAGAAGTGATTCAAATGATTCTTGAAGGTACCATGCTCGAAATTGAATATGCCCGTGACACCATGCCACGTGGTGTACTTGGCATGAATGCGGCAATGATGGAAGAATACTTAAAATTCATTGCTAACCGTCGTTTGGCTCAGCTTGGTCTTCCAGAGCAGTTTGCTGGCGTGAATAATCCATTCCAGTGGATGTCTGAAATGATGGACTTGCGTAAAGAGAAGAACTTCTTTGAAACACGCGTGACAGACTATCAAACTGGCGGTGCGTTAAGCTGGTAATCTAGTTCTTAAAAAACCCACTTCGGTGGGTTTTTTATTATCTTGATTAAATTCAGGTAAATCTGTAAGTTAGTTTTATTATTTAATCAAAAAATAAAAACATGAACCGTAAATTTCCTTCTAAACGACAAAGTAAGACTAAATCACTCATACAAAATAATGTTTTTGGTATTGTGATTGCGATAATTATTATTGCAGTAGTATTGGCTCTTCAAGAAAGAAAAACCTCAAATCCAGCATTACCTATTGCACAGCATTCATTCCAACCAGAAAAACAAAAACCACCCGTACAACCCTTCTCTCAAGGCATCGACAAAATTTATACATCCGCACCGCTTGAAGCTTCTTTTACCATTCATACTGTTCAACAACATACTTATCTCAAATTACTAGATAAACATACCCAAAAAATCGTGATGACGATTAAAGCTCCACATCATCAGATCACCCAAGTCAAAGTCCCTTTAGGAGAGTTTATTATCCGTGTCGCTGCAGGAGATGAATGGTATGGTGACGAACATTTATTTGGGTCTACAACAAGCTATAAAGAGTTTGAACATCTTTTTAATTTTTATAAATCGGTAGAGCATTTATCTTCAGGTGCAACTCGTACGCAGATTATGGGTCATCAAATCTATTTCCAAGAAAATATTGATGGCAATCTGCACTCTCGCCCGATTACCTCACGAGATTTCTAAATTTGGGAAATGAGCATGAATAAAAAAACAGAACGATATATTTCTGTCGATATCGAAGCGTCTGGTCCTATTCCTGGTCACTACAGCATGCTTTCCATCGGTGCTTGTGATGTTGATGATCCAGCACAGACTTTTTATTGTGAACTCAAGCCGTTCAATCTCAATTTTATTCCCGCAGCATTAAAAGTCTGTGGTTTTTCGCTCACGGATTTACAACACAGCGGCCTAGAGCCGGTACAGGCGATGAACCAATTTGAACAATGGCTTAACGCTTTAATTCAAAAGAATGAACAACTGGTCTTTGTCGGTTTAAATGCCACTTTTGACTGGTCATTTATCAATTATTATTTTTGGACATTTCTGGGTCACAATCCCTTTGGTGTCAGCGGACTAGATATTAAAGCTTATTATATGGGGGTGATGGGCTGCACATGGTCTGAAACCACCTCTAAACACATAGACCAACGGCTGCACCCACAACTGATCAAAAACCATCATGCCTTAGCAGACGCTTTATATCAGGCGGAACTGTTCCGTGAAATTCGCCAGCAACTGCTAAGCCAAAATCAAATGAAATAATTTTACAGACTATTTGCATGTAAATGCGTTTTCAATTCTGCAATTCAGCCCTGTAACACTTTCATCAGCTCAACAAAAAAGACGCTAATCACGCCTTTTTATTTCATTTGTATTTATTGCGGAATACGCAGGGCTTGTCCCGGAAAGATTTCATCTGGATCTTTCAGCATGGGTTGATTAGCCTGAAAGATTTTTTGATATTGTGCAGTATCCCCATAAAACTTCTGGGCAATTTTTGACAGGGAATCCCCTGCTTTGACTGTATAGAATTGACTTGCAGGTGCAGGCTCTGCCACTGTCATTTGGTCATCCACTTGCGCGACATGATCCACATTCCCGACAACCAGAATGATTTTTTCACGATCAGCCTGACTTTTCACCTCACCCTTAATCGTAGCAAGGTCTTTACTGCCATTATAGGTCACCGAAAGTCCTTCCACACTAAAGCCAAGACTTTGAATTAAACCAAGCAACTTATTGGCAACCTCTTGCGCGGACGGTTCTACCAGTGTAGCTGGTGCGGTTTGTGGGGTAGGCTGTGGCACCGGTGCTGCAGTATTCTTTTTACCAATACCTTTGACAAAATCAAAAAGACCCATCTTTTTCTCCATCTTATTTTTAGAATTAATGATTAAAAAATCCGCTGTCTTTTTATAATTAAAAACCAACGAAAAAGAAAAGTTTCTTGGTGGTAGAAAAGTAATCAGTTGTAAATTATGTATCTTAAGTCGATAAAAAAGCCACCGATAAAGGTGGCTTTTACATTCTTCAGCGCAAACTGAAAAATTCGACTAATTAACCAAGTTTTTTAGTTACGTAGTCGATTGCTGATTGAACAGTTGTGATTTCGTTAGAATCTTCATCAGGAATAGTGATGTCGAAGTCATTTTCGAAAGACATAACAAGCTCAACTAGATCTAGAGAGTCTGCACCCAAATCATCCATGAAAGACGCTTCATTTTTGATTTCTTCAGCTTTCATGCCAAGTTGTTCTGCAACCGCTTGTTTAACGCGTTGTTCGATATCGCTCACAGGAATTCTCCTCATTGCTTGTGGCGTTTTAAATTGCCGTTAGTTTAATTGAATCTTAAAGTTTTTGAAAGTTTATCCATCGCTTACGCCATGTATAAACCACCATTTACATGTAAAACTGTACCAGTGATGTAACTTGCCTTGTCACTTGCAAGGAAACTTACCGCATTAGCGATATCTTGTGGCTCACCCAAACGTTGCAGTGCCACTTGATCACTCATCTTTTTACGCAGTTCTTCACTTAACGCTTCAGTCATTTCTGTCGCGATAAAGCCAGGGGCAACACAGTTCACGGTAATTTGACGGCTACCCATCTCTTTTGCCAGTGAACGGCTGAATGCTTCGATACCCGCTTTGGCAGCAGAATAGTTGGCTTGACCAGGGTTGGCAAAGTGCGCAACCACTGAACTGATGTTAATAATGCGGCCAAAGCGTGCACGGGTCATGCCCTTCAATACGCGTTTTGACAGACGATATACCGCCTTTAAATGGATGTTAAGGATGTCATCCCAATCATCTTCTGACATACGCAGTAACAAATTATCTTTGGTAATACCGGCATTGTTCACCAAAACCAGGATTGAACCGTATTTTTGTTCGATATCCGATACCAATGCTTCAATCGCATCGCCACTACGAACATCTAATACTGCACCTGCACCCTGCTCACCAAAGCTTTCTGTAAGCTTTGCAGCACCAGATTCAGAAGTCGCGGTCCCCACAACAAAATAACCGTCTTGAATTAACTGCTGTGCAATCGCAGCACCAATTCCACGGCTCGCGCCTGTTACTAATGCGATTTTGCGTTCTTGTGTCATGCAATTTTCCCTTCTGCCACTAAAACGGCATTTAAGGCATCTTCCATACGACTCTTGCTGTCGATTGGGAATGCTTTTTCAATGTTAGGTAAACGCTTCGCAAGATTGGCCAACACATTGCCCGGTCCACATTCCACGATATATTGAATACCCTGATCTTGCAGGTATTGCATGGTATTGGTCCACTGCACGGATTGATACAATTGCGCCGTTAAGGCTTGACGTAATTGCGCCACATCTGTCGCGATTTTTGCGTTGACATTTTGTATTACAGGAAGGCTAGGCATCACAATGGCAGTTTGTTCCAATGCTGCAGCAAATTCTTCAGCGGCAGGTTTCATCAGCGAGCAGTGTGATGGGACTGAAACTGGCAGTGCAATCGCTTTACCGGACTGTTCTTTGGCCGCAGCCATAACCGCCTCAACCAGGATCTTGTCACCTGCGATAACCACCTGGCCTTGCGCATTGTAGTTCGCAGCTTCAACAGAACCACGACCTTGGTTATTCACCTGTTCACACAGCTCAATCACTTTTTCATCTGCAAGGCCTAAAATCGCGGCCATTGCACCTTGACCTTGTGGCACCGCACTTTGCATTAATTTACCGCGCAGGTTCACCAACTTAACTGCATCCCCTAAGCTCATGGATTCAGCTGCCACCAAGGCACTGTATTCACCCAAAGAATGGCCTGCAAGGAATTTTGGTGCCAAACCACCAAGCTCTAACCAGACACGCCACAAAGCAATACTTGCAGTCAACAATACCGGTTGGGTAAATTCAGTCTGATCCAGACCTTCCCCGCTTTGTGCAATGTGCCACAAATCAAAACCAATCGCGTCAGAAGCTTTCGCAAAAGTGCTGGTCACACCACTAAACTGTTCTGCAAGTTCGGCAAGCATGCCGACTTTTTGCGAACCTTGGCCTGGAAATACAAATGCTGTTTTGGTTGCTTGGGCTACTTGCTCGAGTCGTTTAGCAGACATATAGAAATCCTTTATTTTCGTCTTCACGCATTTCTGGTGCAGAAATTTAACACTTAATGCCGGGATTGGTAATAGCGAAATACAACAAAAAAAGGGAGCTTAACGCTCCCATTTTTTCCACTAAGCTTCACGCTTAATGCTTTATCATCAATTATTCAGCATCAGCTGCTTTAGCGAATAATTGACGACCACGGTAGAAACCATCTTTAGTTACGTGGTGACGACGATGAGTTTCACCAGTAGCTTGGTCTACAGTTAATGCATTCTCGGTTAAAGCGTCATGTGAACGGCGCATGTCACGGCGAGAGCGACTTTTACGGTTTTGCTGAACGGCCATGATGGCTCCTTACAAAAATCGAAAACAATGGATCAGAACAAATTCAGTTGTCTTAACTTATCGAGTATAACACGATTTACGAGTTAAGTTTACCCTTCAAACTTGCCAAAACTTCAAACGGGTTATCCCGTTTTTCTTCGACAATGTCCTGAATGGCAGGCTGATGCTTCAGTTCACAAGCGTCATGCTTAGGTGAAAGCGGCAACAGCAATAACAGTTCATCTTCTAGTAATGCGAGCAAATCTATGGTCGACGGCGTGAGATAATCCCCTTTCGTCGTAGACTCGCTTTCACCTAAAACGATGAAATCAGCATCCTCATCCAAGCGCTCTATCAGTGACTCATCATCGATCAGTGCAAGGTGAAAGTCTGAAACGAGAGGAATTTCAACAGATTCCAGACAACGCTGGCATTCCATTGGAACTTTCGTTTCAACACGAGCATCCAACCACACAATGCGATGATAGGCATCCATTGATAGCTTACAGTCTATGTTAATCAATTGATCATCAATTGATCCAACAGCTTCACGAGCAATACGAGCAAAGCGAGACAATGGCAGGGTACCTGACCATGTAAAGCCCTGTTCAGCCCATTTAAACGGCTCAATCTGTGCCGGAAAGGTATTTGCTGACATAATTAAGGCGGCAATTCTACAAATTCATCAGTACTCTGTCAAAGATTAAGATACAATTTTGTACTTATTTAGACAGAACTATTGGGTTTACTTCAGTATGCATCAGTTGCAACCGCAACCGGAAGTCACAACTTCGTCACTCGTTCGCAGCATGCCAACTTCTGATTTCGTGCCGGGTTTAGATTCGGTGCAACTCTCACCTTGGTCTATTTTGCAAACAGAAGCAGAGCAAGTTGACTGGCTTATCTTACACTTTAATCACTGGTTTTCCCACCACAATGTCGTGTTGGTCAAAGGCGATTTTGAACCAGAATATTTCCCGGCAGCTGCAGACTACCCTGCCCGTATCCAGTTTGCACATGGTTTTTTCAACAGTGCCCTGCATGAAATCAGCCACTGGACCATTGCCGGAGCTCAGCGCCGCTTACTGCCTGACCTAGGTTACTGGTATGCCCCTGATGGCCGTACACAGCAGCAACAGGCTGAATTTGAACAGGTAGAAATCAAGCCGCAAGCGATTGAATGGCTGTTTGCCCAAGCCTTTGGCCGCAAATTTCGGGTTTCCCTCGACAACCTGACCGGTGAAGGCGGTGATGGCAGCAGTTTTAAAGACAATGTCTTTGCACAAGTGCAGCGCTATTTAAATGGTGAAGCCCCACTCCCGCGTGATGCTCAACTTTTTATTCAGTGTATCTGTCTGTGCACGCGCAATGGCCACATGCTGCAACACGATGAGTTTCAGCGCGAATTTCTGGATTAAATCACGCAAAATCAACTCACTGATGATTGCAACAACATGATGCCGCGTTTCATAATAAAAGCAGACGAGAAGTAAAACACTGGAGGGACCCATGCTGCATTTGAGAGTACATCCTGAAAATCCGCAACCGCGTTTGATCCAGCAAGCAGTTGAACGCATTCGTGCCGGTGATGTTGTGGTCTATCCAACCGATGCAGCCTATGCGATTGGCTGTCAGATTGGGAATAAAAATGCCATGGAACGCATCGCACAGATTCGTGGCTTGAGCCCCAAACACCAATATGCCATCCTGTGCTGTGACTTGTCAGATATTGCCACCTATGCCAAAGTCGACAATGCGATGTATCGCTTGTTGAAAGCCAACACCCCGGCGATTACTACATTTATTCTGCCGGCGACCAGTGAAGTCCCCAAACGCTTGATGCACCCGAAAAAGAAAACCATCGGCTTACGTATTCCAAGCAATCCGATTTGTCAGGCACTGCTCAAAGAACTGGGGGAACCTTTGCTCACCAGTACCCTGGTACTTCCCGGTCAGGATGATCCATTGGATGACCCTTATGACATTGAAAACCAGCTGGGTAAACGGATTGATGTCTTTATTGATGGCGGCTTTGGTACTTTGACCACCACCAGCATTGTGGACCTGTCCGGCGAACAACCGGAAATTGTGCGTCGTGGTGTGGGTGATGTTAGTGCTTTTGAATAGAGCCTTCTTTTGGTGAAAGGATAACAGTGATTCATCCAATCTAAATATTGGATATATATCTTGATGTTTTTTTATTTTTGCCGGGCAAAGCAATTTCTTCAAACGGCATTTTCCGTTATAATAGACGCACTATCTTTGTGCTATTTTTTCCTTCTCATCCAGATTAACCTGATCTGCCAGATGAAACGAATAGCATTTCAGCATGCCTTTGAAAATTCGCGTGGCCTATAATTGCAATGAATCAAGCCAGCCAGACTGCTATGGAGCAAGTTCCACACATCCGTGTTCTGGATGAGTGGCAATCAGCTCTTCCAGAGGACCTGTATATTCCTCCGGCCGCATTTGAAATTCTGCTTGAGCATTTCGAAGGTCCCCTTGACTTTTTAATTTATCTGATTCAGAAAAACGGCTTCAATCTGTTACAGCTCGATATCGCCCCAATTGCCACGCAATACCTGTCCTATATGGACAGCATGAAATCGCTGGATATTGAACTGACCGCAGATTATATGGTCATGGCCGCATTACTGGCCGATCTCAAATCCCGTCTGCTGTTGCCCAAACCTAGCACGATCACGCTTGAAAAAGATCCGAAACAAGATCTGATCGACCGTCTGGAAACCTATTTACGCATCAAGCAGGCTGCCGAACGTCTAGGACAACTGCCAGTACTGGACCGCGATACGTTCAGTACTAATGTCAGCTTGGGGCATGTAGCCACGGTCTATGAAGGTTATGATGTCAACAGCCTGCGCGATGCGCTGTTTTGTGTGTTTAACCGTCCGGAACCGGTTGTGCATCAGATCCAGCAAGAACCGGTGTTGCTTGAAGAACGTTTGGCCTATATTGAAGAAAAAATTGCCTCTGGTACCGTACTGAGCTTTCAGGATTTACTCAAACCGAGTCAGGGTAAAATGGGCATGGTCGTCACGTTTATGGCGGTGCTGGAACTGACACGCCAGCAAAAGATTCGCATTGTGGCCAATGGCATTGAAGCTCCTTTGGCAATTCAGGGAGCTGCCGCATGACCATTGACCAAAGCGCAGCTTTATCGCTGGGTGATTTACATCATGAAGTGTTGATGCAAATTGAAGCAATTATTTTTGCCAGTGATGCTCCCGTGTCTTTAGCTCGTCTAAAAGAAGCATTTCAGAATCAATTTAACAAACAACAATTACGTCAATATTTACAGCAACTTGCACTATTACAACATGGTCGCTCAATTGAATTGGTTGAAACCGCACAAGGATTCCGATTCCAAGTTCGCACAAAATATCGTAATGTAATCAAACAAACCTGGCCCGAACGTTCCACCAGACTTTCGCCATCTTTACTCGAAACCGTGGCCGTGATTGCGTATCACCAGCCGGTTACTCGCGCAGATATTGAACAGATTCGTGGAGTTTCCAATAATAGTCAGATCTTAAAGACTTTATTTGACTGGAACTGGATTAAAGAATCCGGTTTTCGTGAACTCCCAGGAAGGCCCGCGTTGCTTGTCACAACGCCACAATTTTTAAATGCTTTTGGCCTGATGTCTTTGGGCCAATTGCCTCCCCTGCAGGATGCCAAGGAAGCTTTTATGGCACTGGATGCTCACGCATCCAGGTCATAAGTAGGTGAACTGTTGATGATTATTTCTAAGGTTATGCTGTCATGAGTGAAAAATTGCAAAAGGTATTAGCGCGAATTGGACTGGGTTCTCGCCGTTATATGGAAGAAGTCATTGCCGCAGGTCGTGTTAGTGTCAACGGTCAAATTGCTCAAGTAGGTGAACGCATCGAACCGGGTGATGAGCTTCGCATCGATGGTCGAAAAGTTCAGTTCCAGGTCGAAGATGAAATTCGCCGCCGTGTATTGATTTATTACAAGCCAGAAGGTGAAATCTGTTCACGTAATGATCCTGAATCACGTCCCACCGTGTTTGACCATTTACCTCCAATTTCCAATGATCGCTGGGTGATGGTTGGCCGTCTGGATATCAACTCAACTGGTCTTTTGTTATTCACCAACGATGGTGAAATGGCCAACCGCCTGATGCACCCATCGAATGAAATTGAGCGTGAATATGCAGTGCGTGTAATGGGTGAGGTTACGCCACAAATCCGCAACAATATGCTGAATGGCGTAGTGCTGGATGATGGTCCTGCCAAATTTGAATCTTTCTCTGAAATTGGCGGTGATGGCATCAACCGCTGGTATCAGGTAGTGGTAAAAGAAGGCCGCAACCGCGAAGTTCGCCGTATTTTTGAATCGCAGGGCCTCAAAGTCAGCCGCCTGCTCCGTACCCGTTATGGCACCGTGATCTTGCCACGCGAATTGCGCACTGGTCGCTGGATGGAACTGGATAAGGCAGACATTGATGCATTGACTAAATCGGTCGAGCTCAAACCACGTCAAGGTACTGGCCTATACGGTATGGCGAAACGTCGCAATGAACGTATGCAGGAAAAACCAATGGCTGCACGTCGTGGCGGTTTCTTGCGTCAACAACGCCGTGATACGGATGACAACAACCAAAATGGTCATTCTGCCAACCGTGAACGTCGTAACGACAATCATGGTTTTAATCAGCGTCGTGATGACAACGCACCGCGCAAACCATTTGGTACCCATAAGAACTTTAAAAAGTTCTAAGTTTTCCGATCTTAAAAAATCAAAAAGCCGCGTCATGCGGCTTTTTTCATGGTGTAAGATTTATTAGTCCAGCACTGGAATATCGATCCACTCGGTTTGCGGAAAATACTTCGCCAAATAGGCCTGCAAATAGTTGCGCGTATCATCCGAAATCAGTTTATCTTGCGATTCATCTTTCAGGTTATAGGCCAGTGCATGCAGTTTTAAGCCACGTGATTGCAGGGCTTCCAAACTCAAGATGGTGTGGTTAATGCTGCCCAAGCGTCCGGAGCTCACCAGAATCACCGGGAAATCATGCTCGGCAATATAATCAATGGTCAGCAGCTCATCAGTTAATGGCACCATCAAACCGCCGGCACCTTCGAGCAAAACCACATCGTAACGCTGTGCCAGCTGTTCAGTAGCCGCTTGAATTTTGGCAAAATCAATTTCCCGCCCATCAATTTTACTGGCCAAATGTGGCGAAGCCGGATAACTAAAAATTTCCGGCATGGTCAGTTTATTTTGATCTTCCGGCAACCAGCCCATTCCCATAATCTGACGATGCGCCTCAATATCTTCCGAGACATCGATATTACCCGTTTGGATCAGTTTTTGCGTAATGGTACGGATGCCCTGCTGATTCCACAATTTTGCCAGATAGCCCGTGGTATAGGTTTTGCCAATCGCGGTATCGATGCCACTAACAAAATATAACTGTGCACTCATGCGCATCTCCGGGCGATACAATAAATCGGATGGTAGGTTAAGGGATAAAGCATTTCGCCATTTTGACCTAGGCTACTGAACTGCTGGTAGTTCAGATAAAACTGCTGCAAGCTGTGTTTCGTCCAGCGATAACTAAGATTGGTGGCTGTCACACCAGTGGCTTTTAAATGCTGCAACACTGCTTTGGGATGAGGGAAATACAGATTTTCCACGCCCTGTTCCAGATGCAGAATCTCGAAACCGGCTCGTTCAACTTTTTCACGCAACTCGTCCACACTAAAATAATGCAAGCCTTGTCCGGTCAGCTGTTTAATTTCCAGCAAATTATCTGGACCAAAGCTGGAAAAGCATAAATAACCTTGTGACGTTAACACCTGTGCGCACTGCTGCAATACTGCATCAAGATCACTCATCCACTGTAAAGCCGAGGCTGAAACGATGGCATCGATCTGCTTCGGCCATTCAATTCGCTCAATATCCCCCAGATACCACTGCACTTGAGGAAGATCAGCAAAATGCTGCTGCACCTCTGGATACAGATCATTGAGTAAAAGCTGCGGGATGGATCGCTGTTGCAGTAATTGCAGGGTGAGATAACCCGAGCCACAGCCAATTTCGAACACACGTGACCAAAGCTCAGGACAATACTGCACGATTAATTGCGCCAAATGCTGAGCAATCTGCTGCTGTACTACCGCCTGTTGCGTATAACTATTTCCGGCACGTGCAAAACGCTGAGCAATTTTATGTTTATCCAGAATCACAGCAAAGCAACCAGTTGCTCGACATCTTGTGGCTGAATCAATGCCGTTAATGACACGCGCAGTCGTGCACCATTTTGTGGAACAGTGGGTGGCCGTACGGGCATGATATAAAAGCCCTGCTGCTGCAGATTCCGGGCATAATCCACGGCTTTTTGGCTATCGCCAATCACCACTGGCACGATATGCGATGTTGCCGGACAGTCTAAACCTTTGGCTTTCACCGCTTGAATCAATTGACTGCTAGTTTGTGCTAACTGCTGACGGGTGAACGACAACTGTTGCATGTGCTGCAAAATAAATTGTGTCCACGCCATACAGATGGGCGGCTGTGCGGTACTAAAAATTAACGGACGCATCTTGTTGATCAGATAATCACGAATGACGGCTGCACAAATCAGATAACCGCCGACCGACGCCATCGCCTTGCCAAAGGTGCCAACCAGAAAATCAATCTGATCAATGACCTGATACTGTTCTGCACAACCCAGGCCGCGTTCGCCACGTACACCAATCGCGTGTGCTTCATCGACATACAGCATGACTTTTGAATAAACCTGTTTGAGCTGAGCCAGCTGGATCAAATCAGTCTCGTCGCCATCCATACTAAAAATACTTTCAGTCACTACAATAATGCGGTCGAAACTGTCATCATCCTGATAACGTTGCAGTAATTGCTCTAGGTGTGCCAAATCATTATGGCGATAGCGCACATATTTGGCTGAGGATAAGCGAATGCCATCAATCATGCTGGCATGCACCAGCTTGTCTGCCAGAATTAGGGTTCGACTGTCACTTAAGGCCGGTAAAATTCCGATATTCATATGATAACCGCTATTAAACAACAACGCCGCACGCCCATGAAAGGCCTGACTGAGGCTGGCTTCGAGTTGTTCATATTCCGGAAAATTACCGGTGAGCAAGCGCGATGAAGATGATGTCAGATGTCGCTCCGACATGGGCACTTGATCAAAAAACTGCTCACGCAAGCTTAAATCAGCCGCCAAGCCCAAATAGTCATTGGAAGATAAATTCAGCATGCGCTGACCGGCAATCTGGATCTCACGTCCCTGCTGCTGATTGGCAGTAAACTGACGGAAATTACCCTGCTGTTTCAGCTGATCCAGCTGCTCTGCATAATAGTCAAGCAGACTCATGGATTGCTTCTCCTTGCATATTTTTCACTACAGCCACCAGTTGCAGCAGCAGATAGTCCAGCTCAGCCGATGTAATCACATACGGTGGCATGACATAGACCAGCTTGCCAAACGGGCGCACCCAAATGCCGCGGGCGACAAATTCCTGCTGCAAGGTTCGCATGTCCACCGGCACGGTAAGTTCTACTACGCCGATCGCGCCTAACACCCGAACATTGGCCACATGCTCAAGTTCAGCCAAGCCAGCCAAACCTTGTGCCAATTGGGTTTCGATACGCTGAATATTGGCCTGCCAGTCTTGTGACAACAGCAATTGGGTACTTTTCAGTGCCACGGCACACGCCAAAGGATTGGCCATAAACGTCGGGCCGTGCATAAATACGCCAGCTTCGCCCTGACTAATGGTTTCTGCCACATGCCGTGTGGTTAAAGTCGCAGACAACGTCATATAGCCGCCAGTCAGCCCCTTGCCGATACACATAATATCCGGTTCAACCTGTGCATGTTCCCAGGCAAATAGTTTACCAGTACGACCAAAACCCGTAGCAATCTCGTCAAAAATCAGCAAAATATTATATTTCTGGCACAATAACTTGGCCTGACGCAGATATTCGGGATGGTAAAAACGCATCCCGCCGGCACCCTGCACAATGGGTTCGATAATCAAAGCTGCAATACTGTCGTGATGCTCGGCCAAAATTCTCTCTAGCTCAAGAATATCATTGGCATCCCATTGACCATTAAATTGACTTTGCGGCGCAGGCACAAAGAATCGGTTGGGCAGACAGGAACCAAAAATCTGGTGCATACCGGTTACCGGATCACACACTGACATGGCATTCCAGGTATCACCATGATAGCCAGAACGGGTGGTGATAAAGTTAGTCTTTTGACTTTTCCCCTGCGACGTCCAGTACTGCACAGCCATTTTCAGGGCCACTTCAACCGCTACCGAACCGGAATCGGCATAAAAAATTTTATCTAGGCTCGGAGGCGTGATTTGCAGTAGTAACTTACCCAGTTCAATCGCAGGATCATGAGTTAAGCCGCCAAACATGATATGCGCCATATTGTCCAACTGGTCGCGTACCGCCTGATTCAGTTCAGGATGGTTGTAACCATGTATCGCACACCACCAGGATGACATGCCATCAATTAAAGCGCTGCCATCATCCAGCTCAATCGTCGCACCATAAGCTTTTTTGACTTTAAAGGTCGGCAACGGATTGAGCATCGAGGTATAGGGATGCCATAAGTGCTGCTGGTCAAATAAATCGGTCATCCTTAACCCACACGCTGATTTTCAATACATCTGTTCATACCATACATCTTAAACTTGGCAAAAATGAAAAGAAATTGCCAGAAACTCCAAGCCGTATCAATTTTCCGCACATTCACCTAAAAAATGCAAAATTTGCTGTACTGTCCAGTCAATTTCAAAGCATGGGAAACTATGCGCCGCATGTTTAAGCAATTTAACTTGCAGATTTTTTGCAGGCAATTGCTGCATTTTTGGCACAATTGAGTCAGGAACTAACCCATCTTGCCCAGCATATAAATATAGTTGCGGTCCGGGGTACTGTCGCACTTTTTCCAGCAAATTCAGCTGTTCTAACAACTCAAGTCCTGTCTGTAACTGCTCATGTTCCGGCTGTTCCAGCTGTTGTTGTAACTCTTTCAGCTGTGTTTTCGCTGTTTCACTGCCCATTGCGACCAGTCCTACAAAGCGTTTCAAGGTTTGTGCAGGTAAACGTTGGAAGGACTCTTTAAATGCCTGAAAGGTCTCTTTGGGCATCGCACAGTGCCAGTGTGAATGAGCAACAAAAGCAGGATTGGTTGCTAAGGTAATGAGAGGTTTAGCCTCGCCTGTCTGCTGAGCAATCGCATCGGCCAATAAGATTGCCAACTCTCCACCCAATGACCAACCCATCAGCACATCAGCTGTTTGAACACGTTGTGTATATTCAGCCAAAACATTCGGGTCTTGTGCCGCAAAAGTATCCAATAACTCAACCTGAAAACCCTGCTGCTGCAGTGCATGTTGTAGAGGCTGTAACACCGCGGTTCCCATCCCCCAACCGGTGATCAACACAATTTTTTGCATGCACACTTCCCTTTTTCATCTTGGTCATTTTGCTTTGGACTATACGCGGTTTTGCGCTAAAACACAGTTACAAAAAAGCCCAATACGAAATTGGGCTTTTCTTGGTAGACAAAAATCAGATTTGTGCTTGAATATAGTTTTGCAGCCCCATCAGCTCGATCAAACGTAACTGTTTTTCCAGCCAGTAAGTATGATCTTCTTCAGTATCAGACAATTGCTGGCGTAATATATCACGGCTGATATAGTCCCCTTTGTCTTCACACAGCTTGATGCCGGTCACCAGCTTTTCACGCACATGATATTCCAATGCCAGATCGGCTTTCAGGCAGCTGACCACATCTTCTCCAACGTGGATATTTTCACGGTGCATATTCGGTGTGCCACCCAAAAACAGCACACGACGAATAATGGCATCAGCATGTGAGGCTTCTTCCTGCATTTCGTGATTGATACGCTCAAAAATTTTGCTTAAGCCCCAATCTTCATACATCAACGAATGAATCAGATATTGATCGCGGGCTGCCAGTTCGCCACCGATCAACATATTTAAATAGTCTATGACTTCTGGATTGCCACGCATGATCTCAAACTCCTTATTCTTTACCCGCTATTATGAGCAATTTTAGTCCCTAATGCAAAAGTAAAGTTTTGTAAGTTTATGATTTTTATAAAAATAAGATGAGAAATATACGCATTTGCAGCGCCAGAATGGTCATTTTCCTGAATAAAAATAAGCTCTTGCAAAGAGCCAACTCCTCCACAAGAACGTATTCAGCTGATTTTAGCTGCAAGTCAATTTTGTAACTAAAATCAAAAACAGTAAAATTTTATCGCTTAGGCTGGCAAGGCCTGTCCGTATTGCGCCATCAGGGTCAAAAATTCAGACTCGGTTAAAATTGCAATACCCAATTTTTCCGCTTTTTCCAGTTTGGAGCCGGCTTTTTCTCCCGCGACCACGCATTTGGTTTTACTGGAGACACTGCCACTTACGCGTGCGCCTAGTGCCTGTAACATTTGTGTGGCGTGATCACGGGTCATCTGCTCCAGTGTACCGGTCAACACCCAGCTTTCGCCATTCAGCGGTTGGCGCGTAGGTGCAATTGGTGCATCCCAGTGAATCCCGGCAGCCAGCAAACGTTCGATCACTTCAAGGTTATGCGGTGCCTGAAAGAAATCAACAATCCATTCTGCGGTAATGTCCCCCACATCAGGGGTTTTTTTCAAAGCCTCAATATCCGCTTGTTGTAGGGCCTCAAACGTCTGGAAGGTATTGGCCAGCATGCGTGCCGTGGTTTCGCCCACACCACGAATCCCGAGTGCATAGATAAAACGTGGCAAAGTGGTTTTCTTGCTGTTCTCAATCGCATCAATTAGGTTCTGAACCGATTTTTCGCCCATCTTTTCAATGCCGAGCAAGGTCTGCCGATGCTCATGCAGATGATAAATATCAGCGACATTATTCAGTAAATTCAGATTAAGCAGTGATTCCACCCAGCGGTCACCCAAACCTTCAATATCAAGCGCCTTACGCGATACAAAGTGACGGATGGCTTCGATACGCTGTGCCGCACAATACAGCCCGCCAGAACAACGCGCCAATGCCTCACCTTCCGGCATCACCACCGGGGATGCGCACACCGGACATTCAGCCGGTAAATGTACGACTTGCACATCATCCGGACGGAATTCCGGCCAGACTTTTTCCACTTTTGGAATTACATCTCCGGTACGATAGACACTAACTGTATCTCCCACTCGCACATCCAGACGGTGAATTTCACCAATGTTATGCAAGGTGACATTCGATACTGTGACCCCCCCCACCGAAACCGGATTAAGACGGGCCACCGGGGTCAATACACCGGTACGTCCCACCTGCCAGTCAATCTGTTCAACAATGGTCAAGGCTGCAACGGCGGGAAATTTATAGGCGGTCGCCCAGCGCGGTTCACGGCTTAAATAGCCAAGCTGCCGCTGCTGCTTCAAGCTATCCACCTTGATGACCATGCCATCAATTTCAACTTGCAGATTCGGACGTTCTTGCTGAATCTGCTCATAACATTGCTGCACAGCTGCAATCGAATGACACAGGAACTGCCGCTCGGCAATCTGAAAACCGAGCCGCCCCAACCACTGCAAGCTTTCATGCATGGAATGCAAATCATGAGGCGGCTCACACTGCGCGATTCCGTAGGCATAAAAAGCCAGCGGACGCGATGCAGCAATGCCAGGATCGAGTTGGCGCAAACTTCCTGCAGCAGCATTGCGCGGGTTGGCAAAGGTCTTCTCTCCTTTGGCTTCCTGTTCAGCGTTGAGTTTTTCAAAGCCGGATTTTGGCATTAGCACTTCACCACGCACTTCAAGCAGTCGTGGAATTTCGATGTCCATCGAAGTCAGCACTTTCGGTAAATTACGGATGGTTTTGACATTCTGGGTAATGTCTTCTCCGGTTTCACCATCGCCACGCGTTACCCCACGTACCAGCACACCATTTTCATACCAGAGCGAGATTGCTAAGCCATCGAGTTTCAACTCGACTTCATAAATCACCTCTTGTCCGGGCAAACGTTCTTCCACCCGGCGAGCAAAGGAAAACAGTTCATTCTGATCAAACACGTTACCCAAAGACAGCATCGGCACAGCATGGGTCACACTGTCAAATTTAGCCAATGCTTTACCGCCTACTTTTTGCGTTGGAGTATCCGCTTGCACCAAATCTGGATATTGCTGCTCCAGTGCTTTCAGCTGTTGAAACAGTGCATCATATTCACTATCCGAAATGCTCGGCTGATCCATGACATAATAGGCATGATTATGTTTAGCAATCAGTTGAATCAGTTGACGCATTTGCGCGACCACGGCGGATGTCATGATAGTGTTCCCCATACAAAAAGGCGGAAAATCCGCCCTTAATTTCAGTGCACAGCATTATATAAGATAAGCACCTGCTGTGAAAAAAACCGATTTAAATATTTTCCTGTTGCGGTCGATAATCGATCACCTGATGACGCCAATGTTCTTTCAGTTGTGGGGTAAATTCTAGGTTGTTTTCATCATAGACTTTACCATCAATTTCACGGGCAATCAGACCGGCAATGCTCGCCATCATATCAAAACCGGTTTGTGCATGCGGATTCGGCAAGGCTAAAAAGAATGCCAAACCTTGTACTTGCTCAGTGGATAAGGTTTCCAGATCAAAACCGGCCGGACCTTCATCAGTAATGCGCAGTACCGAGAACATCAGTGGACTTGGCTCGGTGGTTTCCAGATAACGATGGAAACAGGACATTTCACCAAAACGCAAACCGTACTTCAACAGGACTTTCAGTGCCTTGTCTCCAGACAGGGCGCGGCGTGGATTCGGGTAGACATTCAAGGCAATAATGTATTGCGCATTGGCCAAGGCACTTTCATCATCATGGCGTTGCTGCTCATGCAAATGCACATCCAGAATACTGCTTTCACCTTCAAATTCGGTAATTTCAGCCGTTTCCATCCCTGGGTTTAAGCTGATTTCAGGCTGGGCTTTTTCTGTTGCGGTCGACTTATTCTGTGCTTCAACTGCAGCCACTGCTGCAGTTTCAGCGACTGGCTCAGACTTAGCTTCTAAAGATGATGCTGCCGTTGCTTTAGTAACTGCAACCTCAGGCTCTGCTTTGGCTAACACAACCTCCTGTTTGGCTGCCTCATCCACATCTGTTTCTTTCAAGGTCGGTTCAATACGGCCAGTATTGTCTGGATTTTCTGTCACCGGAAGCTGGTCACGCACATGGCGGGGTATTACCGGCTGGTTGCTGTCCGGGTCAATATGTAATTGGGAATCAAGCGAGGGGGCTGCATCATTATTTTTTTTCAGGATCATTCTTAAACCGACCAGAATGATAATCACCGCAACTACAATGCCGATGATAGTGTTGATTTCCATTTTTTTATGCCTCCACGACTAAACCGTATTCTTTTGCCTGTTCTAAATTTACAGTGACTAATTTTGATGTTCCCGGTTCTGGCATGGTAACACCTAATAAATCGGTTGCCATCGTCATTGCAAGTTTATTATGCGTAATGTAAATAAATTGTACCTGTTCTGACAGTTCCTGTACCAGGTTACAGAAGCGCTGCACATTGGCATCATCCAGCGGTGCGTCCACTTCATCCAGTACACAAAAGGGTGCCGGATTGAGCCGAAAAATCGCAAACACCAAGGCCAAAGCCGTCAGGGCCTTTTCTCCACCCGACAAGAGTGCCAGGGAACTGTTACGCTTACCGGGCGGACGTGCCATCAGTTTCACCCCGGATTGCCAGTCATCTTCCAGACTTAAGCTAGCCTCACCGCCATTAAACACTTTCGGAAACAATTGCTGCAATTCGGCATTGACCTGATCAAAAGTGCTCATGAACAGTTTACGGGTTTCCTGATCAATGCTTTTCATCGCCTGTTTCAGCTGTTCAATGGTATTTTCCAGATCCTGAATCTGATGGCTCAGTTCTGCATAACGCTGGGAAACTTCCTCATATTCTTGTGAAGCAGCCAGATTGACGGCGCCCAGTTTGGCAAATTGCTGCTGGGCTTTTTCCAGTTGCTGCTGATGTTGGGACAAATCCAGCACAACATTGCTCAGTATTTCGCTTTCCAGTTCTTTCAGCTGTTCCGTGTAATGCTCAAGGTCTGATTTCGCCGCCTGCCAGGCCAGACGTTTCTGTTCCAATTGTTCGCGTAACTGTTCATCCTGCTGCTGATATTGATGGCGTTGTTCGGTCAGCTGTTGCTGTTTTTCCTGCACACTGTTCAGCTCAATTTGCCATGCATTCCAGTGTTTCTGCAGTTTTTCGGTCTGTTGATATTGCTCGGAAAATTCGCTTTCCAGGCTCGGCAATTCCAGTTGAATCGGATCGACAAATTTTTTCGCCTGCTCCATTTGCAACACGATTTGCTGATATTGCGCTTGCAAAAATGAAACATCTTTTTCCAGCAATTCAATCTGCTGCTGGGTCTGACTGAAAACACGGCGCTGCTGTTCAAGATTTTGTTGCTGTTGCTGATATTGCTGTTGCTGCGCATCAACCTGTTCATTCAGCTCATCGACCCGCCATTGCAAGGTTTTATATTCGGGCTGCTGCTGTTCCAGCTTTAACTGCAAGGCATGCAGATCAATTTCCAGATCATCGCGTTGCATGGCATCTTCTTCGCTTTGTCGCTCCAACTGCTGCAACTGTGCAGTCAATTGTTGTTGCTGTAAGGTAAATGCCTGTGCGCTACTTTGTTGCTTGGCAATCTGTACTTCAAGCGCCTGCAACTGTTTTTGCTGCTGCTGAATGGCAGACTGCTGCAGCTTCGACTGTTGTTGCAAGCTTTCTAGCTGCTGCTTGCTGGTCAGTAACTTTTCCTGTTGCTGCTGTAACTGCTGGCTCAATTGTCCAAGTTCAGTTTGAATATCTTGCAGACGGATGCGATGGGTCAACTGACCTTGTCCGGCCTGGCTCGCTTCATCATAAAACAGCCCAATCACCCAGTCTGGACCAACATGATAGCCATCCAGTGTTAAAATGGATTGTCCGGCGCTTAACTGTGCTTGCAATTGCACGGCATGCGCCAAACTCTCGGCAATCGCGACATGCTGCCATAACGAATGTTGCGGTGAAGCAATCCAGTTTTGCAAGCACTCTAAATTCTGTGGAAAATCTGCCGTTGTAGTGATGCCCGTTTTCATCTGTCGCGCCAGTTCTGCCTGGAACTCGGCGTTTGGCGCTAGCACTTCCGCGCCCAGCCATTTGGCCAGAAACTTTTCCACCAGATTGGCATGGGCTTTAGCATGCGGTTTTAATTGCAGCACCTGCAGTAATGATTCATTGCCAGTCGTTTGATTTTTACTTTGTTTGGTCAACAGTTGATTGAGGTTCTTCTGCTCTGCCTGTAACACCTGAATCTGTGCCTGCAACTGCTGGCAATGCTGCTGTTCTATACGGTACGTCTGTTCTGCCGTTGCAATCTGCTGCAATACATCCGTTTGGCTATGGTGCTGCAGTTGCAGGTCATGCTGTAATTGCTGCTGCTCCACCAGCAAGTGCTCAAGATCATCCTGCTGCATCTGTGCCTGAATCTGTTGCTGCTGTTGCTGCAAGGTTTCTTTTTGCTGCGCTAGACGCAGTATGTTTTTATCCAACTGTTCCATCTGCGCCTGCATCTGCAGTTTTTGCTGCTGATGCTTTTCGACCTGCGCCTTGATCTGCTCAAACTGTTGTATCACCTGTTGCTGCTGAGCTTTGAGATCTGCCAGAGCATGTTCACTCTGCTGTGACTGCTGTTCTTGTGCCTGCACCTGCACGCTCAAATCTTCCTGCTGTTGCAACAGACTGTCCAGTTGCACCTCAATCAGTTGCAGCCGTTCTTTGGTTTGCGCTTTTTGCTGTTCCAGTTGTACCAGTGTCGAAGTGTTTTGCTGCAACAGCGACTGTTTCTGCTCCAGACTCATTTTCAGCTCGGCCAGTTTTTTCTCTGCCTGCTGCCATTCACTTTGCAATGGTGTGGATTGCTGGATCAGCCTTTGGAATAACTCACTGGTTGATCCCAACGCATGTTCCATGCTGTTCAGTTCGGAACGGACCAGTTTGAACTGCTCACCCAACTCGGTCATTTGCAGCGTATATTCCTGCTGCAAACGCTGGCTCTGTGTGCACTGGAATGACAGAATTTCAATCTTGAAGGTGCGGATCTGTTGTTCTAACTGTTGATATTGCACTGCTGTTTCCGCCTGCCGTTTTAGCGTTTTCAGCTGTGCTTTCAATTCCAGGGCAATATCTTCCAAGCGAGATAGATTCTGGCTGGTATGTTCCAGATGTTGCAAGGTTTCACGACGACGTGCCTGATAACGAGAAACCCCAGCGGCTTCCTCGATAAACACGCGCATTTCTTCCGGTTTGGCATCCACCAGACGGTTAATCATGCCCTGCTCAATGATGGCATAAGAGCGTGGCCCCAGACCGGTGCCCAGAAAAATATCGGTAATGTCACGGCGGCGGCAACGTGTGCCATTGAGGAAATATTCCGACTTGCCATCACGATTGACCTGGCGACGTACTGACAATTCATTGTAGGCATTATAGGCACCACCGAGCTTGCCATAGGTGTTGTCAAAACGCAGCTCGACACTGGCCACACCCACCGGTTTGCGTTTGGCTGTACCGGTAAAGATCACGTCCTGCATACTGCCGCCACGCAATTGCCGTGCGCTGGACTCTCCCATCACCCAACGGATGGCATCAATCACATTGGATTTACCACAGCCATTCGGCCCCACCACCGCGGTCCGGTTATCACGAAAATGTAAGGTGCTGCTGTCTGCAAAGGATTTAAATCCCGCAAGTTTTAAACTGCTTAAACGCATAATGTCCAGATCATCGGCGCGCACAAGGCGCCCAAGCCAATTCGATTTTTTTCATCCGTGTCAGCGAGTCCAACACGAGCTGCTGCAAGTGTCGGCAAAAATCCTGCATAAATAAAGTAGCTTGAGGCGAATTTTGGCTCAAAATTGCATCAGTTGCCCATTTAAACAGATCAAAGGACATCTGCAGTTCATGACTGGATACATGCAGGACCAGACAATAACTGCGCCGCAAGGAAGGTAACAGCTGCTGATAGAATTGCATCAGGTACAGATTATGGATCATGGAGGGCTGCTGCAGCAGCGATTGAAAAATAGCGTCATAAAAGGCTTCACTATGGCCCTGCTGTACCTGTTGCTGCAAGGTTAGTTGTAACTGCTGCAAGTATGTAGTTTCATCGCTGTTCCGGTGGGTACTGATGCACTGCACCAAATAAGTCAGCACCATGCCAACACTATCGAATAAAGCCTGTAGCTGCTGCGCCGACATCTCAGAGACAATCGCACCACGACGTGGATAAATATGGATCAGATGGGTACGTTCCAGTAACAACAACGCTTCACGTACCGAACCACGACTGACATCCAGCTCCCTGGCAATGCGCAACTCGGGGATATGTTCACCCTCAAGCAATTCGCCGTGAATGATTTGCTCACTGATCTGCCTGGCAATCAATTCGGAAAGGCTTTCTGCCTCGTGAAACAACATGACTGAACCCATTTTTCTTTGCTCTTATTCTGGTGAAATGCCCAAGACAAGGACGGAAAACAGTTGTTGTAGCTGATTTTGGATCAAAATGACGAGGTTTTTATGAAGCTATTTTTGTGGTTTTTTGGTCAATGTGCTGGCCATACACTGACCAGCACGTTTGAATGATTAATGGGTAATACCCTGATAAACCAGATAACTTCCCACGGTCAGTAACAAACTGGCAAAACATCGTTTTAACATAACGGGCGATAAAGTATGTGCAACTTTTGCGCCGAATTTCGCAGTGATAAAACTCATCACGCTAATGCCGATAAAGGCATAGATATGCACATAGCCAATCACATTCGGGATATTCGTCGGCTCATTGGCACCAAACCACATAAAACCGATAGCACCGGCAATCGCAATCGGCAAACCGCAGGCTGCCGAGGTCGCTACTGCATTTTGTATGCCCACACCATGACGGTTCAGATAAGGCACGGTTAAGCTGCCGCCCCCGATCCCAAAAATCGCAGAGGCAATGCCAATTCCGCCCCCGGCCAAAGTTTGCAAGGGAGCAGAGGGTAAATGATGCGTAGGGTCAACAGTAGTTTTCGCCCCTTTAAACATACGATAGGCCATCCATACCGCAAAGGCACCAATCACCAGTTGTAACTGTTGCCCCCCCATCAAATCGGCAATCCCCGCCCCGATAAATGAACCAATCACCAGACCTGGGGCCAGATTACGGAATACCGCCCACAGGACAGCACCGCGTTTATGATGTGCCAAGACAGAACTGATCGAAGTCACAATAATCGTGGCCAGCGATGTTCCCACGGCCATATGCATCAGCACGGAAGGATCGTAATTCAACTGGGTAAAAACAATATACAGAATAGGGACAATGATCAGGCCACCGCCAACGCCAAACAGGCCCGCAGCAAAACCAGCGATTGCACCAATCAGTAAATATATGATTAACTCCATAAATATTTTCCACTATTCTCAGATTCAAATGGATTTAGAGACCCGCCAGCTTCAACAATTACTGAGTGAACAGCATCAGCTTCCTGAAGTCCTGTTACTCAAACACACCACCACGTCCACCAATGATGATGTCCGCGAATTTGCGCAAAAAGGAATCACGTCCGTCTTGGTCTCAAGTGCTCAGCAGACCCAGGGACGAGGACAGCGACAACGACAATGGGTGTCACCGGAAGGGAACGTTTATTTAAGCACATTGCTGTCCTCAGGAACACCCATAGACGGTCGCTTAGCCCTTGAAATTGCCCTAAATATTTTGCAAATGCCCAGCCTGCAGGCGCTGGACCTGCAAGTAAAATGGCCAAATGACCTGTACAGTCCGCGAGGTAAATGGGGCGGCATTCTGATTGAACCGCTGTCACCGCATCAGGTGATTGTTGGTGTCGGAGTCAATACTGCGTCCATGTCAGAGCATCAACTGGATCAGCAAGTTACCTCATTGGCGGAATTAGGATTGTTACAGCTAAACCGGGTACAACTGATTGCCGAACTGTATCTGGCCATTCAGCAGGCCGGTCAATGGTTTAACCATGGCTGCCCAAATCTGGCACAACGCTTTAATCGTCATGCCAGTTTTATGGGAGATACCGTGGAATTTGAACACCATCATGGTCTGACCCAGGGAATCTTCCGTGGTATTGTCGATGATGGCGCTGTACAGATTGAAATGACTGATGGTCTGCAAACATTTTATCAAGGACGTTTACGCCGCCTCGCCTAAAGGAATAGTACATCTATGAAAAACTTATGGCTGGATATCGGCAACACCCGTCTGAAATATTGGATCACCGAGCAGCGGCAGGTGGTAGAACATGCAGCGGAACTGCATTTGCAATCCCCAGCGGATTTACTGTTGGGTCTGATCCAGCATTTTAAAATCCAAAATTTGCAGAACGTCGGTATTTCTTCGGTACTGGACAGTGAAAATAACGAACGTATTGGCCTGATTTTAGGCCAGCTGAATATTCCTGTGGTGTTTGCCCAAGTGCATGCCGAATATGCCGGCTTGCACTGCGGTTATGAGGTTCCGCAACAGCTCGGAATTGACCGCTGGTTGCAGGTATTGGCTGTTGCACAACCTGAACAGGATTTCTGTGTTATTGGCTGCGGTACAGCACTGACCATTGATCTGGTACAGGGCTTTCAGCATTTGGGCGGTTATATCCTGCCCAATCTGTATCTGCAACGTGATGCACTGATCCAAAACACCAAAGGCATCAAAATTCCCGATTGCGCCTTTGATGATCTCAGCCCCGGACACAACACCATTGATGCGGTGCATCACGGCATTTTGCTGGGTTTGCTCAGCAGCATTGAAAAAATCATGCAGCAATCACCAAAACAGCTGGTACTGACCGGAGGTGATGCGCCGCTGTTTGCCAAGTTTTTACAGGCCTATCAACCGAGGGTAGAACCCGACTTACTGCTGCAGGGTTTAAAACAATACATCCGTCATTACCGTCTGTTACGTGATCAGATCACGTCCGTAACCCCATAAAAAAAGGCGCAGATTGCGCCTTCTTTCATTTTAACCATGCAGTTATTTTTTCGGTTCATTGTTGCCAAATAATGGCCCCATTCCGCCGCCACCACCAAACTGTTTTTGCAGATTGCCGAGCGAACGCATCATTTTGCTCATGCCCGATGGATTGGCAAATTTCTTCATCATCTTGGCCATCTGGCTATGCTGTTTCAACAGTTTGTTGATTTCAGCGACATCCATACCACAACCCGCAGCAATCCGTTTTTTACGGCTTGGATTAATGATATCCGGATTACGGCGCTCTTTTGGCGTCATGGACTGGATAATGGCTTCCATTTTTTTCACTTGCTTTTCCGGATTTGCCTGCTCAAGTGCCTGCTGAATGCCCGAATTGCTCATGCCTGGAAGTTTGTCCAGGAAGCCCATCATGCCGCCCATTTTTTTCATTTGCTCAAATTGCATCAGCATGTCTTCAAGGTTGAAGCTGCCACCTTTCTGCAATTTTTTCGCCATTTTTTCGGCTTTTTCTTTGTCGATTTTGCGTTCAACTTCTTCGACCAAAGAAAGGACATCACCCATACCAAGAATACGTTGTGCCACACGTTCCGGATGGAATGGCTCCAGGGCATCGAGTTTTTCACCCATACCGAGGAACTTGATTGGCTTACCGGTAATCGCACGTACAGAGAGTGCTGCACCACCACGTGCATCACCATCGGTCTTGGTCAGAATCACACCAGTCAACGGCAAGGCATCATTAAAGGCTTTCGCGGTATTGGCCGCATCCTGCCCCGTCATGGCATCGACCACGAACAGCGTTTCAGTCGGCTTGATCGCCGCGTGCAATTCCTTGATTTCACCCATCATGTCTTCATCGACATGCAAACGGCCCGCGGTATCGACAATCAGGACATCGGCAAACTGGATTTTGGCCTGTTCAATCGCACGATTGGCAATGGTGATCGGTTTTTCATCCGGGCTTGATTCAAAGAAAATCGCGCCGACTTCACCCGCTACGGTTTGTAGCTGTTTGATCGCTGCTGGACGGTACACGTCGGCAGAGACCATCGCCACTTTTTTCTTTTGGCGTTCTTGTAGGAAGCGTGCCAGTTTTGCTGCAGTGGTGGTCTTACCCGCACCCTGCAGACCTGCTAGTAAAATCACTACAGGCGGCTTGGCGGCCAAATCCAGCGTTTCATTGGCTTCGCCCATCATCTTGGTCAGTTCGTCATAGACGATCTTGACGAATGCCTGCCCTGGCGACAGCTGGCTCATCACTTCCTGACCCAATGCCTGTTCCTTAACTTTCGCGATGAATTCACGAGTTACAGGTAACGCAACATCGGCCTCAAGGAGCGCCATACGTACTTCACGTAACGTATCTTTAATATTATCTTCGGTCAGTTGCCCTGAGCCAGTAACATTTCTTAAACTCTGCGTGAGTCGTTCTGTTAAGGTATCAAACATTGCAAAATCCGCTTAAAATGGCTAGTTGCAAAAAAATCTTTCTTCAATTAGAAAATTTATGCATAAGATGCTATAGGATACTGCAGTTCGCGTAGAATTTATATCTTCTAGCATCATGAATCTTCATCATCCCGCAAAAGGTTTGACATGATCAGTCTCCCCTTGGTTTATACGCTGCTGGCATTACTCGCTTATAGCGCTGCATTCTGGTATTTATTCATGCAGTTAATGTCGAAACGTCACCCAAATCATGGACTCATGGGGATTTTGTTAGGTCTAGGACTAATTTTACACGCTCTGGTTTTATCTGGCGATATGCTGACACCGCTGGGTGTCAATTATGATGTATTCAACCTGATGTCCTTTACTTCAGGCCTTATGCTACTGCTTAGCCTGCTGTTTAGCAGCTACCGTCCGGTGATGGCGCTCAATCTGATCGGTATACCGGTGGCTGCTGTGGGCCTGATTCTCGGTTTTGGCCTGAGCCAGCCCAATCAGCTCATGACGCAAAATTCTCTGGGTGTCGATATCCATATTTTGCTGTCGCTTTCCGCCTATGCCATTTTGCTGATGGCTACCCTACATGCAGTATTGCTGTGGTTTCAGGATCGCGAATTAAAGAAAAAACAGAAACGTCTCTGGGTCAATTTACTTCCTCCTTTTCAGGCGATGGAATCTCTGCTGTTTGATTCTCTCGGCATCGGCTTCCTGATGCTAACGATTGCCCTGGGCTTTGGCTTCTTCACCATTGATAATTTCTTTGCCCAGCATCTGGCGCATAAAACCGTCTTCAGTATTATTTCCTGGTTTGTCTACGGTGCCCTGCTCATTGGCCATTACAAGTTAGGCTGGCGTGGGCAAAAAGCCATTCGCTTTACCTTGATTGGTTTCTTTTTGTTGGCACTTGGATTTATTGGCAGTAAATTTGTGCTGGAAATGATTTTGGGCCGCTAATTTTTTGATCTATCTCATATGACTAGACAGCCCCGTACAAAATGCGTATAACGCTGTTTTTTGATGTCCAGAGCACACTGTCTTGAAACTTGTACTTGCCCCGATGGAAGGTTTAACTGATCCGATCATGCGCGATGTGCTGACGCATGTCGGCAGTTTTGACTGGTGTGTGACCGAGTTTATCCGGGTGACAGACAGTGTTTTGCCTGATCACATCTATTACAGCTACTGCCCTGAATTAAAACATGAGGGTAAAACTGCAGCAGGTACGCCTGTGCATGTCCAGTTCTTAGGCAATAATCCGGAAATGCTTGCTGCAAACGCAGCACGTGCCGTAGCCCTTGGAGCTCCTGCGATTGACCTAAATTTTGGCTGTCCAGCCAAAACCGTGAACCGACATCGTGGTGGTTCTATCCTGCTAGATGAACCTGAGATGGTACATCTATTGGTAAAAGCAGTACGTGATGCAGTTCCGGCACATATTCCAGTGTCAGCCAAAATGCGTCTAGGCTATCTGGATGAAGCGCATACCATGGACAATGCCTATGCCATTGAAGAGGCTGGCGCTAACTGGTTGACTGTGCATGCACGGACCAAAGCTGATGGTTATACCCCGCCCGCCTACTGGGAAAAAATCTTGCCCATCCGTGAAGCCTTAAAGATTAATGTCATTGCCAATGGCGAAATCTGGAACAACCAGCATGCGCTGAAATGCCAACGTGATTCCGGCTGTGAAGACCTGATGCTGGGCCGCGGTGCAGTCACAACGCCTGATCTAAGCCAATGTATCCGCCAGAATTCTGATGAACCTGTACTACACTGGGCCAACCTGATTGAACTGCAAATCCGTTTTCTCAATGGTCCAAGTAAGACCGAGATCGGCATGGTTGGCCGTTATAAACAGTGGCTCGGGATGATGAGCAAACATTATCCAGAAGCAAAAATGTTATGGGATGAAGTAAAACGTATCAAAACGCTGGAAGAAATTATTACCAAACTACGCCTGAGCACAGCATCAAGCTCAAATCATGAATAGCAAATGTCTTATTCATTGATCACAGCTTAAAGTTGCTCAGGCTGAGCTGACTTTATGCTGTTAAATCTTGAATGTTGGATTGCGGGCCATATTGTTTAACGGCGGCAATAGCATATTCACATTCTGCTTCACTGGCATAGAAATGACTGGTTCCAATCACCTGATGGTTCGCCGCTTTTAAATTGAAAATATGGCTTGCCATTTTTCGCCACCAAGCGTTCAAAGCGTTGCTCATTTGCGCTGTTGGTTTGTACGGAAGCAATTCCGTTTAACGCAGAAGTCTTGCTTTTGTATAATTCGCTGCTAATTAAGCCTTTACCTGTTGCATCTTTCAATACAAAACGGAATTCACCATTACTCGCCAGGCTCAGTTCATACGAAACTGTCATTTTTTATTATCCTGTATTTATTGTCATCAAAAATTGATTTTTGATTGTTTTTTAAACAAAACATCACAGAAAAATTCATACTGCTCAGAAAGAGCATTTGAAAATTATTTTTTATTTTTCGTAACAAAACCCACATAAGCCAAAGAATAACCCACTCAAAATTAGATTAAAGCGAGGTCATGGCGGAATAACTTAAAGGTACCGAAAAACCGATCAGAATGATTGAGGCAGTACGTTGCAGATTCCGCTGATTCAGCCAGCTGATTTTATTGGAGGTCAGCAGATCGCCCATAAAGACCCAAAAAAAGGCGATCGGAATCAGTAACAGTAAAAAAACACCCATATTGAGCATATATGCAGCTTGGGTATTCCAAGTTGCTATCGGAAAAATGGCAGAAGCAAACAATAATGCTTTAGGGTTCAATAAGGTGGCTAAAAAAAGCTCACGTGAACCAATGATGGTGGTTTTGGCCAGATCCGTATTGGTGGCGCTTTTCCATAATTTAACTGCCAGATATACAATATACATGGCACTAAACATTTTCAGCAGGGCCGGTAAAAAAGAGATGGTTTCGGCAATACGGTCGACAAACACCCCCCACACACTGATGGCTATCAGATAGCCAAATGCTTCTGCTGGAATCAGTTTTAAGGATTTTCGGAAACCCACCTGAATACCCGAAGAAGCCAACAAGGTATTGGTCGGGCCCGGGGTAAGCAGGATAGTCATGACTAAAGCAATAAACATCCAAGACATAGTGGTTGCCTTTTCCTTTTGAGCCGCACAAAACTAATCGAATATGACAGTTTTGTCACGTTCTATCTTCATTACTTCTTATCATGCTATATTTTTTTTGTCTTTTAACAGGCTAAAAACGTAAACAAAATTTACCACCATGACAACCCATTAAATAAATAAGTGCTTGTTTAGAAAAATATTTTACAAAAACCTTACATCGAAACATGATCTTACAGGTGAATGATGTGAGCACTGACCCATCCGTCTAAAAAAAATCACATTTCAACTTTTCATACCATCCTGTAAAACATCCTGATTCGAGTTGATGTGAGCAACTACATCATCTCTTTTCAGCTTATGATTCAATATCGACCCATGCCATACAGCCCCAGCCATCATATTCACCTGCAAACTGTGCAGCTACAGCCGTTAACCACGCTTCAATCTCAATGATGTCGGCATAGTCAGGTTGCATTTCCAGGTAAACCACAATTTCCCACAGCAAATCCCCTTCTTCATCTTCCTGATATAAGGAAATTTTTTGCTCCGCATGCAATAAATGCAAGGCACACTGTTCGGCTTGCTGCTGGGTATTAAAGGTCAGGGTAAAGTCAATTTCACGTGCGTCATTAAAATCATCACCGTCGATGGCCATTTGCCATAGCACATCGCCGTTATCATCGTCAGGAAATTGTTGATAGTCTCGTTGCATCTTGATCCTTTTTGTTGTCTGCTTGTTCTATGCGACATACTAAGCAATTTTTATGACAAGGCGTCAAGCTCAAGATAAATCAGTTTCTTCAAGTATCTGTTTTAACACAAGGGCATGATTGTATTGCTCACTTTTGGTGGCCGTAATAAGGCTGATTTTTTCGCTTTGAGCCATCTGTCTAATTTCCTGTAATTTCTCAGAGTACTTAGCCAACTCGGCTTTATCGCACTGCTGAAACTCAGGCCAGCGCTGCGGATCATGAGCATACTATTCTCTCAGCTCGGTCGAAGGCGTCAGCTCCCTGGCCCAAAAATCAATCTGTGCTTCCTGTTTCTTGGCTCCTCTTGGCCATAGACAATCAACCAAAATACGTTTGCCATCGGATTTGTTTGGGGCGAGATAAGCACGTTTAATGACAATATTCATCACTCCCTCTCATTGATCTGAGATCTCTGGAGTCACCAGCAGTTCTAAAAGCTGCAACGACTGCTGCCACCCCACATAACAGCCATCCAGTGGAATCTGTTCCGGTATTCCAGTTTGCATAATGAACAACTCAGTTCCCATCGGAACCGCTTTAAAATCGATAGTTACCTGTATGTTTCCAGCAAGATTGGGATCATCAAACTGGTCGCTATAGCATAAGCGCTGATTGGGAATAATTTCTTGATAATGTCCAGAAAAAGTGATGACTGTTCCGGTAGAGAAATTACGGAAGGACATTTGATAGCCGCCACCGACTCTCAAATCGAGAGACTTAACCCTGGCGGTAAAACCATGCGGTGCCAACCATTTCACCAGCGCTTCTGGATCGACAAAAGCCTGAAAGACACGTGCAAGAGGTGCGCAAATGACCCGATGCAGTTGGACTGTATTCATCACTTCACCTGCTTTTTGTAGTTTTAAATTTAAGTGTAGTACTGCCCAGTATTTGCTGTGTGGGTCTTTAGTAGCTTCTCGGTCACGCAAGGCCAAGAAAATAAACACGTCATAATCCAAACAATAAAAAAGCATGTTCAACTGAACATGCTTCTTAAGATGTAGATCTCACATCAGGCAGTGCTTATTCTTCTTCAAATTCTTCATCGGTATCATAAAGATAAGTCATGCAGCCCCAGCCATCATACTCACCGTTAAACTCTGTTGCGATGCGGGTAAACCACTCTTCCAAATCTTCAATATCTTCATATTCAGGAATCATCGTGACATGGGCATTTAATACCCATAAATTGGAACCCGATTCTTCTGGATCTTCCTGGAACAGGGAAATTTTTTGTTCTTGCTGTAAAAGATGCAAGGCACATTTTTCAGCCTGTTCGAGGGTTTCAAACACGATTGAAAACTCAATTTCATGCGGTTCGGTCAGATCATCACCGTCTTCATACATTTCCCAAAGCAGATTACCGTTGTCATTATCTGGATAGTGTTCATAGTCACGTGTCATGGCCATGTTCCTTATTGTCGTTGTGGTGATTTTGAGTTTTGTTTGCACCGATACTAGCAGAGTTATATGTCAGTTGTGCGAGCATTTGTCATTTATTTTTTCACCAGAGGTGCAAAGTGAATCCAACATGATATCGATCTGTTTCCCCTCCAATTTCTCAGCCTAATCGGAAAGATAATAATCCACAGTGGAAACCACCCGCACCTTTTTCAAATACGGCGTATTGCTGTCGCGGTCTTCTATGCTGAACTGCCCTTGATTGGCAGACTTGATTTTGCCCAGCCGGCTTTTGGAATCTGCCGCGAATTTTTCTGCCACATCACGTGCCTTGCGAGTGGCCTCTTCAATCATGGCGGGTTTAATGTCATTCAGCTTGGTAAACAGATATTCAGTTTTCTGGCCATATTCTTCACCACCAAAGGCAATGCCCTTTTTGCCCAGGGCAGCCAAGCCACCTTGAGCCGATCGTACTTTCTCAATATCATGCGTATAGATGGTAATGGTTTGATGCGCGGTATAGCGCAAGGCCACATTGCCCTCGCCGCCATATTGCTGGGCATATTTATCGGTCACCACCGGAGCTGCTGTGGTAATTTCAGCAGGTTGAAAGCCATAAGCCTGTAAAAACTGCTGGATTTGCTGCGTATGTGCTTCCATCACCGCATACAGCTCGGTTAAATCCTGACTCGCCGTAGAAAAACGGATGGGCCAGACTGCAACATCTGCACGTACCTCACGCTCAGATAATCCCTTGACCGATACCACGCGTTCATACTCTTTAAAACGCAGTGCACTGTTGCCCAGAATCCAGCCGCTCAGAATCATGCCTAAACTGATCAATGCGCCTAAAATCAAGGCCGCTTTCTGTTCATTACTCATCTTTGGCTCCTGATCTGGATGCTGCAAGGTACTGTTGTTATTTTTTATTGCTTTCGATTTTTATCTAAACATATTTGCCTTACTTTGTACCAAAAGATCACCAACTTGCAACAAACTTGTAAGCTCACAGCATTCAGATCATCAGCTATTATTTAGACATAAAAAAGCCCGATTAGACAATCAATCAGGCTAATAAATTTAGTCAAAAACTGATGCTTAAAAAGGAACAACCGCTTGTAAATGCAAAGCCATCCCTTGTAGGGGATGCTGAAAAATCAAATCGCGTGCATGCAAGGCCAAACGTTGCAATGGGCTCTGGGCAGGCTGTGGATGATAGAGTTTATCGCCGGTAATCGGATGTCCAATATATTGCATATGCACCCGAAGCTGATGCGAACGTCCGGTAATCGGGGTTAATAAAATACGGCTGATATCCTGCTGTTCGTCATAGTGCAGTGCCTGATATACGGTCTGTGCCGGTTTACCCAGTTCAAAATGTACCATTTGCCGTGGACGGTTTTCCCAGTCGGTAATCAAGGGCACATCTACACGGCCCTCACCACTCAGCTGCCCTTGCACCCAGGCGATATAGTGTTTCTGTACGGCTCGAGCCTGAAACATTTTACTGACCGCCACTTCAGCATCGCGATGCTTGGCAAACATCAGTAAGCCTGAGGTTGCCATATCCAGACGATGCGTCACTTTGGCCTGTGGATAGCGTTGTAAAATCCGCGCATAAGCACTGTCATAATGTTCAGCCAGTCGGCCCGGTACCGACAGCAATCCGGCCGGTTTATCAATCACGATCAGGTCATCATCTTCATAAATCACGTTGAGCGGTTGCTGTGGCGGGGTATAAACAAAAGGAAGCGTGGAAGACATGGCCAATAAACCCACTAAATCGCAAAACAGAAAAACGCGCCGAACATAACAATGCTGCTCTTGCCTGTCAATCTTAGCTCCAAATCGTCCCTCTATTTAAGTCACAGGATTGAAGTAATATGGAAACTTTGTCCTAAAAATGACAGCACCATTTATACTTTGCGCTGCAAGACACAATAGTTAAATTTTTGTTCGGTACCAGCTGGCGTAATATGCGTATGTTTCATACTCTGGATAAACTAAACGTCGTTCCCACAGCTGCAAATGTGGTGATCAAGGCTTCAATACTATAACGCTGTACCTCTAGACCACTACATTTGAGTGGACCATCTTCGGCAAAGGTTGCCACAATGATAAAACCACCCGGTTTCACGGCATTTTTCACCTGTGCCAGATAACGCTGCTGGTCTGCCGGATCAGTCAGAAAATGAAAACCGGATCAGTCAGAAAATGAAAAACAGCACGGTCATGCCAAAGATCAAAACTGCTGGGTACAAATTCAGCTTGCAGAATATTGTCCACACGCCAATTGACCTGCTGTGCCCGATCAGCCAATCGCTGCTGGCTTTTTTCCAGGGCAGCAGCAGCCACATCCAGTACAGTAATATGCTGAAAACCCGCCTGCAATAAATCATCCACCAATACCGAAGCACCACCTCCGATATCAATAATTTCTGCCTGTTTCGGCAACTGTATGGCCTTGATCAATTGCATGGACAAATCCGCATGCGGCTGGAACCAGCTCACCTGATCAATTGCTTTGTTGCGATAGACATTTTCCCAGTGATCTTTAACATCTACACTCATAACTGCCCCCTCCAGCTTGATTACTTACACTCTAGCACAAGTGAAAATCATCAATATATATTTTTATAATATGTTAAATCAGACTGCTCTCAAGTGATGAGTGAGCCGCCATTAAAATAGTCATCTATATTTTTTCTTTCTTTTTACTTTTCAAAAAGTTCTTTCCAAACATCAGTAACCATCAAAACTCGCCAACTGATGATGCAGAATAACTTATAAAGTCAGGTGAGCTTCCCGCAGGGATTTTGCCCAGCAAGCATGCTGACAACGTGGACAGCACTGCTGAATATTTTCTGATTTTTGGGTATGTCCGCAATACATGCAGGAATAAAATGTGTCGGGTTGCAACGACTCAACCTGCACATAAGCTTTGGGAAAGATCGGCAAACCCCATTGAGTCTGTTCTGCACGATAAAACAAGATACTTAGACAGCCATCGGTTTCTAACAGGGCCGATCGAATCTGCCCTAAATGTTCAACATTACACTGCCGCATTTCGGCAAAGAACTCATCATGCGAGAATTTTTCTTTTTTCACATCATCAATGACCAACTGGCCGTTTTCAACAATATATAACGGCTTCCCTTCGAGCAGTTCTTCAATTTTTTTATTTTTCATCATGCTCCAGGTGGTCAAGCGATACAGCAACAATACCGTTCCAATTACCAAAAAAGCCTGCAGAATCGGCAGGTCTTCGGTAAACATCGGATCACCCGCCGCCGATCCCAAACAGAGAATAATCGCCAGTTCAAAGATCGACAACTGACGAATCCCACGTTTACCGGAGATCCGTAAAAACACAATAATTAAAATATACATCACACAACTACGAACCATAATTTCCAAAATAAATGGCCAAGTTGTGTCATGTATGAATAACTTAAAAACATCCATGTAAATAAACCTTATTTCTTATTAAATCGTTTTTATGACGAAAAGATTTTAAGGTTTATCACAAAGCAACAGTCAGATTAAGACTGCATAACAAAACGATACTACATTCTATCCCAGGCGTCTTTCACGGCATGTTTCGCTTGCTCCCATTTCAGCCGGGATTCAGCCTTGAACTCTTCCCATTTGGCGCGAAGGCCGGTTTCATGTGCTTCAAAATTGGGATTATCCGTTGATTCTGCACGCGCACGTGTACCCAAAGCATAAGCCGAAGATAAATCACGGTCATAGTCGAGATCCGGAATTTCTTTTTCAAACTCGTTGTAATAAGGCCGTTGTGTATAACGTTCACGCCAGTATTTGTCAGCATCCGGATTATCATTCAAGGCATCGGGATTATCTAAATTACGATCATTCATCATGTACTCCAAGTCTACCTATGCAAAGCGAAGGAGAATCATGCGTTATTCCCCTTCGCTTTAATCTCGAGATGAAAAGAAAATGATCAACATGAGTTATTTTTGTTGATCATTTTGCTGTTGATTAGATTGGTTACGCTGATTTTGCTGCGGGTTTTGCTGATTAGACCCGGTTTGACGACGATTTTCATTTTGTTGCTGTTGCTGATTGCTGTTCTGGTCTTGCTGCTGTTGACCACGTTGTTGATTGAGTTGCTCATTCTGTTGCTGTTTTTGGTTTGAATTAATCATTCTTCATTACCTCATAAAGTAAAACAGAGATCTGAAATGTTCAGACACCTTATAAGTAACATGGAAAAATGCCTCTCCCTACCCAGGGGCTGTTACAGTCTATTTGAATGTAATTTTCACTTAAAATGGAATCCGCCAAGTACGTGAAATTTCGTCATATCCTCTTTTTTATTTATTACATTATTGATTTAAAATTACATAGCAGGTCATAAAGGTCATACTTTTGCAACTTGCGATCATAGTCTGTCCGATATTTTTCTCGATTCATTCAGCAGATCATTTTTTTGTATCCATGGGTTTGTTTCTTTTTATCCAGACTACAAAAGTGTCATGTTATTGATCAACGCATTTTCAAGCCAGCATTTTGCAATCGCCGAAACAGCATCAAATACACATTTCACCTTTAAGTATTGTCTTTTTTACTCATCTCGGATAATAGATCCAGCTGAATTTCCTGAATTTGCGCCAAACGGTCCCATTGATGCGACAGCAAATGGTCTATCTTTTCATGTAAATGGCGAATTTCCAGTTCAGCTTTCAGATTGATCTGATAATCATACTGCGAACGCAAACGGTCCTTGGCCTCCTGCCGGTTTTGACTCATCATGATAATCGGGGCCTGAATGGCCGCCAGGCAGGACAGGATTAAATTAAGCAGAATAAAGGGATAAGGATCGGCTGGACGTGTCGCCATCACCACCGTATTGATCACAATCCAGATCAGCAGAAACAGCGCAAAACAGATCAGAAATATCCAACTTCCGCCAAATGTAGCAATTTTATCCGCCAGCCGTTCGCCCAAACTCCACTGCTGATTAAATTCCAATTCAGCATTTTTGGTGATCAGTTCATGCTCCTGCATACTATTGACCACCTCCTGTTCCAGATCGGTCAGCTCACCGTGTTCTGACTTCAGCAATGAATGCACATATTGCATGCGGTATTTGGCCAAATCGGTCTGGCAAATATACTGCTCGACAGACTGGTCCGGATAATCCCGGATAATTTCTTCGGCGATGGCTTGGCGAATTGCCTCGATTGGCATGAGATGATTCAAAGGGAATTTTTTCTTGCAGACCAGACATTCCTGATATTCAACTTGGGCTTCCATGAGCGCTCACACATTGCTGAATGAATGATCATGATTATATAAATTTTTCAGCATCTCATCGTAATGCTTTCTGTACTGTGGAGCTGTATTCAGGATACAAGTTTGCCGAATGGCGGTTTGAATTTTTACAGAATGGATGAAAGGAACTAGAGGCTGGAAAACATGTCCAGGAGGTTAAAAATCCTTTTGATCATCAGAAGAAATTATAAGGGTGTTGAGGGACAACACTGGGTTCACTTAAATCATGCTCGCTGGATAAGCCATCATGCTGCAAGATAAATGGATCATTTATCGCATTTAAGCCGAATCGAGACCTTGTGGGTCAATACACATTCACCGGATCAGTGCTGGTGCTTTTTTATCTTTTCGGTCCCTACCACCCTTGAGATATAATTTAACAAGGTCACGATGGGATTGTTTCCCGAAAATTCAGGATTTTTATTTCTTATTGAAATATTTTCTCATTAAAACAAATATTATAGATAATTTTTTCTCAACTATAAAATTGATCTCATATTTATTTCTAATACTCATCCTTTGTTTGCTGAATTCTACTATAACCCAAGCACAACATTTCCTGAAAATAGCGGCTTTCCACCGTTAGGCCCAGATCACCATAATGGCTGCAATAATCACCAGAACCAGCCCCAAATGATCGGATCGGGCCAGTTTTTCCTTAAAGAAAAAAGCCGAGATCAATAAACTAAACAGGATTTCAATCTGGCCGAGGGTTTTCACAATCGCAACCGTTTGCATGCTCATGGCACTAAACCAGCCAAGGGAGGCCAAGAAGCTGCAGACACTCACCTTAAAGGTCAGACCCAAGCGTTGCCACAGGTGATACAACGTCTTGCGGCTAAAAATGGCCAGATACAACAGTAAGGCCAGGCATTGAAAACTGATCAGTGAACATAACACCCACGCCGCACGGTGCAAGAACGGTAGCATTGAAAGTTCCAGACTGGCTTCACGTACCAGCAAAGAAGTAATGGCAAAACACAGCCCACTGCCCAATCCGATCATCAGCGTTTTAACTGAAAGCTCGGTATGCCGGCTGCCCCTACTTAATAAGAAAACGGCAATTGCCCCGATCAATACCCCCATCCAGCCCCAACCGGTTAAATGTTCCTGTAAGAACATCACTCCGATTAAGGCTGCCAGAATGGCTTCGCTTTTGGCCAGTCCAATCCCGATGGCATAGTTTTTTTGCTGAAACAGTTTGACCATCAAGGCCGTGGCATAGATCTGGCTCATGCCGGCAATCAGCACATACAACCAGAATTTATTGGAGAACGTCACATGAGCTGTAATCGGTTGCTGACTATATAGGATTGCCAGATAGCTAAAGGCAAAGATGGGTGCAAACAGGAAACGAGCCAATGTGGTGCCATAGACATCCACCGTGGTACTGAGCTGTTTTTGAAATGCATTGCGCCAGGCCTGCATAAATGCCGCCATCAGCGTAAAAAGAACCCAACTGATTGCCATAACCTTACAGCTTAGAACGAAAGAAGTGGCTAATTTACGCTTTTATGGGAAGTTTTTCGAGTTTTGTGTCATGAGGAGCTATTACACAGAGCAAAACACACAACGATGCTCAGCATCAGTAAGGGATCCGTGGTGTGATGCATTGAGCGGTGAGCTATAACGGCTTCACACATTTTAGTTACATTTAATTCATGTTTTTGCTCGGAAAGCTGCTTTTTTGATAAAAATGAAGGAAAATAAGCCCCATTCTTTAGTATTCAATTGTGGTTCGAGATCAATCATGAGCGACTTAGCGTTCTCCTGTTTCACCCTGAATGGCGCAGATGCACAAAAATTCCTGCAAGGCCAAGTCACCTTGCATGTGGAACGTCTGGAAGGAAATACCACGCGCTATACTGCAATTTGCGACCTGAAAGGCCGGATCCATTTCGGTTTATGGCTGAAAAAAGTCACCCCGGAAAGTTTTGAAATTGTGGTGACACAGGACCAGGCGGAAGAATTTGCCAAACACATCCGCAAATTCGGCGCATTTTCAAAAATGAAACTCGAAGAAGCCGGCACAGTATTCCCTTGCCTCGAAGGCGATAGCACTCGCTTTACTGAAAACTCAACAGATCTTGTGACTTGGCAATTACAGGCCATTGAGCAAGGACAGGCCTGGATCAATCAAACCACCGAACATGAATTTCAGCCGCAGGAGTTGCGTCTACATCAGCGTGAAGGCGTGCATTATGATAAAGGCTGTTACCTTGGACAGGAAATCGTGGCACGTTTATGGTTTAAAGCCAAACCAAAACACTGGTTGCATCTGGTTCAAGGTGCAGGTGAAGTGCCGGCTCCTGCAGCAAAGCTGCATAATGATGTTCAGGTCGTGAATAGTATTGCGGTTGAGGGGGGATATAAAGCGTTGGTGGTTGCCAAGCCGACTGCACTGGAAGAGCTCGGTTTAACCGTCTTGCCATTGCCCGAAGCTCTCAATGGCGATGTAGCACGTCCGCAATAAATTTTGTTTTATGTGATAAGGAGCGGTTTCGGCTGCTCTTTTTTTATTTTTAAAATTTGCAAATTCCCCTTTTTGCACCACCTCTCTGATTTTAGCGCATCAATTTTTATACCTTCCCAATATTTACATTCCTCAAAAAGCTCTTATGATGAATTGAAAATTTTTATTTACACACATCAATGGAATGATGTGACAGATCGATCAGCAAGGTTCTCTTCTTATGAAAAAAATCCTATTGGCCAGCCTTATTGCCCTTTCCAGCAGTTTTCTCCACGCGGAAGCGCCATCAACGGCACAAGACAAAATTTTTGCTCCAGTGGAAAAGCTGGTTCAGGCCAAGGATTATCCCGGTGCCTATAAAGAACTGGAAAAGATTGCCAAAACTGGCAATGCCGAAGCACTCTATCACCTGGCGGTTTTAACCCAGATCGGCCAAGGCACCAGCAAAGATGAGAAAAAGGCACTCGATCTGTATCAGCAATCGGCCAAAAAAGGTCATCCGATTGCCAATTATGCCTTGGCAAAAATTTATCTGGGCGGTGGTTTAGGACAGAAACAGGACAAACAAAAAGGTAAACAGTATCTACAGGCTGCCGCCAAAGTCGGTTTTGAAGATGCCGATGTCGATTTGGCCGTGATGCTGTTCTCGGAAAATAAAGCGGAATCGGACAAACAAGGTCTGGCAAAACTTGCCCCCTTAATCAAGAAAAACCATCCACAGGCGATCTATGCCAAAGCCTTATATGACATCAATTTGGGCTTTAAAAACAAAGATGAAAAGTCTGTAAAAAATGGTTTGAGTAATATCCAGCAACTGGCGGAAAAAGGTTATATTCCAGCGCTGATTGCAGTCGGGAATATGTTTACCAATGGCAATATCATTGATCAGGACCTCGGCAAAGCCAAAGAAATCTTTACCCTTTTAGCGCAAAAAAATGTGCCGAATGCCAAAGAATCTTTGGCAGCAGTGGAAAAAATGATAGCGGAGAAAGCCGAACCAGCAGCAGCTAAAAGCAAAAGCTAAATTTTGATGACATAATTGCAAACTAAATGGGCTGAATGATTCAGCCCATTTTTATGCCTCAAACAGCAACTGCTGAGTCCCCTTCAAACGGCACAAACAAATTTTTCAGCCCGTGTGGCTGACAGCGTAAATATTGTGGTGCAATGGCAATCTGTTCACCCAATTGTGCTGCAGCATGCCATGGCCAGCGTGGATCATACAACATGGCTCGCGCCAGTGCGATGGCATCAGCTTTTCCGTCTTGCAAGACCTGTTCCGCCTGTTCAGCTTCCGTGATCAGTCCCACAGCAATCACCGGAATCTGCACAACTTGTTTAATAGCTTCTGCAAAAGGCACCTGATAATTTGGACCAATCTGGATCTTTTGTGCTTCATGCAAACCTGCAGAGGAAACATGAATATAAGCAACACCCAACTGTTGCAATGCTTTGGCCAGTTCAATACTAGACTCAAGATTCCAACCGTTTTGCTCATCCATCCAGTCACTGGCAGAAATCCGGATTCCGACCGGGAAGTTTTCCGGCACTACTGCACGGATTGCCTGCACTACCTCTAAAGTCATCCGCATCCGGTTTTCCAGAGAACCTCCATATTGGTCATGACGTAAATTGGATAAAGGGGACAAGAATTGATGCAGTAAATAACCATGCGCAGCATGAATCTCGATCAGCTCAAAACCGGCTTCCACGGCACGTTTTGCGGCGGCTGCAAAATCGGCCTGGACCTGCTTAATCTGTTGCAGCGTTAAAGCTTGTGGTGCTAAATCATCCGACCCAAAGGCAATTTCACTCGGTGCAACGGTTTGCCAGCCGTGCGGATCATCCGGTGGCAATTGTCCCCTACCTAGCCATGGCTTATCGGTCGAGGCTTTACGTCCTGCATGGGCAAGTTGTACAGCAAAGGGCATCGGTGACAGGCTACGTACTTTTTCTAACAATACTTTGATCTGGTCCCGTTGCTGATCATTCCAAAGCCCCAGATCAGCATAACTGATCCTTCCCTCTGGTTGTACGGCTGTCGCCTCGACAATACACAGACCCGCACCCGACAAGGCATAATTAGCCCATTGCTGTTCATGCCAGTAACTCAATTCTCCCTGCAGACTGGCGGAGTATTGGCACATCGGCGCAATCACAATCCGGTTGGCAACGGCCAAATTTCCATACTGAATGGGTTGAAACAGTAAACTCATAAGCTGCCACGCATCATCCTGAATATATTTGCTTTGTTATAGCATTTTTTCTGTAAACACAGCCAATACCACGACCAACAACTGATTTCTGACCTTATACTTCAAATTTCAACCCGTATGGGTCAATGCAATGACCACAGCTGTTTATACTGATCCTCACTGAAATAATATGGCTTTTTCTTGTAAAATATCCGCTTGATCCCCATCTTGCCCATAGCCTCTTGTTGCCGAACTGACCATGCCCGAATTACCTGAAGTCGAAACCACCAAAACCAGTTTATTGCCCCTGCTTGAACAGACCGTTCAGCATTTTCAAGTACGTGAATCACGTCTACGCTGGCCAATTCCGGAGGATCTGGACAAGCTGCAAGGGCAAAAGCTGCTGAAGTTAACGCGTCGTTCCAAATATATTCTGGCCGAGTTTGAACAGGATACTATGCTCTGGCACTTGGGCATGTCGGGCAGTTTTCGCTTATGTGCGGCAGAGGATGAATTACGCAAACATGATCACTTGATTCTGCAGTTTGATGATATCCAGCTGCGTTATCATGACCCGCGACGCTTTGGTTGCATTCTGTGGCTCAATCCGGAAACACAGCACAAGCTGCTGGATACCTTGGGACCCGAACCTTTATCTGAAGCCTTCAATGCGGCCTATCTGGCCGAGAAACTCAAAAACAAACAGACGGCGATCAAGGTTGCCATCATGGATAACCACGTCGTGGTCGGCGTAGGCAATATCTACGCGACCGAGAGTCTGTTTAATCTGGGAATTCACCCGGCACAACCGGCTGCCACCCTCAGCAGGCAGCAGATTGAACAGCTGGTACAGGAAATTAAACGTATCCTTAAATTTGCGATTGAGCTCGGTGGTTCAACATTACGCGATTACACCAATGCCATGGGAGAAAATGGCTATTTCCAGCAAACCCTGCTGGCCTATGGCCGTGCCGGAGAGATGTGTGTGAACTGTGAAACCACGCTAGAAAACCTAAAACTGGGCCAGCGTGCCAGTGTGTTCTGCCCACAATGCCAACCCTTAAAGAAAAGCAAAACACTGGCCGTTAAATCCAGCAGAGAAAGAAAAGCATGAAAACCGCAATTGTGCGTCATATCTTGGTCAAAGATAAAGAACTTGCGGAACAGCTGAAAAAGAAAATCAAGGACGGCGCCGACTTCGCCAAAATGGCCAAGCAGCACTCGACCTGTAACTCGGCCAAACGTGGTGGCGAACTGGGTGAAGTCAAAAAAGGGCAACTGGTTGGCCCGATCGACAAAGCCGTGTTTAGCTTAAAGGAACGCGAACTGCATGGCCCGATCAAAAGCCAGTTTGGCTGGCATTTACTGGAAATCAAATTCCGTATGGATTTTTAATAACAAAACTGAACAGCCATCAGTGGATGGCTGTCTTTACCGACTGTTTTTACTTCATCTCTTTCATGACATAAATCCAGGCATCGGTCTTTTCACCCGTGTCGAGTTCAACCTGTGCCGTGACCCGTTCATACTGTGCGCCTTCAAACGCATCAATCCGCTCCCAGTGCTGGGCCAGCTGTTCAGTCGTTAACAGATCACCCTCCACTTTACCGGCTTCAGGATCCAGCACGATCGCTGGTAAACCTTGATCGGGTCCCCAATCCAGAATATGCACCTCACCCCGCACAGAACCTTTCCTCCAGGTTCCGCCAATCGGCTCTAAAATATGGGTGTTCTCACGACCTGGACACAGTGTGCCATAGACAAATAATCGGTTCATCAACAACTCATCCCTTTGCGAATCGGCCGGATATTAAAATGGAATCTGTCTAAACACCAGTCCTACAATCGTCCGAAGAATAAAAAACGGTGCTTTGAGCACCGTCTTTTCAACGTTAAAACCTTTAAGCTTTTTTCTTCAACTCATCCCGGATTTCGCGCAACAACTGGATGTCTTCGGGCGTTGCTGCGGGTGCTGCCGGTGTTTCTTCTTTAGTACGACGCATGCGGTTCAACATTTTCACCATCAGGAATACCACCCAAGCCAAAATGATGAAATTAATTAAAATGGTCAAGAAGTTTCCATAGGTCAATACGTTGATACCCGCTTTGCTCAACTCATCCAAAGACTGCAAATTATTTGGATTATCCCCAAGGATAATAAATTTTTGGGTAAAATCCACGCCGCCGCCAGTGATCAGGGTAATCATCGGCATGATCATGTCTTTCACCAGAGAGTCGACGATTTTACCAAATGCACCCCCAATGATGACCCCTATGGCTAAATCCATCATATTGCCTTTAATAGCAAATTCTTTAAATTCTTGAATAATACTCATAGAAACTCCAGACACCATTTATCAGTGTTTTTATAGGGTGATGATTAGTCAGTAGTTATTGTTACTTTAGCAATTTTTTATCACAAGCCAGTTTCATTTTGTAACTTATGTTCACAAAAAAACCGCTAACGGAGGTTAGCGGTTTTTTTTAACTTCACTGAAGAACTTATTTGTCGCGGTTACGCTTACGTTCGTTTTCAGTCAAATAACGCTTACGGATACGGATCGATTTAGGTGTTACTTCAACCAACTCATCATCTTCAATAAATTCAAGCGCTTGTTCAAGCGTGAATTCGATCGGCGGAGTCAAGGTCAATGCATCATCAGTACCTGATGCACGAACGTTGGTCAACTGTTTTGCTTTGGTTGGGTTCACCACCATATCGTCTGAACGCGAGTTAATCCCCACGATCATCCCTTCATAAACTTCCAACTGTGGCTTAGCAAATAGACGACCACGGTCTTGCAAGCTGAACAATGCGTAGCCCAAGCAAGTACCTTGAACCATTGAAATCAATACACCGTTTTGACGTTTCGCAACAGTACCTTGTTTTACAGGGCCATAGTGCGAGAAGCTTGACGTCATGATCCCTGTACCAGAAGTCATGGTCAAGAATTCAGAACGGAAACCGATCAAACCACGTGAAGGAACAGTCGCTTCAATACGGATACGGCCTTTACCATCCACTTCCATATTGGTCATCTCACCTTTACGATGACCCATTTGTTCCATCACAGCGCCTTGGTGCTGTTCTTCAACATCAAAGGTTACGTTTTCGTAAGGTTCTTGTTTTTCACCATCAATTTCTTTGATGATCACTTGCGGACGAGATACGCCCAACTCAAAGCCTTCACGACGCATGTTTTCAATTAAAACTGAAAGATGCAGCTCACCACGACCAGAAACCTTGAAACGGTCTGGACTGTCAGTGTCTTCTACACGAAGTGCCACGTTGTGAATCAATTCGCGATCTAGGCGTTCACGGATGTTACGCGAAGTCACGAACTTACCTTCTTTACCGGCAAATGGTGAGTTATTCACCTGGAAAGTCATCGATACGGTTGGTTCATCTACAGAAAGCGCTGGCAATGCTTCAACATTTTTCGGATCACAGATCGTGTCAGAAATATTCAATGCATCAATACCGGTAATACATACGATATCGCCTGCTGCAGCTGAATCGACATCCACTCGCTCTAGACCATGGTAACCCATGATTTTCAAGATACGGCCATTACGTGTATTGCCATCTTTATCAATCACGGTTACAGGTGTGTTGGTTTTTACAGAACCACGTTGAATACGACCAACACCGATGACACCCACGAAACTGTTATAGTCAAGCGATGAAATCTGCATTTGGAATGGACCATCAACATCAACCGCTGGCGGCTCTACGATGTCTACGATGGTTTGAAACAACGGAGTCATGTCTTCAGCAAGTTCTTCTGGTGATGGACCAGCCACACCACGTAGACCTGAAGCATAGACAATCGGGAAGTCCAACTGTTCGTCAGTCGCGCCCAAGTTGTCAAACAAGTCAAATACTTGGTCGATTACCCAGTCACAACGTGCACTTGGCTTGTCGACTTTGTTGATGATCACGATTGGTTTCAAACCACGAGCAAACGCTTTTTGTGTTACAAAGCGAGTTTGTGGCATTGGACCTTCTTGCGAGTCAACCAAAAGCAATACACAGTCAACCATCGACATCACACGTTCAACTTCACCACCGAAGTCGGCGTGTCCTGGGGTGTCCACGATGTTGATACGGTATTCGGTATTAGTACGCTCGTCTAACCATTTGATGGCAGTATTTTTTGCAAGAATTGTAATACCACGTTCTGATTCTAGCGCATTCGAATCCATGACACGCTCAATCTCGCCCGCTCGCTCACCGAGTGCACCTGATTGTTGAAGTAGTTTATCGACAAGAGTGGTTTTACCATGGTCAACGTGCGCAATAATTGCGATGTTACGGAGGGTTTTAATATCTGACATGAAATTCGATACGCTTAAAATTCTGAGGGCAAATTATACAAAAAAACACTACTCTTGAGTAGTGACAGTTTGTTGACGAAAACAGATTTTTTTGCTCAGAGAAATTTTTTAACTTTTTCTTGGGTAAATTTTCCACATCAAGCCATACTTTAAGCAAAGAGTATCTATTTGAATATGGTGTGTTTTGTATCTATTTTCTGCTCTACATGAATGCTTAGATCAGTATTCAAGCTTTATGTATTTACTTACCAATTAATTTTATATTTCTTTTCATAGTGCAATATTCTCTTGCAATTCAGTCCAAATTATCATTTCAAGTGAACCGCATCATCCGGAAAAAGCAAACGAAGATGAGGCCTATCCTTTTCTTGCCAAGATCAGGTGGGAATATTTTCACTGGAAGTGGAGTTTCCATTACGCAAAATGATTGGCATGTTATTCAATTAAATACTTCCGATAAAAAGTAATTCAAATTAAGCTATTCATCTTAACTTAGATGAACTCTGGCCCTGCCTCATTTGGGCTTTTTGATGAAAGAGCGTAAAAAATTATGGATCCTCGAAGTGAAGTCGTCTTACGACAGGTTAATCTGCTGGCAGGCCAGGTCTTGTTCATCAATGCGCCAAGTGATCTACTCCTGAAGCAACTGCCCTCTTCTGTAAACGCAGAGATATGGACCTGGAATTTTTCGGATCATCAATACTTTCAACAGCATCAATTGACCTCACATTTTGGCATTGAATATCCCAAGGGAACCTTTGATCAGGCGGTCATTTTCGTTCCCAAGTCCAGAGAATTGTTGGATTATCTTCTCAATCAAGTTTTGAGCCAGATCAAACTTGGTGCGCACATTTTCCTGGTGGGTGAGAAAAAAGGCGGCGTCGAACGCGCAGCCAAACAGCTACAGCAGTTGGGTAAAGCAGTTAAAATTGACAGCGCTCGTCATTGCCAAATGTGGCAAATGCAAAGTAGCCAACAACCTACCTTAAAAGCGCTACAAGACTGGACCAAGACCTATACCATCCAAAGCAATGCTCAGCAGCTCTCGATTTGTGCACTTCCCGGCGTATTTAGCCAGAAACAGCTCGATGTCGGCACAGCAGTATTATTGCCTTATCTGGACAAAGTAAGATATGGAAAAATAGCTGATTTTGGTTGCGGTGCGGGTGTTATTAGTTGCTATCTGGCCAGCTTAAATCCAGAAAATCAAATTTATGCTATGGACGTAGATGCCTTCGCCTTGGCATCAACTCAACTCACATTCGAAATAAATCAACTGAATCTCGAACGTTTACACGTCCTACCTGTGACGGGCATTGCTGACGCTCCTGAAGAGCTGGATGCCATTGTGAGTAACCCACCGTTTCATCAGGGTATTCATACCAATTACGATGCCAGCGAGCAACTCTGCCAGCAGGCCAAACAACATCTAAACACATTAGGTGAACTGTGGATTGTAGCAAACCGTTTTTTGAATTATCCATCGTTACTGGAACGCAGTTTTGGTCAATGCCAAGTCATCACGGATCAGCAAGGATTTAAAGTCCTTTACGCGAGTGCAAAACGTGCTTAAATGTTTATCTTGTTTTATGTTTTAGTGATCTAATTCAATATGAAATGAACACTTAACTAATAAATTAACAATAAGCCTGATGAACTTGATAGATCTAAAAATTGCATAGACTTTTGATCTTCTACTTCCTTTAAGAAAGACCAAGCAATAGGACATAAAAAAGCGACTCCGAAGAGTCGCTTTTTTTACAATCCAGTCAGATTATTGAGCTGGTTGTTGTGCAGCTGGTTGAGCAACTACAGTACGGCTACCCGTGATTGTCGCGAATACACGACGGTTCATAGCTCGACCTTCTTTAGTGCTGTTGTCCGCAATTGGTTGATCCCAAGCGAAACCTTGAGTAGACAAACGAGCTGGATCAACGTTGTATTCGTTTACAAGTGCTGATTTAACAGAGTTTGCACGAGCCAAAGATAGACGTTCGTTCAACGCACGTGGACCAGTGTTATCAGTATGACCTTCGATACGTGCAGTTGCGTTTGGATACTCTACAAGTTTCTCAGCAACTTTCGCGATTTCTGGCTTGTACTGATCTTTGATGTTTGATTTGTTGGTATCAAAGAACACACGAAGTTCCATGTTCAGATCTTCGGTCAACTCTTGTGGTTGTTGTGGTTCAACCACTGGCGTTGGCGCAACTGGCGCAACTTCAACCACTGGTGCAGCAGGTTTTAAGTGACCACCAAGAACCACTTGAAGACCAGTTAAAGCTGTATAGTTCCAGAATTGTTCATCAAAGTGGTAAGTACCACGTAGTTCTGTACGTAAAGATAACGCATCGTTTAAGCGCCAGAATGCACCAAGACCAGCATTCGCTAAAGTGCCTTCTTCGCCATCACGAATATAACCAACTCCATTTGTGCCTTCTACGTCATATTTGTAGTGACCAGCACCCAACAATACATAAGGTTTAATTTTGCTGTCGTAATCCTTGGTAATAAGGTCAGAAGTCGCGTAAAAGTTACCCGCGATATTTTCACCTTTATACTCACCACCATTACTTACGTCACCCTTGATCTGACTGTATTCTGCTTCAAAGCCCAACCAAGGAGTTAATTCCACACCTAATGCAGCACCCACGAATAGATCATCATCTAATTCTGGACCACCTGTTAAACTGCCATCATTACCACCATTGTTGTGCTCAGTATCAAACATTGTATAACCCACTAATGGAGTAATGGTGATACCAGCATTAGCAGCAGCTAAAGGAGCAGCAACAAGCATAGCAAGTGCAATACGACTTAATTTCATGGATTATCCTCCAGAGATAATGATTGTTTTTAAGTTCGGTCAAAAAATTTCTTCGCTTTCTGAGATATGTTTTTTATATCCCAGTATTATTTTTAAGCTACTCGTCTTCATCATACAAACACTAAAAATATTTTCCAAGTGTTTGATAATTTTAATCAAGCAAATTATTGATAAAATTGTTTACAAATTCCGTTGTAATTCGGTAAATATTCACTCCCTTCCAAAAACAGCATCGTTTATTGTTTTACTCGATTCATCTTAACAACTTTATGACACAGTGCGAAATAAATATTAGAAAATAAGCACTAACAAAAACATTGTTATTAATAAAAAATAAAAACAAGGACTTAGAGTATGCAATCTTATAAAAATAAAGGGTTCACCTTGATAGAACTGCTAATCACGATTGCAATACTGGCGATTATCGCTACTCTAGCAGTGCCTCAATACCATCAGTTTATGGCTCGTCTTGAGGCCAAAAATGTCCCGACGGCTCTGCAACTTTATATTCAAAAAGCCAAAAGTTTTGCTGCATTTTATCGGGCGAATATCGTAATCTGCTCAAGCCAAAATTTTAGTCAATGTGAAGCCAATCAATGGAACCATGGACTTCTCATCTTTATTGATCGCAATCAGAACCAGCAAATCGATAACAATGAACAGATTCTAGTACAGCATCAGGATCTTTTAAAATACGGAAATCTTAGTTGGGATGGTGCTTTAAATAAAAGCATGATCACTTTTCAAGGAGATACCGGCTTACCTCGTGGTTACAATGGCAGCTTTTCTTATTGCGTCCATCAGGGTAGCCAACATCAGAAACTGATCCTGAGCATGATGGGACATACCCGTATTGAACCAACAACTACATGTTAGCGACTTTGCCAAGTTTAAACCTAACAACGGGTCTTTTCGGTTCCTTCAGCTCAGGTAATAAAAAACCGAACAGTTGTTCGGTTTTTTATTTTAAGGATTCAATTATTTATTCAAACCCGTCTGATAATTGGCTTGTTTGACTGCGGTCGATGCCTGATAAGGATGGGTAAAATCGCCCAAACCGGCAGCAGCTTCAACGATATCCTTGCCTTCTTTAATGACAAAGCTATCAAAACCAGAACGCTTCATATAGTTCAGAACATCTTTAAACACATCACCTACAGCGCGCAATTCACCCTGAAACCCTTGGCGACGCAACAAAGCTGCAAACGAATAGCCACGACCATCATTAAAACCGGCAAACTCAATCAAAATGGTATCGAGTTGCGCCAAAGGGTACTGATGGGTTTCTGGAGAATCTTCGACGGTAAGGTACAGTGCCTTTTTACCTTGCACCTGTGCAAGCAAATCTAGCTGAGCCGTGTTCAGCACCACATCACCTGCCGGAACACTTGTTTCGTCCGCAACGGTTTGATAGGTATTGTCGAGAATCGTGCCATCTTTATAAAGCACAGGTAATGCAGTATTAAGCATATGCACGCTCCTTGAATGGTTGAATCCCTACACGGCGATAAGTGTCAATAAAGGTTTCTTCACCTTGACGCAGGTCAAGATAAGTATTCAAGATTTCTTCAACCACATCCGGTACGGCTTCAGCTGCAAAAGACGGCCCAAGAATGTCACCAATTGAAGCATCATGGTCTGCGTTACCACCCAAAGTAATCTGGTAGAACTCCGCACCTTTTTTATCAACACCCAGAATCCCGATATTTCCGACATGGTGATGGCCACAGGCATTCATACAGCCGGAAATATTCAGATCCAGTTTACCCAGATTGTAAATAGTATCCAGATCATCAAAACGGCGGCTGATCGCTTCCGAAATCGGAATTGATTTCGCATTGGCCAATGAACAGAAATCACCACCTGGACAACAGATAATATCGGTCAAGAAACCAATATGGGCACGTGCCAGATTGGCCTGCTCCAGTGTTTGCCAAAGCGCAAACAGATCTTTTTGTGGGACATCGACCAGGGCAATATTTTGCTCGTGCGTGGTACGCAACTCACCGAAGGTATATTGATCCGCAAGATCCGCAATCAGGTTCATCTCTTCCGTCGTCACATCTCCCGGTGCCACGCCCGCACGTTTCAGGGAAATCGTCACGATGCGATAACCCGTGACTTTGTGTGCGTGGGTATTGATGTTGAACCATTGCTTGAATTTTGGATGCTGCGCAAACAGCTCCGTGAAGTCTTCGTCCACAAGATTTTGATAATCGAATGGCGTGAACTCTTCATCCAACTTTTGCAACACTTCTGGCTGAATTTTCAAACTTTCACGGGTATAGGCAAATTCTGCTTCTACTTTTTCCGCAAAAACAGCGGGTGTCAGCGCTTTAACCAGAATCTTGATCCGCGCCTTGTATTTGTTGTCACGGCGGCCATGCAGGTTATACACACGCAATACCGCTTCAAGATAAGCAATCAGGTCTTCACGTGGCAAGAACTCTTTAATCACTGAACCAATGATTGGGGTGCGGCCTAAACCACCACCGACTTTGATTTTATAGCCTAACTCACCGGCTGCATTACGCACGATATACACACCGATATCATGGAACGAGGTCGCTGCACGGTCGGTTTCTTCCAAAGCAGATACGGCAATCTTGAACTTACGTGGCAAGAAAGCAAATTCCGGGTGGAAAGTGCTCCACTGACGAATCAATTCGCAAGTCGGACGCGGATCGGCAATTTCACCTGCCACAACACCTGCATACTGATCAGTGGTGGTATTACGAATACAGTTACCCGAGGTCTGAATGGCATGCATCTGAACGGTTGCCAATTCTTGCAGCATATCCGGCACATCTTCTAGCGCAGGCCAGTTAAACTGGATATTTTGACGGGTAGATACGTGCGCATAGCCACGGTCATAGGCTTTCGCCAATTCAGCCACTTTGCGCAGCTGCTTGGTATTCATCAAACCATAAGGCACTGCAATACGTAACATCGGGGCATAACGTTGCACATATAAACCATTTTGCAAACGTAATGGACGATATTCGTCTTCTGTGAGTTTACCGGCTAAATAACGTTCTGTTTGATCACGGAACTGAGCAACACGTTCATTGATCAGTTGTTGATCGAAATCTGTATATAAATACATGGCGTACAGCTAGATTCATAATAATGAGCGCTAGCATAACGGTCTTTTATTCATCAACAAAATGCGTTTTTTACATATTTAATAGCGGTTTTATTGATAAGTAGACCTTTATAGCTTCTCTCTGGTCTAGCGATCGCTAACCGATTCGCTAGACAGTATGTTTGATTTAGAAAACAATTTTCCTTTCATATAGAAAATGGATGTTCGATTACCACTCCCCTTGCCCGAGTCTTTGGCCGATAAACTGATAGTCGGCTTGCGATCGGGAAAATTTAATCGGACAGGCCAGTTGTGGCTCGGTTTCATGACTTCCTGCCGCAATCGGCACCTCGACCACCCAACCGCGTTGTTGTGCCAAGGGTGAATTTAAGGCCTCATCCAAGTTCAGCACCGGCTCTACACATAGATCCCGGGCTTGGAAAATCGCTTGCCACTCCGCCAGCGGTTTCTGCTGAATCACCGTTTGTATGGCCTGTTTTACAGTCTGGCGATCCTCCATTGCGGTTGAATCTGCTTTTTCCAGTAAAACAGGAAGCCCCAACACTTCCGCCAAACCGGATAAAAATTGCGGTTCTAAACTAGCGATCGATAAATAACGTCCATCCTGCGTGACATAATAGTCATAAAAACCCGCACCATTTAATTGTTGTTGTTCACGATGCTGAGGCGTTTGCGCAGCAAGGTTGGCCGCAGCCGCCATGGTATTTAAACGAGCTACACAATCGGTCATGGAAATATCAATATATTGCCCTAGACCACTGCGCTGACGCTCCACAACTGCCGCCAGAATCCCGACCAGTGCATGTAAGGATCCACCCGCCACATCTGCAATCTGAATACCCATCGGTGGAGGTCCACTCTCTGCGCGACCGCAATGCCCGGCTATGCCTGAAAGCGCAACAAAATTCAGGTCATGGCCAGCACGGTCTTTATAATCCCCGGTTTGTCCATAACCGGTAATCGAACAGTAAATCAGGCGCGGATTGATCGCCGACAAGGTCGCATAATCCAATCCCAGACGCTGCATCACACCGGGGCGAAATTGCTCAATCACGATATCAAAGTCAGAAATTTTCTGTTTAATCAAGGTGATATTACTGGGATCTTTCAAATCCAAGGCAATCGACTGCTTGTTACGGTTTAAATAGCTGTGCGAAGTGGCCTGACCATGGGCATACGGAGGAAAAAGCCGGATCAGGTCTGGCCGGGTAGGTGATTCAATATGAATGACTTTTGCACCTAAATCCGCCAGATACATTGTGGCAAAAGGTCCCGGTAATAGAGTAGAAAAATCCAGGACATTGAGTCCATCGAGTGCGCCGTTCATTTTATTATTTCCTTTTTATTGCATTATTTTTGGCTCATCTTATAAAGATCAGGCAGGTTCAACAATGCCCGTTTCCGCCATTTATCTTGAACATTTCAGCAATTTAATGTAAAAGCATGATCGATAAGCTGGCAAAAACTGCCATCTTATTTACTTTATTTTGAGCGTCATTTAGGTCAACCAGAAGTGAACATAAAAGAGACTGAAGGATTAAACATGAGCCGCGATACGATTAGTATCCATTTCGTCAATGCGGCTTTAACCGGCGTTAAACGTCTCGGCATGGATGTCGAAACCCTGCTTTCCCATGTCGGGATTGAAGCCGAACTGTTACGCCAGCCCAAAGCTCGTATTTCACCAGAACAGTACACCCGTTTTATTAAAATGTTATGGATGGTCACCCAGGATGAGCATGTTGGCTTTGCCGCCCAGCCACGTCGTCTGGGAACGTTTGCCATTATGTGCCAACTGATCATTCACGCCAAAACCCTGGGCGATGCCTTAGAGCTTTCTTCACAGTTCTATAAATTGTTTGGTGATGACTGGAATGTCACGCTGGAACGTGATAAACACGAAGCACGTTTAGTACCGCAAATTCCACCGGAACAGGATCCCGACCATTACATCACCGAAAGTATCCTGATGATCTGGCATGGTTTGGCGTCTTGGCTGATCGACCGCCGCTTGCCTTTAGAGCGCGTACATCTGGGTTATCCACGTCCGGCCCATGCAGATGAATATGATGCGCTATTTTTCGCACCGGTCATGCAGTTTGATGCACCACGTACCGAAGTGACCTTTGCCGCCGATTATCTGGATTTACCGATTCGTCAGAATGAAGAAAGCCTGGAAGAATTCCTGAAAACTGCACCCGCTGAATTGCTGGTCAAGTTTAAAAACATCAATTCACTGACTTCTCGGATTCGTGATGTATTAAAAAGTCAGATTGGTGAAGAAATGCCAACACTGAATGATGTGGCTTCGATGCTGTATCTTTCTCCGCAGACGTTGCGTCGCCGTTTGGCTGCGGAAGGCAAAAGTTATCAGGGTGTGAAAGATGCCTTGCGTCGTGATGCCGCCATTCACCTGTTATTAAATCCCGATCTTACCCTGGAAGATGTGGCCCAACAGGTCGGTTTTAGTGAAACCAGCACCTTCCACCGTGCCTTTAAAAAATGGACCGGCGTCACGCCTGGTCTTTATCGCCAGCTGCACGGTTATCATTAATAGACTAAAAGCAATAAAAAAGCCTGGGCAATCACCCGGGCTTTTTGATGCCCTTTTTATCTATAAACAAGCTCTCTTTTTCAGAGAAATATCAAATTAGAATCGCTCGACCTGCCTGCTCTTCATTTCATCCGGCTCTGCACATGTCTGCAAACTTGTTATAAAATTTGATTTTTTCCTGGATAAATTCCCGATTCTGTACCAATTGTATGGTAACCTGTGGTGTCTTTATTTTGCTCAATTTGAATACCTTCAGATTTTGTCATTTCTTCTCAGGTGTACCGGTATGTCAAACGTTCCTACTGCTCGCAAATTCCCTTGGGTTTCTACCATGATCGCGATCCTTCTAGGTCTCGTGTTCCTTGGCTTTTTCTATCTTGCCGTAAGCAATGAACCGGATTACATGCCAAGCCAGCAGAAGAAAAAACAGGCGGAAGCCGAGCTGGCGATGCCCGCATCACATGGCAATATGAGTGCCGAAGAACATGCCAAACTTGCAACTGAAGCGGCCAAAACCGAATCTACTTCGCACGCTGGTCACTAAGAAATCATTTCCCCCAATCAAGCAACGGGCAGCGTTCATGCTGCCTGTGTCCCAAACATCCGCAAATATCTACTGTTTTTCGGTCTTGATTTTCCAGTTCGCCACAGTAAAACCAAACCTCGATTTCTTTCCATAGAGCGTGACAGCTGTCGCTTGTGCTGGAAAAGCCGCATATTCTGCTTGAGAGATACATACATAGGCTGGTAAGGCTGCTTCCAAGTGTCCGGCTTCCAGACGATAGTCACAATATTTTCGGCCCTGATGGTGTTGCTTTGTGACTTTTATGTCTATTTGTATCGGTTGGCCCCCCCCTGATGCAGGATTGCCCCCAATCCTGGCACGATCCCCGCCAAGTTAATGATCAACATTAAAAAAATCATCACCAGATAAAAGCCCCCACGCAACATCCGTGATGGAATGGCCTGACGATAAACGGTTTGCTGCCCCCGCAGATAAATGGTCACCGCAATGATCATCATGATCGTCAATATCAGAGACAAATACCAGCCGATATCATTCCACTGCCGGGAAGGAATAAACTCCAGCCAGCGCACATAAAAGAAGAGCCCCGCAATCAAGACATAAACCCACATGGCATAAGCGGAAAGACTGCGACTTGTTTTTTTGACTATCATTTTTGTGCTTATTTTATTGAAATGTATAAAGATTAAACATCATACCTAAAAAGCAGCCATCAGGCTGCTTTTGATTGGCAAGATTTAACACTTACATCCCACATCCTCGATCTCGAGCTGATCGGCCAGCAACAGTTCCAGCGAATGTTTTTGAATACCGTACATTCCCTTCAAAGCCTGGATCTGTGCCAGTACTTTTGCATCCGGCGCCTGATCATCTTTGCGTTTAGTCGCCAGAATCATCTTGTTTTTGCTGGTATGTTCCAAAGAAACGAATTCAAATACCTTGGTATCATAGCCATAGGCTTTAAGTAATAATGCACGAATGGTATCGGTGAGCATTTCTGCTTGCTGCCCGGCATGAATGCCATATTGCAGCATCGGCTGTAACACCGCCGGACTTTTCAGCTGTGGACGCAATTCTTTATGACAACACGGCGCGCACATGATCATTGCCGCATTCAGGCGAATCCCGGTATGAATGGCAAAATCGGTGGCAATGTCACAGGCATGCAGGGCAATCATCACATCCAGTTTTTCCGGATGATAGGTCCGTACATCACCTTCAAAAAAGTCCAGATGCTTAAAACCCACGTCTTGTGCGACTTGCTGACAGAATTCCACCAGATTCGGGCGCAACTCTACTCCGGTGATTAACGGCGTTTTATGCTTCTGCTCTTGTAGATAATCATACAATGCGAAAGTCAGATAACCCTTGCCTGAACCAAAATCGACAATGCGGATTTCATCCTGATCACTATTGATCTGCTCAAAGGCATTGGAAAAGATTTCCACAAACTTATTAATCTGTTTCCATTTACGCGCCATGCTTGGAATGATCTGAGCTTTTTCATCGGTAATGCCCAAGCGCTGCAAAAAGGGACGATCTTGCACCACATAGCGTTGTTTGGCGCGATCATGTCCCTGTAGCAAGGTTTGTGCTTGTGCAGCATGTTTGATTTTTATTTGGGTCAGCATGGCTTTTTTCTTATTTTTTTTCAGTTGCCATTCTTCCGTGACTGTGAATAGATTGGCCTGCTTGCAACAGTCCAGCAAGCCCTGAATCTGCTGGATGCCTTCTGCGATCGGATAGTTTTTGGTCACATCCTGCGTATGATAACGGTACACGCAAGATAAAACCGCCTGCCCTTGCAGTTGAATGATGCGCCAAGTCATTTTCTCCAGCTGTTCGATTTCGCCTTTGTACTGACTGAGAATCAGCCGGTCAAAACTTTGTGTTTCAATCGCTTGCTGGAAGGCATGCAGAAATTGTTGTTCTTGCACAGACGGAGAAGCCAATTGAGACATAATCAAGACCTGAAGTAATTTGCCGCTAAATTTTAATGCTTCTTACCCTAAAAGCAAAATTACATTATTATACAAATGTATTTTTATTATTTAATGGCTATGAAATCACCCTTAATGCAAGACTATGATCCGCTAGAAGAACGATTCAATGTGATCACCCATGCCTTCGGAGCACTTCTGGCCGTGATTGCCAGTATTTTTCTGATCATCAAAGGTGCTTATTTGGCCACTGGACCCTGGATCGGTTTATGGGTCTATGCCTTCAGCCTGATTTTGCTGTTTAGCGGCTCGACCCTCTATCATCTGGCGCAAACCGAAGACAAACGCTTCTGGTACAAAAAACTGGACCATACCGCGATTTATTATCTGATTGCCGGGACCTATACGCCTTTTCTCAGTATTGCCCTGCCGACGGCCAAAGCACATTATTTATTGATTGCACTTTGGCTGATTGCCCTGATCGGTACCGTATTTAAACTGGTACTGATTCACCGTTTCCAGAAAGTGTCCTTGATTGCCTACATCGTGATGGGCTGGCTGGCCGTGCTGGTCATGGATGATATGCAACGTTACCTCAGCCCAGAAACCATCACCCTGCTGGTAGCAGGTGGTTTGAGCTACACGGTCGGGGCATTGTTCTATGCCTTGAAAAAGGTAAGATATACTCACGCCATCTGGCATATATTTGTACTGCTCGGCGCAGGATTACATTTTCTGGCCATCTATTGGTACGTCATCTAAATTCATGATTTGTCTCAGCCTTCCCCAATTTCTATACTGAGGCGGGTGTTTTGTTGTTTTTAAAATGATGTGCGTTTAAAAAGATCACTGCCGAGCTGCAACACTCTTTCAATTTTGTATATCGTGTAAGGTCCTCCATGGCATCATCCATTCCCAGCGCGGCATCGGCTGTCGCGACCAACTCCAAAGCCCGAGTCTTATTTGCCAGTCTGGTAGGCACCACCATCGAGTTTTTTGATTTCTATATTTATGCCACCGCTGCGGTGATCATTTTTCCCCACCTGTTTTTCCCGGCCAGCAGTGGCAGTGCAGCAGTGTTACAGTCTTTGGCTACCTTTGCGATTGCCTTTATCGCGCGTCCCGTAGGCGCAACATTATTTGGCCATTTAGGTGACCGCATTGGCCGTAAAGCGACCTTGGTGGCTGCCTTGCTCACCATGGGCATCTCGACCGTATGTATTGGCTTGTTGCCGACCTATGCACAAATCGGACTGGCGGCCCCGTTACTTTTGGCACTATGCCGTATGGGTCAGGGCTTAGGTTTAGGCGGTGAATGGAGTGGCGCGGTGTTACTGGCGACTGAAAATGCACCAGAAGGCAAACGGGCCTGGTATGGGATGTTTCCGCAGTTAGGTGCACCGATTGGCTTTATTCTGGCAACAGGTTCTTTCCTCACGCTGGGTGCACTGATGTCAGAACAAGCCTTTATGCAATGGGGCTGGCGCATTCCGTTTATCGCAAGTGCAGCGTTGGTGATTATCGGTTTATACATCCGTTTGAAACTGCATGAAACCCCGGCGTTCCAGAAAGTGCTGGATAAGCAAAAAGAAGTGAATGTGCCGTTTAAGGAAGTGTTTAGCAAACATTTACGTATGCTGATCTTGGGCACGATTGCGGCGATTTGTACCTTTGTGGTGTTTTACCTCACCACCGTTTTCGCGCTGAACTGGGCCACCACCAAACTGGGTTATCCACGTGGTGAGTTTCTGCAATTACAGTTGATTGCCACCTTATGCTTTGCGGCCTTTATTCCGCTTTCAGCGATTCTGGCGGAAAAACTAGGTCGTAAAACCACCTCTATTCTGGTCTGTATGATCTCGGCCATTTTTGGTCTGTTCTTTGCCGACATGCTGGAATCGGGCAATACCCTAATCGTGTTTTTATTCTTGTGTATCGGTTTAGCAATTATGGGATTGACCTATGGTCCGATTGGCACCGTGTTATCGGAAATTTTCCCGACTTCAGTGCGTTATACCGGTTCAGCATTGACCTTTAACCTGGCTGGTATTTTTGGTGCCTCGTTTGCCCCGCTGATTGCCACCAAACTGGCAGAAAGTTATGGCTTATATGCTGTGGGTTATTATCTCAGTGCAGCATCATTGCTTTCACTGGTGGCCTTTTTAATGATCCGGGAAACCAAAAACGTCGACGTCAACAACCAGATTTAATCTCTTTTACGCGACACAAAAAGGCGCTCTTCGTGACCGCCTTTGTTATTGATAGAGCTTAAACCAGCTCAATAATGTCAATGGTTGGTGGCACCCGGAAACGAAAAGGAACCCCTACCATACCGGTGCCTACCGTGACAAACACATCGGCATTTTCATGACGATACCAGCCATGTTTATGGCCCAAAATGGACACTTTTTTCATGATGTAATTGGTGACAAACGGCAGCTCCACCTGCCCCCCATGCGTATGCCCGGACAACATTAAAGGCCGCATGGGTAACTGCGGCACCATGTCCACGGTATCCGGATTATGCGACAAAATCAGCCAAGGCTTATCCTGAGGCAAACTTGGCATATAGCGCATGTCGGTTTTTCCCGCCCATAAATCTCCAATCCCAATCAGACGAAACTCGGCAAAATCGATGACCTTGCCTTCAATGTCCATCACATCATTGACTTCCAGCGCATGTCTGAGCAGGTCCTGAATCGGTGGTCCAGGATACTGCTCATCATGGTTGCCTGAAACCGAATAGACCGGCGCATCAATCTGGCGAAGAATCATCAGCTCATCGGCCAGTTTATTTTCCGGTTCATAGGTCCAGTCCCCCGCCACCACCACCAGATCCGGATTTTGCTGATTGATTTTCTCGACAATGATTCTAAGTTGCCGTTCATGCCCGGAAAACAGGCCTATATGCAAATCGGCGATCAAGGCCACCTTGACCGGCTGGCGGAAAGGTTGTTCCGGATTGAGCTGATAACGATGTTTTTGAATACGCACACTTTGCGGTTCGATAAAACGCGCATAAATCAGCACAGCACTTAAGAAGAAAATAAAGATCGCTTCATGTGCTGAATAATAGCCAATCCAGCCTGCATACAAACTGAAAAAGAATAAGGGAAACAGTAAATAAGCCAGATAAAAAGCCAGCAAATGCACAAAGGCTTTAAACGGATGAATGGTTTCCGTGCGTGCCTGACTCATCCAGGCCTGTGCAATCGACCATAAGGCCAAAAATACAAAACTGAGGTAAAAATATAAAATAATTGAATTCGATGTCCACATATTCTTTCTCTAAAATTGATGCAGATTTCATATTCCTGTCATCAATATTTATCTTTGCACAACACCTCATTATACTCTAGCTCTATTTTTGACCCGATCAGCATTATATGGCGCCATTTTCTGAACATCCTGCTGCGGTGGATGCTGCTCCTGTTTCCCGGTTCCGTACCCGTCACACGGCGCTGCTACTCAGTTGCAGTCTGCTGTTAGGTGTTCCTGCCTGTAGCACCTTGCCGACACCTGGTCAGGAAACGCCACACTATGCCTATCAAACCGACACTTCACAGGCGACTTTAGCGAAGATCGTTACGCCGTTACGTGCACAAAATCCGGGACTGACCGGTTACCATGTGCTGTATGATCCCTTAGAAGCTCTCGCCGCACGCCTGCGTCTGATCGATAAAGCCGAAAAGACCCTCGACTTGCAATATTACATCTGGGATAACGATAAAATTGGTGCACTGGCGCTACATTCCATTATCGAAGCGGCAGATCGTGGGGTAAAAGTCCGTTTATTGATGGATGACAATAACGCCAAGAACATGGAAGGCATCTATCTGGCTTTATCTCAGCATCAAAACATTGAAATCAAACTGTTTAATCCTTACCGCTTCCGCAAATACCGCGCCATGGACATGTTGCTCGATCTGAAGCGCATCAACCGGCGCATGCACAACAAGAGCTTTATTGCCGACAACCAGATTGCCCTGATCGGTGGCCGCAATATGAGCAACCAGTACTACAATGCCAGTGACAATTACCAGTTTTCTGATGTGGATGTGATGCTGGTCGGTCAGGCTGTGGATGAGATCATCCATTCGTTTGATGTATACTGGAATCATGAATATGCCTATTCCGTCCAGCATATTGTCAATCCGCAGCAGCACACCTTGCGTTATGACAGTCTCAGCCGTCAGCTTAAAGCACATTATCAGGACATTACCGTACAGAATTATCTGGATCTGGCCAACCGCTCGCATACATTTGATACCTGGCTCAATCAGAACATCAAATTTGACTGGGTACAGGCAGAAGTAGTGAAGGATTCGCCGGAAAAAATCAAGGCCAAAGCCAGCAAAGAAGACTATCTAAATTTCCAGCTGATCAACCACTTAGACAAACCGACAGAAAGTGTAGATATTATTTCCGCCTATTTCATTCCAGAAAAAAAAGGTGCAGAAATGCTGGGCAATCTTGCTCAATCAGGGGTGAAGGTACGTGTGCTGACCAACTCCTTCAAGGCTAACGACGTCGCGCTGGTGCATGCATTTTATGCCAAATACCGCAAGCCGCTTTTGCAAGATGGTGTGCAACTCTATGAATTTTTGCCGGTTTTGGCTTCTGAAGATTTAAACGAGAAAACCGATGAAATTGCCCAGAAAGCCAACGTCAGCTTGCAAGGCTTAAGCCACTCCAGTCTGCATGTCAAATTGATGGCCCTGGATCAAAAACAGGTCTTTATTGGCTCTTTTAATTTTGATCCACGTTCCGCCTATCTCAACACGGAAATCGGTGTCCTGCTCAACAGCCCAAGCCTGGCACGTGGCGTGCACCAGACCATGAATGAAAACCTGAATAAATATGCCTACCAGCTCTTGCTGAATGCCGAGAATAAGATCCTCTGGCAACAAAAAAATGCCCAACACAGCAAGATCTATAAAAAAGAACCCCGGATGAAATGGTGGCAAAAAGCCGGTCTCAAGGTGATTTCCTGGTTGCCTCTGGAAAGGATGATGTAAGGTCGGTGTTACTGCTCAACATCCTGTTGGGCAGCACCCAAGACTTTGGCATGTAAGCGCTGCAGGCCTTCTGTCATCCGCAGTTGCACTTCTTCAGTCAGGCTTTCCACATTATGGCCCTGTACGGAAATTTCCGGAAGCATCATTAAATGTGCCGTGACTTTCGGCATTTCCAACACCCGCTGGATATGATCGAGAAAAGTCATTTGGTCAATAAACGGAGCGATCATATCCAGCTCGCCATGCTGATTGACATAACAGATCAGCATGACCTGCACAGGTCGCTGGGCATCAATCGCTGCTTCCAGTAGACGGCCATGAATCTTTTTAATCCCCCGACCATCTGATGTCGTCGCTTCCGGGAAAAATAGCACCGGAATATCCTGTTTGAGAAATCCTGTAATCTGCTCACGCACCCGACCGGAATCCCCCGATCCACGCTTGATAAACAGGGTACCCCCACCTTTGGCCAGTTGCCCGACAATCGGCCATTGCGCAATTTCCGCCTTGGCCAGAAAAAACACCCGCGCCCCGGAACCGAATACCGGAATGTCGAGCCAGGACACATGATTCCCCACCCATAATGAAGGATGGCGTGGAATTTCCCCATGAATTTTCACCTGAACATTAAACACTTCACATAAACGGCGACAGACATGCTGCACATAACGGGTATGCTGCGGATTGTTCGGATCTTTGTACAGACGGTGACGAAAAACCAGATAAAAACCTTCACTGATGGCCCAGAATCCGGCCGCTATTTTTTTGCTATAGAGATAAAATTTGGCCAGACCCTGAAGTTTGGCAATTGGTGCAGCGGATAATAAATTCATAAAAGGCATCAATAAAGCGGGAGGCAGCAAATGGTCGAATGAAACGGCATTCTATGGTCTTTTGCAACAATTTACATTGATCAGAAAAACCACATTGCATTATTTATGGCGATTATTCTAGTGCATTTCAAGGCAGCAAAAATATCCGACCAAGTGCGTAAAAAGGTTCATTTTCATCGCCCATAATCAGATGCGCATCCATCTTAAAAAACTGCTGAGCATTTTCTCAATTTTTACTTTTTTCTGAGCCTTAAATAACGTTCCATCCATTTTCACCACCAACAAAGCCAACAGGAAAATTCCCTTTCATCCTATTTTTTGCTCTAAAATAAGATTTTTCTCATCCTGCAGAGTTTAATCATTAGTGGAAAATTTTGAGCGCCATCAAGGCGGAGAACGCGCAATACTGGTCAGTGTATCGGTGCAAATGCTGGAAGATATTGATGCGGAAGAATTCCATCTACTGGCCCAATCCGCGGGTGCCGAAATTCTCGAACATCTTCAGGCACAACGCATTAAACCCGACCCGAAACTGTTTATCGGATCAGGTAAAGCCGATGAAATTGCAGAGCTGGTCAAAATACAAGAAGCAGATCTGGTGATTTTCGATCATGCGCTGTCCCCTGCACAACAGCGTAACTTGGAAAAAGTCCTGCAATGCCGCGTAATTGACCGTACCGGCCTAATCCTGGATATCTTTGCACAGCGTGCCCGCACCCATGAAGGTAAACTGCAGGTTGAACTGGCACAGCTTGAATATATCTCGACCCGTCTGGTTCGCGGCTGGACCAATCTGGAACGGCAAAAAGGGGGGATCGGTCTGCGTGGTCCGGGGGAAAAACAACTGGAAACTGACCGCCGCCTGTTACGTATCCGCATGGGACAGCTGAAAGATCGGCTGGAAAAAGTGCGTAAAACACGCAGTCAGGGCCGTGCGGCGCGCCAAAAAGCCGCTGTGCCTACAGTTTCATTGGTCGGGTATACCAATGCCGGCAAATCGACTCTGTTTAATATCTTGGCAAACAGCAATGTCTACGCCGCTAACCAGCTATTTGCCACCCTTGATCCGACTCTACGCCGTTTGCAGTGGGACGGGATTGGTACTGTTGTACTGGCTGATACTGTAGGCTTTGTCCGCAACCTACAGCACGGTCTGGTCGAATCGTTTAAAGCAACGTTGGAGGAAGTGCTGGAAGCGACTTTATTGTTGCACGTGATTGATAGCAGCAGTCCGGACATGCTGGAGCAAATTGAAGCCGTGGAAACCGTACTGAAAGAAATCGGTGCAAATGTTCCGGTACTGCGCGTTTATAACAAGATTGATCAGAGTGGCGAAGATGCCAAAATTGTCTATCGTGGCCCACATCTTCCTGATCGTGTCTATGTTTCTGCCCATAGCGGTCAAGGTCTGGATTTACTGCGTCAGGCCGTGCAGGAATGTCTGCTCGGCCAGTTACAGACCTTTGATCTGGTGCTGCAACCCGCTTATAACAAGTTACGTACCCAACTCTATACGCTAAACGTCATTCAATCCGAACAGTATGATGAGGTTGGCAATCTGCATCTGCAAGTCAGCATGGCACCCGATAAATTGCAGCAGCTGATCCGGCAAGCCAATTTACCAATCGATGAAATTCTTGGCACGGCAGCACAGCAATTCAAAAGACCGCTAGAAGAATTTGAAATCCAGGACCAGATCGGTTAAAACGTGAAACGTCAGGTTTAAAAGTAGCAACAACATGGATGCAATAAAAAAATTAGATTGGCCAGCCTGGATCGGCACACTGGCATTAATCGTGATTTTTCGCGAAGCAGCAGTTGCATTGATGGGGCTGTTTCATCATCCCGAACTGGGCAATCTGGTCGGGCTGATCAGCTTACTGATCGTGCTCGGCACATGGCGTAAATTCAAAAAACTCCCGCTGCGTCTAGTCGATACCAATAATCGGCTGATGAAAGAAAGTGGCTTTGCTTTTTTACCAATCTGTGCCGGTTCCCTGTTGATGCTGGTACACATGGGCAAGGAAATTCCCTTATTTCTGCTGGTTATGCTGATTAGCACACTCATCCCTTTATGGCTGTATGCCCGCATGGCGAAGCGCTGGTTATAGGAAAACAGATATGTTGACGATTTTTTCTGGTTTTCTCATCACCTTGGTATGTTATCTGCTGGCCAAACCAATCAACCGTAAATTCCCCCAAATTCCGCTGATTGTAATTGCCATGATTCTGGTCATTCTGGCCTTGGCATTATTGGGGATTCCTTATCAACGCTATATGGATCAGGTCAATCCGCTGTTCAATCGTCTGCTCGGTTATGTCACGGTGGCATTAGCGATTCCTCTTGCCGCCATGCGTTATGATGATTTGCCGCTTAAAGCCATGGCTGGCATTCTGGTCTTTGCCAGTATCAGTGCAGTTGCCCTGCCGATGGGACTGGCTTATCTGCTGCATATGTCAGAGTCCACCATCTTGGCCTTTGCGACCCGTGCAGTGACTACCCCGATTGCCATTAATATCGCCACCTTGTTGCATGCGCCTTTGGCGATGGTGACCTTGATTGTGATTTTATCTGGTGTGATTGGCGCGGCGTTTTCACCGTGGATTTTACGTCATATCAATGATGAACGGGCATCTGGCTTGGCGCTAGGTCTGGCTGCCCATGCCATCGGCACTGCCCAAGCCTGGCAACGCGGAGCTGTCGCCGGACGTTATGCCGCTTTCGGTATGGCGCTGAATGGGGTATTCACCGCCATCTGGCTGCCGACCTTTATGCTCTCACTGGGATAAAAAAACCGTTGCTCAGCAACGGTTTTTTATTTTTTTCATCAGTCAAAACGCAGCTAGCGGATTCTCTACCCGGAAAAGTTCCTGATCTTCCAGACGGTATGCAATCAGCTCCTTGCCCCAAACACAGCCACCATCGACATTCTGGATTTGCTCATTAATGGTTTTGCCTTCCAGCGCAGCCCAATGGCCAAATACCAGCTGATGGGTTTTAGCAGCCTCATTGTCGAACTCGAACCAAGGCTGAAAACCTTCCGGCATTGGGTCATCCAGTGATTCTTTAAAGCTGAACTCCAGACGACCTGCCGCATCGGTTAAACGCATGCGGGTCAAATAGTTGGTAATCACCCGTAAACGTTCATTGCCTTCCAGGTTATGTGCCCAGACATTCGGTTGTGAACCGTACATTTCCAGCAAGAAATGGTCTAAAACCGATAAATCTTCATGCCCGATATGCTGCTGGACTTCACGTGCCAGTTCCGCTGCCTGATCCGCGGTCCAGATACTCGGCACACCGGCATGGGTCAGAATCACGTTGTCTTTCGGAAACAAGCATAAAGGTTGACGACGTAACCAGTCGATCAATTCATCACTGTCAATCGCATCAATCACCTCGCGGGTATTGTCTTTATCTTTGATATTTTTCAAACCGCGGGCACAGGCAATCAGGGTCAGGTCGTGATTGCCAAGCACCGTTGCTGCGGCGCCTTGTTCCGAGAGTTTTTTGACAAAACGCAAAGCACCGAGTGAATTTTCCCCACGCGCGACCAAATCCCCAGCAAACCAGAGAAAGTCTTGAGCGGGATCAAAACGGATTTCTTTTAGCAAGGCTTTTAAAGCCTCAAAACAGCCCTGCAAATCCCCGATCACATAGTTATAACGTCTTGCCATGTTTTTAAGCCACCATCTGGTCAGAAAGTGCGACAAATTGTGCCAGGCTCAAGGTTTCTGGGCGTGCCATCGGATCCACACCCGCTTTCTCAAAGCCATCTTCCACTAGCATCCCTTTTAGGCTGTTACGCAACGTCTTGCGGCGCTGGGTAAACACATGCGCCACCAGACGAGCCAGGGCTTTTTCATTTTTCGCCACAATCGGTTTCACTTTATGCGGCACCAAGCGGAACACCGCGCTGGTCACTTTCGGCGGTGGATTAAAGGAACCTGGTGGTACTTCAAACAAAAAGGTTGGCTGGCAGTAATACTGAATCATCACCGACAAACGGCCATATTCTTTGGTATTGGGTGAGGCAGTGATGCGGTCAACGACTTCTTTTTGCAACATGAAATGCATGTCTTGTACTTTGTCGCCAAATTCCAAGAGATGGAACAATAAAGGTGTCGAAATGTTATATGGCAAATTCCCCACGACACGCAGTGGACGACCTTCTTGGAATAACTCAGTAAAGTCATATTTTAGGGCATCACTTTCCACGATGGTCAAGCGTTCTGGATGTGGCACACGACCCGGCAAGCCTGCAGCCAAATCACGGTCTAATTCAATGACGGTCAAGGCATCACACTCACCAATCAAAGGTGAGGTTAAAGCTGCCAGACCCGGACCAATTTCCACCACATTATCACCCGGACGAGGGTTCACCGAACGTACGATTTTGGCGATCACCCGCTGGTCATGCAAAAAGTTCTGGCCAAAACGTTTTCGAGCTTGATGCCCTTCATCTTTAGGGTTTAGGGCATTAATTTGATACATACAACATTTCCAACCTGAAATTAATGACGGGCAAGATCCAAAGCCAAATCCACAGCCACATTCAGGCTGGAACTTTTGGCCTGTCCTGTACCGGCCAGGGAGAGCGCCGTGCCATGATCGACGGATGTCCGAATAAACGGTAAACCGAGCGTAATATTGATGGCTTCACCAAAACCCTGTGATTTTAACACAGGTAAGCCCTGATCATGGTACATCGCCAATACCGCATCGGCATGTTTTAGATTTTCCGGGGTAAATAGCGTATCTGCCGGCAAACTGAGACTCATCTGCACGCCTTGGTTACGATACGTTTCCAACACCGGATTGATGACCTCAATTTCTTCACGTCCAAGATAACCATCTTCTCCAGCATGGGGATTCAGCCCACAGACCAGAATGCGAGGTTGGACAATTTTGAATTTAGAGGTTAAATCATGCAGCAAAATATCAATCACCTGATGCAGACGTTCAGGTGTAATTGCATCCGGTACTTCACGCAATGCTAAATGCGTCGTAGCCAGGGCGACACGTAAGGTTTTGGTGGCAAGCATCATGACCACACGCGGCACACCGGCAAATTCCTGGTAATACTCGGTATGACCACTAAAGGCGATTCCTGCCTCATTGATCACCGATTTTTGTACCGGTGCTGTTGCCACCCCGACACTTTTTCCGGACATGGCATAGTCTGCCGAACGACGCAGCTGTTCTAATACATAAGCGGCATTTGCAGCATTTAATACCCCAGCTTGAACGGACTGAGCCAGCGCGACATGCTCAACATATAAAGCACCCTCTGCTGCAGATTCAGTCTGTCCAGTATAATCGATCAGTTCAACGTTCAAACCCAATTGTGCCGCACGCGCTTGCAGCAAGTCCCGGTCTGCCAATACCACGATCGGGCGTTCATCGACACGTTGTGCCAGGCTCAAACAAATATCCGGACCGATCCCGGCCGGTTCCCCGCTAGTAACATAAAGTGGCAGCACGACATAATTCCGTGAATTGTGTAGACCGTTTTATTATACGGCTGAATAGAAAAGAATGCGGCGCTGAATGGCTTCCTTTTATAGACCAGGACTTTTATAATTGCTCACCTGAAAATATTATTTTTTCGTTGTGATTCTACCGATTATCGGGTAGAATTCGCTCTCCTTTTTGTTTGGACTGTTTCCTTGTCCAAACCAACTATAATAGGTAGTGGTTGAATGAAAACTCTCAGCGCGAAGCCAGCTGAAGTACAACACGACTGGTATGTTGTTGATGCTTCTGGCAAAACTCTTGGTCGTTTAGCGACTGAAATCGCTCGTCGTTTACGCGGTAAGCACAAGACTTCTTATACTCCTCACGTTGACACCGGTGACTACATCGTTGTAATCAATGCTGAGCAAGTTCAAGTGACTGGTAACAAAGCACTTGACAAAAAATACTATCGCCACACTGAATTCCCAGGCGGTTTAAAAGAAACTAATTTTGAAAAATTAGTTGCTCACAAACCTGAAGAAATCTTCCAACGCGCTGTGAAAGGCATGTTGCCAAAAGGTCCTCTTGGTTATGCAATGATCAAGAAGATGAAAGTGTACGCTGGTAGCGAACATCCACACGCGGCTCAACAGCCACAAGTTTTGGACATCTAAGGGATAAAGCGCATGGCAACTAATTATGGTACAGGTCGCCGTAAGACCGCAACTGCACGTGTTTTCTTATCAGCTGGTACTGGTAAACTCGTTATTAACAACCGTACCCTAGAGCAATATTTCGGCCGTGAAACTGCTCGTATGGTGGTTCGTCAGCCTTTAGAACTTCTAGAAGCGACTGAAAAATACGACCTTTACATCACTGTTGCTGGTGGTGGTATTGGTGGTCAAGCTGGTGCTATCCGTCACGGTATCACTCGTGCATTGATCGCTTCTGACGAGACTTTAAAACCTGCTCTTCGTCAAGCTGGTTTCGTTACTCGTGATGCTCGTGAAGTTGAACGTAAGAAACTTGGTTTACGTAAAGCACGTAAACGTCCTCAATTCTCTAAACGTTAATTCGTTTACCGAATCGGACAAAAAAGCCTTGGTTTCTCCAAGGCTTTTTTTATGGCTATCCACTATCTAGCTCATCTCCCTTCCCATCAATCCCTAATGATTTTCCGGATGATTTTTAGTATCCTAGATGCCTGATTTTCGGCTTAGTCTTGGTTTATGTCTTTAGAAAATACCCCCGTGCAAGGAATCACACTCTATAGCCATGCAGATGACTTCCGATCGCACTGGATCCGCTTCCTGCTCGCCGAAAAGCAAATCAAATATCATCTGGTTCTGGTAGATCACGAAGATGAAGATCTGGCCAGTCTAAACCCCTACAATCAGTTACCCATGCTGGTCGAACAGGACCTGAAACTGTTTAATACCGTCATCATCTCCGAATATATTGATGACCGTTACCGACAAAACAAACTCTATGCTGATGCGCCTGCATCACGTGCAGAACAGCGCCAATATATCTGGCGTCTGGAACAGGACTGGCTGCGTCTTGCAGATATTATGCTGAAACATCCCGACAGCATGGATGAACAGGCCAAGACTCGGGCACAAAAAGAATTGCGTGACACACTGATTTCACTGACCCCATTATTTCAGCACTATCCTTATTTCATGTCGGAAACATTTACAATTTTAGATTGTATGCTGGCACCGATTTTTTTACGGTTAAAACAGATGGGCATTGACTTGCCTGTACAGCAATGCCGGCCGCTGCTGCTCTATTGCCAACGTATTTTTAGCCGCCCCGCATTTATCAAATCCATGACCATGCAAGAAAAGAACCGTTATAGTGAATTTTTAGTACATTAATTGAGTAGTATTATGTCTGAACAAGAATTGAATTTAAGCCCAACCCGCCCCTATCTAGCACGCGCAATCTATGAATGGATTTGCGACAATCAACTGACGCCTTATTTACTGGTCGATGCCACTCAACCACATACCATGGTGCCGGAACAATTTATCAAAGATGGCCAGATTGTATTAAATATCGTGCCGCATGCCGTACATCAATTCCAGATGAGTAATGAATCCATCAGCTTTTCCGCCCGTTTTGGCGGTGTGGCCCGTGATATTTATGTACCAATCCAGGCAGTTTTAGGCCTTTATGCCCGCGAAAATGGTCAGGGCCTGTTTTTTGATCCGGAAGAATATGCCAATATCAATCCGATAGAAAATACTTTAGAATCAGACACACCCGAAGAAGCAAAAACACCCAAGAAAAAACCAAGTTTAAGAATCCTAGATTAAAATAATGATGGAGTAGAGGATGGCTTTTGATTTAGTACAATATTTTGCTGAGCAGATTGCAATCCAAAAGCCTCAGCTCTTCAGCTCCTACCCAGCCGAACAGCAACAACACTATCTTACAGAAATCAATGCTCTAACCTTGGGTAAACTGATTAGCTTATGGCGACATGATGAAAATGCCCTGTATCAGGAAATTCAGTCACAAGATCAATTATATGTGCAGGAAATTGCACGACGTCTGACCACTACGCCAAAAAACCAATCCACACTGGATAAGAATCAGCTCGAATATGTCATTTCTGAGGTGTTGAGTTTGCAATTGGCAGAAATTAAGCAACTGGATGACACTGCTCATTTTGGTCAGGATGGCTTACGTGAGTTGTTCATGGGGCAAATTGAACATCTCTCCGGCCAGGCAGAAGATTGGGTTTGGTCAACAAATGAACTAACTGAACTGACCGGCTCTAAACCGATGACGCAAGAAACGTTATCATTAGATGAAACAATGAAGGAGTTTAATCAAATGGTCCACCAGGCTGACACACACCACGAACAACATGATGCAATCGAAGTAGTCACCCCCGCTCCAACTTGGTCGAATATTTTAGCCCCTGTGGTTGCTCTTGCAATCATTGCTTATCTTTATTGCCAGATGAGCCAGTTATTCAATTAAAAAAACGAATACTACAAAGGCTCCATCAAGGAGCCTTTATTTTTGACTAAATTCCATATAATGAATGTTTTATAAAAATAAAAACCAGTCATGATGACTGGTTTTTGTAGTCTACTGAAGAGACTTATTTTTCAGCCGAATAGCCAACCACATGTGGCTGTACGACTGGTGCTTTTTCATCCTCAAATGCTTTACGCTTGATCAAAATCACCGCTGCTGCACCCAAGATACATGGAATTGCAATCGCAAGAAAATTCATCTGATGCGGCAATTTCATCGCAAGTAAGGCACCGGTTAATACTGGGCCGACAATCGCACCAATACGACCAACGGCAGAAGCCCAGCCAATCCCTGTAGAACGCACACTGAGTGGATAGAATTGTGCAACATAACTATATAGTAGAATTTGTGAACCAATACTTGCTGCGCCCGCAATCGCCACCAAGAAGTACAGTACAGGCTGAGGAGAGTTGAATCCTAAACCAACCAATGCAAGTGCACCCGCGATCAGCATGGTAATAATCACCGGCTTAAGATGGAATTTGTCCGCCAAAATACCACCACCGATAGCCCCTAGCATTGCGCCTACATTCAAGGCAAGCAAGAATGACAAGCTTGTACCCAACGAATAACCTGCGGCGATCATCAGTTTTGGTAGCCAACTGCCCAACGCATACACGATTAACAAGCACATGAAGAAAGATGCCCAGAACAGCAAGGTACTCAATGCACGACCATTTTGGAACAATGCTTTTACTGGAGCACCCGCAGGGGTTTGTTCTTCATTTAAGACCAGTTTCGTATTTGCTGAAATTACGTGTTCGGGCGTGATTTTCTGGAAAATGCTACGGGCTTTTTCAGCATGATCTTTCTTTACTAAATAGGTTAAAGACTCTGGCAGAAACTTCCAGATGATCGGCAAAAGCAGCAATGGAATACCTGCGATATTAAACATAATTTGCCAGCCATAATCAGCCACCAGCAATTTACCTAACAATGCAGATAGAATTCCTCCAACTGCATAACCACTAAACATGATGGCAACCAGTGTTGCACGCATCTTTTTAGGCGCATATTCAGAGGTTAAGGCAACCAGGTTAGGCATTACCCCACCGATCCCTAAGCCTGCGATAAAACGTAAAATACCAAACTCTACCGGACCTGAAGCAAAAGACCCCAAGAAAGTAAAGCCACTAAATAACGTTACACAAATCAGAATAACGTTTTTACGGCCAATTTTATCTGCCAACATCCCAAAGGTCATGGCACCAAACATCATGCCACACAAGGCTGCACTGGCCAACATACCCGCCTGAACCGAGGATAATGCCCATTCTTCCATTAACAGCGGTAGTGCTACACCATAAATAATGAGATCATAGCCGTCAAAAATAATAATCATTAAGCACCAAAGAACGACACTCAAATGAAAGGGTGTAAATTTTGCCTTATCGATTACAGCATTTACATTTATTGTTTGCGCTGTCATATGTACTCACCTCCTATTTGTGAGAGTTTTTATTTTGTCTTACAATGTGCGAACAGCTTCACATCATCCAATACCTTTAAAATATAATTTTATACCTTGTAGGTATTTTTATAATTTTAACCAGATTAATGAGCCTAAAAATTAGATATTTTTAAATAAATTTAATGTAAAAAACCCAATTAAAAAATGAATCAAAATTTAATTATTATAAATATTCTATAGTTATTAATGGAATGTTATCTCAATACGACTAAAGATAGCTTGAAGTCTAATTTTTCAATATGAAATAAATTTTTATTTCGTCCTAATTTATCTTTTCATTTCCCGCAAAGAAAAACCCCCCTCAGGTTTTTCTGAGGGGGGTTTAGAATAATGAGCTGGCGATGACTTACTCTCACATGGGCAACCCCACACTACCATCAGCGCGAAGAGGTTTCACTTCTGAGTTCGGGAAGGGATCAGGTGGTT
>JAJUIK010000028.1 GCA_029267635.1 Moraxellaceae bacterium | reverse complement strand
CGTACCATCTGCCAGACCGTCATTGTCGGTCACTACCAGTGTGCCCGTAATGTCGGTATCTTCATTCCCCGTGCCACTGCTGCCACTCACCAATACTGTCGGGTCGTTTACCGCATTGACCGTCACATTGACTGTGGCCGTATCGCTACCACCTCGACCATCACTTACCACATAAGTAATTGTATCTTTCCCCACATAATTCACATTCGGTGTATATGTGATTGTGCCATTGCTATTAAGCACCACAGTACCGTTAATTGCTACGGCACTTGTCACGCTCAATATGTCACCATCTGCATCACTGTCATTAACCAACACATCGATAACTTTAGAAATGTCCTCATCTGTCGTGACAATATCATTCGCTGCAACAGGTACATTATTAGTATCACCTCCACCTCCACCTCCTCCACCCACGGCTGCAAGCGGACTCAAACCCAGCAACCACCACGGATTAAAGACAGCAACGGGCAAAAGAGCTTCACCACCCAATGCTTGTGCAGAAGTGATCTGATCCGCCAGCATACTCACCGCACCTTCTTGCAATCCACTTTCAGGCACATAAGCGTAGTAACTACCATTTTCACTCAAGCCAATTAAGAGGTTACTTGAGGCACCGCTGGTATTGTAATAATTGGTAATAATAAGATCTGGATCATTCGGATAACCATCTTCATCTTCAAATGCGATATGCAAATCCTGACCTACGCGCTGAATCTTGATGTTTTCTGGCGCAAATTGGGTTAAATCATCAATCAATTCATAGTTGAGATTATCTTTTGCCTGGACAACTACAGGCTGATCATGCATCTTGGTGACTTTAAAGGTCGAGATTATTTTTTTAGCGTCATGAATTTTGACAGTAACTGTTTGTGTAGACATAGCACTTCATCCTCTTCGTGATGAATTGATCATTTCCATGATCCAAATTCTTGTTGGAATTATTTGTATTTATTAAAAAATTCTATTGTTGTGGTTTCACGCCATACGAGATAATTTCCACTCGTCGATTCGGCAGATTGCATTTATCGCGTGCGGCTTTATTTTTGGCAAAACGTGCCCGACAGTCTGAAACCAGCAAATCGGTTTCACCACGGCCTTCAATATTGATAGTTTTATTTTGCACACCACCACTTATCAGCAGGCTACGCACAGTTTCAGCACGGTGAATTGAAAGCTGTTCGTTATATTCATCACTACCTTCTGGATCGGTATATCCCACCACCATGACATGCTGGATATTGTCACCATCTTTCACAATATCCTGAGCGATCGCATATACCTCATCTCGCCCTTGTTGCAAAATATCGTTCAATCCCGATTTTCCGAATACAAACAGGGCATTGGTTTGTAGTGTGTATTTTTTATAAGGCACCGGAACGCGCTCTTTCACCACTTCTTTGACCACTTGAGGACAGACTTTTTTCTGGTCTACACGCGACACCGTGTTGACCTGTTCCAGATATTTTGGCATTAAGGCACGGGCGGTCTGATCATCTAGACGTTGCAGTTGAACTTGACCATTCGATCCTGGAACGAACTGGATAAAATTGACAGAACCAGGTTGAAAGGTTTGGCGGTTAGTCTGACGGCGAATCTTATAATAATCCGCTTTCGGATCGGTAAAATTGGCCACGATATTGCCATAGGCTGCACAGACAGAAGTGACTTTATAACCTCCATCCTGCAAAGAGGTGAGATATTCACCATCAACAAAAACGTTTACCGCTGGTCCAGCAAGTTGACCCGGTTCACGAATAAAAATCACCAAAGCACGATCAACTGGAATTTTGCTGGTATCAGTATCAATTGCAGTCACAGGTTTAAAGGTTGTCCAACGTTCTAAAGGAAGGTTTTTAGGTGCACCGGTACAGCCGATTGCACTTATTGAAACCGCTGCGAGTAAAACAATTTTTCTGATATTCATATAATTATTACCCTTTTTCTTGCAGAACCTTCTCCAGGTCCATTTATAGTTCTTTCGTTCTAATCATTTTTTAAATTTATTAAAATTTAATGGCCTGACTAGATCTCCCCAATCAGTAACATAATGCCTAATATTTAACACTTTCCGCTCAAGAATAAAACTTCATCGTATTTATCATGTTATCTTTCATAAATATGACAAATATAAATATATATAAAATTTATCCACTTATTAATTAAAAAATAAATTTAAGTTTATGAAATATATAACAATAATATAAATTAAAGAATTAGAAATATATTTAAATTAAAATAATAATCACACAAACAAGAAAATAATAATTTATTTTTTAATAAAACTATTCTTGTTTTATTTTCACCGCTAAATAAGCGGTATTATTTAGATACACTTTATTATATAGAGATAAAAATACCCCAATACAGCATCTTCCAGCTTGGCTAATTCAGTACAATACTCACCTTTATCGATGCAGATCATGAGCGAGAATGTTTGGAATCTGTTGTTCTGTTCTATTATTTTAATTTTTGCATCTGCGTATCATTGCAATACCTGTGCTCAACACCTGCAAAAAAGCTGCAATGTGATCCAGATCACCACGATCGAAGACAAGTTGACAATGCATCACCCTTTTAACAAATAAAAATATTTCCCTCGTCATGAAAGTGTTTACCCATTGTTTTTTTTGAGGTACTTATGATTTTTAATATGAATTAAATATGATTAGACCCTGCCATGTTTGAAAACTCAGTCGCTGTGAGCATGGGCGAACTCGCTACAGATTTCTGCCCGACCCCCAATAGTTGTGGCTATTTTGCACAAGGTGCATTCGCCATTGAAAAACTCTGTGTCTTTAAATGGTTTGAAACTCCAAAAGACCTCAGTGACCATCTGCTTGAGATTGAAACTCTCATGTTTGAATTGGACCGCCAGCAGTTAAAAGCGCTGTATCAGGTGTTATGGCCTTTGTTACAAAATCTGGAAAATAACTCTTTTACGCCAGAGCTGCGTGAAGAAATTAACCTGCTCTTACAAGAGCAGATGCGGATTGAGTGGTGGGGGAGTTTTGAAGATCTGGCTTTTGGTCCTTCTGATTTTGCCGCTAAAGTGCGCAAACATTTTCGTTTTCAGGAACTGGAACTCTCCGATGCTCCCCTGAAAATTTCTGAACAGAACCGGTTTATTGAATATTTACGTTCTTATGGCATGGGCACCTTGCCACGCTGGCAACCCTGGTTTAAATCATAAAATACACAATATAAAAACAAGTTTTGCTTTTTGATTGATAAGTATGCTGACTCTTGAAATCACAACCTATGGCATCAGTAAAGAAAGGGTAGATAATCTGCATGATTACCTACCCTAAAAATTATAAAAAGTCCTGAATCAATGCGATGACCTGATCGGGTTTTTCAGCATGTAACCAGTGCCCTGCACCCTCAATGGTTTCGATTTTTGCTAGAGGAAACTGTGTCTGAATCCGAGAGAAATATGACGCTTGCACATAAGAGGAATGTCCACCACGAATAAATAAAGTATCTTGATTAAAAGCAGGCTGTTCTGGCCAACTGAGAATGTCTGCATAATGGCGATCAATCGCATGAATATTGAAACGCCAGTTGCCTTGGGCAAAAGATTTCATTAAGAATTGAATGACCATTTCTTCATGCAGAAATTGGCGCATGATTTGCGTCGCCTCAGTACGGGAAGTTGCCTGTGCTTGCTCAACGGCAAATAAGGCCTGCAAAACCGCATCATGATGGCGGACTGAATAGGCCACAGGTGCGATATCCAGCACTACCAGTTTTGCTACACGTTCAGGCATGAGATGGGCCAAGCGCATCGCTACCTTGCCGCCCATAGAATGGCCAATCAGAATACATTGCTGAATGCCCAGATGATCTAAAGTGTCCAATACATCTTGTGACATCAAGGTATAATTCATCTCCTCGGTTTGCGGAGACAAACCATGATTTCGCAAATCAACCTGTAAAACCGGATGCGTGGATTTTAGCGTGCGTGCAAGGATACCCAAGTTCCCGATACTGCCAAACAGGCCATGAATAAGAACAACGGTAGGTAAATTGGTATCGGTAGCTGCAGGCTGTAAGTCATAATTTAATAACATAAAGGAATTCTAAGACTTCAATTTTTTAGGCCTTATCATAGGCAGAACTTTAGCTGCAACTCAATTCATCCTTGAGAAAAATCATCTGCTTTTTGCCGATTAGGTCACAGCAAGACTTTTTAATCTGACCAGATGCGTTGTTATTTTCTCCAGCTTTTGTTATAGAAATAGATAAGCAGCGTATTGAGAAGCATCATAATGAAATTATCTACAAATAATTTGCTGATCATTTTTACTCTGATTGTATTGGTTTTAATTTTTTTGATTTTGCTCTACCGTATTGCGCTGGCTTAAAAGGCTGATCAAAACGCTGATCCTGTAAGTACATCCATAGTAGCCTAATGCTGTCTCGCTACAGGATGCTCCAGAAATAAGAATAAATTTTTTATCCAGCGAGATAAATGTTATTTACTGACCACAGATCACATCAGCATAAAGGTTCAGTCACAGACAGCAGCAAACCAGATGAGCAGAGACCATCAATCTCTGCCCTATCTGATGTCAGCCGACAAGATCACTGGATGCCCAGACTTTCCCATAATTTCTGTAAACGGGTGGGAGAAATCGGCATTTTTGTTTTCATCGGCTGCGAAAATAGTGAAATCCGTAATTCTTCCACCATCAGATATAACTCTTGCAGCCGAGGATCATTTTTAAAGTTAAACAGTTTTTCCATCCACGGATCAACCTGTTGAATTGCTTGATCATCACGCTGCAAGTTATTCGGTAAACGTTCCAACCGAATTAATAGAGCCTTGAGGTAACGTGGATATTCCATCCAGATCTGGGCTTCTTTACAGTAGACAAAGTCTTTTAAGTTCATCAGATCCAGCTGGTCTTCAATATCATCAATATTGCGGCCAAAAATATCAGCATCCAGCATTAACAGTTTGCGTCGAATCTCTTGCCACTGGATATAGATTTCGCTCAACATTTTCAGTGCCTCCTGTCCTTGCGACAAGAAATTCTTTTTCACTGTATCCAAGGTCTGATGAAATTCAACCGCATTGATCGGCAAATCCACCATAGCCAATTGCAAGGTGGCATAGACCAGCATCTGCTCCAGTTGAGCTTTATCCCCTAAAGGGGAATAGGCGAGTGCCAACGGTTTGGCAATCTGCTTTTTCAACTGGCGGATTAAATCCCCTAACTGCAAATGAATCAGACGAATCACGCCCTCACGATGCTGGCGGATCGCTTCGGCCTGATCATTAAAGGTCTGAATCACCACACCGGATTCATCCTTAGCCTCCAATTCTACAAATGCTTTAGTAGCAACCAAAGCCTGATACTGCTTGACCACCACCCCGGTCACTTTCTGGCTGGCTTCAAAAACAAAACTCTCCGGGAAGGTTTTAAACTCCCCTTTCAGCTGCTTCACAGGGCGATGAGTTTCGACACGGCAACGGGCTTTTAATTCACTCAGATCACGTCCCTGCTCGATCACCCGGCCTTTTTCATCCACAACCTTGATCAACGGCAGCAAATACGGCTCAACCCGCTCAAATGAAAAATCTTTTTCCGCGATTTGCTCACCACGTAACTGGAAAGCCAAAAACCTAAACAGATGTTCACGCAAATGCACCGCATCGATTTTTTGTAGCAGCTTGCGTGCAGTATCCGGAATCGGCACCAGATTGCGGCGTTTGTCCTTGGGCAAGGCTTTCAGTAAGGCCTCAATCAAATCCTGACGCCAACCAGGAATGCCCCACGACCAGATGTTTTCATCCACTTGCGGCAAAGCCTGTAGCGGAATTTTCACGGTCGCACCATCTTCGTCATGGCTTGGATCAAAGCGGTAGCTGGTCGCCAGCTTTAACTCACCATTACGCAAATAATCCGGAAATTGCTGTGTCGTCGGCCGGTCATTGAGCCACAGCGCATCATCTTCGACAAATAAATAACGCGGATTTTTAGGCTCAACTGTGGCACGCCAGTCTTCAAATGAGCGTCGGCTCGCTACTTCCGGCGGTATATGCTCAGCATAGAACTGGTAAATGGTTTCTTCATCCACCACCAGATCACGACGGCGCAATTTATCCTCAACCCGTTCCACCTCTTCCAGTTTGAGCAAGTTATGCTTTAAGAATGGCGGCATAATGCCGAGATTGCCAGTAGTGAGTGCATCGCGCAGGAAAATTTCATGCGCGGCGGCCTGATCAACTTTTTCAAAATTGACTTGCTGTTTCGGCTGGATGATCAGACCAAACAGCGAGATTTGCGCATAAGCATGCACAACCCCTGCTTTCTTCGACCAGTGCGGCTCAAAATAGTGATATTTCAGCAGATCACGTGCCGCCAGCAGAATCCATTCGGGTTCAATCTTAGCCAAGGTGCGCAAATATACCTGTGAGGTTTCTACCATTTCAAAGGCCATCACCCAAGGTGTATTGGTCTTATGTAAGGTTGAAGCAGGAAAAATTCGTGCTTTCTGCTGACGCACCGCCATAAACACATTGCGTTCATCGGTTTTGTTGGCAATAAACGATAACAAACCAGTCAACAAAGCACGGTGCAGGTTCTCATAACTGGCCGGTTTTTCGTTAAACGACAACTTTAAACCTTCAGCCAGTTCGGCCAGTTGCCGATAGGTCTGCTTCCATTCACGCAGGCGTAACCAACTTAAAAAATGCTGACGGGCAAAAGTACGCCGTTTGTTTTCACTTTGAATATCTTGATTGTTGCTGAGCGTATCCCAGAGTTTTAAATAAAACAGGAAGTCGGAATCCGCTTCTTTAAACAAGGCATGTTTCTGATCAGCCTGCATCTGTTTATCAGCCGGACGTTCACGCGGGTCTTGCACCGCCAGTGCCGATACTACGATCAGCACTTCTTTCAGCACACCAAAATGTGCCCCACCGACAATCATACGGGCCAGACGCGGATCAATCGGCATCCGCGCCATCATCTGTCCGACTTTGGTCAGTTCACCTTTATTTTCATTCAGTGCACCTAATTCAACCAGCAGCTTACGTCCATCATTGACCAGACGATGATCCGGTGGCTCGATAAAATCAAACTGTTCCAGTGAACCCAAGCCCAAACTTTGCATTTGCAGAATCACCGAGGCCAGATTGGTACGTTTGATTTCCGGTTCGGTAAATTCTGGACGGCTGAGGAAATCTTCTTCGCTATACAGACGAATACAAACACCAGGGGCGATACGGCCACAACGGCCTTTACGCTGGTTAGCTGCAGCCTGTGAGATCGCTTCAATCGGCAGGCGCTGTACACGAGAACGATAGTTATAACGCGAGATTCGGGCAAAACCACTGTCAATCACATAGCGGATATTCGGTACGGTCAATGCGGTTTCCGCCACGTTGGTGGCGATAATGATACGTCGCCCTTTACCACTCGGGCTGAAAATCTTTTGCTGCTCCGCAATGGCCAGACGGGCAAAGAGCGGCAAGATTTCGGTATGACGCGGACCGTATTTTTGCAGAGTTTCCTGCAGTTCGCGGATTTCCTGCTCAGTACTGGCAAAAATCAGAATATCAGCATGTTCCGGATGGCCTTTTTCTTCAGCATCCTGAAAACATTCTTCTACCGCCTGTACTACCGCACGTGGCAGGTTTTCCTCAAAATCATCGAAGTCATCATCATCACTGCCGCCAATGACTAAGTCAGAAATCGGACGATAGCGCACTTCAACCGGATAACTGCGGCCTTCGACTTCAAATACCGGCGCATCGTTGAAATATTGGCTGAAGCGATTTACGTCGAGAGTCGCTGAAGTCACGATCACTTTCAGGTCAGGGCGTTTTGGCAACAACTGCTTCAAATAGCCCATGATGAAATCGATATTTAATGAGCGTTCATGTGCTTCATCGATAATAATAGTGTCGTACTTGCTCAGGTATTTATCATTCCCCAGCTCAGCCAGCAAAATACCGTCGGTCATCAAGCGGACGATCGAGTCTTGTGATCCCTGCTCATTAAAGCGGATTTTAAAACTGATGGCATCGCCCAACTGCTGCCCGACTTCTTCGGCAATCCGCTGCGATACACTACGTGCTGCCAGACGACGCGGCTGGGTATGACCGATCAGACCAGTAAGGCCACGACCGGCCAACATGGCAATCTGCGGCAACTGTGTGGTTTTGCCGGAACCGGTTTCCCCAGCGACAATAATCACCTGATGCTGCTGAATCGCTTGAATCAGCTTATCCGCATATTGGCTGACCGGAAGTTCCTGATTCAGCGTAATTTTTGGAATACGTGCCAGCCGTTCACGAACCTTGTGATTGGAATGCTCAAACAGCTCTTGGTATTTGTGTGGATTGGCTTCTTTGCCTTTACGTAGTCGATTTAAACGATGTCGGTCACGCGCCATGACAAATTGATCTACATTTAAATGACTCAGCACAGAGCACATATCCTTTTGATAAAAATGAGTGGACTGGTTATTTTACGCGGTAATGACAAGCAGAGAAAGCACTGCTCTGCGGATATATTTTTTCTTTTTTGCAAATTTTTCCTTGAATTTTTCAGTAAGTGACCGCATTTTGTAAAGCGCAGTCAATCATGAATAAAATTGTCATGTTAGCATCACATCTGTCAGGCTAAATGACCCTAGCATTCATGTTGGTCAAATAGGGTTTGGAATCTGCAATTATTTAATTTTCCGATTCTTTCAATAAAAAAATACTATTTCACCAATAACATAAAGTTATTTATGATCCATCTCGAAGTTAAATAATCACCTCAATCATGGAGACAATGATGAGCTTAATTAATACTGAAGTTAAACCATTTAAAGCACAAGCCTTCCATAACGGTCAATTCGTTGAAGTGACTGAAGCTGATCTTAAAGGCAAATGGTCTGTAGTTTTCTTCTACCCGGCTGACTTCACTTTCGTTTGCCCAACTGAATTGGGTGACCTTGCTGACAACTACGCTGAATTCCAAAAATTAGGCGTTGAAATCTATGCAGTTTCTACTGACACTCACTTTACCCACAAAGCTTGGCACGATTCTTCAGAAGAAATCAAAAAAATTCAATACGTAATGGTTGGCGATCCAACTTGGACGCTTTCTAAAAACTTTGAAGTATTAATCGAAGCTGATGGGCTGGCTGACCGTGGTACTTTCGTGATCGATCCAGAAGGCAAAATCCAGATCATCGAAATCAACGCTGGTGGTATTGGCCGTGATGCGTCTGAACTTCTTCGTAAAGTAAAAGCAGCTCAATACGTTCACGCTCACCCAGGTGAAGTATGCCCAGCAAAATGGAAAGAAGGTGATGCAACACTTGCTCCATCTATCGACCTAGTAGGCAAAATCTAATTCTTCACAGATTAGACTGCTGTAAAAAAACCATCCCTTTTGGGATGGTTTTTTATTGGACATCAGTTATTTTTCATATTTTTATTTCATTGCCTCTACCCTACTGATCTAAACAGGAGTACATTCAAAATAACCCGTAAATACAGGATGTTTCACATAGTTAAACAAAAGGGAGAGGGAGAGCCTATGGAAAAAGTGCTTTTTGTAACACATTGGAAATATAACGCTACATCACGCTATTTAAAAATTTTTTATAATAATGGTACTGGGGAACTATATCATCCTGTTCCAGAATTTATTTACAATAACTTATTACGCTGTGAAAACAAGACAGCATTCGTACACAAATATCTCGAATACGATCTGCATTTCCGCAAGCTGTCGATTGCCTGATTTGTTATAAGACGTGAACTCCGGTTTTCACGTCTTTTTCATACATGGATTCCAAAGACTGTACCAAACGAAAACGCGGAATGATTTGTCCTTCCAACTCCACCTGTTCCATGAACATATCCAATGGGCGTACCCACATCGAATAATCTCCATACAGGCATTTATAAACCACTAAAGTTTCTTCGGTTTCACTATGTTTTGCCACATGAAAAACCTCATATAGCTGTCCTTTATAATGTTGATAAATCCCTCTAGAAAGACGCACGTCCTTTTATCCTCATATTGCTGGTCTGGATAGTTCATCATAATGCCGCGATGAATCTGCCCAGACAATGATTTTTCCTTACCATCTATATGAATAAAATATTACAGAATGCTGAAGAATTGATGTCAAAATTTACATTTTGATGCTGGAAAAAATACCTATATCACTTGAATTTATTATCTGTAAAAACGATCATATCTATAAAAATACACTGTTTTACCAATTATTAACTTTGCATTATTATGCACTTATTCAATGATATTGACCGCTTTCGGAGAGTTTCATCATGTTAGATCAAAATACAGCTGCGCAATTAAAAACTTTATTAGAACGTTTACAAAGCCCGATCGAGCTGGTGGCTTCTCTTGATGACTCAGACAAGTCAGACAAAATCAAAGAACTGGTGGAAGAAATTGCGGCCTTGTCTGATCAGGTCACTGCACGTTTTGATGGTAGCAATTCACGCCGTCCAAGTTTCGGCATTGCCAAAAAAGGTGAACAGCCACGGGTCAATTTTGCCGGTTTGCCAATGGGGCATGAATTCACCTCCCTGATTTTGGCCTTGTTGCAAGTGTCTGGTTATGCACCCAAAGTT
>JAJUIK010000002.1 GCA_029267635.1 Moraxellaceae bacterium | reverse complement strand
GTTACTCCAACAGTACTCGCTCGTCCGGGCAACAGATCCTTAATCTGTTCCCACTGATCATCTCTTAATACATAGCGTTTAGTCATGAAAAAATAATGAGGACAGGCTAAATTTTCTCAAGCTAATTGATGACAGACCCTAAAAATCATGGAAGAAATAAAGTGACTGTTTCTCCTTAAGCTTAATTTACTTCAATAATAAATATTGCTTAAGCTCATCAATTGGCATCGGTTTGCCAAATAAATAACCCTGATAATCATAACAGCCCAGTTTTTCGAGTACATTACGTTGCGCTGCAGTTTCCACGCCTTCGGCTATTACGGAAACGCCTAACGTTTTCGCCAAGACAATAATCATTCTAGCAATCTCAGCATCATTGCTACTGACCACGATATCACGGACAAAACCTTGATCAATCTTTAATTGATCAATTGGAATTCTTTTCAAGTAAGTCAGAGAGGAATAACCGGTACCAAAATCATCCAGAGAAAACCTCACACCGTAACGTTTAAGCATCGTCATTTTTTCAATGATGTCTTCTACCCGTGTCACTAGTGCACTTTCAGTCAATTCAAGTTTCAACAGATGTGCGGGAGCTTGAGTACGTTCCAGAATCTCAAGCACATCCTGTACAAATTCATCACGGCCAAACTGGCTTGCGCTGACATTCACGGCTATGCTGAGATGAGCGGTATGTGGATGTTTGGCCCATTCACTTAATTGCTGGCATGCACTTTCCAGGATCCAGCGCCCCAGAGGAATAATCAAGCCATTTTCTTCTGCAACAGGGATGAAGCGGGCCGGTGAAATCATTCCTTGGGCCGGATGTCGCCAACGTAACAAGGCTTCGACGCCGGTGATCTGGTACAAACCATTGACTTGAGGCTGGTAGTACAGCGCAAACTGACCTCTCTCGAGTGCTTGACGTAGCCCTGCGTCAATCTCCGCACGCTCCTGAACCTGAGATTGGATGAGTGGATCAAAGAAGCGATAGGTATTACGACCATAGGCTTTTGCTTCAGACACGGCCATATCTGCACGTTTAATCGGATCCTGGACATTTTCCTGTGCTTGTAGGCCAAACAGGCTGATTCCGATACTGGCAGAACTACGATATTCCGAGTTTTCCAAGAAATAGGGTTGAGCAAGTGCCTGTAAAATACGTTTCGCTGTTGTTTCCGCTTGCTGGATCGCTTGATTTTCCGAACAGCTGAGCTGATCAAACAGTACAACAAATTCATCACCGCCCAGACGGGCAACCATGTGATGGGCACCTACACATTCTAAAAGGCGAGTGGCGACTTGTTGTAATAGGCGATCTCCAGTTTCATGACCTGCAGTATCGTTTAGGGATTTAAAATTATCCAGATCAATGTACAGAAGTATGCCAAGCTGCTTTTGACTTGCGTTATTGTGCAGGCTCTGTTCAAGATGTTGCAAAAATAGACGTCGGTTTGGAAGCTGAGTCAACGTGTCATAAAAAGCCAGCAAGCGTATCTTTTCTTCTGAAGCTTTAGATGCAGAGATATCAGTCACAGAGGCCACATAATGGGTCGTTTGCCCGTTTTTATCACGTACACTGGCAATCAAGATGTGCTGTGGATACAATTCACCACTTTTGCGCTTATTCCAGATTTCACCCTGCCAAGATCCGGTGGTGCGTATGTGATCCCAGATGGTGGCATAGAAATTTTTATCGTGTATACCTGATTGCAGGAGGTGAGGCGTATGACCGATGAGCTCTTGTTGGCTATAACCGGTAATTTCTGTAAAAGCACGATTGCTACGTAAAATCGCCAAGTTGGGGTCTGTAATGAGCATGCCTACTTGGGAATCAAACGCGGTCGCTGCAATACGCTGGTCTGCTTCTATCTTTTTACGTTCACTAATATCATGTGCCGAGCAGAAAAAAACTTCATAATCATCAATATGTACCAATACTGAGCTCACTTCTACTGGGAAATGTTCACCTTGTGCATTGTGATAAACAGTTTCAAAACGAATCCCTTCAGGAGTGCGGATACTATCTTTGATGAGTTCCTGAATCTCGTCTTTGTTATAGTGATCATCCCAGTAACATGGGGTTTTTCCGATGACTTGTTGCGGCAAGCAGCCAATCATGCGGAAAAAGGAATCACTCCCTTCAAGAAGCCGGCCTTGCCTATCCAAAACATGAATACCATCCTTGGCATTGCGTAATAACATCTGACTACGGTGATTAGCTAAAATGCTGGTTTGAATCTGACGCCACAGTAACCAAGCAGCGATCACCGTTACCACAAGAAACAATAATTCCAGTAACACAGCTTTGGTAAGGTCATCGTACCATTGAGCCAGATAATCTTCCTCACCCAAGGCCACTGCGACAAAAACCGGCATGCTGGTCATCCGGCGAAAATTACCGATACGTGGGACTTTATCTGTGGTTCGTCGCGTATAGATCGTGCCAGACTGTTTGCCCGAATGAACCAGTTGAGCCAGTTCAGGTGGACCACCGACAAACCCCACTTGGCCATTCGGTGTGCTCAGCATCGGATTGCGTGCGATTACCCGCATGTCCAGATCCTGCACCAATACCACACCTTTAGGACCCACATCTAGATCAGAGATAAGCATATTAAAATAGCTGGCAGGCAAAGCAGCCGTAATAATACCGGCAAAAGTTCCATCAGCGTGGTTGTAACGTCGTGTAAACAGATGAATCCAACCTTGAACGTTGGGGTCTTTGATCAGTTTGGTGACAAATAACTGATCCTTATTTTGCTGTTGGGCATCTTTAAAAAAACTATAATTTGCATAATTAGCAGCGCCACCACCAATATCCTTATGGCCAAATATGACTTGTCCTTTCACATTAGTGATATAAATACGTGCAACCGAACTGATCCAGTCTTCTTGTCGTTGAACGACCCCGTTGATTTCTTTCTCATTGAGTGGTTTTTTCGCACGTAACTCTTTTTCTAGGTAGGTTTGTAGAATATGCAAAGATAGATCGATTTCTCTTGCGCTGCTACCTACACTTTTTTCAAGCAATAACGTTAAATTTTCTACAATCGTTCGAACTTCTGCTTCTTTACGTTCACGTGAGGTTTGAAGAGTATAGGCCAACAGGCTGATCATGAAAATATTCATGACTGCCACGGTGAGTAGAAGAACACCAAAAATCGATTTATTTTTATATAGCATAATAGTTGGCCCTGTGAAGTAGGGTTTTCTTTGCAATGCAAATCTGCAGTGCCCCAAAGGGTCGATTTTTTAGTTAATGTATGTGCTCAAATTTCTCCAAAAAGATACCGAGGCTTAACAGAATAATATTTTATATTTATGAAAAATGTAATAATTTTTCAATAAATAAGCTAAGGGAATTACTTCCTACTTTAGGATATAAAGCATGAAAATTCACAAAAAATTTGTTCGCAAACTATTTGGTTCATTTAGCTCATAACAACCACGTAAGCCCAGTAAGATCAGCAACCGCATTTTTAAGGAAATGTTTTATGGCCAAATTTAAGAGATGACTCTCGCTAATGTGGTGCTTTGACCATCTATACGTTGTACGGCAGTATCGTAAATTGATTGGCTTATGCTGGAATTCCTACTCTGGTTTTTTTACTCACCCCAAATTTTTTAGCTAGTTTTTAGCAAAAAATATAAATTGTTGCACCAGAAGTCTCCTTTCTGGTGCATATTTCGTAAAGGAATATTTTACTGTGTCAGAATCCCGTCATGCTCATATTCCAGTGCACTGGTATATGTATCCCCTAATTCCAGTGCTGATCTGGGCAGTTAATATGGTGGTCACACGCTATGCAGCCTCCGTCATTGAACCGGTCAGTATCAGTGTTTGGCGTTTATTGATTGCATGGCTGTTGATGAGTCCCTGGCTGTTGCCGACAGTAATTAAGGATAAACAGCAGATAGCCCGACATTGGTGGCAACTGGCAATATTGGGTTTTCTGGCGATGGTGGCTTATCAGTGCCTGTCCTATCAGGCAGGTCACAGTACCACAGCCACTAATATGAGCATCATTAATGCCTTTACTCCCATTTTAACTATTTTTGTCAGTCTGGCTGTACTGAAAGAAAAACCGGGTATGTATGGTGCTTTGGGCAATATGATTTCTATTCTTGGCCTATTTTATCTGATTGGCAAAGGCTCATTCACAGCACTCTTCCATGGCGAGGTTCATATTGGTGATGGTCTGATGGTTCTGGCTGTGCTGGCATATGCGCTATATGGAGTACTGTTAAAACATTGGCAATTACCATTTTCGGTGGGTAGCAGTGTATTTGCCCAAACAACATTAGCTTTGTTCATGCATATTCCATTGCTCATGGTTTTTGGGTTGCAGTCAATCAATCCACATAATTTACTACCCGTATTGTATGCAGCATTACTGCCATCAATTGTAGCACCAGTGATGTGGATGAAAGCCATGCACACACTAGGCCCAAACCGGGCCAGTATGTTTACCAATTTGGCACCGATATTGACAGCGGTTATTGCTTATTTTTACCTGCGGGAACAATGGACGGTCTACCATACAGTCGGTGGTATTATGGCCTTAAGTGGGGTAATGTTGGCTCAGTTCGGCAAAAATAGGGTTAAGCTTGCATAAAAATTTGCCAGCCTGAAATCTCGCTGAAAAATAACAGCAGTAACACTCAAACCGATTCTGCAATAATCACAACCTCCTTTTTAAAAGTCTAAAATATTTAAAATATCAAGTAAATTTCATGTGATATTGTACGCTTTAACGTACACACATTTACGGATTTGGCGGCTAGGGGATCTGCAATTTTTTTGCTTATGATGAAGTCATGCAGGAACAGGAGGTTCCAGGACCTAAAATGGATTTTTATGTTCTAACGCAAGGAGAGTGAGATACAACAGGACGTTATTTCTAACACTGAATAACAAAACCTTGGCAGGGATTGTCAGGTTTTTTTATTACTTGCGTATCAGTTTTAAATCAAGTCTTGGTGAGCATCCAAACTACGTATCAGCGTTGCTACGGAGCCTATCAGTAGCAGGTCTCTATTTCGCTGTTTTCTTGAATTAATAGGCTTTATTGTCGAATAGTTCTTGTTTATGACTGTTTGATAAAATTAAGCTTCTATTTATAAATGATTATTATTGATGTTTAGACCTTTTGTAAGTAAATGCTTACATAAATTAGAGAGATTGCCGCATATTCTTTTCTTCAATTTATTGCGAATATCTCTTGCACAAATAGTCCGGCAAGGAAAGTGGGTAATAATCGTACTACAATGATAATAAAGTCGATAGACAGCGAACTTACACCGGAGCGTAAGTGATTAAAGAGGGAAAAGCCACTAAGCCTTATAGTTTTGGGAGAGACTATAAGGCTTTTTATTTTGTTAATAGCCTTCAAGTTTAAAATGCTTCATACAGTAATTTTTTATTTTTCGGGGAGATTACCAAAACTCGTAAGCCTTTGGTTTATGGTTTTTTTGTTGCCTGAGACTCTAGATCATCGGACTTTTATGGACCGCAGGTGGCCCATTTGTTCACTACTCCGTGGGTTCGCAACTCACTACCTCCACTATCACTCCTCAAGACATTTCACTGACTCTTACGTTCGGTGTGAGTAACGTTCCTATTTTTATTTTCATATAAAAAGTGCGATTAGCTCTTAATACAATACACTTTTTTAAAGTGAATTTTTTTCATCTTTATATTAAATTAAATCATTTTTATTCAGGTGTTAATTCAAGTATAAATCACAGCATGCTTTTAACGACAAATAAATTTATCGTTATTTTTTGATTAAACCATACGAAAAAACCAGAAGAAATAAGGGTGCAATTGAATGGAGAACGCCAAAGCACAATTTGGATACTCCAGAAAGTAGCATGAATAAAATTCAGGTTTTATCTCAGTAATTAAGGTATTAGATCATCATGAGTCAAGAGTTTACATTTACGCTAAAAACTATTCGTTTCGATGAAAACTATCATCCTTCTGCGAATACACGTCTGACCACCAACTTTGCGAATTTGGCGCGTGGGGAAAGCCGTCAAGAAAACCTGCGCAAGACTTTAAAGATGATTAATAACCGTTTCAATGACTTGGCACGCTGGGATAATCCTAAAGGCGATCGCTACGCTGTCGAAATTGATATCGTTTCTGTGGATATTGATGTAGAAGGCAATGGCAATACTTTCCCAACCATTGAAGTATTAAAAACTACCATTGTCGATCATCAAAATAATCAATGCATTGAAGGTATCGTCGGCAATAGTTTTTCATCTTATGTGCGTGATTATGATTTTAGTGTCTTGCTGCGTGAACACAATCAGAATCGCAGCCAATTTAGCATGCCAGAAAACTTTGGAGATTTGCACGGAAAGATCTTTAAGAGTTTCTTAAATTCAAAAGCGTATCAAGATAATTTTAAAAAGCTGCCTGTGATCTGCCTAAGTGTTTCAAGCACCAAAACCTATCATCGTACTGAAAATCGGCACCCTATATTGGGAATTGAATATCAGCAAAATGAGTTTTCCCCAACAGATGAATATTTCAAAAAAATGGGCTTACAGGTTCGCTATTTCATGCCACCCAATAGTGTTGCGCCTTTTGCCTTCTATTTCGCAGGCGATTTGCTGAATGACTACAGCAATCTGGAATTGATCAGCACCATCAGCACCATGGAAACCTTCCAGAAGATTTACCGCCCAGAAATTTACAATGCCAATTCGGTTGCAGGTCTGTGCTATCAACCAAGCTTGAACTACCAAGATTATTCATTGACTCAAATTGTCTATGATCGTGAAGAGCGCACTCAGCTTGCCATTCAGCAAGGTAAATTTACTGAAGAAAGTTTTATCAAGCCGCACAAAGCCATTCTTGAACAATGGGCTGCCAACTACGTTGCTTAACTCACCAGAATAGATGATTGATTATGAAAATTTTATTACCTACTTCAACTGCTGGCAGCCTACCAAAACCCGCTTGGCTTGCAGAACCTGAAAAGCTTTGGTCACCTTGGAAATTACAGGATGAACAACTGCTGGAAGGCAAACAAGATGCTTTGATTATAGCTTTGCACGAACAGCAACAGGCTGGCATTGATATTGTCAGTGATGGTGAACAAACCCGTCAGCATTTTGTCACCACGTTTATAGAACACTTGAGTGGCGTCGATTTTGAGAAGCGTGAAACGGTTCGTATTCGTAATCGCTACGATGCCAGCGTACCCACAGTGGTAGGTGCAGTGACGCGTCCCAAGTCGGTATTTGTTGAAGATGCCAAGTTTTTACGTCAGCAAACCAGTCAGCCAATCAAATGGGCCTTGCCAGGCCCAATAACCATGATTGATACGCTGTATGATGCGCATTATCAAAGCCGTGAAAAACTCGCTTGGGAGTTTGCCAAAATCCTGAATCAGGAAGCCAAAGAATTGGAAGCTGCTGGGGTAGATATTATCCAGTTTGATGAGCCTGCCTTTAATGTATTTTTTGATGAGGTCAATGATTGGGGAATTGCCACTTTAGAACGTGCGATTGAAGGGCTAAAATGTGAAACAGCCGTACACATTTGCTATGGTTATGGCATCAAAGCCAATACAGACTGGAAAAAAACACTCGGATCGGAATGGCGACAATATGAAGCGGTGTTTCCTAAGTTGCAAACATCAAACATCGACATCATCTCACTCGAATGTCACAACTCGCGTGTGCCTATGGACTTGATTGAACTCATTCGCGGCAAGAAAGTCATGGTGGGGGCAATTGATGTCGCGACCAATCACATTGAAACGCCTGAAGAAGTGGCCAATACCCTACGTAAAGCACTGCAATTTGTAGATGCCGATAAACTTTATCCTTCAACCAACTGTGGCATGGCACCTTTAGCGCGTGACGTGGCCAGAGGCAAACTTCATGCGTTAAGTGCAGGCGCTGCAATTATGAGAAAAGAACTTTCGCTTTAATGCGTAGCTATAATCTTTCTGCAATATCGTGATTCGTTAAGGGTTATTCACTGTTGATTCGAATTCATCTTTCCGATTTAACAGCTAACCCTAAAACGTGATCGATCTGGTCGTGATATCCACGCAACACCCCCTCATTTAAATTGAGGCCCATGTGACACAGCCACGTGGTTTATCTATATAGCAATCGTAAGAGTTCCAATCAGGAGCTTGGGAACAAAGTAATGGTTGAAGCAACTGACTTTAAAAATGCAATGTCTTGGTTAACAGGTGCGGTCAATGTCGTGACGACATCTGGAGCATCTGGACGTCATGGGTTCACTGCATCTGCCGTGTGTAGTGTGACAGATACCCCTCCGACCTTATTGGTCTGTATGAATCAGGCAGCGCGTTCACATGTGCATTTTATCGACAATAAAATTTTAAGCGTGAATGTGTTAGGTGCGCATCATCGGCATCTTTCCAGTGTATTTTCGTCAAAAATGAGTTCAGAAGAACGCTTTGAATATGGAGTCTGGACAGAATTAGAAACGGGTGCACCTGTGTTGGAAGATGCTTTGGTGAGTTTTGATTGTCAGATTGAGCAAATGCAAGAAGTGGGAACACATACTATTTTTATTTGTCGTATTGTCGCGATTCAACACAGTCAGCATGATCAAGCTTTGGTTTATTTTAATCGTGCTTATCATCAGGTGGGACAGGCGAAAATCGCTTAAACCCACTTTTTATTCAATATAAATTCTCTTAGATGCAGTTCAGGTGTAAGTCCCAAGTAGAAATGTCCGTTTTAATAACACGTACTTTAGCGATTTCTTAACGGACGGTTTGATATTTTGATATCTATGCCTAACAGGGAAATATGACGTTTTACAGTCCTGAAAGACGTTCGAGATCAAGGTATTACACAAGTCCGTACTATTGAAATTCTGAATTTTTTAAGTCATTAAATTGCCCGGTTACTGCAAGTGGTCTTAATAAAAATCAAACCTATATAAAATAATAATTTAGCCATTTTTCTAAGACCTATTTATAGAATCCCTCTTAACTCATGAGCCGTACTTTTAAGTAAAGGTAAAATGTTCTGAACTAAATAGGTAGTCGTCATCCTTTGTGTTGAAGCAATACAGTTAAGCGCAGCAATTGTGTCACCTTGTATGTTCTGAATGGGGACAGCAAGTGCTATGACACCCAGCTCATGTTCTTCAATCGAGATACAGTAATCATGCTTATTTATGTTTTGTAATGCCTCTAAAAATGCTTCGGGTTCAGTTAAGGTAAAAGGAGTTAAACGTTTAAGAGGATACTTTTCAATCCATTTCCGCTGCTCGGCAACAGCTAAACTGGCTAATAAAACTTTACCTGTTGATGTCGCATGGGCCGGAAGGCGGTTACCCAGATGAATACCCAGCGGACTAATTTTTTGTATCTCATTTTGCTGAGATGTACTGCGTGCAATCGGTACAACTTCATGTTCATCCAGTACCACCACCGAGAAACTTAAGGCAGTTTGTACACTTAATAGATTCAGCATGGGCTGGGCAATTTTAGGTAAATAAGCCGAGCTCAAGTAAGCACTGGAGAAACGCAAGACTTTATGCGTGAGCCAATAGAAATGCTCATCCGTTTCTAAATAGCCCAAAAACTTGAGTGTACGAACATAGCGCCGTGCAGCAGTACGGCTCAGACCCGCTCGTTCGGCAATCTGGGTCACACTCAGTTTTTGCCGTTCCATACCAAAACATTCAAGTAGGCTTAATCCTTTAGCCAGCCCTGCTATATAGTCATCATACTGAATTGTTTCATCATTTTCCTGATGCTTGATTAAATCATTCCGTGAAGTCATATCACTCTTCCTGCTCAGCTTGAACATTGTGTCCGATCATCGGACAAAAGTCATCCATTTCGGCCAATTCTAGAACCTGAATCTAGTTCTGCAATCTCATTTACCCTAATTTGAATGAGGAAGGAAGCTCAGGATAAGGAATATGAATACGTTAAACACCAAAGTGGCCATTATTGGTTCTGGCCCAGCAGGACTGTTATTAGGTCAATTATTATATAAAGCGGGTATCGATCACGTGCTGATTGAGCAGCGTAGTGCTGAATATGTCGCAAGTCGTATTCGTGCCGGTATTTTAGAGCAAGTCTCTGTCGATTTACTCGAACAAGCAGGTGTCGACACACAGCTGAAAGCCAAAGGTTTACCTCATGAAGGTATTGAGATTTTGGTAAATGGAGAGAAGCACCGTGTTGATCTAAAACAATTGACCGGTGGCCAACAAGTGACGGTTTATGGACAGACCGAAGTCACCAAGGATTTAATGCAGGCGCGTACAGATGCAGGGTTGACCTCATTTTATGAAGCAGACAATGTACAAGTACACGATTTTTATGGTGAACAGCCTTCAGTGAGCTTTGCGCATGAAGGACGACAGATCACTATTCACTGTGACTTTATTGCAGGCTGTGATGGCTATCATGGTGTATGCCGTGCCAGTGTACCAGCAGATAAAATTAAAACCTTTGAAAAAATTTATCCTTTTGGCTGGTTAGGGGTATTGGCGGACGTGCCACCCGTTGCAGATGAACTCATCTATGTACAGTCTGAACGTGGTTTTGCGCTATGCAGCATGCGCTCCCATACCCGTAGCCGCTACTATCTGCAAGTCCCTTTGACCGACAAAGTAGAAGACTGGTCAGATGAACAGTTCTGGGAAGAGCTTAGAAATCGTCTCGATCCTGAAAGCCGTGAAAAGTTAGTGACCGGTCCATCCATCGAAAAAAGCATTGCACCCTTACGCAGTTTCGTCACAGAACCAATGCGTTTTGGCAAATTGTTCCTGGCTGGCGATGCCGCTCATATTGTACCGCCGACAGGTGCCAAAGGTCTGAATTTAGCTGCTTCTGACATCGCGTACTTGTCATCGGCCTTAATTGAATATTATCAAACGGGTTCTGAGTCAGGCCTTGAGCATTATTCGGAAAACTGTCTGAAGCGCGTATGGAAAGCAGAACGGTTCTCTTGGTGGATGACCCATCTATTGCATCGTTTTGAAACTGAAACCGAGTTTGAGCACAGAATCAAACAGGCAGAACTCAGTTATATCTTGGGGTCTACAGCAGGACAAACCACTTTAGCTGAAAATTATGTGGGTCTACCACTGCAAAAGGCCAGCTAAGAAATCCATTTTTCAGATTGGCATTGGGTAAACCCGCATTGCCTGATGCCACTCTGCTATGGGTGATGTTATGACACGAGCTTGGATCAGTTGCCTAAAAGTACGTGTGCACTGTTGTAGAAGTGGCAAATGAATTGCCTTGAACACTGAATATGTTGGGACAAATATTCGTAAAAATGAAAGTCGGCCAAAAGGAATCAGCCATGAGTCAACTATATGCCAGTTTGTTTTACCTGGCTGAAGTCGATGATATGTTCAGCGATCAGTCTCTGGTTGCTTATATGTTGCAGGTTGAAGCAGCGCTCGCCAAAGCCCAAGCAAAAGTAGGGGTCATTCCATTTGCGGCAGCAGAGCATATTGCTGCGCTGATTGCACAGCCTGTCGAGACGATTATCGATTTCAATCAGCTCGCAGAAGCAAGTGCGTTGGCAGGTAACATAGCCATTCCGCTGGTCAAGCAATTAACGGCAAAAGTTAAGGCGGTTGATGAAAATGCTGCTCGCTATGTACATTGGGGCGCAACTAGCCAGGACATCATTGATACTGCCTGTATGTTGCAATGCAAAGCTGCCCTACAGCCACTTGAACAGCGGCTGAAGCAGGCAATCAAGGCCACTTTACAGTTAACTCAGGATTATCGTCATCAAGTGATGGTTGGACGTACCTGGTTGCAACAAGGCTTACCCCTGACTTTTGGATATAAAACTGCACGCTGGAGTGAAAGTCTGGCACGTGATTTAAATCGTGTGCAGGAAGTTCAACGCAACTGCTTAACAGTACAGCTCGGTGGTGCTGTAGGAACGTTGGCTTCTTTGTTAAACCAGGGCAGTCAAGTGGTTGAGGCCTTTGCCACCGAGCTGGATCTGTTAGTGCCAGCATGTACTTGGCACGCTGAACGTGACCGCATCACCGATATTGCCCATGTATTGGCAACCCTCACTGGCAATCTGGGGAAAATGGCCAAGGACTGGTCATTAATGATGCAAACAGAAATTGCGGAAGTTTATGAACCCGCCGGACAGGGGCGAGGTGGGTCATCCACGATGCCTCACAAACGTAATCCTGTTGCAGCAGCGTCAATTTTAGCAGCCGCCAACCGTGTACCGACTTTAATGACCAGTATGTATCAGAGTTTAGTGCAGGAGCATGAGCGCAGTCTCGGTGCCTGGCATGCTGAATGGTTGGCTTTACCAGAGTTGTTTCGTTTAACGGCTGGTAGCTTGAGTCGAGCACTTGAAGTGTTTGAAGGGCTAGAGGTACAACCCGAAAACATGCGTCGTAACCTGGAATGTACTCAAGGATTGATGATGGCGGAAGCCTTGATGATGGCACTGGCACCTAAATTGGGACGTTTAACGGCACATCATCTTGTTGAAAAAGCATGTCAAATGGCTGTGCTGGAGAAATGCCATTTAGCTGAAGTAGTAGCCAGAATTCCTGAAGTTCAAGCCATCTTTACCAGCAACGAGTTAAAGGAAATTCTTGAGCCTGAGAATTATCTGGGCAACATCCAAGCACAAATTGATGCAGTCATTCAAAAAATCCAGGGAATGGAATAACCCATTTCAAGTGAATGCAATGGATGGGGCAATGATTTGGCGATGCACGGTCAGACTGAGGCCTAAATGTCCATTAACACATGGATTAAATATTCAATTTCAGCATGAAGAGCAAAGAATCATGAATGATCAAGAGCGTTACGAACAGGGATTAAAAGTCCGTACCGAAGTGTTGGGTGAAACCCATGTAGGCCGTTCACTGGAAAATTTAAATGATTTTAATGCAGATTTTCAAAACTTTATCAGTCGTTTTGCTTGGGGAGAAGTATGGTCTCGCCCAGGAATGTCACGCCATACACGTAGCTTAGTCACTATCGCTATTTTATTGGCTTTAGGTCGAGATGCCGAGCTACGCATGCACATTCGCGCCTGTTTTAACAATGGGGTCAGCAAAGACGACCTGAAGGAACTGTTTTTACACGCTTCGCTGTATGCAGGTTTGCCTGCAGCAAATGCTGCGATGCACATGGCTGAAGATGTATTTGTTGAATTAGGTATTGCACCTGAAAAACTGAAATAACGGAAAAACACTCATATTGAACAAGGAGAGCTTCATGTCTCAATTCATTCTAGGTGCCTATGCGCAAAGAAATACCGATGATCACCCACCAGCGTACACACCTGGCTATAAAACCAGTGTATTACGCTCGCCTAAAAATGCATTGATCTCGATTGGTCAAACGCTCACGGAGGTGACTGCACCGCATTTTACACCTGAATTATTTGGCCCTAAAGATAATGATCTCATCCTGAACTATGCTAAAAATGGTCTACCGATTGGGGAGCGCATTATTGTACATGGCTATCTACGTGACCAATTTGGCCGACCTGTAAAAAATGCATTGGTTGAAGTTTGGCAGGCGAATGCATCTGGACGTTATCGTCATCCAAATGATCAATTTCTCGGTGCAATTGATCCAAATTTCGGTGGCTGTGGCCGCATGTTAACGAATGAAAATGGTTTCTACGTATTCCGTACCATTAAACCTGGTCCGTACCCATGGCATAACAGGATCAATGAATGGCGTCCTGCACATATTCACTTTTCAGTGCTGGCCGATGGTTGGGCACAGCGTTTAATTTCACAGTTCTATTTTGAAGGTGACACGCTGATTGATACTTGCCCGATTCTAAAAACTGTTCCGACAGACGCACAACGCCGTGCCCTGATTGCCCTTGAAGACAAAAGTAACTTCATTGAGGCCGACAGCCGTTGCTATCGATTTGACATCACCCTGCGTGGTCGTCGTGCAACATATTTCGAAAATCAATTAGTGTGATAGGGAGCATCATCATGAAGGGTTGGAATTTTCAGGATTTACATGAGACACCATCTCAAACGGGTGGTCCATATGTCCATATCGGTTTATTACCCAATCAGGCCGGTATTGAAGTATTTGAGAACAGCTTCAATAATCAGCTGGTCAAATCAGAGACTCAAGGTGAACGAATCCGTCTGGAAGGTCAGGTCTTCGATGGACTCGGATTACCTTTGCGTGATGTGCTGGTCGAGATCTGGCAAGCGGATGCAAATGGCATATATCCAAGTCAGGCTGACACCCAAGCGAAGCAAGCAGATCCACATTTTCTGGGTTGGGGGCGCGCTGGTGCAGATTTTGAAACCGGTGTCTGGCGTTTCAATACCATTAAGCCAGGTAGCGTACCGGGTCGTCGTGGAACGACTCAAGCACCGCATATTGCATTGGTGATCTTTGCCCGTGGCATTAATCAGGGATTGCATACGCGTGTGTATTTTGATGATGAAACTGCAGCAAATGCAAAGGACCCGATCTTAAACGGAATTGAGTGGGTACCACGACGCCAAACTTTAATGGCTCAACGTCATGAAGTTGATGGTGAAATTATCTATAGATTTAATATTCGTATTCAAGGCGAAAATGAAACGGTGTTCTTTGATATCTAGCGTATGTTTATCTCATCATTAAAAATGATTGAACATTGAGTTCATAGCGCTCGGATTGAATTATTTTTTTAGAGCATTATCAGTGTTGATAATGCTTTTTTAACTTGATGTAAAAACTGTTATTAACAAATAGTGCTCAGAAAAAAAACTTTAATTTTCTGGTGTAAGTTACATTTGTAACAATCTCAATTCAAAGCGGATCTTTTTCAATGAATATCTAGCCATGAAGTCGGAAAATGATACCTTCCTAAAAAAACTTGATGTTTTGTATGTATTGATGTTGCCAAAACTTCTAAAAAATGTGATATATTTCATATTATTTTTAATATATGTGCTTACATATAAAAATTAAAGCCGCATATCTGCATATTGAACCTTTAAGTAAAGGAGGTGTGTCATGGAAAATATGGTGATTGAGCTACTAAAACCGGTGCACTTGGAAAAAGCAGGCTGTACACCGATCGATTTTAATGTAGGTACCTTATTCCGTGTGATCTGGGAACATAAAGACAGCTTTCTGGTCAAAGCAGACAGTGGCTTTACTTTTATTTTACCTCTGAATCAAGAAAATAAAACCTGGAAAAAATTTGCCGCTTAAGGTTGAGCGAAGTACAGATTTAAATTGAGTGTTATATCTAAAAGACCGAAGACTATTTCGGTCTTTTTTATTTTTTACTTCAAAATAGCCTAAGTTTTTTTTAAATCTTTCGACACGGCATACGCCCATTAAATGACTGTGCTATTTTACATTTGATCATAAAAAGCGATATTTTGATATGGAATGGATGATAACCAAATACTTAATCACTGCAACATTGATAGTGCTGATCAGTGAGGTTGCAAAACGTAGTGATAAATTAGGTGGTCTGATCGCTGCATTGCCTTTGGTGACTTTACTCACCCTGTTTTGGTTGTATTTTGAACGTCAACCAGCGGAAAAAATTGCCAATCATGCCTACTATACATTTTGGTATGTGCTGCCAACATTGCCGATGTTTTTTGTCTTTCCTATGTTGTTGCAGAAATTTGGTTTTTGGGGCGCGATGTTATTGAGTGTGGTGATCACGATCTTGTGCTTTGCTGCCTTGACCATGATGTTAAAACCGTTCGGCATCGACTTGCTGCCTTAGATACACCCGAGGGCAGAAAAAGCAGGCGATGACTTTCTGTTATGGGATTATCAGAAAATTCAAATTTTCGCTATGATCAAGCAAGTGTGATGAACAGGCAGGATGAACGAAAATATGAAAGATTTTAAAGCCGAAACCTATATCGTGGATGATAATCTGGCAGATACGTTAACCTGGCTTTGCCATCATCAAGACAGTTTTGACTCCTTTCATTTTGATGTGCTGAGTCAGGAACTTTCTGTCACTCATGCGGCGGGGACGGATGTGATCCGTCAGGGGAATTTTCTCAATGCCCGTTATGGGATTTTGATTACGGCCTCTTAAATAAAAAAGCCCGTTTATAACGGGCTTTTTTAAGGACAGGCCGATTATGCAGACATCGCATCTGTTGAAAGTTCAGCCACCGTCGGTTTGGCTTTTTCAGCAGTTAAACCCAGTTTGTTGAACAATTCACGGTCTTTGCCTTCACCAGCATTTGGTGTGGTCAATAATTTTTCACCCGAGAAGAGTGAGTTAGCACCGGCCATAAAAGCAAGCGCTTGATCAGAATCACTTAAAGATTCACGGCCTGCAGACAAACGGATATAGCTCTTCGGCATGATAATACGAGCAACGGCAATAGTACGGATCCATTCAATCACATCAAGTTTTTCGACATCTTGCATTGGTGTACCTTCAATTGGAACCAGCATGTTGATTGGCACAGATTCCGGATGAATTGGCAAGGTTGCAAGTTCAAGCAGTAAACCAATACGGTCATCGCTGCTTTCACCCAAACCGACGATACCACCGCTACAAACTTTTAACCCAGCTTGACGCACATGATCCAAAGTGTTCAAACGATCATCAAAGGTACGGGTACTGATAATATTTGAATAGTATTCGCGAGACGTGTCCAGGTTATGGTTGTAGTAATCCAAACCCGCTTCTTTCAAGCGTTCAGCTTGTGACTGGTTTAGCATACCTAATGTCATGCAGGTTTCCATACCCAGCGCTTTGACTTCGCGTACCATTTCCAAGACATACGGCATATCACGCTCATGCGGGTTACGCCATGCTGCACCCATACAGAAACGTGAAGAGCCAGAGGCTTGAGCCTCTTTGGCTTCCTGAATCACTTTTTCTACAGCAATACGTTTTTCTGCTTCGAGTTTGGAATCATAATGGGCAGATTGGGAACAGTATTTACAATCTTCCGGGCATTTACCGGTTTTAATGGACAGTAGGGTACTGACCTGAATGGTATTCGCAGCAAAATGCTCGCGGTGGACACGTTGTGCTGCAAAAACGAGATCCAAAAAAGGTTGTTCGTAGAGCGCTTGGATTTCTTCGCGTGTCCAATCATTTCTGAGCTGCATAATGCGTCCATCATTCCTTAAAAACTAGGGTCGATATTAACCTGTTTCACTAAAAACAGTAGGGCAAAATATTTCATAATTGTGTGGAAATTATAATTTCTCTCGATCAAGAAAAAAATTTGCATTGAATTTAGGAATTATTCAGTTGCGTGCAAAGTTTTTTTATCGACCAAGAGGATAATCTGATCTCTTTCAGGCGATGAGGACGCATTCTGTAAAAACTTGTAAATAAAATTTGATAGTTACAGTAGATTTTGCATGTAGAGTTCAAAGTTAAAAACAACAAAAAATGAAGCAAGTGTTGAGCCGTTATTGAAATTTCTTGAATCGTTGCTGCTGCAAGGCCCAGTCAATATGTATATTGACGAGGTCATCATGCACGGCTTTGCCTGAACCCAGCTGTTGCATGATCTCTTCCGAGTACGGAGCATTGCCTAGTCCAATGGCAATATTACGTTTAAAACTCTGATAACCAGTACGGCGTAAGGGGCTACCTTCGGTTTTGCTCAGGAAGGTGGCCTCATCCCATTGCCATAAGTCCAGCAGACTGCTGTGATCTAGCTGGTGGCGTGGTTCAAAATCAGCGATTGTGGTCGTTTGTGCAAAGCTGTTCCAAGGGCAGATCAGCTGGCAGTCATCACAGCCAAATACTCGATTGCCGATTCCACTGCGCAATTCTTCAGCAATCACTCCTTTATATTCAATGGTGAGGTAAGCAATACATTTACGAGCATCCAGCATATATGGTTCAACAATGGCCTGAGTAGGGCAGATGTCGATACAGGCGGTACATGACCCACAATGTGCCGTGGCGGGTTCATCAAAAGGTAATTCCAATGAAGTAAACAATTCACCCAAGACAAAAAATGAGCCGGATTTTTTATGGATCAGTAAAGTATGTTTACCCGTCCAGCCCATACCCGCACTTTCGGCCAGTGATTTCTCAAAAATAGGTGCAGAATCGGCAAAAGGCCGGGATTCAAAATCACCGACTTTTTCCCGGATTTTGCTGGCCAATGTCTTTAAACGGCCACGCATGGTTTTATGATAATCCCGCCCCCGCGCATAACGCGCAATAATGGCGCTGTTGGGTTGATCAGGCACATGCCGTGGTTGTGGCCGTTCCACCAGATAATTCATACGTACACAAATAATGCTTTTGGTGTTGGGGACCAGTAAGGTTGGGTCTGCACGTTTCTCCAGATTTTCCGAGAGAAAATGCATATCGGCTTGAAACCCCTGTTCTAAATATTTTTTTAGATGCGGGATTTGCGCTTGAGCATCCGGTTTGGCAATGACACAATCAGCAAAACCCAATTCCAGCGCCTGAGCCTTAATCCAAGCTTTGAGGCTTTCAGGATCAATCTGTTCAATGGGAATATTTCGGGTTGCTTGAGATGCAGTCATAGACCAGTCGATGGAGAATAAAAAATGCGCCAGCCAGTTTATCATAGCCGTGATGTGCAAGCATGGGAACGCCGCTGGTTTGCACAGCAAAACTCCTCATTTGGCCTGATGCAGCAGGTAGCTTGGCAGATTGCTCAGCGTTTAGAGCAGCATTTTCAGCATCATTCCAACCCAATCCAGCGCATCGCCGTGTGGTGTGGTCAGGGCAATAATGCCGGCGATGGGTATCTGGTCGGCTGTTATTTAAAACAACAAGGCTATCATGTGGAAATATTTGCTGCGCCGTTGGGAGAATCTGTTGATCTGCAACAGGCGCATGCTCAGGCCAGTGCTTTGGGACTGACCATTCATCCCCATTTTCAACCTGAACAGCCGTTTGATTGTCATATTGATGCGTTGTTTGGGATTGGCTTAAATCGAGAGTTGGATACAGGTTGGCAAACTGCCATTCACCAATTCAATGCCCAATCGGGACTGAAAGTTGCGATTGATATCCCAAGTGGTTTGCAGGCCAACACAGGTATGCCTCTACCGTGTGCCGTCAAGGTACAGCATACCTATACGGTGCTGGGCTTAAAAGCTGGATTGTTTACCGGACAAGGCAAAGAATATTCAGGACAGGTGAATTGTATTTCCTTGATCCCAGCAGATCATGAACTACAGCCTTTAGCATATTTATCGCCACAGCAGATTCGATTGCCACGCCGTGAAGCCCATGGGCATAAAGGAAGTTATGGGCATGTGCTGGTGGTAGGGGGGCATGCTAATATGGGCGGTGCTGTGATCATGGCGGCAGAAGCCGCATTTGCTGCAGGTGCAGGAAAAGTGACCATTGCCTGCGATGCAAAACATCATGCAGCCATTTTAGCCCGTGCCCCAAATATCATGCTGAAAGATTTAGATGCCTTATCCGATGCTGAGCTGGATGAAGTATTAGCACATATTGATGCCGTCTGTTTTGGGATGGGGCTTGGGCGTGATGCTTGGGCCGAGGCACAATTCCAGCGCTGGTTTCCACGTTTGCTCAACAATGAGCAGCTCGAGGTGGTGCTGGATGCCGATGCCTTGTGGTTTTTAGCCATTCACCCCGAGGCTCAGCTCGCAGCACATATCTATGCCACTCCGCATTCAGGCGAAGCAGCCCGGTTATTGAATATCAGCGTGCAGCAGGTCGAATCCGACCGGGTGCAAGCCATTCAGCAACTGCAACAGCGTTATGCCGGGCAATGGCTGCTCAAAGGTGCCGGTAGCCTGATCTTGGAAAAAGACCAACTATGGATTTGTACTGCAGGCAATCCGGGGATGGGCACAGGTGGTATGGGCGATGTACTGGCCGGTATGATCGCCAGTTTAAAAGCCCAGTTGCATCAGAAAATCGCTTTGCATGAAATTGTCACGTTGCATGCACAGGCCGGCGATCTATTGGCTGAACATGGCATGCGTGGCTTGCAGGCACAGGAGATGAAACGGGCGATTTATCAACTGGTCAATCGTCACGCTTCTGGCAAAAATAAAGGCTGTAGTTGTCCATGCTGTAAAAAATAAATGTGACTAGCGCCGTCTGCTGCTGTTGCGGCTGCGTCCGCGGGCCATCCCGCCGAGTGCGTTGAGTACTGCCAGTTTGGTCATGCTGCCTGACGCATGCGCATGGCAAATCGCTGCGGCAAGTGCATCGGCTGCATCGGCTTGTGGCCGGATACTCAGATTTAGCAGTTTCATCACCATCATTTGTACCTGGTCTTTATCTGCCGCGCCGTAGCCGACAACCGACTGTTTAATCTGGCGTGCGGTATATTCCGCCACATCCAGATCCAGGTTGACCAGTGCTGCAATCGCAGCACCACGAGCCTGACCCAGTTTTAAGGCGGAATCTGGATTTTGTGCCATAAACACCTGTTCTACGGCGGCTTCGGTTGGGCCATGGAATTTTACAATGCGTTCAATGCCGACAAAGATGCGTTTTAAACGTTCCGGCATGTCGGTGCTTTCGGTACGAATGGTTCCGGCATCGACAAAACGCAAATGTTGCCCCTGCTTTTCAATAATGCCATAACCTGTTAGACGTGAGCCTGGATCGATACCAATAATGAGTGACATGCTTAGACTTGAAAAATACAATATAGGCCTTATTGTTACATAACAGTATGAAAAAAGCTTGATCCGGCCTTTCGCTGAACCGATACTGAATTCAATTTTCTTTTTGAGATTAGACTTAGTTTTACATGAATTTACTTCTTATCGTTGTACTTGGTGCGATTCTTGAGATTGCGGTATGGATTGGCGTAGCACAGTTCATCAGTGGCTGGTATGTATTTTTCTGGTTCATTATTGCCTTTTTTATTGGTTTGAACCTGATTCGTTCGAGTACCGCGAATATCATGCCGCAATTACAACAAATGCAAATGACCGGGCAACTGGGCAATGACCCTGCAGTCAGCAAAAAATTGGCCACTGCAATGTCGGGTTTTCTACTGTTATTACCAGGCTTAATTACCGATGTATTGGCAGTGCTGGTGATGATTCCTAGTGTACAAACCGCTTTTCGTAATGCATTAATGAAAACCATGGCCAAACGTCAGCAAGCCATGATGGATAAAATGATGGGCGGTATGATGGGTGGCATGGGTGCAGCAGGTCAGGGCGGTGGCAATCCTTTTGAAGACATGATGCGTCAGATGCAGCAAATGCAAAACCAGCAACGTGGTGGTGATTCCAGTATTATTGATGGCGAGGCGCGTGAAATTAGTCCTGAAGCCAAAAAAATTGAAATGAAAGATGTGAATTAATAAAATTCCTGTCTACATCAATAAAAAACCGAATCTGCTGATTCGGTTTTTTATTCTCTGTACTTGACGTTTATGCTTTGGCGGGTAGATCGAACCAGATCATTAAGGCATCTTCACTGGCGATAATTTCACTTGGATCAGCAAAGGCCAAGGCATCGCCGGCATTGACTGTATATTCACCGATTTGGACTGAGCCTTCAATCAGATGCACATAGTTCAAACCTTTACTTGTTTGAATTGGCAGTGTCTGACCTGCCACCAGATAAGCAGATTGAATGATGGTATCCTGACGGATAAACATGGGTGCATCGTCTGTCGGTGCCACAATGGTATGCCATTGGTTGGGCGTCTCTTTTGGATTGCGTGAAATCTGCTGATACGTTGGTTCAGCATCCCGGACATTCGGCAATAACCAGATTTGCAGCATGTGAACCGGTTCATCAGTTTCATTGATTTCACTGTGGCGTACACCAGTGCCGGCACTCATCAATTGCCATTCACCGGCACGGATATGCTTTTTATTGCCCATGCTATCTTTGTGGGTAATCTGTCCGGAGAGAACGCAGGTCAGAATTTCCATGTTGTCATGCGGATGGGTGCCAAAACCGTTATGTGCTGCAATAGTGTCATCATTAATCACGCGCAATGCACTCACCCCCATAAAGCGTGGGTCATACCAGCTGGCAAAAGAAAAACTATGATAAGTTTCGAGCCAGCCTTCTTTAACATGGCCACGATCAGAACTTTTATGTAAATAGGCGTTCATCTTTTATCTCCTACCGCCTTGCCTGTCGCAAGTCGGTGATTTATCTCATTGCAGCCATTATGCCAAATGACAAAAATATCGACTATAGATGTTCATGCAATGTTTTGTTCTATTTCTGGAATGATGAGAACTTTTATTGGGGGGATGCTGTGTTCAAACATAATGAAAGATAGTTACATACCGTAACGATGGTCTCATTCATGTTTTCCATGCAATTTATAGCAGGTGAGTGAGCACAAAAGGGCTATAATAATCCGCAAATATTCTGATGAGATGACCATGACTGTTGCTACACCGACTATTCTGCCTGCCGATGCCAATATCGTGTGTCCTTTTTGTCAGCGAGCCGTGATTGACTGGCAACAGGAACAGTATGTGCAACCATGTGAACATACTTTATATATTGCCATGGATTTGGGTTTTGAATTTATCAGTGATCGTTTTGAAGCTAGCTTATCGCAAGGCGTTGATGATATTCATGAAGATCCTGAAATGAATATCGCTGCCACTTTGACTAGTAGCGACTATCCGGTAGAACACCACATACAGGCCGAACTTGGGGTAGAGGGAATGTACCGTTATCTGGGTTTTAGCCAGCATTAATCTGTATTTATCCCCGTTTATTTTTTAATGATCTTGAGCTGATGTCCCTGTTATTCACCATCTGTTTATTACATTTTGTCGCGCAACTCAGCCCTGGACCGGATGTACTCTTGATTGCGAAAAGTGCAGCATCCACTACACGTCGCAACACTTTAAAAATTATTCTCGGTATTTCGGTAGGCATTGTGCTTTGGGTGATACTGACCTTGGCGGGCTTTACCGTATTGATTAAACAACGGCCGTGGATTCAGCAGATACTGATGTTGTTGGGTGGATTATTTCTTGCCCGGATGGGCTGGGGCATGTTACAAGCGGGCCGGGCGACTCTCAAGCAAAAAACTGTCTGGGAAATGGGGGCTGTCCAGACGGTGCAAAACTACTTTTTGTTGGGATTATTGACCAATTTATCCAATCCCAAGACACTGGTTTATTTCAGTAGTGTTTTTTCTTTAGCGCTCAGTTCATCGGCTTCTAGTAGTATTCAATCCCAATTGGCGGTGCTAATTCCTGTGCAAACTTTTCTGACCTTTGCCATCTTTATGTGGATTATGTCGTTACCGCGTATCAAGGCACTCTATCAGCGTTCAGGTGGTTATATTGATTTGCTTTCTGGTGTTTTGTTTCTGCTGTTTGCGGTATGGCTGTGCTTGGATGCGTTCAAGATACTGCATTAACCGGTTTGATCTGAAGATTGAGTTTGATCCTGAACATTGACTAATGGTCTAGTCGTTGCCGTTTCGATCGCTTGTTCCTCTTTTTTTGTATAGCTATTCGGTGCCAGTGTGGTTTGTCGGTTTTCTGAACCCGCATAGCGACGACTACGGTTTGCCCGCTCACGAAAGCCTCCCTTGTTGATTAACTGTACCATGCATTTTACTCCTCAATGATTATGTTCAGTCTAGCAGAATCTGGCGAGAGATAGACTTGGAAAAATGTGCTGGATCAGTAGGTATAAAATTTAAAGCAAGAAAAAAATGAGAATTGAATATTTGAATTACTTTAGATTGGTGCAATCCTGTCATCTGTTAGACATACAAAAATTTTATATTTTGATGCCTCAATTACAAACCTTCACATAAGAGCAATGGATCCTTCATCAAAATGTTTTTATATTATAAGTAATGTAAAAATAATAATGAATCGACGGACAAAGTAGGAGTAAGCCTATGTTGTACCATCAATATCGTTGTGCCTGCTGTGATAAAATTTTGACGGCAGAAGACAAAGAATGTCCAGAATGTGGTTCACATAATATTCGCAGTCCCTATGGTCTTTGGGTGTTTTGTATTTCTGCCTGTTTAGTGGTAGCAGTCGTCTTTCAGATCGTACAGGTGTATTTTAAAGATCATCAGGATACCCCAACACAACCGACCTTATTACAAGTGTTGAATCAGGACCGTAACAGTAGCAGTCAATAAATAGTAAATAAAAAATCCTGCTGAGGTGATGAGTACACCGTGCAGGATTTTTTATTTTTTGAATAGATTGAGCACTCAGAGGGGGGCTTGATTAATGCGAGACAAAGTATCATTCACTGTAAAAATTTTGCCGCGAATATTTTGCACACCAAAACTTTGCAAGCGTGCTGTGTGCATGTCTAAGTAGTTTTTCGCATTTTCCTGGCTATCAAATAAATAGATGCCACCGGCTTCTCCCGCTTCACTATTTTCGGTCCAGATTTTCCAGATCAGACCAGGCTCCTGATTAATGCTTTCCGCTAAGGGTTGGTAAGCTTGTGCCATTTCATCACCAAAAGGGCCATTGCTTGGGAAATCGACTTGCAAAAGAATTGGCATAGATTATCTACTTTATAAAGTGGGTATAAGTTATAAATACTGAATCTATAGTAATTTTTCAATAAAAAAACCCGCATCAGCGGGTTTTTTAGAGAGGAATACCTTACAGGCCAGCAGAAGCTTTCAATGCTTCAACCTTGTCGGTTTTTTCCCAAGTAAAGGCAGTATCCGAACCTTCACGGCCAAAGTGGCCATAAGCTGCAGTTTTTTTGTACATTGGCTGGATTAGGTTCAACATGCGGGTAATGCCGTATGGACGTAAATCGAAGTGCTCACGGATCAAGGCGATGATCAAGGCTTCATCCACTTTGGCTGTGTTGAAGGTATTAATCGAAATCGAGGTAGGTTCAGCCACACCAATGGCGTAAGACACCTGAATTTCGCATTTATCTGCAAGACCTGCCGCAACGATATTTTTCGCTACATAACGGCCGGCATAAGCTGCAGAACGGTCGACCTTAGATGGATCTTTACCGGAAAATGCACCACCACCATGACGTGCCATACCGCCATAGGTATCCACGATAATTTTACGGCCGGTCAAACCACAGTCACCCACAGGACCACCGATCACAAACATACCGGTCGGATTAATATGGAATTTGGTCTCGGCATGGAACATTTCAGCAGGTATCACCGGTTTGATAATTTCCTCAATCACCGCTTCTTTAAGCTTGGCTTGAGAAATTTCCGGATCATGCTGGGTTGAAAGAACCACGGCATCCAAACGAACGGGTACACCATTTTCATAGGCAAATGTCACCTGACTTTTTGCATCTGGACGTAACCAAGATAAATGTCCACCACGGCGCAACTCGGCCTGTTTTTCCATGAGGCGATGTGCATAGGAAATTGGCGCTGGCATCAATACATCGGTTTCACGGCTGGCATAACCAAACATCAAACCTTGGTCACCGGCGCCTTGATCTTCAGGTTTTTGGCGGTCTACACCTTGTGCAATTTCCGGTGACTGTTTGCCAATCATGTTGATGACAGCACAGGTCGAACCATCAAAACCCAGGTCAGAATGGTGATAACCGATGCCATTCACGGTTTGACGCACAATTGTTTCAAAGTCGACATTCGCAGTTGTTGTGATTTCACCCGCAAGTACAACCGCACCTGTTTTGACCAGCGTTTCACAAGCAACCCGCGCATCTGGGTCTTCTTTTAAGATGGCATCCAAAATAGCATCACTGATTTGGTCAGCCATTTTATCTGGATGGCCTTCGCTTACAGATTCCGAGGTAAATACAGCGTACTCGCGCATAAGTCCTATCACAGTTATTTCAAAAGACGCAATATGTTACATCGAGTTCGACTTTAGGACTAGCTTAACCTGACCAAATTGGATGAATTTATTTCAATCTCATTGCATTTTAATCACTATGTACAGTGTGGTTATATTCAGCTCAGAGGGTAAATCAGCACGGTTCAGTACCCAGATTTTGTGCAAAATGAAGTTCTACAATTACGATTCTTATCCAACATTTGAGCATTGTTGCTAAATTGAGTGTTTTTAAAACTTATATTTTAAAGCTGAATAATATTCATTTTTGGGTTGATCTTAGTATGAATCCTGATGTTGAAAGCACTAGCAGAGCAGGGTGCAAAGCAAAATAAATGTACCTTATTTTATTAGAATTTCTACCTCTAAATCGCGATGATTTAAAAAAACCGGCACTATTCACAGCTCTAGACTTTACCCTGTGCACATTTTTTAAGACAATAGACGCAATTTTGAATTCTTCGATTCATATTCTCTTTAAACGCTAATTTGGAATCTGACCTATGACGACCCCTTTGAACGAACGTCGTATTGCAAATGCAATTCGTGTGCTGGCGATGGATGCTGTGCAAAAAGCCAACTCAGGACATCCAGGTGCACCGATGGGGATGGCAGATATCGCAGATGTGGTGTGGCGTGAATTTTTAAACCATAACCCAAGCAATCCGCAATGGGCAAACCGTGACCGTTTTGTATTGTCCAATGGTCATGGTTCAATGCTGCACTATGCTTTATTGCATTTAACCGGTTATGAGCTTTCCATTGAAGATCTTAAACAGTTCCGTCAATTACATTCTAAAACCCCGGGCCATCCAGAATATGGTTATGCACCGGGCGTAGAAACCACTACAGGTCCTTTAGGTCAGGGGATTGCCAATGCAGTGGGCTTCGCTTTAGCTGAAAAAACTCTAGCGGCACAATTCAACAAAGATGACATCAAAATTGTAGATCATTACACCTATTGTTTCCTCGGTGATGGCTGCTTGATGGAAGGCATTTCGCACGAAGTCTGTTCTTTGGCGGGAACGCTGGAACTGGGTAAACTGATTGCTTACTATGATGACAACGGCATTTCGATTGATGGTGAAGTTGAGGGCTGGTTCTCTGACGACACCCAAAAACGTTTTGAATCATATGGCTGGCAAGTTATCCGTGTTGATGGTCATGATGCTGATGCGATCCGCCAAGCGACTGTTGCAGCGAAAGCAGAAACGAAGAAACCAACCATTATTATCTGTAAAACCATTATCGGTTTAGGTTCTCCAAATAAACAGGGTAAAGAAGACTGTCACGGTGCGCCATTGGGCAATGATGAAATCACCTTGACCCGTGAAGCATTGGGCTGGACAGATGAGCCATTTGTGATTCCGGCTGACGTGTATGCGGCATGGGATGCGAAAGCCAAAGGTGCTGAAGCTGAAGCGGCCTGGAACGAAATCTTTGCTCAGTATCAAACAAAATATCCAACCGAAGCTGCTGAACTTTTACGCCGTATTTCAGGTGAATTACCAGCAGAATTCTTGGCGCAAGCCGATGCCTATATTGCCGAAGTAAATGCCAAAGCAGAAACTGTGGCATCGCGTAAAGCCAGCCAAAATACTTTACAAGCGTTTGGTCCATTATTGCCTGAATTGTTGGGTGGTTCTGCAGACTTAGCAGGTTCTAACCTAACTTTATGGAAAGGCTGTCAAGGTGTGCAGGACAATCCAGCCGGTAATTACGTACACTATGGTGTACGTGAGTTTGGTATGACTGCGATTGCTAACGGTGTTGCGCTGCATGGCGGTTTCATTCCTTATGTCGCTACCTTCCTGATGTTTATGGAATATGCGCGTAATGCGGTACGTATGTCGGCATTGATGAAACAGCGCGTGATCCATGTGTATACGCATGACTCGATTGGTCTGGGTGAAGATGGTCCAACACACCAACCGATTGAACAGATCGCATCATTGCGTGGTACACCAAATCTGAATACCTGGCGTCCAGCGGATACCATCGAATCGGCTATTGCCTGGAAATCTGCGTTAGTGCGTAAAGAAGGTCCAACCGCTTTGATCTTCTCGCGTCAAAATTTACCATTCCAAACCCGTACTCAAGCGCAAATTGAGAACGTGGCGAAAGGTGGTTATGTCCTGGCTGAAGAAAAAGGCGAATTGAAAGCAATTATTATCGCGACGGGTTCGGAAGTTTCATTGGCGATGGAAGCCTATGCACAGCTTGACGGTGTACGTGTGGTGTCTATGCCATGTGCGGAAGAATTCATGAAGCAAGATGCCGCTTACCGTGAAGCGGTATTACCATCAGCGATTCGTGCGCGTGTTGCGGTTGAAGCGGCGCATGTGGACTACTGGTGGAAATTTGTCGGTCTGGATGGCAAAGTTATCGGCATGATGACTTATGGCGAATCTGCACCAGCCAAAGATCTGTTCCAGCACTTCGGTATTACCACGGAAGCCGTGGTTGCTGCGGTGAAAGAATTAACTGCGTAACTGACGCTATTAGAAAAGAACGCCCTACGGGGCGTTTTTGTTTTGTGCTTTTAAGGAAATGATTTTTAACAGCATAAATAACAAAAAATATACAGATGCAGGTTTTGAAGGCACGAAAGCCCTATAAATTAAAAAAGGAATTTTTCGCAATAGAGAAAATACACAGTTTTGTTCTATAGATAAAACGATACGTTTTATCTATAGCGCTGTAATCCCTCTAATAATCCCTAAAATAATGCTTATTCTTATAGTTGAGATAGAAAATAATGACTTCTTTGAAAGCGTTAAGCCTTGGTTTAGCTGTTGCAACAGCAACAACATTCACTTTTGCAAAGCCAGTTGCGTATCAAATTGATCCAACGCATACGGCTACAGTATTCTCTTGGAATCACTTTGGTTTCTCTACACCATCTGCGAACTTCTCTGATATTCAGGGTACGATCAATGTAGATAATGCTAAACCATCTAATTCTTCAGTGAATGTAACCATTCCATTGGCAAGTTTGAATACCAACGTAAAAGCATTGGATGATCATTTGAAAACTGCAGATTTCTTTGATGCAGCAAAATATCCAAACATTACCTTCAAAAGTACTAAAGTTCAGGCTTTGGGCAAAAACAAATACAAAATTACGGGTGACTTGACTATTAAAAATATCACCAAGCCAGTGGTGTTGAATGCTGTGTTGAACAAACAAGGCGAACACCCAATGACCAAAGCACAAGCGATTGGTTTCAATGCGACGACTTCATTTGATCGTTCTGCATTTGGTGTAGGTGCTTATGTGCCAAATGTGGGTGACAAAATCACTGTAAATATCACCACTGAAGCTTCTGTACCGGCACAAAAATAATCAGTTTGAGTTTTTAGTTTTTAAAAAGCACCTAATCGGGTGCTTTTTTATTTTGCAAAAAATTATGAGGTCGTACCAATCCGCTCAAGAAAACCTTGAATAATGCGTTTGGCCTGTCTTTCTAGTGCCGCAGCATAGCGCTGGTTGTCCTGGCGTAAAGCAGGAATAGAAATTTGTGTTTGACGTAACTCAGCCGTATGTCCAATTAACCATTTCTCAAAAAACTCACCGGCAATTTCCAGATGGAATTGTAAGGCCAAAATATTTCTACCTACCGCAAAGGCCTGATGTGGGTAAGCATTGGTACTGGCGAGCAATGTTGCCTCAGTGGGTAAATCAAAAGTATCGCCATGCCAGTGTAATACCGGGGTGTCTTCTAAATTCTGAAGTGGATTATTTGCCATAGGCAGCAGATTTAAACGGCTCCAGCCAATTTCTTTTGTAGCTCCGGCATAGACTGTGGCTCCTAAAGCATGCGCAATCAATTGTGCACCCAGACAGATGCCTAGTGTTGGCAGATTTTGTGCCAGACGTTTTTTCAGTAATTCAATTTCATCCGTCAAAAAAGGGTAGTCTGCAGTGTCATAGACACCAATCGGCCCGCCCAATATGATCGTCAATCCTTCAAATTCAAGTGCCTGACGTAAATCATCCACGCCAGCTTCAAAATAACGTACCCGGTAGCCGAGTTGATAAAATAAGTCTTCAAGCGAGCCTAAATCTTCAAAAGCCAGATGTTGAATGGCATAAATGGTTTTCGGTAAATTAAATGTATGCATGTGAATAGATGCGGTGCAGAGTTGTTAACTTCAACATAAGCAAAACTCGAGCAAAAGCCAATCAGATTTTTGAATAGAGATAAACAAATAAATATATTATAAAAATGTATATTAATATTTTAATCCAGTCCTGAGGATCATATCTGATGTCTTATAACGAACTGACCCATTCTATTTCTAAGAATTTAAAACATTTGCATAAAGAATCTCCGGATTTGATGCAGAGTTTTCATGCGCTGAGCCAGAATGCTTTAAAAGAGGGTGTCCTGGATCCAAAAACCAAAGAGTTTATTGCGCTGGCGATTGGGGTGGCGAACCGTTGTGATGGCTGTATTGGTTTTCATACCAAGGCATTGGTCAAACTGGGTGCAAGTTTTGAGGAATTAAATGAAGTACTGGGTGTGGCCGTGCTGATGGGCGGTGGCCCCTCGTTGATGTTTGCGGCAAATGCGATTGAAGCCTTTCATGAATTCACCGCATTGCAACTAAGAACCGAGTAATTGATCACTTGTAAGGACGCCAATAAAAGCCGGATGGAGCATGCCATCCGGTTGTTTGTGCAGTTTCTGTTGATCCGGTTAGAAGAAACCGGCAGGTTTGGTTGAGTAACTGACCAACAGGTTTTTGGTTTGCTGGTAATGATCCAGCATCATTTTGTGGTTTTCACGACCGATACCTGATTTTTTGTAACCACCAAACGCCGCATGCGCTGGATAGATGTGGTAACAGTTGGTCCAGACCCGACCGGCTTCAATTGCTCGACCCGCACGGTAGGAGGTATGTGCTGAACGTGACCAGACACCGGCACCGAGACCATAAATCGTATCATTGGCAATTTTGATGGCTTCATCAAAATCTTTGAACGTAGTCACGGAAAGCACCGGCCCGAAAATCTCTTCCTGGAAGATTTTCATGCTGTTGTCGCCTTTGAAAATTGTCGGTTCGATATAGAAACCACTGCCAACTTCCTGACGAGCACCGCCACCGGTCAAGACTTGAGCACCCTCATTACGGCCTGTGGCGATACAACCGAGAATTTTGTCCTGCTGCTCCTGGGAAGCCTGCGCACCAATCATGGTTTCGGTATCGAGCGGATGGCCAGTTTTGATACGTTTTACCCGTTCAATGGCTTTTTCCAAGAATTGATCCGCGATACTTTCCTGAATCAGTGCACGAGAAGGGCAGGTACAAATTTCACCCTGGTTCAGGGCAAACATGGCAAAACCTTCCAGCGCTTTGTCCAGATAGTCATCTTCCTGTGCCATGACATCTTCAAAGAAAATGTTTGGAGATTTACCGCCGAGTTCCAGCGTGACCGGAATAATATTTTCCGTGGCATATTGCATGATGAGCTGGCCGACCTGGGTAGAACCAGTAAAGGCAATTTTGGCAATGCGCGGATTGGTCGCCAATGGACGGCCAACTTCAACACCATAACCATTCACGATATTCAGCACACCAGGCGGTAACAAATCCTGGATCAACTCAACCAATACCAGAATACTGACCGGCGTTTGTTCTGCCGGTTTGAGCACAATACAGTTTCCTGCAGCCAAAGCGGGAGCCAGTTTCCATGCTGCCATCAGGATCGGGAAGTTCCAAGGAATAATCTGACCCACCACACCCAGCGGTTCATGGAAGTGGTAAGCGATAGTATCTTCATCAATTTCGGAAATACCGCCTTCCTGTGCACGGATGCAGCTGGCGAAATAACGGAAATGGTCAATCGTCAATGGAATATCCGCTGCGAGTGTTTCACGTACCGGTTTACCATTGTCCCAAGTTTCGGCTACCGCCAGCATTTCCAGATTTTGTTCCAGACGGTCGGCAATCTTTAGCAACAGGTTAGAACGTGTGGTCGCGGAGGTTTTGTTCCAGCTGGCTTTGGCTTTATGCGCTGCATCCAGCGCCAGTTCGATGTCTTCCGCTGAAGAACGCGGCACTTTGGTAAACACTTTTCCATCGACAGGGGAAATATTTTCGAAGTATTCTCCTTTTACAGGAGCCACCCATTGACCGCCAATAAAGTTTTCATATTGGGCTTTGAATTGGACTTTTGAGCCAGGTTGATTCGGGTCGAGGTAACGCATGTCAGTATTCCTTTGCTTATAATTCATGAGCTGAAAAGTATCTACAGCTTTGGTATAAGGTACTTTGGTACATTATTTGATTAGCATAAACAGCATAAGGTAGGGAAAAGGTAGGAATCCGGGACAAGTCACAAGGAATGTACAAATGTTTACAAAATTAGAACTGCAGCAGCAGCGCGACCGTATTGAAGGTCTGCGCCAGCAGTTGAGCGTGTCGCCGACACATGCTCAACAACTCGGACAAAGTATTGCCAGTTCCTGGCAACGTTCGGTTTCGGCAGAAATTCCGAAAGATCGCTTGGCTGCGCCCTTGGCCGATAGCCGTGCGCATAAAACTCCTACAGCATTAGAAATTGCGCTGAGCCATTGTGCCGAAGATTTACGCCATATTGCTGAACAGTCTTCGATGGTGCTGGCAGTGGGCGATGTCGGCAGTACCATCATTTGGAGTGCATCCAGCCAGCAGATGCGCAGTGCCGCAGAGCGGGTGCATTTTGTCGAAGGTGGTCAGTGGCGTGAGGAACTGGTTGGCACCAATGCACTGGCCTTGTCGTTAAAAACCCAGCAGTCGAGCTGTGTGTTTTCCAATGAGCATTTCATGAGTTCCGTGCACGACTGGGTCTGTTATGCAGCGCCAATTCTGGATCCCTATTCCAAACAGGTGCTGGGAGTGATTGATCTTTCGACCACATGGAATCAGCATAACAGCCTGGGTTTGCTGGCGGCAGAACGGTGTGCGGCGATTTTGCAATCTGCGCTCTTGGAGCACCAAAAACAGCAGCTGTATATCCGTGCCTTTGCCGTTCCTCAGGTGCTATTTAATGGTAAAACACTGGTTTTGACACCACGCCAGATTGAAATATTGACCATTCTCGCCTTATGCCCACAAGGGATGAACCTGGATCATTTACATCAGGCTTTATATGGTGAGCGTAAGGTCAGCATGGGTACGCTCAAAGCAGAAATGTCGCAGTTACGCGAGGTGTTGGGGGGCATGCTGGGGTCGCGGCCTTACCGTTTGCTGGTCAACATTGAAGCCGATTTTTTACAGGCCGAACGTGCGCTGGACGCGGGTTATATCGATTCCGCGCTGAAACTATGCAGTGGCATTTTTCTGGCCAAAACCGAAAGCCCATTTCTGTGCGCCTGGCGTGCCTGTCTGGAATCACGTCTGAGTGAAGTGATTTTTAAAGCCAATGAAGCCGATGCCTTATTGAAGCATGTCGCGCATTTCCCGGAAGCGATTGATGCGGTGGAACGCCTGATTGAATTGCTGCCTGCAGAGCACCCGGCGCATCAATGGCTGTTAAAATATCAGCATGAGATCTAAGCACAACCCTTACAGGTTTTTACTTTCTAGCCAGCCAAACAGTTGCTGATACACCCATGCGCGAACTGCGGGGCCGGAGAGGACCAGATCGTGCACGCCGTGATGAATTGTCATTACAGTGACATCACCTTGTAATTTTTTAGCCTGCTTTGCGATGTCGTCCACATCCAGGATAATATCGCTATTTTGTGCCTGAATGCCCCATCTTTTCGGAAAACGGCTCTGATCTGAGTGCATGATCAGGGTGGGAATGGCAAGACGGACGCCTTGTTGCAACTCCTGTTGTGCCTGATAAATAGCACGGATAAAACCCAGGGCCACTGTGGGATAAGACTTGGGTTTCCACAGTAAATTGAAATCCCATTCGCCGTGAAAGGCGCGATGCAGGCTGGAAACATACCATGGATTTAAACCGCTCGGTACGCGCAGCTTGGGCAGGTGTTTGCCAATTTTACTTAACAGCGGAATGCCCAGTTTTTTCTTGAGTAAGCCGGTGTTGAAATCATAAAACGGGCTGTTGAGCCACAGTGCCTTGAGCAAAGGATGCTGGGGATGGCGGGCAGCATATAAAGTACAGATCAGGCCGCCGGTAGAATGACCGGCGAGCAAGACGGAATCGTGTTCTTCTTCGCCAATAATCTGCAAAGCCCGGCTGATTTCCCGGTCATATTCACTTAAATCATGTACCGTAAACAAGGTTTGATGTGCACGCTTGGAGCGACCATATTTGCGCAAGTCCAGCGCATAAAAATCATAGCCTTGCTGATTAAAGCGTTCCGCCATTTCGGTCTGGAAAAAGTAATCGATAAAACCATGAATATATAAAACCGCTTTATTACTCGATATTGCTGATTTTTTGCGGATGAGCGTCGCAACCACAGGACCATCATAGTCATCTGGGAAATGCAGGGTGAGTTGTTGATAACCATTGCCAAGAATGTCTGTATGGTAACGTGATATATGCGACGTTTCTGTCATGATTTTCGGCAGAATCCTGTAGAGAATGGCTTCATCCTTCAATAAAGCACATCAGTTGTCAATCGTTGCTTTTATAATAGCAAAATAAAAAAAAGGAAGACCACCAGAATGGTCTTCCGAAAAAGCGATAAGCTACCAATAGGAGAGTGTAGACTTACATCGCCGCTTTAAACAGGTTAACAACTTGGCCATGCGGTGCTTTCAAGGCTGCTTTAAACATATTGACCACTTGGCTGTGGTTGGCCTTGCGCGGGTTGGTGAGCATGCAGGCATCTTTTTGTGCATTTTCCGCCATAATGCCCAGATCTTCCTCTTTTACGCCCAACTCGGCCAGACCAGCAGGAATACCAATCGAGCTGGACAATTCACGGATGGCCTGAATCGCGGCATGCGCTGCTTCAGTCACGGTCAAACCTTGGGTATTGACACCCATTAATTCTGCAATTTTGGCATAACGGTCCGGGCAGGCAATCAGGTTGAACTCACAGACATGCGGCAGAAGAATCGCATTACACACCCCATGTGGCAGATTATAGAAACCGCCCAGCTGGTGCGCCATGGCGTGCACATAACCAAGTGAGGCATTGTTGAATGCCATACCGGCCAAATACTGGGCATAACTCATGGCATCACGCGCTTCGAGGTTTTCACCATTGGCCACGGCCGGACGTAACCATTCGCTGATCATGCTGATGGCTTTTTCAGCACAGGCATCGGTAATTGGGTTGGCAGCGGTGGATACATAGGCTTCCACGGCATGGGTGAGGGCGTCCATGCCAGTCGCTGCGGTGAGACCTGCCGGTTTGGCCAGCATCAGTTTCGGATCATCAATCGCGATTAAGGGTGTGCAGCGCCAGTCAACAATTGCCATTTTGACATGGGTATCAGTATTGGTGATGATACAGAAACGGGTCATTTCTGAAGCGGTACCCGCTGTGGTATTCACAGCGATCAGTGGTGTCATCGGAACCGAGCTTTTGTTGATGCCTTCATAATCACGGATATGTCCACCACCTGCGGTGACCAAGCCAATGCCTTTGGCGCAGTCATGCGATGAGCCACCGCCTAAAGACACAATAAAGTCACAGTCATGATCATTGTAGGCTTGTACGCCGTTATGCACGTTAATATCGGTCGGGTTCGGTTCGGCACCCGGGAAAATATGACTGTCTACACCAGCTTCAGTGAGATAGCCGGCAATGGTATGCGCGACACCAAATTTGTACAGGCCTTCATCGGTCACGATGAGTGCTTTTTTTGCATTGAGGTCTTTGGCCTTGCTGCCAATTTCCTTGGCACATCCTGGGCCAAAGAGTGAGACGCAAGGAATGTAAAATCCGTTGGTTTGATCTGCAATATTTTTAAAAGCCATGAAGCGTTTCCTTCTTCCTTCATTGTTATTGAGCAGGTGACTCCTCACCTTGAGAGCCAGTATTGTGCGTGCCCGGCCTTTTGCCTACCTACCAAAAACCTACCATTTTTAACGGGTGGTTAAACCATTGATCCCTATTTAAAAATAAAATGAAAACCCGCTGCATCAGGCTTTTGACTCAAGTCTGATCAATTGCTATTCACAGGTTTTGTTGTCACACTGCCCAAATCCTTTTTTCCGCACTTCAGTAGGCAAAACCGATGCAGCAGGCACTCGCGCAGAATGACCATCAGCAGAAGTCACAGCAATTGATGGAACTGGTGCCTGAATTTCAAGCCATTGTGCAGAAGCAGTATCAACTGTTGCATGGGCTGACCGCACAGAACCTATTACGGGTGAATGCGGAGCAGCAGCAGATTGATCTGGCCGCTGCCATGTTTTGTATCCGCTTTCGGCGCGCGCAAAGCCCGTGTATCCAGCTGCAAAGCACTACGCTGTATCCGGATGTAGAGCACATCCGCCGTTTTTTGCTGCATGATGTGATGTTTTTAACTGGCGATCAGCACGCGCAACATTCACTGTTTTTGAAAACCAAGGCACAGCTGTTGCGGCAAAGTCTGATTGAACAGGTGTTTTGCTGGATTGAGGCGGAATCCCGGATTGAAGCCTATTTGCAAGCTATTAGCTTGCCGCAGGCGAAGCTGCTGGATCAGCTGATGATAGCGGGTGGTTATTATCAGCAGCCACACTTACAAGACTATGCGATACAACAGGTACCAATTCCACTGGCGGTGATGTTGAACTTCAAGCATATGTGCCTGATCAATTCGGTAATGGGGGAAAGTTTTCTGCCGGTGTCGGGCTTAATTCCAGTTTATGAGAAGTTGAGCAGGAGTGCCGCACAGTGGTTGGGCAAGACGGCCTATCGTATTATTGCCTTGCTGTTTCCGGAACGGTTTACCCTGCAACAAGTGTTACAGCAGCAATTGCCTATCCAGCAATTGCACAAACCGGCGATCGAGCAGCCTGCCTTGCTGGGTTTTGTGCGGTGCATTCAGCCGCAACACTGGCAACGCGATGATGTGCTGGCCAAAGTACATTTTTTAACTCGCGAGCTGGGTTGGTGGCAACCGGAAATCGGAAATTTACCTGTATTGCAGTTGACGCGTACGGTGAACTGGCTATTTAAACAGGACACGATAGTGTTGGACTGGGTGAGTGAGCATCTGCAACATGCGCATGTACGTTGTGCTGTGACAGCTTGTAGTTTTCTCGATACCTGGCAGATGCATCCTCAGGTGATTTTACAGACCTTAAAATATTTTCAGTATGTGGCGGCGGGGCTGTGGATCCAGAGCTGCCAACAGTTAGCCTTGCAACAGCACTGGTTTGAGCATCCGAAAAATACCCGCTTTGTGCTGTATGGACAGGCACGAGGATCTGAGCCGCGCCGGCTGATCTCGAATTCCGTCATGTATTTTGAGGAATGGCAACAGTTACTGCTGTTGGTGCATGAGAGTGCTGCATCGGCCTGGAAGTCTAGTTATCAATCCTTAAGCCGGATCATGCAGGCCTATATGCAGCATCTACAGGCGATTGTGCAGCCACTGGATCCGGCATTAATTGCCTATATGGATGTCGAAAAACAGCAAGATCAGCATTTTTATCTGCTGTTGCAACGGCTACAGCTGGATGTCAGTCATTTCCGGCAATTATTTTATCTGCAATCGGAGCATACCCGGGTGTCTGTATTTGAAGCGTATGTCCGCGATTATCTGGCCGATTATCTGCGCGCTTATCCAGTCGTGCCGAAAAACCTGACCTGGAACGGTCTGTTTCAGCAAGCGATCAGCTGGCATCAGCAGCAACAGCGACAGAATATTCTGGCCAAGCTGCAACAACGCTCTCCGGTACAGGACTGGGCACCCTTAACGCAAACCGATAAAATTCTATGGGGCGAGTGGAGCTTTGAGGAGCTGCATAGCATCGAACGGATCATTCAGGAATCGACCCGCTTCCGGCATTGTCTGGCCAGCAGTTATAGCCAACGCATTATTGATGGTGAATATGTCGCGTTTCATATGCAGCATCGTCAGCAGCACGAGAAAGCCTATACCTTGGGCTGTCATTACCGTGCGGGAGTGTTTGTGTTTGACCAGCTGGAATTACCAAATAACCGTAAAGCAGATGCCGCCATGATCCAGATCGCACAACGTTTTGTGGCACGATTAAATGTCCAAATGCAGCAGCAAGACTAAGTCGTGGCGCAGTAGGCTTGGACTTAACTTTTGTGCTAAAAGTGGGTAGGCTATAGCGTCTTTTATTGTTCGCAAAGGTCGTATGAAACAGGAAACTGCACTCAAGCTTTTAAAAGCCGGAGAAAATGTATTTTTAACAGGTTCGGCTGGTGCAGGGAAAACGTACACCTTAAATCAATACATCAACTATCTCAAAGCGCGTAAAGTGCCGGTGGCGATTACCGCTTCCACCGGTATTGCCGCCACGCACATGAATGGCATGACCATCCATACCTGGGCGGGGATTGGCATTAAGGATTATCTGAGCGAAGATGATCTGAAACGCATGAAAGAGCGCAAGTATCTGAAAGAACATCTGGAGAATGCTCAGGTGTTGATTATTGACGAGATTTCCATGCTGCATGCCAAGCAGCTCAATCTGGTCAATCAGGTGCTGAAATATTTCAAGGAAAGTGATGAAGCGTTTGGCGGCATTCAAGTAATTCTGGCCGGTGACTTTTTCCAGTTACCGCCGGTGGGCAAAAATGAAGAACGCAATCGTGACAAGTTCTGTTTTATGTCGGATGCCTGGGTGGAAGCCAAATTCCGCGTGTGCTATCTGACCGAGCAGCATCGTCAGGATGATGAGATGCTGAACCAGATTCTCAATGCCATTCGCGCGCAGAATATCCAGACGGAACATTTACAAGCCTTGCAGCAATCACGCCAGCAGGACATTGGCGAAACGTTTACCCGCCTATATACGCATAACATGGATGTAGACGCGATCAACTTTAAGCATCTGAACGCGATTGAAAATGATGGCCATCAGTTCAATGCGGTGTGTGATGGCAATGAAAAGCTGATTGAAACACTTAAATCTTCGGTGCGAGCGCCAGAAGAACTGACCTTAAAAAAACATGCCAAGGTGATGTTTGTCAAAAACAACTTTGATATGGGCTATATCAATGGCAGCCTGGGCGAAGTGATCGGTTTTGAAGAAGATGACGAGCACGGTATTTTGCCAAAAGTGAAGCTGACCGATGGAACGATCATGCTGGTGGAACCAGAAACCTGGTCAATTGAAAATGAAGCCGGTAAAGCGATTGCCAGTTTTCAGCAGATTCCCTTGCGTCTGGCCTGGGCAATTACCATTCACAAAAGTCAGGGCATGACCTTGGAAGCGGCAGAAATCAACCTGACACACACCTTTGAAAAAGGGCAAGGTTATGTCGCGTTATCACGCTTGAAGTCCTTAAGTGGCTTGCGTTTACTGGGTTTCAATGAACAGGCTTTGGAGCTGGATAGTCTGGCCATCAAGGCAGACCGGCGTTTTCAAGAGCTTTCGACTGAAGCGGAAAACCATTTTTCGCATATCGATTTAACGCCGCAGCATCGTGCTTTTATCCGGCATTGTGGCGGCACTTTAAACGATGCGGAAATTAACCGAAATGAAAAGAAAATCGCCAAAGCAGGTGCCAAACAGAGCTATGCCATGGCCACCCTGGATGAAACCCGTGAGTTGTTTGAAGAAGGCTATGACATTGCGGATATTGCGCAGGAACGTGGCCTGACTCCGGCGACTATCATCAATCATTTGGCGCGCTTGCATAAAGAGCAGGGACTGGATATTTCGGTTGCGCATCCGGGAGATGAAGTGGTGGAACAGGTACGTAAAATTTATAAGAAATTGCAAAAACGACAAAATTCAGAACATTTTGCTGAGGATGGCTCGATCAAGCTGCGTCCGATTGTGGAAGAAACCAGCCCGCGGATGGGTTATGATCAGGTGCGTCTGGCACTGTTGTTTGTGGAATAAAATTAAGGCGAGTGAACTAGATGCTGGCCGATAATGGCATGTTTTCGGGTGGTCAATGTGAAAGTCGGTATTGCTCAGAATCAGAATTTTTATTGCAAACAGGCGATTTTACTGTTTTTCTAAAACATCAAGGTCTTGGTGTGCTTGCACCAAGACCGGATGAATTACAGCATATTAAGCTCGGCATGTTGCGCGATGCTGTCGGCATTTAAACGGTACACTTCATCTAAAAAGGCCACATTAAAACTGCCGACATGATGGGCTTTCTGATAGGCTAGTTTTCCGGCAATGGCAAAATGCACATGCGCAGCGATTGCGGCAATGGTCGGTGTAGTGACTGCAGCATATGCAGCAATCAAAGCTCCGAGCGCACAACCGCTGGCAATGACTTTCGGTTGTAAATAGCTGCCACCATTGACTTGAATGATGGTATCCCACTGTTTGGACAGGATATAGTCGGACTCGCCAGAAATCGCGATACATTCACTGTGTTCGAGTAAAGGCAAGGCTTGCTGATACATATCATGGCTGCTTAAGGTGGTGTCTACACCTTTGGCTGCGCTCTGGTTGCCAGCCAGAGTGCTGATTTCTGACGCATTGCCGCGAATCACCGAGGGCTGGAACTGCAACATGTTATCGACCAGATCACTACGCCATTGCAGGGCTGGGCCATAGCCCACCGGATCAAGCACCCACGGTTTTTTCTGGATAAATGCGGTTTTTGCAGAAATTTGCATGGCCTGCATTTGTTCGGAAGTGGGGGTGCCAGTATTGATGCTGAGTGCGCCGCAAATAGAGGTGAAATTTTCGGTTTCAAACGGATTATCAATCATCGCAGGCGAAGCACCGGCGGCCAGTAAGACATTGGCCACATAGTTGCTGGCAACGCTATTGGTGATGCATTGTACCAAAGGCTGTTGTTGATGTAAGGCGGTCCATGCCTGAATCACATGTTCCAACACGGTATAGACTCGATCCATAAAAGTCATCTCGCAGCAAAGAAATCATTATTGTGTATGCGACATCTAGACCTTATTGAGTAAAATAATGGTCCTGATGTTTGCAGTTACGGCAGATCATCGAAACATAATGTTCAGCATCATAATCCACCGTGAGTTCATTCGAGCCACAATACATGCAGCGTTTTTGTGAATAAAAATTCAGCCGGGGTTCAATTTTCTTCCATGCACGCCACACCGGCTGCACAAAGATACGTTCATCGTAGCCGAGAAATTTAAAAAATAAAATATCGCTCATCTTGCTCAGCGGTAATTGAGGCAGACGTGGCAGGGTAGAGGTTTCCCATTTTTCCGTAAGTGAGCGTTCACGATATTGCTGCAAGGTTTTTTTCAGCAGGTTGGTATTGATAAAATTATCATTGCGCGGTTGCAGCGCCTTTTGCTGATACAAATAATCCAGTCCCGTCTGGATCAGGTAATAAATCTGACCAATCGCCAGACTTTCCATCAGGCCATAACAGAATTTCTGAAAGTTCTGGTTGCCGGCAATCTGGATGCCCCAGGTGCGGCAATAAAACTGCATAAACTGCACAATTTCCTGATAGAGCAGCAGATATAAAGCCTCTTTGACTTCATCACTGCTTTTAAACGGAATGCCCAAACTCAGGTTTTCATAAAACCAATGGCGTAGTTGCTGGGTAATGCTAAACAGGCTGGGCTCGGAATAACCATCCAAACGCACATTGACATAATATTGGTGGGCTTCATCCGAGAAGTCTTTTGGCAGCAAAATCTGTTCCTTCAGCAAGGCTTTGATCAGACTGCTCTGGAATAGATAATTCGGGCTGATCGGGTGATATTTGATTTGTTCCCAATGAATATATTCATCATGCACGATATGTTCCTGCACCTGATCATCCAGCAGGCTGAGTAAAAACAGCTTATGCAAAAAGCTGAGCTGACTCAGTTCATATTCGGTTTTATCTTTGGCTTTGAGCTTACGTTGTTCTTGTAACCGGGTTTCGGCCAGTAATTTTTTACGCTGTGCCATACATTGCGTACAGTGACAAGTATGTTGTGGTTCAATAAAAACCTGATGCTGGCAATGGCTGCATTCATGAAAATTCAGTTCATGCTCAAACTGTTCTGCCTCGATCCAATACATCGACGCCTGACAGAGCGGGCACAGGGTACTTTCATCAAGTTGTCTTTGCAGAATATGCAGCAGCATGTACATTGCTCAATGGAATCAGATGGATCATGTGTTGAATTATACACGGCTGGTCTGGGCTGAGTACTTTTAAAAGCTGGCTGCTTAAGATCACAAGTCGATAAAAATAGAGCAAAAAACAGGACAAAGAAAAAGAACCACCTAAGTGGCTCTTTTCCATTTAAATTCAGTTAATACGCTGCCGGACAAGGTAGGGTTTCATCCTCATGATCGAAATATTTTGCAGCAATCAGGCTCTGCATTTTTTTGGCTGGGAGTTTAGTATTACCCAGCGCATCATAATGGTTTAACAGCACGCTCACATCGCGGGCTTGCATGGGAATCCCTTCACAGCTCATAAACATGGCGATAACTTTGTGGTCAATATGCGCAGAATTGAGTGCCTGCATAACTTTCATGTTCTCAACACGAACAATATGTTTTTTTAGAAACATGGCGCACCTCTTTCGTGGTGGTTGAACTTAATTTTTAGCATGCGCCGGATTGAGCAGGAAACAAAGGCATGCCGTGTTAAGAATGTAGGCGGATTGCAAAGATAAACACTATAGGCAGGACTTTCATAAAGACTTGAGGGCTTTATGTTGACATCAGTATAAATCCTGCGAAGATTGATTTTAAATTGTAAAAAAATAACAAGCGGATTGACGGGCGAAATGCAGAGGTGGCAGCATGATGACGGCATTAAAACAATGGGCCAGACGTTTAAAGCGCGATGCGGTCGCCGTATGGCTGATTGCCCGGGATGCGCGTACGCCCAAGTTTGCCAAAATCTTGGCCTTGCTGGTGGCTGCCTATGCATTTTCTCCGATTGATCTGATTCCAGATTTTATTCCCATCTTGGGTTTTCTGGATGATTTAATCATTGTGCCTTTGGGTATCTGGTGGGTGATTCAGCTTATTCCACCAGCCTTGCTGGAAGAAAACCGGCAACGTGCCGAGTTGATGGATTTTCGCTATTCGAGTCGCTGGGCGGCCGTGATCATCTTGCTGGTCTGGGTGATCGTGCTGATTTTATTGGTGAAATCATTTTCTACTGATGTACTGCAGTCCCCATTTTGGCTCAAATAAAAGACATTCCTTTTCCAGGATGATTGAAAAAACCTGTACTGATGCTTATATAACATTATAAACCTACAGCATACGTGGGATGCTGCTGGATTTATTCCAGAGCTATCCAGAAAAATATGAAATCATCTCGGTAGAGATGATCAAAATCAGGACTTTATATGAATATCGCGGCAAACCCTTCCGTTCAGGCAGATCAAACCGTCTTTTTAAAAGATTACCAAAAACCGGTTTTTTTAGTGGATTCTATTCATCTGGATATCCGAGTGTTTGACGACCAGACGCAGGTCGATGCAACCTTGGTCATGCTGCGTCAAACTGAGGGTGAGCTGGTTTTGCTGGGCCGTGATCTGGAATTAAAAAATATCCAGCTGAATGGCAAAACCCTGAGCGCAGCCGATTATCAATTGGATAGTGAGCAACTGGTTATTCTGAATGCACCGGATCGCGCCGTGATTGAAACCCAGGTGGTGATTCACCCGGAAAGCAATACCCAGCTGGAAGGCCTGTATCAGGCCGGCGATTTATTCGTGACCCAGAATGAACCGGAAGGTTTCCGTAAAATTACCTTCTATCCGGATCGTCCGGATGTCTTGTCTGTATTCACCACCCGCGTTGAAGCCGATAAAAAATATCCGGTACTGCTCGCCAATGGTAACCTGCTGGAAACCGGTGAAGCGGGTGAAGACCGCCATTATGCGATCTGGCAGGATCCGACCAAAAAGCCGAGTTATTTGTTTGCCTGTGTGGTCGGTGATCTCGCGGTATTGAAAGATCATTATGTGACATCTGAAGGCCGTGATGTGTCACTGGAGATTTACGCGGTAGAGAAAGATATTCCGAAATGCCAGATTGCCATGGAAGCCTTAAAACACTCCATGCGCTGGGATGAAGAGTATTATGGCCGTGCCTATGACCTCGACAATTATATGATCGTGGCGGTTAGCCAGTTCAACATGGGCGCGATGGAAAATAAAGGCCTGAATATTTTCAATACCTCGTGTGTGCTGGCGGATGAAGAATACACCACTGACGCCGCGATTATGCGCGTGCAGTCGGTGATTGCGCATGAATATTTCCATAACTGGACCGGCAACCGCATTACCTGCCGGGACTGGTTCCAGCTTTGCCTGAAAGAAGGCTTAACGGTGTTCCGTGACCAGTCATTCTCGGAAGATCTACAATCGGCTGCGGTACAACGCATTGATGATGTCGCGGTACTGAAATCACACCAGTTCCCGGAAGATGCCGGCCCGTTATCCCATCCGCCACGTCCCGATCATTTTGTGGAAATCAACAATTTCTATACCGCAACCGTGTATGAGAAAGGGGCGGAAATTAACCGCATGATGGCAACCTTGCTTGGCAAAGAAAAATTCCGTCAGGGTACCGATGAATATTTCCGCCGTCATGATGGCCAAGCAGTGACCGTCGAGGACTGGATTGCGGCGTTGACCGCAGGTTCGGGTGTGGATTTATCGGCGTTCCTCAAATGGTATAACCAGCCGGGTACGCCAAAACTGGAGGCACAGGCCGAATATGATGCTACGACGCAAACTTACCGGTTGCATTTCAAGCAAAGCCTGAAAGCAAACGCCAAATATCCAGACCTGCAAGCAGTACCAATTCCAGTGGCGTTGGCCTTGTTTAATGCCACGACAGGTGAGCAATATACGCTGAACTCGGATGCGCTGTTTGAAAATGGTGTCAAAGATGGTGTTTATCTGTTTGATCAGGATCAGGCAACGCTTGAACTCAGTGGAATCACCGAAAAACCGGTAGTGTCTTTGTTGCGTAATTTCTCTGCACCGGTTGATTTGCAATTTGATGCTTCCAATGAAGAACTGGCATTTTTGATCCAGCACGAAACTAATGGTTTTAACCAGTGGCAAGCCACACAAACTCTTTTAGAGCGTATTTTGCTGGAAGATCACACGGTCAGCAGTTATATCGCAGCGATGCGTAAAACTTTGCCTGCTTTGGTGAGCAAAGACCCATTATTAGCCTCGCGCTTGCTGGATGTTCCAAGTGAGAATTATTTGGGTAGCCGGATTGATCAGAATTATCATCCACTAAGCGTGCAGGAAAAACGCAATGCATTGCTGGATGCCTTGGCACGTGAACTGGGCGATTTCTGGCAAGAAACCTATCAGGCGCTTAATCCGACATTACAAAACGAATTTTCTCAGGCCATGGGTGAGCGTGCGCTGAAAAATATCATGCTGAGCATGATGGCACGTCAGGGTGATGAAACTGTATTTGAGCTGGCAGATCAGCAATATCACACCAGCTTGAATATGTCGGAGCGCTTGGGCGCGTTGCGTGTATTGGTCTGGAATGATGCACCACAGGCACCTGCGGCATTGCAAGATTTCTACCAGCGCTTTAAAGATGAAGCCTTGTCACTGGACCAATGGTTCATGGTACAGGCTGCCCATCCGAAAGCCACTGAAGAAACGTTACGTTATTTGACCAGCCATCCGGATTATGACTTGACGACGCCTAACCGCATCCGTGCGGTGAGTGGCGGACTGAATCTCAATCCGGTAAATACCTGGAGCTTTGGCGTACAGCATTTTGTGGATTTGGCACAGTATCTGGATGAAAAAAATCCGATTGTTGGCTCGCGTTTATTACAGGTGCTATCACGTTGGTACACGCTTGCTGATCCACATCGTGGAGAAGTGCAGCAAGCGCTTGAAAGCTTAAAACCGCAAGTGAAATCGAAAAATGTGGCAGAAACCTTGAATAGTATGCTCAACGTTTAATTTGTTGCCGATTTGCTTTAGCATAAAAGCCTGGTCCATGTGACTGGGCTTTTTTATGACTTGAAAATAATGAGTGCAAATATAATGTCTTATAAATATGAATATGCGGGTTTTTGGGTACGTGTGGTGGCTGCGATTATCGATAGTTTAATTATGGTGTTGGCAATTATTCCGGTCGCCTGGATTTTTTATCAGGGCGATTATGATTTGATTTTTGCTACTGGTTTAAGTGAACAGCCGCAAAATATCATCTTTGACTTGATCTTAAATTACATTTTTCCATTTTTATACAGTGTACTGTTCTGGATCTATCTGGGCGGGACACCGGGGAAGCGTTTACTGCGTTTAAAAGTACTGGATGAGCAAACTGGGCATAAGCTGACTTTCGGTCAGGCGGCATTACGTTATATTGGTTATATTCCGTCGACTTTGCTGTTGATGCTGGGCTTTATCTGGATTGCGTTTGATGCCAAAAAACAGGGCTGGCATGACAAGATCGCCAAAACCGTGGTAGTGCGCGAACTGTAAAATGGGAAAGACCGATGCCGTACCTTGCGAACAAGTATTTCACCCAGACATTCCTCTTCATCAGTATATTAAGCTTAACAGCTTGCCAAAGTGTGCAATTAAACAGCCAGCTGATTGCACATGCCTTTAATTTTGCCACCAGTTATCAGCAAAAGCGTCTGGACCGGTTTGCACCGGCGACGGTGTATGTACAGCAAAATATACCTTATCAGCAGCAGCCTGATTTGGCGCTAGATATTTATCAACCGCAATTTCAGCAGCAGTCCGCTCTGCGTCCAACTGTGGTCTGGTTGCATGGTGGCGGTTGGCTTGCTGGTACCAAAGAGCGTGCCCGTGGTTATTTTAAGTTGCTGGCGGCACAAGGTTTTAATGTGGTGGCACTAGAGTACCAACTGGCACCGCAGGTGGTTTATCCCACACAGCTGAACCAGATCGATCAGGCCTTAAGGTTTTTGCAACGGCATGCAGTGAATTATCAGATTGATCCGCAGCAATTCTATCTCGCTGGAGATTCTGCTGGTGCCAATCTCGCCAGCCATTATGCAGCATTGGTCAGTAATCCTAATTTTGCCCAACAATCGCAATTTAAAGCGTCTATTCAACCCGAGCAAATCAAGGGATTAATTTTACATTGTGGCATTTATGATCTGAATGCTTTTATACAAACCGCACCGGATCAACTAAAAATCATTGAATGGGTCGTGAAAAATCTGTTGCGAGCTTATACCCAACATCCCAAAGACAATCCACAATTTTTAAAACGCATTTCACCGATTCAATATCTCACTCCGAATTATCCGCCGGTCTTTATCAGTGGCGGCAACAAGGATTTTCTGACCAAGACGCAAGCCATACCTTTTGTTGAACAGTTGCAAAAACATCAGATTCCGGTTGAGCCAGTATTTTATCCAGATTCTAAAGAATGGCTGATACATGAATATCAATTTATGCTGAGTAAACAGGCCAGCCAATACACTTTTTATCGCAGTGTGGATTTTATCCAGCGCAATAGTGCGCCTAGATCTACTGCACGACTGGTATCGTTCAATGTTCCAGCCGCAGAAACCGGCTCAAGCAGTCCGGTTTTTACTACTGAGAATCCAGAACACCAAAATACCCAATAACAGCTCTCAGAAAGCCAAGCCAATTCCCCAAAACTGTATGCTGGATACGCTGAGTAAAAAGGTCATCAAGGCCGCTTCCGATGTTCAACTTCGGCAAAAGCCAGGCTGATGTTGTGGCTAATGGTTCCCAGCAATAGCTGTGATAAATCCGGCAGGAAAAGACACGGCTTGGATGAGTTTGGGCATAGTGAAAAATGCAGGTCTTATCATACGTGATCCTGCTCAAGAAGCAAAAGATCCAGATTTTTAAGGGCTTATTTTGATTGTCTGGTTGATGATGCACAAAAAGTAACTTACTAGAACATCCTTATTTTTTTAGGGCAACCAGATGCGAAAGAAAGGATTAAATGCAGATAGACTTTTAATCTGAATAGGTGGACTGGCTGCTCATGTGAATGCAGCAATTAGAAGGAATAGGAAAGGTAAATAAAAAAGCCAATTTTCACGATTGCAGCAAAAATTGGCCAGATCATTCATTAAAGAGCAATTTTAAGCCTGAATTTCTTCATCCAGACCGAAAGATTGGCGTAACAGCCGGTGTAACTGCTCACGGGCTTTGATGAAACCATCAATCCCTGCTTCGAGCAATTGTGCAGCCATCAGGTCATGTTCAACTTCAGCTTTGAAACTTTGTTCAGTTTGGGCAGGACGTTCAATCGCTGTTGCTTGTTGCGCTGTCGTGGAGCTCAATTCTGCAGTGACTTTGCGTTGATCCTGTTCCAGTTGTTGCAGCAAGCCAGGGGCGATGGTTAGCAAGTCACAGCCGGCCAAACCGAGCACCTGATCGATGCTGCGGAAGCTGGCACCCATCACCTGGGTTTGAATGCCATGTTGTTTGTAATAGTTATAAATCTGTTTGACTGACTGTACACCCGGATCTTTTTCAATCGGGTAACTGCTGACGTTTTCTGCTTTTTTGTACCAGTCCAGAATACGTCCAACAAAGGGCGAAATCAGCGTGACTTTAGCATCGGCACAGGCCTGCGCCTGAGGTAAACCGAACAACAGGGTGAGATTGCAGTGAATGCCTTCAAATTCGAGCAATCTGGCCGCCTGAATCCCTTCCCAGGTCGAGGCAATCTTGATTAGTACGCGATCTTTGTCAATACCATAGGATTGATACAGATGAATCAGTTCCTTGGCTTTAGCAACAGTGGCAGCCGTGTCATAAGAAAGGCTGGCATCGACTTCGGTTGATACCCGGCCTTCGATCAGTTTTAAAATTTCCACACCAAACTTGACCGTCAGAATATCGATGGTGCGTTCAATCAATTCACCATTTTCATAATTTTCTGCACGCGCCTGTGCAAAGGCCGCTTCAATCAGCGCACTATTTTCTGGCTGAGAAGCTGCTGTCGTAATCAAGGAAGGATTGGTGGTGGCATCCAATGGGCGAAATTGGCGAATCGCCTCTAAATCACTACTATCGGCCACAACAGTGGTTAAAGCTTTTAATTGGTTTAAAGCGTTTTGAGTCATTGTCTAATTCTTGCTTTGAATGTTGCTGATTTAGTTATAACGTATAATTTGGCTCGAACCCAAGTGAAATATAGTAAATCAGTTTGTAAAAACTGGGCTTTTCCATTGATTTTGAATGTGATTAATCAAAAAACGAACAATTGTCTTTGTCTTGGCTTTAAAACATCACGGCCCGATTCATTCAATTTTAAAATTGAATCGTAAAATCAGTCAATTTTAGAATTTCCGATCCGTGATGATGAGGAAGGGCTTGTTCTATTTGAAATAAATAGCCTAAGCACAATTCATCTCGCTTTATCAAATAAAAAAGAAAACGAATGATCCTGTTCCGATCATTTTTGATCAAAAGTCTTACTGATAATATTTTTAGGATTGTCGTGTCTGTGTGTGCATCAAATACGGGCTAATACTCAATATTAAAATAAAAAAACAGCACTCCGGAGAGTGCTGATGTGTAGTGTAAAAGTGCTGGGGCTGGTTATTTCTCAATAATCGCGACCACACCTTGACCACCGGCTGCACAGATCGAGATTAAGGCGCGCCCCGAACCTTTTTGCTGTAGAATTTTAGCTGCTGTGGCTAGGATACGGCCTCCGGTCGCGGCAAAGGGATGACCAGCTGCCAGAGAAGAACCATGAATATTCAGTTTGCTGCGGTCAATGCTGCCTAAAGGTGCATCTAAGCCCAGACGTTCTTTACAGAAAATTGGATCTTCCCATGCTTTCAGGGTGGCAAGCACTTGTGAGGCAAAGGCTTCGTGAATTTCATAGAAGTCGAAATCTTGCAGGGTCAGGCCGGCACGTTGCAACATGCGCGGAACGGCATAGGCCGGTGCCATCAATAAGCCTTCTTTTTTACCGACAAAATCTACCGCTGCGGTTTCGGAGAAAGTGAGATAAGCCAATACTTCATGGCCGTTGGCCTGTGCCCACTCTTCGGACGCCAGCAACACACACGATGCGCCATCGGTCAGTGGCGTCGAGTTGCCTGCTGTCATGGTTGCAGCATCACCTTTACCGAAAACCGGTTTTAATTTGGCCAGTTTTTCTACCGAAGCATCTGGACGCAGGTTCTGGTCACGTTCCAAGCCCATAAACGGGGTAATCAGATCATCAAAGAATCCCATGTCATATGCTGCAGCAAGTTTATGATGACTGGCGACAGCAAACTCATCCTGAGCTTCACGCGAGATTCCCCATTCCAAAGCAGTAATCGCCTGATGCTCGCCCATTGATAGTCCGGTGCGTGGTTCGCCGTTTTTCGGGGCATCCATCAGATCTTTGATATTAAGTTTGGTTAGTGCCTGAATGCGCTCTTTGGCAGTTTTGGCGATATTGAGCTGCAGCAAGACCTTGCGCAGGCCATCACCCAAGGCAATTGGGGCATCTGAGGTAGTATCTACGCCACCGGCAATCCCGACTTCAATCTGACCCAAGGCAATTTTATTGGCTACTAAAATGGCGGCTTGTAAACTGGTTCCGCAGGCCTGCTGAATATCGTAAGCAGGTGTTTCTGCTGCCAGCTGCGTGTTTAATACACATTCGCGTGTCATGTTAAAGTCACGGCTGTGTTTTAACACGGCACCTGCAACGACTTCACCCAAACGCTGACCTTGCAGGTTAAAACGCTCCACCAGACCATTCAGGGCTGCGGTCAGCATATCGCTATTGGATGCCGTGAAATATGGACCATTAGAGCGCGCGAAAGGAATACGGTTGGCCCCGATAATGGCAACGCGGCGAATAATGTTTTGACTCATAATTTTATCCTTGAATTCAGAATCTGGTGTTTTTGTAGTATTAGAGTTTGCTTTTGTGGTGGTTGCCGCTGTTTTGGATCGAGATGTAGCAGTGCGAGGACGTTTTGCGCTTGTCGTGGCCGCTGGCGTTTGGCTGGCAGTACTTTTTTTCGTGCGCGTGGTCCGTTTTGCAGGACTCGACAAGGTTTCCGGAGCTAAATGCTGTTCTTCTGGTGTATTTTGAGTTGTTGTGCTCATAAAGCTTTTCCAAGCATGTTTTGATGAATTCTGGGGGTTACCTTAGCATACTTTGTGCGAAGCTGAATTGACTAGAATGACATTGAGCCAACCATTCACGTCAAGATATGCTACGTTAAAGTCAAGTATGATGGGTGACAAACGGACAAGGACCGATTGCAGCCAGAATATCGAGTTGAATAGGCTTAGCACGATATTTTTGAGGTCCGATCATAATTCATTTGCATAAGAGAGAATAAACATGACAGACCAATACCAAACTTTTGCAAGATCTCCAATTGGCAAACTTGTCATTAAAAATTTAGGCTTGCCGGCACCCACCTTGCTGGAGCGTTTTGAGTCAGCGACGCCGGTGATTAAAGGTCCGGTGCTGTTGGGTGCTGCACCTGATGGTTTATTTTCAGCGGCGATTGCCCAAGTCTTAAGTAATATTCATGCCAACAGTTACAGTGGCAATGATCCGGAATTACAGCAAATAGCTGCAGCTGTGGGGTTGAATTTGGGAGCCTTTCATCCCGGCGATAAAGCCTCCAGATTCAAAGCGGTGTTGTTCGATGCTTCAGGCATTCAAAGTCCGCAACAGTTAAAGGCGCTGTATGAATTTTTCCATCCAATTGCACGCCAGATCCATGCTTCAGGCCGGGTGATTGTCTTGGGTATTCCACCGGAATCTGCTGTGAGCGTCCAGCAGGCGATTGTCCAACGTGCACTGGAAGGTTTTGTAAAGTCTGTCGGCAAGGAATTTAAACGAGGAATTGCCGCCCAACTGGTGTATGTCGCGCCAGATGCCGCTGTCAATATAGAGTCGACCTTACGTTTCTTGCTATCTCCACGTTCGGCTTATGTGTCTGGCCAGGTGGTTCGGGTCGCGAAGGCCACAGTAGTGGATGTTGACTGGAGCAAACCATTGGCGGGTAAAACGGCTGTGGTAACCGGTGCTAGCCGTGGAATTGGTGAAGCAATTGCCCATGTTCTGGCGCGTGATGGTGCGCATGTAATTTGCCTGGATGTACCACAACAACAGGCAGATCTGGATCGGGTCGCCGGTGAAATAGGTGGGTCGACACTGGCGCTGGATATTACCGCAGCGGATGCGGGAGAAAAAATCAAGGCTGCGGCTGCCGAGCATGGCGGTCTGGATATTCTGGTGCATAATGCCGGGATTACCCGTGACAAGATGTTGACGAATATGCAGCCGGAACAGTGGGATTTGGTGATCAATATTAACTTGTCTGCGGCAGAGCGGATCAACGACTATTTGCTGCAACATGCAGGATTGAATCCGAATGGCCGTATTGTATGTGTGTCTTCTATTTCGGGAATTGCCGGCAATCTGGGACAAACCAACTATGCCACTTCTAAAGCTGGGGTGATCGGGCTGGTTAAATTCACTGCACCCTTATTAAAAGAAGGAGTGACGATTAATGCGGTGGCACCAGGATTTATTGAAACTCAGATGACGGCGGCGATTCCATTCGCGATTCGTGAAATTGGCCGCCGTATGAATGCTATGAATCAGGGCGGTTTGCCGGTGGATGTCGCTGAAACAATTGCCTGGTTGGCTTCACCAGCATCTACTGGAATCAATGGCAATATTGTGCGTGTGTGTGGGCAGAGTTTGCTCGGTGCCTAAAGGTGCTTCAGTCAGGATAGCTTTAAAGAGAGGTGTTCAGCCGCTCTTACGAAAACAATAATATTTTTATTTATAGGTTTTATATGAAAATTCGTCATTTTAAACAGCTGCCCAAACCGTATTTGGCTTATCCCAAGATTATTCAGGGCCTGATCTTTAAAAAAAGCCAGGCTGAACCTGTACTGCCTGATGTGCAGTATGTGGTGGATGTGTTGCGGGTCGATCCAAAGCATCTGCAAGCCTATAATGAAATATGCGGTTTTCAGCAGGATGGTTTTATTCCGACAATGTATTTGGCCGTTCTGTCGCAAAGTTTGCAAATGCACATGATGACACGGGAAGCATTTCCATTTCCTGTCCTGGGTTTGGTGCATATCCGTAATCAGATCCAGCAGAATCGTAAAATTGGCCTTCATGAAACACTGAGTTTGTCTTGTGAATTTGGTGACTTGCAACCGCACGATAAGGGTGTGCAGTTTGATTTTATCACTACTGCAAAAGTCGGTCATGAAGTGGTGATGCAGGGACGGACGACTTATCTTTCTCGTCAAAAAACTTCAGCACAAGTGAGTACCAAAATCGCTGAACCGATACATAACGACTATCAGTTGCAAGCCCAGTGGCGGGTTTCAGAAAATACCGGACGTCGTTACGCACTGATTTCTGGGGATTTCAACCTGATTCATTTACATGCGTTTACCGCGAAAGCCTTTGGTTTTAAACAGGCGATCGCGCATGGCATGTGGAGCAAGGCGAAAATGTTGGCAAGCATCACTTTACCTGAATCTTATGAGGCTGAAGTCTGGTTTAAATTGCCTTTATATTTACCTTCCACGGTTGACTTTCTCATGACACAACAAGGTGCAGAAACTCAATTTTTGATTCGTAATGCACAATCGAAAAAGCCGCATGTGAGTGGGATTATCAAAGCCCTTTAAACGCTCAATAGTGCCAAGCCCGAACCGTGATTGATTCGGGCTTTTTTATAAATCAAAGAACTTATGCTCTCTTCCTGATCTGCTTTTGTTTTGGTCTTTCTAGCTGGTCAATTTTTTTTGGCATGCACTACGCTATTTAATATTGCTAGCGCTGAATTGCTAGTGCTGATGAATGGAATTGCTTTACTTTAGTAGATACGTTAACTGACCCTGAAACCGACAAAAATGATATTAGTAATCTGTTAGTGGGCTTCACTCGACGTTTATCTAAAAGTTACATCGAATGGTATAGACCAACCATTAGTATTGACCGTGATGGTAGCGGTACCGTGTATCAGTCTATATGATGTTGATTTTGAATGATACTCAAAACAGATTTGAATACATTAATTGCAAATAACCAAATTATTATCTCATTTGGTTGATGGTAAAAAAGAGAACCTTCGGGTTCCCTTTTTTATTGGGTGATAACTTTTAAATTCTTTAATGATTCAATTAAAGTTGAGACTAAGCAAAAGATTCACTCCACACCTAAAACACAGTATGCTTAGGCCTGTAAAAAGGAGCATCCATGTATCAGGTACTTGCGCGAAAATATCGCCCTCGCAATTTCAATGAACTTGTCGGACAAAATCACGTTTCACGTGCATTGACCAGTGCGTTAGAACGGGGCCGTTTGCATCATGCTTACCTGTTTACTGGTACACGCGGCGTCGGGAAAACCACCATTGCCCGTATCTTGGCCAAATGTCTGAACTGCGAAACCGGAGTTACTTCAACACCTTGTGAAGTCTGCTCGACCTGTCGGGCAGTGAATGAAGGTCGTTTTATTGACCTGATCGAGATAGATGCTGCATCAAGAACCAAAGTCGAAGATACCCGTGAGTTGCTTGATAACGTGCCTTATGCGCCGACACAAGGTCGCTTCAAGGTTTATCTGATCGACGAAGTGCATATGTTGTCTACGCATTCTTTTAATGCTTTATTAAAGACGTTAGAAGAGCCGCCGGAACATGTGAAATTCCTGTTCGCGACTACAGATCCACAAAAATTACCGATTACCGTGATTTCGCGCTGCCTGCAATTTACCTTGCGTCCGCTTGCGGTGGATGAAATTACCGAACACTTGACTCAGATCTTGGCTAAAGAGCAGATTGTGGCGGATCAAGATGCGATCTGGCAGATTGCCGAATCGGCACAAGGCTCCTTGCGTGATGCATTGTCATTGACCGACCAGGCGATTGCCTATGGTCAGGGAGAGGTCCATCATCAGGATGTGAAAGACATGCTTGGCCTGATTGACCGCAGCATTATTTATGACCTGATTTTGGCGATTCATCAGAACCAGCAACAGCGAGTCAGCCAGTTGTTACTGCAGTTCCGTCAGCAAGCACTTGATGTGTCACTGGTGCTGGATCAGCTGATCTCGACCTTGCATGAGTTGGCATTGATGCAATATTTGCCAGATCTTGGCCTGAAATACAGTGAAGAAATTAACCAGAAAATCCGTCAGTTGGCGAAGTTAATTTCTGCGCAAGATTTGCAACTCTATTATCAAATCGCTTGTAAGGGCCGCGGTGAATTGCAATTGGCCGTCACGCAGGAACAGGGCTTTGAGATGTGTGTGCTGCGTTTACTGGCATTTCGACCTCTACAGCCGAATGAGGTTTTGTCATCCAATATGCCAGTTCCAGCGTCTGTGGAATCTGTTCTACCTGCGCATTCACCAATTCAATCTTCATTGGCTCAAACTTCGGAATTGTCCAATACAACAGCAATTGAATCCACAATTACTTCGGATCTGATACAGGTTGATGACACTGCACAGGTGACTGAAACTTCAGGAAATATGTCTGCACAGTTGATCAGTTTTGATCCTAATTCGTCTGATGGTCTGATGGATTTTGCATCAGACTCTATTGCTGAGATTAAAGTTACTCCATCAGTCACCGTTGCTGCTGAGTCTGAGCAAGATTTCTGGTTTACACCGGAACCCGCTGTATCAAACACATTGCCTGAAGCGGTGCAGCAGGAACAAGTTGAAGATTTAATCCATTCTACTCAGCCAGAACCAGAGAACATGCTCATGTCATCTGCAGAACAAGAGATGAGCCTGTTTGCTGCCACTCCAGAGGTCACTGCTGTAGCTACAGTAGTAATGGATTCTACTGAAAACATAATTCCATCTACACAAGCGCAGATTCAGGAACCACCAGTAAACATTGAAAGCGCTTCACGAGATTCTCAGGCAGTATTGATGCCTCAGGATATCTTGCAATTACAAGAACAACAGTTGCAAGGACAATGGACGGTAGAGAAGTGGGAATACTGGTTTAGGAACAGCGAACTTTCTCCTGCGCTACAGGAGTTGGCGCAGCAAGGCATTATGACCGGCGAAATTGCTGGAGCATCCGTGTTTCATATTCCGCAAGAATATGAAAACCTGCTATCACAACAGCAGCAAAGTTTACAGGACGCTTTAACTGCTCAATGGCCCAATACCCAGTTGAGTGTGCAATATGAAACGGTGTCACAAACCACGCCTTATATGCTGCAGTATGAACGCAAGGAAAAAGCCCAGCAACGTGCGGCCGAGTTGTTACATCAGGAACCGGTAATCAAGAACCTGCTACAGACGTTTGACGGGCAAATCCAGAATATTCAATTAAAACCATAACCCCTCATTGAAGTTCTACTTCGCTATGGTTTAAACAAGATGGGTTTGGATTATCTGGATTCAGGGAAATCTAGGCGGCGTGGAGGATGGTAAAGTCATCTTGTCCTACGTATACGGCAGTCGATTTAGCTGTATTTTTCAGGATAAATTGAAAATTATTGTTTTAGCCCTCTATAGGATTCATGCGGTAAATCCCTTAACATAAAGCCTTAGATTCAAAATGAAATACTGAGGTTGCTATGTCATCCGCAACGCCCTACAAGGTGTTATGTGTCTGTTTAGGCAATATTTGTCGCTCTCCCACGGCAGAGGTGATCTTCAGACATTATTGTGATGCACATCAGTTAAATGTCTGGGTCGATTCGGCCGGCACCAGCAATTATCACCCCAATAAAGCCCCTGATTTGCGCAGTCAGCAGCATGCAAAAAAGCGCGGTTATGATTTATCTGCTTTACGTGCCCGTCAGATCAGCCTGCATGATTTTATCGAGTTCGATTTAATTCTGGCGATGGATGAGCAGAACTTACAAGATATCCAAGATTTACAACAACAAGCGCTGGCTGAATTTGGCCTGACTCAAGTTCGTGCCCGCATTGCCCTGATGAGCGAGCATGATCCGATCTATCCGCAGCAAGCTTTACCTGATCCTTATTATGGTGGTGCAGCAGGATTTGAGCGTGTGCTGGATCAATGTGAGTCGAGCAGCCTGGCTTGGGTGAAGGCTTTAAAAATACACATGCAGCAATTCAGCTAAAGGTTTCTAGACGTGATTCAAATTCAACAAAATGTACAACTTCAGGCTTTAAATACCTTGAAGCTAGATGCAGTTGCTTCACATTATTGCCAGGTCCACTCGACTGAAGATCTACTACAGGGCCTCAAGTTTGCCCAGCAACAGAAGCTAAATGTGCTGGTGTTATCGGGTGGTAGCAATATGTTATTGCCGGCAAAGATTCAGGCACTGGTTCTGCATATGGTAATTCAGGGCATTGAAATCATTGCTGAAGATGAACAGAGCACTACCTTCAAAGTGGGCGCCGGGGAAGTCTGGCACGATTTTGTTTTGTTTACGACTACGCAGCAGCTCTATGGCTTGCAGAATCTTGCGCTGATTCCGGGTCTGGTCGGAGCATCTCCCGTACAGAATATCGGTGCCTATGGGGTAGAATCCGGTGAATTTATTGAATCGGTTAGCGTCTATGACCGGGTCGAACAAGTATTTAAGAGTATTGCTGCGGCAGATTGCCACTTTGCGTATCGCCACAGTATTTTTAAGAATGATCCGAACCGTTACATCATCACCCATGTCAATTTTAAACTATTAAAAACTCCGACGTTTAAACTGAATTATGGGGATTTAAAACAGGCAGTTGGGGACAATCTCACAGCGGAAAACCTGCAGCAGCAGGTCATCCGGATTCGCCAAAGTAAACTGCCTGATCCAAAAGAGTATCCGAATGTTGGCAGTTTCTTTAAAAACCCGGTGATTTCATCAGCGATGTATCAACAGTTGGCTGCACAGTTTCCAAACGTGCCGCATTATCCACAGCCCAACGGGGAAGTCAAAATTGCAGCAGGCTGGTTGATTGATCAAGCAGGCTGGAAAGGTAAACGCCTGGGTGCCGTCGGCATGTTTGATAAACAGGCACTGGTACTGGTCAATTATACACAGGCGACCCTAGCTGATGTGCAAGCCACTTATCATGCCGTGCAACAGGACGTGCAGCAGAAATTTAACATCCGGCTAGAACCTGAACCCGTATTATTTGATCAGACGGGTTTGATTCGTCCACATACGGAATAAAGCATCATGTCTACCGTGCACGGGATGATTCGACTGGTCCGTTTTGTAGCCGTGTTATTTGGTTTTTTTGGCGCTCTGATGGTTTTGATTTATACGCCTTTTTATTCACAATTTATCGTCAGTGCATTAAATAGTTTTGTGCCGGTCGAAGTGGATGAAGTGGCCGCCAAAAGCCAGAAAATGGCTGCACTGAGTGAACATGATGCGTTGGAGCCGGGGTCGAATTTGTGGATTGCTCGCCAGGCCTATCTGCAAGTGATGGAACAAGCAATGAACCGTCCGGAAACTGAAGATTTGACCCTGATTCAGTTGCGTTACAAAGCTTTGCAGCAAATTATTCTGCAGCAGCAGGAAAAACAGGATGAGCAAGACACAAAACCGGTCATCCCGCTGCTAAACCAGAGTGCATCTTCAGAAAGTGCGACATCTGAAGGTGATCCGACCCAGACCGTGCGTGAATTGCTGGATCTGGGCAGTCGTAAAAACAAGGCCGTAATGGAGCGTTATGTCGAGTTCCTGACCACACATCCAGTTGAACAAGCATCGTCAGAAGCAGTGGTTGATCCGGCACTACAGCAGGAAATTAGCCAGCTGCAAAATCAGAACAGTTCAAAACAGCTGCAAACTGATTTATCCCAACCCTATGCGATTGTGGTACTCGGCGGCGGTTTAACTTTGGCCCAGAATCAGAAAGATATTGTGGTCAATCACTACACCCGACTGCGTTTGGAAAAAACCCTGCAAGTTGAGAAAAAATATAAATTGCCGATTGTGTTGAGCGGAGTGGAAGCACCTTATATGCAGGCCTGGCTGAAACAGCGCGATGTGGATGCCAAGCTGCTGGAAAACCGTAGCATGAATACCTGTGAAAACAGCCGTTTTAGCTCTTTGCTGCTGCAGAAAAAAGGCGGGGCACCGACGGTGATTTTGATTACTGATCGCTATCACATGCCGCGCACCCGGCGTTTATTTGCCTTAAATGGGATTGAAACCATTCCGGTTGAAGCCCCGATGCCGACACAATTGACCCGCTGGCGCCCTAGTCAGCAGAATTATGATCATAGCCGCCGCGCCAATTATGAGTTGTTGGCGACGATCCGTGATATGGTGCTAGGTTCAAGTGATTGCCGGGAGGTACCTTAAATGCCGGATATTCCATTTTTAAATCCAAATGTCCTGAAGCAGCTGGATTTGCCGGTACCGAGCCGTGAAGTGACCTCGCAACTGCTCGAACCGTTAAACTTGAATCGTCCTTATCAACCGTCAGTCGATATTCAAGCTTACCGTCATTTGTATGGTTTGCAATTGCTAGATTGCGATCATTGGCAAGGCTATGTGCAAATGCCGCTATTTCGTTTGCATGTTCAGGTTTTTCAGCCAAAAATTGAAAAAATTTCCGGAACTGTATGCTTGTTGCATGGCTATCTGGAACATAGCGGGATTTATCAGCCGATCATTCAGGAAATTCTGGAGCAGGGCTTTAGTGTCCTGACTTATGATTTGCCTGGTCATGGCCTGAGCGATGGTTCACCAGCCAGTATCCAGAGTTTTGACCATTATCAGCAGGTTTTGCAGGCCGTTCATCAATATGTCAAACATGCCAACCAGTTACCGCAACCCTGGCTAGGCATTGGACAAAGTACCGGTGGTGCCATCTGGATGCATCATTTGCTGGAATATGCCGAGAAACGTAAAAATCCGATTGTCGGGCGCGTGTTGTTGCTTTCGCCGTTGATCCGTCCGGCCAAAACTGCCTGGTGGCATAATTCTGTTGGACTAGGCATTATCCGTCGCATCAAAAGACAGGTGCCCCGGCATTTTCGCCGCAATAACCATAACCCAGAATTTTTACGTTTTATCCGTTTAAAAGATCCGTTGCAGCCGAGAATGATGGGCATGGACTGGATTCTGGCGATGTCAAAGTGGATGCAGGAAATGGAACAGCGTCCAGCGTGCCGGATTCCAGTGTGGATGGCGCAGGGTGCGCTCGACCAGACCGTAGACTGGCAATACAACATTGAGTTTATCCGGCGTAAATTCCGTTTACAGACCTTACTGATGCTAGAAGAAGGCTCGCATCAGCTGATCAATGAACGCGCTGATATCCGTGCTGCATTGACCGGACTGATTCCGGCATTTTTACATGCCAGACAGTATGGCAATTATTATTGAGGTACCATCGACCACGAGTTGTCTGGTATCAATAAAAAAATCCCGAAGCAGGCTTCGGGATTTTGCTTATCTCAAATGCGTTATTCTTCTTCGGGTGGCAGCAGCATTAAAATGGAATCATTGAGCAGCTGGGCCACGTCTTCCAGCTGTGCGATGGTAAAGCTGTCATCAAAGGCCAGCGCTTCACCATCGGCCAGTCGTTTCAGTAACGGTTCAAAGCTGACATCGATACAGATGCCTTCACCATTGGCCCAAAACAGTAATTGTTCATCCTCAAAGCTGTATAACAGGCGAGAAGCTGGTTCAAGCAACAGGACATAGCCCTGATGCAGGATTTCCGTCAGGTCGTCTACTTCAATTTCGTCAGGTTCAGGAATGTTGTCTGGATATTTCGCCTCAGACATCAGGCTCATAATGGCATCATCAAATTCTGGCGAATTTTGTAAACGTTCCAGCAGATGTGCTTTTAAATAATTCAGCTCATCACGGGTAATTTCACCGATTTGGCTGGCTTCAGTGCGCGCAATATCCATCAACGGATTTTTCAGAAGCGGATTGTCGGCAAATTTGTCACTGATGCGGTCCATCATGGTGGCCACATTCGGCATGCGGAAACCAAAGGAGAAGGTCAGGCAGTCATCTTCGGCCACGCCATAATGTGCAAGGCCCGGCGGGACATACAGCAAATCGCCCGGATTTAGCACTTCATCAAAATTGACCTGCATTTCCGGCAAAAGTTTGAGCGGCTGCTTCGGCACAAAATCGGTATCGGCATCACACATCTGACCGAGTTGCCAGCGGCGTTGGCCATAACCTTGCACTAAAAACACATCATAAAAATCGAAATGCTTACCCACTGAACCGCCTTTCGGTGCATAAGACACCATAATGTCATCACGACGCCATTGCGGAATAAACGAGAATTTTTTCCAGAGTGCAGCCAGATCAAAAGAATAATGATCTACGGCCTGTACCAGCAAGGTCCAGAGTTTCGGCATTTTCTGGAAATCACCCTTAATCAGTGGCGAGGACTTCACTGACCACTGGTTCGGGTCTTTGTCTTTCTGCTTGATCAAACGGGCACTGACGTGTTCTTCTAAAGCCAGTTCCATAACATCGGCCGGTTCTAAAATTCCCGCAATTTCAGGCAGGGCATTGCGCACCAAGAGCGGTTTTTTTTGCCAGTATTCGGTCAGAAACTGTTCGGCGGTGATTCCGCCAAGGACATCAAGAGCTTGGGACATCATGTCACCTATGAGAGAGATTAAGGAATTTGGATGTTGAGTTGACGCAAAATCTGGCAGAGCTGAATCATTGGCAAGCCCATCAGTATGGTCTGATCTGCACCGTTCATCTGTTCAAACAGACTGATGCCCAGGCTTTCACATTTAAAACTGCCGGCACAGTGTAGCGGTTGATCGAGCGCAATATAACGCTCGATTTCAGGCAGTGACAACACTCTGAATTTTACCGCAAAGCGTTCGATCAGGGTTTGTTCAAAGCCACTACTGATCTGCTGCACGCTTAAGGCAGTACTGAAATAAACCGTCTGACCGGAATTGGCCTGTAGCTGTGCAATGGCATTTGCTACGCTGATGGGTTTGCCGATAAAGTCGGCCGGCTGATGTTCACGCCAGGCGACCTGATCGGAGCCGATTACAATTGCATCTGGATGGGCTTCGGCAATGCTTCGGGACTTTTCAAAGGCCAGACGTTTTGCTAGCTCATCCGCATGCGATTCACCACGTGGTGATTCATCAATTTCGGGTGAAATACAGCGATAAGCTAGCTGCAAACGGTCCATCAGGGCTCGACGGGTTGTGCTGCTGGAAGCCAGAATAATTTCGCTCATCAGATTGCGAAATCCATCAAGACATTTAACGGCACATAACTTAATACCGCCTGATGGCACGCCTGAATCTTGATCGGGGGGGCCATGCCGGCCTGATAGGCTTCAACCCAACGTGTCACACAAATACACCAGAAATCACCTGGCGCCAGACCCGGAAAACCGACTTCCGCAACAGGCGTGATCAGGTCATTCCCCACTTTTTGGGAAAAATTCAGAAATTCAGAGGTCATTTGTGCACACATGGTGTGTTGGCCAATATCGGTCGTGGCAGTATGGCAAAAACCGTTGCGGAAATAGCCGGTAATCGGGTCAAAACAACAGCTTGCGAGAGGTTCCCCGAGCACGTTCAGACGGTTTAATTCTGGTTTTGGATGAATGGACATAAATTCGCGTACAAGTGTTTTTACTTATCATAATCAAATCTTCTACTTTAGGCAGCTTTTTGCAAAAGAAACTAACCTTTTTTAGGAGAATCATTTAAAATCGGCCCGTTTTCAAATCTATAAAGAGAGCATGACATGAACTTTCAGCGTATGACTGACCTTGATTTGGCAGGTAAGCGTGTCCTTATTCGGGAAGACCTTAACGTGCCGGTGAAAAATGGTGTGATTAGCAGTGATGCGCGTTTGCGTGCCGCGTTGCCGACCATCCAAGCAGCATTGCAACAAGGGGCTGCGGTTATGGTGTGCTCTCACTTGGGTCGTCCTGTTGAAGGTGAGCCAAAGCCGGAACAGTCTCTTGCACCAGTAGCAGCGTACCTGACTGAAGCATTGGGTCAGGAAGTTAAACTCTTGACTGACTATTTAGATGGCGTTGAAGTTCAGCCAGGCCAAGTCGTGCTGTTGGAAAATGTGCGTTTTAACCCAGGTGAAAAGAAAAACAATCCTGAATTGGCGCAAAAATATGCAGCGCTTTGTGAAGTCTTTGTCATGGACGCATTTGGTACCGCGCATCGTGCAGAAGCCTCTACTGAAGGTGTGGCACGTTTTGCGCCAGTGGCTGCAGCAGGTCCATTATTGGCAGCAGAACTTGATGCTTTGGGGCGTGCTTTGAAAACCCCTGAAAAACCAATGGTCGCGATTGTAGCCGGTTCAAAAGTATCTACCAAACTGGATGTACTGAATTCATTGTCTACCTTGTGTGACCAGTTGATCGTGGGTGGTGGTATTGCCAATACTTTCTTGGCAGCAGCAGGCCATAATGTGGGTAAATCCTTATATGAAGCGGATCTGGTTGAAACTGCTAAACAGATCGCGACCAAAGTGTCTGTACCATTGCCAACCGATGTAGTGGTTGCTGATGCTTCTGAAATCAATTTTGAAGATTTCTTGGGTTCATTGGCCAATACCACAGCGGTCATCAAAAAAGTGGCCGATGTGACTGAAAATGACATGATTCTGGATGTGGGTCCGGAAACGGCTAAAGCATTTGCAGAAATTCTGAAAATGTCAAAAACCATTCTTTGGAATGGTCCGGTCGGCGTATTTGAAGTGGATCAATTTGGGGAAGGCACGAAAGCCCTTTCTTTGGCGATTGCTGAATCTGAAGGCTTCTCGATTGCCGGTGGCGGTGATACGCTTGCAGCAATTGATAAATATGAAGTCGCTAATAAAATTGGCTATATTTCAACAGGTGGTGGTGCATTCCTGGAATTTGTAGAAGGTAAGACCCTGCCTGCAGTTGCGGTATTGCTTGAACGCGCTTAAGCCCTGACAAAAGCATTAAAAGTAGACGAATTTTCCATTCGTCTATTTTTTCGCCTAAAGTCATACAAATGTCATATATGTGACATATGATTGTCATCAATCAATCACCTGTTGTGGGAAAATGTGATGAAATTGAAACAACTTACCCTTGCGGCTTTATTAATTGCTCCATTGGCTTTGGCGGCTTGTTCAAAGAAAGAAGAAGCACCAGCAGCTGACCAAGCTCAAACGGCGGCTCCAGTTGATGAAAAAGTCACTCCTGAACAACAGGCAGTGATCGATTCAATCGATCAGCCAGTACTTGATGAAAAGAATACTGATGTTTCACCTGAAGAAGCTAAAGAAGCGGAAGCACTTGCTGCAGCTGAAGCAGCGAGCTCAGAAGCTCAATAATGAATTGAGTTTCATCATAAAATCCCCGCAATTGCGGGGATTTTTTTTTAATTCCTGTTATTTGTTGCTGAATTGAAATAAATCACAAGGTAGAATAAGCCGCATTACCTGGGAGGACATTATGGCTCTTATTTCAATGCGCCAGCTCTTGGATCACGCTGCAGAACATCACTACGGCGTACCAGCTTTTAACGTAAACAACTTAGAACAAATGCGCGCAATCATGTTAGCTGCGGATGCCACTAACTCACCTGTGATCGTTCAGGCTTCTGCAGGTGCCCGTAAATACGCAGGTGCGCCATTTTTGCGTCACCTGATTGAGGCGGCAATTGAAGAGTGGCCACATATTCCTGTGGTGATGCATCAAGACCACGGAACCAGCCCTGACGTTTGTCAGCGTTCAATCCAGTTGGGCTTTAGCTCAGTGATGATGGACGGTTCATTAGGTGAAGATGGCAAAACGCCAACCTCTTATGAATATAACGTCGATGTGACGCGCCGTGTGGTACAAATGGCGCATGCCTGTGGTGTTTCTGTAGAAGGCGAAATCGGCTGCCTAGGTTCACTTGAAACCGGTATGGCAGGTGAAGAAGATGGCGTGGGGGCAGAAGGTGTGCTTGACCATTCCCAACTCCTGACTTCTGTTGAAGAAGCACGCAGCTTCGTTGCAGATACCAATGTGGATGCATTGGCGATTGCAGTCGGTACTTCACACGGTGCGTACAAGTTTACTCGTCCACCTACAGGCGATATCTTGGCGATTGACCGCATTAAAGAAATTCATGCGGCATTGCCCAATACCCATCTTGTCATGCACGGCTCAAGCTCAGTGCCACAAGAATGGCTGGCAGTAATTAACCAGTATGGTGGCGAAATCAAGGAAACTTATGGTGTTCCAGTTGAGCAGCTGGTTGAAGCGATCAAGCACGGTGTACGTAAAATCAATATTGACACTGACTTGCGTTTAGCTTCAACAGGTGCAATGCGCCGCTTTATGGCAGAGAATCCAAGTGAATTTGACCCACGTAAATTCTTCGCGAAAACTGTCGATGCGATGAAACAAATCTGTATCGACCGTTATGAAGCCTTTGGTACTGCTGGCAATGCCGACAAGATTCGTCCAATCTCTCTTGAGAAAATGGTTGAACGTTACAAAAAGTAATGTTGTAAATACAATCTTGTGATGTGAAAGCCCACCTCGTGTGGGCTTTTTTCTAGATTTTGATAAGTCAAAAGAGCTGTTGTATGGAACTGATCTTTGCAGCTGCCGTGTGCAGTGTACTGGTATCGATCGTATTAAAAATCTGTAAAACCCGCGGTTATGATGTCCTGCAAATGATTAGCTGTAACTATGCTGCTGCGAGTGTGCTGACATATTTATGGTTTCAACCTGATGTGCAGCAGCTGTCTTTACAGCAAACGCCGTGGTGGTTGATTGTGGTTTTGGCGATTCTATTGCCCAGTATTTTTGTGGCCTTGTCACAATCTTTGCAATGGGCTGGCATTTTAAAAACCGAACTGGCGCAGCGCTTATCCGTGGTGTGGTCTTTGTTTGCGGCTTTTTTGCTCTTTCAGGAACACTTCAGCAGTCTCAAACTGTTGGGAATTGGTTTAGGCATCACAGCGGTACTGTTGATTTTATTCGGGCAGAAACAATCTACTGCTTCCCATACAAGCTCATTTAAAGCGACTGGCGCTTTGCTGGCCGTCTGGTTGGGCTATGCCTTAATTGATGTCTTACTGAAATATACCACGGGCTTGGGCGTGCAGTTTGCTCTGGCACTCAATTTGATCTTTGCCTGTGCCTTTATATTTTCCGGCAGTTATCTCATGCTGAGTCATAAGCATCTATGGCATCGTAAAAGCATATTGGCTGGTTTGGGGTTGGGCGTGTTGAATTTTGCCAATATTGCCTTGTATGTAAAGGCCCACATGCTGTTCAAAGATACGCCAGCGGTGGTATTTGCAGGGATGAACTTTTTGGTGGTAGTACTGGGCGTATTAAGCGGCGTAATGTTATTTAAGGAAAAACTGAAAATGTCCAGTGCGGCTGGACTGGTCTTGGGCTTAGTGGCTGTTGCTTGCCTAGCTTATGCCATGTAAAAAGCTTTCGGTCGTCATTAAACCAGATAGCTTTTGACAAAGGCTTTCGGATAACGCAAGAAGTCCAGTTGGGTTGAAAACCCCAGTAGTTTCCCCGGCTTGGTACAATGAGGGCAAGCTGGATAAAAGACCACTTCATTCTTGAACCTGAATAGGTAGATACGCTGACAGATCGGGCAAATGAACTTCATGGGAAATTTTGCTGTAAAGACCATTTTGGAATGCTCCTTTTCTTTTTATTATCACGATAAGGTGGTCTGATGACAAAAATAAGTCAGCGCAAAGGGTCAGATGTAACCCTTTGCAACCCTGTTAGAGATAGGTAAAAATTTGTTCGCGAGGTAAACGTGATTTAGGCAATTGGGCATTGAAATCGTTGTCACTGCGGTAGCCTAAGGTCATGATGACAGAGCTTTTTAAGCCTTTGCTGGCCAGATCAAACTCAGCATTCAAGATATCTTCATCAAAGCCACCAATCGGTGTCGCATCAATGCCTTCAATTCCGGCAGCGAGTAGAAGGTGACCAAGGGCGATAAAGGTTTGGTTTTCCATCCAGCCTTGTAAATCGCCTTTTTCCTCACGATAGAAATTCACATAACCGATACGGCTGTCTTTTTGGCCTTGCTTGGCTTTTTCATCTTTAAAACGACCGCTCTGCTCATCATTCTGTAACAGGGTATCGAGATAGTCTTCGGTAATATCTGTACGAGTACAAAACACAATGGTATGTGATGAATCTAATACTTTAGGTGCATTGTAGGCATAACGGCCCACCAGTGATTTCGCAATACGCTGTTTCGCGGCATCATTGTCTGCCACTAAAAAATGCCAAGGCTGGATATTGATAGACGATGGCGTAAAACGTAGGACTTCCAGTAAAGCTTCAAATTGTTGTTGAGGAATTTTTTTCTCTGGATTGTACGCTTTAGTCGTATAACGGGTTTGCGCGATATTGAGTAGATCCATGATTTTTTACCTAATCATCAGGAGAATAATAAAACATGTGTGATAACCAGCCGTGTGTCAGCTGATTTCGATGAACAGTCTTTCACTTTAAGGATGATAATGCGAATATCGAATAAAGTTGAACAATTTCTTGTACTTTGAAACGATGTGCTTATCAATAAAATCGCTTAAGTCATTGAATCTATCTATTGGTGTTTGGCCTTAAAAAGACGTATAGATAAATCATGCTACGACCGACTCAAAAAGACGATATTTGCGAGGGATTTTTGCTTGGATCATACCAATTATTTTAAGAAAAAATTAAAAACCCAACAGCAGATTGGCTTGTGGGTAGGGCTGGCAGATGCCTACGGCACCGAAATCGCCGCGAATGTTGGATTTGACTGGCTATTGATCGATGGTGAACACGCGCCTAGCGATCTTAGAACCACCTTGTCACAACTGCAAAGTATTGCAGCGTATCCATCCCAAGCAGTGGTACGTCCACCGATTGGCAGTGTTCAGTTGATCAAGCAGCTTTTAGATATTGGCGCACAAACACTGCTGATTCCGATGGTGGAAACGGTGGAACAGGCCGAATTAATGGTCAAAGCGGTGCGTTATCCGCCAGAAGGTATTCGTGGCGTTGGAGCCGCGTTGGCACGGGCAACCCGTTGGAACAGTATTCCGGACTATTATGCCACTGCGCATGAAAATATCTGTTTGCTGATTCAGATTGAATCAGTCACCGGATTGCAAAATCTGGATGATATTTTACAAGTACAAGGTATCGATGGGGTCTTTATTGGAGCGGTTGATCTGTCGGCAACGATGGGTTTTCAGGGTGATCCTAACCATCCGGAAGTACAAAGAGCAGTCGTGGATACCATTCAACGGATTCGTGCAGCAGGTAAAGCTGCAGGAATTTTGTCCACCTCACATGAGATCACACAAAAATATATTGAACTCGGCACCGAATTTGTCGCGGTGGGTGTTGATACCAGCGTGCTGATGCAATCTTTGCGTCAGTTATTGGCCAAATACAAAGAAAATGAGGAAATTCTACAGCCACAAGGTGGTTATTAATTCTGCTGGATGTCATCAGTTTTTAGCGAAGGTCATACTGGGATTAGTATGACCATTTTTTTAACTGTAATGCTGCGGGTTGTTCCGGATTGATCTCCAGAATTTGTGCGTCATGCTCGCGCCAATCTCCGAGCACAATACGCTGTTTGGTGCCCAGGGTATGAATCGCGGGACGATGGGTATGGCCATGAATCAGGATATCCACATTGGCCAAGGCCTGTTCAACCGCTTGTGGATTGACATCCATGACTTGATAACTTTTGAATTGCTGCGCCGCTTGGCTTTTTTTGCGGAAACCGCTGGCCAGTTGGCGACGGAAGCTTAGCGGAGTTTTGCGTAATAGGGTAAGTAATAGGGGATTACGAATAATTTTACGAAAGCGCTGATAGGACATATCATCGGTACAGAGTAAATCACCGTGTTCAAGACGTATGGTTTGACTGGCAATGTTTAACGTGGTGATCTCGGGTAACAGTTGCCCCTGAAATTTGTTTAAAAACACTTGATGTAAAGCGAAATCACGGTTACCGACCAAGAAAAACACCCGATTACCTGCTTGAGTAAATCGTTGTAAAGCCGCAGTGATTTCATCGAGCCAGGGTGCAGAATAGTCATCGCCAATCCAGGCATTAAACCAGTCACCCAAAATGTATAATTGGGTCTGTTGCTGCTGATAGTGTGTCAATAAATCTAAAAACCCTCGAACAAGTCGAGGGTGTTCAGGTGACAAATGTAGATCTGAGATAAACAGATAGGTCACAAAATCACTCGGTATGGATTACTCAGAGATGATTTTAGCAGATTCAATCACCACATTTTCTAGTGGAACATCTGCATGGTAACCACGGTTACCTGTACGCACGCCTTTGATTTCATTCACGACGTCCATACCTTCAACAACTTTACCAAACACGGCATAGCCCCAACCTTGCGCAGTTTTACCGGTGTGGTTCAAGAAGCTGTTGTTTTTCACGTTAATGAAGAACTGTGCAGATGCCGAGTGCGGTGCTTGGGTACGTGCCATCGCGATCGTACCGACATCATTGCTCAAGCCGTTATCCGCTTCGTTTTCGATTGAATCGCGTGTTGCTTTTTCTTTGAAGTTTTCATCCATGCCACCGCCTTGGATCATGAAGCCATCAATCACACGGTGGAAAATGACGCCGTCATAAAAACCATCACGTACGTATTGCAGGAAGTTCTCAGCAGTTTTTGGTGCTTTCTCATTGTTCAATTCAAGAACAATACGACCTTTATTGGTGTTTAATTCGACTTGAGGAAAACTCATTAGACAATCTCCTAGACATGGACAGTAAAGCCATGGGTTTTTTGGTTGAGAGAAGCATAAGCAAACTGTAAACTACAAGGCAAGTAGAAACGTAATTTTCTTTGTTAAAAATCAAAGATTGCGTTTTAATTATTCCAAATTTTATTGAAGAAGTGATCAATCGATTATGAAGCCGAATGATGTTGTTTCATCCCTGCCAACCAACCCGACACCAGATAACAATGCCTCTGTCGATGCTGCGCAGCAAGAACAACAGGCTGGCTTGGACTTTATTCGTCAGGTGATTACCGATGACTTGGCTGCTGGTCGTACGGAAAAAGTCATTACCCGTTTCCCGCCAGAGCCTAACGGTTATTTGCACATTGGTCACGTCAAAGCAATCTGCTTGAACTTTGGAATCGCTGAAGAGTTTGACGGTCTATGTAACCTGCGTTTTGATGATACCAACCCGGATGCAGAAGAACAGGAATATGTTGATGGTATCGCCAATGACGTTAAATGGTTAGGTTTCCAGTGGGATGGCGAGCCACGTTACGCCTCCAGCTATTTTGATCAACTTTATACCTGGGCGCTACAATTGATCGAGCAGGGCGATGCCTATGTCGATTTGCAAAGCCCGGAAGACATCAAACTGAACCGTGGTAACTTTGTAGAGCCGGGTAAAAACTCGCCGTACCGTGATGCAAGCGTGGAGGAAAACCTCGCGCGTTTTGAACAAATGCGTAACGGTGAGCTAGGTGAAGGTAAAGCCGTCTTACGTGCCAAGATTGATATGGCATCACCAAACGTGCATATGCGTGATCCGATTTTGTACCGTGTCTTGCATTCGACTCACCATCAGACGGGCGACAAGTGGAAAATCTACCCGATGTATGATTATGCCCATCCATTGTCGGATGCGATTGAAGGCATTACCCATTCTTTATGTACGCTGGAATTCCAGGATCACCGTCCATTCTATGACTGGGTGGTGGCAAAGGTAAAATCAGCAGCAGTACCACACCAGTATGAATCTAGCCGTCTCAATGTCGACTACACCATTACCTCGAAGCGTAAATTACGCAAGCTGGTTGAAGGTGGCCATGTGCAAGGTTGGGACGACCCACGTATGCCAACCGTAGTCGGCATGCGCCGTCGTGGTTTTACCCCGGAAGGTTTGCGTGATTTCTGTAAGCGTGTGGGTGTGTCGAAAACAGATGGTATTGTCGATGTCGCGATGCTAGAGTTCTGTATCCGTCAATCCTTGGAAAATACCGCGTCACGTGGTATGGCCGTGTTGAATCCGTTAAAAGTAACTTTGACCAATTTACCGGCAGAGATGGACTTGATGCATGCACGCCATCCAAACGTGGATATGGGTGAACGTATCATTCCGCTGACACGCGAAATTTACATTGACCGCAAAGATTTTGAAGAAGAACCACCAAAAGGCTTTAAACGCCTGATTCCGGGTGGCGAAGTACGCTTGCGTCATGCCTACGTGATCAAGTGCGATGAAATTCTGAAGGATGAAAATGGTGAAATTGTTGAGCTGAAATGTTCAATTGATCCAGAAACTTTAGGTAAAAATCCGGAAGGCCGTAAGGTTAAAGGTGTGATTCACTGGGTATCGGCAAGCAAAGGTATTGCTGCTGAAGTGCGTATTTATGACCGTTTGTTTAATGAAGCAGATCCAGAAACAGGGGATGACTTCCTGGCGAATCTAAACCCTGATTCATTAAAGGTCGTTCAGGCAGTGGTTGAGCCAGCCTTGGCTGAAGCAGCCCCAGAACAGCGCTTCCAGTTTGAACGTGAAGGCTATTTCGTCGCAGACCGTTATGATCACACTATAGAAAAACCGGTGTTTAACCGTATTCTGGATTTAAAAGACAGCTTTAAACCGGGCAAGTAATTGCTTAGATTCTTTATAAAAAACCCAACTGCTGTTGGGTTTTTTCATGGTTGATTTAGTTGATCAGCAGATCAATCCATGCAGGGCTTTTGGCTCAAGATTTCCTGTTTGGCATCCGCAGCCCATTGCTGCATTTCTGGCAAGGCGAGTATGCGTTTCATCCATTGTTGGCTAGCGGTGGAAAAGGGTAAGTGATAGCTTTGTGCCCGAAAAGCCACCGGCGCAAAGTAGGCATCTACCGCTGTAAAATCTGGCCCAGCCAGATAAGGACCGCCAAAACGCTCCAGACCGTGTTGCCACAAAGCATCCATACGTTCTAGATCATTTTTCAGTGCAGATGAAAGCTCAGTGAAGGGTTGATCCAGGGTGCAGTTCATTGGGCAGTCTTGGCGTAAATGGGGAAATCCGGCATGCATCTCGGCGATGACACTGCGTGACCAGGCACGAGCGAGGCGATCTTGAGAGAAAACCTGTGGATGCTGTTCTGCCAGATATTCAATGATGGCCAGAGAATCCCAAATGATACACTCCTGATCTTGCAGGCAAGGCGCTTTTCCGCTGGGTGAAAAAGTTTTGTAACGTTCAGTGCGCGTTTCTAGCGGTTCAAACGGACAAAAAATTTCATCAAATTGGATGCCTTGTACTTGCATTAATAACCAGACACGCAACGACCAGGAAGAATAGTTTTTATTCCCAATCCAGAGTTGATACATCGGCTGCTCCTGTGGTTATTTTTTTGGATGCTGTTCTTTTAATAACAGATGTGTCGGCATCTGCATCTTGGCTTTATCGCGTAATTTTTTCTTGATATAGAGCACCAAGGCAAAACAGGTCGTGGTCAAGGTCAAAATAGCGCTGTTCATAAAGGACATCAGTGAACTGACATAGCCAATCGTAGTGAGCCGGTGCATCATTTTGACCACCTGGGGGCTACTTTCTACTCCGGTAATGGCCCAAGAGCAGAGATGCTCACAATTATTGATAATCAGATGGTAATTATTTTCATGCATGCGGCTGCGCATACGGCGTACCACAGTACGACCTTTATATTTTGGCTGCTCATAACAGCGCACCAGAATTTTTTTACCATGCGAGAATTTTTGCAGGCTGGTGATTTCAATCGGATGTTTTTTGAAGAGATGGGCAAAACCGGAATAATGGATGACACGGCCACGCCCAGCATAAATGCCATGATGGGTATAGCCAAAATGTCTGACGATTAAGTGTGCACCTAAAGGAAACCGTTTTGTGTGCTGTTGCATGCTCAGGCTGATCCAATAAAGTCTACATCGATATTTGATTGACGACCGATTATAACCAATATTGTAGCGATTTGATCAGGTTAAACTTTTTAATTGTGAACTCGTATTCAAACCTGATATTTGATGTGCTGATTTTGATTGGAGGTTGTAATGGTCGAGTCGAGGCGTGAAGTTTTGAGTTAAAACACAGCTAGAGTTACAGATAGAAGAGGTGAGTCCAACCGAGCATAAAAAGAAAGATGGAAGATCATTGAGGGCTGATCATCCATCCAAAACTGGTTGATTGGCGCTGAATAATAACCCGCGTTATTCATCAAGCCTGCTTTTCATTGAGGAGCACAAAAGCATGCAAATGATTATAACAATCGTTTAAGTTTTTTGTGTTTCAGATGGTAAAGCAACCCGTTGATCAGTTTCATAAAATTGACAATGACAAATGACACTCATGGGCCGGGTTGCTGAACCTCAATTTAGATCAAACGATCCTTAAGCACTAGCGCGACGACGTTCCACTTCAGTTGAAGGAGCACCGGCTTTGTCTTTCTGTAGTACGATGTCGAACTGGATGTGTTTGAAAGGACCTTTCAAACCACGGCGTGCGATTTCAGCCTCATCGGTCACGTCTACCGCTGTAGCGACCAGACCTTCACGAGTACCAAATGCAAAGTCATCCCACAGGTATTTGTCGCCTTCGATGTTGAACTGAGTGGTCAATTTACGGTGACCTGGTGCAGACACAAAGTAATGGACATGCGCAGGACGTTGACCGTGACGAGAAAGTTTGTTCAACATTTGTTGTAACGGACCCTCAGGATTCAAACCGTATCCGACTGGCATGGTGGTTTGCGCTGTATAGTTGCCGTTCTCATCAGTGAAAATGGTACGACGCAGGTTGAAATGAGACTGAGATTTGTCAAAGAACGAGTAGTTACCATGACTGTTGGCATGCCATAGTTCTACTTTGGCGCCTGGTAGTACTTCACCATCGGTATCCGTGACCTTACCTTCGATAATCAGTGTCGGGATCTGACCTTCTTCTGAACCATCATCCATACGTGCAAAGCCAACAGATTCAGGTGCACCTGCGACATATAATGGACCTTCAATGGTACGTGGAGTACCGCCAGTTAAACCTGCTTTAGCGTCAGCTTCATCAGCACGTAGGTCAAGGTAGTGTTCTAGGCCGATAGCAGAACCTAAAAGAGCAAATTCATCAGCTTTTGCCATGTCGATGATTGCTTCTACACCTTTCCAAACTTCAGATTGAGTAAGGTCAAGATCTTCGATCGCTTGGTAGAAGTCAGTCACTAGGCGAACAACAACTTGTTGTAAACGCGCATCAACTGGACCTTCAGAAGTGTCTACGTTACATGCTTTAACTAAATTTTCAATCGCTTGACGATCCATGGTTATTTTCCTTCCTATGGTAAGTAGAGGTGCCAGTGCTGGCACCCGGTATTGTTGTTAGATATGTTTGAATAATGCTGAACGGCTGTTGCCACTGGCACCATCTGCTGCACTGAGGAAACGTTCCGTATGGATGTCCCGCTCAAACAGGCGGCTTTGCATCAGGGTTGAAATGGCAGAGTCGATCATCACCGGTGGGCCACATAAATAGGCTTTATGTCCTGCACAACGGTTCTCAAAGTAATCTGCCACAGCTTCATGTACAAAGCCAGTGAAACCGTTCCATTCATCTTCAGCTTTTGGTGCGTTGAGTGCCGGGATATAACGGAAGTTTGGATAGTCTTTAACGAGTTGTTCAAATAAATCACGGTTATACAACTCCGCTAGATCACGCGCCCCCTGGAACAGATAAATCGTGCGTGTATCACCAGACTCCAACAAATCTAGAATCATCGATTGCGGACTGGACAGGCCAGAGCCACCAGCGATGAAAATGACATCCTGAGCATCGGATTTGCGTACAAAGAACTGACCGTATGGACCAGAAATGGCCAGTTCATCACCAACAGCCAGTTGCTCATGCACATACGTGGTTGCAGCACCACCTGGTACCTGACGGATATGGAGTTCAACAATGCCGATTTCACTTGGTGCATTAGCAATCGAGAAAGCACGTGTACCTTCAATACCAGTGAACTGCACGTTGACATATTGACCTGCCTGGAACTCGATTGGACGGTCCAGTTTCAAACGGAGGCCTTTAATGGTCGGAGACAGGTCTTTGATCTCGATCACTTCTGCCTGATAGTCCTGAACCAAATAGCCTAAGAAATCTTCATCTTCATCGACATCGGCTTCAATCACCATGTCAGATTCCGGTTTGCAGCAGCAAGCCAGCACCTTGTTTTCTTCACGTTCAATATCCATTAACGCGAAAGGTGACGCTTCACCGACATCATAGAAGCCATCGGTCACCTGAACCTTACAGGTTCCACAGGTGCCATGACCGCAGGCAAAAGGTAACCATACGCCTTGGCGCAATGCCGCATCGAGAATCGTTTGATCTTCTTCGACTTCAATGGTGGTGCCAATCGGCTCAATTGTAACTTGATAGCTCATCCTCAATCTCCTGTATGCGGCCTGTCAGACGTGTGAACCGTTGTAGCCCTCAAGGCCAGGGGTCACGAAACGTAACAGAGATTTTTGTCCAAAACCGAGTTCGGCCAAGGTCTGTTGTGATTGCGGCTGAATCTGTTGATGATCGAGGGTAAATGTCACTTGATCCCATTGGATTTGTGCAAAATCAGGATGCTGGGCAAAACCGGCGACCATCTGTTGATCCAATAGCTGCTGGAAAGTTTGTTGAGGTGAAACCAGCATGGCGTGGGCTGCACAGAACAGCGTGTGGTGATCCCAACCGATATAGATCAGAATATTGTCACCATAATTTTTTTGCAGGTCTCGTGGCTCGAAATCGTAATTTGAATGAATTGCGCGTACTGACATGAGTATTTTCCTTAATTTCGTGGAGATAGCTACAATCGCAGCGATCTCCTGATTCATCCTGACGGGTTATGCGGCGTTGCCTTTCCATTTTCTCCAGCGTTGCTGGTCTGGAGAGCCTTCGATATCGAGGTTGTCGGCGCCGACATTGAACTTGTAGTATTCACGCAGCATGACTTCGAGATCTGGGCCACCACAGTTGCCTTGCAAAATCTGGTTGACCGGTAACCATGCCTGGACATATTTTTCCGGTTCACGTTCAAAGATGTCATGACAGCCATCGGAACAGGTGTGATAGCGCTCGCCTTTAAAGATGCTGTCACGATAGGTAAACTCGGTCGGATCACCGCCCATATCCGTGAAGGTCATTGGAATCTGGCAGACCTGACACAGTTGTGGCAAACCTGCGCTATAGAAGCGTTTGCCTTCGGCTTCCATCTTGCGCGCCATTTCCCATTTTGGACGGTAGTATTTGTCGAAAGTGTCTGGATATTTTGCGGATAACCAGTCCATTTCTTCATCGGTTGGAATCCAGGTATGGAAACCGGCTGCATGACCGAAGTTATAGAAAATCCACCATGCCTGATGCGATACGTGCTCTTTTTCTTTGGTAATCACTTCAGAGTATTTCGGCATACGGATACCGTAACGGTTCAGGTCTTTAAACAAAGCACCACCGGCTTCTTCAAAATAGGTTTCCCAGGCTTCTTTCCACGACATCACTTTATTTGGCAGCATGTAGTCCATCATCATGCCCACAATGGAGAGCAGACGGGTACCGCGCCAGAACCATTTGTCGATCCACTCCTGTACGATTGGCACGTTGTCTTCATGCTGTTCCAGCAAGAATTTCACAATTTCCAAACCGAGCGTCATGTGACGTGCTTCATCTGACTGTGCACTGAAGCCGAAGGTCACGGTGGCCATATCGCCGTTGTATGCAGCGCCTGACATGAAAGGAACGAACAACAGGTTAGTCAAGACATATTCAAAGGCAAAGCTGATGGACAGCAAGAATTCGAATGGGCCCGCAGAACGTGCATCCTCAAAGAACGATTTTGGTACAGAGAGATACCAGACGCGGTCGTGCATGTGTGACCAGTCCTGGAAGCCATCAAAGAACTTGTTGTAATGGCTCATCGCATGAATTTGGGTCTGGACATGACGCAATTCATCAATTGACTGCATTTGTGAGGCAATACGTGCCCCAATCCCGCCAAATTGACGGCCAACATGGGCATAGCCTTGATAGGCCTGATATTCCAGTGGGGTAACAGCAGTCAGGAATAACTTGATCGCATTCAGGTAGCGTTCATTGGTCACATTCATCTGACCGTTGTTTTGTGCAAAAGCATCAAAAATCGCGTAGAGTTTTTTCTCTTTTTCCGCTTGGTATTTCCAGTAGGCATCCATGGTCAGGCGGAATGGATCTTCCCATTTTGACCAGTCGGTGATTTTGATTCCTTCAAATTCCTCATACGGGAAGGCTTCTTTGCGATCAGCGTAAGAGAAGTCCCAGTCCAGATCACGTGTCAGTGCACGATAGCGGTCTTTGGCATTCAGTTTTTTTGTAGTATTTTTTACTTGTGAATTCATGGCAGATCATCCTTAAATCTTGAGGACTAAAGCTTTTTAGCTTCAATGTAAGCGGCTTAGTTCCAATGTAAGCGGAAAGTATCGTCGTCTTCTTCAACGTTACCGCCCAGCGTGATCATGTTCAGTTGCAGGGCTTGAATATCCCAATCCTGTCCGAGTTTTTCCGAAACAGTGTCTGCCTTGATCAGCAGGTCAGTTTCGCTTTCGACACGGATCATGGCTGGCAAGTACTGAACGGTGGCTTGCGGATTGTCTTCTTCAATCGCCTCAATGATGTAGCGTGAGGTGTCGTTGTCCTGTAATGCGAGATAAACCTTAGACATGTGCTTCTCCTTAAGCGTTTGCCGCAAATTCAATGTTTAAACCTAATTTTTTGGCACGTTCTAATGTTGCTTGTACCGCTGCAGTGATTGCCTCTGCACCCAATGCTGCATCGCACCAAGGCTTGAACGCAGCTGTTACTTCTGGCAGGTATTGCTCTAACCAGCTTTGTAGCAATTGGGTGTTATGTTCAGATTCTTTTAATGCGGTTTTAAATACGCTATCTGACCATTTACGCAAATCACTCAGACATTCCTGCATGAACTCGGTCAACATCGCTAGATCACGTGCGCCGTGTTCATTGAACCATTGATCTAGCTGTGTATAGACCAGTTCGCTCAAGAACGAATCAATGACTAAGCTCTGTAAGGTGAACAGTTTAAAGTAGTCCTGTTCGGTCAGGCTGACTTCACACAGGCGACGTAGACCTTGCCAAGCTGTATCATTCATCCAGAAGTCTTTGGCTTCATTCAATGAATCCGCCGTGTTGCCATCCAAAGCCAAGCCAATCCGTGACAGGTATTGCGCCATACCCAGGCGGTCCATGGCAGCAAAAATGCAGGCCTGAGTTAATACAGTACCGTAACCATAAGCACTGCCCGACATCATGTGCAGGTTGGCGGTTTGCTCAACATGACGAAATGGCAACAGGAACTTGATTACTTTGGCTTTGACTTCATCACTTAAATGCTCAGCCAGACCACGTTTCTCAAAGAAAGCAAAATTACTTTCCGCGATATCCTGTAAGCGGGCACGATGTTGTACATAAGTGCCATAATAGAATTGGCGAGGGTCTTTAAACGCATACCAGTCCTGCATCTGGAGAGCTGTGTGGGTTTTGTCGTTTAAGGTCTTTTCCGGTTTCCACAAGGGACGGTAGTGGAAGTTGGTTTCAGCCTGAATATCAAAGCTGACTTCCTGATAACGAGTGGCCGGTTTATTGCCAAAGCGGCGCTCGATATAGGCATAACTCTGACGGATCGGTTCGATACCGGAAGTTTTGATTTCTAAGGTCATGGCTTAGCTCCTTAAGCGATTAATGCTGATCTTCATGATCAAAAGTATTACGTTGCTGTCCAACCAGGGTCGTCTCACTGCCATAACGCCATTTTTCTTCATTGGCATCATTGCAGGCCTGCTGTTCAGCAGTCATTTCAGTAACCTGATTCACTTGACAGAATTCTTGAAACGCTTGTTGTGGCAGTACCAGCTCCACATACAGCGTTGGATCATTAATAGCAAAGTCAAACTCGACAAATTTGCCATCACGGTCACCGGTAACCCGAATATATTTGGTCAAAGCAGGTAACGCGTTTTGCGGTTTTTTAAGATCCTTCATCTCTCTCTCCAACAAGATCAAGGTGACCCTGTTTATGTGTACGCAACCTTGCGTGTCTGAGTTTGCTATTTCAAAAGGCATGCCAACTTTAAAAAATATATAAAATTCATATGCTTATATTTTTATGGTGATTTCTTACGGAAGAGGCAGAACTGGCTTTTCATCAGCTGATGAATCCTTAAATATACTGATTTCATCAAATGATGAAATGAAACCAAAAGGAACAGAAAATCGCTGTCATCTTAATTATGAGTTTCATGAAAAGCGGAAAGAAATAGCCGTGTCGACTGAATTTATACCTAAAAAGTATGTAATTATGTATTTAAGGTAATAGGGGAAAACTGAGCAATTTCGTAAGATATAGACGTTGCTTGCCACGGAATGGACGATGCACTTATGACGAAAGTCAGACTCAACAGTGCCCAGCGTTATGCTGAACACCCAAAAAATATTCATGATCTACTTTCAAAACTGACTTTTGATACAAAAAAAGGCCAAATCTGGTTTGATGAATACCGCATGTTGCTGTTGCATACCAGCATCATGGGTTATTTACGCAAAGATTTATGCGAAATCATGGGCGTTGAGCGTACTAAACGTTTCTTTATCCGCCTGGGTTATAAAGCCGGGATGAAAGATGCAGAAGTAACCACCAAACTCCGTCCGGATTTAAGCGGCTATGATGCCTTTATGGCGGGTCCACAGATGCATGGTATTCGGGGCATGGTGCAGGTGGACGTCAACAAGCTCAACCTCAACCTGGAAAACCATCAGTTTTTTGCCGATCTCAACTGGTACCATTCTTTCGAAGCGGAAGTGCACCTGAGCGAGTTTGGCCCAAGCGATGAACCGGCTTGCTGGATGCTGCTTGGTTATGCTTGCGGATATAGCAGTTATGTGATGGGTACCACCATCATTTATCAGGAAACCCATTGTGTGGCCTGTGGGGATGAACACTGCCGTATTATTGGTAAGCCTTTGCAGGAGTGGGAAAATGCCGATGAACTAATCAGTTTCATGTCTCCAGATTCAATGGAAGATGAAATGATTGCACTACAGTTGGAACTGCGTGAACTGAAAAAATCCATTTACCAAAATGCTGAAGCCGACTACAGCATGTTTAGCTCGGTTGGGGAGTCGGCAGCTTACCGGCGGGTATGTGATTTATTAAAAAAGGCCGCATCTAGTAAAGTCACCGTTATGTTACAAGGCGAAACTGGAGTGGGTAAGGAAGCTTTTGCCCGCGGCGTGCATGAAAATAGCCAGCGCCGTGACAAGCCGTTTGTTGCGGTGAACTGTGCCGCGATTCCGACAGAGTTGATCGAATCAGAGCTGTTTGGGGTGGAAAAAGGTGCTTTTACCGGGGCAACACAAAGCCGAATGGGCAAATTTGAACGTGCCAATGGGGGAACCATTTTTCTGGATGAAGTGATTGAACTGTCTCCGCGTGCTCAGGCAGCCTTGTTGCGCATTTTGCAGGAGGGAGAATTTGAGCGGGTTGGTGACCATCAAACCCGAAAAATTGATGTGCGGGTGGTTACGGCAACCAACGAGGATTTATTAGAAGCAGTCAAGGCAGGACGTTTCCGTGCCGACTTATACTATCGTCTAAATATCTTTCCAGTGCATATTCCGCCGTTACGCGAGCGCCGTGAGGATATTCCGCTGTTGGTCAATCATTTCCTGAAACGCTTTGAAACCATGTACGGCAAAAGTGTGCAAGGGATCAGTGACAAAACCAAAAACTATCTGATGAATTATGACTGGCCGGGCAATATTCGTGAGCTGGAGAACTTACTTGAGCGTGCCGTTTTACTCACCGATGATCAGCAGCTAATCAAGTTGTCGGCTTTATTACCGCAATTGATTGAGAATGAAGAAACGGAAACTGCCGCACAGTCGCATGATTTGGATGATTTACTGGTTGACGGCTTTAAGCTGGAAGACTATGAACGGCAGATTTTGCAGCATGCTCTACAGAAGAGCCGCAATAACGTATCCGAAGCTGCACGTTTGTTAGGCATCAGTCGTGCTACGCTGGATTACCGTTTAAAAAAGTTTAATTTGTAGTTCTGTAAAATGATAAAACCGCCGTGAAAGGCGGTTTTTAAACTGGTTTTTGCAGGAATTCCGTTAATTCTCTGCGGCTATAGCCACGTGCAATCAATATTTTTTTGATGCCTTGAATCACTTCAGCATCTGTACTCTTGCGTAATGCTTCGAGCAGTTGTTCATTGCTTTTACGAGAACAGTCATTTTCAATACAAACGATCTGGTTCTTGTATTCGTTATGCTGATTCGTTTTAAACAGCTTTTGCCAAAAACTCATAGTGCCTTCATTTACGACCTAACATAGCTCGAAATATAGCCCAATCCTATGGAATTTCAATACGACCTGAGCTATAAAAACAGCATTCAGCAGGTAAAATGGTTACAGATAAAATACTGTTTTTTGCAGTGAGATGACAACTATTAGCCTAAGTTCACAATATCTTTTGAAAAATGGCCATAAAAAACGGGGAACTGATTTCCCCGCTGATTTACATTGCAATAAATTGTTTAAATTTTTTCCAGTAATACGCCAGATTCGACATGATGGGTATAAGGGAACTGATCAAACAAGGCAAAACGGGTCACTTTGTGCGTTTTGCTTAAGATCTGTAAATTGTCATGTAGGGTATCTGGATTACAGGAAATATAAATAATTCGCTCGAAGCTTGCCAGCAAGTTCAAGGTTGCATCATCAATCCCCGCACGCGGTGGATCAACAAACACCGTGCTGAACTGATAGCTTTGCATGTCAATATTGGCTTCCTGCAGGCGGCGGAATTCGCGTGTACCGTGATAGGCTTCGGTAAATTCTTCTGCGGACAGGCGGGCTACTTGAATATTGGCAATCGCGTTCTGTTCAATATTCCACTGTGCGGCATATACCGAGCTTTTTGCCAGTTCAGTGGCCAGTACGCGGTTGAATTTTAAAGAGAGTGGCAGGGTAAAGTTGCCGTTACCACAGTACAGCTCCAGCAGATCACCCGATGCACCTTCAGCAGCCGTACACGCCCATTGCAGCATGTTTTGACAGACCTGTGCATTCGGTTGGGTAAAGCTGCTTTCAATCTGTTTATATTTAAATGTGCGATCGAAGACCTGTAATTCCTCGACTACATAATCTTCACTCAGTACCAATTTTTGACCACGGCTACGACCAATCATCTTGATGTTGAGTTCATCCGCCAGCGCTTTGGCAGCCTGCTCCCAATCGGCTTCCAGTTTACGGTGATAAATTAGCGTCACCAGCATTTCACCACTCAAGGTGGCCAGAAAATCCACTTCAAACAAGCGTTTTTTCAGCAATGGATTAGCTTTAATTTTTTCCAGCAGAACCGGCATCAAATCATTGATACGTTGATCGGCAATCGGGAATTGATCCACACGAACGACCGTTTTTTGTTTGCCATCTTCACCACGTTCAAACATGGCATAGAACAGATCGTCATCCGTATGCCAAACTCGAAATTCTGCCCGCATACGGAAATGCTGTTCAGGAGATTGAAAAACTTCCAGTGCAGGCGGATTAAATGCAGAAAATTGCGCCGTAATACGCTGAATTTTTTCGTCGAGTTGAGTTTGGTACGCAGAGGTCATAGAAGATCAAAAAACACAGGTCACAAATGAATGCTGCATCTTAGCAAAGTTTTGCTCAGATGAAATCTTTTCACTGTAAATAAGCACTCGTATGGTGTTTTAAGTCGAGTCCAAGAATCATGTGATCTGTTGTAGTAATTGTTGCTTTAATTGCTGCATTCCCTGTGTGGCAGAGCTATTGATGAGCTGATACTGCGCGGGAACACGGGCATAATCAGCCTGTGGATCAATGTAATACGCCTGGCAAGACTGCGGAATATGATGAATTAAACCTGCGACTGGATAAACGCTGAGTGTTGAGCCAATCACAATAAAGATTTCAGCATCTTGCACCAGCTCGACCGCCTGTTCATACGCCGGGACGGCTTCACCAAACCATACCACATGCGGCCTTAAGGGATAACCTTCTGTGCAGTGATCTTTTTCCAGATCCAGTTGCCAACCATCAATCGGGTAAAAGGTTTGCGTGTATTGCGCATCGGGTCCGGAACTTTTGGCTAAACGAATATTGCCATGCAAATGCAAGACTTGTTGGCTACCGGCACGTTCATGCAGGTCATCAATATTCTGGGTAATCACCTGAACATCAAAATCCTGCTGTAAATCTGCAATGATCTGATGGGCAAGGTTGGGTTGAGCAGCCAGAATATTCTTGCGCCGTTCATTGTAAAAGCGTTGTACCAAAGCCGGATTTTTAGCCCAAGCTTCAGGGGTGGCGACCTCATGAATGTCATGCTGTTCCCATAAGCCATTACTATCGCGGAATGTATTAATTCCGCTCTCTGCACTCATACCTGCACCTGAAAAAACCACCAGTTTATGCATCTTACTTTGCTCAATCTTGAACTTTGATAGAAGTTCACCATGCCGCATTTGTCGTAGATGTGCAAGCCGGTAAAGATGATGCTGCTCTGAAATAGCTAGAACATCTTATACCGTAGAAAAATTGGCTTGAAGTCCGCCAAGCGTGATCTGGCATATCACTTGCTTAAAATAAAGCGTATAAAGTGAATAGAGGACATGATAAAAATAAGCGTATTCAACTGTGCCGTACATTGGAAAGATTGAGATAAAAATAATGCAGAGCGGCTGATGATTTGAGTCTAGAGCGCTCTTATTCGATAGGACAGATTATCAAAGCAGGGCTTTGATCAGGAGTAAAGCTTATGCCACATATCGCTGTGATTGGTGCCGGGATTACGGGTGTGACATCGGGTTATATCCTGAATAGTCTGGGTTATGAAGTCACCGTACTGGATCGCCATCTATATGCAGGCATGGAAACCTCTTATGCCAATGGCGGGCAGCTTTCGGCCTGTAATGCGGAAGTCTGGAACACCCGGTCCACGGTTATGAAAGGCCTGAAATGGATCAGTAAAAAGGATGCACCGTTATTACTCAATCCATCATTCAGTTTGCATAAATATTCTTGGCTGTTTGAGTTTTTGCGCAGTATTCCAGCTTATGAAACCAATACCATGGAAACGGTGCGTCTGGCCTTGTTGTCACGTAACAAAATGTTTGAGATTGCAGAAAAGGAACATTTTGATTTTGATCTGGTGAAGAAAGGAATTTTACATATTTTTCATCATGATAGTGATTTTCAGGCCGCTCAAGCCATCAATCAGCTATTGAACAAATCCGGACTGGAACGTTATGCGGTAACGCCAGATGAAATGCGCAAACTTGAACCGAGCTTAACAGGGCATTATGTCGGTGGCTTTTATACCCCGGGCGATGCAACAGGGGATATCCATAAATTCTGTGCCGGTCTGTCACACGTTTGTGCAGAAAAGGGCGTGAAGTTTTTATACGGGGTTGATGTGGTAGATTTTAGCCATCATGACCGTGGTATTCATCTGCTTTATCAGGCCAGCGCAGAAAATATGCATCCCGCTACGGTTGAACAGACCCATTTTCCTGTGGATGCAGTGGTGATTTGTGGCGGCGTGAGTAGCTATGCTTTATCACAATTGCTCGGAGATCATATTCAAGTTTATCCGGTTAAAGGCTATTCGATTACGGTACCACTCAATGATCCGGAGAGCCAACAGCATGCGCCATGGATCAGTCTGCTGGATGAAAGTGCCAAGATCGTCAGTAGCCGCTTGGGGGCAGACCGTTTAAGGGTTGCCGGAACAGCAGAGTTTAATGGCTATAACCGTGATATTCGTGCTGATCGCATCCAGCCCTTGGTGAACTGGGTCAATGATAACTTCCGGATTTCAACCGAGCAAATTATACCTTGGGCAGGCTTAAGACCCATGATGCCGAACATGATGCCCGTGATTTCACGGGGTAAACGGCCTCGGGTCTATTATCATACTGGACATGGTCATCTGGGTTGGACCTTATCGGCAGCTACCGCCGTGATGCTAGGAGCCTTGCTGGAGCAGGATTTGCCGATTTAGCTGTGTAATCAAGCTATAATTTAGACCTACAATATAAAAAATAAACCCACCGTGTGGTGGGTTTATTTTATTCAAAAAGAATTTAAGCGATAAATTCGCTCACAGCCTGATTGAAGTCTTCCGGCAATTCCACGTTTGAAATGTGCGATGCATTAATTTCAAACATTTTTGCATTTGGAATGCGCTCAATCATGAACTGACCATCAGCCACTGTCGTTACAGGATCCTGTTGGCCTGCAATCACCAGTACGGGAACCGTGATGTCTTTCAGTTGTTCACGAAGATCCGCTTTAGCCAAAGCTTCGCAGCAGCTTGCGTAACCTTCTGCGCTGCCAGCTGCAAGGTCGTTACTCAGATTTTCCACAACTGCCGCTTGGCTCTGGATAAAGGGTTCGGTAAACCAGCGTGATGCTGCAGTAGACGCGATCGGTTGCAAGCCTTGTTCACGCACCAGTTTGGCACGATCTAACCAAGCAGCTTCCTGACCAATTTTCGCTGCAGTATTACACACAATCACGTGGTTAAAACGTTCAGCTTTGTTAATGGCTAACCATTGACCAGTCAAACCACCCATGGAAATACCACAGAAGTCTGCTTTGGCAATATTCAGGTGATCAAGTAGATTCACCACGTCCTGACCCAATTGATCCAAAGTATATGGACCTTGCGGTGCAGAAGATGAACCATGACCACGCGTGTCATAGCAGATCACAAAATGGCTGTCTTTAAAATGGTTAAACTGTTTTTGCCACATGCCATAGTTGGTGCCTAACGAGTTAGAAAACACCAAAGCCGGTTTGCTGGCATCACCAAAAGTCTGGTAATTGATCACCGCATCATTCGATTGAAAAGTTGCCATTCAAATTCTCCAATCCTTACACGCGTTCAATAATCAAGGCAATGCCTTGACCCACACCGATACACATTGAGCACAGACCATACTTGCCGCCAGTTGCTTCAAGCTGGTTCAATGCAGTTGTCACTAGACGTGCACCTGAAGCACCGAGTGGGTGACCCAAAGCAATCGCACCACCATTCGGGTTGACATGTGCTGCATCGTCCGCAAGACCTAAGTCACGGGTACAAGACAAGGCTTGTGCAGAGAACGCTTCGTTCAATTCAATCACATCCATTTGCTCAAGGGTTAAACCCGTTTGAGCCAACAGTTTCTTGATCGCTGGTGCCGGACCAAAGCCCATGATACGTGGTTCTACACCGACCACGGTTGCACCAATAATCTTGGCACGTGGTTTTAGGTTGTATTGGGCAATCGCTTCATCAGAAGCAATTAATAGCGCTGCTGCACCGTCATTGATGCCTGAGGCATTACCTGCAGTCACAGTACCGTCAGCTTTGACCACTGGTTTCAGTTTGGCTAGACCTTCAGCAGTGGTCGAGGCACGTGGATGTTCATCAGTATCGATGACAACCGGATCACCTTTACGCTGTGGAATCACCACTGGCACGATTTCTTTAGCAAAGTAACCACGTGCTTGTGCAGCTGCGCAACGTTGTTGGCTTTGCAAAGCAAATTTGTCTTGGTCTTCACGGGAAATGTTGAATTGTTCTGCCAAGTTTTCTGCAGTTTGTGGCATGGTTTCCACGCCATACATTTCTTTCAGCTTTGGATTGATAAAACGCCAGCCCATGGTGGTGTCTTCAATTTTTTGACTACGGCCAAATGCGCTGTCTGATTTACCCATGACAAAAGGGGCACGAGACATCGATTCAACACCACCGGCAATAATCAGGTTCGCTTCACCTGATTTGATCGCACGTGCAGCAGTCGCGATCGCATCGAGGGATGAACCGCAAAGACGGTTTAAAGTGGTTGCTGGAACCTGATATGGCAAGCCAGACAACAGGCCAGACATACGGCCCACGTTACGGTTGTCTTCACCGGCCTGGTTGGCACAGCCGTAGATCAGGTCATCAACCTGTTCCCAGTTCACGGATGGATTACGTTCCATCAAGGCTTTGATCGGTAATGCACCTAAGTCATCGGCACGGACAGGTGACAAACCACCGGCATAACGGCCAAATGGCGTACGGATTGCATCTACAATATAGGCATTTTTCATGTTGTTATTCCTTTCCCCTTAAGCCTGAGTGGCATCAATCAGTTTGGCACCGGTCATCGCTTGTAATTCTTCAAAGCTTAAACCGTCAACCTTCTCAATTACTTTCATGCCTTCTGGTGTTACATCAATCACGCACAGGTCGGTATAGATGCGATCCACGCATTTCAAGCCAGTTGCTGGATAGCTGAGCTCTGCAACGATTTTAGGTTCGCCTTTTTTGGTCACGTGATCTGTGGTGATGAAGACTTTCTTCGCACCAACAGCCAGGTCCATCGCGCCACCTACGGCAGGAATCGCGTCCGGTGCACCAGTGTGCCAGTTCGCTAGGTCACCATTTTCAGCCACTTGGAAAGCACCCAGTACTGCGATATCCAGGTGACCACCACGCATCATGGCGAAAGAGTCACCATGGTGGAAGAAACAGCCACCGGTCAACATCGTGACAAATTCTTTACCTGCATTGATCAGTTCCGGATCACGGTCTTCTTCGGCTGGTGGTGGACCAAACGCCAACAGACCGTTTTCAGAGTGTAGGAACACGTCTTTGTCAGATGGCAGGTAATTGGAAATACGGGTTGGTAGGCCAATACCGAGGTTCACATAGGCACCATCTGGAATGTCTTGCGCAACACGTTCAGCAATCTGGTCGCGAGTAAGTTTGCTATAGCTCATGAAGTTCTCCTTAGTCGCCAATTACTGTGCCGGGGTTACTTGAACCACGTGTTTTACGAAAATGCCCGGGGTGATGATGTGTTCCGGATCAAGCTCACCGAGTTCTACTACTTCAGACACTTGGGCAATCGTTACGTCTGCCGCCATCGCCATGATTGGGCCGAAGTTACGTGCAGATTTGCGGTACACCAGGTTGCCCCAACGGTCGCCTTTATGTGCTTTGATCAAGGCAAAGTCCGCTTTGATCGGATTTTCCAGCACGTAGTCTTTGCCTTCATAGTTCATGGTTGGTTTGCCTTCAGCAAGCAACGTACCAAAACCAGTAGGGGTGTAGATTGGACCCAAGCCCATACCTGCAGCCTGGATACGGCAAGCCAGGTTACCTTGTGGCACTAACTCAAGTTCGATTTTGCCAGCACGGTATAGCTCGTCGAATACCCAAGAGTCAGACTGACGTGGGAAAGAACAGATGATTTTACGTACGGCACCTGCTTTCAGTAGTTTTGCCAGGCCATAGTCACCATTACCGGCGTTGTTGTTGACGATCACCAGATCTTTTACGCCCAGTTCAATCAAGCCATCAATCAGTTCAGCGGGCTGACCTGCGGTGCCGAAGCCACCAATCATGACGGTTGAACCATCTTTAATTTGTGAAAGCACTTCTGTTAAGGAAGCTTTGCTTTTGTCGATCATAATATTTCCTAATCAAACTTCACCTGCACACGAGTTTAAGCGCGTGAAGATGTTGGAGGCGTTGTATTGGTCAACGGTGTATTTTTGGAGAGAATCAGATGGGCAATCAAGCCAATACAGATTCCCCAAAATACGGAACTTAAACCTAAAAAACTCATTCCCGACACAGTGGCAAGGAATGTGATTAAAGCAGCATCTCTCTGGGTTTCTTCTTTCATTGCAACCGTAACATTGGTGGCAATCGCGCCGAGTAGGGCCAGTCCTGCCAAAGCGGCTATCAGCTCTCTCGGAAGCAGGCTGAATAGCATGACAATACTGCCTGCAAACAAACCACCCAGAATGTAAAAAATGCCGTTCGCAATGCCGGCAATATAGCGTTTCTCTTTCAATTCATGCGCATCTTTACCGGTACACAGCGCAGCGGTAATCGATGCAAGCACAATGGTAATCCCACCGACACAGGCCACAGCCAAAGAGGCGATGCTCGAAGCAGCGATAATCGGCTTGGCAGGCGTGTTGTAATCACTCAGTCTTAAGATCGCCATACCCGGTAAAAATTGTCCGGTCAGACTGACCAAAATGAGCGGAATAGCCAGGTTAAAAGTAGCATTCCATGACCATTCCGGCGCAATGAACTGTGGAATGGCAAAGGCAAAATGCATCTCAACCGGATTGATCCGTCCAAGACTGAGCGCCAAAACAATTCCTGCGATTAAGACCCAAATCATGGTATAGCGGGGTGTAAGACGTTTTGCCACCAAATAGCAAGCCAGCATGCCAAATACCACATAGGGCATGGAATTGGTGGCTTTAAACAGCCCTAGACCAAACTGGAATAAAATTCCCGCCATCATGCCTGCCGCCAGACCTTGGGGAATCCATTGCAGCAGCTTGTCAAAATAACCACTGATCCCGATCAGGAAAATAGCCAACGCGGCAATAATATAAGCACCGATCGCTTCATTCAGGCTGATACTGGGAAACAGGGTCACCAGTAATGCTGTCCCAGGGGCAGACCAAGCCGTAATCACCGGCGTTTTAAAACGAATCGATAAATAAATGCCGGTGAGTGCAGCACCAATAGAAATGCCCCAAATCCAGGACATCATCATTTCGGGGCTAACATTGGCTTTTTGTGCGGCCTGAAAAAAAATAATCAGGGGACCGGAATAAGAAATCAGCACTGCCAAAAATCCTGCGACAGTTGCTGAAATCGACCAATCCTGTTTTAACGTCTGGATCAGATTAGACACCGTATGCCTCCATGCTCACGATCTTGTCAGTCGTCTTGGGTGATTAGCCCATGTCACCACCACCTACAGGAACGACGCTACCTGTAATGTAGGATGCTTCATCAGAAGCAAGGAAAGTGATGGCATTAACTTGTTCATCAATCGTGCCGTAGCGTTTGAAGAAGGTACGGTCAACAGTTTGATCAACCACTTCTTGCATCCACGCTTTGTCCTGTTCAGACATTGGTGCGCTATTACGTGGCACTTTACGTGGAGGTGCTTCTGTACCACCAGTCGCAACCGCATTGACACGAATACCATCTTTGGCATGTTCAAAAGCAAGAGAAGCGGTGAGACCATTTACACCACCTTTAGCGGCAGAGTAAGGAATACGGTTAATACCACGTGTCGCTACAGAAGATACGTTCACAATCGCACCCGCTTGTTGCGCGATCATGGTTGGCAATACTGCACGGCAGCACCACATCGTTGGGAACAGCGAGCGGCGAACTTCTTTTTCCACTTCTTCAGGTTGGAACTCCTGAAAAGGTTTCATCCAGATTGCACCGCCCACGTTGTTGATGAGTACATCTACGCGGCCAAATTTTTCTAAGGCTGCATTGACAACTTTTTCAGCACCTTCAAAGTGTTCCAGATCAGCACGCACAGTAATGGCTTCACCACCGGCTTCCTGAACTTCTTTCAGTACATCTTCGACATACTCAGAGAAATCTGCCATCACGACCTTGCCGCCTTCACGGGCAACGCGCAGGGCAACACCACGACCGATGCCTTGTGCAGCACCTGTTACAATGACCACTTTATTGCTGAAACGTTGTTGACTCATCTTTGTTTCCTTTATCTTGACTGTATAACCGGGTTAGAACTTAGTTTGCAGAGAATTTCTCAAACAGGAAGTTCGCCGGCTTCACGCCTTCAGACTCTAACCAGCCGCGTACCGCTTCAACCATTGGTACTGGGCCACAGAGGTAAATATCAACATCACCACCATTTAACCATTCATTGTCGATATGGCCAGTGACATAACCTTTACGCTCATGCGCAGATTCTGGGTTTGCTACCACAGTGCGGAATTCAAACCATGGGAATTTTGCTTGCAATTCGTTTAGACGCTCAATCGCTACCAAGTCAAAGTCATTGGTTACACCAAATACCAGGCGAACTGGTTGCTCAGAACCTTTTTCTTCCAATACAGAAAGCATTGACAAGAATGGAGCAATACCTGTACCACCTGCAAGCATCACCACAGGGCGTACTACATTACGCAAGTAGAAGCTACCAAATGGACCGGTAAATGAAATTTTGTCGCCTACTTTTGCAGTTTGGCTAAGGTAGCTACTCATTTTGCCGTTTGGTACGTTACGAACGACGAAACCAGTGTTACGGTCACCTGGCTTAGAGCTGAAAGAATAAGAACGAGTTTCTTCAGTACCCGGAATACCAACATTGACATATTGGCCTGCCAAGAAATTGATTTCTGGCTCAGCAGCGTCAAGTTCGATACCGAAAGTAATTGTTGAATCAGAAAGGTTTTCAACAGAAATTAAAGTACCTTGGTAAGTATGAATTTCAGTTTTGCAGACATCAGAAGTTGCTTGAATTTGGAAAACCGCATCAGAAGTCGGGTGGCATTGGCAAGCCAACACATAACCTTCAGCAGCTTCTTCTGGTGTTAAAGCATCTTCGATATAGCTGTCTTCAGGCATATCATAAGTGCCTGATTCACAAAATGCACGACACGTACCACATGCACCATCACGGCAATCTAGCGGAATATTGATCTTTTGACGGTATGCTGCGTCAGATAGTGTTTCACCATCCACAACGGTAATGAAACGTGTTACGCCATCTTCAAATTGAAGTGCAACATTATGGTTTGACATGGCAAGTATCCTACAAATTGGGTTAAAGCGTCAGATGGCCCGGGCCAACATTCCATTGAGCCCAGGGCCGGGGATTAATAAGATAATCTAATCAACTTAGATATGGTAGACATCAATCACTTGATTGATATAGTCGTTTTTCAATACGACATACTTGCTCACGATTTTCGGTTGTTCACCAGAGAAATCGATAACATAACGAGACATACCAAAGTAGCTGTAGTTTTTCTTGTAACGGAAACTTAAAGTATTCCAGTTAAAACGTACAGTCACTTGGTCACCGTTCTGTTCCACAATCTCAATGTTGTTGATGTTGTGGCTTGTACGGGTATCCGGCATAGTTGCAGAAGATCGTTCAGTTTTGATACGGAACACACGGTCTTCTAAACCTTGACGGTCTGGATAGAAAATCAAAGAAATTTCAGACTGAGGATCTTCGGTCAACGTATCGTTGTCGTCCCAAGCTGGCATCCAGAATTGTGCATTCGGAGCGTAGCACTCTAACCAGTTATCCCATTGCTCGTCATCAAGGAAACGTGCTTCACGATAAAGGAATTGAGCAATGTTTTCTAAAGTAATCGCGCTCATGCTTGTTCTCCTTCAGCAGCAATCTCTTTTTCAGTCGCAATCGCTTTCTTCATAAGTTTCAACCAGTACTCGTGTTGAGCTAGGTATAAACCTTCGTCTTCAGTTTTCACACCAGAAAGTTTTGGTTTCAAACCGATTTCATTTGCAGCATCATCTGGGCCTTGGATCCAGTGTTTAGAACCACGGCTCATGTCGTTCCACTCAAGCGCGATACCTTGGTAACCTGCTTGACATGCACGGAACTCTTCCAAGTCATCCGGAGTAGCCATACCAGAAGCGTTGAAGAAGTCTTCGTACTGACGGATACGGCGTGCACGTGCTTCAGGTGCTTCACCTTTAGGTGCGATACAGTAAATCGTTACTTCAGTCTTATCGACAGATAATGGACGAAGAACACGGATTTGTGAGCCGAATTGATCCATGAAATAAACGTTTGGATAGATACAAAGGTTACGAGAACGCTCGATCATCCATTTCGCCATAGCTGCACCGTATTTCTCGGTGTATTCGTCTTTTTTCGGGAAGTTTGGACGGTCTTCTGGGTTAGCCCATTGAGTCCAAAGCAGCATGTGGCCGTTTTCGAAACCGTAAGAACCACCGCCTTGTTTACCCCAAGAACCAGCGCTCATCGCACGAATGTTGTCGCCGCCTTGTTTTTCTTTACGTTGCTGAGTTGTCGCAGCATAGTTCCAGTGAACAGCAGAAACGTGGTAACCATCGGCACCGTTTTCAGCAGTCAGTTTCCAGTTACCTTCATAAGTATAGGTAGAAGCACCACGAAGAACTTCAAGACCTTCTTCAGACTGACCAACGATCATGTCGATGATTTTAGTTGCTTCACCAAGATATTCTTCAAGAGACGGAACGTCTGGGTTCAAGCTACCGAACAAGAAGCCTTTGTAGTTTTCAAAACGTGCAACTTTCTTAAGGTCGTGTGAACCTTCTTTGTTGAAGCAGTCAGAATAACCCGCATCAGTAGGATCTTTAACTTTTAACAACTTACCAGAGTTGTTGAATGTCCAGCCGTGGAATGGGCAGGTATAAGTTGCTTTGTTACCACGTTTGTAACGGCAAAGCTCTGCACCACGGTGTGAACACGCATTGATCATTGCGTTTAATTCACCGTTACGGTTACGTGCAATGATGATTGGCTGACGACCGATGTTAGTCGTGTAGTAATCGTTGATATTTGGAATTTGGCTTTCATGTGCCAAGTATACCCAGTTGCCCTCGAAAATATATTTCATTTCAAGGTCAAAAATGTCCTGGTCCGTGAAGACAGAACGATGAAGTTTGAATTCACCTGTTTCGTAGTTTTCAACAAGTAATTCATCAATGCGATCTAGATGGCTAGTATTGATTACAGGAATACGTGGCATGTCCGCTCTCCGACTTTCCAAATGTTAGGAAGTCACCACAACGCTTCATTGCCAGAAGAGGAATGAAGCGTTGCAGTTCCTTATGTTTTACTAATTAAGCGCTTGCGCGACGACGTTCAACTTCAGTAGAAGGAGCACCTTCTTTGTCTTTCTGAAGAACGATGTCAAACTGGATGTGTTTGAAAGGACCTTTCAAACCACGGCGTGCGATTTCAGCTTCGTCAGTTACGTCTACAGCAGTTGCAACTAGGCCTTCACGCGTACCGAATGCAAAGTCGTCCCAAAGGTATTTGTCGCCTTCGATGTTGAACTGAGTCGTCAATTTGCGGTGACCTGGTGCAGAGATGAAATAGTGCACGTGCGCAGGACGTTGACCGTGACGAGAAAGTTTGTTCAACATTTGTTGTAACGGACCTTCTGGGTTCAAACCGTAACCTACAGGCATAGTTGTTTGCGCTGTGTAGTTACCATTTTCATCAGAAAGGATAGTACGACGAAGGTTGAAGTGAGACTGAGTCTTGTCGAAGTAAGAGTAGTTACCGTTGCTGTTCGCATGCCACATTTCAACTTTAGCACCAGAAAGCACTTCACCATCAGTATCAGTCACTTTACCTTCGATGATAAGAGTTGCAATTTTACCTTCTTCAGTACCATCATCCATACGAGCGAAACCTACAGATTCAGGCGCACCAGCTACGTATAAAGGACCTTCGATTGTACGTGGAGTACCACCAGTTAAACCTGCTTTAGCATCAGCTTCATCAGCACGTAGGTCAAGGAAGTGTTCTAGACCGATAGCAGAACCTAAAAGAGCAAACTCATCAGCTTTTGCCATATCGATGATTGCTTCTACACCTTTCCAAACTTCAGATTGAGTAAGGTCAAGATCTTCGATCGCTTGGTAGAAGTCAGTCACTAGGCGAACAACAACTTGTTGTAAACGCGCATCAACTGGACCTGTAGAAGTATCTACGTTACATGCTTTAACTAAATTTTCAATCGCTTGACGATCCATACAATTGCTCCTTGAATGTATGTGCTTTTTCATGTTGTGGTCAGCATCGCTGGCATTTATGCTGGCTGATATACGCTGACTACGATTTATAATGACCGATCTGGTGACCGGGTTTGTGATGATGAAGAGCCCTCACAATCCATCATCACGTTTCAATCAGGCGTCATCTTCACGAATTGAAGATGGATGGCGGTTCAATGCCATCACCTCGATATCCATGTATGGATAAAGCGGTAAACCCTGAAGAATATTGTGTAACTCTTCGTTGCTCTCAACATCAAAGATACTGATGTTTGAGTACTGGCCAGTAATACGCCAGATATGACGCCATTTACCTTGACGCTGTAAGTCTTGCGAGTAAGCTTTCTCGACAGCTTTGATTTCAGCTGCTTTATCAGCTGGCATATCTAATGGAATGTTGACATCCATGCGTACGTGAAACAGCATGTATTTACTCCTTACTTACGACGTAGTTGGTCAATTTTATCTTCGTCTAACTCGATGCCTAGACCTGGACCTTTTGGAATCTCTAGTTCAAAGTTTTCGTAACGAAGCGGTGTTTTTAAAATTTCTTCGGTGAGTAGCAGTGGACCAAACAGTTCAGTACCAAATGCAAGATTGTCAAAGGTAGAGAAAGCATGTGCTGATGCAATCGTCCCTACAGGACCTTCTAGCATGGTTCCACCGTATAGGTCAATCCCAGCCAATTTAGCGATTTTCGCAACTTCACAACCTTCGATTAAACCGCCAGATTGTGCTACTTTTACTGCAAATACTGAAGCACCATTACGTTTCGCGATTTGATATGCAGTTGCAGGACCCATCAAGGATTCATCCGCCATAATTGCAACATCGAAACGACGCGTTAAACGTTCCATAGCATCTAAATTTTCGATTGCACATGGTTGTTCAATCAGGTCGACACCACCATCTTGCAACAATTGAATACCTTTGATTGCTTCAAGTTCAGACCATGCACGGTTTACATCTACACGGATTGAAACGTCATCGCCTAAAGCCTGTTTGATCGCCAGTACGTGTTCCACATCTTCTTGTACTTTACGTGAGCCAATTTTTAGCTTGAAAATATTGTGGCGTTTTAATTCAACCATTTTCTTCGCTTCAGCGATGTCTTTTTCTGTGTTACCAGAAGCTAACACCCAGAGTACTGGTACGCTGTTACGCAAACGGCCACCTAACAATTCGCTGACTGGCAAGCCTAAGCGTTTAGCCTGAATATCTAACAGAGCAGTTTGAATTGCACATTTGGCAAAGCGGTTGCCGTTAATGTTGCGCTTGATCAGATTAAGAGTCTGCGCAACATTTAAATCTTTAATTGAAGTCAAGAGTGGTGCAAAATAGGTTTCGATGTTGGTCTTAACGCTTTCTGGACTCTCTTCACCATAGCCTAAGCCACCAATTGTGGTCGCTTCACCCCAACCTACGATACCGTCTTCAGTAGTGATTTTAATCAAAACCAAAGTTTGAGTCTGCATCGTCGCCACCGCCATTTTATGTGGGCGGATCGTTGGGATCTCTACAAGCAAGGTTTCTACTGATTTATACATCTTCGTTATATCTAGGTTGGTTATCACTTGTGTATACCTTAAAAGAATGATTAAACTGTGTCTAAGACTGAATTTGCATTTTAATATACCTGTAGGGTATGAGGTAGTCATGGAACTAAGACATTTGCGTTACTTTGTGGCTGTAGTAGAAGAACAAAGTTTCACAAAGGCGGCTGAAAAGCTATTTATTGCCCAACCACCGTTAAGTCGACAGATTCAAAATCTGGAAAATGAGTTGGGAATTCAATTGTTTGAACGTGGTAGTCGACCATTGCAGACCACCCCGGCCGGACAGTTTTTTTATCAACACGCGGTCAAACTTTTGTCGAATGCAGAAGAAATCAAGTCAATGACCAAGCGTGTAGGCATGGTTGAGCGTGTTGTGACCATGGGTTTTGTCGGCTCTTTACTATATGGCTTGCTGCCACGGATTGTCTACTTATATCGACAACAACAGCCGCATTTACAGATCCAGCTGATTGAAATGAGTACCAAAGAACAGATCCAGGCCTTAAAAGAAGGCAAGATTGATGTGGGGTTCGGACGTCTTCGAATCTCGGATCCAGCCATCCGACGTGTATTGTTGCGTGAAGAGCGTTTGATGGTGGCTGTGCATGTAAGTCACCCACTCGCTAAGCATGATAAAGGTGTTTATCTTTCTGATATTGCAGAAGAAAATATATTTTTATATCCGGCCAATCCAAAGCCGAATTTCTCGACACAGATGCGTGCGATGTTCTCTGAACATGGATTGGAGCCGAAAAACTTTAAGGAAGTGCGTGAGATTCAGTTGGCCTTAGGATTGGTTGCTGCGGGAGAGGGGATCTGTGTAGTACCTGAAAGTGCGAATACTATTCGTTTTCCTCATCTACATTATATTCCTGTATTGGATGATGCTGCGGTCAGTCCAATTTTTCTGGCGATTCGTAATATGGATGAGAGTGAGGATATTCGTTCATTGTTTGATTGTATTTATCAGGTTTATGATCTTGAAGCGATCAATTACGATCGTACGGTCTTGTAATTAGCCTTTAGTCTAATCCCATGGTCTAGTTAACATTTAATTTTATGAGGTGAATGTTAAAAGAAGATGAATTTTCTGGCGGAATTTGCATGGCTTAATCAATAAAGACGTATATCCGGAATGTTCGAAGTAAATCTTCGGGCATTTTTTATGCGTTTGGCTACAATTTTTTGCCTTTATACTGCAGCTAGATAGTAAGAAAACCTATATAAGATAAAGCTATAGAGGTAATTATGTTGTCGCAAATTATCTTGATAATGCTCTAGATTAATTTTGTCCTGGTGAATGCGTTGGGGGGGTGGTTGAGGATACAATCTGAAAATAATTATACGCTAAAGCTCTTATTACTTTATGAAAGGGTAGATTGTAGCAATGATGCAAGGCCTTTTAGGCTAAATACGACTTCAATGAATATGGATGTTGCGTTTAGCTTAATTATAAAAATACTTTGGGTTGAAGATGAAGTTGTTTCAATGCTATATGGTGCATCCCGATAGATTGTAGGTAATGCCCTGAGAGGCAATTTTTGGGTTTTAGTTAGTTATGTAAATACTGTGGTGATTGTTAGACCAGTAAACAGTATCGTATACCAAGCATGACACTAGTTGTGCCCAACGAATACCCAATAAGTATAAAACGTTGCACACAAAGTTATTGAGTGGAATTCTTAATATCGTGTCAGTGACGCTGTATTAAAGCGATAGGTTGTGGAAAGTCACAATTTTGAGTCACCAAAATTCTAGGTGTTTAGTCCCAGATATTAAGATGGATTTTCAAGCAGACTTGATGGGGTGGGGGGCTTAAATTTTTTAAATCCTAACTTTTATAAATGATTGGGTATTTTATTAATTTTTTTTCCTTTTAATAATGCTATTTCATAGAGAAGCTGCGTATAGGATTGTGAAGAGATGAATAGAAGTAGAAGTGTTTTAAACGCTTGCTGATCCTATGCAGTTTATTTTGCAGGTCTGGCGTTCAGACCATAATGAATGATCGTCGCTAAAAGTAAAAAACCCAGTATAGATACTGAGTTTTTTATTACTATTTATCGTAAGACTTATTTTTCAAGTGCCGGGGTTGCTGCAGCAATGGCTGCTGCAACTGCATCTTCTTCAGTTTGTGGTTCATTATTTGATTTGGATGTGGCGCTTTCAACAGTGTCCTTTTCTACTTTGGCTGTTTCCGGATTTACAGTTGGTTTGTTTTCTGCAGGCTGTTCACGAACTTCACGGCGGATTTCAGTCCGGGTATTGCTGCTTTCTTCACGAAGAATAGTGACGTTGCTAGCCTCCGCTGCCGCTTGGGTATTTTCAAGCGGTTGGAATTGTACTTCAGAGGCTACTTGTTGCTCAGTTTCAGTCTGAGTTTGCTCATCTTCCTGAGGGGATTCTTTTTTAACACAAGCACTAAGCGTTAAACTGGTCGCAATCAAACCACAAATTAAAAGTTTTTTGTTCATCGTCACACAAAACTAAGCTGGATAAAGGAGTTGATTTATTATAGCAAGAAAATGCCAGATAAAAATCATGTACTGAGCTCTTAAAATTTGACACAAAATGCTGCTAGAATAGTCAATTGTTTATTGTTCTATGAATTGCTGCGGATTGACTTTGCTTTATAGGTGCAGAGTAAAGTAAAATTGCCCAGCATTGCATGCCGATTTCGGCTCGATTGTACGAGAAACCCAATGACCCATTTTATTTTCGTGACTGGTGGTGTTGTTTCATCACTAGGTAAAGGTATTTCAGCTGCTTCTGTTGCTGCACTTTTAGAAGCTCGTGGTTTAAAAGTGACCATGGTGAAAATGGATCCATACATTAATGTCGATCCAGGGACCATGAGTCCATTCCAACATGGTGAAGTTTTTGTCACAGAAGATGGTGCTGAAACTGACTTAGATTTGGGTTATTACGAACGTTTCTTGCGTCGTGCGAAAATGACCAAGCTCAACAACTTTACCTCTGGTCGCGTTTACCAGGATGTATTGAATAAAGAGCGTCGTGGTGATTATCTTGGTGGTACCGTTCAGGTGATTCCACATATTACTGACAATATTAAAGAGCGCGTGTTACGTGCCGGTGAAGGTTACGACGTTGCTATTGTTGAGATCGGTGGAACAGTAGGCGATATCGAATCTCTACCTTTCATGGAGTCCGTACGCCAACTTTTAGTTGAATTGGGCCATAAACGTTCAATGCTTATGCATTTGACATTATTGCCTTATATTAAGTCAGCTGCTGAACTTAAAACCAAACCAACTCAGCATTCAGTAAAAGAATTACTGTCGATTGGTATTCAGCCAGACATTCTGATTTGCCGTACCGAGCATGATGTTGATGCCGATACCACCCGCAAGATTGCACTCTTTACTAACGTAGAAGCACGTGCAGTTGTGGTCTGTAAAGATGCCAAAACCATTTATCAAATTCCACGTACATTCTATGAACAGGATGTAGATGACTTTATCTGTGAGCGTTTTGGTTATACGGATTTGCCAGAAGCGGATCTAACCGATTGGGATAATGTGGTTGAAGCGTTGCTGAATCCTGAATTTACCGTTCGTGTCGCAATGGTGGGCAAATACGTTGAGCTGCCAGATGCCTATAAATCTGTCAATGAAGCTTTATTACACGCCGGTATTAAAAACCGTGTGAAAGTCCAGATCGATTATGTGGATGCAGAGCGTTTGGAATCTGAAGATGTGAATCAGGTTCTTGCTGAAGCAGATGCAATCTTGGTTCCAGGTGGTTTTGGTGAGCGTGGTACTGAAGGTAAGATGACTGCCATTCGCTATGCACGCGAAAATAAAATTCCATTCTTTGGTATTTGCCTAGGAATGCAGCTTGCTGTAATCGAATACGCACGTAATGTTGCGGGTATGCCAGAAGCGACTTCAACCGAATTCAATCGCTCTACAAAATTCCCATTGATTGGCTTGATTACCGAATGGTTAGATGAGCGCGGTGAATTACAGCATCGTAGTGTTGATTCAGATTTGGGTGGAACCATGCGTTTAGGTGCACAAAAGTCAGAATTGGTTGCAGGTACCAAGATTCGTGAAATTTATGGTGCAGCAGAAATTACCGAACGTCATCGCCATCGTTATGAAATGAACGATCGCTTTATTGCACCAATTGAACAAGCAGGAATGAAAATCTCGGGTTATTCAACTGCACAACATTTGGTAGAAACGGTTGAGATTGCTGATCATCCTTGGTTTATCGCGGTACAATTCCACCCGGAATTCACCAGTTCGCCACGTGAAGGTCATCCGTTGTTTGCCAGCTTTATTGCGGCAGCTAAACAGCAGCATCAGAAGTAATTAAAAAACTAGGGATTAACTAGGAAAGTTTAAATGTCACAATTAAAACCACAAGAAATTGTACGTTTAGGCGATATACAAATGGCAAATCATTTGCCATTTGTACTATTCGGCGGCATGAACGTATTGGAGTCGAAAGACTTAGCTTTTGAAATCGCAGAAACTTATGTGGAGATCTGTAAGCGTTTAGAGATTCCGTATGTATTCAAGGCGAGCTTTGATAAAGCCAATCGTTCAAGCCTGTATTCTTTCCGGGGTCCTGGTCTGGAAAAAGGCATCGAGTGGTTGGCTGACATTAAAAAACATTTTAATGTGCCGATCATCACGGATGTACATGAGCCGTATCAAGCGGCACCCGTGGCTGAAGTTGCCGATATTATCCAGTTACCAGCGTTTTTAAGTCGTCAGACTGATCTGGTTGAAGCGATGGCGAAAACTGATGCGATCATCAATATCAAGAAAGCCCAATTCCTTGCCCCACATGAAATGCGTCATATTCTGAACAAATGTCTGGAAGCGGGTAATGACAAGCTGATTTTGTGTGAGCGTGGTTCAGCATTCGGTTATAACAACCTGGTCGTCGACATGTTGGGTTTCGACATCATGAAGGAAATGAATGTTCCGGTATTCTTTGATGTCACCCATTCACTACAGACACCGGGTGGCCGTGCGGATTCAGCGGGCGGTCGTCGTGCGCAGATCACGACTTTGGCGCGTGCGGGTATGGCGACTGGCTTGGCGGGTTTGTTCCTAGAAGCGCATCCAGATCCAGATCAGGCAAAGTGTGATGGTCCATGTGCCTTGCGTTTATCACAGCTTGAGCCATTCTTGGCACAATTAAAAGAATTGGATACTTTAGTCAAAGGATTCAAAAAGTTAGATACTCATTGATACGGGTTTTCGTATCTTGTTATTCATTCAACTGAGGAATTGTTCATGAGCCAAATCGTTGACATTCGTGCACGTGAAATTTTGGACTCTCGTGGTAACCCAACCATCGAAGCAGATGTAATTTTGGAATCTGGCGTTGTTGGCCGTGCATGTGCACCCTCTGGTGCTTCAACTGGTTCTCGTGAAGCTTTAGAACTTCGTGACGGTGACAAATCACGTTACTTAGGTAAAGGCGTTCGCACTGCGGTACAAAACGTCAATAGCCAAATCCATGAGTTGCTTGTGGGTCAAAATGTTTTTGAACAAAAAGCACTTGACGACAAAATGATCGCACTTGATGGTACTGAAAACAAAGCGAAGTTGGGTGCAAACGCAACTTTAGCCGTGTCTTTGGCTGCTGCACGCGCTGCTGCAACTGAACAAAAACTTCCTCTATTCCAGTACATCGCAAACTTGCGTGGTCAACAGACTTTGTCTATGCCAGTACCAATGATGAACATCTTGAACGGTGGTTCACATGCGGACAACAACGTTGATATTCAAGAGTTTATGATTGAACCAGTTGGCTTCACTTCATTCTCTGAAGCGTTACGTGCGGGTGCTGAAATTTTCCACTCACTAAAATCTGTACTTAACCAAAAAGGTTTAAACACTGCAGTAGGTGATGAAGGTGGTTTTGCGCCAAACCTTCGCTCTAACGAAGAAGCGATCACTGTGATTCTTCAAGCCATTGAACAGACTGGCTACAAAGCAGGTTCTGACATCATGCTTGCGTTAGACTGTGCATCTTCAGAATTCTACAAAAATGGTCAGTACATTTTGGAAGGTGAAGGCAACAAAGCATTTACCAGTAACCAGTTTGCCGACTATCTTGCAGGTCTGGTAAAACAGTATCCAATCATCTCGATTGAAGATGGTCTGGATGAGTCTGATTGGGAAGGCTGGTCTTACCTGACTTCAATTTTAGGCGACAAAATCCAGTTGGTAGGCGACGATTTATTCGTAACCAATCCTAAGATTTTGCAACGTGGTATTGATGAGAAAGTTGCGAACTCGATTCTGATCAAATATAACCAGATCGGTACTTTGACTGAGACTTTGGATGCCATCTATCTTGCTAAAGCGAATGGTTACACCACTGTCATTTCTCACCGTTCTGGTGAAACTGAAGATTCGACAATTGCGGATCTTGCAGTGGGTACAGCAGCAGGTCAGATCAAGACCGGTTCACTTTGCCGTTCAGACCGCGTATCGAAGTATAACCAATTGCTTCGTATTGAAGAGTTGACCAAAGCGGTTTACCGTGGTCGCGCTGAATTCAAAGGTTTGAATTAATCTTTGTTATTTATGAAAGAAGTTTTCCAATCGACTTCGAGTAAAGCAGTACTGATCCTTGCTATCGTTCTGATCGCAGGGTTTCAGTATCTGTTCTGGTTTGGTGAGGGTGGCTATCACGATCACCAAGCTCTTGCTCAGCAGATTCAACAACAAGTTGAAGTCAATGAAGAATTAAAAGAACGAAACCGTATTCTCGCGGCAGAAGTGTATGACTTAAAAAATGGTATTGAAGCCATCGAAGAACATGCCCGTTTAGACCTCGGTCTGATCAAGCCTCGTGAAACATTTATTCAGATGAGTACCATCAGTACCCACTACAAACCGATTTATATAGATCCTAACGCTAAAGTAGATTTAACCACCAATGAAAATCCTGCAGCAGTCAAAACCCCTTAAACTTTGGGCCATTATTCTTGCCGCAGGTTCTGGTAGTCGTTTTTCCAAAACAGAATTAAAACAATATCAAGTTATCCAAGATAAAACTGTTTTTGAACATACGATCCATCGTTTAAATGATTTACCCCTAACAGGTTATGTGCTGGCGATTGGTGCACAGGATGATATCGCACAGACGTTACCTTTCCGTTCGCTAGAAAAAGCTCACTTTTGTGAAGGTGGGGCGGAACGTGTAAATTCAGTGTTGAATGCCTTATCTTATTTATCCAAGATTGCGGATGATGAAGATTGGGTGCTGGTTCACGATGCAGCCCGTCCATGTGTAGATCCTAATAGTTTACAATGTTTGGTGGATACAGCGATTGCATCTAATAGCAGTGCAATTTTGGCAATTCCAGTCCGTGATACGCTGAAATATGTAGATTATACTCAGAAAATTGAAAAAACAGTCAGTCGCGAGCAGCTCTGGCAGGCGCAAACCCCGCAAATGGCTAAATTGGCTGTATTAAAAGCGGCTATTGAGCAGGCGTTGCAGGATCAGGTCACTATTACCGATGAAGCGAGTGCCCTGGAGTATAGCGGACAGCCTGTACAAGTCGTCACTGGACGTTCGGATAATATTAAAATTACTTATCCTGAAGATTTAGAACTGGCACGTTTAATCTTACAGGCACAGCAGCAGAAATTTTCCGATTTATAAATAAGCCATAGGGTTTATTTATCTTTCAAGTATGACTTGGTTTTATGGTTCTATGTTATTCATTTGATTATTACAAATTCGTTAATCATAAAGTCGATAGAAACCGGTAAAGCGTTCACAGCCTTTTTGTTGTGTTTTAATCGTTAATAAAGCTTTTTGAAATTCAAACTGATACTTACAGTCATGTTCATTGTCAGTAATGTTTTGTTTCTGCTCTGGTGTGGTATAGGCCAAAAATGCAATAGTCTGGGTTTCTTTACGGTTATTTGGACTGCGGTAAGCAATCCCTTCAATTTTAATGCGGTCTTTACTGAGTTGATGTATTTTTAAATGCACGGGTTGTTTGGCAATGTGACCTTGTTCAAATTTTAAATAATGCTGGGTCAAGCTTTGATTGAGTGAAGTATAGACATTTAAATCATCAAGGCGTTGTTCAAACTGTTGTTGCACACATGGGTTATTTTTACACTGCTGTAGGCGTTGCAGCCATAATTGCTGGCTATCTTGTAATAAATGGGTGGGAGCATCGCTGATCAAATAAGCGGTAAGTATTTTATTGCTGAGATCACTACGTACCACAACAAAACGTTCTGAGCATACTTTTTTCAGACTCGAAGATGTAGAGGCTTGGCTGCAATCGAGAGGTTTTGCATGTGCAACTGAAGTGAACAGACCTGTGACCAGTATGAATAAACCTAAGATATTGCCATGATAAATTTCAGTATTTGACCGCATGATCGCTTATACTTTTGCTGATATAACGCTGCTGTAACTATAGCGAAAGAGAAAGCGTGAATACAAGATTTGGATCGGTTATTTCTAAAAAAGGAGGCAGCAAATGATGCTACACATGCGTATTGGTCAGGGAATGGATGTGCATGCCTTTGAAGAGGGGGAATTTGTGACTTTGGCGGGTGTACAGATTCCTCATACTCATGGTTTGAAAGCACATTCCGATGGCGATGTAGTGCTGCATGCTTTGTGTGATGCATTATTAGGGGCATTGGCACTTGGGGATATTGGTCAGCATTTTCCGGATACTGATCCAGAGTTTAAAGGTGCTGACAGTCGGGTCTTGTTGAAACAGGTTTACCAGCTGATCCTGGACCGTGGTTATGTCTTGAATAATGCGGATATTACAGTTGCTTGTGAGCGACCAAAACTGGCTAAATATAATTTACAGATGCGCCAAAGTATTGCGGATGTATTGGATGTAGATGTGACTCAAATTAGCATCAAAGCAACCACGACTGAAAAGTTGGGCTTTACCGGGCGTCAGGAAGGAATTTTATCTACTGCAACGGTATTGATTAGTCATCAGGCGAAATGATCTGCAGGCAATAACTGTTGTTGTAATTCTAAAGTGGCTTTGCGGCCTTGCAGCTGTAAAGTCACGGCATGAATAAAACCGGTCCAGGTGTCATTCGGTTCCCAGATTCTATGCAGTTGTTCCTGAGCAGTTGGCATATCCATATTCATATAAAACTGACGGTATAAATATATCAGGCTGCTACATTGCTGATTATGGCAGCAGTGCAGCCATACACTTTGTTCTTGTATTAAATGGTCAATCAGTTCCAGAACTAGAATGGCCTGATCGGCAGAGGGACGTTCAAGATTTAAAGGAATATGAATATAGTTTAAATCGAGTTCTAAGCAAATTTGATCTTCGTGTTCGAGAGTACAAGGTGAATCGCTGAGCGCCAGATTAATAACCGTTGAGCAACCATATTCCTTGATATGCTTGAGTTGTTCAGCTGAGGGTTGCCCTGAACAGAACAAATGCTCATGCACATAATCGAAGTGTGGAATTTGGCTTAAGATATATTCAAGTTCGGTCATTTCTAGCTCCAGTTAGCAATAAAAAACGCCATCACGAAGATGGCGTTTTTTTGAAATTAACGATTAGGCAAAACATCTTTCAGTGCTTCATGCATTTCAAGCAAAGTTTGTTCCGTGGTTTCCCAGTCAATACAACCATCGGTTACCGACTTGCCATATTCAAGATCACACAGATTGGCAGGAATGTCCTGACGACCACCTTTCAGATGGCTCTCTACCATCAAGCCAACAATCGATTTATTGCCATCAAGAATCTGTTGGGTCACATTACGGAGGACTAGAGGTTGTAGGTACGGATCTTTATTCGAGTTGGCGTGGCTAGCATCAATCATGATCTTGTTGCTGACTTTGGCTTTTGCCAACGCAGTTTCAGCTTCAGCCACAGAACCTGCATCATAGTTTGGTTTGCCATTACCGCCACGCAGAACCACGTGCGCGTATGGGTTGCCTTTGGTACGGATCACAGAAACCTGGCCAGCTTCATTCAGACCCAAGAAACTATGACCGTGTTTGACGGATTGCATTGCATTTGTTGCAACCGTTAAACCGCCATCGGTACCATTTTTGAAACCCACCGGAGAAGAAAGGCCTGAAGACATTTCACGGTGTGTTTGACTTTCTGTGGTACGAGCGCCAATTGCAGACCAAGAAATCAAATCCTGATAATACTGTGGTGAGTTAGGATCGAGAGCTTCAGTCGCACATGGTAAACCTTTTTCATTCAATTCAAGTAAAAGCTTACGGCCAATACGTAGACCTTTTTCAATATTGAACGAGTCATTCATGTCCGGGTCATTGATCAGACCTTTCCAGCCTACAGTCGTACGCGGCTTTTCAAAATAAACACGCATCACGATATATAAGGTATCTTTTACTTTTTCGCTAAGCACCTTAAGACGATCGGCATATTCATGCGCTGCAGTGGTGTCATGAATCGAGCATGGACCAATCACGACAAACAGACGCTTATCGTTACCATCGAGGATATTGCGGATGGTTTCACGACCTTTTAGGACGGTTTGATAAGCAGTTTCAGTCAAAGGTAGTTCAGCTTTCAGTTGCGCTGGTGTTACAAGTGGCTGAATGCTTTGTACATTCACGTCATCGATGTCAGATTGTGTAATTGGATTTGACTGTAGTGTATTCATTGCCGTCACTGGATTGATCATACAAAAGTTGTTCTATTCACCTGAATATACCACGAATTAATCATCGAGTTACTATATAAAAGCGTAATAAAACGCTGAAAAAAACCGATGAATCCGTAACATACTTTAAACCTTGGATGAATTTTCAACGCTTACAACCATGGCCGTTTGCGGTTTTTGTACCGGTTTGGCTTTCACCGGATTGAGCATGAAATTTACACCTAAAGCAAACAGCGTCACACCTAAAATTTTGCGGATCATGCGTTCAGGTAAACGTGAACTGATCAGGGTGCCAATAATAATCGCTGGAATAGAACCCGCTAATAACCAGCCCAACAAGTGGAAATCCACATTACCTGAACTCATGTGACCTAAACCGGCAACCAGTGTCAGCAAAACGGCATGCACGACATCAGAACCGATAATACGAATCATCGGTAAGTTTGGGAACATCAGAATTAACGCCATAATACCGAAAGCACCAGCACCGACTGAAGAGAGGGTCACAAATACACCCAGTACCACACCCATGATCAGGATATAAAAGCGTTTCGCTTTGATCGCTTCAGGGTGAAGTTCTATGTCCGCGGATACTTCTTGCTTACGTAAACGGTTAAACAGGCGTTCAATCTGGCTACGGAAAATAATCGACACGCCGGTCAGCGTGAGCATAAAGCCCAACACCATGGTCAATACCGCTTTATAGTGTGCAGACTGGCTTAAATAATTGTCCAGAACCCAATGGGTTGCAAAAGAAGCCGGAATACTGCCCAAAGCTAACCAGATGACAATTGGCCAGACAATATTCAGTTTGCGTGCATGGACAAACGAACCACAAAATTTGGAAATAGCGGCATATAGTAAATCAGTACCAATCGCGATATGTGGTTCGATCTTAAACAGGCTGATCAAGATCGGCGTCATCAGTGAACCGCCACCCACCCCGGTAATACCTACACAAAAACCAACCAACACACCAGCTAAAATAAATTCGATAGGACCAAACATGAAACGATGCCAATTATCAGAAAACGAGCATATCTTATGACTTTTATAACTAAATGGTTGTGATGATTATTGCATTACTTATCTCAAAAATTGATTTAGACCATCTAATTTGCTGTGAAAGATAAGTGTCTGAGGGTAAAAATGATGATTCTTTCAATTATCAGAATAAAAAAGACTTTAGCGTAGATTCATTCAGCACTGTGTTAGAATTTTCTACGCGAAGCCATGAGGAAAAAATTTTGCAAAATCGGAAACTTAAAATTGGAATGGTTGTGGGTGAAGTTTCGGGAGATACTTTAGGTGCTCAACTCATCCGTGGTTTTCGTGAGCAGGGCATAGATGCCGAATTTACCGGAATTGGCGGACCGCAAATGATCGCCGAAGGCTTTAAGAGCTATTATCCGATGGAAACCTTGTCGGTCATGGGGATTGTTGAGGTTCTAAAAGATTTGAAAAAACTCTTTGCGGTGCGTGATGGTCTGGTGGCACGTTGGGCTAAGGAACCTGTTGATGTGTTTATCGGTATTGATGCACCGGATTTTAACTTGCGTTTATCGAAGAGTTTAAAACAATTACAGCTGCCGATTAAAACCGTACAATATGTCAGTCCATCTGTTTGGGCTTGGCGTCAGGGACGTGTGCATGGGATCAAGCAAAGTATTGATCTAGTGTTGTGCCTGTTTCCGTTTGAAAAGGCCTTTTATCAACAATTTCAGGTGCCGGCTGCCTTTGTCGGGCATCCTTTGGCCAACCAGATGCCGCTGGATAATCCCCTCGAGAAAGCCAGACAGGCGCTTGGCTTAAATCCGGATAAAAAATATATTGCACTCTTACCGGGCAGCCGTCGTGGTGAGGTGGAGCGTCTTGCACCTTTAGTTTTTGCTGCCGCACAAATCCTGCATGAAAAATATCCGCATGTGGAATTTTTGGTGCCGGCCATCAATGAGGCACGTAAAAAACAGATTGGCGTGATTTTATCGGACTATGACAACGACTTTGTCCAGCAGGTGAAAGTGTTAGAAAATACCCAGGCTGAATCTAAAATTGGCCATATGGTGATGGATGCCAGCAATATTATTGCCTTGGCTTCGGGAACTGCAACGCTGGAAGCCATGCTGTTACATCGTCCGATGGTGACGTTCTATAAGTTACACTGGCTGACGTATTTCATTGCGCGACGCTTGGTGAAAATTCCCTATTATTCTTTACCGAATATCATTGCCGGTAAAAAAGTCATTGAAGAACTGATTCAGGGTGATGCCACTCCCGCACGTCTGGCAGCTGAAATCGAGAAGTTAATCAATATTGAGACCGCACAAATACAGGTGATGCAGCATATCAGCATGCATAAACGCCTGCTGTCTGACAATACGGAAGATCCGGTGCAGGCAATATTGCAATTGTTGCAGCTCGAATCGTAACTCATTTGAACCCGAGGTTACTGATGCTCTACATCAGTAATCTCTATTCTGTTATTTACAACTTTTAATCGTTCAATTGAGCGATTATTCACTTCTTAAAATAATTTCGTAACCGGAATATTTACGGATATTAATCACGCCCGTATCTAAAATGAGATACTGACCTTTAATGCCTTGCAACACGCCACGAATTTTTGGCGTCTTATCCAGATTATGCGATTTAATTTTTTCCGGATATTGCGTGACAGGATAGACAAATTCATGGGGTAATTCTTGCCCGAGAAATTCCAGCGTTTCATTAAACTCCAGATGCTGGCTAAATTCCTCACGAATACTCTGAATTTTTGGTGCGAATTCTTCAAGAAGTTGATCACGCTGTTCAATCAGATTAAGCGGTTCCGCTTCGCCTTTAAGTAACTTGCGCCAATCAGTTTTATCGGCAATTTGAGTACCAAATAAAGTTTCCAGCTGACCAGAAAGACGGCGTGAACCCACTTTTAAAATAGGCAGGGCCTGAGTTGCGCCTTGATCTAGCCAGCGTGTAGGCATGTGACTCAGGCGGGTAATACCGACTTTTAACGCACTCGAGTTGGCCAAATATACAATATGCGGCTGGAAGCAGACTTCATGGGCAAAATCATTTTCCCGGCAGGTACCTAAGTGATAATGGCAGGTTTCGGGTTTCATAATGCACAAATCACAAGATGCCTTGGTTTTAAAGCATTTGAAACAGTGACCTTGCGAAAAAGATTTCGAGGTTTTGGCACCACAGGACACACAGTTAATTTTACCCGTCCATTCAATTTCCAGTTCTTGCCCTAAAGTAAAAGGCAGATCGATTTCTGAGCGGTCCAGAATAAATTTATATTCAACATTTGCCTTGCGAGTCTGTTGATCAGTTACACTAAGGTCCTTGAGACCTGCATGCATTTTATGGCAAATGCCCTGTAGTTCCATACGTGAATACTCTCTCAAATAACAAAGGATGCAGTCATGGCTGAATTGAATGTCATTACGTCAATGTTGGACGATTTATCACAAGAACAGCCGATTCAAACTGCATTATGTATTGGTCAGGATCTGGCACAAGTGGATACAGATTCGACCATACACTGGCATTATTTTAACGTAACTGACTTTTTAAGTCTGCCATTTACCCAACGTTATGATTTGGCCTTTGTGTTATTTGATACGCTTGAAGCGATTGATATCACGGAAATACAAAAATCCCAGCTGTTGGTGAAACTGCGTGATCTCATGGCCAAGCGGATTGTTGTGGTGAGTAGCTTGCAAGATGAAAAATTGTTACGGTCGCTAGGTTTTACCCAACTGATTGATAAAACTTCACATGAGAGCAATTTTGCCTTGTGGCAATTTAATATTTTGAATTATAAGCATGTGCCGGACTGGTTTAATTCCAAATTCTGGGCCAATCCGGAGAACTGGAATAAATACCGCTGGTAAGTTCCGAGTGTTCAATGTGGTAAGAAGATAAATAAAAAGGATATTTTATTTGCTGTGATGTGCCTGGCTTTTGATCGAAATCCGGGCATTTTTTATACGGTTACAACAAAAAAATAAAAGGGCAGAAGCCCTTTTATTTTAAGAATCACCTTTTAATCGTGAGATTAGAAGCTGTATTCCATACCAAGACCGAATACAGTCATAGTGTCATCTTTACCAACACCAGTTTCCCAGTCTTTTTCTTGTGAAGCAACGATACCATACATACGTGCTTGTTTATTGAATTGGTAGTCTACACCAAGTCCATATTGATCAATTGTACGGTCTTTAGCACCAGTAGCGGTAGTTTCAGCTGTGATATATTCAGCTTTAACTGTCCATGGAGTATCAGCAAATTTATAAGCTGCAGTAATACCCATTGCTTCTTCTTCTAAAGATGCAGCTTGAGTTACTAATGCTTTACCATCTGCATCAGTCATAGTAGCTAATTGAGCAGCAGATGGTGAATCAGAAAGTTCAGCTTGTTGCCACAAAGCACCTAAAGTTAAACCTGATAGGCCCGCAGCTTTAAAGTTATAAGAACCAGTAACACGTACTGCATCAGATTCAACATCTTTTAATTTGTATGCAGCATAGTCACCTTGAACACCCATGTTAGCTGCAACAGCTAAAGCTAAGCCAAGATCTTTGTTTTCATAGCTTAAAGATGTTGAAACTGCATCACCAAAGCTATCGCGCTCTTCAGTTGTGTAGTCAGATGCAGAGTTTTCGCCTTGTTGCGCCATGATGTTAAATTGTAGGCCACCAAGCAATTTCTTGTCAGTTTCAAAACCGATCACGTTTTTAAGACGCTCTTCACCATGTAGCATTTTAGTGATATCAAGACGAGTGTGGTCGTTGAAGATGTCTTGTGCATTACCGGCAGCAGTTTTGAAGTAAGAGTCATATTGACCAGCTTTCAAAGTACCGATACCTGCCCATTTAAGACCTAAGTAACGGTTACGAGTGCTCCAGTCTGTGTCTGAACCAGAACCATCAGTAGAAACAGCCCATTCAGCTTGGTAAACAGCAGATAAGTTGTCAGTTAATTTTTCTTCGCCTTTAACACCAAGACGTGAAGCATGAGAGCTTACTTCAGTAACATCGTTACCTTTAAAATCATGGTTGTCAACTTGATCTAAAGATACATTAAGTTTACCGTACAAAGTTGGTGCCGCTTGTGCTGCACTCACACCCATTGCTGCAACAGCAGCTGCTAGAAGCAATTTTTTCATTGAAATTTCTCCAAAACACTTTTTAAGATTGGCATTTGCCTTGCTCTGCTTTTTTAGTTTGCTTGTGTACAAAAAATTACAAAAGCTCACCAACTTGCTAAGCAGTATCTGTAAACTTTGTGACAGTGCGGTGAAAGAAAAATTACAATTTGATGACAGGTAATAAAATGTAATAAATAAACAAGATATTTTTATAAGTGGTTGAATTTTATTTGTATCTATAAATAAAAAATGGAGTCGAAACTCCACTTTTATACATTTATAATTAAAATGCAGCTTTAATTTTTTCTGCCAGCTGCTGAATTTTGTCTTGATCGCCCATTTGAGCTGCATGTTTACCCAGTTCGTGTACTGAACTCGGAATTAGATGAAAATGCACATGCGGCACGGTTTGACCGGCACTTTTACCTGATAACTGCATGAGTACAATACCTTCAACTTCGAGTGCTTTTTCCATCGCTTGTGCAACTTTTTGCACGATCTGGATGGTATAAGCTGCCGCATCAACCGGTAAATCAAGCAAAGTAACCGCAGGGGTTTTTGGAATCACCAAGGTATGACCATCGGCTTGTGGCATGATGTCCATAAAGGCAAGAACCTGCTCATCTTCATACACCTTAATGGCAGGAAGTTCGCCGCGAATAATTCTTGCAAAAATATTTTGGTCATCGTAAGCCATGATCAGTTCCTGAAAGTCTATTATTTACAGTTCAATTCTTTCTGACGCGCTTTGATTTCGTCAAGACGTCGTTGCTCTTTTTCTGAAAATTTAGGCTTGCTGGTATAGCAGTTTTCATTGCCAAATTTTGCTTTGGCTTCTGGATCCTTAAAGCAGAAACCTTTAGAGGCATAGATGATGTTGTAGTCATCTTTGAGCTTTTGACATTCTTGCTCTGGTGTTGCGGCGTGCGCAGATATCGCTATCATGCCGGTGAAGCCTGCAATAATCGCAACAGCAAACTTGTTCATGAGGGAATCCTCTAAATATCGTAAGTGCATATTTACACACATTAATATTAGGCTTAATTCGCTATTATTCAATGGCGAATCATTACTCGAGTGTAATTTTACTCCAGGATTCATACATTTTGATGGCAGTGGAAAAGTCGCTATTTTCTGCTTCAAGTGCATTGGCGGCCTGAATAAGACTGTGAGTCAGTCCGATCACCGGTGCAGAAAGTTTGGCTTCACGCACGAGGTCTTGCGCAATCCCGGTATCTTTGGCCAGTAAAGGCAGGGCAAAGGTGAGGGGAAATTGGCGGTTGAGGACACGTTGTGGAAAAACACTTTCCGTGACGGCACTTTTACCACTAGAGGCATTAATACAGTCGAGGGCTGCATGTAAGCTGACGCCATGCGCTTTTAAGGTAGAAAAACCTTCCGCAACGGCACATAAATTGACGGCCATCAGCATATTGTTCACCGCCTTGACAGCAAAACCAGCGCCGGATTCGCCTACATGCTTGATCAGTTTGCCAAAGGCCTGCATGGCTGGCAGGGCGCGTTGGAAGGCCTCGCTATCACCACCAACCATAACCGTTAAGGTGGCATTTTCCGCACCGATAGTTTGACCACTGACCGGAGCATCAAGAAAATCGACCTGTTTGCCTTTTAAACTTTGTGCCAACTGACGGGCGGATTCAGGTACACCACTGGTACAGTCCACCCAAATTGCACCCGGTTTAATATTTAAAGGTGCAATCAATGCTTCCACTTCTTTACTGGTGGGCAGACAGGAAAAAATGATATCGGCTTGGACGGCCTGTTGCAGAGCTACCGCCTGAGTATCATATTCAGCTGCGTGCTGTTCGGCTCTGGCAAAGTTACGGTTCCAAACATATACGCTGTCAAAATGTTTGGGTAAATGTGCAGCCATGCGATAGCCCATCGCGCCTAAACCAATAAATGAGACCGATTGAATCATCTTATTTCCTTATTTTTGAATATGAGTAATAGGTTCATGCGAGCAGATCAGTGAAACCGAAAATATGCTGTCGTCACCGTTGGCACTGTTTATATTGTCTTGATGATCAGAGTAAAGTGATATTGGCTTTTTTTGTCAAGGTACATAAAGCAGCATAACAAGTCCTAGACCATTGAGGTGATCTGTAGATTTTGAGATCTCTTTTTTATCTTCAGCAAATAGAAAGAAACTTTGCGCAAAGTCTCGGCGATATTTTTATATTTTACCTTGACCAGTGCTACATCCGGCGCTCAAAATGTTGGCAGTTTTTCACATCAGCAGTCGTTTCCGACTGGGTAGAGTAATAGACATGAGCCAACAACAAGACGAATTTGATTATCAACTTGATACTTTAGCCATCCGTACAGGTCATACCCGCAGTTTTGAAGGGGAGCATGGGGAGCCGATTTTCCTCACCTCTTCTTTTGTGTATGCCAATGCAGCGGAAGCCGCGGCTAAATTTTCCGGTCAGGTTCCTGGCAACATCTATTCTCGTTTTACCAATCCAACTGTGGCGATGTTTGAGAAGCGTCTAGCGGCACTTGAAGGTGCAGAACGTGCTGTGGCGACCAGTTCGGGTATGGCGGCGATCTTGGCTGTAGCGATGGCGTATTTAAAAGCCGGTGATCACGTCATCTGCTCACGTGCCGTATTTGGTTCAACGGTATCATTATTTGAAAAATATATCGCCAAATTTGGTGTGGCTGTTTATTTCGTTGATTTGACCGATGTTGAGGCATGGAAACAAGCGGTTCGTCCAGAAACCAAATTGCTCTTTGTAGAATCTCCATCCAATCCGCTGGCTGAAATAGCCGATATTCAGGCCTTGGCGGATGTTGCTCACGCGAATGGAGCTTTACTGGCGATTGATAACAGTTTCTGTACACCAGTGTTACAGCGCCCATTACAGTTTGGTGCGGATCTGGTGATTTACTCGGCAACAAAATATCTGGATGGTCAAGGCCGTGCTTTGGGTGGTGCAGTTGTAGGCAAGCATCAGTTACTGGAAGAAGTGTTTGGTATGGTGCGTACACTTGGCCCATCCATGAGTCCATTCAATGCCTGGGTGTTCCTGAAAGGTCTGGAAACGCTTAATCTGCGTATGAAAGCACATTCAACTGGTGCGCAAAAACTAGCAGAATGGCTCAGTCAGCATGATAAGGTTGAGAAAGTTTATTATGCCGGTTTACCAAATCATGTGGGTCATGAGTTGGCGGCCAAACAGCAAAGCGGTTTTGGCGGCATTGTTTCTTTTGAAGTGAACGGTGGTCGTGAAGGTGCCTGGACTGTGATCGACAATACCCAGTTTATTTCAATTACCGGTAATCTCGGCGATGCAAAATCAACAATTACACATCCTGCTACTACCACACATGGTAAATTGTCGCCAGAAGCCAAAGAAGCTGCAGGTATTCGTGAAGGTTTAATCCGAGTGTCTGTTGGCTTGGAAGATATTGATGATATTATTCGTGACCTGTCACGTGGTTTAGATTTGATCTAATTTTTATAAAGATATTTGGAGTATTTTATGAATATTAATATGTTGATGCAGCAAGCCCAGCGCATGCAAAAAGACATGGAAAGCAACATTAAAAAAGCCAAAGAAGAATTGGCACAAACTGAAGTACAGGCAGAAGCGGGCGGTGGATTGGTAAAAGTCACCATGACTTGCCGTTATGTCGTGAAACGCATCGAAATCAATCCGGAATTGCTACAAGATGAGCCAGACATGATTGAAGATTTGATTGCAGCGGCTGTGAACGATGCGTCACGTCAGGTCGAAGTCATTTCAGATGAAAAAATGAAAGCAGCCAATAGCGGTATGGGCTTGCCACCAGGTCTGTCTGGCTTGTTCTAAGGACGTTTTCTGTGTTTAGTGACCGCTTTGATCAGCTAGTACAAGCGTTGCGTATTTTGCCAAGTGTTGGGCCAAAATCGGCCCAGCGCATGGCGTTGCATTTGCTGATGAAAAACCGGGAAGGTGCCGTAGGGCTGGCACATGCCTTGAATGAAGCCACCTCTTATATTCATGAGTGTTCCATTTGTCATTCCTTAACTGAGCATGACATTTGTGCGATTTGTGCGTCTGCTGAGCGTGATGAACAATTGCTCTGCGTGGTGGAATCTCCTGCAGATGTGATGGCGATTGAGCAAAGTGGCAGTTTCAAAGGCAAATATCATGTCTTAGGTGGGCATCTTTCTCCACTCGATGGCATTGGTCCGGAAGAAATCGGGATTCCTTATCTAATTCAGCGACTGAGCCAAGGTAACGTGCAAGAAGTGATTCTGGCAACTAATGCGACTGTAGAAGGGCAAGCAACCGCTCATTATCTGGTGGAAGCGACCAAGCATTTGCCTGTGCAGATGACCCGAATTGCCCAAGGGGTACCGCAGGGTGGGGAGTTAGAATACGTCGATAGCCATACTTTAAGTCAGGCGGTACATAACCGAATGCGCATGAAATAAGCACCTGATGGTGCTTATTTTTTCTATTTCAAGAAATTGAACAAAAATTCAAAAATATAACAGTATTAGCCTATGAATTTATTAGAAATATTGATTTTATCTGTTTTAATTGCTGCATAAATAAATACTTTTAGCTTGTTTTTGGATATTCGAGATGATTTTTATTTCTTACAGTTCATATCAAAGATATTTGAATTAAAACAATTAAAATCAAATAGATAAAATATAATTAAGTTTTATTTAAAAATATGATTAAAGCATTAAATTATAGATTCAATCAGGGCGTCATATTGATCGAGTAGAAATGACGTTGATTTAAATGTTATAAACCCGATTGCGATAGAGTAGTTTTTGATTTGCAGTATATGTTTAGATTTATCCAGCAACAGCAGGATCTCCCTGAAGTATTGTCCTTGATGGAACAATATCCGGTTTATGGTCTTGATACCGAATTTATTAAAGTGGATACGCTGTGGCCTAAGCTGGGCGTGTTCCAGATTAATATTGCGGAACAGGTGTTTTTGCTGGATGGAACCACGCTGGATTTAACAGAATTTTGGGACAAAATTTTTCAGGCCAAATTGAATGTGTTCCATGCCTGTGGTGAAGATATTGACCTGATTTATCATTATGCCCAGAAAAAGCATCTCGATAATGTGTTTGATACCCAGATCGGCCTGTCATTTTTGGGACAGGGTTTACAAATCAGTTATCAAAATGCTTTAAAACAGTTTTTAGATATCGACATTGATAAAGACCAAACCCGTTCGGACTGGTTGGCACGTCCCTTGACTGAGCAGCAGCTCAGCTATGCCGCAAATGATGTGCGTTATTTGATGCAGTTGGCAGATAAAATCAAGCAAGATTTGCTCTCTAAGCATCTTTACGAGTGTGCTTTGCAGGATAGTCAGCATCTGACCCGTGAAATTGGTATTGAAACCCCACTAAAAGCACTATATCTGGATGTGGGGAATTACCGTCATTCGCGCCGTCAGCTCATGCAATTGCAACAGCTGTCTGTCTGGCGTGAACAAATGGTTAAAGCGTTGAATCAGCCACGCAGCTTTATCCTGAAAAATGCGACTATGCTGGATCTGGTGGAGAAAAATCCGCGTAATCAGTTCCAGTTATCACAGGTCAAAGATATTCGCCCGAATATTATCCGTGAACATGGCAAGACCATTTTGGATTTGTTAAAGTTCTTACCTGATCCAGACGACTGGCCATTACGTATGGCGCGTCCTATCCGTCACTCCTCGCAAGATGTTGGGCATAAGGTCAACCTTCTGTTGCAGCAGGTGGGTGAAGAAACCAGCGTGCCGAAAGAAGTATTATTACGTAAAAAATGGCTGAATGCCGTTTACCAGCATGTGGTTTTTCATGGCGATGAACAGGATTTGCCGGATTATCTGCTCGGCTGGCGTTATGAAGTGCTGACTCAACCGCTAATTGAAATTTTGCATGCGGATGAAAATTATTTATTGACCCAAATGAAAGTGGCAGATTAATTTCTTGGGCTTTCATTTGAAATTATGGTTCTCTGGATTAAAAACCTGACCATTAGCTGAACAATCGCTAATGTATCTGAGTTTTTTTTGATGTATCCTGTGGCAGAAGTTTTATGAGTTTTGTAGCCAATATGCACTGTGATATCTATCGTTCAAGCAAAAAAGATGAAATGTACATTTACATTGCCCGCCCGAATCATCCGAATGAGGAGGTCGATCATGATAATCCGTTTGGTGATGTAGTGCCTGACTCTATTCGTAATGTTTTTGGCCGTGCGACGTTTGTAATGCATTTAGAATTGGCGGAAACGCGTAAATTGGCGCGTGTGAATGTATTGCATGTGCTGGATTCCTTGCAAACCAAAGGCTTCTTTATCCAGATGCCGCCAGAAGGATTTATTAATCCGAACGCAGCCGAACCTGAGGGATTACGCGGTGCTTGAGTCTTCTTCAGGAATTTGGACCGGTTTGATTACTGCACTCGATTCTATTCCTGAAGATAGCATTGCGGTGACGGTCTATATAGTCACAGCCCTGATTATGCTGTGGTGCTGGTATGGGCTGGCCAAACGGTTACCTTATCCTGTGGGCAGTGTGAGCTGGATTGTACTGTTTGCGATTTTGTTCACGCCAACCGTATCAGAAGGTAGCAATGCCGCTATCGCACCGGCGATTTTTGGTTTGTTGTTTGGCATTGTCACCAAGCAAAGCTTGCTGGTGTGGATTAATTTATCCGCTATTTTATTTGTAACCGGTTTGGGATTGATCATCGGTTATTTCTGGTCTAAATATAGCGCGAATAAGAAAGCTTATAAAAACTCACCGCCACTTTAAATCACAATAAAGATTGAAGTATCCTTAGTGATACTCGGTAGTTTTCTGGTGGCTGTCCAGTAAGCCTGCCGGTCATGGTTTGGCCACCGACATGCATTCAGCTTCTTTGACGTTGGGTAAACCGGGTCAGCTGCATAGTATGGCATGTTATGTGCTCGAAGATGAATAGGGTGAACCATTGCCTATGCAGTCTATTGCATCAGGTCTGGACTATCCGGGTGTGGGGCCACAACATAGCTTTCTGAAAGATATCGGTCGGGTAGAATAAACGACGGCAACAGATAAAGAATGCCTGAATACATTTATGATGATGTCACGTATCGAAGGGATTGTTCCTGCTCTGGAAAGTTCACATGCTGTGGCTTAGGCCTTGTGTGAAGCACTCCATTTGGCTAAGGACCTCAATATTGTGGTGAATCTGTCTGGTCGTTGTGATAAAGATGCGAACTCTTTAGCGAATAAACTTGGCTTATAAAAGAGCCAGGAAATAAAAAAGCATCTTGGGATGCTTTTTTATTTCCAAGATATTGCTGATTAACCAGAAATATATTGGCGCAACTGTTGGATCATTTGCTTCTGATCTTCCATGGTGGCCTTGACCAAATCACCAATAGACACTAAACCGATCAATTTGCCTTGCTCAAGAACAGGCAAATGGCGTAAATGGCGATCGGTAATTAATTGCAGACATTCTTCTACCGTATGGGTTAATGTCACAGTAATCACTTGACTGGTCATAATCTCATTGACCGTTGTATTGTATGAATTACGCTCCATGAGGGCAATTTTACGTGTGTAATCACGTTCAGATAGAATACCGACTACGCGATCTGCATCGGTCACTACCAAAGCACCAATACCTTTGTCTGCCATAACAGAAATTGCTTCCAGTACTGTGGAGTCTGGAGAAATGGTAAAAATTTCTTTTTCTGGTTTATTTTTAATCACTTGAGCTACATTGGTCATGGCAGTTTATCCTTGCTGTTGTTATACGGTTTTCTGTTAAATTAGCTTGAATTAATCAAATTGCAAATAGTTTCCAGTCAAAAATATGTATTTTTCTTTTGAAAAATCAACATGAATTTAAATGATCAAGGTCTTGTTATTTTAAGTGGTTTGCCAATGGTTATCTTGGAAAAAGAAATGACGCATTTGTTGTGTCGATAATCTTAATTTTTGTCCAGTTGAATTAAAAAGCGCTGGTGTCACATGCAGGCGGGATAGGGTCGGCAACAGCGACTGTTGAAAATCTTGTGGGGTAATTTTACGAGGAGTGTAACTAGGCCAGTGAATTTTGGCATAGCGATGGGCTTGTACGCCATTGAGCCAGAAAGGGAACGTGAAGCCTTCATGATCAGACTTAATCGCCCAGCCTTGCTGATAGAGTCCCCAAAGTACACCACAGTACATCATGCTTTTTAGAATTGAGATTTTGATGATTAGATCTTGGGAAACGGGGGATAGATGACTGAACTTGGGCATAGGAAGTGGTCGTTAGGAAGTTGCGTCTATTCTAGGAAATCAAAATGAAAAGTTGGTGTAAGGATTGCTGAAAAAACGTAAATAAATATTAATTGAGCCATAAAAAAACGCCACCTAAGTGACGTTTTATTATGCTTTCATCGTGGCCATCTTCTGCCAATACTGTGCTTTCATCGAATCGCGTTCTACCCGGAAACCTTGATAGTAAAGTTCAGCGAGGAATAATGCTGCTTTGCCGTGTCCAGCACGAGCGACTTCTTCTAACTGTTTTACTGCATCTTCAAAGTTCATTTGTGATTGAATGGTATTTACCGCATTGGCATAGGTGTGTTCTAAGTCATGGTGAGAAACATGGTGCATCATATAAACTCCTTATTGTAATTATGATCACAGATTAAGACCCTTTTGGTCTTCATAGTAGTCTATTTTGGCTCTATTAAACTAATATGACAACACTTCAGGATTGTCAATAAAGATATAGGGGTAAATTTCATATTTTCAAGATTACATGATTAAACAATAATCAGAAAGTATTTTTATTAAAATCAATAGGTGAGGAAGTGATAACAAGGAGAATAATATGAAAACAATCGATGGTTTAAATTTTGATATGCCCCCAAGTGATTCACAAGTTGTTGCATTGGCACAATATCATCGTCAGCAACTGGATAATGCAATTTTTCGCCCTGAAATCCATTTAGGTGATTACTGTTTGGCACAGCGTAAACGCGTGAAAGATTTAGTGCATGAATTGCCTGCGGAGCAGCGCCGACATTTTTATCTGGTTTATGATGGTGAATTACGCCGTATCGCGGATGATGAAGATTTACATCCTGCGGATGCTGAACATGGTGTGAGTGAGTTTGCCATGTTTATTGTGCTGATTATTATTGCCGCAATTTTGTACTTTGCCGTCATTCCGCCCATAATGGGATATTAATTAGAATTTGCGTAATGGCTGGCCAGTGAAGCCAGTTATTACGCACACTCTCTTGTACTTCTTATACAGACCTCCTACACTGCCTGCACATTAGAGGTAGTGTATGAACGTCTTTTTTCAACAATTACATCATTTCAAAAGCAGTTTAAAACCCGAATACATCTACAATGCTTTTTTGATTTTTATTATTGTCTTGATTCTGCTGTTGGCACTGGTCGCGGTATTCCAGCCCGTTGAGCCCAGCCAGCGACAATACGTGATTCGGCTGGCCCAGCAAGCAACTTATCCTAAAACACAACGTATGGCTCAGCTGTTATTACAACATGAACCGGTCCAGCGCGGAAGTTATTTAAAATTGATGCAGGGTTATCAATTCGAACAGGATCAGGTCAAGCATTATCCCGCGATTGCTATTGAAGATATGCAATAAGTTTGGTGTACTGATCCGCCCCTATTTGCGCATAGCTAAACTCAAATTCAGTTGAATGCATTACTTTAAAATGTCCTGAGAAATTCCGGTCTGGATTTGACACAAGAAAAAAACAGAATATATGCTAAAATCTTTCTTTTTTAACGCAATGCTTTTCAAGGAATCGGCATGCAACAGCAATCTAATATGCAAAACAAATTCTTGATTGATGCTGATATCGGGGATGATGATGTCACTTTACCTAGTTTACCCGCTGTTGATGTTCCCATCGTTGAATCTACAAAACTAGAAGAGCCAGTTGCGGCAGAACCTGCTGTTGAAAAAGAACAACCGAAAGGTGGTTTCTTTAGCCGTATGAAAGAGGGCTTGACTAAAACCCGTAAAAGTTTTGCGGATGGAATGGTTAATATCCTGATCGGTGGTAAAGAAATCGATGACGAGTTGCTGGAAGAAGTTGAAGAACAGCTGTTAGTTGCAGATATCGGGGTCGAAGCAACGAAAACTATTATTGCTAATTTGACCGAGCGGACCGCGCGTGGCGACCTGATCTATTCTCACGCCTTATATAAGGCGTTGCAGGAAGAGCTGGTTGCTTTGCTGGCACCACGGGTAAAACCTTTGCACATTGATCCGAATAAATCGCCTTATGTGATTTTGATGGTGGGTGTGAATGGGGTAGGGAAAACCACCACGATTGGTAAACTGGCAAAACGTTTGCAGGGTGAAGGCAAAAAAGTGATGTTGGCTGCCGGTGATACATTCCGCGCGGCAGCGACTGAACAGCTACAGATCTGGGGTGAGCGTAATAATATTGCAGTCGTGGCTCAAGGTCATGGAGCGGATAGTGCATCGGTGATTTTTGATGCCTTTGAGAGTGCGCGTGCACGTGGTATTGATGTGCTGATTGCCGATACCGCAGGTCGTTTACACACCAAGAGCAACCTGATGGAAGAGCTCAAAAAAGTGAAACGGGTAATGCAGAAAATTGATGCAACTGCACCGCATGAAATCATGTTGGTGGTTGATGCCGGTACTGGGCAAAATGCCATCAATCAGGTAGAAATATTTGATGAGGCGGTGGGTTTGACCGGGATTACCATTACCAAACTGGATGGTACTGCGAAAGGCGGTGTGCTCTTCAATATTGCGAGTCGCACGCATGTGCCAATTCGCTTTATTGGGGTGGGCGAGAAGATTGATGATTTACGTCCATTCTCCGCCAAGTCTTTTGTGGCAGCGTTGTTTGAAACTGACCAGAAATCATAAAAGCATTCTAATTCACATAAACTCTGCTAAGTGCGGAGTTTATCATTTTTAGCCTAACTATTTGTTTTAAAAAGCAACGGATGATTTTTCTCAAAGCCTGTTTTTATAGATAAGATGGGTAAGATAAAGTCATATAAAAAATATGTGATTATGCTGTAAGAGGAGATTGTGAATGGCTTTGTTAAACAAAATTGGTCAGGTGCTGACGACGGATTTGAACAAAGACTTCAAGTCTAAAATGAAAGAAATCGTCGCGGATGACAGTAAAACATTGGTGCAGCAGATGCAGCAGCGCCGGAGTATTTATGCTTTGGGCAAAAAGGTTTCTTTGAGCCAAAAAGAAATTACGCAATTGATTCAGGATGCTATGGCGTGTTGTCCTTCCGCATTAAATTCCAGAAGTGCCCGCATCATTATTTTATTTGATAATGCCCATCAACAATTTTGGGAGATTGTCAAAGAAAAACAACGTCCGTTAGTGCCTTCGCATGTGTTTGCGGGTTTTGCCATGAAGATTGAGCAATGTGCTGATGCATTAGGAACGGTTTTATTCTATGAAGACCAGAGTGTAATTGGCCAGTTACAGAAACAGATTCCTTTGCAGGCAGAATATTTTCCGCAGTGGTCTGAACAGACTTCTGGCATGGCCCAGTTTGCTGTCTGGACAGCCTTGGCTGATGCAGGACTCGGGGCGTGTTTGCAGCATTATAATTCACTTATTCATGAGCAGGTCACTCAATTATTTGAGCTGCCTATGTCTTGGCAATTAAAAGCACAACTGGTTTTTGGGTCTATTGAAGCTCCAGCAGTTGAAAAAGAGCCAATGGATAAAGAAATCTGTTTTAGAGTCTTTCACTGAATAAAAGATGAAAACAGTATCAAACGAAAGAATGAGTTTTATACCGTAGGTTTGAGCCATTGAATGAAAATAGGAAATCAATATCGTAAAAAATATCAAGCAGTTACTATATGAATTAGAATTTTTGTCATAAAATTGTCATCACTGCATAGCATAGTGCAGATAAATTTTTGACTACGATAGATAGAGAAGGCTAACAATGACTTTAAGATTAGCAATTGCCGCGTTGGGCTTGGCTATAAGTGGTTCAGTATTTTCAGCAGTGACCATTAGCGCTCCTGAGGAAATCGCGATTTTGGCAGTGAATGATCAAGAAGTAAATGCAGGCCTGTTCCGTGCTAAGAACAATCAATATAAAGTTGATGCCGGTGAAACCAGCTTAAGTGTTCGTTATGTGCAGTTTTTCCAGCATATGAATGGTGAACATGATGTGGTGAAATCCGGTGTAGTAACTTTAAAAACACCAGTGTTGCAAGATGGAGAAAACTATAAACTTGCGTTGGTAAATGCACCGGCAAGTTTTGAAGCTGCCAAAAAATACGCTGAGCAACCGACAATTGGTTTATTTAACAAGAATAATCAGTTATTGGTTGAGCAAACAGGTGCGAATACCGAAGCGAAGCCATGGTTAACTGGTGGGTTATTTGGCCGTGCTTATGATTTGACACAAAAGAAAACAGCTCCAGTCAATCAGCCTGCACCAGTTTATACTGCAGTGGCTCAATCGGCCGTGACAGCTTCTAGTCCAAATGCTGTAGATCAACAGCTGATTCAATTATGGAAGAAGGCGTCTAAAGTAGAGCGCCAGAAGTTTATGACCTGGTTGGCTGAGCAAGCACAATAATTAAAACGAAGCGATAAAAAAAGACCTCGAATTGAGGTCTTTTTTTATGAGGTCGGCTTAGGTCAAGAACCAGGTGTAATAACCAAGTAACATCAATGGCCACGCCACAATTGGGCTAAATAGCCATTTCCATAACCAGAAACGTGGTGCAAAACCTACGCCGTGAATGAACCCCCCAGAGATGCCAAGCATGATAATCATCATGACATTATGGTTATAAGCACCATGTTGATCTAGCATTAGGCTGGGGTGAATCAAAAGCACACTGGCCAAAGGCAATGCCAACAAAAATGAAAGGATCATTGCAATGGTGTGCAGCATACTTTTCTTTGATGTTGTCATTGCTTGTTCAGTCATGTGTTATTCCTCATCCAGATCTTGATGATGTTCGATATACAAGGCACTTAAAACACCGGCAAAACATGCCATTAAAATGCCCAGAATCCATGCAAAATACCACATAATTGTTCTCCTCGAATAGCCTTAGTAAAGGCTATGTGAATCTGCTTCGATGTGTTTATGAGTAATAACACGCCACATTTTGTAATAACACCAGGTCGTGTAGAGCAAGATGATCGGTACAAAAATACAAGCTGCGATGGTCATAACGGTCAAGGTCATTTGACTGGAAACCGCATCCCACATGGTCAAGCTGGCAATCGGATTGATACTTGATGGCATTAAGAATGGGAATAGTGCAAAACCAGCAGTCAAAATCGCACCTGTAACAGCAAGTGAAGAACCCAGGAAGCTCATGCCCGCTTTGTTTTTACCTGCAGCAAGAATAACAATAATCGCACCTAAGATTGCCATAATTGGCGCAATCATGGTAATTGGGTAAGTGCTATAGTTGTTCATCCAGCCCGGATTGGCGTTGGTCAAGACTTCTTTGGCTAATGGATTTGCAACGCCATTGGTATCGTATGGAGTCACCAAGGTATAACCTTGAATTCCGCCGAAGTATAACCATACACCTACAGCCAGGAAGCATACCAGGAAAACGATACCCATGATCTGTGTGGCTTTTGCAGAGCGGATACGTAAGTCACCATCAGTACGTAGCATAAGCCATGCACCACCATGTGCACACAACATGCTCAGGCTGACGATTCCGCAGACTAGAGCGAATGGGTTGAGTAGTGCAAAGAAGCTGCCAGTATAGGTAGAACGTACGGTTTCATCCAAGGTAAATGGCACACCCAGGAACATATTGCCAAATGCAACGCCGAAGACTAACGCCGGTACTGCACCACCAATACACAAACCCCAGTCCCAAGAATTACGCCATTTGGTATTTTCCAGTTTTGAGCGGTAGTCAAAGCCGACTGGTCGTAAGAACAGGGCAAACAAGACTAAGAGTAATGCCCAATACATGCCAGAGAAGGCAGTAGCATAGACCATTGGCCAAGCCGCAAATAATGCGCCACCTGCAGTAATGAACCAGACCTGGTTGCCGTCCCAGTGCGGAGCAATGGTATTGATCGCAGCACGACGTTCGTTATCTGTTTTACCGACGAATGGCATGAGGGCCATAGAACCCATATCAAAGCCATCGGTCAGGGCAAAGCCAATCAGCAATACACCGACCAGCACCCACCAGATAATTTTTAGGAGTTCATATTCGATCATGATTGAGCCTCCTGAGAAGCAGAATGTTGAGCTTCCAATTTTTCGAAATGGTATTTACCAGTATGCAGTGAACTTGGGCCTAGACGAGCGAAGCGGATCATCAAGTACATTTCAATAATCAACAACACGGTATAGAAGGCTGCCAAGGCAATAATAGAGCCCCAGATGTCACCAGTACTTAAGGTGGAAGTCGAAAGATGTGTTGGTAAGATTTCACCAATTGTCCATGGTTGACGGCCACCTTCAGCGACATACCAACCAGTTTGTGCTGCGATCCATGGTAATGGCAGAGCAAACAGCGCAAATTTAAGTAACCAAGGTTTGTTTTCCGCATTGCGTTTCGCTACAGCCCATGTCGCCAAGATAAACAGTAACAGCATCAAGAAACCAGAAGCCACCATAGCACGGAATGACCAGAACAGGCTTGCGACATTCGGAATACTGTCTTTTACCGCTGCTTGAATGTGTGCTTCAGATGCATCGACCACATTTGGAGAATATTTTTTAAGCAGTAAACCATAGCCTAAGTCTTTTTGATTTTTCTCAAAAGAAGCACGCAGCTCAGGGGATTTGTCACCAGCGCGAAGTTTTTCAAGTTCGCTATAAGCAATCATACCGTTACGGATACGTACTTCATGTTGCTTCATCAGGTCTTTCAAGCCAGTGACTTCCGTATTAAGTGAACGGGTAGCGATAATTCCCATCACATAAGGGATTTTAACCGCATAGTCAGTACGCATTTCTTCCTGATTCGGTAAACCAAATAGAGTGAAGCCTGCTGGAGCTGGTTCAGTTTCCCATTCTGCTTCAATTGCCGCTAGTTTAGTTTTTTGTACATCCCCCAGCTCATAACCTGATTCGTCACCCAGCAAGATCACGGATAGTGTAGAAGCTAAACCAAAAATAGCCGCAATCGCGAAAGAACGGCGTGCAAAAGGCAAGTCACGTTTTTTCAGCAAGTAGAAACTTGAAATCGCCAATACGAAAATTGCGCCTGTCACATAACCGGCAGAGACAGTATGGACAAATTTAACCTGAGCCACCGGGTTGAAAAGCAATGCCCCGAAGTCGACCAGTTCCATTCGCATGGTTTCGTAGTTAAATGCGGAACCGACTGGGTTTTGCATCCAACCATTCGCGATGAGGATCCATAAGGCCGACATATTGGAACCCAAGGCAACCAGCCAAGTCACAGCCAAATGCTGCACTTTTGACAGTCGGTCCCAGCCAAAGAAGAACAGACCAATAAAAGTCGATTCAAGGAAGAAGGCCATCAGGCCTTCAATTGCCAGAGGCGCACCAAAGATATCGCCCACATAGTGTGAGTAATACGCCCAGTTTGTACCAAACTGGAATTCCATGGTTAAACCTGTCGTAACTCCGAGTGCGAAGTTAATACCGAAGAGTTTCCCCCAGAATTTGGTCATGTCTTTATAAATTTCTTTGCCGGAAATCACATAAGTGGTTTCCATGATGGCAAGAAGAAAAGCCATACCTAAAGTCAGAGGGACAAAAATAAAGTGATACATCGCGGTCATTGCGAATTGGAACCGCGAGAGATCGACCACGCTTTCAGAAATCATCAACGTGTCTCCTTGTTTTGGGAAGGACTGCCAGCAATACGCTCGGCAACTTGAGTGTCAAAGTTTTTGGGAATAGTGGGAGCATCGAACCAAATATGTTTGATTCCGAGTAAAAGTATGATTTTGATTATTAAAATAATCGTAATTTCTCGTACAAGTCGACGATTAAAATCTTTAGGAACTAAGCTCATAGAAATAAGCCTGTTTTTTAAACTTACAACTATTATTAAACAAAAAGATACGAAAAAGGAATACCTTATATAATTAAAATAAAAATATATTGTATTTTTGTTAAAAATTAATAACTTATGATTTTTTATTTGTAATAAAAATGAATTTTTTAAGCAAAATTAAAACCTATAAAAACAGTTGTATTTATAATATTAATCTCGACTAAAATAGTTATATTTAATGCTTATGATTAAATTTTATTCAAAATAATAATATAAAATTAAAATAAATTAAACCATATTTAATAATAAAAAATAATCGTAACAAATTTAGTCGGGATTAAATAAATGATTGGATGTGGAAATTTTTTTCGCAATGTAATGGTTCTTTTTGAAGCGAATCAGAATAATTTGAGAGCGGGATTCGAGTTCGCCAAATTCTGGTTCGACCTGAACATAATGCAGCTGTCCAAATTCATCCCGAACACGGGCTTGAGATGAGGAACCTAGACGTGCACTGCAGCTTGAAAGGGTAGCGAGACGTCCGATTAGATTGGTTTGCTGAAAAGTGCGTTGTGGCTTAATGACTTGATCCAGACAATGGATCATGAATACGGTAAAAAAAATCGCGATGATCAGGGCGGGAACAATCAAGTAGAAGGCAGAGATAAAATGTGCTTTGCTTGCATAAAAGATGAGCTGCAAGAAATAGCCGGCGACGCTGAAATTGAGCAGTAGAAACACCAGGATCAGGATTTTGGAAAATTTCACATGAAACAGGGGGGATTCCTTAATCCATTGCGGCGATCTGCGCGCGAGAAAACTGCTCGGACGCAGACCAATATAATAACCGATGGTTTCGGCCATGCTGAGCAGAACCAAGGCGAGCACACTCAAGTGAAACGGCAGCAAGTCATAGTTCAGTAGAAACTCAGTCATGGCAAACCTGTAAAATTATTCTTCTAGATAGATCCCACCATCAGAATGCACTTTAATGTCCACTTTTTCAAGTGACTGACCTAAACATGGCCCGGAAATACATTCACCTGTTTCAACCCGAAAGAGCGCTCCATGGGTAGAGCATTCGATGTATTCCTGATCACGATCGAGAAACTGGTTCTCTAAAAATTCCAGTTCAACCTGTAGGTGAGGACAGAGGTTTTGATAGGCATAAAAACAACCATCACGCTGGGTCACAAAAATGGTGTCGCCGCTAGACGTTTCAAAAGCGCGTGCTTCGCGTTCAGGAATATCTTCCGTCATGCAGATTTTATTCATGTTAGGCACATTCCTTGAATTTTTGTAGAAGCTGTGCATATTCAGCCAAGGCTAAACGTGGACCGAAGTGAGCCACAACTTCACTGGAGATCAGAATAGCAAGTTCAGCGGCAGCTTGAATGGAAAGTCCGGAATTTAATCCATACAAAAGCGCACCGGCAAATGCATCACCTGCGCCATTGGCATCGACTGCTTTCACCGGACGGCCATTCACTGTGAAGTGTTGCTCGGGTGTTGCAATTACTGCACCTTTTTCGCTACGTGTAATGACAGTGATATGACTAAGTGATTGCAGTTTTGCCAATGCATCCTCAACGGTTTCAGTCTGGCTATACATCATGGCTTCATGTTCGTTACAGAACAGCAAATCCACGCCATCATCCATAAGCTCATCGAGGCCGGCACGTGCATATTGCACCATGGCAGGATCAGAGAGCGTTAAGGCAATTTTGACGCCATGTGCACGGGCAATTTGGCGTGCTTCACGGACTGCCTGACGCGCGGTATCGCTGGTTGACAAATAACCTTCGATATACAGCCACTTGGCAGTTTTCAATGATGTAAAGTCGATTTGCTTGGCAGACAGTTCCGCTGTAGTACCCAGGAAAGTTTGCATGGTCCGTTCAGAATCTTCACTGATCAGTACCATACAGGTCCCTGTCACGCCTTCACTGATGGATTTTTCTGTGGTTTCAATCCCGGCTTCTTTCAAGCCTTGCAGATAGATTTCACCCAGTTCGTCATTGCCCACACGGCAACCGTAAAATGCTGTGCCACCGAGTGCGCTGAATGCCACCGTGGTATTGGCGGCCGAACCACCACTGGCTTGACCTTTATAGAGTTGGGTAGTTTTTAAATGCTGATAAAGAGCACTTTGTGTTTCGCCATCGCTCAGTTGCATGGTGCCTTTTTGCAGGTTTTCTTGCACCAGACAGTCATCCGATACTCTAAATTCTTGGTCAATTAATGCATTACCAATTGCAAAAAGATCAACAGTCGCCATGTTACAAATCACATCACAAAATAAAAGCCCAAGTTTACACCAATGCTCAGGATTGCTGTAGTTTGATGAAAAAAATTCAAATTTTCAGTTTTATGTCCTTTGTAATGAAGGATCGTGAACAAATGTAATTGCACTGAATAATCCCTGTGTAAATGCGTGAATTGTTGCAAAAACTATAGGTATAATGCCTGAAGATTAATTCTTGATTTTTTTAGTAGGAGATCACATGACCGTCGATGTCACTGAAACCATTGCTCAAACTGTCCATCCTGCGTTTCAGTTGGTACGTCAACACCATGTTGACGCCTTAGATATCTGTGTCTCTGAATATAAGCATAAAGTCACCGGTGCGGTGCATTATCATCTTGCCACTCCCTATGATGAGAATGTATTTTTGGTTGCGTTCCGTACCCAGCCGATGGATTCAAAAGGCACGGCGCATATTCTTGAACATACCGCTTTGTGTGGTTCAGAAAAATTCCCGGTACGTGATCCGTTCTTTTTAATGGTACGCCGTTCGCTGAATACCTTTATGAATGCCTTTACCTCGGCAGACTGGACAGCTTATCCATTTGCTACCCAGAATAAAAAAGATTTCCAGAATCTGTTGTCCGTATATCTGGATGCCGCTTTTGCTGCAAACCTGAATCCACTGGATTTTGCCCAGGAAGGGATTCGCATTGAACTGGAAAATGACCAGCCGGTTTATAAAGGTGTGGTGTTTAATGAAATGAAAGGTGCGATGAGTGCACCTGCGGATCAGCTGTATCACCAGCTGGCTCATCATTTATTCCCGCAAACCACTTATCACTATAATTCTGGTGGTGACCCGAAAGATATTCCTGACCTGAGCTATGAACAGTTGGTGGATTTCTACCAGTCGCATTATCACCCAAGTAATGCGGTATTTATGACCTTCGGCGATCAGTCGGCTTATGAATTGCAAGAGCAGTTTGAAACGCTGGCTTTGCACAAGTTTGAAGCTGGAAAAACCTTGTACTCCAAACCGGAAAAACGCTTGGCAGCACCGGTTGAGGTGACTGAAACCTATGCGGTAGATGCTGAAGATCTGAAAGACAAGACCTATCATGTGATGGCCTGGTTATTGCCACAAGCCAGTGATATTAAATTGCGTTTGGGTATGCGTCTGGTTGAAGGGGTGTTGCTGGAAAACTCTGCGTCTCCGTTGCGCCATTATCTGGAAACCTGCAGTTATGCGCAATCGACGGGTCCAATGATGGGCGTCGATGATAGTAATTTTGAAATGACCTTTTACTGCGGCGTGCAAGGTTCTAATCCAGAGCATGCTGAAGAGTTCAAACAAGGCGTTCTGAATATCTTGCAAGACGTGGCATCGAAACCTGTAGATGTTGAACTGGTTGAAGCAATTCTGCACCAGATTGAATTGCATCAGCGTGAAATCAATGGTGATGGCATGCCGTATGGTTTAAGCCTGATTTTGAATGGCTTGAGCAGCGTAATTCATCATAATGATCCGGTTCAGGTCTGGGATGTGGATTCTGCAATTGAACAGGTCAAAGAAGAACTGCAAGATCCAATGTGGCTGTCTGGTTTGATCCAGACGCATTTACTGGATAATCCGCATCGTGTACAGATGACTTTACTGCCGGATGCGACCAAATCCATCTGTGAGCAGCAAGCAGAGCAAGCGCGTCTGGCGGAAATTGCGGCATCTTTAACGGATGAGCGACGTGCTGAAATTAATGCGCAAACTGACGCCTTGAAAATCCGTCAGGATACCCCTGATGATCTGAATCTGTTGCCGAAAGTAGGGTTAGAAGATGTTCCTGCAGATTTACAGATTGTCCAAGGTCAGTTGCGTGAAATTATTTGTAATGGTCTGGATACGCCATTAAATCTCTATCATGCTGGGACCAATGGTATTTATTACCAGCAAGTGCTGATCAAAATTCCAGATGAAATCGTGAAATCGCCATATTTTAGCTTGCTATCGGTTCTGATGGGAGAAGTGGGCGCTGGTGAATATGGTTATCTGGAGTTGCAACAGCTGCAAACAGCAGTGAGTGGCGGTTTAGGTATGGGGGCTTCCTTGCGCAGCAAGGTGGATGACAAGCAGCAGATTAGTGCCTGGCTAACCTTGACCACAAAATCCTTAAGTCACAAGCTTGATGCTATCCGTTTGTTGAAATTGGCTTTTGAACAGCTACGTTTTGATGAAAAGCCGCGCATTATCGAATTGTTACAGCAACGCAAAACCCGTTGGCATTCACGTATTTCGGGTTCAGGACACAGTTATGCGATGCAGGTTGCCTCACGTAATATGAGTGCACTGGCGCAGCGCGACCATCATACGACTGGACTCGGTGCCCTGAACTGGTTGTCTGAGCTGGTCAGCAAGATTGAAAATGATGAAACGGCTTATGATCAGTTGATTGATGAGTTAAAATCTATTCATCAGAAATTATTGCAGGCACCAAAACAATTCTTGCTGGTCTGTGAAGAGCAACATACTGAGCTGTTATTAGAAGAAATCCAGAATGTTTGGGATAAATTGGCCGTTGATAAGCGTGAAGTGGCTTTGACTGCTGTATCCCATGAAGAAAGCAATCAGGATCAAGCCTGGTTGATCCAAACTAATGTACAGTTCTGTGCAGCAGCTTATACAGCGGTGGAAGTGTCACATCCAGATGCAGCCCCCCTAATGGTGCTGGCAGCCTATTTGCGCAATGGTTTCTTGCATAGTGCAATTCGCGAAAAAGGCGGTGCTTATGGTGGTGGCGCGAGCTATGATGGTAATGCCTGTTCGTTCCGTTTCTATAGTTATCGTGATCCACGTTTGGCAGAAACTTTTGCGGATTTTGCGGCAAGCGTGCAATGGTTATTGCAAATTGAACAGCAGCCACATCAGCTCGAAGAAGCCATCTTGGGCTTGATTGCCAGCATGGATAAACCAGGCTCGCCTGCAGGCGAGGCCATTACTTCGTGTTATGCCCTATTGCATGGCCGTACGCCGGCATTCCGTAAAATCTTGCGTGAGCGCTTATTGAATGTAACTTTGGATGATCTTAAGCGAGTTGCTCAAGAGTATTTACTTGCCCATCAACCGGTCAAAGCAGTCGTTGCACCATTTGCCAAACGCGAAGCTTTAGAGCAGCTTGGCTTTGAAATTAAACAAGTAAATTAAGTCATCGAAAGATTGAAAATGATTTGAATTATTGACTGCAAGTCAGTCAACTAAAAAACCATCCTTTCGGATGGTTTTTTATAGATATTAACTAAATAGCCTAAGCAAAAAATTTACCTTTATAAATTGAATCATTCATAAAAGTCATTTTATTAAAAAAAATTGTATAAAAAAGCCATTCTATTGAATGGCTTTTTAGATGCGGTTACTTCAAGAAGCGTCGATAGCCTAAGTTGTCACTGATTTCCGCATACGGATAAGTAATTTGTTCCAGTGTTTCAATTAAGCCATCTGGATTCTGTTTGGCATCTGTTGCCTGTAAGCCGACCAGAACACGGCCTTCCGCTGCGCCATGGTTACGATAATGGAACAGAGTAATGTTGTGGCTTGGACCGAGACGCTCCAGGAAGGTGAGTAAAGCACCAGGACGTTCAGGGAATTCCACACGGAATAAGCGTTCATCTTCCAGATTGGCATGACCACCGATGAGATAACGAATGTGTAGTTTCGCCACTTCGTCATCAGATAAATCATCGACATCATAATTTTCTTTGAGGGCTGCGAAGATTTCTTTACGTTCTGCCTGACCTGCTTTTAAACTGATGCCGACAAAGACTTGGGCTTGCTCACTTTCGCTGACACGATAGTTGAATTCGGTAATGTTACGACCTTGTAGTGCGCGGCAGAAGTTGAGGAAAGAACCTTTTTCTTCTGGAATAGTAACGGCAAAAATCGCTTCGCGGTGCTCACCTAACTCTGTACGTTCTGCAATATAGCGTAAACGGTCAAAGTTCATGTTGGCACCGCAGACAATCGAAACAATGTTTTTGTTTTCGATACCATGCTCAGCCACATACTTCTTGATGCCGGCTAAAGCCATTGCACCTGAAGGTTCAACAATGCTGCGGTTTTCGTCAAAGGTATCCTTGATGGCGGCACATATTTCGTCGGTATTTACGGTTACGACATTCGGTTCGACAATTGGGCCAGACTGGTCAGACTTTTGCAGTCGAATCACTTCAAATGGTTTCTCACCAATTTGTGCTACAGCAGTCCCGTCAGCGAATAAACCCACTTGCGGTAAAATGACCCGTTCACCAGCTTCTAATGCTGCTTTTAAGCAAGCAGACTCTTCATATTCCACTGGAATTACTTTGACGTGTGGCGCAACATCACCCAAATAAGCCGCCACACCCGCAATCAGACCGCCACCACCGACAGCAACAAAGACATATTCTACATCACGCCACTGACGTAAAATTTCATTGGCAATGGTTCCCTGACCAGCCATCACCAGCTCATCATCATAAGGGGGTATAAAGGTCAGACCTTCTTCTTGAGCACGTTGAATCGCGTATTTGTTTGCAACGTCAAACGAGTCGCCATGCAAAACGACTTCACCACCTAGGCGTTTGACCGCTTGGACTTTAATATCGGGTGTGGTTTTCGGCATGACAATAATGGCACGAATCCCCAGTTTTTGTCCGGAAAGGGCAACACCTTGAGCATGGTTGCCCGCTGAAGCGGTAATCACGCCACGTTCTAGCTGAGATTTCGGTAGCTGACTGATACGGTTATAGGCACCGCGCAGTTTAAAAGAAAAGACAGGTTGTAAGTCTTCACGCTTAAAGCGAATGTTATTGTTTAGTTTTTCACTAATTCGTGGCGCCGCTTCGAGTGGGGTTTCGATTGCAACGTCATAGACGGTGGCTTGCAAAATTTGTCGAACCAAACGAGACAGCATGTTAATCTTCCATCTAACAGTTTAAAATAAGACTTTATTGTAACAAACCCCTTTGCATTTGCGCCGTTTAATTGGGCAAATATCCAAAATTAGTTGAGTGAAGCCATGAGTCTATATGCAACCCAAGATGAGAAAAAACAAGCTGCTGCCAAGGCCGCTTTAAAACACTTGCCTAAAGGTGGCATTTTAGGCGTAGGCACAGGCAGTACCGTCAATTTCTTGATCGATCTTTTGCCGGAATTGCAACTTGAAGCTGCTGTGGCCAGTTCAGAAGCTACTGCAGAGCGTTTGAAAAATCTCGGTATCGAAGTGGTCGATATGAACCACGTGGGTGGTCTGGATGCCTATGTGGATGGTGCGGATGAAATTGACCGTCACTTACATATGATCAAAGGTGGTGGTGCAGCTTTAACCCGCGAAAAAATTGTGGCTTCGATTGCGAAAAAGTTTGTCTGTATTGTAGATGATTCCAAATGGGTGGAACAATTAGGTCGTGAATTTCCACTTCCTGTAGAAGTGATTCCCATGGCACGTTCAGCAGTGGCGCGTAAATTGGTGACTTTAGGTGGTGATCCGGTTTACCGTGAGGGTGTGGTGACCGATAACGGCAATGTGATTCTGGATGTGTATAACCTCAATATCCTGAATGCGATTGAGCTGGAAAAAACCATTAACAATATTCCAGGTGTGGTGACTAATGGTATTTTTGCTCTGAATAAGGCCGATATTGCCATCGTGGCCACCAATGAGGGCATTGAAGAGCGTACCGCGATTTAATTCAGAAATTTTTGCGATGAATCTAGCGGATTTACCTGAAATTAAGATTGTTCGACATGCAAGAGCGACCCGTTTGCGCTTGCGTGTTGATCAGGCAAATGTCCGGTTGACGGTACCGTTACGTTGTTCGCAAAAGCAGATCCAGCATTTTCTTCAGCAATCAGAACAATGGTTGCGAGAGATCTGGCAACAACAAAAACAACAGCAACAAGCACATATACTTCCTGATGCATTAAAACTTTTTAATTTGGAACAGCCGATTCAGATTCGTTACCAAAGCCAAAAAAATGCATGGATATGGAATCCGGAACAGCTACATTTAGAGATTAGTGACCGGCAACCGGAACAGTATCTAAAAAACTTTGTTCTGTCCTATGCCAAAGCTCATTTACCGACTTACCTCAAGCGACTCAGTGAGGAGCGTAAATTGTCTTTTGCACAATGCAACATTCGTCAGCCGAAGACCCGTTGGGGCAGCTGTTCTGCCAAGCATGACATCATGCTACATGCAGGATTGGTGCTTTTTTCGCATGAAATTGTGCGTTATGTTTGTGTGCATGAATTGGCGCATACCCGATATTTTGATCATAGTGCAAAATTTTGGCGAGAGGTACACCAACATGATCCCAATTTTCAGCAACACCGTCATCAGTTAAAAAACAGTGCATTACCGTATTGGTGGTATTGTTTGAAATAGCGGTGATCTGAAGATAAAAATAATAAAATCCAACATTGTCTATCAAAAACAGTCGCTTTAATTTTAATATTATTCGCTTCATGGCCGGCATTATTTTTTATTATATTTTTCTCCTGACACCTTTTTAGATTTTAGCACGCGTTTCATTTAGCGTTTCTTCGGATGGTTATTTGATTTTGACCAGGGGGATGCTGGCATGGTTATTCTTGGTTTGGATGGGAATTGCCTGGGCTAGAAACCTACATTTATCGAAAGTGATTCCCATCATAGGAACTGTTTTGGCGAGTATCGGATTAAGTCCTTTCATCCGGAGTTTTGATCCGATCATTTTGTTTGCCTTGCCGGCTTTTATTTTTGCAATTTATCTCTGTCGATGGCATTGGTAAGAATCGTGCTGAAAAATGTATTTTGCATGGTATGGCTGGGTAATTCATAAAAATAAAACTCAACTAAAACAGTTTAGAAAAGCCCAACTTCCTGTCATACTATGATGTTATTTTATAGATACTTTTAAGTTGAGGTTCTAAACGTGATTACTGTCGGAATTGTAGGTGGAACAGGTTATACAGGCGTTGAGTTATTACGTCTTTTATTACGTCATCCGCAGGTTCAAGTCAGTGTTTTAACCTCACGTACTGAAGCGGGTCGCCGTGTAGACGATATGTTTCCAAATCTGCGTGGTCATACCGACTTACAATATTCTGATCTGGATATTGAAGCACTCAAGGCCTGTGATGTGGTGTTTTTCGCAACGCCACATGGTGTCGCGATGCAGCATGCACGTGAACTGGTTGCAGCCAATACCAAGGTCATTGATCTGGCTGCAGACTTCCGTTTACAGGACTTGGCGCAATTCGAAAAATGGTATGGCATGCAGCACGTTTGCCCGGAACTCTTGCAAAATTCAGTGTATGGTTTATCCGAGCTGAACCGTGAAAAAATCAAACAGGCTAAGGTGATTGGTAATCCGGGCTGTTATCCGACGACGGTGCAGTTGGGTTTGGCCCCTCTGTTGAAAAGTGCTGAAAAACTCGTTCAGCCTGAAAGTATTATTATTGATGCAAAATCGGGTGTATCTGGTGCCGGCCGTAAAGCCAGTTTGGGCATGATTTATAGCGAAAATGCCGATAACTTTAAGGCCTACGGCGTAGCGGGTCATCGTCATCATCCGGAAATCGTGGAAGCGCTGGAAAATATTTCCGGTCAAAAAGGTGTGTTCGACCATATCGTATTTGTTCCGCATTTGGTGCCGATGATCCGCGGCATGCTGAGTACGATGTATATTGATTTGACGGATGCTGGCGATCAGGCAGACTTGCAAAGTCTGTATGAATCATTCTATGCCAATGAGCAGTTTGTCGATGTCATGCCAGCCAATAGCTCACCGGAAACGCGCTCGGTACGTGGAGCGAACCAGTTGCGTATCGCGCTGTATAAGCCACAACCTAAAAAGCTAATTGTCTTAGCTGCACAAGATAACCTAGTCAAAGGAGCTGCCGGACAAGCTGTGCAAAATATGAACCTGATGTTTGATTTTGCTGAAAATGCCGGCTTGACGGGCATTGGCTTATTACCATAAAAAACGCTTTATCCCTTCACACACATTTAAATTTCGCTTTAAATGTGTGTCTTGAATTGATCATAACCCGAGATGACGATGCATAACACTGAATTAGAGAATACGTCAGAACCTAGCCATTTACCGAAAAAACCGTTTTTACAGACCAATATGCCATTGGTCATTGGGGCTGTTATTCTGACCCTAGGCAGTCTGGGGTTGGGTTATTCAGTGGGCCATCGTCAGGGATTAACTGTAGTGGGCTATGATGCAGATGCCGAGCAACTGGTGGATGTGGTAGAAAAACAGAAGCAGGCATTGAATCTGGTCAATAAAAGCCTAAATATTGCCGTGCAAGAACGCGATATGGCTGTGAGTAATGCCAATAATCTGACTGAAGCGTTGAATCAGGCACGAACTGACAAGACCCAAATGGAAGGGCTGAGCTTACTGTATCGTGAGGTCCTGCGTCAGCGTGGTGGTCTGGGCCTTACCGTGCAAAATCTTGGCATTAAGCCTTTGCCGGAAAATGCTTATGAATATCAACTGGATCTGGTTCAGGTCAATCCGGGACGCCGTTCTGTTGCGGGAACGGCAGAATTGCGCCTGATCCGTGAACATGAAGTGCTGGTCATTCCGATGCAGGACAGTCAGTTTAATTTTGCCGAATTTGAACGTTTGACCGGACGCTGGACCATGCCAAAAGGTTTTGTTCCGCAATTTATTGAAGTGCGTTTAACCGGTGCAACACCAGTGATTAAACGTTTTAGCTGGCAGCGTGGCAAACCTGTAGAAAATTCTTCCGCCTTTGTTTCTGAAATTCCTCAAGCAGAAGCTAAAGCACAGTAACAGTGAATTAAAAACTCTATGCGAACATACAAGCGTCAAATCTGTTTAAATGAAGTTAAAGCGTCTTTTCATCAATCTGGCTATGTCGATTGGCATTACAATCCACGCTTAGGTGATGCACCGCAAGAGCATGAGGAAGGCGATGTCGCAGTACAAACGGCACAACCGCAATTAAAGCGACCGCCGCTGTATGTTGTGGTGTTGATGAATGATGACTATACGCCGATGGATTTTGTAATTGAAATTTTACAACAATACTTTGCAATGAATCTTGACCAGGCAACACAAGTAATGTTAACAGTACATTATGAAGGGAAAGGAGTTGCCGGTGTGTATCCACGGGACATCGCGGAAACCAAAGCAAACCAAGTCAATAATTATGCTCGATCACAAGGACATCCTTTGTTGTGCCAAATTGAGCCAAAAGAATAAGGGGGTGATGCATGCTCAGTCGTCAATTAGAAGTATCATTACGTTTGGCTGTTAGCATGGCTCGACAAAAGAGACATGAGTTTTTAACAGTGGAACATTTGCTGTTGGCTCTACTAGATAACGATTCTGCCGTGAATGCACTCAAAGCGTGTGGGGCAGATGTCGTGGTTTTGCGTAAAGAATTAGAAGAATATGTAGAACAACATACGCCAAAGTTGGGTGAAAATGTCGATCAGGCACCGCATCCAACTGAAAGTTTTGACCGTATTCTGCAACGTGCTATTTTTCATGTGCAATCCAGTGGGGGTGACCGTACAGTAGAAGGCGCCGACATTCTGGTGGCCATGTATTCGGAACGTGATTCTTTTGCCGTGTACCTATTAAAACGTCATCAGATTAACCGTCTGACACTGACACAATATCTATCGCATGGGACACGTAAAGATGAAGTGCAGGCCGAAGAAGAAGTGGAAGATATTGAAGGCGAAACCAGCAGTTCAAATAATGCTGGTCCGCTTGAATTATATACCCTTAACCTAAATGCCGAAGCACAAAAAGGCAAAACAGATCCGCTAATCGGCCGTGAAAAAGAAATTGAACGTGCTGCACAGATTCTCTGCCGACGCCGTAAAAACAACCCATTATTGGTGGGTGATCCGGGAGTGGGCAAAACTTCGATTGCGGAAGGTTTAGCCTGGTTGATCGTCAATGGTAAAGCACCACAACCGCTGAGCCATGCCGAAATTTATAGCCTGGATATTGGTGCACTCGTCGCGGGAACCAAATATCGTGGTGATTTTGAAAAACGCCTTAAACAGCTGCTAAATGCGTTAAAGAAAAAACCGGAAGCAGTACTGTTTATTGATGAAATTCACATGATCATTGGTGCGGGTTCAAGCATGGGGAGTACCATGGATGCCTCCAACCTGATCAAGCCTGCTCTGGCAAATGGAACATTGCGTTGTATCGGGTCCACCACCTTCCAGGAATATCGTCAGGTTTTTGAAAAAGATCACGCTTTATCACGCCGTTTCCAGAAAATTGATGTGAATGAACCAAGTATCGCAGAAACCATCGATATTTTGCGCGGTTTAAAAAGCAAGTTCGAAGAGTTTCATCATGTGCAATATGATGACAAAGCCTTGGTGTCGGCGGTAGAGTTGTCTGCCAAATTTATCAATGACCGTTTCTTGCCAGATAAGGCCATTGATGTGATTGATGAAGCCGGTGCACAGCGCCGTCTGAAAGCGGAAAGTGAAAATTCAATCATCACGGTAGAAAACATTGAAGATATCGTGGCGAAAATTGCCCGTATCCCGCCTAAAACCGTGTCGAAAGATGATAAAACCGTACTCGAAAATCTTGAACGTGATCTCAAACGTGTGGTCTTTGGTCAGGATGAAGCGATTACCACATTGGCATCAGCCATTAAATTAGCCCGTGCCGGTCTAAAATCACCGGATAAACCGGTGGGTAGTTTTGTCTTCGCTGGTCCAACCGGGGTGGGTAAAACTGAAGTTACCAAACAATTGGCCAAATTGTTGGGAGTTGAATTGGTACGTTTCGACATGTCAGAGTATATGGAGCGTCATGCTGTCTCCCGTCTGATCGGTGCGCCTCCAGGCTATGTCGGATATGATCAAGGTGGCTTGCTGACCGATGCCATCCATAAAAATCCGCATTGTGTGTTATTGCTGGATGAAATTGAAAAAGCGCATCCAGATGTCTTTAACCTGTTATTGCAAGTGATGGATCATGGTTCACTGACCGACAATAATGGCCGTAAATCCGACTTCCGCAATGTGATTATTATTCTGACCACCAATATTGGGGCAGAAAGTATTTCCCGTACCAGCATTGGTTTTATGGAGCAGGATAATAGTAATGACAACCAGGAAGCGATGAAAAAAGCCTTCTCCCCAGAATTCCGTAACCGTCTTGATGGTGTGATTCAGTTTAAAGCCTTGCCGACCACGGTGATTGAGTCGGTGGTGGATAAATTCTTGACTGAATTGCAGGCGCAACTGGACGAGAAAAAAGTCATTCTGGAAGTAGATCAGGATGCACGTGAATGGATGGCAGAACAAGGCTATGACCGTTTAATGGGTGCGCGTCCTATGCAACGCCTGATTCAGGAACACTTGAAAAAACCACTGGCTGAAATGATCCTATTTGGTGAGCTGGCAGAACATGGCGGCAATGTGGCTGTCTCGGTGAGAAAAGAAGAGGGTAAAGCGGTTGGTCTGAAACTGGAAGTATTTGAAGATCAAACAGCTGAACCTGCATAATCATCAATATTGAAGGAAATAACCCGTGTTGCGACACGGGTTATTTTTTGCCATACAAATATGGATCTGGTTTTGCTCAAATTTTTAAATGTGTTTTTCTGTTTGGTTGTACTGCAATTGCAGAAATTCTAAACTGTTATTTTACTTATCTGATCTTGAAACAGGAAAAAATTTTTTAGTTGTGGATTCCTGCGGTGCTGAGTTTGGCTGTATTTGTCTGGTTGTTAACATTACATCCGGCAGTGTCTGGGCGGATATATGCGGCGTATGGCGGGATTTATATTTTTACTGCCTTGCTCTGGTTGCGTTTTGTTGATCAGGTCGCTTTGACCTGTTGGGATGTAATGGGAGGTATTGTGGTGGATTGGCGCTAGCCTGATTATTTTACAGCCACAAGGACTGGTACGTTAAATTTAACTAACTTACCTTCAATTTTTCATTCTTTCGTGTTGAAATTGGAATTTACATTCGCTACTGAGCATTTCAAGCTGATAGTGGTGTTTTTCTGAACTAAAGGTCATTTTGACTTGATAGGGATTTACTTTCTGAAATTCGTGTTCAAAAAAATGCTGGCAGTTCTTCAGCATGGCTTGATGAAATTGGTGCTTTATCTGGTGGTTACCGATGTCCTGAACATATTGTTCAAAATCAGGGGTAATAATCAGCCCGCGGATGTCAATATGATCAGCATATAGCTGAACCTGTTCCAGTACGGTATTTTGATCGACCTGGTAGGGTAAGGTGCGGGAGTCTTCATCATTGAGTGCGGCCAGAATTTCATTTAAGGCCACTTCATTTTTGATTTTATACTGAGCATCGAGAATGTCATGTTGAACCAGATAACGATCCAATTCGCTGGGCTGAGCATATAAGGTTGCGCTCATGAATACAGTGGAACAAGTGAGCAGGATTGTTTTTAAGCGCATTTTTTAATCACATATTCATATTTGGCCATCATTATAGAATATCCGATATGAAAAAAAGCACCCGAAGGTGCTAGATATACAAAAAGCTACTTTCTGCTCGCTTGTATTAGTCTTTTTTCAGATTTTCGTTGAGCAAGAATTCCATCAGCGCTTTTTGCGCATGCAGGCGGTTTTCTGCTTCATCCCAGACCACCGCATTTTTGTGGTCCAGCATGTTTTCTGAAATTTCTTCACCGCGGTGTGCCGGCAAGCAGTGCATGAACAAGCAGTCAGGGTGGGCGAGATCCATTAATTTTTCATTCACCTGGTAATGTGCAAAGGCTGCTTCACGGATTTTCTGTTCTTCTTCCTGACCCATGCTGGCCCACACATCAGTCACGATCAAATCGGCATTGACCGCAGCATCTTCTGCAGAGTCGACCAGTTCAACGCAATGCGCAAATTCAGAGAGGAATTTTTCTTGGGGTTCATAACCTTTCGGTGCGGCAATTTTAAGTTTAAATCCCCACATGTGGGCAGCCTCAATATAAGAATTGCACATATTGTTGCCATCGCCAATCCATGCCACGGTTTTACCTTCAATAGAACCACGATGTTCCTGATAGGTTTGCATGTCTGCGAGTAATTGGCAGGGATGATGGTCATCAGTCAAGGCATTGATGACGGGAACTTTGGAATAAGAAGCAAAACGTTCCACAATGTCATGGCCGAAAGTGCGGATCATCACAATGTCCAGCATGCTGGCAATCACGCGTGCCGAGTCTTCGATTGGTTCGCCGCGGCCAAGCTGTGTATCACGTGGGGAAAGGAAAATGGCACTGCCACCAAACTGGCTCATACCGGCTTCAAATGAAATTCGGGTACGTGTACTCGACTTTTCAAAAATCATTCCCAATACTTTACCGACAAAAGGTTGATAAACCGTATTGTCATGTTGCATGCGTTTTAGTTCGTGAGCACGTTCTAGGACGCGGTTTAATTCTAAGCTAGATAAGTCACGTAAAGTAAGGAAATGCCGTAGAGCCATGGTTACTCCACAATAATTGCTGTTTCAAACAACAATTAGTTGTTGGTTAATGAATAGAAAAGAGAATCGAGTAATATACTATAAGTAGGGGAAAATGCAAAAAAACTAGTCTCTTTGATGGCTCGCTAAGAACAGATCTACGCAATATTGGATGTAATCGGTGATTTCTTGTTCATTTTCCTGAATCTCAATGCCCATTAACACGCGCCACTCGTAATTTCGGATAATGCCAAAATAGAATTTTGCTGAAGAAAGGGGTTGTTCACATTTAATCAAACCGGCTTGTTCCGCTTTGGTCAGCGCATAAGCAATTGAATTTTGAATGTGCTTAGGCCCTTGTTCATGAATGTAGAGGGCAAGTTCAGGACTGCGTTGGGTCTGCTCTATAATTAAACGTAAAAAAGCCGCATTTTCCGGGATGACCAAATGGCGCTGAAAATTCAGCAAGGTCTGGATTAAATAGGAACGTAAATTACTTTGCTCAACGTCAAAAGGCATGCAGATGTCTTTAAAAAACTGTTCGCGTCGATAATCGCAGATCGCGGTAAACAAGCCATCTTTATTGCCAAAATATTTATAGATTGATGCTTTTGAACCACCAGCATGCTGGACAATGTCATCCAGTGAAACCGCATCGTAGCCTTTTTCCAGAAACAGTTGATAGGCACTGAGCAATAGCGCAAGGCGACGTTCAATCCCGCGACGTGTTTGCGGTTGATTGCATTCGCTGGAATCTGGGTGGGCTAAAGGTTCTTGCATAAAGACAGGCAAATAAGATGGGTGAAAAGAACAATTAACTCAATTATAGCGAATTTGCTGAAAAAATTCTGTAACTGTTCAGCCTGGTGAATTAAGACGAGATTTAATACAACACTAGGCTGTGGCAGAACTGACTGAGTGAAGATTAGTAGAGTGCTTTATCTATAGTCTGCAAAAATGACATAAAAAACCATCTTAGAGGTAATGCTTCAGTGCGTGAAAATGGCACGCATTTAGGTGCTGGATAAGACAGAGCAGCGTACTGACAATCATATCATTCGTCCAAGTGCGGGTTATAGCGGTCTAGAGCTGCGTAAGGTTTAGCTGATTTCTCGGCGTGGTAAAAATTACCTAAAACCAAACATAACAAACAAGGCTATATGTGCTGTTATCCTCTGTGCCATGATTAACGATGGGTTTTCACCGCTAATAAAATGGGGTCTTCTGTCAGATAGCCAGTTTCTTCTGGAAAGGCCAAATATTGCGTGGTTAAAACTACCTTGTTTTGTTGAGGGATATAAAAGGCTTGCTTTACTGTTAATTCAGGTTTGTAGCTAACGGCTTGTTGTAGTTGGCTGGTGAACCAGACCGAAGCAACCCGATATTGATAGGTGTATTGTGGCACTTTAATCGTGCTATCTACCCAGATCGCGGGTACGGATTTTTGCTGGCGTTTATGCAAGGTGATTTTAAAAATTTTAGGGGTGATACGTTGTAACGGTTGTAGACGGCGTTTGATCTTATTCAGCTCGGGTTCAAGTACCTGATAATGCTGATCGTAATCGATCAAACCAGTACGTTTGTTGCGATAGAGGGAATTGACTTGGATGAGTCTTGGGTAAGACTGGTTTTTAATAAATTGATAATAGTACAGTTGTGGTAAGCGCCCACGCCCATCTTCAAAATGGCGGAGTAAATAGAGTTTTTGAGCTTTGGCTTCGTAGCCTAAAAACTCAATATGTTGACCACCACCCACCGTAGCAAAAGCGCTAATGGAAATACCGAACAGTACAGGTGCGAATAATAAGGATGTTTTTAGCATGTTATTGACCTTGTAATGTCATCATGGCTTATACATCGCATATTATTCGTCACAAAAAAAGCAGCTTTTTATTCAGAATAAGACAACTTTGTATCTTCTTCGTCATCTTCTGCGGTACTAATGCCCAGCTCTTTGAGTTTGCGGGTCAAGGTATTACGGCCCCAGCCTAACAATTCGGCGGCATGACGTTTACGGCCACGCGTTTGTTGCAGGGCGGCATTAATCAAGGTGCGTTCAAACATCGGAGTAGCAATGTCGAGAATCTTCATTTCACCATTTTTAAGCTTTTGAATGGCCCACTGGCCTAACATTTCGTCCCAATGATGCAAAGACACCCGGTCAAAACTATTGGTGATGGTTGCTGGTTCACCTGATTTCTGAATAGGAATCTGTTTCAGTTCAGAAGGTAAATCTTCCGGGTAAACTTCACGTCCGGTAATCATTACGGTCAGCCAGCGGCAGGTGTTTTCCAGTTGACGCACATTGCCAGGCCATGGAAGTTGTTGCATATAATCTACAGTTTCATGACGCAGGATTTTCGGACTAACGCCCAGCTCTTTACCAGCACGTGCCAAAAAGTGCTGGGCCAGCATCGGAATGTCTTCACTGCGATGTGCCAGTTTAGGAATATGAATACGGATGACATTTAGGCGGTGATACAAGTCTTCACGGAAGCGTCCTTCATGCACCAGTTTTTCCAGATCCTGATGCGTTGCTGCCACAATACGCACATCGACTTTCACCGGAATATGACCACCGACGCGATAGAACTCGCCATCTGCCAACACACGTAATAAACGGGTCTGGGTTTCAAACGGCATATCACCAATTTCATCAAGGAATAAAGTGCCGCCGTTGGCCTGTTCGAAACGTCCCTGACGTTGCGTGTTAGCGCCAGTAAACGCGCCTTTTTCATGACCAAACAGTTCGGTCTCGATCAGGTCTTTAGGGATCGCGGCCATATTGAGCGCAATAAACGGCTTGCTGCTGCGCGGTGAGTGTTTGTGCAGGGCATGTGCCACCAGTTCTTTACCGGTCCCTGATTCTCCGTTGATCAGCACGGTAATGTGTGATTGTGACAACCGGCCAATGGCGCGGAACACTTCCTGCATGGCTGGAGATTCACCAATAATTTCAGCGGACTGAATCGGTGGAACGGTTTTGGCGGATTCCTGCTGCTGTAATTTGTTGACATGCAGAATGGCACGATGCACCAATGCCAACGCTTCATCAATATCAAAAGGTTTTGGCAGATATTCAAAGGCCCCGGTCTGATAGCTGGATACCGCTGATTCAAGATCGGAATGCGCTGTCATAATAATGACCGGCAAATCCGGATAGCTGCTTTTTACTTTTCCAAGGAAGGTTAAACCATCGATACCTGGCATGCGGATATCGGTGAGGATGACATCGGGTGTATCGTCTGCGAGCTGGTTCAGTGCAGTTTGGGCTTCTTCAAAACTGCGCACATCCAGTCCTTCTTCTTTAAAGGTTTTTTCCAAAACCCAGCGCATGGCGCGATCATCATCGATTACCCATATTTTATTTCGCGACATGGTTTGACTCCCAAGGTAAATATAAGCTGAAGACTGTTTTTCCTGGAACAGATTGGCATTCAATCATTCCGTTATGTTGGTGCATGATGTTCTGGGCAATACTTAAGCCCAGTCCGGTTCCTTTAGCACGCCCTGTCACCAGTGGGTAGAACACTGATTCTAAAATTCCTTCCGGCACACCCGGGCCGTTATCTTCGATGTCAATCCGTACGGCCGAGCGGTTCAGCACGCCGTTAATGGTCACCAAGCGCTGAATCCGCGTTCTTAAAATCAGTTCGGGTTGGTGATCGATAAAGAAGTCTTTATTTTCCGTGACCGCCTGTACGGCATTGACACTGATATTCAGCATGACCTGAATGAGTTGGTCTCGGTCTGCCAGAACTTCCGGTAAAGACAAGTCATAATCGCGGGAAATTTTAATTTTTTTCTTGGTTTGATTCACAATCAGAGAACGGACACGTTCCAGTGGCTCATGGATATTGACCAGCTCGTAGCTAGGTAACTGGCGCGAACCCAGCAGGGTGTCGGCCAGATTGCGCAGACGGTCGACTTCGTCAATGATAATGTCGGTGAATTCGGAATATTGTGGATCGTTTAAACTGCGTGCCAGAAGCTGGGTTGCTCCACGAATGCCCGCCAAAGGATTTTTGATTTCATGTGCAACACCACGAATGAGCTGGCGTGACACCTGATGCTGCTGGATAAAGTTTTCTTCTTTGGAAATTTTCAGCATGCGATCAATCGCATTCAGTTCAATCAATAATAAAGGATGGTGTTTTTTGCCGGTATTGAGTTGTGATGCACTGTAATCGACATGAATGGCTTTAAAGTTAACGTTAATGACAGCTTCGCGACGTGTATAGGGTTGCCCGGTTTTTAATGTGTTGATTAAAGCTTCATGGGTATCAAATGGATCATCCGGGGCGTGAAGTAGATTCAGCACAGGCTGTCCCGAAGCGCGCAATAAGCTAATATCGAAAAGGGCTTCACAGGCCGAGTTCAAATAAAAAACATTCAGATGACTATCGACCAGCAAAATTGCAGTCGTTAGGTTATCTACCAGCAAGCGGTAGTCGATAGTGGGGCTTTGATCCATTAGCGAATAATTCCTGTCTTAAAATAGCGCAATGGCATCTTCATTATGTTTATCGTGTCCCTGTTATGAGACACATAGATGAAAAAACTGGCTCAATTTAAGCAAAATGCACGCCAACTTTCTTGTTGTACTGAATTTGAGCCGAGTGATGTAAAAAAATGCGCTGAAATCGGTCTTTATCAAAGAGGTGGGCTTCAGTTTGATTTTACCTGAAAACAATTTTGTTCTAAAACGGTGCAATAAAATTATTTGTTAAAAAGAGTGGTTGTATTTTGGTGCATTATGCAAAGAGTCGGCTTTGCAACTATTTTTATCACCAGAAAAGACATACAATACGCGCATTCTAGTGGAGTGCAGATTCATGAAATCACCCAAAGTCGGTTTTGTTTCTTTAGGTTGTCCTAAGGCATTGGTCGATTCCGAACGAATTTTAACTCAGTTGAAGACTGAAGGTTATCAAGTGGCATCAGATTATGAAGGTGCTGATCTCGTTGTTGTGAATACCTGTGGTTTTATTGAATCTGCAGTACAAGAATCCCTCGATGCCATTGGCGAGGCCATGAATGAAAATGGGCGCGTGATTGTGACTGGCTGTTTGGGTAAAGATGAAGACAAAATTCGTCAAATGCATCCAAATGTGCTGAAAGTGACTGGTGCAGCCGCTTATCAGGATGTGATGGAGGCAGTGCATGAATATGTCCCAGCACCACCAAAGCACAATCCTTTTATCGACTTGGTACCGGAACAGGGTATTCGTCTTACGCCTAAACATTATGCCTACTTAAAAATTTCTGAAGGTTGTAATCATCGTTGTACGTTTTGCATTATTCCAAGTATGCGGGGTGATCTGGTATCACGTCCGGTAGGATCTGTGCTGGAAGAAGCAGCTGCACTTAAACGTGCCGGGGTAAAAGAAATCCTGGTCATTTCGCAAGATACTTCAGCTTATGGGGTAGACACCAAATATAAGCTGGATTTCTGGAACGGTCAGCCGGTCAAAACCAAATTCTATGATATGTGTGAAGCACTCGGCCAATTAGGCATCTGGGTACGTCTGCACTATGTCTATCCTTATCCGCATGTTGATGCCGTGATTGATCTGATGGCGCAAGGCAAAATCCTGCCTTATCTGGACATTCCATTCCAGCATGCCAGCCCGAAAGTGCTGAAGTTGATGAAACGTCCAGCACACAGTGAAAATACCTTAGAACGTATTAAAATCTGGCGTGAAAAATGCCCGGATCTGGTGATTCGTTCCACCTTTGTGGTTGGTTTTCCGGGTGAAACTGAAGAAGATTTCCAAATGTTGCTCGACTGGCTGAAAGAAGCCCAGCTGGATCGCGTTGGTTGCTTTACCTATTCACCGGTCGAGGGTGCGGCTGCGAATGATTTGCCAGATCACGTGCCAGAAGAAATCAAACAAGAGCGCTATGAGCGTTTTATGCAGGTACAGCAAGAGATTTCTGCAACAAAATTGCAAAAACGTATTGGTCAAACCATGATGGTGCTGGTGGACAGCCTTGAAGAAGAGTTTCCAGTCGCGGTCGCACGTTCTTATGCGGATGCACCAGAAATTGATGGCAATGTGTTTGTTGAAGATATTGATAAAAGCACGATCCAGCCGGGTGCTTTACTGGAAGTCGAAATTACCGATGCAGACGAATACGATTTGTTTGCCAAGTTAATTCAAATTAAATCAGCTTAAGCTTTGGCGACTGTTTAAAAAGAATTTTAATTTTAAACCTTATTTGGAGCAGAAACATGGCAGACTCAAAAACCCCACGTTATTCACGCATCTTGTTGAAACTATCGGGTGAGGCGCTTTCCGGCAATAAAGACATGGGGATCGATGCTCAGGTCCTGGATCAGATGTCGTTATCGATTGCCCATCTGGTCGGTTTAGGTGTGCAAGTCGGCATCGTGGTCGGTGGTGGTAACCTTTACCGTGGCAGCCAGTTGCAAAAAGATGGTCTGGTTGGGCGTGTGACTGGTGATCAGATGGGTATGTTGGCGACCGTCATGAACGGCCTAGCAATGCGTGATGCCTTGGTGCGACGTAACATCAAAACCCGTTTAATGTCTGCTTTGTCGATCGGGACTGTGGTTGAGCCATATTCGAGCCGTGATGCCATCCGTCACTTGTCACAAGGTGAGGTATGTGTATTTGTTGCGGGTACCGGTAATCCATTCTTTACTACGGATACCGCAGCGTGCTTGCGCGGGATTGAAATTGAAGCCAATCTGATTCTAAAAGCCACCAAAGTAGACGGCGTTTATAATAAAGACCCAAGCAAATACGAAGACGCAGTGAAATACGACAGTTTGACCTTTGATCAGGTACTGGATGAAAAACTGGGTGTGATGGATCTGACGGCGATTTGCCTATGCCGTGACCACAATGTGCCATTACAGGTTTTCGATATGAACAAAGCCGGTGCATTGCTTTCTGTAGTGATGGGCGAAAAAGAAGGGACTCGCGTTACGAATTAATGTACGCGGAGCCTAAAGCTCTTTATACTAACGCTATTTTATTGATAACACTTTTGAACAGATAAGTAAGGAAGATCTTATGATTAACGATCTTAAAAAAGACAGCGAACAGCGTATGCAAAAAACCCTCGAATCCTTGGAGCAGGGTTTTGCTAAGGTTCGTACTGGCCGTGCACATCCATCCATTTTGAATGGTGTGATGGTTCCTTACTATGGCTCTGATGTGCCGTTAAACCAAGTGGCCAATGTGGGTGTTGAAGACTCTCGTATGCTTATCGTACAACCCTTTGAACGTACTATGGTTGCTGCGATTGATAAAGCCATTCGTGAATCTGATCTGGGTTTAAATCCAATCACTGCGGATTCTATCCGTGTACCATTGCCAGCATTAACCGAAGAAACCCGTCGTGACATGCAAAAAGTGGCACGTACTGAAGCTGAAAATGCCAAAGTGGCGATTCGTAACATTCGCCGTGATGTGTTGGGCGATTTGAAAGCACTTTTGAAAGAAAAAGAAATTTCAGAAGATGATGACCGTCGTGCAGCAGATGATATCCAGAAAATTACCGATAAATATGTTGCAGAAGTGGATAAGCGTCTTGCTGCGAAAGAAGCTGAATTGATGAAGGTCTGATTTGATGACCACATCAGAAGATCAGCATCTTCCTCAGCATGTTGCCATCATTATGGATGGTAACAACCGCTTTGCCAAAAAACATCAAATGCAAAAAGGGGCAGGACACCATAAAGGTAAAACTGTCCTCGATCCGATTGTTGAACATTGTAAAAAAATAGGCATTCGGGCACTCACCGTTTTTGCATTTTCTAGTGAAAACTGGAATCGACCTCAATTTGAGGTCGATTTGCTGATGGCATTGCTTGAAGAAACTATTCATGAGCAGTTGCCACGGATGGAAAAGTTCAATATTGCCTTGCGTTTCATCGGTGATCGTTCACGTTTGTCGCCAAAGTTGCGCGATTTGATGGCGTATGCTGAACAAAAAACAGCGAGTTTTACAAGCATGACCCTGACGATCGCCATTAGTTATGGCGGAATGTGGGATATTACCCATGCTGCACAACAAATTGCACAAGCCGCGGTGAATCAAGAGATTAAAATTGATCAAATTGATGCTAACCTGTTTGGCCGATATATCAGTTTGGGTGATCTACCTCCAGTCGATCTGTTGATTCGTACCGGTGGAGATTATCGTTTATCGAATTTTCTATTGTGGCAAACGGCCTATGCCGAACTGTATTTTACTCAAACTTTGTGGCCTGAATTTACAGTAGAAGAATTGGATCATGCGCTGGCAATCTTTGCAGGACGTGAGCGGCGCTTTGGTAAAACCTCAGAGCAAATCCAACAAGAGAAAAATTGAGAACTTCATAAATGTTAGAGCGGATTATTACCGCCTTGGTCTTGGTAGCAGTTGTACTAAGCTGTATGTTTGCGACCCGATCTCATTACCCAATGTTGGTGTTGATGATGGTTGCAGCTGGGGTGGCAGGTTATGAGTGGTTTAAACTCATGCCTAGAAAAACAGAACAGGTGATGAAGCCACTTGCTTGGGCTTTTGGTGCGGTCACCGCATTGCTTTCGGGTCTGGCACTTTATTTTGCTGACATGGCGCTCTTGTTGTGGTCGGCTTCTATTTTGACCTGGCTGCTTGCGAGTTACTGGGTGCACTCTTATCCTGAATATGATGGCTGGTACAACCAGACCTTGTATGTTCTGGGGGTGATTCTAGCCTCTGCCGCGGTCACCGCAATTTTTTCAGTCTGGCAAAGTTCACCTTGGTGGTTGATGTATCTGTTCCTGCTGGTCTGGGGTGCAGATAGTGGAGCGTATTTTGTCGGGCGTAAATTCGGTAAAAAGAAACTCGCTCCAGAAGTGAGCCCAAATAAATCGGTTGAAGGTTTGTACGGCGGGATTGTAACTGCAGCCATCATTATTCTGATTGTTCAATCGAGCTATTTGGACTTAACCATTGCGCAACATATTTTGTTCATGATGTTGTCTTTAGTGACGGTCGCTGCCTCAGTTTTGGGGGACTTGTTTGAATCGATGATCAAGCGTCGTGCCGGTATGAAGGACTCCGGTCGTATTCTGCCGGGACATGGTGGTGTGCTGGACCGTATTGATTCATTGCTTGCGGCCGCACCTATCTTTGCTGCAGGTATGTATATCTTAAAACTTATTGGTGTAGATTTATAAATGTCACAATCGGTTTGCATATTGGGTGTTACAGGTTCTATTGGTCAAAGCACCTTGAAAGTTCTGCAACAACATCCTGATAAATACTCAGTCTTCGCGGTTACGGCACATAGTCGAATCGAAGAGTTGGCCGAAATATGCAAACAATACCAGCCTAAAATTGCGGTTGTACCGTCACAATATGCTGATCAGTTGCGTCAATTGTTGGTACAGGCAAAGCTTGACCATATTGAGATTTTAACGGATGGGGCTGGCCTGATTGCAGTTGCAAAACATGCAGAAGTAGATGTGGTGATGGCTGCAATAGTGGGTGCGGCAGGTTTATTGCCCACCTTGGCCGCGGTAAAAGCTGGTAAGCGGGTCTTATTAGCGAATAAAGAAGCGTTGGTCATGTCGGGTGACCTGATGATGCAGGCAGCACGTGAGCATCAGGCTTTGTTGCTCCCCGTAGATTCTGAGCATAATGCCATTTTCCAGTGCTTACCCGAACACTATCTGCAAGCAGAACGCAATGGTGAACCGAAACTGGGAGTTTCCCGAGTTTTATTGACGGCTTCTGGTGGTCCTTTTCTTAATCACAGTCTTGAACAGCTAAAAACCGTCACGCCACAACAGGCCTGCAAGCACCCAAACTGGTCGATGGGGCAAAAAATTTCGGTAGATTCAGCGACCTTGATGAACAAAGGCCTGGAGCTGATTGAAGCCTGCCATTTGTTTGCAATATCAGAACATTTTGTTACAGTGGTGGTGCATCCACAAAGTATCATTCATTCCATGGTGCAGTATGTGGATGGTTCAACGTTGGCACAAATGGGTAATCCTGATATGTGTACGCCCATCGCCCATGCATTAGCATGGCCAGAGCGGATTCAGACGCATGTGCCAGCTTTGGATTTATTTGTGCATCAGCAGCTTAATTTTCAGGAACCCGATATTATCCGTTTTCCGGCCTTGAAACTGGCGCGACAAGCCATGCAGGCGGGTGGTGTCACACCCGCGATTTTAAATGCTGCCAATGAAATTGCCGTGGCTGCATTTTTACAACAGCAAATTTCATTTACAGCTATTCCGGAAGTGGTAGAACACACCTTACAATCGGTTGAAAATGCTGCGGCGGATCAGTTGGAACTGATCTTGCAGGCAGATGCTCGTGCACGTGACTGTGCTCACCAGTATGTAACGCAGCTCAGGAGTTGATGATGAATGCCTTGTTTATCATAGTTGCCGCAATATTTTTGCTGGGTCCGTTGATTGCGATTCATGAATTTGGACATTATTGGGTAGCACGTAAACTTGGTGTCAAAGTTCTGGTGTATTCCATTGGGTTTGGTCCGACAGTTTTAAAATGGACCTCAAAAAAATCAGGGATTCAGTATCAGCTTTCTGCCTTGCCTCTCGGTGGTTATGTCAAGATGCTGGATGAGCGCGAAGGTAATGTGCCAGAACAGGACTTGCCTTATGCCTTTAACCGTCAGTCACCATGGAAACGCATTGCCATTGTCGCAGCCGGGCCATTGATTAATCTCATTTTTGCGATCGTGCTGTTCTGGATTTTGTTCTTACCAGCGCAAGAGCAGCTCAATACCCGTATTGGTAAAGTATTGCCCAATACTGTTGCAGCTGCAGCACAAATGCAGGTGGGCGATAAAATTACCGCAATTGATGGCTTGCAAACCTCCACTTGGGAAAAGCTCAACTATGCCTTGGTGGATCGTGCCGGTGAAACAGGTTCTATTGCAGTTCAGGTGGAACGTCAGGGACAGTTGCAGAACTTTAATCTGCCAATTCAGAATTTCTTAAAAGATCAAAGCCAGTCACCGCTGGAAACTCTTGGTTTTGTGCCGTACCGTCCGGTCATTCCAGCTGTAGTAGATAAACTCAGTGCAGATGGTGCCGCAATTCGTCAGGGCATGAGAGAAGGCGACCGTATTGTGGCGATTGATGGCATCAAAATGAACGACTGGTTTGATGTGGTGGATAAAGTCCAAAAATCGCCAGAAAAATTGTTGAAAATTGATGTATTGCGTCAGGGGCAGTTGGTGCATTTGCAAGTGATGCCGCAAGGTCAGCGTGACAATATGGGCAATGTCAGCGGTGTCCTCGGCATACAGAATAATCCGGGTAAGGTGATGACGATTCCGCAGGAATATAAACAGACATTACAATACAATCCGGCTGAAGCCCTGCTGATGGCGGTAGATAAAACCGGTCAGATTTCTGGCATGATTCTGAATTCGATGGCGAAAATGCTGCGTGGCCTGATTGGTCTGGACAATTTATCCGGTCCGATCACGATTGCCAAGGTGGCAGGTCAGAGCGCAGAAATGGGCTGGCAGACGTTTATCTCTTTTATGGCATTGATGAGCGTCAGTTTGGGAATTTTAAACCTATTACCGATTCCGATGCTTGATGGCGGTCATTTAGTCTATTATTTTATTGAAGCAATTCGAGGAAAACCGGTTTCTGAACAAATACAATTAGTCGGTTTGAAAATTGGTATGGTACTGCTCGGAAGCATGATGCTTCTGGCTTTATTTAATGATTTTATGCGTTTATAACAACGTAGAAGATGGAATAAATTAACTTTTACTGGAAAATCTGGCATGCGGCACACACATTTATTTATGCCTTTGGCACTCGTTAGTGCAATGGCAACAGTACAACAAGCATATGCGGCAGATGAATTTATTGCACGTGATATAAAAATTGAAGGTCTCGTCCGCTTAATGCCGACCAATGTGTACAGCATGTTGCCGATTCATAGTGGCGATCGTGTGGATGATACTAGTTTGGCCAATGCCATTCGTGCCTTGTATGCCACTGGTCTGTTTGATGATATTAAGGCGTTTAAACAGAACGATGTTTTGGTTTTTCAGGTGGTTGAACGCCCGGTCATTTCTAAAGTCGAATTCAAGGGCAATAAGCTGATTCCGAAAGACGCACTGGAAGATGGCCTGAAAAAGATGGGCGTGGCAGAAGGTGAAGTGCTGAAAAAATCTGCCTTGCAGACTTTGGAAACCGAGCTTGAGCAACAATACGCACAGCAAGGCCGTTATGATGCCGATATTCGTGTTGAAACGATTGCCCGTCCAAACAACCGTGTAGAGCTGATCATTAACTTTGTGGAAGGTACTGCTGCCAAAGTTTTTGATATCAATATCATTGGCAATAGCATCTTTAAAGACGATGAAATCAAGCAAGTTTTTGCGGTAAAAGAAACCGGCTGGACCTCGGTGATTTCACGTAATGACCGTTATGCGCGTGAGAAGATGGCTGCGAGTCTCGAAGCCTTGCGTGCCTTATATTTGAATAAAGGTTATATCAACTTCACCATTAACAGCTCGAATCTGAATATCAGTGAAGATAAGAAAAATATCTTTATCGAAGTGTCTGTAGATGAAGGTGAGCAGTTCAAATTCGGTCAAAGCAAATTCTTGGGCGATGCACTTTATAAGCCAGAAGAATTGCAGGCTTTGCAGATTTATAAGCAGAATGACACCTATTCACAGGAAAAAGTGAATAATGTGAAACAGCTGTTGCTGCGTAAATATGGCAATGCCGGCTATTACTTTGCTGAAGTTAATGTCGTGCCACAAATCAACAATGAAACCGGTATTGTTGATCTGAATTATTATATTAATCCAGGTCAGCAGGTTACCGTGCGCCGGATTAACTTTGCCGGCAATCATAAAACTGCCGATGAAGTATTGCGTCGTGAAATGCGCCAGATGGAAGGTGCCTTGGCCAGTAATGAAAAGATTGATCTGTCACGTGTCCGTTTGGAGCGTACCGGTTTCTTTAAAACCGTGAATATCAAACCTGTGCGTATTCCGGGTGTGCCGGATCAGATGGACTTGAATGTCGATGTGGAAGAACAACATTCTGGTACCAGTACTTTGGCGGTAGGTTATTCACAAAGTGGCGGTATTACCTTCCAGGCCGGTTTGAGTCAAACCAACTTCTTGGGAACAGGTAACCGTGTTTCGATCGATTTATCCCGTTCAGAAACCCAGGATTACTATAACCTTAGTGTGACTGACCCTTACTTCACCATTGATGGTGTGAGCCGTGGTTATAACATGTATTACCGTAAAACCAAGCTAGATAATGACTATAACGTTAATAACTATGTGACCGACAGCTTTGGCGGAAGCCTCAGTTTCGGTTATCCGATTGATGAAAATCAAAGTTTGAGCGCTTCACTGAACATTGACCAGACCGATGTAAAAACTGGTGATTACGTTTCAACCTATGTTCGTGATTATCTGGACGCGAATGGTGATCAATTCCTGACCTATAACCTGAATTTGGGTTGGTCTTATAATACCTTAAACCGTCCAATTTTCCCGACTTCGGGTATGTCGCATCGCGTGAACTTTGAAACTGCGATACCAGGCAGTGATGTGGAATATCAAAAACTTACCTATGATGCACAGGCATTCTTGCCTCTCGGTTATGACTTTGTTTTACGGGGTTATGGTAAGTTGGGCTATGGTAATGATCTGCCATTCTATAAAAACTTCTATGCGGGTGGTTATGGGTCGGTCCGCGGTTATGACGTGAACACTTTAGGTCCAGAGTATCCAGGTGTTTATTATGCTGATCCTGCTTCCCCTGGATATGGCACAGATCCTGATCCGGAACAGGTTGGTGGTAATGCACTCGTGCAATTTGGTACTGAATTAGTCTTACCATTGCCATTTAAAGGTGACTGGACACGTCAGGTACGTCCGGTACTGTTTGCGGAAGGCGCGCAAGTCTTCGATACGCAATGTGATGTACCTCGTGATGCGGCAACTCAGCAATACTGTGAAGACAATTATGGCTTCGATTTTGGTGAGATGCGCTACAGTGTTGGTGTTGGCTTTACGTGGATCACCATGATCGGTCCACTTTCATTGAGTTATGCCTTCCCGTTGAATGACAAAGATGGCGATGAGACCAAGTCGATTCAGTTTGAAATCGGTCGTACTTTCTAAGTACGACCGCTTTTTGCGTAAATTTCCAGTCCTCGTATAAGGATGCTGAAAATGAAAAAAATGCCAATCTTGCTGATGGTGATGAGTCTGGGATTGTCTGCCATTAGCCATGCTGCCGGTTATGGGGTAGTTGATTTAGGGCGCGTTGTTGAAAACAGCAGCTATCTCAAACAGCAAAATGCCAGTTTGAGCCAATCCATTAAACCTTCAACTAACAGGTTGGAACAGTTGGCTCATGAAATTGAAGAGTTAAAAAAGCAAGGACAAACGACTCCAGCGGCAGAAGTGGCTAAACTGCAAAGCCAGTATCAGGCCAAAGTGGATGAGTTCAATAAACTGCAGCAAGAGTTGCAGAAGCAGGTGCAGACCACACTTCAGCTCATGAACAAAACCATGGAAACCCGCGTGAAACAATCTGCAGAACAATTGCGCCAGGAAAACAAATTAGACTTTGTTTTGAATAAAAATGCTGCACTTGCCTATGACGCTAAGTATGATTTAACTGATAAAATGATACAAAAGGTCAATGCATTTAAATAATCAATGAAACATCGTCAATACTGCTTAGAAGATCTCGCTCGTCTGGTTCAAGGCGAGTGGGTGGGGCAAGCTGATCTCTCCTTACAAGGTTTGGCCAGTTTAGAAGTGGCACAAAAGCAGCATATTGCCTTTGTGAATGCCGACAAATATCTGGAACAGGCACGTCTCTCGCAAGCAGGCGCCCTCATTGTGACTGCTGAGCTCAAAGCTCAATTACCAGAACACCATAACTTCATCGTAGTGCCTAATCCTTATCTGGCTTTTGCCATGTTGACTCATGTGTTTGAAAAGAAAGTCACTGCACGGGGCATTGAAAGCACAGCACAAATTCATGATTCGGCTATCATTGCCGATTCCGCCTATATTGGTCATTATGTGGTGATCGGTGCTAATTGTGTGGTCGGTGATGATACTGTCATTCAATCTCATGTCAAAATTGATGATGGCGTGGAAATTGGTAAACAGAGTTTTATCGATTCGCATGTGACGCTAACCGGTGAGTGCAAACTCGGTGATCGTGTTCGGATTCACGCCAATACGGTGGTGGGTAGTGAAGGCTTTGGTTTTGCGCCTTATCAAGGAAAATGGCATCGTATCGCGCAGCTCGGTTCGGTGCAGATCGGCAATGATGTGCGCATTGGCTCGAATTGTAGTATTGATCGGGGGGCATTGGATGACACTATTCTTGAGGATGGCGTCATTATTGATAACCTTGTGCAAATCGCCCATAACGTTCAGATTGGGGCTAATACGGCCATTGCAGCAACCTCGGCGATTGCAGGCAGTACCAAAATTGGCAAAAACTGCATCCTGGGAGGAGCTTGTGGCGTCGCAGGGCATCTTACAATTGCCGATAATGTGACTTTAACCGCAATGTCAATGGTCACAAAAAATATTTCTGAACCGGGAAGTTATTCTTCAGGGACCGGTTTTATGGAAAATAGTCATTGGAAACGTACAGTTGTCCGCCTGAGACAATTAGCAGATGTGCCATTGACCCAGCTTGTGAAACGACTTGATCATATGCAAACTCAAATTGAGTCTCTTGAATCAACTTTTAAATTGCGTAAATAGAAATATGATGACTGAGTCAAAAACACTTGCTTTTACGGTACCTGAATTACCAATGCAAAGCCAAACCCTACGTGAATACTTACCTCACCGTTATCCGTTCCTATTGGTGGACCGTGTAACTGAAGTACATGAAAATAGCATCGTGGGTTATAAGAACGTTTCGATTAATGAAGAATTCCTGCAAGGCCATTTCCCAGGCTATCCGATCATGCCGGGTGTATTGATCGTTGAAGCGCTGGCACAAATTTCTGGCGTGCTGGGTTTTATCATGAATGGGGAAAAGCCAACAGAAGGTTCACTGTTCCTGTTTGCAGGTGCAGAAAAGGTGAGATTTAAAAAACAGGTGGTTCCAGGGGACCAACTCGTATTAAAATCTGAGTTGGTAATGCAAAAACGTGGCATTTACAAATACAATTGTACTGCTACGGTTGATGGCATTGTGGCAACGACCGCTGAAATTATGATTTCGCACCTTAGAAAATAGAGCAGGCATGAGCAATAACGATCTAATCCATTCCACCGCTATTATTGACTCATCGGCAGTCATTGCTCCAGATGTACAGATTGGTCCTTACTGTATTATTGGACCAAACGTTACCATTGGTGCAGGAACCAAACTTCATTCTCATGTGGTGATTGGTGGTTTTACCCGTATTGGTGAGCACAATGAAATTTTTCAGTTTGCCAGCGTAGGTGAAGTCTGCCAGGACCTGAAATATCAAGGTGAAGAAACCTGGTTGGAAATTGGTGATCATAACCGGATTCGTGAACATTGCAGTCTGCATCGTGGCACAGTGCAGGATAATAGCCTGACCAAAATTGGTAGTCATAACCTGCTGATGGTCAATACGCATATTGCCCATGACTGCATGGTGGGTGATCACAATATTTTTGCCAATAATGTAGGTGTAGCAGGCCATGTTCACGTCGGCAATCATGTAGTGGTGGGTGGAAACTCGGGAATTCATCAATTCTGTAAGATTGATTCCTACAGTATGATCGGTGGTGCATCGCTGATTGTAAAAGATGTTCCGGCATATGTAATGGCATCGGGTAACCCTGCACATGCCTTTGGCTTAAATGTTGAAGGAATGCGTCGTAAAGGCTGGTCAAAAGAGGTGATTCAAGGTTTACGTGAAGCCTTTAAGTTGATTTATAAAGCCAGTCTGACGACAGAACAGGCGCTTGAGCGTATTCGTGCTGAAATATTGCCGCAAGTGGCAGAAGTGCAATTGCTGATTGATTCATTGGAACAATCACAACGAGGTATTGTGCGTTAATAAACGAATAATGCTGCAAATAAAAAAGACACCTAAAAGGGTGTCTTTTTTATTGGATGATGAACCTTAAGAAAATCAGTTTCTGACAAAACCTGCTTCTTCGGACTTTGGATAAGTGGTGAGTAATTTAGTGCGGTATTGACTGGCCAGAGTATTGTTGCGGTCTACACTCTTAGCAATGCTATACAGTTGATACAGAGCGCGAGCTGCTTTTGCTGAATTCGGATACTGATTGCTAACAATCGCATAATTTTTCTTTGCTTCGGCATAATTGGGAGGATCAATCGCGAGGTTGAACTCGGCTAACCAGTAATAGGCATTGCTGGTATAAACGCTGCCCGGATGATTTTTGATAAAATTCTGCATAGGAACAATCGCTTTTTTTGCACCACCTTGCTTGTAGACATCAAGTGCGACCGTATAAGCTGCTTTTTCTAACTCATTCGGTTGTGATGCAGGAATAGCTGTTGGTGCTGTACCTGCATTGCTAGTAGTGCTGGAAGTTGGAGTGTTGGGTGTTGTTGTGGTTTCTGGGGTATTTGCCGGACTTTCTTCTTCATTATTGGTTTCTGGGTCAACTTTCTGTTGCAGGAGTTGCAGGCGCTGGTCCAAATCCGTATAACGGTTAGTGAGTTCACTTTTTAGTTTTTCAATTTCGTTTTCTTGCTCTTCGAGTTTACCTCTCAAGCTACGAATATCATTTTCCAGTTGCTGGTTTTTTTGGATCAGTTGCCAATTAAGATTACTTGCCACCGCAGCGGAGTCTTGCGTTGGCATGCTATAGCTTGGATTGCCATTGTATGATTGACTTAGACCGCGTGATTCGATCGGAATATTGGCATATAAAGACGTTGAACTAACTAAGGCGATGAGAGAAAAAACATGCTGTTTGAGCATAGGGTTATGATCCATCAGGTTATGGCAAATCGGTCAGAAGCGTGTCGTAAATATCTTTTACCGACGCTTTGACCCCTTATCAAATTTATCTTGTCATTTAAAACGGCTGGCTGGTGAATTGCAATCATGATTTACAATGTTCAAGCATTTTTGTTGCAAACTTATTGTTTCAATCTATGCTAATGATCAATAGTTACATAGATAGCTATCTGATTTGTTGAGGAAATAGACAAATAAGCCAGAAGCAGCGGGAAATTCTGATACAGGACTTGCAACTTGGGGAAAAATCTCTATACTCTGTTTTTGCAATGGTAGCCCTGCTGGTGGCTTCGCAATTGTACTCTGTGAACCCCGCCAGGACCGGAAGGTAGCAACGGTAGCAGATCTATAATGTGCCGAGGTTTTGCTAGTAGGGTTGCCACCATCTTATTCTTCTTCAGTCGTTCGACTAATCGCTTTCATAATCGTATCCAGTTCAAAACCTCGATATTGTAAAAAACGGATCTGCTTGGCTTTTAATTTCGGCTCTTTTTCTACAATTGTGCCAAATTTTTTAATTTTTAGCTGATAAGCCTGCTCAATCCAATCTGTTTCCTGTAAATCCTCAGCAATCAGCTGATGGTCAATCTGTTTGCTTTTTAAGGCCAATTTAATCCGGTTTGGGCCTTTACCTTGACGGATCTGACTATTCACGACCAATTCAGCTACGCGTTGATCACTTTGATACTGATTTTCGCTGAGCTCATGAACCAGTTGCTGGACTTCTTCTTGATCTGCTGCATATTGGCTCAGTTTTTCGATCAGTTCAGCTTTGGAATATTCACGTTTAGTCAGTAAAGCAAAAGCATAGGAGCGCAAACGTGTACCAGTTAGTGGCTTGCGTTGTGGTTTTTTATCTGTGGTTGTTGAATACATGGGTGATTTATTCCCTCTATACAAAAAACGCCCCGTAGGGCGTTTTATCAAGCTTAAATTAGCCTTCTAGAAAATCTGGCTGTTCATCTTCTTCTTCAACACTTGCTGGAGCTGCATTTGAAGTGGTGAGTAATTGGTCGCGGATTAAACGTTCGATTTCATCGGCTAATGGTAAGTTTTCTTCCAGGTAGCGGATAACGTTGTTTTTACCCTGGCCAATTTTATTGCTTTGATAAGAATACCAAGCACCCGCTTTCTGGATAATATCTTGCTGCACAGCCAAATCGACCAGTTCACCCATATGGTTGACGCCTTTGCCATACAGAATTTGGAAAAGCGCTTCTTTAAATGGAGGGGCCATCTTGTTTTTTACGACTTTGACTTTGGTTTCCGAACCAATAATCTCGTCACCTTCTTTCACTTGACCCACACGGCGAATATCCAGGCGTACAGAAGCATAGAATTTCAGCGCATTACCACCGGTGGTGGTTTCAGGGCTACCAAACATTACGCCAATCTTCATACGAATCTGGTTAATGAAGATCACCATGCAGTTGGAGCGTTTGGCATTACCGGTAATTTTACGCAATGCCTGGCTCATTAAGCGTGCCTGTAGACCCATGTGTGAGTCACCCATTTCGCCTTCAATTTCGGCGCGTGGAGTCAATGCTGCCACAGAGTCGACTACGATCAGGTCAATTGCACCAGAACGAACCAGCATATCGGCAATTTCTAGCGCCTGTTCACCATTATCCGGTTGGGAAACAAGCAGATTGTCGATGTCTACGCCTAATTTGCGCGCATACTGTGGATCAAGCGCATGCTCGGCATCGATAAAGGCACAGGTTCCACCGGCTTTCTGACATTGCGCGATCGCTTGCAAGGTCATCGTGGTTTTACCTGAGGATTCAGGACCGTAAATTTCTACAATACGGCCTTTTGGCAAGCCGCCAATGCCTAATGCGATATCGAGGGTGAGCGAACCTGTCGATACGGCTTCAACCGCTTGAACGGTATTGTCGCCTAAACGCATCACTGTATTTTTACCGAATTGTTTTTCAATCTGGCTTAAAGCGGCATTTAGCGCTTTGCTTTTATTCTCATCCATCTTCTAACCTCAACACGATGCAATTCACTATTCACTTCAGTGGATGGGTTTGACTTCAACTTATTTCCACAGCGTTATAGTGACAGATCCTTATTTTATATACTATGTCATTTCTGTCCGGTACGACATCATATGACGTCCTGATTAATCATCATTATAAGACCAATGCTGGTCGTATTGTTGATCATTATCCTGTTTAAACTTACTGATTTGTCGACGGTCTTTTTTACTTGGCCGATGCTCAGGTCGTGCTAGATTATGCAATTTTCGTTGCGATGCGATTAATTCCCGACGTGCAACGCTTACTTCTGTTTCACGATACAGTTGTTGTGCCACCGGTGCGGGACCGCGGATATCGGAAAGTGCTTCAATCACCACCGTTTTACGGTCAAAACCTTGCTGAATGGTCAGTTCCATACCGACACGGATTTCTTTGGAAACTTTAACGCGCTCGCTATTGTGATGTACCTTGCCGCCTTCAATCGCAGCTTTGGCAATAGAACGGGTTTTAAAGAAACGCGCAGCCCAAAGCCATTTGTCTACACGCATGCTGTCAACACGAGAGGGGTCAAGCAGTTTTTGCATCGATTTCCTTGAAGTTTAATTGAGCCAGTAAAGGTAGAAATTCAGTTAAATGATCAATCGCAGGATAGCTGAGTTCATGGGCTTCACGCTGTGCTCTCAGACTAGAGGGCTGAGTAATGGTCACCAGATGAGCAATCCCGAATTGCTGTGCACCTGCCAATACCGGAGCCATATCATCAATCAGTACAGCATGTTGCGGATCAAAAGGATGCATGGATTGCAGAATTTGCCAGAACTCCACATATTCTTTGGAATAACCGATCTGTTCGCTACTGATCATAATTTCAAAATAAGGACGCAAGTCGATATTTTCAAGTTTTAGAGCTAAACCCGCACAATCTGCATTGGTCAGCAGCCAGCAGCGGTAACCTTGAGCCTGTAATGTCTTTAACAGTTCAAAGCAGCCTGAACGGGGCTTAATTTGATGCTGGTATTCTTTTTGCAGTTGTAAGGTATCTACGCCGACTTTTTCGGTCCAAAAGCGAGAGGAATACCAGGAAATAGTATGTTTATGCTGCTGATAAAATTCAAATAGCGTCGCTTGGCTGTGTTCGAGTGTATATTGATGGGTTTCAGCATGTCGCTCAGGTAAACGGTGATTCCAGATCAGATCATCAAAGGCCAAATCTAGCAAAGTGCCATCCATATCGAACATAATGATAGGTTTCATCTTTCAATTATCCTGATTTTCTTCACATTTTAAAAAATCATTCTGAGTTATTGGGTGTAAATAACTTACATATGAAAGGTAGTGTTCAATCAAAGTTCATCAATTCCATTCAGGTTTTCAAGAGAGAATAGAGATATAAATACATCTATTTTAGTGTGTACATAGATGCCTGCAATTGTAAAGCATAACTGTGTGGATTACATGGATGGCTTTAAATAGCCCGATGATTCAAGCTGAATAAAAAAATAAAAATTTTGATTCGGTAAGAATGATTTGAATTAAGCCCAGAATTTCCTCAAATTTTTGCAAGAAAAAATATCCCTAAGCAGTTTAATAAATGAGAAGGGCATCATGCAGGCTGAACTTTTTATGCCGATAAAGTTTGCTTTATCCTAGACAAGCGCGTATAAAGCTAACTCTCCGGTGCGGGATGGAGCAGTCTGGTAGCTCGTCGGGCTCATAACCCGAAGGTCGTTGGTTCAAATCCGACTCCCGCATCCAATTTTATATGCTCTATGTGATACCTTCTTTATTCATGATTGTCTTCATGAAAAGTAATTAGCTTAAATAATGCAAAGTCAAAGCTAAGAATTATTAAATTCTAGAAATACTGTTTTTAAACCTTACTCTAGTGATCGAAATAAACCAGTTAAATCACATAAGCTCATTTTTTGAGTGATCAATTTTTGAATATTTTAAGTGAATGGCATGTTGCTACAGCGACAGATGGCAAAGAAATTAGTGTGAAAATAATTCCGCTAAAGCGTAAACAGAATTCTACTGATGGTTATACCTGGGTTGAGGTTGGAAAACTGATTGAGCTTGAGTCTGGGATGGAAATTGCGTTTAACCCTGACGGTAGAAGTTTTTATACCTCATTTAATCAATTGTATCGTCTAAATTAATTTAGATTATTGATTGTATATTGCTGAGAAGCATGTACAATTACAAATAACTAGAAAAAATACTATTGTTTCAGTAAATCTCTCATTTCGCAGTTTTAGTTTTAATCCTTCGTTTTTAAAAGATTTTTAGTTTCAGAGTTTATTTTTCCCAGTTAAATATTGGTGTGGCCAATTAAAAATTTTTTAAAATATAGGATTATCTTATGTCAAATACTGTAACCGGCACTGTGAAATGGTTTAACGAAACTAAAGGTTTTGGTTTTATTCAAGCAGATTCAGGTCAAGATGTTTTTGCACACTACAGTGAAATCACCACTAGTGGTTTTAAGACGCTTTCAGAAGGTCAACGTGTGCAGTTTGCAATTGTTGATGGTAAAAAAGGTGCTCAAGCGAGCGGCATTTCTATCGTTCAATAATTAGTAAATTTTTAGTAAAAAAGCTCATCCATGAGCTTTTTTATTGTCTGTAATTTGAGTTGTAAGACGTTATGCTTTTAACTGCAAATAAAAAAGGTCTATCTTTCTATTCAGTAGGATTTAAAAAAGGTATTGAAGCAGGTTTTGAGTTTATTTCAGTGCTAAAATTTTCCCTGCACCATTCAGCACCAGCAAGATAATTATGCTCCCAATTATCAAATCAGGATAAGCGGAATGGGTAAAATAGACCAGTACACCTGCCATAATCACACCGATATTAACCATGACATCGGTAGAAGAAAAAATCCAGCTCGCTTTCATATGTACGCCATCTTCTTTATGGCCAGAAATTAAATACAGGCAAACAGCATTGCCGAATAGTGCGACCAGACTGATGATCATCATGAGGCTGCCATCCGGTTCGCTACCAAACAGGAAGCGCCGGACCACATCCAGGGCGACACTAAGGGCTAAAACCAATTGTAGCCAGCCAGAAATATGAGCTGCACGCAATTGATACTTGCTTGCTTTGCCTACCACATATAACGCTATTCCATATACGGCAGCATCTGCAAACATATCCAGTGAATCTGCAATCAGTCCGCTAGAAGCAGCGAGAATACCAGTGATGAACTCAATGAAAAACAAAATAGCATTAATGGCTAAAAGCGTGAGCAGTACTTTCCTCTGCTGTTGCTGATGGCTTGCTGGCACATGAGTTGTGACATGAATAGACTGAGTGGACTCTAGGGTTGCACCTAGAGCTAATTTTTCCAGAGTGGTGGTTATCAGAGTTGCATCACCGTTATGCTGAATGTCAAGCGTACGCTGCAGCAAATCAAATTCAAGATGGTGGATAGTTTGAATTGGAGCGAGAGCTAAGCGTACCATTTGTTCTTCAGCATAGCAGTCCATCTGTGGAATATGATATCGGCTAGAAAATGCGGCTGTCGATTGTAGGGCAGGACCAAGCTGCTGAATGAATTTAGCGTCTAGACCTAAACTTTCTAGTTGTGCTGTGATCTCTGCTGTATCGCCATCATGAAAAACTTTTAATTTTCTTTGGGGAAAATCGAATTCAAGATGCTGGACTTGATCTAAACGGGAGAGTTTTATCCTGATCAACTGCTCTTCTGCAGCGCAGTCCATTTGATGGATTTGATATAGGCTGATTTGTGTTGATGAGTTTTCATCGCTAGGAGATAAGGTTGTTTTGACGGTAACAGTCGGGCTGGATTGACAATTACAACCACTCATATTTTGTTCTCCGGCAACTTTAAAGTAGTGGTGCTGAAAACTAAATTTTCTTTTTATTTGAAACCTTTCAAGATTAGAGCGTTCTCAATAGGTATGCAATAGAGCGAGATCATCCATAGCTTGATCTGAAAATACCATATACAACAGTATGATCTTCTATGATCAAGAAAGTAGAATTCATTTTACAGGCGGAAAAACTGGATTTCTGCAGATGTAGTCTGAAAGCCTAATATCTATTCTTTGCATAGTATTTTAAGATGCGGACAGATGCGGACAGATGCGGACAGATGCGGCAACTCATATCACAGAGTGGAGCAAGAAAATCTTCCTCGGTAAATGATATTGCCCGTAAAAACAGGGATTGGCTGGTTGGGAATGGATCTGAATGCTAAAGAAGTTTCACTTCAAGTCATAAATAATATAGGTAATGTATGTTTGTCAAAACGCTAGCACCTACTGATGGTTTAATGCTGAGGTTACTGCCGGTTCTGCAACAGGCGGGACAAATTCTGCTAGACGAATATCAAGCGTACTGTGCGGGTCAAGACTTTGATATTGATGAAAAGCATGACCAGTCACCTGTGACGCAAGCCGATCTCAAAGTAAATGCCTATTTACTCAGTCAGCTGGCTCTAATCACGCCTGAGCTTCCCGTGATATCGGAAGAAAGCGATTATTCAGAACGACATCAATGGACGCGATGCTGGATGCTGGATCCTCTTGATGGCACTAAAGAGTTTATTCATGAACGTGATGAATTTACTATTAACCTGAGTCTGATTGAGCAGCATAAAACGATTCTCTCGGTGATTGTGGTGCCGTGTGAACAGGTGGTTTATCTGGGATATCTCAATGACCTACCGTATAAATATCAGTTCACGCAGCAAAACTGGTTGCAATATGTGGTGCAGCCTCGACCAACGGAAGCTATTCAAATCGGTTTGAGTCATAACAGTAAGGATGCGCGTTATCAACAGTATATCGAGGTCATTGAGCAACATACCCCGGTAGTGCGACGCGAAGCGGGTAGTGCCTATAAATTCTGTATGATGCTAGAAGGTGAAATTGATATTTATCCACGTTTCCATCCAACCTCTGAATGGGATACCAGTGCAGGCCAAGGATTACTGGAAAGTATCGGTGGTGGATTGCTGACTTTAGAGGGTAAACCTTTCATTTATAATCAACGGGACACTGTATTAAATTCAGGATTTATCGCTTTTGTCAGTCCAGAAACCAAAAGGATTGCATTAGAGACCTTAAATAATCACGAGATCAACAATTGAGGGTTTTTCTCTGGTGCTTATCAGGTATAGTGGGAAAAGCTCCAAGATAAAACAGATCAGATATGTCGCTTGAATTATTGCCCTCTAGCATGTTGCATGCCATCGACCTGCTTCCGGATCCGCAAACGCCGGTGACGTTGTTTACCCGTCATTCAGTGCGGGAGATGCTGGCAGGACAAGGACTGGCAGGCTACGATTTACAGCTCACCGAGCCAGGACGTGAGCTGGCTCAAGCGTGGGGTGGTTATCTCATCCAGAATACTGGCCGTTCTATTCAACATTGTATTTCCAGCCCTATTCAGCGTTGTGTCGATACTGCGGCGTTAATGATTGAGGGAGCGGATACTGTTTCGACCGTTCCATTTGGTAATACCCATCGCATCGAAATCGTGGAACAAAGTTTACTGGTGGAGCCAGGCAGTTTTGTTTTGGATATTCATCAGGCTGCACCATATTTTAAACAGCAAGGGGCGTTGGGGTTTATTAACAGCTTTGTCAATAATGCCTTGCCGGGTATGAAACACCCCATTACTGGTGTTGCAGACGTTTTGGAGCTGATTTACAACACTCATCCACAGACGCCTTATGGCCTGAGTTTGGCTGTCAGTCATGACACTATTATCGCGGCAATTATTGCGGTGATTTCAGGGCATCGGCAGATTGTGGAGCAGGATTGGCCGGCAATGATGGAAGGCTTATTTGTATGGTTTGAAGGCGAAGAGTTCAGTAATAGCGAGCTGAAATGGATTTGGCGTGGCAAAGTACAGCATTTACATATTCCTGAATTTTTACAGCGACATCCTACATCTTGATTTCAGAAAAATAGCAAAAGGTGAGATTGGTTTACTGATTTTAAAGTTATTGGGGTTCTATGATTTTTTAATCAGACATAAAAAAAGCCCGTAAAGGGCTTCTTTTACATGCATCAATTAGTTAGCAGCAAGTGCTTTAACTTGAGCATTCAAACGGCTCTTATGACGAGCAGCTTTGTTTTTGTGGATGATGCCTTTATCAGCCATACGGTCGATTACAGGAACAGCTTTTTTGTAAGCTTCTGTAGCAACAGCATAATCACCAGCAGCGATAGCACTTACAGTACGTTTGATGTAAGTACGAACCATAGAACGCAAGCTTGCGTTGTGTTTACGCGCTTTAACATTTTGACGCGCACGTTTTTTAGCCTGAGCAGAGTTTGCCACTCTTGCACTCCTTGAAATTGATTGGTCTGGGCGGGCTGTAGTTTAAACTGATATTCATCAGAAATCGCTATCACCAGCCCGTAAACAAGTGCCATATTTTGATGAAATGACACAGCGAAGTCAAGTCTTGCGATGCTTGCACAACATTTTGATGCAGATAAAAATGCAAGAAAACGTTAGATTATAAGAAATTGAAGGAGATAGCATAAAAAATGACTAAAACGATTAATAAAGCTATTGTGATTGGAGCGACCGGTTTGGTTGGGCGCACATTGGTGCATGCTTTACATCAACTGGAGCAATGTCAATCTATTACTGCGGTGGTACGTCATTCTGTAACAGAATTCGAAAATTTGGCAAAAGTACAACAGTTGATTTTAGAGGATTTTCTATTGCTAAATGATGAGGATGTGAATGGGCATAGTCACGCATTTAGTTGCTTGGGCACGACCTTAAAGAAGGCGGGATCTAAACAAAATTTTTATGATATTGATTTTGAGATCAATGCGCATTTTGCTGATTTGCTGCAGGATAAACCGATTCATTATATTCTGGTGAGTGCGTTAGGAGCCAATCCGAAATCGTGGGTGTTTTACAATCATGTTAAAGGTGAGCTGGAAGATTATATTCAAAGTCTGAATCTGGCTCAGGTCTCCATTTTACGCCCATCTCTACTGCTTGGGGTACACTCAGAGCCGCGTATATTGGAACAAACTGCTCAATTGGCTTATGCAAAACTTTCCAATTTTCTGCCACAAACCTTTAAATATAAACCGGTAACCGCTGAGCAGGTGGCTCATACTATGGTCGAGGTTGCGCAATCGCAGACCGAAGCCTTTCAAATTTATGATAATTTAAGCATACAACAATACTCGCTCAATGGAGAGAAGAAGTGACTGCAGCCGCATTTGTAACCTGTGATTTACTCGATGATCATCCTGACCACAATTTGCAAGTGGTCACTCCATCACTAGATGGCAAATTTTTCAAAAGTTATGGCGCGCGTAAAACCTTTGGCGGGCAGGTGGTTACAGTAAAATGCTTTGAAGACAATTCTCGAGTGAAAGAACTTCTCGCCACTGATGGTAGAGGTAAAGTGCTGGTGGTAGATGGTGGTGCTTCAATGCGCTGTGCGCTTATGGGGGATTTGATTGCCGAATCTGCAGTAAAAAATCACTGGAATGGTGTGATTATTTATGGCTGTGTGCGTGATGTGGATGCAATCGCGGAATTGGACTTGGGTGTCCATGCTTTAGCAGCTATCCCACAGAAAAGTAACCGTAAAGGTATGGGAGAAGTGGATGTTACCTTGCATTTTGGTGGAGTTACCATTCAATCTGGCGATTATATTTATGCGGACAATAACGGCATTGTGGTTGCTCAAGAGCAGTTGCTGAAATAAGGCAATCACTTGGATGACAGATCTTAAATCTATACAAAATGATAAAGACTCATAAAGTTGAGTCAAACGACATGATCTTCTCTTAGTGAGTGGGAGAAATAGAGTGATCGTATAGTTTTAAGATTTCGTCATTAAAAGCTAAATATAACTAATTGAAAAATATTAAATAAATATTTAATCAGTAGTTCTATTCTAAAAGAGTTAAATAGCCTAAGCAAAATACATATGAAAAATTCTTTAAACAAAAATAAAAGAAGAGAATTATAATCAATACAATATTAAATACCTTATCTAAGCGAAGAAGTAAGTTTTATGTTGAATAAGTTGATTGATCTACTCAAAGGTCAGCCCAAGGAGTCTGCTGAGCAAATTTACCTGCGTGAGCAGAATATCCAGTTTGATCCCGAACTCGGTCCAATTGTGGATGGTTGCGTATTAAATCAGCTATCAGCCCGATTGGAATATTTTTCCAATCGTAAACTCGACAACTTTAATAACTTAAGAAAACTGTTTGAAATTACGCCACAGATCAACGAAAAAATTGATCTGGAAATTGCTTCTCAGCGTTTTGTTGAGCGCTTGGGAAATAACGCAGAGAATTTAGCTGAACTCAAAGCAGCCATTCAGAAGTTGAATGCTTATTTTGTGCAATTTCAACGCAATTTATAATATTGGGCTGTCAATTTTTTGATAATGAAATTGTGAGAATACATTTCAGTTGTTTAGGTGAAGATAGGCCACATCAGCATATTTGGAAAAATTAGCTAAACTGGCCAAAGCAACGTGCTAGTATTAGCGGCAATGTCATTTAGGCCTAGATCTATCTACATGTTTCAAAAAGAAATCTCTCAACTCAACTTGCCACAATTAAAAGCAGGTGAAAAACGCTGGATTGGTTCATTATTAGGATCTTCAGCCGCATTATTCTTCAAAGAAATAAGCGCACAATCTCAGCAACTTTTGGTGATTGTGGCGCGTAATAATCAACATCTTGCACAATTAGAAAGCGAATTGGAATTTTACGGGATTAAACCCACGATTTTTCCCGATTGGGAAATTCTGCCTTATGACCGTTTATCTCCCCATCAGGATATTGTCTCTGAACGGTTATCTATTCTGTCGAATATGCCACAGCAGGGTATTTTGTTACTGTCCGCATCTACCTTGGCTCAGCGTGTTGCGCCGCTGTCGTGGATATTGGGAGAACATTTTGATATTCAGGTTGGACAGAAATTTGATCTGGAACAGCAAAAATTACGCTTGATCCAGGCGGGTTATCATCTGGTCGATACAGTCTATGATCATGGCGAATTTGCTGTACGTGGTAGCATTATGGATATTTACGCATCAGGCCAGCAGGCGCCGATCCGTATTGACCTGTTTGATGATGAAATTGATAGCCTGAAGTTTTTTGATCCAGAAACTCAGCGTACCACTGAAACTTTAAAAACATTCCGCGTTCTGCCTGCAAAAGAGTTCCCTTTGAAAGAAGCGAGATCTACCTTTAGAGAGCGCTATGCCGAATGCTTTCCGACTGCAAATCCGAAAAAAAATCCGATTTATCAGGATGTGTTAGAAGGAATTGCCACACCGGGTTTGGAATTTTATTTTCCACTTTTCTTTAGTCAAGAAATGATGCGTAGTCAATCCACCATTGCATCATACTTACCAAAGAATTGCGTTGTCATTACAAATAAGCAAATCGAAGAGGAATTAACCGGGTTCTGGAAAGATGTAGTGCGCCGTTATGAGGAGCGTCGCCATAATATTGACCAGCCAATTTTGCCACCGGAAGAGATTTTTATTCCGGTCAATCAGGTACTGGCTTTCTTAAACCAGTTTCCGCGTATCATCGCGACCCATGAGTCGGTAGAGGCTAAAGCGGGTGCACTCAATCTGGCAACACAAGAACCGCCAAAACTGCCGGTTGATCCCAAGCAAGAGCAACCTTTTATTCGGGTTAAACAATACATCGATAGTGTGAACTATCCGGTTTTACTGGTGGCCGAGAGCGCGGGACGTCGTGAAACGCTAAAAGATGCCTTGCGTAGCAGCTTGGGCGAAATACCAAATATCCAGAATTTTGCCGAATTTCTAGCAAGCAAACTGCGAATTGCCATTACCAGTGCACCCTTGGATCGTGGCCTGTTATTGACCGACCAGCTCGCGGTAATTTCCGAAAATCAGTTGTATGAACATCGCGTGGTACAACGCCGCCGTAAACGCCAGCAGGAAGTTTCGGAAGAGTTCTTGATCCGTAGCCTGACCGAGCTGAATATCGGTGCACCGGTGGTACATATTGATCATGGTGTAGGGCGTTATGCTGGGCTGGTGACCTTAAATATTGACGAGCAGACCCATGAGTTTTTGCAACTCGACTATGCTGAAGGTGCCAAAGTTTATGTACCGGTGACCAATCTGCATCTGATCAGTCGTTACAGTGGTGGTGATCCGGATTTAGCCCCGTTACACAAACTGGGCACGGATGCCTGGAGTAAGGCAAAACGCAAGGCGCTCGAACAGATTCATGATGTGGCGGCCGAATTGCTGCATATTCAGGCACGACGTCAATCTAAACCGGGCTTTGCTTTTGCGCTGGATCAGCATCTGTATATGCAATTTGCCAGCGGTTTCGCCTATGAGGAAACGCTAGATCAGGCCAATGCGATTGAGGTCACGCTGTCAGATATGCAACAAGCGCGTCCGATGGATCGGCTGGTTTGTGGTGATGTAGGCTTTGGTAAAACTGAAGTGGCGATGCGTGCTGCATTTGTCGCCGTGCAAAACAATAAACAGGTGGCAGTACTGGTGCCTACCACACTGTTAGCCCAACAGCATTATGAATCTTTTAAGGACCGTTTTGCCGATTGGCCGGTCCGTATTGAAGTCCTTTCGCGTTTTGGTTCAAGCAAGGCCCATCTGAAAACGATTGAAGATCTGGCTGATGGTAAAGTGGATATTGTCATCGGGACCCATAAAATCCTGCAGGAAAATATCCAGTTTAAAGACTTGGGTCTGATGATCGTGGATGAAGAACATCGTTTTGGTGTGCGCGATAAAGAACGGATCAAGGCGATGCGAGCCAATATTGATATGCTGACCCTAACAGCAACGCCGATTCCACGAACGCTAAATATGGCTTTTTCCGGTATGCGGGATTTATCCATTATTGCCACGCCACCCGCCCGCCGTTTGGCTGTCAAAACGTTTGTCACGGAACATACTTCAGAGGCGATTAAAGAAGCGATCCTGCGGGAATTGTTGCGTGGTGGTCAAGTGTATTTCCTGCACAATGAAGTCGAAAGTATTGAACGTGCGGCTGAAAATGTTCGGCAGTTGATCCCGGAAGCACGTGTAGCCGTGGCACATGGACAAATGCGTGAACGTGAACTAGAGCAGGTCATGCAACAGTTCTATCATAAAGAATATAACGTACTGGTATGCTCGACGATTATTGAAACCGGGATTGATGTACCGAATGCCAATACCATTCTGATTGAGCGTGCGGACAAACTGGGTCTGGCCCAGTTGCATCAGTTACGTGGACGGGTCGGGCGTTCACACCACCAGGCCTATGCTTATTTGTTGGTCCCTTCCATCAAGCACCTCAAAGGTGATGCAGAAAAACGTCTGGATGCGATTCAGCGTGCCTCTACCTTAGGGGCTGGTTTCATGCTGGCAACGGAGGATTTGGAAATTCGTGGTGCAGGCGAGTTATTGGGTGAGCAGCAAAGCGGTTCTATGCAGGCGATTGGCTATAGCTTGTATATGGAAATGTTGGAAAAAGCCACCAAGGCCATCCAAAAAGGTAAAACCCCGAATTTTGATGCGCCTTTATCTCTCACGGCAGAAATTAATCTGCACATGCCGGCCTTAATTCCAGATGATTATCTGGGTGATGTCCATCAACGTTTGCTGTTTTATAAACGTATCAGTAATGCGGATAGTCAGGAAAAACTTGACCATATTCGCATGGAGCTCATTGATCGTTTCGGTATTTTACCGCAAGCGGTGAAGCAGTTATTTAGTGTACATCAGATTCGCTTACTTGCGGAGCAGTTAGGTATCACTAAAGTTGATATTAACCGTCAGGGGGGCCATGTGGAGTTTGCTCCGGATACACCGGTACAGGCCATCAGTATCATCCAGTTGATGCAGAAACATCCGACGTATTATCGTATGGATGGTGGGCAGCGTTTAAAAGTCATGGTTGCGTTAGAAGAGTATGCTAAACGCATTGAGTTTATCTTGGCACTGCTCTCTGGCTTGCTGCAGGATCTGGCACGTTAAGCAGATTGTAGCGGGATGAGACTTGGTCATGCCGCTATATTTTGATCGTTTGTCGGTTCATTTATGACAATCATTTTTGAGCCTAGAATTCTAAGCGATTGAAAAGGTTGCAAGATAAACGACACCGGCTTATTTGTGAGAAAACCCAATCCACATCATACTCACACCACTTTTGATGTGATAGTATTAGCCATCATTATCATTGCATCATTATATAAAGATATGTTTAGTTTGCACCCTCAACTTGCTCAAGATACTTTTTTGGTTGGCGACTTTCCGCTATCAACATGTCGTTTAATGAATGATATGCAATTCCCGTGGTTAATTTTGATTCCGCGCGTTCCGGGTGTGACCGAACTTTACGAATTAAGCCAAGCGGATCAAGAACAATTCTTACGTGAATCTAGCTGGTTATCCAGTCAGTTATCCCGTGTCTTTCGTGCAGATAAAATGAACGTAGCAGCTTTGGGCAATATGGTGCCACAGTTGCATTTCCATCATGTGGTGCGTTATCAAAATGATGTGGCTTGGCCAAAACCAGTGTGGGGTACGCCAGCTGTGCCATATAACAATGATGTGCTGAACCATATGCGTCAAACCTTGATGTTGGCATTGCGTGGACAGGGTGATATGCCGTTTGATTGGCGTATGGACTAAGCTGAGCGATTTTACAGACAGAGTAAAAGCTGACAGATCGTTGAGTATTGGAGCGCACTTGTGCCATTAGAGAGCTGGGTCGAAAAAGAGCCAAGACAATTTGAGTATTTTCATCGGGTGATGGGCTATCTCATGTTGTCTTTATTGGTGGTGATCTATTATTACACGTCACCTGATGTGAATTATCAGATCTATGTGCCCTTATTCTTTCTGTTTGCTGTCATCATCAATCCTAAATTGTCACGTTGGCTACAATACCGCTTTAGTAAAAAAATTAAAAATTACGTGCTGTTTGTGATTGATGCGGTAGTTGTCGCCGTGACACTTTCAGCGATCCATCTCAGCCTAGTGTTAAGTTTTATTGCCTTATTTGCGCTGCTCTATACAGCCATTAACAATAAAATTCCGTTTCTGATTGTCTCAATGGCCATCTTGCTCGGCATTGTGGTCTTTTATCTGAGCAATATTTTTATTTTTGGTTTTGCTGAATACTTCGATCATGCCAGTACCGAGCTGATCGTATTGAGCTTTATCTGTCTGAGTGCTTATTTTGGGGTGGGCGGCTATTATCAAAATCGTCGTACCCATTATTTAAATACCAAGCGCAAGTATTATTATGAACAGATGAATCGTTATATGGAACTTGCCAATCAGCTGAGCCGTTATGCGCCATTACAGCTCTGGCAATCGATTCTGCGCGGGGAAGCACAAGCCAAAATTGAATATAAGCGTAAGAAAATGACTATTTTCTTCTCTGATATTCAAGGGTTTACTGAGCTTTCTGAAACCTTGATTCCAGATGACTTAGCGTTCCTGTTAAACGATTATTTAAGTCACATGACTGATATTGCCAAGCAGTACGGTGGAACAGTCGACAAGTTTATGGGTGATGCGATCCTGATTTTCTTTGGTGATCCACATTCTAATGGGGTAGCACAGGATGCCAAAACCTGTGTGGAAATGGCACTTGCCATGCGCCAGCAAATGAAACTGCTACGTGAACGCTGGTTAAAAATGGGCTATCCAGCATTGCATATTCGCATGGGCGTCAGTACCGGTTATTGTCACGTCGGGAACTATGGCGCAGCACATCGTATGGCCTATACCATTGTGGGGCGAGATGCTAATCTGGCTGCGCGTTTGCAAAGTGCAGCAAAAGTTGATGAAATTTTGATTTCGGATGAAACTTATCAACTGGTGAAAAGTGATTATCTGTGTGCACCCAAACCGCCAATTTTCTTGAAAGGTATTCAGGGGCCGGTCAAAACCTGGCAGATCATGGAAAAACATAACGTTCGTAATATTGATAACCAGCAATGGTTTGATTATGAGGCCAAAGGTTTCCATCTCGTACTCAATTTTGATGAAGCACAAAACTTTGAATATCCGGAAATGGTAAAAGCGCTCAAGGATATGGTGAAAAGAATTGAGCTACAGCAGAAACTGACTAATTCTCAGGGAATTGTCAAACTCAATTCGGAAGATGAGATTCCGCAAGAGATAAAACGTGAGACTTTCTCTCTGCATTGACAAAATAAAAGTCTTTAAAAAAACCACTCCGTAGAGTGGTTTTTTATGATCTTATCTGTTAGTGATTTTCTGAAGCATGATTGATCGTGTATTTTGGAATCTCAATTTCCAAATCTTCATCGACTACTTTTACCTGACAAGACAGGCGAGAATCTGGTTCCAGACCCCAGGCACGATCTAGCAAGTCGGCTTCAACATCATTCATTTCTTCTAGGCTGTCAAAACCTTTGCGTACAATCACATGGCAGGTAGTACATGCACAGGACATGTCACAGGCATGTTCAATTTTAATGTTGTGGTCGAGCAGGCTTTGGCAAAGATTGGCATCTTTTTCGACTTCAAACTCAGCACCATTCGGGCAAATTTGCGCATGCGGAAGAACTTTAATACGTGGCATAATTTCACCTATTGATTAGTTTGAGTTTGACCAGTCATCGAGTTTTGTGCCTTTCAGTGCATCATCAATATGCTGATTCATGCGTAAGGCAGCAAATTCATCACTATGGATTTTAAGCTGTTGCACTGCATTTTCAATCATTTTAATGTCGCTGCTGCCCAGTTGTTGCACTAACTGGGTTTTGGCGGTATTTAAGGCGGCTAGTTGCTCTGCGGTGAGCAAGTGAGCATCTGCTTTTAGCGCCTGTTCTAAAGCTTCAAGTTCACGCTGTGCTTCTACCTTGGTTTCTTGCAGATGACGTAGATTTTTATCTTCTTCTGCAAACTGGAAACCTTCGAGCAGTAAGCGTTCAGTATCGGCTTCTGACAATCCATACGACGGTTTAATGTCGATATGGGCATGTACACCCGATGTGGTTTCTTTCGCGGTCACTGTGAGTAAGCCATCGGCATCCACCTGGAAAGTCACTTCAATGCGTGCCTGACCTGCAGTCATCGGCGGAATGCCATGTAAGACAAAACGTCCAAGAGAGCGGCAGTGTTCGACCAGATCACGTTCACCTTGTACCACATGGATCAGCATCGCACTCTGGCCATCCTGATAAGTGGTAAATTCTTGGCGACGTGCCACTGGAATGGCGGTATTGCGTGAAATCAGGCGCTCAACCAAACCGCCCATGGTTTCCAAACCAAGGGATAGCGGCGTAACATCAAGAAGCAATGCGCCATCTTGGCTATTGCCGATGAGCTGATTGGCAGTAATCGCGGCGCCAATAGCAACCACTTCATCCGGATTAATGGTACATAAAGGCGTTTGCTGGAATACTTCAGCGACAACTTTTTGCACAGCATAAGAGCGGGTTGAGCCACCAACCAGCACGACATTCTGAATATCTTCGAGTTCCAGTTTGGCATCGCGCATCACGCGTTTGCAGACACTGATGGTTTTATCCAAGGCAACCTTGATGATGTCTTCAAAAGTCGGACGATCTAAGATAAGTGTTTGATCTAGAACTTGTAACTGGACTTGTTCTGCTTCCGTTAGGGCTTCCTTGGCTTTGCGTGCAGCGACAAGCACATGAGCATATTCTTGATCGTCGAGAGTTTCGATGTCGAGCTGTTTTTTGGCCCATTTGACAATCAGACGATCGAGGTCATCCCCACCAAGCGCCGTGTGGCCGCCTGTGGCTAAAACTTCAAAGACGCCTTGCGAGAAACGCAAAATCGAAACGTCAAACGTACCACCGCCTAAGTCATAAATCACATAGTTGCGATCCGTTTGTAGATTAGTTTCCTGATCCAGACCATAAGCCACAGCAGCGGCAGTCGGTTCATTTAATAAACGCAGAACATTCAGGCCGGCAAGCTGGGCAGCATCACGTGTGGCTTGGCGTTGTGCTTCATCAAAATAAGCGGGCACGGTAATGACTGCACCATTGACTGGATTTTGCAGACTTTTTTCCGCGCGATCTTTCAGTTGTTTTAAAATTTCGGCGGAAATTTCTACCGGTGTTTTACGTCCGGCACGTGTTTCAAAGGCGGGCATTTCATTGGCTTCGCCTACCAGTTCATAGGGATGCTGGAATTTGATATCCGCCTGCGAACGTCCCATAAAACGTTTTACTGAAACGATGGTATTTTTTGGATCCTTGGTCACGAAGGCTTTGGCTTCATCGCCATACTCAGTTGAGTTTTCTGAATAATGAACGATGGAAGGAAGCAACACACGACCTTGTTCATCATTGAGAACTTTGGCTTTGCCAGAAAGCATCGTTGCAACTAAAGAATGGGTGGTTCCCAGATCAATTCCAATCGCAATACGGTGTTCATGCGGCGCACTTGATTGACCAGGTTCAGCAATTTGCAAGAGTGCCATGTGTTAAATCCCTTGAAAACAAATCATGTAAATTGAAGTTAGAAATCATCATCGAGATCGAAGCTGTCATCATCGAGTAAACGATCTTCAGCTTTATCGATATCATTGAGCACACGCTGGAAGAAACGCAGCTTGCGGACGGTATCACGTGCTTCGGCCCAGTCTTCTTCTTGATAATCAATTTTGAATTCCCGCACTAGACCATCAATCCATTGCTGTACTTCTTGTTTCAACGTGTGTAATTGATCGGATGCATGTGCTTCATCCAGCTGTTCACGGATTTCGAGGGCAGACTGTAAAAATTCAAAATCATTGATCGATTGATCGAGGTGATGATCCTGTTTTTTGAGTGACAGCAGGTAAGCCGCTCGACTATCCACTGTAGACAGCACTTTATAGGCCTGATTAATCTCGCTAGATTTAATCATGGCTTGGTCTTTGTCGGTGGCTTTGTCAGGATGATATTGCTGCTGCAATTTTAAAAACTGGGCTTTTAAAGCTGCTAAATCAATATCGAGTGCTACAGGGAGATCAAACAACTCAAAATGATTCATGGGGGATGATTTCCACGATAATAAAATGCAATTAAAACAGTGTAATATACACTGTTTTAATGCTTAATGCAGGGGAGTGTTGGATTAAACAGTGAAAGACTCACCACAACCGCATTCACCCTTTTTGTTTGGGTTGTTAAATTCAAAGCCTTCATTTAAGCCGTTTTTCACGTAGTCCATTTCCATACCTTCGAGATAGACTAGGCTTTTCGGATCAACAAAAACTTTTACACCAAACTGTTCAAACATCTGGTCGTGTTCATCAATATCATCGACAAACTCAAGCACATAAGCCAAACCAGAACAGCCTGAAGTTTTCACGCCAACGCGAATGCCTTCACCCTTACCGCGATTTTTCAGGTAATTGCTGATATGAGTTGCAGCATTTTCAGTTAAATGGATCATGAAAACTCCGTTAATTTATCCAAGTCACGTCACAATTAAGCTTCGGATTTTTTGCTACGGTAATCTTCAATCGCAGCTTTAATCGCATCTTCAGCCAGTACAGAGCAGTGTACTTTAACGGGCGGAAGCGCTAATTCTTTCGCAATATCGATATTCTTAATTGCTTGTGCTTCATCCAGCGTCTTACCTTTTAACCATTCGGTTACCAGTGAGCTAGACGCAATTGCTGAACCGCAACCATACGTTTTAAAGCGCGCTTCTTCAATCACACCTTCATCATTCACTTGAATCTGCAGGCGCATCACGTCACCACAAGCTGGTGCACCGACCATACCTGTACCGACATTTTCAGCATTTTTGTCTAAAACACCCACATTACGAGGATTTTCGTAATGATCAATTACTTTTTCGCTATAAGCCATGATGCTTCTCCAAACCTCGGGGTCAGCCTTAAAATTAATATGGGGGTATAAATACCTTTATCAATGAGATCGCCTTAAGTTAAAGCGACCTCAACAGGAGTGAATTAGTGTTCGGTCCATTCCACTTTAGAAAGATCGATACCTTCTTTGTACATATCCCAAAGTGGCGAAAGTTCACGTAATTTGTTGACCGCAGTTTTGGTAATCTCAATCACGTAATCAATATCTTCTTCAGTGGTGTATTTACCAAAACTGAAACGGATCGAGCTATGCGCCAATTCATCAGAAAGACCCAATGCACGTAACACATAAGATGGTTCTAGAGTTGCTGATGTACATGCAGAGCCACTAGAAACTGCCACGTCTTTCAATGCCATCATTAAAGATTCACCTTCAACAAAGTTGAAGCTGACATTAAGAAAGTTCGGAACATTTTGAGTAGGATGACCATTCAAGAACACTTGCTCAAGATCTTGTAAACCATTCCAGAGTTTGTCACGCAAAACACGCAAACGCATCTGTTCGGTTTGCAGATTTTTACCTGCCAATTCAAATGCTTCACCCATCCCTACGATTTGGTGCGTTGCAAGGGTACCAGAACGCATACCGCGCTCGTGGCCACCACCGTGCATTTGTGCTTTTAAACGTACACGTGGACTACGACGTACAAATAAAGCACCCATGCCTTTAGGGCCATAAGCTTTGTGTGCCGAGAAACTCATTAGGTCAACTTTTAGTGTTGACAGATCAATTTCAATTTTACCAGCAGCCTGAGCAGCATCGACATGGAAGAAGGTCTTGTTGGCACGCGTCAATTCACCAATCGCGGCAACATCAGTGACTGTACCGATTTCGTTGTTGACCATCATCAAAGAAACTAAAATAGTATCTGGACGAAGGGCAGCAGCAACCATTTCAGGCGTAATTAAACCGGTTTGTGGTTGAGGCTCAAGATAGGTGATTTCAAAACCTTCTGCTTCAAGCTCGCGGCAGGTATCCAGAATCGCTTTATGCTCGATTTGACTGGTAATGATGTGCTTGCCTTTAGATGCATAGAACTGAGCCACACCTTTTAATGCCAGGTTGTCAGATTCTGTAGCTCCTGATGTCCAGACAATCTCGCGCGGATCTGCTTTGACCAGATTGGCAACCTGTTCACGTGCATATTCAATTTTTTCTTCTGCCTGCCAACCATACGCATGCGAGCGTGATGCTGCATTACCGAATGTACCGTCAAAGGTTAAACATTCCATCATACGTTCAGCGACTTGAGGATCAACGGGTGTGGTTGCTGCATAGTCAAGATAAATCGGACGTTTCATGTCAAATACCTGTAACCGATAAAAGGGCTGAATCAAAAGTTGATGTGTTTTGGCGTACGGCAACGGTTTGAACGTGGTCGCGTGCAACAAGATCAGCTAGGGTGATTTTTGCGAGATAATCGGCGATGTGGTGGGAGAGTTCGTGCCATAAATCGTGAGTCAAGCACATTGCACCATTTTGGCAGTTACCTTTATGGTCACAACGGGTTGCATCGACAGTTTCGTTTACAGCTTCAATAATTTCTAAGACTGTGATTTCCTCAGCCTTTCGGGCTAAATGATAGCCACCATTTGCTCCACGAACGCTTGAAACTAGGCCGTGACGCTTTAATTTGGCAAATAATTGCTCAAGATAGGCGACCGAAATCGTTTGGCGAGCTGCAATTTCTGCGAGCGTGATCGTTTGTTCAGTTGGCTGCAAAGCTAAATCAAGTAGAGCAGTCACTGCGTAGCGACCGCGAGTGGTAAGGCGCATGATTCGATACACATGTTAGGACTAGATGATTGAATTTTATGAATCCTGACTAAAATAGTCAAGTTTTTTCATTATTGTTTTGCGGAATTATGAAGAAACAAGCAACTGCTTAAGCGGCGAGCCAATTATATAGCAGTAGTGCCAATAAAAAGAGAGTTATAGCACTAAAAATGATAATGGTCCAACGCTGATTTTGCTGCATGCGACGAATCTGGTTTTTATATTGTTTAACTTCAATTTGTAGTGTATTGATCTGGGTGCGTTGTTGCTCAATTTTTTCCAGTAGCGGTGCAATACGCTTTTTTGAGGCAACAGAGTCCTGGTCATCGGTGGGTTGTTTGAACCATTCTTTCCAGTCGGCCAGCAATTGCGGGAGACTGAAATGCAAGATCAGTTCTCGAAATTGATCTTTGAGGAGAGCATCTCCCTGTAGGCGCATATGTTTGATGCTGCGACGGTTGGCAAAAATAAAGGCACGGATCAGATCGAGTAAGGTGGTATTGACTTCTAAATCTATTTTTTCAGGTCTTTGCAGATCAAACAGCATACCTTGCGGAGTAAATTGCACATAAAAATCAAAATAAGGAATATAACTGTTTATTTTGAGGGTGATTTTCTGTTCAATCCAGTTTTTAGCCTGCAAGCGAATTACTCGATCGTGTTTGAGCACGAAAGAAAACACAGTTTCTAAAGCAATCATCAGTATATTTAACAATATATGAGACTGATCTTTGCTTTGTTGTGTTTCGCTCATATGACTTTAATCCTGTACCTTCAAAAAGAAGTATGCTGTTTCGCTTTTTCAACACACTAGTGCGTTTTAAAAAGTCGATCCTTAATAAATAAACTTGCTTTGTAAAACACTTTAGCAAAAGGATCAAGCTTTCACTTTGATAGTATAGAGATATTTTTGTAGATTCCTGTAGTAGCAGTCGACTAAAACTGACAGAAAAAAATACAAATGCATAAAAAATAGTAATGTTTCCTTGGTTTAAATCTGGTTTTGAATCATGTACTGCTTGTTCAAGTTGATCGTGACTATTTAGTTAGTACATTCCAGGATATTCAATAGATGAAGTCTATTCTCATGGTATATAAAAAGAATTGCTGTGATCGACTGGGTAGTCAACTTATATGAAAAAATGCAGTAAAGATAACGAATATTGATCGTAGTAGTTTAAAAATAGGTGACGAATAAATATTGGGTGAGAATTATTCTGAATAATGAATGTTTATTTTCATGAGTGATATTGAGAGTCAATTTCGGTTAGGTATCCCATCAACTAGCTTCAATTGATTTTGTAATGACACTTTAAAATGTATGCCTTGAGCGATGAAATCACAAAGTTAGTGCTTACAAAATTAATATAATAATTTCACGAATTTTCAATGATTTTTTTGATATTTATTTTTGGGAAAAGCCTTTGGCAAGTATTGCGTTCCCCCCTAAAGCATTGCTATAAAGGCGTTATGGCAATTTAAACTAAGACTTGGATCTTAAACAAACGATATTAAGAGGATATTTGCTTCATGAACAAATCAGAATTAATTGATGCAATTGCAGAGAAAGGGGGGTTGTCTAAGGCTGATGCAGGTAAGGCTCTGGACGCGACTATTGCTTCAATTACTGACGCACTAAAATCTGGTGATACAGTAACTTTAGTGGGTTTCGGTACTTTTGGCGTAAAAGAACGTGCTGCACGTACCGGCCGTAATCCGAAAACAGGTGAAGAGCTTCAAATTAAAGCAAGCAAAGTACCAAGTTTTAAAGCAGGTAAAGGTTTAAAAGATTCTGTAGCCTAATCTTTTTAAGCTTGCAGACGCGCCACTAAGGCGCGTTTTTTATTAAAAAGCCAAAATGCCGTTGTTGAATACATTCATTCGTTTACGCTTTTCAGTTAAAATCGCCACGAAATAAAATATTGGAATACTTATGGAATCGTTTCGTAAAGTCATTAAGGGCTGGTTGGGCAAAGTCCTGCTTGTTTTGTTTTTAACCCCTTTAGCGCTTGTAGGTATTGAAGGATATTTTAGTGGAGGAAACAAAGAAGATGTTGCTCAATCCGTAAATGGGCAAGAAATCTCTAAAAAAGAATTAGAAACCGTAATCAAAAACTATAAACAACAATATTTATCCCTAGTAAATGGTGATGAAACTTTATTAAATCAAGGTTTTATTCAAAAAGCTGCTTTGGATAGCCTGACCGCACGTGCTTTGCTGATCCAGCAAGCAGAAAAACTGGGTATTTCTTTAAGTGATGCACAAATTGAACAGATGTTGGCTCAACAACCTAGTTTTCAGGAAAATGGTAAATTCTCGAATGCCTTGTATGAAAATTATCTGCGTTCAGTCGGCATGAACAGTCAGGCGCTGATTGCCAATTTACGTACCGATCATGCCTTGAAAATGCTGACTAGTAGCGTATTGGATTATGCTTTGGTGAGTAAAGTGGATATTCAGCAGGTGGCTAATTTGCAGACTGAGCAACGAACGTTGCACTTGTCCAGCATTCAATTGGATGGCTACAAACAGAATGTCAAAGTAAGTCCACAAGAAATTAGCGATTATTATAACAAGCATCAAAATAGTTTTAAGCAAATCGCAAGCGTAGATGTGGATTATATTGTTTTATCCCCATCTCAGGTTGCAGCTAATACTACACCGGTGACCGAGGCTGAGTTGCAGCAAGCTTATACCAAATTTGTTGAGGCACAACATAAAGATGCCAAACGCGAAGTGCAGCATATCTTGATTACCACAGAAACACGTGGTGATGCTCAGGCACAAAAACTGGCGAATGAAGTCTATGGCAAAATTCAGGCTGGTTTACCATTTGCCCAAGCCGCAGCTCAATATTCTGAGGATACCGATTCCAAAGCCAAAGGTGGCTTGGTTGAATCTTATGTTGCAGGTGTTTTTGGTGATACGTTTGACAAGGCTGTTGCAGCTGCATCTACAGGTCGCGTATCTCAACCAGTCAAAACCCAATATGGCTATCATTTGATTCAAGTGAAAACATTGGCAGGAGAAGTACCATCTTTCGCGGCTGAAAAGACAGGGTTGACGGCTGAAATTCAAAAGTCCAAATCTGCCAATGCTTATGCGGATACGGTAAATAGTTTGAATGACATGGTGGTAGGCAGTGACTCGCTGGATGTCGTGGCTCAAGAAGTCAAAGGTACACGGGTTGAAATGGTAAAAGGAATGACCTTGTCAACTCAGCATCCATATTTGAGTGATACTAATGTCAAAAGCAAATTATTTAATGATGATGTTAAAAATGGCGATCGTAATGCCTCGAGCAGTATTCAGTTGGCCAATGGTGATACGATCTGGATTAAAGTTCGTCACTATACACCAAGTGGTGTGATGTCTTTAGCTCAAGCTACTCCAACAGTTAAAGCAAAACTCATTGAGAAAAAAGCCTATGATGCAGCTAAAGCCAAACTTGCTGTCATGCTGGCAGAATTTAATACTAAATCTGCAGCAGAAGTATTGGCTAAACATGGATTGGCTTTTGAAAATGCGGGTACTTTTGTACGTTCACAAGGTTTGAAACGTGAAATTGAACGTACCGCATTTAGTTTGTCCACACCAAAAGCAGGGATGTGGTCAGTAAGCACCGCGGCTTTGCCAAATGAACTGGTGGTGGTGGCTGTATCTAATGTGAATAAGACTGCTGCAAATCGTCTGGCACCGGAACAATTACAGGAATTAAGCAAACTGTATCAGCAATTACGTGGCCAGCAGGAATTGGATGATTACACCCAATACCTTAAATCTCATGCAAAAATTAAATAAAAGACCCAAAATAAAAAAGCGCTTCGGCGCTTTTTTTTTATTTTATCAGGCAAAATAGCCTAAGCAAATCATTACATTAAAAATTTTACTCATTATTAAAATTATTCAAAATAAAGCATAAAAGTATTTCAAACTGACCAGATCACAATATGTTCTAGTCAGTCTTTTCATTAAGAAAATTGACGGATCATGGCGCGTACATTAGTTTTTGCATCGATCACCGTCATAAAAGTATAGGCACCAATAAATTTACGGCTGATAAACATGAACTCTTTCGGTGGCACACTAAAATAACGCGAAGCCATGGATTTGCTTGCCTGCTGCATGACTCGACTATGGAGTTGACTCTTTTTCCAGTCATAACGTTCATGTTGATCCATTAGCCCGGCTGGCATGTCAGGATTATGCAGGGGATCGCTGAAGGCTTCAGTGGCCAAGAGAAAAACTTTCGCCATATCCGGTTTAATGCTTTGCGGAATAGAATCAAAGAAATCATAACCAGTCATGGCTTGAACCATGGCTTGTGGATCATGATGATAACCTGCTTTAATCAGTTGACGTGCCAACTGCAACAGATGCTCATCAAACTGCCGAATCGCACCGAAATCCAGTAACACGATTTTATCCTGCACATCGGCGCCATTGCCTAAGCGAACCAGGTAATTACCAAAATTCGGATCGGTTTGCATTTCGCCCCATTCAAAAATCTCCCGTACGGTAATTTCCAAAGAGGCTTCGCCTAAATGGTTACGGCGTTCTTGGGGCAAAGACAGCATGACAGGGCTATTGATAGGCACACCACGCTCAAAGGTCATGCAGATAATCTGATGCGTACAATATTCATCGACAATTTTAGGTACGATATAACGTGGGTCATTCTTGAGACGTTCGGCAAAACGGCGAGTGGTTGCCGCCTCGAAATCATAGTTGACTTCACGGTGCATCATTTCCCGGACTTCATCAAACCACTGATCAAACTCACGGGTCTGGGGCACCATGCGGGTGAGTTTAAGCATGTTTTTAAACAGATTCATATCTGAATCAATCGCATCCGCCACACCGGGATATTGCACCTTCAACACCAGTTCCAAACCATCGGATTTACGTGTGGCGCGATGGACTTGAGCAAGAGAAGCAGTACCAATTGGTTCGTGATCGATGGTTAACTCATCAAGTTTATTTCCCAGCTGGTCTTTTAATTGTGCTTTGATGGCAGGCCAGGCAAGGGCAACGGTTTGGTTATTTAAGGTGTTTAAAGCTTGAGTAATTTCTTCGGGTAAAAAGTGTTCACCGTAGAGTGCCATCATCTGTCCGATCTTGACGATTGAACCTTTTAATTTACCGATCTCAGAAACCAGATAATCCGCTTGTTCCTTCATCGCCTGTTTGCGTTTTTTTTCTTTGTCAGCTTCACTGGAGAACATGGTAGTCGCATTGGATGCTGCCCAGCGGGTTCCAGCAAGAAGGGAAGCCTTCGCGATCGATAAGCGTCGATCCATGGAGGAAGTTTTTAACTGTTTAAGCTTATCGTTCTGATCTGACATGAAGATAAAGTCCTTTAAGCGAATCAAGCGGGTGATGCAATGTTAAGAATATTACATGGTCTGGCGTGATTAAAACAGTTCGGCGGCTTGAATGCGGCGTTGAATTTGCAAATCAATACAACATTCTGCACTCGTAGATAAAAATGAGAGCCATCAGCAGCTAAGAGATGAGGGATGATGTGAAGTTAAAAAATTACATCCGGAACTGGACTTTCAGTAATTCACGCTGCGCCAGACGGTTTTTATTTTGTTGAATAAATTTTTCGATCATGCTTTTTACCTGCGCATGCTGAAAGCCCAAGGCATAACCTTTGACAATTACAATACTGGGCAACGCAAAGAAAAAATATTTCACATCTTCTGGCGTAGGAGTTTGAAACACACCTTGTTGAATCAAGGTCTGTTGTAAAAATTGTTTTTCAATCTGTACATGCTGCGACTGCTCGTCATTCCAGTAGTTTTCACGCATGGCCATCAAGTTGTTATGTTTATAACTCATCGTTTCAAATCTGCTTTCTATAAGTGTTATATAAGGACACGCTCAGGCTTCTCAAGTTAGCTATGGATAAAATTTCTGCTGAGCTGCAAGAAAAAATTGCTTAAATAAAATGCACGGTTTATAACTTTATCTAATAAAACAATGCCTAAGGATCATGATATGTATAAAAAAGTAAAAGTTCAGCTACATTTCTCAGCTTATGAAGCATTTGGAGAGTTGAGTAATTTTGTCTATGAAACCAAGCTGCAGATCATTCCGCGTGCAGGTGAAACATTATTTATTGAAATTGAAGATGAAGTGTTGGGCTGCGAAGTCAAAAATGTGATGTATAACCTGTCGCTAAAGAAGAAAAAATCCAAACAAGAAATTATCATTGACTTGATTCCCTTGTCAGAAAAATAAAGTTGTTCTAACAAGATGATGAATAAGAGCTAAAAAAGAAACACTATTTTTTAACCTTATGACTTTAGTGGAATTAGTGTAAAAATACAGTTTTTTGATTGTATTTTGATTAAAATGTGTGCAATATGGGTTTATATTTTAAATATACGCGCTGTAAGTTCTGTTTTCGCCCATGCCTCGCATGGGTTTTTTTATGCTTTTAGAAAGAGATCTGAAAAGATATATTTACTGGGAATAAACAATAAGTCTAAAATTCCTGTATCAATCAGATTAGGTTGACGATTTTTCGCTGTGAATGGCGGCTGAATCCGACAAAACATTATATCTATGGGAAAAACAAGGTAGAATAGGGCGTTTTTGCAATGATACCTTTGGAGATCCCTGAGTGGAGCGACCGACTATTAGCCCTGAAAGCTTACAAGAAGCGGCTGACAATCTAAGTACAATTCGTGATTTTATTCGTTTTGGTGTATCGGCATTACGTCAGTATGATGCACATTTGGGGCAGGGTACAGAGGACTATTTTGCAGAAAGTTCAGCTTTAGTTTTGCAGACGCTTGCTTTGGAATGGAATGCAGATGCAGAAATTTTGGATGCCAAACTTTTGCCGAGTGAAAAAGCAGAATTTTTAAGTTTACTGGAACGCCGTATCAATGAGCGTATTCCGACTTCTTATTTGTTGAATCTGGCATATTTCTTTAATAAACCGTTTTATGTGGATGAGCGTGTATTGATTCCACGTTCACCGATTGCAGAATTGATTGAGCAGCGTTTTGCACCCTATTGCCTGGATGAAAATGGCGAGATGCGTGAGGCTTTAAATGCTTTGCCGGAAAATCCGAAGCCGCAAATGCCGCGCCGTATTCTGGATATGTGTACCGGTTCAGGCTGTATTGCGATTGCTTTGGCCTATGCCTTCCCTGATGCTGAAGTGGATGCAACCGATATTTCGAAAGATGCTTTGGAAGTCGCCGCGCTCAATGCTGAACATCACAACATGCAGTATCAGGTGGCTTTGCTAGAATCTGATCTATTCTCGAAAATTCCGGCTGAAAACCAGTACGACCTGATCGTATCCAATCCTCCGTATGTGGATGCGGAAGATATGGCCGATTTGCCAGAAGAATTCCTTCATGAGCCTGAATTGGCTTTGGCTGCGGGTCAGGATGGTTTGGATTTGGTCCGTAAGATGTTGGCGCAGGCAGCAGACTACTTAACCGAAGATGGTCTGATTGTCATTGAAGTCGGCAACAGTGAATGGGCGATGAAACAGAATTTTAATACAGTTGATTTTCACTGGTTAAAATTCAAGAAAGGTGGCTCAGGAATCTTTGCTTTGACAGCAGAGCAATGCCGTCGTTATCAACAACTGTTTCAAGAATCTGTTCAAGCATAAGGAGTCGTGAACATGGCAGGTAATAGTATTGGTCAACTTTTCCGTGTGACGACTTGCGGTGAATCTCACGGCGTTGGCTTGATGGCGATTGTTGATGGTGTTCCACCGGGAATGGAATTGACTGAAGCAGATTTGCAGAAAGATCTGGATCGCCGTAAACCGGGAACTTCCAAATTTGCAACACAGCGCAAAGAGCCGGATCAGGTGGAAATTATCTCGGGTGTATTTGAAGGAAAAACAACAGGTACGCCAATTGGTCTATTGATTCGTAATACTGACCAGAAATCTAAAGATTATGGCAATATTGCGCAGACCTTCCGCCCAGGACATGCCGATTACACCTATACACAGAAATACGGTTTCCGTGATTACCGTGGTGGTGGTCGTTCCAGCGCACGTGAAACAGCCATGCGTGTTGCTGCGGGAGCGATTGCCAAGAAATATCTGGCGGAAAAATTTGGTATCGTGATTCGTGGCCATGTGACTCAGATTGGTACAGAAAAAGCTCATAGCTTGGATTGGGATCAGGTTATACAGAACCCGTTTTTCTGTGGTGATGTGGATGCAGTTCCTCGTTTTGAAGCACTGGTGACTTCATTACGTGAACAGGGTACCAGTTGTGGTGCCAAACTGGAAATTCTGGCGGAAAATGTGCCAGTAGGTTGGGGTGAACCAGTATTTGACCGTCTGGATGCTGATATTGCCCATGCCATGATGGGGATTAATGCGGTGAAAGGCGTGGAAATTGGTGACGGTTTTGCAGTGGCAGAACAGTTTGGTCATGAAATCCGTGATGAACTGACAGCGAATGGCTTTTTAGCCAATCATGCCGGTGGAATCTTGGGCGGTATTTCTTCAGGTCAAACGATCCGTGTGGCCATTGCGCTTAAACCAACTGCAAGTATTACAACGCCAGGTAAGACCATTAACCTGAACCGTGAAGATACTGATGTGTTGACCAAAGGCCGTCATGATCCATGTGTGGGTGTACGTGCAACACCGATTGCTGAAGCCATGCTCGCGATTGTGCTGATGGATCATTTTATGCGTCATCGTGCTCAGAATGCCGATGTGGTCGTGCCATTTGAGCCGATTGCACCGTAATTTTTAGAAGTATTTAAAAATCGAAATTGATTTTTAAATTTGAAAGAAATAGGCATCTTCATAGATGCCTATTTTTTATAGCCATAAAATTGACAAATTAAATAGAAAGATAAGTCCATCGTTGATGTGAGTTTTAATCAAAGACCTGTAATTATGAATAGCTAGAAGACTTACTTATTGATCAGCTGTATGAGTTCGGTAGCGACCAGTTCTGTTAACTGATCAAGTTTTTCTACAGGTGTACCAGCTAGGCAATAATGAAAATGATGTTGTAGGTCTTGGTTTTGGATACAGATAAAAAAGGTGCCAACAGGCTTTGAGGCGCATGCACTGCCTCCTGATTTGAGTAAGCCCGTACAGGCAATGATATAGTCGGCATGTTTAAATAACTTTTGGCCCTGCACTGCCAGTGCAGCGGTCACTTCAGCAGATTCCGCCGTGTGCTGAGCGATCAATAAGGGATTGATCTTTAAAACTTCTATCTTGATGCTAGGATCGTAAGAGACCATGCTTCCTAAGAGAATTTCTGCTCCACTATTTTTATAGATAGAAAATTGACTACATAAATATCCAGAACTGGCACTTTCGACAAAGGCAATTTTAAGCTGTTTTTGTTCCAATAAGTCACAACATTGTTTAAGCATGCTTTTCCAATTTTTTTGTACTATTGGAGATTGTGGCGAGTGAACGAATAAAATACAAGATGGGGAATTAAGTTGGGATGTGTATTAATCCAGCAATTTGCCATGAATCTGTCATAAATATATTGCAAACTACATCCACAATAATAATCTATCAGCGCAACTAGCTGTATTTACGGTCTGTCCACTTCCCATATTTGTATTTCCGGGAAGTGGGCTTAATTTTTTTCTTCTCTAAATAAGAATAAATTAGATAAGAATTATACTAATAAAAATAAATTCATCTTTTTTAATATTTATTATAGGAATCTCATAAATTTAAAAAATAAGAGTTAAATTAAACCATTTAATTTACTTAAAAAATAATAAATTTTAAAAAAATATAAAATAATACAGCCAGTTTAATTAAAACTGGCTGATCTATTTTTTATCATAATTAGTGATAACGTATTTCGGGTGATAAATTATTAAATAAAGTTTTTAAATTAACAATGAGTTTTTCAAGCTGAAGAGGGGTAATACCAGAAAAAGAGTCTTCAAGAAATGCTGAAGTCAATTCCGTAGCTTTATGAACGGTGTTTTGTCCTTTATCTGTCAAATATACACGTGTAATACGCGCATCATTTTTACACGGATAAGTTTCAATTAAACCATCTGATTTTAGTCGTTGCAGAATTTTAACTGTGGTTGACATTTTGGAAATTAGACGTTCAGACAGCTCAGAAATACTCGCATGCGGATGAGTATAAATGGCATGTAAAAATTTTCCTTCCGAATAATTTAATCCCATTTTTTTGAGTATTTTTTCCAGTTGATGTACATATTGTGCATGCACCTGCATTACCCAGAAATAGGGAAAAGTTTCAGTATTTGTCGATTGTTGATAGCTGGGAAGGAACCGCTCATATTTTTTATTCACTTTTTATCATCCTAATAATAAATTATTTTTCGGCCGCTTGAGTATAAGCGCTAAAATGTGACTTGTTTAGCTTTTTGGTCGGTAAAATGCAGGAAAATATGTAAAAAAATTAAACATTATTCAAATTAAAACCTAAAAAAACGTGATTCAATAAATTATTTTTCACGTATTAAATCATGTGCTATAAAGTCATAAAATAAGTAAGTAAGAGTTGTGGGAAAGAATATCTTTATAATAGAAAGATTCTTTTTAAATAAATTAAAATATTTAAGTAATTGTAATTATTATATATTTTTATAAAAATAGAAATTATTTTAAAGTATTTAAAATAATAAAAAATGATAAGCTTATATTTATAAGAACAAATATGAAATAAAATTATAATGTAATTTTCATAAAGAAAAATTGGCTAATCTTAGTTTTAAAATATTGAAAATAAATTGATGTTTTATGCTTTTTTTATCCTGATAAATTTTTTAATATATTTAATCTTTTATATTTAGATACATTTTATTCGATTTAATTTCTTAATTTTATCCGGTTTGGGTTGATTCAAGCTAAAAAATAACCGTATATTTATTGAACAACGAGAAGAGTGGAAAACTCCTTCAGTAGTGCAGTGACTTGCAGCGTGATACCCACCCACCCCAAGTGGGTATTTTTTTGTCTGTACACTCGTGAATAGCCTTGAGCCTATTACTTTGAGCATATCCAGGAATTCTTTATACGGATGATTCAGATTTATAATTTAAATTTCTTCCGGTAGCGCCATAAGGTGGTTCTGCTGATACCCAGCTCATCTGCAGCTCGTTTTAAATCGTGTTGATGACGTAGCAAAGCACTATGAATTTCAGTTTCTGTCGGTGAGGGACTAGGTTCATGGGTTGTACTGATATGCTCTAAAATTTCCTGTGGTAAGTCTTCAATCTCAATGATTCTTTTACCGTGCGCCATAGTAAGGGCGTAAAGCAGGGTATTTTTCAGCTCCCGAACATTTCCTGGCCAATCATAGGCAAGCAGGCTTTGCATGGCAGCTGCAGAAATTTCAGGATGAGGTTCACTGCCAATAATTGTATTTTCAGACAGGATCACTTGAGTGATCAAGGGAATATCTTCTTTACGCTCACGCAGAGGGGGAATGAAAATAGGAATGACCCGTAAGCGATACAAGAGATCTTGGCGGAAACGGCCCTGACGTGCTTCCTCCCGCAATGCCCGATGGGTCGCGGTAATGATGCGAACGTTCGCACGTATCGATTTTTCTCCACCTAGCGGCGTAAATTCACCGGTTTCTAATACACGCAATAATTTGGCTTGCAGTTCAAGGGGAATCTCGGCAATCTCATCGAGAAATAAAGTCCCGCCCGCAGCTTGTTCAAATACGCCTTTATGATCACGAATGGCACCGGTAAAAGCGCCTTTCACATGTCCAAACAGTTCACTCTCCAAGATATTTGCATTGAGTGCAGCGCAGTTAATAGCAATAAATACCTGATCTTTACGCAGGCTAAAATCATGAATGGTTTTGGCTACCAGTTCTTTTCCGCTACCGGACTCACCGCGTACCAGTACGGGAAACTCGGTGACAGCCACACGCTGAATAATCGAAAACATGTGCCGCATTTTGCTGGAATGGCTATGGAAGCGTACTGCTAGAGCATCTAAGGTAGTAAGCTCTTGTTTGGACGGGGTGTTAGATGGGTGCTCGACCGGATTTAAGGGGATTAACAGATGAAGATGCTGTGGTTGTTGCTGTAGAAGAATGATTTTTTGCTGATGTAAAAACCTCTGTGCACGCTGTTTTACGTCATGCAAAGTGATCATCTGCTGCTGATGGCTCTGAAAATTTCCGGACAGGACCTCAGGTGAAAATAGGTTTTCAGTCTCTTGTAACTGTCTGAACCAGACTAATTGTTGTTCTTGATCATAGAGCAAGAAAATAGCATTAGGCAGGAGAGATAAAACCTGCTCGGTGAAAAGCTCAAGTGCAGCAGATGACTCAAAAGATAATAAGCTCATAACAGAATGCATGTTTCATGTTGTGTTTCATCATATATTTTTGAAACGTAATATGAAACATAAATAACGGATGAAACATGCGTCATTCATGTTGATGATTTATAAGTCCATGAAATTAAATCAATAAATTATTTTTAATAAGCTGGCATCCTAATTGCATTAACTAAGGAAGATTTAATTTAAATGGATGCAAGAATATGTTATTTAAACAATTTTTTGAAAAGGAAAGTTCAACCTATACTTATCTGCTGGCCTGTGAACAGACCTGTGAGGCTGTACTGATTGATCCGGTCGCCTCCGAAGTAGAACTGTATCTAGAAGAATTGCAAGACCATAATCTGAAATTGCTTTATACCTTAGATACGCATGTTCATGCGGATCATGTCACAGCAGCGAATGAACTGCGGGAAAAATGCGGTTCACGTTCAGTATTGCATCGCAACAGTGGGGTGGAATGTGGCGATATTTATATTACCGATCATAGTGCCATTCGTGTCGGAGAGATTCTGATTGAGGCACGCTATACGCCGGGTCATACCAATGCTTGTACCAGTTATGTGGTCGAGGATATGGTGTTTACAGGCGATGCTTTATTGATTGATGGCTGCGGCCGTACTGATTTTCAGGAAGGTAATCCGAGCATTTTATACCACAGCATTCATCAGCAGCTGTTCAGTTTACCCGATGAAACGCGGGTTTATCCGGGACATGATTACAAGGGGCGTCTGTCTTCTAGCATTGGTCAGGAGCGGTTGCATAATTCACGCTTAGGGAACAATCGTTCACGTAAAGATTTTATCGAAATCATGAACAACCTGCATCTGCCTTATCCAGCCAAAATTGATATTGCTTTACCTGCGAACAAGTCTTGTGGTGCCAGCAAATAAATAGCAGGGAGAGAACAAATGAAACTCAAGCAAATCAATACAAATTTTTGGGTGGCCGACCAGATTACTCCCCAAGATGTTGAACAAGTCGCGGCGCAGGGTATCAAAACCATTTTCTGTAACCGGCCTGATGGTGAAGGCAGCGATCAGCCCAATTTTATTGAAATCCAGAAAATTGCTGAGCAGTATAAAATTGCGGTGCAATATCAGCCTGTGCTGAGTGGTAAAGTGACCGATGCGCAAGCCCAAGAGTTTGCGGAAAAATATCGTGCAGCCGAAAAACCGGTTTTAGCTTATTGCCGTTCTGGTACACGTTCGATTTCTTTATGGGCTTTGTCCGAGGTGGAAGCGCAGTCTTATGAGGAAATGCTGAACAAGGCCAGTGCAGCGGGTTATGACCTGCGTGCCATGGTGCCGCGCATAATGAAAAAGAATGTGCCGGCAAGCGAGATTGCTTGTTATTCCGTGGTGATTGTCGGGGCGGGTGCAGCGGGGATTTCTGTCGCTGCCAGTTTGCTCAGCCGTCAGCCACATCTGGATATTGCCATCATTGATCCGGCTGATGTGCATTATTATCAGCCGGGCTGGACCATGGTTGGCGGAGGCATTTTCTCGCCACAAACCACAGCACGTCCGATGAGCAGTGTATTACCGAAACAGGTGAAATGGATTCAGGCAGCCGTAGCTGCATTTGACCCGGAACATCAGCAGGTCATTCTGGAAGGTTGTATGCCAGTGCAATATCGTGCTCTGGTGGTCTGTCCAGGATTGAAACTCAACTGGCATGGGGTAGAAGGGCTGGTTGAAACCTTGGGTAAAAATGGCGTAACCTCTAATTATCGCTATGATCTTGCGCCGTATACCTGGCAACTGGTGCAGCAGATGAAAGGTGGAAAGGCCGTGTTTACCCAACCACCGATGCCGATCAAATGTGCGGGTGCACCGCAAAAGGCCATGTATCTTTCTGCGGATTACTGGTTAAAGCAAGGTGTACTCAAAGATATCTCCATTGATTTTTATAACACGGGCGCAGTGCTCTTTGGTGTCAAGGAATATGTACCGGCCTTGATGCAATATGTCGAGCGTTATCAGGCACATCTGCACTTTAATCATCAATTGATCAAGGTTGATGGTCCGAACAAGAAAGCCTGGTTTAAGGTGATCCAAGGTGATCAAGTTTCTACCCTGGAAACCGATTTTGATTTCCTGCATGCGGTACCACCGCAACAGGCGCCAGATTTTATCCGTGCCAGTACCTTAACCGATGACGCGGGCTGGGTGAGTGTCAATCCGGCAACCCTGCAACATACTAAATACCCGGATATTTTTGCTTTAGGTGATGTGATGAATGCGCCGAATGCCAAAACAGCTGCGGCTGCGCGGGCACAAGCACCGATCGTCGCGGAAAACATTCTGGCTTATCTCAAAGGCAGTGAGCATTTCTTTGAATATAACGGCTATGGTTCATGTCCATTAACCGTGGAGCGCGGCAAGATTGTACTGGCTGAATTCGGTTATGGGGGCAAGCTGCTGCCGAGTTTCCCGAAATGGCTGATCGATGGTACGCAACCGTCACGAATGGCCTGGTTGCTGAAGGAGCAGATTTTACCGCCTATCTATTGGCAAGGCATGCTGAAAGGTCGTGAGTGGATGGTGAAACCCAAAACGCAAGTGCAAGGCTAATCTGTCATTCAATTTTTCTGTTTAAGGCCCACGTCTAATGGGCTGATTTTACCAGACAATACGGTTGTGCTGCCGAGTCATGCCGTCACTAGGAATCTGGATCATGATGTTGTTAATTGTTGAGGGTATCCTCATTGGTCTGTTGCTGGGATTGACCGGCGCAGGTGGCGGGATTCTGGCTGTCCCCGCATTAATGGCCAGTCAGGGCTGGACAGTTGCACAAGCGGCACCGGTAGGGTTGCTGGCGGTGACCTTATCGGCTCTGCTCGGGACAGTACAAGGCCTGATGAAGAAAATTGTCCGTTACCGTGCGGCGATATGGATCGCATTGATTGCCTCACCGATGGCTTATGTCGGGGTAAGTCTGTCACATCAGATTTCTCCGGTCTGGTTGACGCTGGCTTTTAGTAGTGTGATGTTCATTGTGGCTTACCGTTTATTTGCCCATGGCAGTGCAGAATTTTCCAATCCGCCGTGTAAGGTCAATCCGGAAACCGGAAAATTTATCTGGAATGCAAAAACGGCCAGTGTATTAGGAGGGATTGGGCTGCTTGCAGGTCTGTTAACCGGGATGCTCGGTGTGGGGGGGGGCTTTGTGATTGTGCCCGCCTTGCGTAAAGTGACCAATCTCAGTATGCACAGTATTGTGGCTACATCGTTAATGATCATTTTCCTGATTGGTGGCATCAGTATCGGGATGCAGTTACTGGAAGGGTTTGATTACCCGGTTAATGTGACAGTGACCTTTGTGTTGGCCTGTGTGAGTGGTATGGTGATTGGTCGCTTGGCGATTAGCAAAATTCCTGCAGGGATTGTGCAAAAAATCTTTACCTTTACGGTAGTGGGGGTAGCGATTTATATGATGATTAAAGCCGTGCTACAGCTGGTTTAATTCCAGTTTTCAAACTAAATAAAAAAAACAGAAGTCTGCCAATTGCAGACTTTTGTTTTTATGCATCTTATTCAGATTGCAACCTTGATCGTTTTAGATTGTGGCAGGCGTACCGTATTGGTTGATTAAGATGGAACTGGCCATTGGTCCCTGAACGGTACAGGAACGCCATTCTTTTCAAACGTCTTGATCACTGCATCCCGCATCGCTTTGGATGTGACAACCCTTATATGCGAATGGGTGAGATTAATGATAATGTCATTCACACGTTCATTAAAATTAAAACCTTGATAAAAACGCTCAGCAGAACTTCTGCTCTTATTTATCCAACAGTTAGAAAGCTCCAACCTGATAAGGTATAAGCTACAGAAAGGTCGTTTTGCTTTGTCAGATTGGGAGCTATTGGAATTATGCTAATCCTGAATAGAACCTGCTTTATTGAGTGATTACTTGATTATTTTCTGACTCATTAAATAAGCTTGCGCGCTGTGTTCAGTTTGACCCTCAGCCGGATTGAGCTGGATCCATTCACCTGTCGCCTGGAGTTCCCAAGCGCCTTGATTATCATTGAGATAATTGATCAGGCCATCTTCAAAGATCTTTTTCTTCACTTTTTTGTTCAGGATCGGGAAACAGGTTTCCACACGAGAGAACAGGTTGCGACCCATCCAGTCGGCACTGGCACAGAACAGTTTGCCTTCACTGCCGTGTTCAAAGTAGTAGACACGGGTGTGTTCCAGAAAACGTCCCACTATCGAGCGCACCTGAATATTTTCCGAGAGACCTCTGACCTGAGGAATCAGACAGCAAATGGACCGGATGATTAACTCGATTTTCACGCCTGCACTGGAAGCTTTATAGAGTGCTGCAATCAGTTGTGGTTCGGTCAGGGCATTGACTTTAATGATGATACGTGCAGGCTGTCCAGCTTGAGCAAACTCGATTTCCTGTTCGATCAGTTTGAGCAATTCGGCATGCAGAGTAAACGGGGCATGATAGAGTTTTTTCAGTTTGGCCATGCGTCCCATGCCGGTAAGTTCCTGGAACATCTTGTGCACATCTTCACAAATGTCCGGTTCGGTGGTCATCAGGCCATAATCGGTATACATTTTGGCATTGCCGGCATGATAGTTACCGGTACCTAGATGTACATAACGTACCAGTTCATTTTCCTCACGACGTACCACCAGAATCATTTTGGCATGAGTTTTATAACCAACAATGCCATAAACCACGACAGCACCGGCTTCTTGCAGAATATTGGCCACGGTAATATTGGATTCTTCATCAAAACGCGCACGCAATTCAATCACCGCCGTAACTTCTTTACCGTTACGTGCAGCTTCAGCAAGTACCTGTACAATTTCAGAATCTGGGCCACTACGGTACAGCGTCTGTTTGATTGCCAAGACATTTGGATCTTTGGCTGCTTCTTTGAGTAAGTTGATCACCGGATTAAAAGAATCAAAAGGATGATGCAATAAGACATCTTCTTTTTTCAGTAATTCAAACAGTGACTTGGCCTTATAGATGGCTTTAGGAACCGTTGGGCTAAAAGCTGAATATTTGAGTTCTGGATAGGCAAAATCCGTTGTTAAACGCGAAAGATTAATTGGACCGTCGATTAAATAAAGTTGCTGTTCATCTAGGTCAAATTGGTCGAGCAGATACTGCACAATCTCTTGCGGACACTCTTGGTTGACCTCAAGACGTACGGCACGGCCGAAACGGCGTGAAGACAACTCATCTTTCAGTGCCACTGCCAAATCATCAATATCTTCCGCCAATGTTAGGTCCGCATTGCGGGTTACGCGGAAGGCATAACAACCGGTCGCTTTCATGCCCGGGAACAGATCATTGATGTGTTCCTGAATAATCGCCGAGAGGAAAATATGTTCTTCTGAGCCACCGGCCACCTGTTGCGGCAATTTAATCAGGCGTGGCAAAGAGCGCGGTGCCGGGACAATCGCCATGGTAATTTCACGGCCAAAGGCATCTTTACCTTCCAGACTGACAATAAAGTTCAGGCTTTTATTTACCAGACGCGGAAAAGGATGGGATGGATCCAGACTGATCGGGGTAACGACAGGTTGCACCTGTTTGACAAAATATTCGGCAATCCAGTTTTTATGTTTTTCTAAAATGTCTTTATGCTGAATGAAATGAATGCCCAGGCCTTGCAACTGCGGCAAAATAGCATAATTTAAGATATTATATTGTTCTGCAACAGTTTGATGCACATTGCGGGAAAGTTCGCTCAGTACAATTTCAGTGGGAATGGCATCGGGGGTACGTACGACATTATTTAAGTCATACTGTTTCATCAAGCCTGCTACACGAATTTCAAAGAACTCATCCAGATTTCTTGAAAAAATCATCAGGAAGTTGAGTCTTTCCAGCAACGGTAACTCCGAATTTTTGGCCTGTGCTAAAACACGACGGTTAAATTCAAATAGTGACAGTTCACGGTTGAAGTAAGTGCTTGAGGAATGTTGAAAATCGTCCATATTGCCAGGATTCACTATTATTTTTTACAAGAAGAGGGGAGATTGCTATACGGCATGCTAGGAGCAATGTGTGACAGTTATGTTACATGGAGACGTTAAAAATATAAGAAAAATAAATATAAATTATTAACTTAGTTTTACTTTTAATTAAAAGTTGCCAATTGTTATTTTATTGCTAAATTTTAATGACAAATATATGACAGTCTGCGAAATTGTTAAATTTATCTTTATAAATAAGATTGCCTCATTTTTGTGCATTCAGCATAGGGCTGCCTCTTTCATATGTAATAAAAATATGACATTCATATTTCACTTTGGGTCTAATGACTAATAAAGTAAGTCACCAGGCGGTAAATGTTTTGAGTAAAAACATCATCTCCCATACTTTAATCCTGCCGCACTGGGAGAAATTTTTATCTGCTCACTGATGAAAATGGATGAATGTACCCATTTCAATCTTGCTTGATCTGACTACCTAATAGAAAGGTTGCATATTTATAATATATAAAAACATAAAATTTCTTCAGCTAACAGTTGTTTACTCAATCTTCTGATTATGGAGAGTAATCTTTAATTTCTATCACTACAGGGAATGATTACTTATGAATTTTTTATTTTTATGTGCAGATAATAACTGCCGTAGTATTTTAGCAGAAGTCTTATTTAATGCACGTGCACCAGAAGGATGGAAAGCCTTCAGTGCAGGTAGTAAGGGAACCGGTCATGTGCACCCATTAACACTAGAAACTTTGCAATCTTTGGGGTTATCGACGCAAGGATTGTTTAGCAAAGTGATTCGTGATTGGGAAGAATACAAACCTAATGTGGTCATCACGGTGTGTGACAGGATGGCCCATGAGCTTTGTCCTTTATATTTGGGTGGGGCGATTAAAGCACATTGGGATTTAGCTGATCCATCCCATCTAGAATTACCAAAATCAGAAAAACTCGCCGCCTTTATGGATACAGTTACACATATTAATAAACGTCTAGATGCTTTATTTTCGCTGGATCTTCCGAGCTTGCATCGACCAAAACTGATTCACGCTATTAACGATATTGCCAGAATTTAAAATCAGATATGTTTCAAGAACATTTATGCTGGAAAGCACACCTGACGTTATACGTTTTTCTTGTATGTGGCGTTGGGTGTGATGGTGAACGGGAAGACTAACTAAGTTTTTGATTTATAAATAATCGTATAAATAACACTACTTGATTATCTAAAAAAACAGAAACATTCAAAACATAAATAAAATTAAAAATAGCCTAAGCAAAAAAATAATTTAAACTAAAAAATAACCCTTTATTCTTCGAAATAAATGATCCAAGCTGAGCCGAAATTAAGCTATAACTTAAAGATAAGTTTGCAACACATTACGCTGAGTTCGATGTAACAATAAATAATGCTCGAGCACATCAATCGGCATTGGTTTGCCAAAGAAATAGCCCTGGTAATGATAGCAACCCAGCTTTTCCAGCAGATCACATTGCGCTTCAGTCTCTACACCTTCTGCCAATACCGAAATACCCAGTGTTTTGGCCAGTACAATAATCATTTTGGCAATTTCTGCATCGTTGCTGTTGACTAAAATGTCACGCACAAAACTTTGATCGATCTTGAGCTGATCAATCGGAATGCGTTTTAAATAGGTGAGGGATGAATAGCCGGTACCAAAGTCATCCAGAGAGAATGTTACACCATAGCGTTTCAGCATCACCATTTTGGCAATGATGTCTTCAACTTGCATGACCAGCGCACTTTCAGTCAATTCAAGTTTTAGTAAATGGGCAGGGGCAGCTGTGCGCTGCAAAATCTCTTGCACATTCTGCACAAAATCGGGCTGGGCAAACTGGCTGGCACTGACATTCACGGCAATGCTCAGGTGTGCTGTTTGTGGCTGTTTAGCCCATTCACTCAGCTGTTGGCAGGCGGTCTCGAGTACCCAGTGACCCAGCGGAATAATCAGTCCATTTTCTTCAGCAACCGGAATAAAACGTGCCGGTGAAATCATTCCCTGTTCGGGATGTTGCCAGCGAACCAAAGCCTCAAAACCGGTAATCTGATGGGCACCATTCACCTGAGGCTGATAATAAAGGATCAGCTGGTTCTGTTCTAAGGCAATCCGTAATCCGGCTTCCAGTTCGGCTCGTTCCTGAATTTGCGATTGTATTTGTGGATCAAAGAAACGCAAGACATTACGTCCGGTGGTTTTGGCTTCAAACATTGCCATATCGGCACGTTTTAAGGTGTCTCTGACACACTCGTGTTTATGCACACCAAACAGGCTGATTCCCATGCTGGCAGAACTTCGATATTCTGACGTTTCCAGAAAATAGGGTTGGGATAAGGCTGCTAAAATCTGTTTAGCGATAGCTTCAGCCTGCTGAATGGCCTTTGATTCAGATGGATCTAAATGATCGAGTAAAATCGCGAATTCATCACTGCCTAACCGTGCCACCATCGTGTTGGGGGCTACACTATCTATAAGCCGGGTTGCGACTTGTTGCAGCAGCAGATCACCGGTGGTGTGACCTTCGGTATCATTCAATGCTTTGAAATTGTCCAGATCGACACAGAGTACCGCACCTTTATGCTGATCTTTTCGGACCTGTTGAATAGCTTGTTCCAGGCGTTCCAAGAACATGCGGCGGTTGGCTAATTTTGTCAAGGTATCATAAAATGCCAGAATGCGGACGCGTTCTTCAGACGCTTTATAGGCCGAAATATCGGTAAAAGTCGCCACATAATGCGTAATCTGTTCATGATGATCACGGACGCTGGCAATGGAAATCAGCTGCGGATAAAGTTCACCATTTTTGCGTTTATTCCAGATTTCACCCTGCCAGAATCCCTTGGTGCGGATGTGATCCCACATGCGGGCATAAAAACTTTTGTCATGCAGACCCGATTGAAAGGCGTGCGGGGTTTTTCCAAGAATTTCCCGTTGGCTATAACCAGTGATTTCGGAGAAGGCACGATTAGCACGCAAGATGACCAGATTGGGATTGGTGATCAGCATACCCACCTGAGATTCAAAGGCGGTCGCGGCAATGCGTAAGTTTTCATCAGCCTTTTTACGTTCGCTAATATCCCGAGCCGAGCAGAAAAAGACCTGCTCACCATCAATATTGACCAAAATGCTCGTCACTTCCACCGGATAAAGTTGATCCTGATGATTACGATAATAGGTCTCAAAACGTAGTCCATCTGGTGTGTTTCGGCTTTTCTGGATGAGCTGTTTAAGTTCATCTGGACTATATGAGGTATCCCAAAGCGCAGCGGATTGTCCAATGATTTCATCTGCAGAATAACCCGTCATCTGGAAAAAAGAATCACTGGCTTCCAGCAGTTGACCGTTTAGATCCAGAACATGAATACCATCACGGGCATTTTGCAGTAACATGCGGCTACGATGGTTGGCCAAATCACGCGCTTTAATTTGCCCCCAGAGTAACCAGCTTGCAGAAATGGTCACCAGTAAAAATAGTATGCCCAGGAAAATGGCTTTTTTCAGGTCGGCATACCATTGTACAAGATAATCTTCTTCCGCAAGAGCAACCACTATAAAGATGGGCATGCTATTCAGGCGGCGAAAACTGCCTGTTCGGGCAACACCATCCGTTGTTTGAGTGGTATAAAGGGTGCCGGCTTTGGCTCCTGAATCCATGACACGCATGAGCAGCGGAGATCCCCCGACTGAACCAATTTGCCCCGCAGCTGTATTTAAGCTGGGAATTCGTGCAACCAGTGCTTTATCGGTATCCTGAACCAGTACCACCCCTTTAGGGCCTAAGTCGAGATCAGCAATGAGCGTGTTAAAGTAGCTGGCCGAAATCGAGGCGGTAATAATGCCCGCAAATTTCCCGTCAGGAGTGTTATAACGTCGGGAAAAGATATGAATCCACTCTTGATTGACCGGATTTTTGATCAGTTTGCTGACACGCAGCTGATCACTTGTATCCTGTTGCGCTGCTTGAAAAAAATGATCATTGCGATAGTGAAGTGCCGTATTTCCTGCAATTGTATGACCATAATCAATTTCACCTTGCGCATCAGAAATCCGGATTTCTGCAATAGCATGAATCCAATGTTCATGTTTTTTGACCATGGCATTGATATCTGCCGGATTGAGTTGTCCTTTGTCGCGTAATTCTTTTTCCAGATAGGCTTGAATCTCATGCAGAGATAAATCGATTTCCTTCGCCGTTCCGGTCACTCTTTTATCCAGCAGTAAAGCCAGGTTTTCAACTTCTGTACGGACTTCTACTTCTTTTCGTTCACGTGAAGTATGTAAGGTATAACTCAGTAAAGCGATCATAAAGATATTCATGATGGCGACAGTGAGAAGAAGAAAAATGAAGACGTATTTATTTTTTTGCGGCATATTCTCAATTCAATACAGAACTATATAGAGGGTGAACATCAATGCCTTTCTTGGCTTGCAGTGTGGTCATCTAAAATAATATGTAGAGTGGGCTCCGGTTCATCCAATATAGGTCAGATCATTTCATCAAGAGCTAATTTTATAGATCTCTTGAATAATGTAATGATTTTTCAGCTATTTCGCTAGCAATTATAAAGAGTATTTTTAGTAAGTCTTCATTTTACGCAATGAAAAAGGAGGCTATTTCATTGCTCAACAGCACAGATTGATCTGTACTCAAAGAGGCGTGTAAGTTAAGAAAGTTGCATAACCCAGAAAGAAAAAGCAAAGGCCGCTGTTTTGATTCATCGCTGGAATTTGATTGTATAGTCAAAAAACCGACGCTGTAGTCAATCTATTTGATTGACGATTACGCTCATTTTCTAAGAATAAGGGAAAGTTTTTACGCAAACTGTGCATTTTTTTAATAACAGCATGTTTCTATTTGGAAAAATAGGGAAGCTCAAAACCACAGAACAGTTTTTATCTTTTCATAACAAAAAATGAAAATTATAGATTTAAAACCGGACCAAGGGATTAGGGAATTTATGTCAGCATATTATCAACTCATTCAACGTGAGCAAGCCGCCGATGGTAGCGTTAGCTCACAGTATCGTTCCACCATTCATGCTCAGGGTGCATGGAACAGCCATGAACAGCATATGGCCCCGGCCACTGGCATTCTCTGTGCTGAACTGGAACAGTTTATGCCTCGTGCAGAGATGCGCATTGGTAGGATCAGTCTGGATATTTTTGGTCTGATCGCTTTTGGTGATTTTACCATTCAAACCCGTGTCATCCGTCCGGGAAAAACCATTGAATTGATTGAAGCCGAAATGCAGGCACAAGGAAAAACCTGCATTGTGGCACGGGCCTGGCGCATGATGACACAGAATTCTCAACAGATTGCCGGCCTGGAAGATCATTCGGTTGAACATCCAGAAAATTTGCCAGTTTGGTCTGGGATTAAAAGCTGGCCGGGGGGATATATTCAGACCATTGAAGCCCGAACAGATGATCAACACCGCGCAGGAAAAGGCATTGTCTGGCTGCATAATCGGCAAGAGATGGTGGAAGGGCAATGCACCACTGATTTTGTGCGCTTAATGGGCATGGTTGATACTGCCAATGGCGTGGTACCACGGCAGTCAGGTGATTTTGAATGGATGTTCCCGAATTTGGACTTGCAAATCCATTTGTACCGTTTACCGCAAGGGGAATGGCTAGGCATACAAGCTGTACAGCAGTATGGGCAGGATGGGATTGGCCTGACCAGTGCGGTGTTGCATGATGTGCATGGGCCGTTTGGCCGTAGTGAGCAGATTTTGACGCTACGCAAAATGGCAGGATAAATCACATCCCATAAAAAACCGGATCAGCTGATTCGGTTTTTTGCTTAAAAAATTACACCTGATATCAATATAGAAGCAGCAATAATTATAAAAACCGCAGTGATATTTTTGGCATTCAATAAAATAATATAATTATTTCAATGGCTTATTTGTTTTGTGGTGAGATTTTATATTGATTACCAAAATAGCCTAAGTAAAATTTTAAAAAATTTAAAAACCCACTTAAAGTGGGTTAAATCAATCAAAGAAACATCACTGTTTAACAACTAAAACCGGCAAATGGGTTTTATTTAACACATCTTCCGCCACACTACCTAACATCAATTTTTTAAAGCCTGTACGTCCATGTGAGCCAATCACAATCAGATCAGCACCAATTTCATCCGCAAGATGCACAATACCCGTTTCTGTCGGTTCACCTTTAATAATCCGACTATCTGCAGAAATTCCTTCTAATGTACATCTATGCTGAATATTGGCTAAAGTTTTTTTAGCATGTGCTTCTGCCTCAATGAAATATTCTGTAATGACAGGGGTGACATTATAAAAATCGACTCCGATAAAAGGATCAACGGCGATCACACAAACGGTGGTGATTTTACTGCCGAAAGCTTTCGCCAGGCTAATTGCTTGTCCTACAGCTGCAGCTGAAATATCTGAATCATCTACGGGTACTAAAATATGTTGGTAAGTCATGATGATTACTCCTTATTGTTGATATCAAAAGTATTGTTTTTTCCTCACTTCATTTTAAGGCTAGCATATTTACATACAAGATCATGTTGGAAATCTGATTATTTTTTTATGCTTAGCCTCAAAAATTCAACTTGAAAATGCGATTCATTATTTGCGAATTTAAGCTGTGATTCAAACTTATCCAATTAAAACGTTAAACCTAGAACTAAAGTCTAAAAAGCTCCGCAGTCCTAACCAAAAATGTTAATATTTATGTGCTACTAGTCTCAGGTTTATCCTTGAAATGTCACATTTATCAAATTATGTTGAGGCAATTCTACATCCTGAGCTTGCCTGTACCCATATCATCCAGAAGGTTGAAACTCGCACTAAACAATGGATTGAAGATGATACCGAAGTCAGCCAGGAAATTTCGACCTATCATTTTGATAACGGCGCCGTGATTAAACGGATCATTGAACAGAATCATGAAGCCATGATGCTTGATAGCTGTGATGACAGCTGGATTATCTACATGGTGATCGAACAAAAAAAACCAGCACCCGTGATTAGTCCGAAACGTATACAGTTTAATTCTGCCTGCCGTGAAGCATTTTGGCTTAGATATTTTCAGGATCAGGTGGAAAAAACTTAATGGCCATCTGCTCAAGCGAATGTGAATGTAGTTAGTTGTAGCGTGATAAAAATTTTTAATTCTATAAATAGCCTAGAAACTTATTTCTTCTTATCAAATAAAAAAGGCATATCCCGAGATATGCCTGATCTTCAGTAAAAGCTTTGATTAAAGACCGGCTTCATACTCACTATTCGAGAGTAATTTTTCAACATCACCGGGATTATCAGCTTTAATTTTATAAATCCAGCCTTTACCATACGGGTCTTCATTGACAAAATCAGGATCATCTTCAAGTGCTGTGTTGACTTCTACCACAACACCAGAGACTGGCGCATGAATATCAGAAGCTGTTTTCACAGATTCCACCACACCGGCTTGTTCACCCGCAGTAATACGGCTACCCACTTCCGGGGTTTCTACATAAACCAAATCGCCTAAGGCATCCTGTGCATGGTCTGAGATACCGGTAATCACAAGATCACCTTCTATCTTGACCCATTCATGTGTACTAGCATACTTCAATTCTGAAGGATGATTCATGCGGACTCCTTAAAAAAGCATTTCATCATTTTTGTCTTGTTTTATACATGGTTTTGTATAAAAACAAAAGTTTTATCCCGGTAGATCTTGAGCTTAACCGTCTGAATGATGTTGTATTCATCATCAACCATTTCCGCCCATTTTTTCCGGTTTTACATGACATTTATCCAGACTTTACCAGATTCTTGTTTTCCTGATCTGCAAGAAATCCGCCCGTTTGTCGTTGCCAGAGTTGGGCATAAATCCCGTTTTGCGCGATGAGTTGCTCATGTGTGCCTTGCTCGGCAATTTGACCTTGATCGAGCACGATCAAGCGATCCATTTGTGCAATGGTCGAAAGGCGATGTGCAATGGCAATCACGGTCTTACCTTGCATGAGATCATTCAAGCTAGACTGAATGGCAGCTTCTACTTCTGAATCCAATGCACTGGTGGCCTCATCCAGAATTAAAATCGGCGCATCCTTTAAAAATACCCGGGCAATCGCGATACGCTGACGCTGACCACCGGAAAGTTTTACACCACGCTCACCCACATAGGCCTCATAGCCACTGTGACCACGTGCATCCATGAGTTGTGGGATAAATTCATCGGCTTTTGCTTTGGCCACGGCGGCAAACATCTCTTGATCACTGGCATCTGGACGGCCATATTTAATATTTTCTGCGACAGTTCGATGCAGAAGGGAGGTATCTTGAGTGACCAGTGCAATATTGGCCCGTAAACTGTCCTGGGTAATATCTGCAATATTCTGTCCATCAATCAGGATTTGACCCTGTTTTAATTGATAAAAATTGAGGAGCAACTGAATCAGGGTGGATTTACCTGCACCTGAGCGCCCGACAATACCGATCTTTTCACCTGGACGGATGTGTAAATTAAAGTTTTGGATGACTAGGTTACTGTTATAGGCAAACTGAAGATCACGGAACTCAATTTCCCCTTGTTGAATCTGCAAAGGTTTTGCATCCGCTTTGTCGCTAATCGCGATGGGTTTAGCCAGCGTATACATACCATCCTGAATGGTCCCGATATTTTCAAACAAGGCGGCAATTTGCCACATGATGAAAAAGGCCATGCTGTTGAGTTTTAAAATCATGGCGGTTGTTGCGGCGATCACCCCGACACCGACCTGACCATTGACCCAGAGATGAATGGCCACTCCAATCACGCCAATAAATAAAACCGCGCTGAGTAGATGGATACTGATATCAAATTGCGTGCCTAAACGCATTTGTTTATATACCGTGACCATAAATTCTTTCATGGAGGCCTTGGCATACTGGCTTTCACGCCCAGCATGAGCAAATAGCTTCACGGTCTGAATATTGGTATAAGCATCGGTAACACGACCGGTCATGACCGCACGGGCATCCGCCTGCTCCTGCGAAACTTGACCTAAACGCGGGATGAAATACAGGGCAGCAACAATGAATAAAGCTAACCAGATCAATAAGGGCACAATTAATTGTGGAGAAATGGCCCCTAACACTACTGAAATAGTAATGAAATACACAATCACATAAGCAAAAATATCGCCCAGAATCACCCAAAATTCACGCACGGCGAGGGCGGTTTGCATGACTTTGGCCGATAGGCGGCCTGCAAAGTCATTATGGAAAAAATCCAGGCTTTGACGCAGCAATAAATTATGGAAACGCCAACGCAGACGCATCGGGAACGTACTATAAAGAATCTGATGCTTGATAATTGACTGTATGCTGGCAAAGAAAATATTGGCAAATAGAATCAGGCTAAGCATGATCAGATTCTGCCGATGATTGTCATAAAAATCTGCAGGCCGAGATGTATTGAGCCAATCAACCAATTGCCCGATTTGGGCAAACAATACCGCCTCAAACGTTGCTGCACCCGCTGTACACAGAATCAAAGCCAGCAAATAAGGGCGTACCCCTTCAGCCGCTTGCCAGACAAAAGCGAAAAAACGGTTTGGCAAAGGTTCGTAAAGCCTTTTCGATGGATAAGCATCAACACGCTTTTCGAACCACTTCAGCATAATTCTTTACACCCAATAAAATATGTATTTAATAGCCTTGAATTGCACATGAGAGCATCTAAAAAACTTATGTCGAATTCAATTGATGCAATGTGTCACGTTTACTCAGAAAAATATATCTCGACAGTTGCGGCCACCTGAGATCAACTCGCAATAGAATCTAGCCATCTCTACAAGAAACTTGCTTGCTCATTTGATAATTGACAGTACCTTTCAAGAATGAAAATTTTAGCATAAAAATCAAGTCATTTTGAGACGGTGATCTGGGGTGAGAAAGAGCAGATGCCTTAACACAAAGCACATTTATTTTGCTGCTGGCATGGCAAAGAATGAAATAAAAATGAAAAGGATAAGAACAATGAAAATCATCATGGTGCATGGAATTAACCAGTCCGATAAGGACCCGGAAACGCTCAAGAAAATATGGATTGATGCTTTTTTAGAAGGTATTTTTCAGGCACAGATTCCCGATGTGTTAGGTACGGCAAAATTTGAGCTGGTGTTTTATGGTGACCTGGTCAAAAAATATATGCGAAAACCGGTTTCTTATAAATCATTATTAGACCTGCAGACCCGAGGTCTACACGCCTTTTTAGAAAATACCAGTGAACTCTGCGCAAATGAACAGCAAGTGCTGATCAATATTGCCGAGCAAATTGCAGATGACGCCAGCGTAGGGCATCAAGAATTGTTATCTATTGAGGCGATCTCGGCAAACCTGAAAACTATTTTGTCTCCTGCAGCCTTAACCGACCGTTTTGCTAAAGCCATTGTCAAAATTACCAGTCATTATGAAAAACTGCATACTTGGGTGCTCAAACTGTTTGCCAAAGAAGCCAATCTGTTTTTGCATAATGAACAGTACCGCACAGAAATTAGAAATTTGCTGCTCAGCAAGATTCAGGAAGAAACCGATGAGGAAATTGTACTGGTGGGGCATTCTCTAGGCAGTGTGGTGTGTTTTGACGCGCTGCAACATTTGGAAAATCCATTTAAAATAGCCCGCTTTGTCAGCCTGGGTTCACCGTTAGGGATTCCGATTTTCTATAATTTTTTTCCACATCGTTATCGGCCGGAAGCCTTGATAGGCGAATGGATTAATTTCTATGCAGCGGATGATTTTGTTTCTGCCTTTTTACTGTCCAATCCTCCTTATGAGGTCTGCCCGGAAATCAAAAATTTAAAAGCCAATACGCAATATTTTCAACCGCATCATATTGTCAGTTATCTGGATGATGTGCAGGTTGGGAAAACGATTTTAGGAATTTCCTAAATGACGATTTCCTCGTCGGCAGTCGAGATGATTTTATTGAGCACAAGACAGGCTTTACCTTTTCGTGGCTGAGGAACTGCGCTGCCTTATGCTGGAGTCAAAAATAATGCGGCTTTTACCACATCAAATCATCAGGAATGATATAGGCTGCGTATGGATCTTCTTCATCAGTGGTTTGCTCATTCTTCTCGGCATTATTGACAATGATAAAGCCCTGCATTTTTTCATTGATCCGTTCGGCAAGCGCCTTAGGTAAATAGGCATAGCTGTCATTTTCTTTAGCAATCACCAAACTGCCAGCAACCAGGGCATTATAAATTTGCTGGTTGATATAGACTTTTTTGATCTTGCTCTCATCAATAAACTGGTACACCGAATCGCCATCGGTATCGCGAATTTTATGCTGGTTGATCATTTGAATGATCGAGGCCTTGAGGGCTTTTTCTTCCAGTTGGCGCTGTTTTTCCAGGTTTAAGGCTTGATCTTTGATCAGTTTTTCCTGTTGTGCCTTTTCCAGCTCTGCCTTGAGTTCGGCTTCATTGCTTTGACCGGTCCGTTGTTCATGCTGAGCCTGTTTGCTGAGTTTCTTGGCTTTTTTATTGTCCACCAAACCTGCTTTTAATAATTGAGCCTGAAGCGCATTTTTAACCATAAGAGCTCTCTAAACATCCGAATGATAATGAAAATGGAAATAAACGCCCCAATAGCTCACGCTCAGCAGCATACTGAGTGCCATTGGAACCAAAAAAGAATTTAAACCGAGCAAAGGATAAAGGAAAGCAGCGATCACACCACCGACCAAAAAACCCACTAAAATCAGGAAATGCAAGACCAGACGGCGCGGATCCACCGTCAGACCTCTCACCAGATAACCAAAGGCCAGCCCTAAATCGGTTAGTACGCCGGAAAGGTGAGTAGTGCGAATAATCGTGCCTTTGTAGTGGCTGACCATGGCATTTTGCAGGCCCATGGCGGCACTGGCCCATAATAAAGAATACGCGGGAAAATACGGCACAAAAATCCAGCACAGCAACAAAAACAGTCCGACCAAGGTCAGTGGGATACCGTAACGGTGACCAAACTGAAAATGGCTATTGCCCAGAATCACGCCACTATAGAAAGAACCCAATACATAACAGAACAAGACCAGCGTCAGATACAGCACATGCTCATAATTTCCCTGCAGCAGCTCTATCGCCATATAACTGACATTACCCGTCATATGAGAAATGGACTGATGCAAGACCGTAAGCAGTCCCATGACATTGACCATTCCAGCATTAACCGCGAGCAAAAAGGCGCCGGCTTGAATCCACTTGGGCAAGTGTTGTAATGGCATGATCAACTCACTGATGTGACGTAAATTATTTCTTGATACTTAAATCAACAGCACGGGTAAATAATACATCAGTTGAAGAGTTAATGGCAGTTTCTGTTGAATCTTGCAGCACGGAAATGACCATGCCAATTGCCACAACCTACTTTAAAATTTATATAGTTTTCTAAAGATATCTTGGGTTATGGATTCGGGGCATAAACTTCCGGATCTAATGCTTGAACGGCCAGATAATGTGAAAAATAAATGTTTCCCGAAAGTCGCTGCAGCAGTTTGGATCTTTGCAACTTATCCATCACTGGACCTTTGACTTCGGATAAATGCAGTTGAATACCGAGTTTTTCCAGTTCGTCATTCACTTCTTCCAGCATTTCCAGAGCGCTTAAATCAATGGTGGAAATACTGGAACAATTCAGCAATACATGGCGTAATTGCGGGTTATGGCTGACTTCGGTAATGATAAAACCCTTGATCGCATTGGCATTCAGAAAACTCAGATTTTCATCAATGCGCATGGCAAAAATATGCGGACTGGTGCGTACATCATGCCGGGAAACATTGCGGAAATGTTGTGTGCCTTCCACCAGTCCCAGCACGGCAACATGCGGACGACTGATGCGCCACAGCATCAGGATAAACGTTGAAATAATCCCGATCAGTAAACCGGTGGTTAAATCAATTAACAAGACAGAACAAAAGGTAATGCCCATGGCCAAACCATCGGCTTTGGAATAATGCCAGGTATCGACAAAAGGTTTCACAATCACCAGCTTCCAGATGGACACCAAAATGGTGGCCGCCAGAATAGTCAAAGGTAAATGGGTAAAGAGTGTGGTAAAAAACAGGCCCACCAGCACAATAAAGCATGAGGACAACACACCCGCCATCGGTGTTTTGGCACCGGCTTCGGCATTCACCACAGTACGCGACAAACTGCCGGTCACCGGAAATGCCGAACTGATGCCGGCACTCAGATTGGCCAAGCCGAGTGCAATCAGTTCCTGATTATTATTCAAGTTGCTGCGCTTTTGCAAAGCAGTGGCTTGGGCAATTGATAGCGATTCAATAAAGCTGATCATCGCAATCATGAAAGCACCCGGCAATAATTGCATGACCAGAGCTAAATCCCACTGTGGAAAATGCAAAGGCGGCAAGTCTTGTGGAATCAGGCCAACCGTTTTTAACTGCTGAAAATCGATCCATTTAAACTGAACAATCGCAATCGAGAGAAATACCATCACTAAAGGCAATGATTTGATCATAAAATCAATACTATGACCTGAAGCCCGCACAAAATGTTGAATCATTTTCGGCATCAGAATCAAAAATGCAATTGCTAACAGGCCAAAAATCAGACTTTCCAGATTGGTCGCAGGCCAATATTGCCAGGCACTTTGCACAAAACTGATCAGGTTGTCACCTTGGAGTGGAACATCAAACAAAAATTTTAATTGTCCTAATGCAATTAGTACGGCCGAAGCAATGACAAAACTTTGAATGACCGGGTGGCTGATCAGCTGAATCAGAAAACCAAAACGAAAAATACCCAGTAATAAGGAAAGTACACCTGTCAATACAGCCAGTAGACAGGCTGCCTCAATATAACTGGCTGAACCTGGCACATAAAATGGGCTGAGCGTCGCATAGGTCATCATGGAAATCAGCGCAACTGGGCCAATCGATAGGGTAGGACTGCCTCCAAAAATCGCATACACAATCATCGGGAAAATGCTGGCATACAGTCCCATCACCGGCGGCAAACCGGCCAGCATGGCATAGGCCATCCCTTGCGGAACCAGCATGGCAATCACAATCAGGGCAGCAAGCAGGTCTGCCTTGAACGTTTCTGCACGGTAGTGACTGAGCCACTCACTGGCTGGAATCAGCTGTTTCAGGTTGAGGCGCGGCAAAGACATGAGATTTTCTAAATCATAAATTTAGATATATTATGCAAAAAATGAAATATAAAGTCCTGCCTGGAAAAGCCAATTCATAGAAGTGATTATTTTTTAAACCAAATTTAATCTGGAAATTTAGGACAATATAAATCGTGCATCAGATTCAATACAGTGGTCAGATTTGGGTCTTTAATGGAATAATAAATCAGTTTTCCATCACGGCGCGTATTGACCAGATCACTTTTACGCAACATCATCAGCTGCTGGGATAGGGTCGGCTGGTGAATGTCAGTCTTCTGTTCAATCTCGGAAACATTCAGTTCTTCAATAGCCAAATGGCACAGAATAATTAAGCGATCGGTATTCGCTAAAGCTTTTAATACGCCGACAACCTGTTCTGCGGCTGCTCTCATTTCGAGAATTTCAGTGGTGCTGTTCATCACTTCCTCTATATCATTTGGCCGCATCATTATAAAAGATAAGATGTAACTGAATTTGCATCGTTCTGTAATTGAATCATCTCCAGCAGGAAATAGACAATAGTGGAATATTCAACTATATTTATGATTCTTATATTGTTTTTTATCATATATTTTGCTTAGCATTTTTATTCATAAGGATATGAAAATTTCATATTAAATGAGAATAAAAATCACTCCCTTTTGCAAGGTTTTGATAAAACAGAAATGTTCAATTCAAGAGCAAAATTTGCACAGATCACGGACATAAAAAACCGCGACTTTTACAAAGTCACGGCTGTTGAGATAGTTATAAATTGAGATCAATCTCAATGATGATTGGGGAGCTCAATTGCGACAGCCGTGGCTTCACCGCCACCAATGCACAAGGTTGCAACCCCTTTGGTTTTTCCAAGACGTTTCAGCGCATAAATCAGCGAGAGAATAATTCGTGCGCCTGTGGCACCAATTGGATGGCCCAAGGCACAGGCACCACCATGAATATTGACTTTGGTTTCATCAATACCGAGGTCATGAATGGGTGCCATCGCCACCATAGCGAAAGCTTCATTGATTTCCCACAAGTCGACTTCTTCCACTAACCAGCCCGCACGATCCAGCACTTTTTCAATCGCACCCAGCGGTGCAATGGTAAATTCGCTTGGATGTTGAGAGTGGCAAGAGGTGGCGACAATCTTGGCCAGAATCGGCATTCCCATGTGCTGTGCATGCTGTTCTGTCATCAATAACAATGCAGCGGCACCATCCGAAATCGAGCTGGAATTGGCGGCAGTAATGGTGCCATCTTTGGCAAAAGCAGGGCGCAAGGTTGGAATCTTGTCCAGATTGGCCTTTAGGGGCTGTTCGTCTTGACTGACTATTTCAGTGCCTTTGCGTCCCTGAATTTCAACCGGTGCAATTTCATCAACAAAATAGCCTTCGGTAATGGCGGTTTGTGCTTTTTTCAGCGAACTAATGGCAAAGTTGTCCATTTGTTCACGGCTAAAGCCTTTCTGGTTGGCTGCATCCTGGGCAAAACTGCCCATTAGACGACCGGTTTCAGCATCTTCCAAGCCATCGAGGAACATATGATCCTTGATGTCGCCATGTCCCATGCGATAACCGCCACGTGCTTTGGGCAACAGGTAAGGCGCGTTGCTCATGGATTCCATGCCGCCTGCGACCACAATTTTGGCACTGCCGACTTTTAGCGCATCAGACGCTTGTAACACCGCTTTCATGGCAGAACCGCAGAGTTTGTTGATGGTAACAGCGCCGGTAGAATCCGGCAAACCAGCCTGACGCATAGCCTGACGGGCTGGACCCTGTTTCAGGCCGGCAGGTAAAACACAGCCCATAATTACTTCATCAACCTGTTCTGGCGATACACCCGCACGTTTGACCGTTTCACGGATCACCACCGCGCCAAGCTCTGGTGCAGTTAAACCGGCTAGACTTCCCTGAAATCCGCCCATCGGCGTACGGCTACCGGCAACAATGACAACTGATTGCATTTTCAAATCCTTTATTTTTTATTGTTCAGCGTGGAATTCAAGTAAAAAAACTCACGACTTCGGGTCATCGTATCACTGTGTAACAAGATTCTTTCCCATTTTGTGTTGGCTTTTTGCTTGTCCTGATCTTGGTTGAGCTTTTGGGCAGTATTTTTTTGATCAAAATGTCTTAATCTTGCTGAGCAATCAGGCATTTATTGATCAATGGCACACCCGTAACTTGTTGAATCTGTTCGAAGCTGATGCCATCCGCCAGTTCAATCAGTTCAACTCCCTGCGCGGTAATATCCATTACGCCCAGATCGGTAATGATTCGATTCACCACAGCCTTACCCGTGAGTGGCAGACTGCATTGCGGGACGATCTTTGGTGTACCATCTTTGGCACAGTGTTCCATCAGCACCACGACTTTTTGCACGCCAGCCACCAGATCCATCGCGCCACCCATGCCTTTGACCTTTTTACCGGGAATCATCCAGTTGGCCAGATCACCAGTTTCAGAGACTTCCATAGCCCCTAAAATGGCAATATTGACATGGCCACCACGAATCATGGCGAAAGATTCAGCACTGGAAAAAAATGCAGCGCCCGGACGTGCCGTCACAGTTTGTTTGCCGGCATTGATCAGGTCAGCATCCACGGTTTCCGCAGTCGGGAACTCGCCAATGCCGAGCAGTCCATTTTCAGACTGCAACCAGACATTGATATTTTCCGGGATATAGTTGGCGACCAGCGTCGGCAGGCCAATACCCAGATTGACATAGAAACCATCTTGCAGTTCTTGTGCGGCACGTTGCGCCATTTCATTACGAGTCCAAGCCATAATTACACAACCTCCGCTTTTAAAGTCATTTGTTCGATGCGTTTTTCAGGATGCGCATTCACGATAATGCGATTGACATAAATGCCCGGTAAATGGATTTCATCCGGATCCAGTTCACCAATTTCGACCAGCTGCTCAACTTCAGCCACCGTGACTTTGCCGGCCATCGCGCACATCGGGTTAAAATTCTGTGCGGTTTTACGGAACACTAGATTGCCCGCTTTGTCGGCTTTATAAGCTTTGACCAATGCCACATCGGCGGTCAGTGAATTTTCCAGAATATAGTCTTTGCCCTCGAATTCACGCACTTCTTTGCCTTCGGCAATCAAGGTACCTACACCGGTTTGGGTAAAAAAGGCCGGGATGCCCGCACCGCCGGCACGCAGTTTTTCTGCCAAGGTGCCTTGTGGTGTCAGTTCGACGTCAAGTTCGCCGCTGAGATACTGGCGTTCAAACTCTTTATTCTCACCAACATAAGAAGAGATCATTTTTTTGATCTGTTTGGTTTCCAGCAACAGTCCCAATCCAAAACCATCGACACCGGCATTATTGGAAATACAGGTCAGTTGTTTGACACCGGTGTCTTTTAAGGCGGCAATCAGGGCTTCAGGAATACCGCAGAGTCCAAAACCACCCACGGCGAGGGTTTGGCCATCTTTCACAATGTCTTGCAGTGCATCGGCTGCACTTTGAAATACTTTATTTGACATGCTGTTCTCTCTATTTATTCTGTCGTTCCATCAGGAGGCCGGTCATTTTTTATGATGGCGGCTGATTCAGCTGCTCAGCGAGCCATCGGGTTTATGCACAGCGAGTTTGCCAGTAGGCATTGGCATAATTCGACGGATTGTCACGTTGCAGGATCTGGCTAATGTTCTGGCTGGCCTGCATCAGTGCCTCCAGATTCAGTCCGGTTGCAAAACCCATCTGCGAGAGCAGGTAATACAGGTCTTCAGTAGATACATTGCCTGATGCGCCTTTGGCATAAGGACAACCACCCAGTCCGGCAATCGAGGAATCAAACACTCGGATGCCATGCTGCAAGGATTCATAAATGTTGGCGATGGCCATGCCATAGGTATTATGGAAATGTCCAGCCAACACTGAAGCATCGAGTTCGGCCAGACAAGCTTGCCAGACGTGTTTCACCCGGTCTGGGGTTGCTGTGCCAATGGTTTCTCCGAGAGAGACTTCATAGCAGCCCATCTCATAGAGTTTTTTCACCACCTGTGCGACCTGACGCGGATCAATGGCGCCCTCATAAGGACAGTCGACAATACAGGATACATAGCCACGTACCCGAATATTGCTGGCTTTGGCTTCCTGCAAAACATCGGCAAACTTGTCAAAACTTTCCGCAATGGAACAGTTGATGTTTTTACGGGTAAAGCTTTCGGAAGCCGCGGTAAATACCGCAACTTCCTGACAGCCGACCGCTTTGGCTGCCTCGAAGCCCTTGATATTCGGCGTGAGCAGGCTAAAGCTGATGTTAGGATCTTTCGGCAGCATGGCATACAATTCATCACTGTGTGCCATCTGCGGTACCCATTTGGCGGAGACACAGGAGCCGACTTCAATGGAACGTAGACCGGTTTTCATTAAATCCAGAATCAGGTCACGGCGCTGGCCGATGGTCAATGGCTGTTTTTCATTTTGCAGGCCATCACGTGGCCCGACTTCGACAATTTTGACAAATTCACTCATGCCACCGCCTCCTCAAAAGGCTGGAATTCCACCAGTTCATCACCGGCTTTGACCTGGTCACCGGCCTGGAAGTAAGAAGAGGCGATGATGCCGTCACTCGGTGCACGAATCGAGTATTCGATTTTCATGGCTTCCAGCGTCATCAGTACTTCATCTTTTTTTACCTGGGCGTTTGGCGCAAACAGTACCTGGGTGATCACGCCCGGCATTGGCGCTTTCAGGTTGCTGTCGGCAGTGCTGCTGTCTTCCTGTGCATAGTCTGGATCAATGTAGTCAAACTTGTAGCTCTGACCGGATTGGAACAGGGTAATGCGCTGTTGCTGCTGGCTGAAGGCCAGTTTCTGCTGCTGTGCACCCAGATGCACATGTGCGGTATTTTGATCCAGCAACTCGCCTGCAACACGATAGGTGTTTTCCTGATACTGGGCAGTAAACCCGTGTTCTTCAGCGGTGAACTGTACCTTCAGCAGTTCAGCACCATATGTCAGCTCGATACTGTACTGGCTGCGAATATTCAGGCGCCATAGCGGTTGTGCCTGCCAAACTGCGGAAACTTGCTGGGTATTTTTCTCAAGCAGGGTTAACAGTTCGATAAACGCCGCAGAGACCACCAGTTTGGCATCCAGTTGCTGTTCATTCTGGAACAGAAAATCATGTTCGCGCTGGATCAGGTTGGTATCGAGTTTGGCCTGTTTGAATGAGTCGCAAAGCACCAGACGATCCAGGAAGGCAATGTTGTTGCCCAAACCTTCGACATGGAACTGGCCTAAGGCATGGTGCATCTGAACCAGTGCAGCTTCACGGTTTTTGCCCCAGACAATCAACTTGGCAATCATCGGGTCATAATAGGTGCTGATTTCATCACCTTCGACAATGCCGCTATCGACACGTACCGCAGCATTCTGAGCCGGATAGTGCAGATAACTGATTTTGCCAATCGCAGGCAAGAAACCTTTTTCCGGTTCTTCGGCATAGACACGCGCTTCAATGGCATGGCCATGAATCTGCAATTCGTCCTGCTGTTTTGGCAATGGTTCACCAAAGGCCACACGCAATTGCCACTCTACCAAATCCTCACCAGTGATCATTTCAGTCACTGGATGCTCGACTTGCAAGCGGGTGTTCATTTCCATGAAGTAGGCGGTACCGTCTTGCTCCACAATGAACTCTACCGTACCGGCGCCGACATAATTCACCGCACGCGCAGCATCAATCGCGGCCTGACGCATGGCATCCAGTTTATGCGCGGGCATTTGTGGTGCAGGGGCTTCTTCCAGCACTTTCTGGTGACGGCGCTGTACAGAACAATCACGTTCAAACAGATGCACATAGTTGCCGTGCGTGTCGCCAAACACCTGTACTTCAATATGACGTGGCTGAATCACATAACGTTCAATTAAAACGTCATCATTACCAAAGCTGGATTTTGCTTCACTCTTACAAGAGGACAGGGAGCTAAGAAAATCTTCGGCGCGTTCGACCAGACGCATGCCTTTACCACCACCACCGGCACTGGCTTTGATCAGAACCGGATAGCCGATACGATCTGCCTGTTCTTTCAGGAAAGCGGTATCCTGATTTTCGCCGTGATAACCTGGGGTTAACGGTACACCGGCTTTTTCCATCAGGGCTTTGGAAGTGGCTTTCAGACCCATGGCCAAAATGGCTTCTACAGGTGGGCCAATAAAGACAATGTTGTTCTTTTCACAAGCCAAAGCGAACTGGTCATTTTCAGACAGAAAGCCGTAACCCGGATGGATCGCTTGGGCACCGGTATCCAGTGCGGCCTGAATGATGCGATCCATTTGCAGGTAACTTTGTGCCGCAGGTGCCTGTCCAATATGCACGGCTTCATCGGCCAGTTTGACATGTTGTGATTGCGCATCGGCATCGGAATAGACGGCCACCGTAGCAATGCCGAGCTTTTTCGCGGTACGGATGACACGGCAGGCAATTTCACCACGGTTGGCAATTAAAATTTTCTCAAACATATCCTTATTCCTTATTGTTGTTATGCCGATGGATGAATCCACGCCGGGCTGTGTTTGTTTAAAAAGGCATTCAAGCCATCTTTCGCCTCAGATCCTTGGCGTACATGGGCAATATGCTGTGCAGTCTGTAAACGCAGTTCCGCTGTCAATTCATTTTGATCGACCAACTGGATCAGCTGTTTCGAAGCCGCTTGTGCATCCGGGCCACCCAGTAGCAGCACCTGCACAATCTCATCGACTTTTTGATCCAGTTCTTCCACTGGCGCGATTTCATGCGCCAAACCGATATTCAGCGCCTGTTGTGCTGAAATGCGTTCCGCGGTCAGGAAATAACGCGACGCCTGACGTGCCCCAATGGCACGGATCACATACGGGCTGATGGTTGAAGGCGCGAGACCTAAGCGTACTTCGGAAGTGGCAAACTTGGCATCGCTACTGGTGATACAGATATCACAGGCAGAGGCCAAGCCCATACCACCACCAAACGCGATGCCTTGCACGCGGGCGATGGTTGGCTGTTTCAGAGTCGCCAAACTATGCAGCATATTGGCCAGTTTCAAGGCATCCGCTTCATTTTCTGCTTGTGAGGCTTGGCCTGCTTGTTTCATCCAGTTCAGATCAGCGCCCGCAGAGAAACTTTTACCACGACCCGCCAGAATCACCACACGCACATCCTCACGCTCATTCAACTGGGTAAAACAGTCATACAGTTCTTCAATCACCTGAGTATTGAAGGCATTGTGTAGTTCCGGACGGTTCAGCCAGACATAGACTACTTGGTCGCGCTGTTCGAGTTGTAAAAATTGATAGCTCATGTTGCACCTCTTACATGCGGAACACGCCGAATTTGGTTGGCTGGATAGGCGCATTCAAGGCTGCTGCCAGACTTAAACCGAGCACTTGACGGGTTTGTGCCGGGTCGATCACGCCGTCATCCCACAGGCGGGCAGAGGCATAATATGGATGTCCCTGTTTTTCAAACTGATCACGGAACGGCTGTTTAAACTGGTCTTCCTGTTCGGCTGACCAGCTTTCGCCGCGCTGCTCAATCTGATCACGTTTTAAAGTAGAAAGAACGCTCGCGGCCTGTTCACCACCCATCACTGAAATACGCGAGTTTGGCCAGGTCCACAAGAAACGTGGCGAGTAGGCGCGACCGCACATGCCATAGTTACCGGCACCAAACGAACCACCAATGATTAGGGTCAGCTTTGGCACATTGGCATTGGCGACGGCCATCACCAGTTTGGCGCCATGCTTGGCAATGCCTTCATTTTCATACTGACGACCGACCATAAAGCCGGTAATGTTCTGAATGAATAGCAATGGAATATTGCGCTGGGTGCACAGTTCAATAAAATGGGCACCTTTTTGTGCGGATTCCGCGAACAGGATGCCATTGTTGGCAATAATCCCCACCGGCATGCCATATAAAGAGGCAAAGCCAGTCACTAGGGTTGAGCCAAAACGGGCTTTAAATTCGTCAAAACGTGAACCATCCACAATGCGTGCAATCACTTCACGTACATCAAACGGTTTACGTGCATCGCTTGGCACCACACCATACAGTTCTTTGGCATCGTAGAGTGGCGCTTCGATGTTTTCATCCAGTTGCTGACGTTTCTTATTCAGATTGGCCACCACATTACGTGCAATCGCAATCGCATGCTGGTCATTTTCCGCCAGATAATCCGCTACACCGGAAAGACGGGTGTGCACATCACCACCACCGAGATCTTCACTGCTAACTACTTCACCGGTCGCGGCTTTCACCAATGGCGGGCCACCAAGGAAAATCGTGCCCTGATTGCGCACAATAATGGTTTCGTCCGACATCGCAGGCACATAAGCACCACCCGCAGTACAGCTGCCCATCACCACGGCGATCTGGGCGATGCCCTGGCTTGACATACGCGCCTGATTGTAGAAAATGCGGCCGAAATGATCCCGATCCGGGAACACTTCATCCTGCAGCGGCAGGTAAGCACCGCCTGAATCGACCAGATAAATACATGGTAGGTGGTTCTGTTCGGCAATTTCCTGTGCACGTAAATGTTTTTTCACGGTCATTGGGTAGTAGGTGCCGCCTTTGACCGTGGCATCATTGGCTACGATCATGCAGGTGATGCCATGGACCTGACCCACGCCGGCGATTACGCCAGCAGCAGGCACATCATCCTGATACACTTTATAAGCCGCCAGCTGACCAATTTCCAGAAATGCCGTGCCTGGGTCGATTAAATGATCAATACGCTCACGCGGTAACAGTTTGCCACGTGCCAGATGTTTTTCACGGGCGACTTCGCCACCACCCAACGCGACTTTCTGCGCAACATTTTTCAGGTCATCCACCAGCGTCTGCATGGCTTGTTGGTTGGTTTTGAAGTCTTCGCTTCGAATATTTATTTTGCTTTGTAATTGATTCATAGAGAAACTTCCTTGTTATGTTCGTTATTATCTGGAATTAAGCAGTTTCATTGAAAATTTCACGGCCAATCAGCATACGACGAATCTCGGAAGTGCCGGCACCAATTTCGTACAGTTTGGCATCACGCCAGAGACGGCCGGTATTGTACTCATTGATATACCCATTACCGCCCAAGGTCTGGATTGCTTCACCTGCCATCCAGGTGGCTTTTTCAGCTGCATATAAGATTGCACTGGCCGCATCTTTACGCAGACCACGGTCATGATCGACTTGGTCACAGGCTGCACCTACCGCGTAAACCAAAGCTTTACACGCCAACCAGGTCGAGTACATGTCGGCAATCTTGCCTTGCATCAACTGGAATTCACCGAGGGCTTGACCAAACTGTTTGCGGTCGTGAATGTAAGGAATCACTTCATCCATACACGCATCCATGATGCCCAGTGGACCTGCACTTAATACGGCACGTTCATAATCCAGACCACTCATCAGCACTTTCACGCCATTACCGATACCACCCAGGACGTTTTCCATTGGCACTTCAACATTATCGAAGAACAGGGGATAGGTATTCGAACCACGCATGCCGAGTTTGTCGAGGTGTGAACCGTGGCTAAAGCCCGGCATGTCTTTTTCGATCAGGAAGGCAGTAATGCCTTTCGGACCCGCATTGATGTCGGTTTTGGCATACATCACCAATACATCGGCATCACCGCCATTGGTGATCCACATTTTCGAGCCGTTCAGGATAAATTTGTCGCCTTTTTGCTCGGCACGCAGTTTCATGCTGACCACATCGGAACCTGCATTCGGTTCAGACATCGCAAGTGCACCCACGTATTCACCAGAAACCAGTTTCGGCAGGAAACGTTGTTTCTGTTCTTCATTACCATTTCGGTTAATTTGGTTCACACATAGGTTAGAATGCGCACCGTAAGACAAGGCAATCGCAGCAGATGCACGGGAAATTTCCTGCATCACAATAATATGGGCCAAATAACCCAGGTTGGTGCCGCCATACTCTTCGCTGACGGTCATACCGAGTAATCCCATGTCACCAAATTTTTTCCAGAGGTGAGCCGGGAACAGGTTGTCATGATCCACTTGGCGGGCGATCGGTGCAATTTCCTTTGCGCAGAAAGCAGAAACCGAATCACGAAGCGCGATTAATGTTTCATCGAGACCGAAATTTAAGCTTTTTAGATTCATTTCTTGATTCATCCTGGGGGTTATATTTGTTGTCCATAAGCATTTTTGTTGTGCTTGATTTTTACAATACATATTTTTTTTGAAAAAGTGAACTAAAATTCACAAAATGATTTACAATTCATTTTAGCTAGTTGAGAATAAGCTATGAGCAGCTATAAACGATCGTCATTGATGCAAGAAAGAATGGAGCAGAATCGCAAAGCTATTTTGCAGTCTGCGCGTGAATTGATTGCTCAAGGAGGATTCAAGGATGCACAGATCCAAGCGATTGCTGAACGTGCTGGAGTCTCCAGTGGTTTGGTATACCGTTACTTTGAAAACAAAAGCCAAGTGCTGATTGAAGTGTTATCGGATGCGATTACCCTCGAGGTGCAGATTATTAATGCCATCGCGACGGGACCGCTGGCACCGAAACAGAAATTGCACAAGGCAGTAACGGCGTTTGTGAAACGTGCATTGAATAGCCCTCAACTATCGTATTCACTCATGTTCGAGCCAGTTGATCCGGCAATTGAACATGAGCGTTTTCGTAGTAAGCAGATCATTAAGCAGAGCATTAAAGAGATTCTTGCCGAAGGGAAAGTGACCGGTGAGTTCGGATTTGAGGATTTAAACACCGCAGCTTTATGCGTGGTCGGTGCCATGACTTTTGTGGTGATTGAACCTTTGAATCCTTCTCGTAATGTGATGTTTGATCCGTCTTACAGGGATTATTTTGTAAAACAGATCGCCGATTTTTGTGTAAATGCAGTCAGCGTACAGGAGGAAAATTCGATTTAACCAGCACAAAAGGGATTTGCGACTGTTTGGAAGATAGTCACGACAACAAAAAAATTAAAGTGCAGTAAAAAAACAGAATTACAAAGAATCAAGGAGAGTGATTCAATGACACAATTACGCTTAAGTTACGCCTACGGTGCAAGCAGTCAGCCTTTATTGGGTATGACCATTGGTGAGAAGTTCGATCAGGCTTGTCAGCAGTACGCGCAAAACGATGCAGTGGTGAGCGTGCACCAGAATAAGCGTTTGACCTATCAGGAGTTGCAGGCACAGGTGAACGCCTTTGCTTGTAGTCTGCTCAAATTAGGACTACGTAAAGGAGACCGTCTGGCGATTTGGTCTCCCAATTGTGTGGAATGGACGATTACCCAGTTTGCGGCTTTCAAAGCCGGTATTATTTTGGTCAACTTAAATCCTGCTTATAAAAGCAATGAGCTGGAATATGTGCTGAACAAAGTGTCGTGTAAAGGACTGGTCATTGATTCGCAATTTAAAAGCACCGATTATCAGGCGATTCTGACCAAACTGGCACCCGAGTTGCCACATGCAGCCAATAAAGTACTGTTTTCAGAACGCCTTCCGCATCTCAAACATGTGATCAAGATTGACCAGCAGGAACATCCAGGTATCCATCGCTTTGATGACCTGCTGGTCACCCCAAACCAGAAGCAGCTTGATGAGCTGGCCAGTATTGCCAATGAACTGCAATTTGATGAAACCATCAATATCCAGTTCACTTCCGGCACCACCGGTAATCCGAAAGGCACCATGCTCACCCACAATAACATTTTGAATAATGGTTATTTTGTCGGTGAAGCGATTCATCTTAGCCCACAGGATCGTGTCTGTATTTCTGTACCGCTATTCCACTGCTTTGGTATGGTGATGGGCAACTTGGCCTGTCTGACCCATGGTTCGACCATGGTTTATCCGGCGGCGGTGTTTAATCCGCTGGAAACCCTGAAAACCATTCAGCAAGAAAAATGTACGGCGGCCTATGGCGTTCCGACCATGTTTATTGCCATTTTGGAGCAGGAACGCTTTGACGAGTTCGATCTGTCCAGCTTGCGTACCGGTATTATGGCCGGTAGCCCATGCCCACGTGAAATCATGCAGCGCGTGATGGAACGCATGCATATGTCAGAAATTACCATCTGCTATGGCATGACTGAAACCGCGCCGGTGAGTGCCCAGACGCATATCGATGATTCAGTAGAATGTCGTGTCGGTACGGTCGGACGTGTGCATCCGCATCTGGAAATCAAGATTGTGGATGAGCAGGGTAAAGTGGTGCCGCGGGGCACACTCGGCGAACTCTGTGTACGTGGCTATTCGGTGATGCTGGGTTACTGGGAAGACGAAGACAAAACCAAAGAAGTTATCGACGTGGCGAAATGGATGCATACCGGTGATATCGCTGAAATGGATGAAGCAGGCTTTGTCAAAATCAAAGGGCGGATCAAGGATATTGTGATTCGTGGCGGTGAAAACCTGTTCCCGAAAGAAATCGAAGATTTCCTCTATACCCATCCGGATGTCAGCGATGTACAGGTGGTCGGTGTACCGGATGCACGCTATGGAGAAGAACTCTGTGCCTGCATTATCTTGCATGAACATCATAACTGCACTGAAGAAAGCATCCGCCGTTATTGTGCCGAGCATATCTCACACAATAAGGTACCACGTTATGTACGCTTCTTTACCGAGTTCCCGATGACCACTTCCGGCAAGGCACAAAAATTCAAGTTACGTGAATTGATGCGCAAGGAACTGAACCTGGAAGAGGTGGCATAACTCAGCCTCCAGCGTTCTTGAACGATCCCTTTATTGCTGTAGTCACCACTACGGAATAAAGGGGGAGTGCAAATTTTGATCAGAATCATCAATATTCAAGGAAAGAATATGCAGCACCAAAATAATGGAACACGTAACGACTGGACACGTGAAGAAATCCAAAAACTTTATGAACAGCCTTTTCTGGATCTGCTGTTTCAGGCACAACAGGTGCATCGAGAACATTTCCAGCCGAATCAGATTCAGGTCAGCACTTTACTGTCGATTAAAACTGGAAAATGCCCGGAAGACTGTAAGTACTGTTCGCAATCTGCGCATTATGATTCCAAGCTAGAAGCTGAAAAGCGCATTGCGGTAGAAAAAGTCATTCAGGAAGCCCAGGCCGCCAAAGCTTCCGGTTCATCGCGCTTTTGTATGGGTGCAGGCTGGCGTAATCCGCATGAACGCGATATGCCGTATGTGCTGGAAATGGTCAAAGAAGTCAAAGCCCTCGGACTGGAAACCTGTATGACTTTGGGCATGTTGAATGCATCACAGGCGGAACGCCTGAAAGATGCCGGACTGGATTATTACAACCATAATCTGGATACCTCACGTGAGTATTATTCTCATATCATCAGCACCCGCAGTTTTGATGATCGCCTCAATACTTTAGATCATGTGCGTCAGGCTGGACTGAAAGTTTGTAGTGGCGGCATTGTTGGCTTGGGTGAAAACCATCAGGACCGCATAGGTCTGTTACATGAACTAGCCACACTGCCGATTCATCCGGAATCCGTGCCGATTAACATGCTGGTGCCCATTGAGGGTACACCGCTGGCCGAGGTGGAGAAACTCGATGTCACAGAATGGATCCGCACCATTGCAGTGGCACGTATCCTGATGCCACAAAGTTATATCCGCCTTTCTGCTGGACGTGAATCGCTGAGTGATTCAGATCAGGCCCTGGCCTTTATGGCCGGTGCCAATTCGCTATTTTCGGGAGAAAAACTGCTAACCACACCAAACAGTGGTGCAGGCCAGGACCAGCAATTATTCAAAAAATTAGGATTGCAAGTAGAAAAAGCTAGACCGACCATTTCTCAGCTTGCTGTTGACGCCATGGCTTAGATACAAGATATTATTTTTTAATCACTTATCTAGAAAAATCCAGGCAATAGAGCAATAAAAATGGCAAAAGATTTTGTGAATCCTAAAGTGGTGGACGGCTATGATGAGCATATCCGTAAACTGATTCCAGGCTATGAACTGATTCACCAGCAGGTCAATGCGATTTTGGAAAGTCGCCTTGAAGATAAAATGCATCCGCATATTTTAGTGGTGGGCTGTGGGACCGGTTATGAATTGCAGTATTTGCTGCAAAAGCATCCCTGCTGGCGTTTCACTGCGATTGATCCTTCGCTCACGATGCTGGAAAAAGCCAAACACGATATCGCCAAACAGCATGAACTGAAGCATGTGCGTTTTCTGCATGGAGACACCTCCGTGCTGCATGAGGGCATGCAGTTTGACGCCGCGATTGCCATTCTGGTGGCGCATTTTGTTCCGCATCAGGAAAAGCCGAAATTCTTCCAGGATATTGCCAAAACCCTGAAAAAAAATGCGCTGCTGATGACCTATGATCTGACTGAGGTAGAGCATCAAGACCAGTTACGTGCCTTGCAGTTGTTGTGTCAGCATAATGGTTTAACCAGTGCACAAACCAGCAAAATGCTGGAACGTCTGGAAGATGATTTTGCACTGGTCTCTTCAGCAGAATATGCTACGCAGCTCAGCGAAGCCGGATTTGATCGGGTGCAGCCGTATATGCAGGTGATGAACTATCAGGGTTTTATGGCGGTGAAGGCCTAGTGCAGTAAATTTAGAGCATCCTTGAAGAGATACCACCAGTCGGTTTTATAAACTAATACCCGACCGTAGCGCCATCTGGATTGCGCGGATCGGAATAACCATAAATGCCATCCGGCAGAATCTGGATGGTCTGGGTTCTGCCCATGGTGGATTTCTGCACGATTTTATGGCCTTTTTGCTGTAATAACGCCACTGTATCGGCACTGATGCCTTTTTCGATGCGTATTTCATCCGGCATCCATTGGTGATGCATGCGGGGAGTGGCCGCTGCCTCGGCCGGATTCATTTTGAAATCAATCGAATTGAGAATGGTTTGTAACACGGTACTGATGATTCTTGATCCGCCCGGGCTGCCGGTGACTAACCACGGCTGATTATTTTTGAGTATCAGGGTCGGTGTCATGGAAGAAAGTGGGCGTTTATAGGGTGCAATGGCATTGGCTTCCCCACCAATCAGGCCAAAAGCATTCGGTACACCGCGCTTGGCTGAGAAATCATCCATCTCATTGTTGAGTAAAATGCCAGTGCCGGCTGCGACAATTCCATTGCCGAAATTGAAATTTAGCGTATAGGTTACAGATACCGCATTGCCATACTGATCGACCACAGAATAATGTGTGGTTTGATCACTCTCATAAGATAATGGATTGTTGGGCTGGATCGCTGCTGAAGGTCGGGCCATGTTTGCCGAAATGCGCTTTGCCAGCATGGCTGCATATTTTTTTGAGGTTAAACCAGTCACGGGAACCTGAACAAAGTCTGGATCCCCCAGATATTGAGAACGGTCGGCATAGGCCAGTTTCATGCTTTCGGCCAGGTAATGGATGGTTTGTGCACTATTGACCCCAAACTCGGCCAAGGGATAATGTTCCAGAATATTCAACATTTGCACGATATGTACACCCCCCGAGCTTGGGGGCGGCATCGTTACGACCTGATAACCTCTATAATCACCCACAATAGGCGTTCGTTCTATCACTTTATAAGATTCGAGATCCGACTTTTGCATAATTCCTTGATTGTTTTGTATTTGTGCAATGATTTTGTCACCAATTTTTCCTTGATAAAACACGGGACTACCATGCTTGGCAATGAGCTTTAAAGAACGAGCCAGATCTTTTTGGACTAAGCGGTCACCTTGCTGAAGCGGTCGATCATTTTGATAAAAAATAGCGCGTGAACTTGGCCATTTGCCTAATTTTTCTTTTGCTGCATTGAGCATTTTGGCCAGAGAATGGCTCACGGGAATCCCTTGTTCTGCCAAGGGGATAGAGGGAGCAATGACCTTAGTTAAAGGTAACGTTCCCCAATGCTTTAAGGCGTATTCCAAGCCCGCCACAGTACCTGGAACTCCGATAGATTCATGCGAATACAAAGACTTACCCGCAGTGATTTCACCATTTTGATCCAGATACATCTCTTTGGTTGCGCGTTGCGGTGCCATTTCACGAAAATCCAGCGCAATATTTTTTCCTGATTTTGCCTCATGTAAAACCATAAAACCGCCACCGCCCAGATTACCGGCATGGGGCAAGACAACAGCAAGTGCAAATCCAACGGCAACAGCGGCATCAACAGCATTACCACCGCGTTTTAGAATGTCCAGCCCCACACGACTGGCGATTTCATGTTCGGACGCCACCATGCCATTCTTGGCCTGAATCGGATGAAAAATCTCATTGTCATAGTCATAACTGGTGAGCGCATTCGGAATCTGAACAGTTTCAGCAAAAATCGGGCTAGATAGAAATAATGCAGTAAAAGTGATACTAACTTTTAAAAGCTGATGAAAAGACATAAAAATTTCTCGATCTATCTAGCAGATCTGACACGGTTTGGAATGAGATTTTTGACCTGGCAAGTATAAAGGTAAATTGTTAGCTCATAATGAAAAAATTAGGCCGACATTTCAGCGTATTTTGCATATTCGGGATGGGATCACACATGAGAAAAAGGACAAACGACGGCGTTTTACTTGAATCAGCGACAACTTGACCTCTTACGCAACCTGACCGGAGAAAGTCTAAACCCGAAGTAAAGCGATGCTGCTGTAATAATAAAGGCTAAATCCCATTAACTCAGCCTATTTGGCCAATTCTCCGCATGTTAACCACACCTCATACACCTCTGTTTTTGTAATAAATAAGTTATTGAATATAAAAAATAATTAGTCAACCTTAGACTAAAGGATATTTTTAAGTGTCGACAATAATATTGATTAAGTGAATTTTTATCGCTATAAAATCGATAAATCACTATAAATTGTCAACAATATGCAAGATGAAAGCTTAAAAGATGAATCATCTGAAAGTCAGGGTAGAACGCTAACCGACCATGTATTCAAACAAATACAGACAGCCATCGTTTTAGGTCAAATTCCGGCAGGAAGCAAAATATCTGAACCTGAGCTTGCGCGAACCTATGGCATTAGCCGAGGCCCGTTACGTGAAGCGATTCACCGTCTGGAAGGACAAAAGCTGGTTGAGCGTACCGCCCACGTGGGTGCACGTGTGGTTTCATTGTCATTGCAACAATTTAAAGAGCTGTATCAGATTCGTGCTTCCCTAGAAGGTCTAGCCTGCAAGCTTGCGGCACAGCATATTGATAAAAAGCAGATTCTGGCCCTGCGTGACGTCTTGCGTGTGCATGCGGAAGATGAAAATTTTAAAGCAGGCAAGGGCTATTACCTGCAAGAAGGGCAAGACGACTTTCATTACTGCATTATCAAAAGCAGTGGCAATAAAACCTTAGAAAAAATGCTCTGTGATGAGTTGTATCACCTCATCCGTATGTACCGAATTCAGTTTTCCAATACCCCAGATCGTCCGCATAAAGCGTTCGATGAACATATTCGTATCTTGGATGCAATTGCAGAAGGTGATGGTGAACTCGCCGAACTGCTAATGCTTCGACATATCAATGCGTCTTACAAAATTATTGAGCAGGCTCTGCTACAAGCACAAGGAGAATAAACAATGTCTAATCAATCCGCAGGTCAGCTATTTCGCGATGCCGTGGCCCAGGAAAAACCATTGCAAGTGGTGGGAACCATCAATGCCAATCATGCACTTTTGGCCAAGCGTGCCGGTTATAAAGCGATTTACTTATCTGGTGGTGGTGTAGCAGCAGGTTCTTTAGGTCTACCGGATTTAGGGATCAGTAACCTGGATGATGTGTTGACCGATGTACGCCGGATTACCGATGTATGTGATCTGCCATTATTGGTTGATGCTGACACGGGTTTTGGTGCTTCAGCATTTAACATCGCACGTACTGTGAAATCTTTAATCAAGTCTGGTGCAGGCGCCATGCATATTGAAGACCAGGTCGGTGCCAAACGTTGTGGTCATCGTCCAAACAAAGCCATTGTGACTCAAGATGAAATGGTTGACCGTATTAAAGCCGCAGTAGATGCCCGTACTGACGACAGCTTTGTGATTATGGCACGTACCGATGCATTGGCGGTTGAAGGCTTGCAGGCCGCGATTGACCGTGCTGGCGCCTATATTGAAGCCGGTGCAGACATGCTTTTCCCGGAAGCCATCACCGAGCTTGCGATGTATAAGCAGTTTGCTCAGACCACGGGTGTTCCAATTCTGGCGAATATCACCGAGTTCGGTTCTACGCCACTGTTTACCACTAAAGAATTGGCCTCTGCCGATGTCAGCCTCGCGCTTTACCCACTGTCTGCTTTCCGCGCCATGAACAAAGCGGCAGAAACGGTGTATGAAACTTTGCGTAAAGAAGGTACGCAAAAGAATGTGATCGATATGATGCAAACGCGTAAAGAGTTATATGAATGTATTAATTATTATGCGTTTGAAGACTACTTAGACAATGCATTTGCCAAAAAGAAATAACATGTCAACACGGCGAAGGCCGCCGTGTTTACCCAATAATTTAAATCAATAGGAAAGGACAATCTTATGAGTTCAAATGAAATAACAACAGGATTCAAGCCAAAAAAATCAGTTGCATTAAGTGGACAAGTGGCAGGCAATACCGCACTGTGTACCGTAGGCCGTAGTGGTAACGACTTGCACTACCGTGGCTATGACATTCTTGATCTTGCCATCGGCAGCGAGTTTGAAGAAGTGGCTCACTTGCTGGTACATGGCAAATTACCGAACAAAGCAGAACTCAAAGCTTATAAAGCCAAATTAAAAGCACTCCGCGGTTTACCAGCAGCATTGAAAACTGCACTAGAGCAGTTACCACCGTCTGCACACCCAATGGATGTGATGCGTACCGGAGTTTCAGTTTTAGGCTGCTTAACGCCAGAACATGAAGATCACAACGAAGCGGGTGCAAAAGACATTGCGGATAAATTGATGGCGAGCCTAGGTTCAATGCTGCTGTACTGGTATCACTTCAGCAACAACGGCCGCCGTATTGAAGTTGAAACCAATGATGAATCCATCGCAGCGCATTTCCTGCATTTACTTCATGGTGAAGCGCCATCTGAAGAATGGGTTCAAGCCATGCATACCTCATTGATTTTGTATGCTGAGCATGAATTTAACGCCTCTACCTTTACCTCACGCGTGGTGGCAGGTACAGGTTCTGACATGTACTCAGCCATTACCGGCGGTATTGGTGCACTTCGTGGACCTAAACACGGTGGTGCCAATGAAGTTGCCTTTGTGATTCAACAACGTTACGACAATGCCGATGAAGCTGAAGCTGACATTCGCAAACGTGTCGAAAATAAAGAAGTGGTGATTGGTTTCGGTCACCCGGTCTATACCATTGCCGATCCACGTAATGAAGTGATCAAGAAAGTGGCGCGTGACTTGGCAAATGCACAAGAGAACACAAAAATGTACTTAATCGCTGAACGCTTAGAAGCAGTGATGAAAGAAGTGAAGAACATGTTCCCGAACCTCGATTGGTTCAGTGCAGTGAGCTACCACTTGATGGGCGTTCCAACGGCGATGTTCACGCCATTGTTCGTAATTGCGCGTACTGCAGGATGGTCAGCGCACGTCATTGAACAACGTCAGGATGGCAAAATCATTCGTCCAAGCGCGAACTACATCGGTCCTGAAAACCTTGAATTTAAACCATTGGCGGAGCGTGGTTAATGAATACCCAATACCGTAAACCATTAGCAGGCACTCAGCTTGAATATTATGACGTGCGTCAAGCCGTGGAAGATATTCAGCCCGGTGCATATGAAAAGCTGCCATACACTTCCAAAGTCTTGGCCGAGCAATTGGTACGCCGTGCCGATGCAGAAAATCTGACTGAATATTTAAAACAACTGATTGAACGCCGTCAGGACATGGATTTCCCTTGGTATCCAGCCCGTGTCGTATGTCATGATATTTTGGGTCAAACCGCTTTAGTTGATCTGGCTGGTTTGCGTGATGCGATTGCTGAAAAGGGCGGAGACCCATCTCAAGTCAATCCTGTCGTGCCAACCCAGCTGATTGTTGATCATTCTTTGGCTGTGGAATATGGTGGCTTTGACCCGGATGCTTTTGAAAAAAACCGTGCAGTTGAAGATCGCCGTAATGAAGACCGCTTCCACTTTATTGAATGGACCAAAACAGCCTTTAAAAATGTCGATGTGATTCCAGCCGGAAACGGCATTATGCATCAGATTAACCTGGAGAAAATGTCTCCAGTGATTCAAGTACGTGACGGGGTTGCCTTCCCGGACACTTGTGTGGGGACAGACTCACACACTCCACATACTGATGCTTTAGGTGTCATTTCTGTGGGTGTAGGTGGTTTGGAAGCGGAAAATGTGATGTTGGGCCGTGCCTCCTGGATGCGTTTACCGGACATTATTGGCGTTGAGCTGGTCGGGCAGCGTCAAGCCGGCATTACTGCAACGGATATTGTACTGGCGTTAACTGAATTCTTGCGTAAAGAACGTGTGGTGGGTGCATATCTTGAGTTCTTCGGTGAAGGTGCAGACACCATGTCGATTGGTGACCGTGCAACGATTTCAAACATGACCCCGGAGTATGGTGCAACGGCTGCGATGTTCTACATCGACCAGAACACCCTTGATTACCTGCGCCTAACTGGTCGTGAAGATACTCAAGTCGTATTGGTTGAACAATACGCCAAAGAAATTGGTCTTTGGGCATCAGACATGACTAAAGCGGAGTATCCACGTGTACTGCGTTTTGACTTGTCCACTGTAACCCGCAACATTGCCGGCCCATCAAACCCGCATGCACGTGTATCAACAAGCGATCTGAAAGCGAAAGGCATAGCAGGTGTTGTTGAGCAGCGTACCGATGGTTTAATGCCAGATGGTGCCATCATCATTGCAGCGATTACTTCATGTACCAATACTTCGAACCCACGTAACACCGTAGCAGCAGGTTTATTGGCACGTAAGGCGAATGAGCTGGGTTTGACCCGTAAACCTTGGGTGAAATCATCCTTTGCACCCGGTTCAAAAGCCGCTGCACTTTACTTGGAAGAAGCTGGCGTATTGCACGATTTAGAAAAACTGGGCTTTGGTATCGTGGCATATGCCTGCACAACCTGTAACGGGATGTCCGGTGCTTTGGATCCAAAGATTCAACAAGAAATCATCGACCGTGATTTATACGCGACTGCGGTACTTTCCGGTAACCGTAACTTTGATGGCCGTATCCATCCATACGCAAAACAGGCATTCCTGGCATCTCCACCGTTGGTTGTAGCGTATGCGATTGCCGGTACTATCCGTTTTGACATCGAGAAAGATGCGTTAGGCCACGATAAAGACGGCAACCCGATTTATCTCAAAGACATCTGGCCATCTGATGCAGAAATTGATGCTTTAGTTCAAGAAGCCGTGAAGCCTGAACAGTTCCGTAAAGTTTACATTCCAATGTTTGATTTGGGCGAAGTGGAACAAGCTGAAAGTCCACTGTATAACTGGCGTCCGCAAAGTACTTATATTCGCCGTCCGCCATATTGGGAAGGGGCTTTGGCTGCACCTCGCACCTTAACCAATATGCGTCCCCTGGCGATTTTGGGTGACAACATCACCACCGATCACTTGTCGCCGTCGAATGCGATTTTGATGGACTCGGCTGCGGGTGAATACTTGCACAAAATGGGCGTGCCGGAAGAAGACTTCAATTCCTACGCAACGCACCGTGGCGACCACTTGACTGCGCAACGTGCCACTTTTGCCAACCCGAAACTGTTTAACGAAATGGTTCGCCGTTCTGACGGTACGGTTAAGCAAGGTTCAAAAGCGCGTGTCGAGCCAGAAGGCGAAGTGATGCGCATGTGGGAAGCGATTGAAACCTACATGAACCGCAAGCAGCCACTGATTATTATTGCCGGTGCGGATTATGGCCAAGGCTCAAGCCGTGACTGGGCGGCGAAAGGTGTACGTCTGGCGGGTGTAGAAGCGATTGTGGCGGAAGGCTTTGAGCGTATTCACCGCACCAACTTGGTTGGTATGGGTGTGTTACCGCTGGAGTTTAAACCGGGTGTCAACCGTAATACCTTAAAATTGGATGGTACCGAGCTGTATAGCGTGATCGGCAATATTGCGCCACGTTCTGACCTGATTCTGGTGATTGAACGTGCAACTGCGGAAGGCAAAGAAGAAATCCTCGAAGTGCCTGTGACTTGCCGTTTGGACACTGAAGAAGAAGTGTCTGTCTATGAAGCGGGTGGGGTATTACAACGTTTTGCTCAGGACTTTTTGGCCGCGAAAGCGAGCTAAGAAATCTGTAGTGATGAATGAGCAAAACAATTTTGAGGACAATACTGAATGTCTTATGAACCACAAATAAAAATTCCGGCAACCTACATGCGTGGTGGAACCAGTAAAGGCGTGTTCTTTAAACTGGATGATTTACCGGAGCAAGCCCAAGTCCCAGGTCCAGCAAGAGATCAAATCTTGCTGCGTGTGATGGGCAGTCCAGATCCTTATGGAAAACAAATTGATGGTATGGGCGGTGCAACATCCAGTACCAGCAAAACCGTCATTCTTGCTAAGAGTGATCAGCCGGAGCATGATGTTGATTATTTGTTTGGTCAGGTTTCGATCGATCAGCCTTTTGTGGACTGGAGTGGCAACTGCGGTAATTTAACCGCAGCTGTCGGATCCTTTGCCATTTCAAATGGTTTGGTCGATGCAGATCGGATTCCAGAAAATGGTATTTGTACTGTGCGGATCTGGCAAAAAAACATTCAAAAAACCATTATTGCGCATGTTCCGATGCGCAATGGTCAAGTTCAAGAAATTGGTGATTTTGAGCTAGATGGTGTGACTTTTCCTGCAGCTGAAGTTCAGATCGAGTTTTTAGATCCGGCTGATGGTGGTGCCATGTTCCCCACCGGAAATGTGGTCGATCAGCTTGAGGTACCGGAGATTGGGAGTTTTCAGGCGACCTTTATTAATGCCGGTATCCCAACCATTTTCCTGAATGCAGAAGATCTGGGCTACGAAGGCACTGAACTGCAAGACCATATCAATAATGATGCAGCCGCCTTGGCACGTTTTGAAAAAATCCGTGCCTATGGCGCCGTACAGATGGGCTTGATTCAGGATATTTCGGAAGCAGCGGCACGCCAGCATACGCCAAAAATTGCCTTTGTGTCTAAGCCAAAAACCTACACGGCATCGAGTGGCAAGACTGTTAAAGACAGTGATGTTGACTTGCTGGTACGTGCATTATCGATGGGTAAACTGCACCATGCCATGATGGGGACAGCCGCAGTCGCCATTGGTACAGCTGCAGCGATTCCGGGGACTTTGGTGAATTTAGCTGCCGGTGGCGGAGAGCGTGAGGCTGTGCGTTTTGGACATCCTTCGGGAACATTACGCGTCGGTGCTCAAGCTGAATTGAACAATGGTCAATGGGTAGTCAAAAAAGCCATTATGAGCCGTAGTGCACGGATATTAATGCAAGGAAACGTTTATATTCCCACTCGCTAAAAAATCAATTTTATGATGGGGAGTGCTACGACTGATTTTAAAAAGTACCCGTAGAAAACCCGAAAAAATTGTAATTTTAATTTTATTAAAGTTGAAAGTAAGGTTTTTCGAAAGCTGCAAAAATTAAGGAGGGTAGCGAAAAAGAATAGTCAAGTTGCTGTGACTAAATTTTGCTGCTAGGCATCGAGACGAAGTCAGAGAATCGTTAATGATTCATCTTGCAGGCTTATGGATCCGCTACGCTACCACCTGAGGCACGATCAGCAAAGCAACGCTTTGCCGTGCCTCAAGTGTAAAAGCTGTGCTTTTTTACAGCGAAGGTAGCGTAGTTCTTACATATTCGGATATGAGAACTTGCGGAATATATTCCTCATTCGCAAGATTACCCTAACATTACATGTTCGGGTAATTAGGACCACCGCCACCTTCCGGTGTTACCCAGGTGATGTTCTGTGAAGGATCCTTGATGTCACAAGTCTTGCAGTGCACACAGTTGGCCGAGTTGATCTGGAAACGTGGACCGGTTTCTTCCTGCACAATCTCGTATACCCCAGCCGGGCAGTAACGCTGTGCCGGCTCATCCCATTTCGGCAAATTCACCTTCACCGGAATCGAGGCATCGGTCAGTTTCAGGTGCGATGGCTGGTTTTCTTCATGCACCGTGTTCGAGATAAATACCGAAGACAGACGGTCAAAGGTCAGCTTGCCATCCGCTTTGGGATAGTCCGGTTTAAAGTTTACCGCATCGACTGTTTTTAGCGCGCTGAAATCTGGCACCAGATCATGCAGGGTAAACGGGATTTTAAACACGTTCTGGTCGATAAAGTTAAACGCACCACCGAGCCATTGGCCAAACTTGTGCATGGCCGGGCCAAAATTACGGGAGTTATATAACTCTTCTTTCAGCCAGCTGTGGTTAAACTTGTCGGTATATGCGGTCAGCTCTTTCACAAACAGATCTTCGC
>JAJUIK010000027.1 GCA_029267635.1 Moraxellaceae bacterium | reverse complement strand
TTACTCCAACAGTACTCGTTCGTCCGGGCAACAGATCCTTAATCTGTTCCCACTGATCATCTCTTAATGCATAGCGTTTAGTCATGAAAAAATAATGAGGACAGGTTAGATTTTCTCAAGCTAATTGATGACAGACCCTAGAAAATCTATAAAAATGAGAATTTTTAAATCCAGTATTGTTATTTTCCCAATCTCAATCATCCAAGATGATGGTAAAAAATAAGCGCCTAGAAAGGCGCTTATTGAACTCTATATGTTGAGCTTATTTTTTCTCTTGAATCGTCGCACCGGCACCACCTCCAATTGCCCCTCCAATCGCAGCACCGGCATTGCCACCAATCACCGCCTCACCAACCACCGCACCGATCCCTGCACCAATTGCGCTACTTGTAGTGGTACTTCGGCTACTGCCCTGCGAATTGGCGCCCACACCTGCCCCCACTGCTGCACCGACCGCAGCTCCTACTTTACCACCCACCGCATTCCCGGCACCACCACCAACGGCACCACCCAAAGCTGCTGCACCGATGCGTTGCTCGGATGCGCTCATGCTTTCACATCCTGCCAACAGTACGCTGGAAACAGCGATGGCAGCCATGACACCTATTAATTTTTTCATGGAGAATCTCCTGCTATTCTGCCTCTGTTTAGCATAGAAGCGAATCATGAGTGAAAACGTAAGTATATGTAATAAAGCACTCTTAAAATGACGTGCTTTTGTAAATCATCTGTGCTCAGTCCAGTTACTAAGAACTTATTTCGTTTCGAGTTTCGCACAATACAAAAAAGGAGCCCGTAGGCTCCTTTTTTGTTCATTTCACCAAATTAGAATTCTTGGTTAAATGCTTGACTTAATGCTTGATCTACTTCAGAGAAGTCATTGACCAGTGCATGTTCTGCTGCTTCCGCTTCCTGACGACGACGCTCTAGGTGATACGCCAGACCAGTACCTGCAGGGATCAGACGACCCACCACCACGTTCTCTTTCAGACCGCGTAGATCATCTTCTTTACCCGTCACCGCTGCTTCAGTTAACACACGTGTGGTTTCCTGGAACGATGCTGCAGAGATGAAGGAATCAGTCGAAAGCGATGCTTTGGTAATACCCATCAATTGACGGTCAAACTTCGCCGGGAACTTGTTCTGAGCCAAGAGCGCTTGGTTTTCTTGCATTACACGGATGTAATCCACTTGTTCGCCTTTGATGAAGCTGCTGTCACCGCCATCGATGATTTCAACTTTACGCAACATCTGACGTACGATGACTTCGATGTGCTTGTCGTTGATTTTTACACCTTGCAGACGGTAAACGTCCTGAACTTCGTTCACGATGTAGTTGGTCAACGCCACTTCACCTTTCAGACGCAAGATGTCGTGCGGGTTTTGTGGACCATCAGAAATGGTTTCACCACGGTTCACATGCTCGCCTTCGAACACGTTAATCGTACGCCATTTCGGAATCAGTTCTTCATAAATCTCAGAACCATCATCCGGCGTAATCACCAGACGGTTCTTACCTTTGGTCTCTTTACCGAAGCTTACTACACCTGACACTTCTGCCAAGATCGCATGCTCTTTCGGCTTACGTGCTTCGAACAAGTCGGCAACACGTGGCAGACCACCGGTAATATCACGGGTACGTGAAGATTCTTGTGGTACACGACCGATAACATCACCGACACCGATGGTTTCACCATCACGTACGGTCACGATGGTGTTCTGTGGCAAGAAGTAGAACTGTTCGCCACCATCTGTGGTATCCAACACGATCGCAGGACGTAGATCTTTACCTGACGCAGGACGTGAAGTCACTGGCAAGATTTCAATCGTGGTCATACCGGTTGCATCATCAGTTTTCGAAGTTACAGTCACGCCATCAGCGATTTGGCTGAAACGGACTTTACCAGCAACTTCTGTCACCAACGGATGGGTATGCGGATCCCAAGTCGCTACGATACCGCCGGCTTCAATCGATTCACCATCTTTCAGCAAGATGTTGGCACCGTATGGCAGTTTATAGCGTTCGCGTTCACGACCTAACTCATCGGCAATACCAATTTCACCTGAACGGGAAGTTGAAACCAAGTGACCTTTGGCGTGTTGTACAGTTTTCACGTTATGGAAACGTACTGTACCTTTGTTACGCACTTGCACGCTGTTCGCTGCAGAAGTTCGGCTCGCCGCACCACCCACGTGGAAGGTACGCATCGTTAACTGGGTACCTGGCTCACCAATTGATTGCGCTGCCATAACACCGACAGATTCGCCTGGGTTCACCAAGTGACCACGTGCGAGGTCACGACCGTAACATTTCGCACAAACACCGAAGCTGGATTCACAAGCGACCACTGAACGAACACGGATTTCATCCACACCCGCCTCTTCAAGTTGAGAAGCAATTTTCTCATCAATCAAGGTATTGCGCGGGAAGATCACGTCTTCTGTGCCTGGACGTTTCACGTCATCAGCAATCACACGACCCAATACGCGGTCACGTAATGGCTCGATCACGTCACCACCTTGAATCAGTGGCGTCATGACTAGGCCACCCAACGTGCCACAATCTGGCTCGGTGATCACCAAGTCTTGTGCTACGTCAACCAGACGACGGGTCAAGTAACCTGAGTTCGCAGTTTTCAATGCGGTATCGGCCAAACCTTTACGCGCACCGTGGGTCGAGATGAAGTACTGAAGTACCGTCAAGCCTTCACGGAAGTTGGCTTTAATCGGCGTTTCAATGATCGAGCCATCCGGCTTCGCCATCAGACCACGCATACCGGCTAACTGACGAATCTGCGCCGCACTACCACGCGCACCAGAATCCGACATCATGTAGATGCTGTTGAATGATTTCTGTTTCTCGTCTTCACCCTGTTTGTTTTTCACAGTCGTGAATGACAAGTTGTCCATCATCGCTTTGGCAACCTGGTCGTTGGTACGCGCCCAGATATCGACCACTTTGTTATAGCGTTCACCCGCAGTTACGAAGCCTTGCTCGAACTGTTGTTCGATTTCACGAACTTCTGTTTCCGCTTTTTCGATAATGGCCTGTTTTGCTGGTGGAATCACCATGTCTTCCATACCGACAGATACACCTGAACGCGTCGCTTGACGGAAGCCCAAGTACATCAATTGGTCGGCAAAGATTACAGTATCTTTCAGACCCAATTTACGGTAGCAAGAGTTGATCAACTTCGAGATGTTTTTCTTGGTCATCTCAACGTTAATTTGCTCGAAGCTTAAGCCTTCTGGCACCACTTCCCATAATAGGCAGCGACCTGGTGTGGTATCGACAATAATGGTTTGTTGTTCACGCTCACCATCTTCGTTGATCACGGTTTGGAATACACGAGCTTTTACGCGTGCATGCAAAGCCACCTGACCGGTTGCAAGTGCACGGTTCACTTCATCCGTATCCGCAAACACCATGCCTTCACCTTTGGCATTTACTGCATCACGGGTGATGTAGTAAAGACCCAACACCACGTCCTGAGACGGTACGATGATCGGTTCACCGTTGGCTGGAGACAGAATGTTGTTGGTTGACATCATCAAGGCACGCGCTTCAAGCTGTGCTTCAAGGGTCAATGGTACGTGTACCGCCATTTGGTCACCGTCAAAGTCGGCGTTAAACGCTGTACATACGAGCGGGTGCAGACGGATCGCTTTACCTTCGATCAGGATCGGTTCAAATGCTTGCAGACCCAAACGGTGCAGGGTTGGTGCACGGTTTAACATCACCGGATGCTGACGGATCACATGAGCAAGAACGTCCCAAACTTCCGGCGTTTCACGCTCCACCATTTTCTTCGCAGCTTTAATGGTGGTTGCTTGGCCAGATGCTTGTAGTTTGGCAAAAATGAATGGCTTGAACAGTTCAAGCGCCATCTTTTTCGGAAGACCACATTGGTGCAAACGTAAGGTAGGACCAACGGTAATCACCGAACGGCCAGAATAATCCACACGTTTACCCAACAAGTTCTGACGGAAACGACCTTGTTTACCTTTGATCATGTCTGCCAAAGATTTCAATGGACGTTTGTTCGAACCGGTAATGGCACGACCACGACGACCGTTATCCAGCAAAGCATCGACAGATTCTTGCAACATACGTTTTTCGTTACGTACGATGATGTCTGGTGCAGCCAAGTCAAGAAGACGTTTCAAACGGTTGTTACGGTTGATCACACGACGGTAAAGATCATTCAGATCCGAAGTCGCGAAACGGCCGCCTTCAAGTGGAACCAACGGACGAAGGTCTGGTGGAAGTACTGGCAGTACATTCATCACCATCCATTCTGGCTTGTTGTTCGATTCTTTAAACGCTTCCATCAATTTCAAGCGCTTAGAAGCTTTCTTGAGTTTGGTTTCAGACGTGGTTTGTGGAATTTCTTCGCGTAGGCGTGCAATTTCCGCTTCAAGGTCGATGTCTTTCAACAAGTCCTGAACCGCTTCTGCACCCATCTTCGCGCTGAATTCGTCACCGTGTTCTTCCAACGCGTTGAAGTATTCTTCATCAGTTAAAAGCTGGTATTTCTCCATCGGCGTCATGCCAGGATCAGTCACGACGTATGATTCGAAATACAACACACGTTCGATATCACGAAGCGTCATATCGAGCAATAAACCGATACGGCTTGGCAATGATTTCAAGAACCAGATGTGCGCGACTGGAGATGCAAGTTCGATGTGACCCATACGTTCACGACGGACTTTTGCAGTCGTTACTTCAACGCCACATTTCTCACAAATGACGCCTTTATATTTCATACGCTTGTATTTGCCACACAAGCATTCGTAATCTTTTACTGGACCAAAGATTTTGGCACAGAACAAACCGTCACGTTCCGGTTTGAAGGTACGGTAGTTAATGGTTTCCGGCTTTTTCACTTCACCGTGCGACCATGACTTAATCATTTCTGGTGACGCAAGACCAATACGGATACGGTCAAACTCAACCGGTACATGACCGTCTGAGTCCGTCTTTTTGCGCATGATATCGAGCAAGTCTTTCAATTTTTTTCTCCGTGTGTCGGGGAGCTCGGCTCACCCGACTGGGTCACAAATATTGTGTTTACCTGAAAATTCGTGAGGCTCTTTAGCCTTAGTCACCATTTTTCAGTTCAATGTTGATACCTAAAGAACGGATCTCTTTGGTCAATACGTTGAACGATTCAGGCATGCCCGGATCCATATAATGGTTGCCATCTACAATGTTCTTATAGATGCGTGTACGTCCTTCGACGTCATCCGATTTCACTGTCAACATTTCTTGTAGCGTATACGCTGCGCCGTATGCTTCGAGTGCCCAAACCTCCATCTCACCGAAACGCTGACCACCGAACTGAGCTTTACCACCCAATGGCTGTTGCGTTACTAATGAGTAAGAACCGGTTGAACGCGCATGCATCTTGTCGTCTACCAAGTGGTTCAACTTGAGCATATACATGTAACCGACGGTTACAGGACGGTCAAACTGCTCACCGGTACGTCCGTCAAACAAGATGGTTTGACCAGAACGTGGCAATTCAGCAAGTTCAAGCAATTCTTTGATTTGTGACTCTTCAGCACCGTCAAATACCGGGGTTGCCAACGGCACACCGGCACGCAAGTTACCTGCCAATTTCAAGATTTCATCATCAGTCAGGGTATCAAGCTGTTCCTGCTCGCCACCGACTTTGTTGTAGATCTTGTCAAGGAATGCACGCAATTCAAGGACAGTACGCTGCTGTTTAAGCATCTTGTCGATTTGCTCGCCCAGACCTTTTGCCGCCATACCCAAGTGGGTTTCCAGAATCTGACCGACGTTCATACGCGATGGTACGCCCAGCGGGTTCAGTACGATATCGACTGGTACACCATTGGCATCATGTGGCATGTCTTCTACTGGCAAGATGTTGGAGACAACACCCTTGTTACCGTGACGGCCCGCCATCTTATCACCTGGCTGGATACGACGTTTAACTGCAAGGTAAACCTTAACAACTTTCAGAACGCCAGTGGTCAGTTCGTCACCGGTAGATAGCTTGCGTTTCTTCTCGGCAAAGCGTTCGTCAATTTCCGCGCTCTTCTCTTTCAAGAACACTTGAATTTGTGACAGACGTTCAGCAATTGCTTCATCAGCCGGCTGGATTTCAAGCAGGTCAACCAGCTCTAGGCCAGACAATACGTCTGCAGACAATTTGTCGCCACGTTTGGTTGTACCACCACCATTCGAAACTTGGTCGTTCAACAAGCGAATAATACGTTCGCGAGCTGCTTCTTCGAAGATTTTATATTCTTCTTTCAAGTCCTTGCGGTAAGCATCCAATTGTGCTTTTTCGATCGCCAATGCACGGTCATCTTTTTCCAGACCGTCACGGGTGAAGACTTGCACGTCAATCACGGTACCTTTGGTACCCGATGGAACGCGTAGTGATGAATCTTTCACGTCAGCTGCTTTTTCACCGAAGATCGCACGAAGCAATTTTTCTTCAGGGGTTAGCTGAGTTTCACCTTTCGGTGTCACTTTACCGACCAGGATGTCACCCGCAGTCACTTCTGCACCGATATAAACGATACCGGATTCATCAAGCTTAGACAGCGCAGCTTCGCCGACGTTCGGGATATCCGCAGTGATTTCTTCTGCACCCAGTTTGGTATCACGTGCAACACATGACAATTCCTGGATATGGATCGAAGTCAAACGGTCTTCTTGCAGCACACGCTCAGAAAGCAAGATCGAGTCTTCGTAGTTGTAGCCGTTCCAGGTCATGAACGCTACGCGCATGTTTTGGCCAAGCGCCAATTCACCGCCATCGGTTGATGGACCATCAGCCAATACATCACCACGACCAACTTTATCACCCAGATTCACCAGGATTTTCTGGTTAATACAGGTGTTCTGGTTCGAACGGGTATATTTGATCAGGTTGTAGATATCTACACCGGCTTCACCTGCGACCATTTCGTCTTCATTGACACGGATCACCACACGTGATGCATCAACAAATTCAATGGTACCGCCACGTTTCGCGATCACACACACACCTGAGTCACGTGCAACGTTGGCTTCCATACCCGTACCGACCAACGGTTTGTCCGCGATCAGTGTTGGAACTGCCTGACGTTGCATGTTCGAACCCATCAAGGCACGGTTGGCGTCATCGTGTTCAAGGAATGGAATAAGTGATGCAGCAACAGAAACGACCTGTTGTGCAGATACGTCCATATGCGTCACTTTTTCCGGTGGCATACGTACGAATTCACCTTGGTGACGAACAGAAACAAACTCTTCAGTCAAATGACCTTCTGCATCTACCGCGGAGTCGGCCTGTGCGATCACAGTACCCACTTCTTCAATTGCAGATAAATATTCAACGTCTTCAGTTACACGGCCATCAACCACTTTACGATATGGTGTTTCCAAGAAACCAAAATCGTTGGCTTTGGCATACACAGAAAGCGAGTTGATCAAACCAATGTTTGGACCTTCTGGCGTTTCAATTGGACATACACGACCATAATGCGTTTGATGTACGTCACGCACTTCAAAGCCTGCACGTTCACGTGTCAAACCACCCGGACCAAGCGCAGAAACACGACGTTTGTGCGTGATTTCAGACAACGGGTTGTTTTGGTCCATGAACTGAGACAACTGGCTTGAACCAAAGAATTCTTTGATCGCTGCAGCTACTGGCTTGGCATTGATCAAATCTTGTGGCGACAGATTGTCGGTTTCAGCTTGAGAAAGACGCTCTTTCACCGCACGTTCAACACGAACCAGACCCACACGGAATTGGTTCTCGGTCATTTCACCAACTGAACGCACACGACGGTTACCCAAGTGGTCGATATCGTCCACTTCGCCTTTACCGTTACGGATTTCAACCAAAGTACGCAATACATCAATGATGTCATCGTGTGACAGGATGCCTTCAACTTCGCGTGACTTCTGGTCTGTACCCACTTCGTATGGACGGCCCAAACGACGGTTGAACTTCATACGACCCACTGGAGACAGGTCATAACGCTCAGAAGAGAAGAACAGGTTATTGAACAGGTTCTCGGCCGCTTCTTTGGTTGGTGGCTCGCCTGGACGCATCACTTTATAGATTTCAACCAGTGCTTCTTCGCGGTCACGTGTAGTATCAGCACGTAAAGAATCCGCAACGAAAGAACCACGGTCGATGTCGTTGGTGAACAGGATATTGAACTGTTTTACGCCGCCTTCAGCCAGTTTCACCATCACTTCATGGCTCAAGACTGTATTAGCTTCAATCACGGAACCGTCACGCAGTTCAATGTTCTCTGCAATGATACGCTCGTACAGGTATTCATCTGGCACGGACAATTTTTGCAGACCAGAAGCTTCCATCTGACGCACGTGACGCGCATTAATACGTTTACCTTGCTCAACAATCACTTTACCGTCATTGTCGGCAATGTCGAACTGTGCCATTTCACCACGCAAACGCTCAGGCACGAGGTCAATCTGGTAACTGCCCATATCGAGGTACACAGGCACTTTTTCGTAGAACAAATTCAGGATCTGTTCATTGTTATAACCCAGTGCACGCATCACCACAGTCGCAAGCAATTTACGACGACGGTCGATACGAACGTAAACGAGGTCTTTGGCGTCAAATTCGAAGTCTAACCATGAACCACGGTAAGGAATGATACGTGCTGAATACAGCACTTTACCGCTTGAGTGGGTCTTGCCTTTATCGTGGTCAAAGAATACACCTGGTGAACGGTGCAATTGCGATACGATGACACGTTCGGTACCGTTGATCACAAAGGTACCGTTTTCAGTCATGAGTGGAATTTCACCCATGTACACTTCTTGTTCACGTACGTCTTTGATTGATTTTGTTTCGCGATCTTTAATAATCAAACGAATCTTGACGCGCATTGGTGCCGCATAAGTCGAGCCACGAAGGATACATTCGCGTACATCAAACTCAGGCTTGCCCAGGCTATACTCAACAAATTCTAAAGCAGCATTGCCAGAATAACTTTCAATTGGAAAAACTGAACGAAATGCGGCTTGGAGACCGATATCTTCGCGGTTTTTTGGAGTTTTGCCATCTTGCAAGAAAGTCCGGTACGAGTCGACTTGAATCGACAGCAGGTACGGAGCTTCCATGACATGGGGCAATTTACCAAAATTCTTACGGATCCGTTTCTTTTCGGTATATGAGTATGCCATCTGGAGTCCTCGGAAAGTAAACTAAGCCGCCTGCAGAACGGACTTAGAAGGAATTACGCAGGCCGATATGGCCACCACTATCCACAAATGCTGCAATTTTTAGTGGTATGAAAACGCTTAACAATATTTTCATATCGATAAAAATATTGGTAAGCGTTTGATAATTTTCGTTTATTTTTAAATTTGACGATTATTTTATCGCACAAAACAAAAATCGAGCCGATTATTGTAACGCAAAAAGGCTGATGACCCAAGAGCCATCAGCCATTTTATGGAGCCTATTAAAAAATCGACTCCTTAAAGAATTACTTAAGTGTAACTGTAGCACCAGCTTCTTCAAGTTTCTTCTTAAGTTCTTCGCCTTCTTCTTTAGAAACGCCTTCTTTAAGAACTTGGGGAGCACCTTCAACAAGATCTTTCGCTTCTTTAAGACCAAGGCCAGTTGCTTCACGAACTGCTTTAATTACAGCAACTTTGTTCGCGCCGAAAGAAGTCAACTCAACGTTGAATTCAGTTTGTTCTTCAGCAGCAGCAGCGCCAGCACCAGGAGCAGCAGCAACAGCAACAGCAGCAGCAGATACGTTGAATTTCTCTTCGAAAGCAGAGATCAGTTCAACAAGCTCAAGAACAGTTTTTTCAGCAACTGCGTTTAAGATTTCTTCGTTAGTTAAAGCCATGAGAGTAACTCCAAATGGATATTGAATGGTGTGAAAGTAGATTTAAGCTTAAGCAGCTTCTGACTCGTTTTTCTCTTTGAGCGCTGTAATGAGGCGACCCAATTTCGAAATAGGAGCTTGAAGAACAGACGCAAGCATAGTAAGTGCTTTTTCTTGGTTCGGAAGATTTGCGATAACGCTAACATCAGCACCTTGATAAACTTTGCCATCAAAGGCAGCAGCTTTTAATTCAAATGCTTTGTTCGTTTTAGCAAATTCTTCGAACAAGCGAGCAGCAGCGCCCATGTCGTCTTCAGAAGTTGAAAAACCTAGAATTGTTGGACCAACAAGGTTGTCATTCAAGATATCGAATTGAGTACCTTGAAATGCACGTTTTGCCAGTGTGTTACGAACGATACGTGTAGTAACACCTAACTTACGAGCTTCAACACGTAGAGTAGTCAATTGCTCTACAGTTAAACCTTGGTAGTCAGCAACAACAGCAGAGAACGCTTTAGAAGCAACTTCGTTAACTTCTGTTACGATCTGTTTTTTGTCTTCGATAAGAAGAGCCATTGTAAAACCTCCCAACGGTGATTTATGCATCCAAACGGATGCACCCCAATTCGTAAGCCTCATTCTTTCAAGCTTACACGCGGAGGAGGAATAAATCACACCACCGCGTCTACGCAGGCTGGATTATTAAGAAGCGTGTCATTCCGAAGAACATCACCCCTCGCCTGAGGTCTTTGACGCCAATAGGCTTTAACCTATCAATTCAAAGTCCACTCTGAACCCAAGCCTAAGCTTTGAACGGTTCAGAGATTTTAAGAATTCTGTCTAAGTCGAAACTTAGTTAGCTACGTTGTTTACATCAACAGTAAGACCAGGGCCCATAGTTGAGCTCAAAGTGATCTTTTTGATGTAGACGCCTTTAGAAGTCGCTGGCTTCAAACGTTTCAAGTCAGCAATCAAAGCTTCAACGTTTTGACGAACAGCAGTAGCTTCAAAGCCAACCTGACCGATCGCAGCGTGGATGATACCCGCTTTGTCTACACGGTAACGTGCTTGACCCGCTTTGGCATTGCGTACAGCACCAGCGACGTCAGGAGTTACAGTACCCACTTTCGGGTTTGGCATTAAGCCACGTGGACCAAGAATGGTACCCAACTTACCTACAACGCGCATTGCATCTGGAGCAGCAATTACAACGTCAAAGTCAAGATTACCTGCTTGAATACTTTCAGCAAGGTCATCAAAACCAACGATGTCTGCGCCTTCAGCTTTAGCAGCTTCAGCTTGTGCACCTTGAGCAAATACTGCTACGCGTACAGTTTTACCAGTACCCGCAGGAAGTGTAGTCGCACCACGAACCACTTGGTCAGATTTACGTGGATCTACACCAAGGTTTACTGCAACATCCAAAGATTCTTTGAATTTTGCAGCTGGTAGGCTAGTAAGAACCTGTACTGCTTCTTCCAAAGTGTAAACTTTGTTTGCTTCAATAGCAGCAGCAATGGCTTTTTGACGTTTAGTTAACTTTGCCATGTCTTATAGCTCCACTTCCAAGCCCATAGAACGTGCAGAACCAGCGATGGTACGAACACGCGCGTCTAAGTCAGCACCAGTCAAATCTGGTTCTTTAGTAGTCGCGATTTCTTCTAACTGAGCACGAGTCAACTTACCAACTTTAGTTTTGTTTGGTACAGCTGAACCCTTTTGGATACCCGCAGCTTTCTTAAGAAGAATAGAAGCAGGAGGAGTTTTCATGATGAATGTGAACGACTTGTCGTTGTACACAGTGATCACGACTGGAATTGGCAAACCAACTTCAAGTTTTTGTGTAGCAGCATTGAATTCTTTACAGAATGCCATGATGTTTACACCACGTTGACCCAATGCAGGACCAATCGGTGGAGATGGATTCGCTTTACCAGCTGGAACTTGCAGCTTGATATAGCCGTCAATCTTCTTAGCCATTTCAAATTACCTCTGGGTACAAACGCCGCTAGGCTCCCCAACATCATTTACGTAACAGTATTGTTACAATAACAATGCCCGATTAAATCGGGCGTTTTCTAACCACTTCAGATCAAATCGTTTTTTCGACTTGACGAAACTCCAGCTCAACCTGAGTTGGTCGGTTAAATACATTAATCGTCAACGTTAAACGTGACTTCTCGTATTGAACTTCTTCCACCACGCCTTTAAAGTCGGTGAATGGACCGTCAATTACAAGTAATTCTTCACCTGGTTCAAACATCGTCTTCGGACGAGGCGCTTCACCAGTATTTCGCACACGTGCAAGAATCGCATCAGCTTCTTTTTGCGTAATTGGCGCCGGTTTTTCAGCCGTACCACCAATAAAACCAAGCACCTTCGGACATTCTTTCACGATGTGCCAGGTTTCATCATTCATTTCCATTTCGACCAATACATAGCCCGGAAAGAATTTACGCTCTGATTTACGTTTCTTACCATCCTTCATCTCTACCACTTCTTCGGTAGGAACCAGGACTTCACCAAAGCTATCGGCAACAGCGCTACGCTGGATTCGATCATTAAGCGAACGCATCACTTGTTTTTCATAACCCGAATAGGCATGAATAATGTACCAACGTTTCATAGCTCTTTTACCCGATAATTAGCTTAATGAACCAACCTAAAACGTAATCAAAACACCACAAAAGCAATGAGGCGATGATTACCACCAGCAACACATGCCAAGAGGTACTGACAGTTTCCTGTTTGGTTGGCCAAGTTACTCGACGCAGCTCGATTCGCGAATCTTTTAATAACCGCGAAAAGCCTTTGCCTTGATGGGTGGCGTATAATAAACCTAAAGCCACTACGATACAAGCCAAAATTACCCCAACGCGCACCCAAATGTCATTTGCTGGTGCCCAATACGCTGGTAAATGCTGATTCACTAGGGTTGCAGCAATCAATAATGCTAATGCAATCACCCACAAGACAATATCTAACGGTGAACTCGAACCAACAGTTTCAGCAGGATTATTTCTTTGAGGAATAGGCGCTTCGCTTAATGCGTCACGCGATTTATCATTCGACATTTTTGTACTCGTCGTAGAATTCGCGACTTATTATAGGACAATTCAACCAGCATCAAGCTTTTTATTTAGAAAAAAGTGGCAGGCCAGGAGGGACTCGAACCCCCAACATTCGGTTTTGGAGACCGACGCTCTACCAATTGAACTACTGGCCTACAACACAAACCGAGAACCTAAGCTCCCGGCTTGCAGACATAACTATTATATTATGCAGTTACTTTCGCAACAACACCAGCACCTACAGTACGACCACCTTCACGGATCGCAAAACGTAGACCTGGGTCCATTGCGATTGGGTGGATCAATTCTACTGACATTTCAACGTTGTCACCTGGCATAACCATTT